>NZ_ASRX01000073.1 GCF_000601485.1 Chondromyces apiculatus DSM 436
CGAGGGGACGCGAGTCCCCTCGCGGAGACTCAGAGGGACGCGGTGTCGAGCCAGTGGGGGTTCTTGGTGGTCCCGTCGAACTGTTCTGAGGTCTTGAATTTCTCGTAATCACCCTCTTTTCCGGCGGGCGCGGTGCGCGCGAGGAGGGTGTCGACGGACGCCTTCGCCAGGGGCTTGAACTGGTAGGCCGCCGCGAGGGCCTGGTCGAGCACCCCCACGCTGTCGCACCCGGTGATGACCACCGAGGTGGGGAGGTTCATCGCGTAATGCAGGCATTCGGTGGCCGTGGCCGTCTTGCTCTTCAGGATCGCGCCAGAGCCGAGCGGCTTCATGCCGAGCACCCCGATCTGGTGCTCGGTCAGCACCGGCAGCACCTGCCGCTCGAAGCTCTTGTAATGGGGATCCATGACATTGAGCGGCATCTGCACCGTATCGAAGGTGAACCCATTGTCGAAACCCAGCTTGAGCATGGCCAGGTGAATCGCTGGATCCTTGTGTCCGGTGAAGCCGATGTAACGGATCTTGCCGGCCTTCTTCGCGGCGAGCAGCGCTTCCATGGTCCCCCCGGGCCCGAAGCACCGGGCTGGATCCTCCATCCGGATGATCTCGTGGATCTGGACGAGGTCGATGACGTCCGTGCGGAGCCGTTGCAGCGACTGCTCGAGCTGCTTCGTGGTGGCGTCGCTGGTGCGGCCATCGATCTTGGTCATGAGAAAGACCTTCTGCCGGTAGCCGTCGGCGAGCGCCTTCCCCATCCGGATCTCGCTCTGGCCTTCGTTGTAGTCCCAGCAGTTGTCCATGAAGGTGACCCCGTGGTCGATGGCATGGCGCACGATGCGGATGCTCTCCTGCTCCTCCTTGGGGACGGCGATGTGGAAGCCTCCCAGACCGACGAGGCTCACTTTTTGCCCGGTGCGCCCCAGGGTGCGGGTGGGCATCACCCCCCCGGCGGGGAGCTTGATGTCGCCCTGCTCGGGAGCTCCCGGCAGAGGTCCCTTGGGTGCACCCGGAGAGCACGCGGCAAGTGCCACGCCAGCGCCCAGGGTCTGCAGAAACAGTCGCCGTGAGGGGTGAGCAGGCATGAATTCCTCGGGTTGAACAGGAGCGGGACCGAGAAAGCAGCAATCGGGCCGTCCACCTTCCACCCCCCCCGGCCGACCCTGAAGGCCGGACTGCCTTGCTCTCCTCCCGACCTGCCTTGCTCTCCTCCCGACCTGCCTCTCTCCTTATGAGCGACGCGCCTCCCTCCCGACACGCGCTTGCCTTCCTCCCGGTGCCGTCCGCCCCGAGCGCTGGTTCGTGTGCGTCGCTCGCCGTGATTCGCGGTGAGCTGCGCTCTCGTCCCTTACGCGCCGGACGCGGAGGGGGCAGAATCTGAGCGCCCCGCATGTCACGCGAGCCAACCTTGTGAACCGCACCGGCCACCCCATCTACCTCGACTACAATGCCTCCACGCCGGTGCCACCGCGCGTCCGCGCCGCCGTGCTGCGGGCGCTGGAGGAAGGCTTCGGCAACCCCAGCGCAGGCCACCCTTACGGGCGGCGGGCGCGCGACATGGTGGAGCGCGCGCGCGCCCAGGTCGCGGCGCTGCTCGGCGCTGCTTCGGACGAGATCTTCTTCACCAGCGGAGGCACCGAGGCGAGCAACCTCGCGCTCCGCGGCGTGCTGGGCTCCGTCCCCGTCGGCGCGCTCGTCACCACCACCATCGAGCACCCGGCCACCCAGGAGACCGCGCGCCTCCTCGAAGCGGCGGGCGTGCAGGTCGTCCGCGTGGCGCCGGGTGTCGACGGGAGCGTGGGCGCCGAGCAGGTGGCCAAGGCGCTCTCCTCGGTGCAGGCGCGGCCCGCGGTGGTCAGCGTGATCATCGCGCAGAACGAGACGGGTGTGCTGCAGCCGGTGGCGGAGATCGTCGAGCGCGTACGCGGCAGCGGCGTGCTGGTGCACGCGGACGCGGCGCAGGCGGTCGGCAAGATCCCCGTCGACGTCAAGGCGCTCGGCGTGGATCTGCTCTCCGTGGCGGGGCACAAGCTCTACGCCCCGAAAGGTGTCGGCGCGCTCTACGTGCGCCGGGGCGTGGCGCTGCAGCCGCTCCTGGTCGGGGGAGGGCACGAGCGCGGGGTCCGGGCCGGGACCGAGAACGTCTCCGGCGTGGTGGGGCTCGGCGAGGCGTGCGGCATGGCGCTCGAGTGCCTCGACGAGGAGGTGCCACGGCTGCGAGGGCTGCGCGACAGCCTCGAACAGCGCCTCGGGGAGGCAGGCTTCGTGGTGCACGGCGGCGGCGCAGCCCGGCTCCCGAACACCTTGAACGGGCGGTTTCCTGGCGTGCGGGGCGGCGCGCTCGCGGCGCGCCTCGCAGACGAGCTGGCCTTCACCACGGGCAGCGCGTGCCACGCGGGGAGGGAGGAAGCCTCTGCGGTGCTGCTGGCGATGGGGATCGACGCCGAGGACGCGCTCGGGGCGATCCGCTTGAGCCTGGGGCGGGGGACGACCGAGGAAGAGGTGACGCGCGCCGGGAACCTCTTGCTGAACGCTGCCGCTGCGCTGCGCGCGGCGTGACGAGAGCGGAGGGGACGGCGCGCTGAGCGCGTGCGACGTGCGGGGTGCGGCGTGCGGCGTGCGGGGTGCGCGTGCGACGTCAGTAACCGGTGCAGCTCACGGCTTCGAGACGCGCGTGGTAGTTGCTGCCGTAGTTGCTGTCCCAGTTGCCGTTGGCCTCGGCGGCGACCTCGATGTCCCAGGCGTTGAGCCTCCCCTGCTCGTTGAAGGCCCAGTAGAAGAGGTGCTCCTCGGTGGGGGAGGGGCCGCTGCAGAGCCACATGCCGCTGGAGTAGAGGGGATACTCGACCTCATCGCAGGCCGCGTTCTGGTTGTAGCCGCCGGGGCTGCACCAGAAACATGCACGCGGGCCCGAGTCGAGGAAGATGTAGGCGTCGTCGTTCACGCCGGCGTTCGCGCCGATGAAGGCGTCGTGGCCGTTCAGGCGGATGTAGATGTTGATGTCCTCGTCGGCGAACGTGTCACGCAGGTAGCCGTCGTAGGTGACGGTGAGCTTCATGTGATCGCCGTAGTCGACGTGATCACGGATGATCTCGAAGGGACCCGTGAGCGCCGTGTCCACCCGGCCACAGTAGTCGTAGCTGGGCGGGTAGTTCGATGCGTCGCTGGTGCTCGCGAGGGTGGTCAGGGTGAGCGCGAGCGGGATCGTGGCCGTGAGTATCTGGCGGATCATGAGAGGGCTCCTTGAACGGGGGGGTCGGTACAGCGCCTAGCGGACAGGGACACCGCGGGGCGGGCCGTCACCGCCACCAGGCGCCTCTGCCTTCTGGCGGGCGCGGGCGCGGATCCGCTGGCGGGCGGAGGGGCCACCGGGGTGTCTGACGGAGGCCGCGGCGCGGGCGATGAGCACCGCCAGGTGACGCGCCACCTCCTCGGAGGAGGCGGCCAGCACGTCGATGGGACCGTGGTCGGTGTCCAGCTCCACGGCCCAGGCGCTCCCCGTGCTGCGCACGTGCACGCCGTTCAGCTCTCCGAGAGGGATCCCGGCGCCGAAGCGCCCCTCGGGTTTGAGATCGATGGCGCCCACCCGGCTCACCCAGGGGGCGGCCACCACCCGATCGCGGGCGAGCCACAGGAGGGGGCTCGAGCGTGCCACGTACTTCGCCGAGAAGCGCGCCACCCCGAGGAAGGCGTAGGCGGTCAGAGAGACGAGCATCGCCGCGGCGCCCACGCCGATGGCGATCCCGGTCTCGTGGGCGGAGATGCTGCGCGCCACCTGGACCCAGAGCGGGGCTGACAGGACGAGGAGAACGAGGCCAATGATCACGTTGCGCGTCGCCGAGGTCCGGGGCCCGTCGTCCTCGTGATCGCGCAGCACCAGCGTCGTCCCCTCGGTGCGCAGCAGGAAGCGCGCTACGGACGCGGCGTCGAGCGGCCGTTGCTCCTCGCTCCCCTCGCGCTCCCCGTCGGGCTCCGGCAAGGGACGGTGGGCGATCGCGTCGGCTGGCTCGGTCCCGTGGGTCGTCTCCAGCGGCGCGCCGAGCGCCCGGGCCAGCCTGGCGCCGAACGCCTCCACCTGCGCCTCTGCGCGCGCCGCATCCAGGCCGCGCGTCTCGGCCACCAGCAGCCGCTTGCGCGAGGGATGGCGGCCATCGGCGCTCCCCTCTTCCTTCGCACCCCGGGCAGCCCCTCCGGCGAGGACGAGCCACGCGGACACGTGAGACCGCTTGCGGTCACACCCTGCCGCGTCACAGCAGGGCAGGCTCCGCGCCTCGATGGTGACGCGCGCCACCTCGGGCGTCTCCGCCTTGCTGCTGCCGTGGAGGCGCAGCGGGACCAACCGGAGCGTCGAGCCCTCCACCCGGAGCCACACCGGCTCCACGGGCGTGGGACCGTAGCCTTCCATGCCTGCGCCCATCTCTGGCGCGGCACGCAGCAGGACCGGCTTCGTCCCGCGCTCCGAGAGCGCCTTCGCCGCGCCCACGGGATCGGCGAGGCCATCGATCACGAGGTCCGAGGCGTCGCCGCCGAGCGCCGCGAGCGCCTTCGCGACCTCCGCTCCAAACGCCGTCACCGTCCTGGCTGCTGCGGCCATGATCGGTCCTTTGCCCTGGATCCGTGAGGCTGTAAAGAGAGGGTGACACCCTTCTGACGTCGTTCGCACGTCGTTCGCACGTCGTTCGCACGTCGTTCGCGCGTCGTTCGCGCGTCGTTCCGGCGCGTCGTTCTCGCCTCGTTCGGGCGCGTCGTTCTCGCGCCGTCCCGGAGCGGCTCCCGTTCAGGTCTTGGTGGGGGGCACGGACGTCTTGATGCTGCCGTCCATCAGCCCTTTCTCCAGCGCCTCCAGCCGGCTCTTCACCTCGGCCGGGACCTTGCTCTCCTGATCGTGGAAGGGGGCATAGCTGGCCTTCCCCTGGAGATTGCCGCCTTGCATCTTCCCCTCCCGGGCGAGCTTCAGGAGGTCGAAGGTGCCCTCGTCCACGCGCTTCATGGCGCTGGTGAGCAGCACCTTCTGTGCCTCGGGTACGGTGGCGTACTGATCGGTGTCCACGCCGATGGCGAGCGCGCCCTTCTCGGCCGCGCCGAGCAGCGCGCCGTTGCCGGTCTTGCCGCCGGCGCCGAAGACGATGTCCACGCCCTTGTCGATCATCGAGAGCGCCGTGGTCTTCCCCCACTCCGGGTCGGTGAAGGTCCGGTCGATGCCCACGTCGCTGTGGTAGACGAGGCTGATCTCGATCTCCGGCTTCACGTGCCGCGCGCCTGCCCGGAAACCCTCGCCGTAACGCCACACCGGCGGGACTGCGTCGGTCGCCATCACCGCCCCGATCTTGCCGGACTTCGTCACCATCGCCGCGAGGGCTCCCACCAGGAAGCCCGCCTTGTCCTCGGCGAAGACCAGGCTCGCCAGGTTGGCCTTCTCGGCGCCCGCGGGCTGGAGCTGGTCGACCCCGATGAACTTCACGTCGGGGTAGCGCACCGCAGCCGCCTGGGTCGCCTCGGCGAGCGCGTACCCCACCGTCACCACCGCGTCGTGGTGCTCCTCGGCGAACGTCCCGATGTTCTTCGCGTAGTCCTTCGCGTCCGTGGTCTCGATGTACTGGATGACGGCCCCGAGCTCCTTCTGCGCCCGCAGCGCGCCCTCCCAGGCCGACTGGTTGAACGACTTGTCGTCGACCTTGCCCACGTCGGTCACGAGCCCCACGCAGAACACCTCTGGTTTGCTGCAGTCGGGCCGGTCCGATTTCCTGGAGCTACACCCCGCGAGCAGCGCCACCACCGCGCTCAGCGCGGCCCCGACGAAGAACCTACGACGTGACATGAACCCTCTTTCGTGAAGCGTTTCCTCGCCCGTGACGCTCGCAACGCGCCTGTGACGCTCGCGCGGTTGCCCCCCTTCGCGCGGCCGCGATCACTCCTTCGGCGCCGGCGCTGGCAGGTTGCCGCGCTTCCGGATGTCCTCCTTGAGCTTGGCGAGGGCCTCGTCGTGGCGCTTCTGCGCCGCAGTGATGCGCTCTTCCAGACGCTCCGACGCATTCTTCGCCTGCTCCGCGGTGGAAGCGAGCATCGCCTTGCTGGCGGAGAACTCCTCGGCGCGCTTCGCGGCCGCCTTCTTCTCCTCGGGGGTGCGCCCCGCGCCTGCCTCGAAGGACCGCTCCGCCTCGATGGCCGTGTCGAGCTCGGCCTGCACCGCCTCGATCTCCTCCAGGATGCGCCGCAGCCGGAGCTTCTCCTCCACCATGGCGATGTGGACCGCGTAGCTCGCCGCCGCGATGTCGTCGGCCTGCTTCTCGAGCGCTGCCGCGTTCTCCTTGCCGAGGCCCGTCCGGTTCCGCTCGATGACGTAGTGCGCCTCGTTCCGGTCGCGGAGGCTCTGCTGGAGCTGCTTCTCCACGGCCTCGTCGAGCGCGTGTGCCGCGGCCCCGGACACGTCCACCTCGCACCCCTTCTGCTTGGCGACGTACTGCGCCGAGCCGGCCACCTTGCGGCTGATCTCGTCCTTGTTGTCCTTGAAGAACGCCGCGGCCCCCTCGGCGCGGCGCGCCCGCTCCACGTAGTCGTAGCTGCGCCCCGCCTGGTCGGCCTCCTCCACCACGCTCAGCGCCACGCCCCAGTCGGGGTCCTTGAGCTGCTCGGGGTAGCTGGGCACCTCGCCGGCGACGCGCGCGGCGGTCTCGTCCTGCTGGTTGATCCGCGCGGTGCTCCCGTTGAGCTCCTCGGGGTAGCGGGCGGCGTAGCCGCTCTGGCCGGCGGAGGAAGCGATCTGGGGCTCGGGCAAGGGCGCGCTGCAGGCCGGGAGGCCAAGCGCAGACGTCAGGGAGACGACCAGGGTGGCGCGTCGAAGGAATCGCATGGACGAGTCGTACTCCGATCGGGGGCGCGCTGGGTAGATCTGGTGCGCGCCGGATCCCCCCCACCCGGCGTTCCCCTCTGGCACTCCTCGCCCGAGCTACCTGCCCGAGCTACCTGCCCGAGCTGCCTGCCCGAGCTGCCTGCCCGAGCTGCCGTGATGCGCGCAGCGTGTCAGCCCGCGGGCGCTGCTGCACCCGGAGCGGCGTGGCTCGCCCAGTGCCACACCGTCCCCCGGTGCAGCGCGGCGTAGATCGTGTCGCGCAGCGCGTTGCACTCGGGATGCGTCAGCGTGCGATCGAGGGCGCGCAGCGTCACCCGCAGCAGCACGTTGCGCTGCCCTTGCCGGATCCCGAGCCGTGCCCGCGCCGCCTCCGGCAAGGCGTGGCAGGGCGTCTCCGAGAGCAGCGACACCGCCTCCACCACCTCCGCGCGCGTCCCCAGCGCCCCGCGCACCCGGTCTCCCAGCTCCTCCAGGGTGTCGTCACCCTCGACCACGAGCGACAGATCCCGGTGCACGGGCGGCATGGCCGACACCGCGTGGTAGGGCGAGAGATCCAGCATCTGCGCGGCGATCCGCGGGTCGGTCGCGCGGAGCGTACGGATGTCGTCGAGGCCCTTCCGCAGCATCACCAGGCGGTCCAGGCCGAGCCCCATGGCGAGGCCAGACCACGCCGCGGGATCCAGCCCGCTCTCGGCGAGCAGCGCCGGGAGCGCGAGGCCACACTCCCCGATCTCCACCCACGCCTCCGGCGCATCGTCCGACGACCCGCGCGACGACCCGCGCGAGGGCGCCTTGCCCTGCCGCCCCTCCTCCGGGCCGTGGGCGCTCACGTCGATCTGCAGCCCCCCTTCGGTGTACGGATGGCTCGTGGCCAGCGCGCGGTACGTGCGGCGCGCGCTTTGCGGGCCTTCCGCGAGGGCTCCTTGCACCACCCGATCGATCATCTCCCGCAGGTCTGCCTCGACGAGGGGTGGCCCCCGCCGGATGCGCCACAGATCGAGCTGGTGCGGCTCTCCGGTGTGCATCCGATCGATGCAATCGCGGCGGTACACCAGCCCTGGGCACGCCAGCAGGATGTCGTCCACGGGCTCGGCCGCGAGCGCGCGCAGCAGGCCGGGGATCATCGCCGACATCTGGGTGCGCAGCACCGCCGTGTCGCACACGTAACGCGTGTAGCGCGCATCGCGGGCGGCGCCGTCGGGCGGATAATGAAGACGGTCGTAGTTGTCGGCGAGCGACACGATGGGGCTCGCCCGGTGGACACGGACGGGGATCTGCCATGCTTCCTGCAGGGCAGAGAGCACCCCGTCGACGAGGTGTTGCATGGCGTGGGGACCGGACGAGGGATCAGCGAGATCGCGGACGGACAGGGCGCTGCGGACAGCGTCGGCACTCAGAATGTACGGGGACATGGCTGCACTCCGGATGAACGTCGACTCCCGTGCGCTGGCCTGGCCCGCCACGCGCACCGGGTCGCTACCCGGACGCGGAGCCGTGCCGCACCAGCGCGCCTGAGCAGTCCCCCCCTGGCCGGATCCGGGTGGGGCGTGGCGACGTGTCGCTTCAGCTCCCGAGAGGGGCGCGTACGTACGGTACGTCGACCCCTCGCCCGGACCGGGCCGGGGGGCCGATAAATCGACGTGCGTGCGCGAACGCGAGCATCCCGAGAAAAATATGCCCCCCGCCCGCGCCGGTCAACCCGCCCGTGCCGAGCGCGCCGCTTCCCCAGGCGGTCGCGGCGGTCGCGGCGGTCGCACGGTCGCGCTCACACCCAGAAAAGCCGCGCCTCTGCCGTGAACAGCAGCGCGAAGCGCAGGCGCTTCCCCGCGCTCAGCGGGGTCGCTCCGAGCAACCGCGCGCAGGAGAGGAGCGCCTCGGATCGGAGCTGCACCTCGGCGAGGCTCGTCGGGGGCACCTCCGTCCGGATCTCCAGGAGGTCGACGTGGGTCTCGCTCACCGCGACGAGATCCACGACGCCGCTCCGCAGCGAGCCGCCCTCCATGCCGGCGACGGGGTAGTCCGTGTAGAGCGTGACGTCGGGGTGCTCCCACAGCCCTTCGTTCCGGAGCGCCACCCGCGCGCGCGTCACGTCACGGCTCGCCTCGCCGAGCCGGCCCTTCAGCCCCGTCTCCCGCGCCACGATGCGCACCGCCCTTTCCGGCGTCGCCATGCCGTTCACCACCAGGTAGAGCGCGCGCCGCACCGTGGCCCCGAACGGGGGCTCGAAGCGACACGCGCGCGCCGTCTCTGGCGCACCCTGCCCGGGTGGCTCCGCCGGATCCTCGGGGAACACCGGGGAGAGCGCCTCACCACCCATGGTCCACAGGGCTTCCGGGGGAGGACGTGAACGCACTGCCGCGCGTGCCACCTCCTGGAACCTCCTGGCCACGGCGTCTGCCGGGACCATCGCGCTTGTCTTGAGCGCGCCGGCTTCCTCGGTGAGCGCTCCTCTCTCCTCGTCTTCCTCCGCAGCGTCTTCCTCCGCAGCGTCTTCCTCCGCAGCGTCTTCCCCCGCAGCCTGTGTTTTCCCCCTGGCGTGCTCTTTCCCCCTGGCGTGCTCTTTCCCCCTGGCGCGCTCCGGTCCCCACGGCGTCCACGCCGCTCCGGCGCCTTCCCGGTACACCGCGAACTCCACCACCACGGGGTCCACCCCTTCCCGCAGCAGCAGGTTCAGCAGACCCCCGTCGTTCACCCCCTCGGGCCGTGGCAGCACCAGCAGATCGCGCGCCCGCGTGATGGCGCGGTACGTGAGGTATCGCCGCTCCTGGAGCAGATCGTCGCGCGCCCGCGCGAGCGCTTCTTCTCCCCAGGTGAGCTGCCAGCCGCCCTCCATGGACAGCACGACGGCCCACACCCCCGAGCGCCCGTCGACCCACCACGCCCGCGTCGGGAGCCGCGGGCTCGCCCCGTGGAGCCCGGGCGCGTGCCCGTCCCACAGCGCCACCACCGGCGCCTCCATCCCGCCCGCCTGATGCGCCATCACCACCCGCACCTCCGCGCGCTCCGCGTCCTCGTCTCCGCCCTCCCAGCCTGGCACGCCCTCGCCGCCTTCCTCGCGTGTGTGACGCTCACCCGGGCGCTCCAGCCACCCCCGGAGCTGCGCCGTCGCGGCGTCGTAATCGAGCCCCTTGCGGGCCGCGAGCTCGCCGAGCGCGAAGCACAGCGCGTGCAACCTGCCGAGCTGCGCGGCCCCGTTCACGCCCCGCCCTGCCACCTCTCCGAACGCCGTCTGCGCCAGCAGATCCCGCGCCGTGGCGCCTGGCGCCCGGGTGAGCCTCCGCGCACGCAGCGCCTCGATCCGACCGAGCGCCGCTTCGACCCGCGCCACCGCAGGATCGACGCCCGCTCCCGCCAAACCTCCCGCCGAACCTCCCACCGGCTGCGCGCGCTCGACGTGCCCGACGCGCTCGACGCGCCCGACGTGCCCTACACCCTCGACGCCCTCGACGCCGGGCGTGGTGGCAGCGCGATGGCGCCAGAGATCGTCGGCGGTCAGCGCGAAGAAGGGCGGGCGTAGCAGCGCTGCCCGGGCCGCGCCATCGTCCGGATCGGCCAGCGCGCGCAGGCCGAGCAGGAAGCGCTGCACCAGCGGATCGTCGAGCGAGAGGCCCCCGCCGCCCCAGCCGGAGCGCGTGTGGGGCACGCCGCGCGCATCGAGCGCCTCGTACAGCGTGTCGAGGTGGGCACCGTCCAGCGCCAGCACCACGACGTCGCCGTATCCCGCGGGCCGCTGGCGCCCGTCCTCCGTGCGCACCTCGACCTCGCCGCTCTCCCCCAGCCACGCCAGGTAGGCCGCGAGCGCCCGGGCCTCCACGGCCCTCCACGCGGCCACGGGGGCGCGGGCCGCGCGCGACGCCAGCGCGAACGGGAGCACGTGCACCCCGCTCGTGAAGCCGGCGACGCCCTGCGCCGGGGCGTGGGCCGGATCGAGCCGTGGGGGGAGCGCGTCCTCGCCGGGAGCCGGCGACGCCTTGCTCAGCGCGGGGAGCAGCGCGGGCAGGCGCGCGGAGAGCCAGCCGGTGAGCGCCGGCGTGGCCCGGTGGCTCGTCGACAGCCGCAGGCGGCGTGCCCCGCTCTCCAGCGCACGCGCCCGCACCAGCGCGCCGGGCGTCTCCTCGGCGCGCGCCGGATCCAGGGAGGGCAGGGGATCCAGGGCCAGGGTGACCCGCCCGGCCCCCAGGACGACCTCGCGGGCGCTGCGGGCTCTCGCGCCCTCCTCGCCCAGGTACAGCACGATCTCCGCCTCCACCTGCCCGAGCTCGTGCAGGTCGTCGACCACCACGTGCCGGAAGAGCCCCTGCAGTTCTTCTCGTGCGCCCTGTGCGCCCCGCGCGCCCCGCGCGCCCCGCGCATCCGGGTTCGTGGCGAGCAGATCGCGCAGCTTCAGCAGCAGCTCGAGTGGATCGAGCGCCCGCCGGCGCCGCATCACCCGCTCGTGCAGCGCGAGCGCCACGGGCTCCAGCCGCGCCAGGCGCGCCGCGAGCTGCTCCTGCGCTGGCCCCAGCAGCTCCCGGAAGAGGGGCACCCCGTTCGGCCTCCCCCGGCCTTCCGACAGCGTCTTCCACGCCTCCCAGGCCACCGGATCCCCGTCGAACGACCGCCGCCGCGTCCTGTCCCGCAGCGCGCCCAGCGCCGGCTCCAGCGAGCGCAGGATGACCAGCGGCTCCACCTTGTCGCGCACCGACGCGGCGACGAGCGCGCACCCCTGGATCCACGCCGCCCCTGGCGAGGCCACGCCGACCGGCGCGGCGAGCGTCACCAGCGCGTCCACCGCCCGCCGAAAACGCTCCCTGTCGAAGGTGGGCCGGTCGTCGAGGTGGGGGCGGCAGTCCCGCCCGAGGATGAACCCCACCACCAGGTCCTCCAGCCCGAGGAGCCTCCCTCGCTCTCCCTCATCCCCGGACACCAGGAGCCCCAGCCGGAGCGCCTCCTGCACCGTCTGCTCCGCCTCCATCACCAGCGAGCGCGGCAGATCCTGCGCCTGCCGCGCCTCGACGGGCGTCCCTGCGACGAGCGGGCGTGCCTCCAGCGTCGCCGCCAGGGTCCCTAGCTGCGCGGCGTCGAGGAGCACCGCGAACGCCTCCCGCGCCAGCTCCGTCGGGTCGTCGACCAGCGCGTCCAGCGGCCCGAGCCCCACCTCCAGGGCCTTTCGCCGCAGCAGCCGTCCGGCGAGATCGGGCAGCGTCCAGGCCGGGACCGCCCCCATCCCCGCCAGCGCTGCCCGCAGCCGCGCCGCGCGCCGCGCGTGGGCCTCCTCCCTGCCCGGAGCAGCCTCCCTGACCTGCGCCTGCGCGAGCCCCTCGATCTCCGCCACGAGCCGCCCGCGCACCGCCCTCCGGAGCGCCGCCGCCTGCCGGGGACCTGCGCAGATCACCGCCACCTCCCCGATCTCCGGCGCCTCGTCCGCGCTCTCCGGCGCCTCGTCCGCCTCCTCTTCCGGCGCGATGAGCGAGACGATGCGCGCCGCGAGCAGCGTGGTCTTCCCGGTGCCGGCCCCCCCCTCGACCAGTACGCTCTCTCCCCGTGCGGTCACTGCCGTGCGCCGCGCGACCTCGTCGGACGGCGGCGGCGCCGGCGAGGCCGGGCGGAAGGCGTCGCTCACGGCGCAGGAAGCTCCCTTCCGTCACCGGGCACCTCGTCCGCGTGCTGCCCCTTCAGCCCCGCGAAACCCCGCAGCGCCGGTTGCATTGCAATGGCCAGCCGGCGCTCGCCACGCCCAATGGCCTCGTGCCCGCATACCGAGAGGAATGCGCAACGGCGACAGTCCTCCTGGCGCGGCGTGTGCGGGAAGGCCCGCGTCTGAAGCAGCTTGCCCAGCACCTCCAGCCATTGCTGCGCAGCGCCCGCGAGCACCTCGAAATCGTCGAGGTAGGGCCGCTCCGAGGGGACCTGCACCCCGGCGTACGACGTCGCCGCCGCCACCGTGAGCCCGAGCGACGCTGCCCGGTGCTTTGCGGCCAGGCCTGCCATTGCCACCGGCAGGTCGTGCTCGGGGAGCGGCGCCTCCGCGCCCCGCGGCGGGCAGCGCCCTGGTTGCAGATCGCGCACGAGGAGATGCCGGCGGTCCACATCCATCCGGAACGTCGTCCCCGCCACCCGGAGCGGCGACGTCCCTGCCGGCAGCGCCACCTCGAAGGGCTCCTCCACCTCCAGGAACTGGCGCGGCCTCCCCCCGCACCAGTCCTGCGCCAGGAACAGCCGCGCGTCTCTCCGGAGCCGCTCGCGCTGCTGCTCGCGCATGGCCATCCCCACCCTGGGCGTCATCGCGAGGTGCTCCGTGTACACCTCCCGCACCACCCCATCGAGCAACGTCTCCCAGGTGGGCAGGGGGCGCGCGCGCCCCCCGAACGCCTCACCGTGCTCCAGGTAGAACGCTTCGAGCGTCCGCCGCAGGAGCTTGCCGTGCGCCACGGTCCTCAGGTGCCGCCCCCGCGGCATGGCTCCCTTCGGCGTGAAGCCCAGCACCCCGCTCAGCAGAAACCGCTGCGGGCACCCGAGGAGATCCAGCAGCTCGGCCACCGTGATCGCCCGCTGCCCGGGCAACCCTGGCAAGGGGAGGTCCGGCGCATCGGGCGCGATCTCTCCCTCCCACCCTCCCTCGGCCAGCAGCGCCAGGACCTTCTCGGCAGCCACCTCGGCCCCCTCCGCCCCAGGCGCGCCTCCCCCGCTTGCCCCGACCGCCGCGTGCCCGTCTCCCCCCCCTCTCGCGCCTCTCGCGCCTCCCCCGCCTCCCGCGCCTCCCCCGTGCACGGCGATCTCCCTCCCGAGCGCTGCGGCCACCTCCAGGAGCACCGGGGAGGGCATCCGCGCCGCCCCGTCCACCCCCAGCCGCGCCGCGGAGAGCACCAGCGTTCGCCGCGTATCGCGCACGGCCCGGTCGATCTCGTGCAAGTCCAGCAGCGGCCGGTCCACGGCATAGGCGCGCCCCGGGAGCACCGGGTCCTCCTCGGGGGCTGCGGGCAGCACCCCCTCGGCGAGGCCGAGCACGCGGGTCGCCGCGAAGCTCAGCCCCCGGGCCTGCCGCGGCGTCCCCACGAACACCGCCGCGTCCCCGCAGCGACCCCTGGGCATGCGCGCCGCGTGCAGCGTCCGCACCACCTGGTCGAGCGCCGCCTCTCCCAGCAGCGTCCCCACCTTCGGGTCCGTGCAGAGCGGCGCGAGCGCGGTATTCACCGCCTCCAGCATCGCCTCGCCTCCCGGCAAGATCAGCCACCTCCGCGCGAGCGACCGCAGCGCCGGCCAGATCTGCCTGAGCGGCCCACCCTCCACGCAGAGCCGCGCGACCCCCCACAGCGCCCCCCGCGCCGGCTTCGTGGCCCGCATCAGCGCCGCGAGCCCCGTCCCCCACGACCCCTCCGGTTCCTCGCCTGCGGCCTCGTCCTCCTCCCTGGCCCCCCCCTGCCTGGCCCCCCCCTGCCTGGCCCC
>NZ_ASRX01000074.1 GCF_000601485.1 Chondromyces apiculatus DSM 436
GCCTTTCCCCCGGCCGTCAGCGCCACCCCGGCCCCCCGGGATGCGCCTGCCGCACGGGCGCCGCCCCCCCATTCCCCGGCCACTTCTGCGCGGGCGAGGTCCCCGCCGACCATGCCCAGGGTCCCACGAGGTGCTGCGGTGGCCACGCCGCCACCCTTACACGACCTCCCCCGAGGTCGACCAACTTCCGAGGGGGTATGGAAATGGGCAGGCAACTGGTTTAACGGTGGAACCCGATGCGTCGGGAGCAGAGCGCGCGACAGGTCGTAAGCCGCCTGGAGAAACGATGAACGAGTACACCCGGCGGGAAGAAGTACGGGCCACGTTCATCGCGTCCGCCATCCTCGTGATCTGCATCGCGCTGGCCGTGTTCCGGCTGGTCAGGGTCGAGGGGCGTCTCGTCCCCGATCCGAGCGCCAGGCGGCAAGCGCAGGAGTCCGAGGCGCGCGTGGGCACCGCCACGAGGTGCGTCACCGCCGCGACCCAGAGCGCGGACGCGGTGAAGTACTTCGGCAAGTTCGCCGACCAGATGAAGATGGGCGTCCCGCTCCCGCCGCCCGAGGACCCGCGGGTGCGCCGCCAGCCCAACCGCCGCGCGCCTCCTGCGCCTCCCCTCGCGCCCTGGAGCGGCACAGCCGAGCAGCTCCACAAGCAAGCCCGCGCCGTCACCGCCTGCCGCGAGCACACCCTCGCCGGCCTCGGCGCCCCCCGGCCCGATCTCGACCCCATCTGGAAGACCTTCACCGACGTCGAGGCCCTGCAGGCGCCCTCCGCCGGTGACAAGACCGCCGAGGACAAGGCGGCGCGCCAGCTCTACGAGACGGTGAAGCCGCTGCTCCAGCCCGACGCGCTCCAGCCGCTCGTCAAGGTGACCCAGGAGGTGGAGGCCCGCACCAAGACGGACAGCGAGCGAGACAAGGCCCGCGCCGCCACCGCCGTCGTCCGCGAGCCGCTCCCCGAAGGCCTCCTCAACCGCCGCACCGCCGTGAGCCTCGGCGTGGGCCTCACGGTGATCGCACTCCTCGTGAGCTACCTGAGCGTGCGCGTCGCCTCGATGCGCCGCCTCGGGACGCTGGTGCCCCTGCGCGACGCCGCCCGCACCGGCAGCCCCGGGGCGCAGACCGCCGCCATCCTCAAGGCCGCCGCCGCGCACAACGGCGGTGAGCCAGGCCTGGTCATCGGCTCGGCCGTGGGCGGCCTCCTCGCCGCCCTGCTCAAGCCCGCCGACGCCGATCTCTTCGTGGCCGGCGTGATGGCCGGGCTCCTCATCGGTCTCGCCATCCAGTGGGCCATCCGCATCGGCATGGGCGCCCGCAAATGGCGCGCCCGCGCCGCCGAGCTGTCCGAGATCGAGAAGCCCGCCATCCCCATCGTGCTGGTGATGAGCGACGTGCACCCCGGCCTCGAAGGCAAGTTCATCGAGTACCTGCGCTCCCTCAGCCCCGAAGAGGCCGCCTCCGCCGTCGAGAAGCTCGCCTCCCAGGCCGAGGAGCGCATTCTCGCCTCCGCCGAGGCCCAGCGCGCCGCCCTCCACGCCCAGGCCGCCGCCAACGCCGGCTACCCGATGTGACACGCCCGCGCCTGTGACGCGGCACTCACGCGTCCCCACACCAACGCCGGGGGTGCATTCGCGTACCACTCCGGAGGAAACTCCCCCCCTCCCTGCTCACCGTCCCGCCCGCCCGTGGTTCGCGGTGACCCCGGGAACGCCCCGACGGACATAAACTCGACCCCGAGCCCGGATCATGGAAAGGAGTTGGCCCATGGGAGAAGCCTCGACCCAGGTCAGGACGGAAGCCCCGAAGACCGGCCCGCTCCAGCCGACCCCCAGGCGAACGCCCCGGCTGCTGCGCGCAGCCGCGTGGCTCTCCCTCCTCGGCATCCTCGGGACCCACCCCGCCACGGCCCAGGACGCCGAGCCCTCCAAGGACATCGCCGCTTCCCTCTCTGCACAGGTCGCCAACGCAGAGCCGGAGCCCCTGCCCCTCGCCGAGCCCCGCGGAAGCGAGGAGAGCGCCGCCACCGACGCGGAAGCCAGGCCCCGCAAGACGAGCAGCCGCGCCACCCCCGCCAAGCAGCGCCGGGGCGGCATCAACCCCTGCATGACCCCCGACCCTGGCTGGGGCGTGCACGATCACTGGTCCCGCGCTCCCTCGATGGGCCAGATGATCTCTCCCCACAAGGGCGGGATCACCAAGAGCGGGGCGTTCGACGTGATCATCCACTTCCACGGGCACGAGGCCGTGCGGAAGGAGTTCGTGAAGACCCCGACCGGGATGGTGCTCGTCGGCATCGATCTCGGGATCGGCTCCGGCGCCTACGCGAACGCCTTCGCCTCCCCCGGTACCTTCGAGCGCCTGCTGGCCAGCATCGAGGCCGGGATGGCCAGCAAGACCGGGAAGAAGAACGCCCACATCCGCAAGCTCGCACTCTCCGCGTGGAGCGCCGGCTACGGGGCCATCGAGCAGATCCTGCGCCAGCCCTCAGGAAAGAAGGTGGACGCCTTGGTGCTCCTCGACTCCCTCCACGCCGGCTACGCCGACGAGCAAACCAAGGCGCTGAAGTCGCTTCAAATCGAGCCCTTCGTGGAGTTCGCGCGCAGCGCCGCCAAGGGCAAGAAGTTCATGTTCCTCAGCCACTCGTCGATCATCCCCCCCGGGTACGCCTCGACCACCGAGGTCGCCGAGTTCCTGGTGAAGCGCATCTCCGGCAAGCTGAAGAAGTCGAAGCGCGAGGACGTGCTCGGTCTCGACATGATCCAGCGCTTCGATCGCAACGATCTCCACGTCCGCGGCTACACCGGCGACGACAAGCCCGACCACTGCGCCCACATCGGCCTCATGGCCGACATCGTGCGCGTGCACTTGCAACCCCGCTGGAAAACCCCCAAAGGCCGCCTTTAAGTACTACGGTACTGCGTACCCTGGAGCAGGGACCCAAGGTCCCTACGGTACTGCGTACCCTGGAGCAGGGACCCAAGGTCCCTACGCTCCCGATGGTCGCTACCCCCTGCGCCTCCGCACGAGGTCCGTGCAGCAAGTGCGGGACGAAGGCGGCTAGGGAAACGGGTGTGAGCTAGGCATCGGGCATCGACGCGAGGTCCATCTGCACCGTCACGAAGGTGCCGTAGCTCATGATGGTGATCGAGTCGCTGTCGATGATGAGGATCCTCACGCACCGCATCGGCGAGGGTACGAGCAGGTCCCGGTAAGGGTCCTGCACCTCGGCGTCATCCGTGGGCAACGCCGCGCGCAGGAAGGCGTGCAGCCGCGTCCTGTGCCCCAGGATCACGCTCGCCGAAGGCAGCGCCGAGAGGTGCACGGAGCCTTCTCCGCCTCTCCCGGCAACCCGACCCGGGTTCGTCTTCAGCGCATCCTGGAAAAGCACGTGGGCCTCCGGAGCCACGATCAGCACCGCGAGATCCGTGACCTCTACGCCGTTGTCCGTGCAGAAGCGCTCCACCTTGGTGCAGACGTTGGTCTCCATCGACTGGAAGAGGCGGAGCCGGCTCCGCTGCCCCTCCGAGACACCAGGCTCCTGCAGATACCGGTCGAGGTTGGATCGCACGGTTCCATCGCAGTCGTTCATCATGTGGCCTTGCTGCGACCGTTGGGCGGGATGGAGGCCCCATGCCTGCTCCTGTCCCCCTGCCCACGGCTTCGCTCCCCCTGCCCCGACGTGATGCACGGACGCGGCCACCAGCCGCTGTCTCCCCCGCGCGCAGCGACTGCCCAGCCGGAGCGCCGCCGGAGACGAGGGTGCATGCAGCACTGGGCCAAGGCATGCAGCCACGACACGCGGCACGCAGTCCATGCAGCGTGCAGAGCAAGCGTCACGCGGCAGCGCACGCCCTGTCAGGTGTGGTGAGCGCGGCGGGAGCGCGAGGCCCCGCCATGAGCTTTCAGGGCGCCGCGGCAGCCGTGGGCGCCTGGAAGCGACCGACGAGCTCGGACTGCAAGACGGCCCGCTGCTGATTCCCCGGCGGAGCGCCCGGGGGTACGACCTGCGCGACCAGCTTCTGCCGGATCTCCCCTTCACGCGGCACGAGCCCCGCAGCATCCCAGACGATGGTCCCCTTGCCCGCAGACTCGAAGGCGTCGAGGGGCGTGCTGACCTCCTGCCCCGGACCCATGGTGAGCTTCACCGTCCCTTCCTCCGCGTACTGACGGGAGTCCACGCTGAAGGACACCGTGCCATTCGCCTCGATCTTCTCGACCTTGAAGACCCGGTAACGGAGCACGGGGATCTTCGCCCCCGTCCAGACGAACCGATCGGCCACCATCCACGTCGCCCCCACACCCACCGGCTTCTCCGGCAGCGGCGGCGTGAGCAGCGCGACCGTCTCGGCAAGCGCATCGAGGATCGGTGCGAGCCCAGCATCCACCCCCTTCGCCATCTGGATCGTGAGCCCGCTGAACGCGTTGGTCGGCGAGAGCTGGTAGCGGATCTCGCTGCCCTTGAGCTTGCCGAACTCCTCGATCAGCTCTTTCGGCAGCCCCCCCGGGCTCATCGACGCCGGCACCGCCGACGTCACCTTGGCGATTACCGCGCTCCCCACCGGCGCCGGCGCCGGCGCCGCCTCCGCGCCTGCTGCGTCCTTCTTCGGCTTGTCCCCCTTCGCCTTCTCGATCTTGAACGACATCCCGAAATCGATGGTCGGCAGCCCCTGGGGCCCGCCCGTGCGCACGCTGAGCAGGACGGAGGTCTTCTGCTCCTTGCCGTCAGGCTTGGACGTGAGCAGCACCCGCGGCTCGCTGCCGTCGGTGAGCATCTCCGTCTTGTAGTTCATCGCCTTGGGGAGCGCGGCTTCCCCCGCGCCCGGCGCGAAGACCCCGTTCTCCGGCGGCCCATCTCCCGCCTTCGGCGTCGGCGGAGGCCCACCCACGGCGACAGCCGAGGCCAGCGCTGCCCCCAGGCGCCCGGCGTTCGGCGCCAGCGAGGCATCTTCCGCCCCGGCGTCGCTCACCGACACGCTCTCCTTCTTGTTCTCCTCCTCGCACCCGGCCACGAGCCCGAGCAGGGAGACCATCACGAGGGTCCTGGCGAAGCGTCCGCGCATCCCGATCTGCATGGGCCCGCGGTGTAGCCCCGGACCTCGGGCGCGGTCAACCCACGGGACAGCATGCTCCCCCGCGTCCCCACGTCGGGACCTCGACGTCCCGCGTCTTCAGCCCGCCGGACGCTGCGCTGGCTTCAAGCTGCCGATGTACTCCAGCAGTTCCAGCGGCCGGAACGGCTTCGCATGGTAGGCCGTCGCCCCCGCGAGCGTCGCGCGCTCCCGCGACTCCTTGTCGTCGAGGGCACTGATGATGACGATCGGCAGACCCTTGGTGACCGGATCACTCCGCAACCGGGTGCACACCTCGAAGCCATCCATGGTGCCGGGCAGCATCAGATCGAGGAGCACCACGTCGTAAGGCTCCTTCAAGGCGAGCTCGATGGCCTCGGCCCCGGTCCGGACGCCCGTGACCTCGTGGCCGCTGGCTCCCACCAGCGCCTCGATCATGCGCCGGATGGCGTCTTGATCCTCGCAGAGAAGAATTCGCATGGCGGCGCGAGCGGAGGGTCGCATCCGTCGTGGCAAGCGGTCAAGGAGAACCCGTGCCCGTCCTCCTCCACGTCGACGGAGCAATGCGTCACGAGGTACGCGGCGCGGGCGCTCCGGCAGCTCCGGAAGCAGCCCGGCGGTAACCCTGCGGTGCCTGGTCCCGCCGCACCCCACCCGCTGCCAGTGCGTCCGCGCTTCCTTCAGCGCTTCAGCGCCTGCACCGAGCAGAGCCCGAGCCCGTTCAGGTGCGCCTGCGAGGCCGCCGAAACCCGCACGAACTCCTGCAGGTTCTTGTCGGGCAGCGGGATCGATCCCGGGTTGTACACGAGCGCCTGCCCTGCCTCGTCGCGCAGCGGCTCCCCCTCCGGATCGGTCAGGTCGGCGAGCCGCTGCCCCGCCAGCTCCTGGAAGGTGATGGTGGTGTCCCCGTCCTTGTTCGCCCCCCACATCGGATCGAACCGGAGCTGCGACTGCTCCGCGCCGAGCGTGTCCCAGAACAGGTGGTCGACGTGGAACGTGAGCTCCGCCTCCGTCGTCGCGCTGGGCCTCACGATGACCCCGTCGGTCCCATCGAGGCCGTTGGTGCAGTTCCGGTTGCGGGTGGGGTTGACGATCCCCCACGTGAAATCGAAGCGCCCCCGCTCGGCGTGCGTCGCCTCTCCGTCGATGTAGAACGTGAAGCCGCCCGCCTTCATCAGCGAAAGATCCTCACCCGACACCCCCTCCAGCGCGACGCTCTCCTCCCCCGCCTCGACCACGCTGAAGCTCACGCTGTCCCAGCGGCGCGCCGCGAGCCCCTCGATCTCCTCCGCCGTCGGGTCGCCCGTGTGCAGGTCCGCCACGTAGCGCGCCCCCGAGGCGCTCCCCACCTCGCCATCGAGCCCGGCCACCTCGATGTCGCCGAACGACACCAGGTACTTCCGGAACGCGATCGACCAGCCATCCCCGAACCGGATCTCCACGCCCTGCTCCACGTACGGATACCCGTCGCGCGCCGCCCCCTCCCCGCTCACCCGCACGCGCAGGCTCCCCGTCCCGCCGTCCTCCTCCCCGCCGCACGCCGCAGCCCCGCAGGCGAGGAGCAGCATCCCCACGCCCGCGAGCCCCCGCGCACCCGCGCTTGCCACCCGTCGCCCCCGCGACTGCACGCCGGCCCCGCTCGCATTCTCCGTCGCCATCAGCGCTCTCCCTCTCCACCCTCGACGAGCCGCGCGGTGAACGCCGACCCTGGCGCGCCCGCGGGCGCAAGGCTCCGCGCCCCGATGTACCAGGCCCGCTCGATCTGGCTCCCCGGCGCGATGGGATAGCGCCCCTCCGCGTCGGGCTCGCCGTCGAGCAGCACCTCGAAATTCGCCTCCCGCAACCACGACGACGGGTGCACCGCGACCACCACCGTCGCCCCCTCGTCGATCACCCCGTCGAGCGGCACCCCCTGCACCTTCCGCTGATCGCCCTCGGCCGGCAGATCCAGCCCTCCCGCGAACGGGATGCGCGTCCCCTCGCGCTCGGCGACGCCGCTCACGTAGAGCTGGTAGCCGTGCAGCCGCTCCCGATCCGGCAAGCTCGCGCGCGGCGGGTCGAGGTGCACCGTGAGGGAGCGCGCCGCCCCCGCGATGCCCGGCCCCTCGAACGTCGGAAACGACGCCGGGTCCAGCAGGTCGAGCAGCGTCTGCCCCAGCCACTCGCCCTTGGCCACGCCTCCGTCGTAGTGGCTGTCCCCCGGGTGCGCGTGCGCCTCCGGCACGAGCCACCGCAGCGGCAGGAAGCGCTCGTCGCGCCGCGCGTACACCGGGGCGTTCTCGTAGACGAACACCGGCCCCACCGCCGCGAACGCCTCGTCGAGCGTCACCTCCCAGCCCGTCGCCGTGGTGAAGTGCCCGAGCGGCTCCCCGGCCTCTCCCTCGGCGTGCACGGCGATCGCCATCCCGATCATCTGGCCCCCCGTGTCCGGCGCGCACCCCGCCGACACCCAGGCGAGCATCACGGCGCACCCAGCACGACGCCACAGGCTCATGACTCTGGCTCCTCCTGATCCAGGTAGGCCGTGAGTGTGCCCAGGATCTGGAAGGGCGCACCCGCGATCACGTGCCGCGCCGGGAGCTGCGAGGCGGGCGCCTCCGGGTCGGCGAAGTTGCTCGGGTAGTTCAGCTCCACCTCGCGGTTCCGCCGGTCGAACAGGTTGGTCATCTCCGCGCCGACCTCGAACCACCGCCACCGGAGCCGCGCCGCCGCGTCGATGGTCCCGTACGCGGCCCCGAGCTGCTCGAACGGCAGCGGCCGCCGATCCACGAACTGGAGCCCCACCGCCGCCGACGCCCGGAACTGCTGCCCCCGCACCGTGAAGGGATACCGCTCCGAGGCGTCGAGCCGGAACACGAACCGCGGCACGTACGGGAGCCGCGACCCCGCCGCGAGATCGAAGGGGCTCGCGTCGCCCGGCGGCAGGTACGCCTCCGCCCACGTCAGGCTCGACGCCACGTCGAACCCGATCCCCGGGTGCGCGATGCGCCCCCACACGGTCGCGCCGAACCTGCTCGACGCCCCGATCGGCGTGTTGCGCCCCCGCTGCTCGTCGAAGACCAGATCGTTCGAGACCCGCGTCGCGAACCCCGACAGCCGCGCCTCTGCCGACAGCGGCCCGCCCAGCGTCCGCGACACGAGCGCCGTCTCCGCCGCGACCACCCGCGCGAACGGCGCCGACTCCCCGTCCGACAGCGCCTGCGCGTCGCTCGACCGCGTCCCGAGCCCCAGCGACGTCATCCACGACAGCCAGGGGGCCACGATCACCGTCACCACCCCCCGCGGCTGCACCGCCACCCCGAACGCCTCGCTCCGCGTCGACGGCTCCCGCGTCCCCACCCGGTCCACCTCGGGTTGCTTGCGGTCCTCCACCCCGAACATGAACGAGTCGAGCCGCAGCCCGGCCCGCAGCGTCAGCCACCGCAGCGGCCTCGCGTGGATCGACGCATACGCCGCCGCGTTCGTGATCCTCAGCCCGTTGTCGAAGTCCCGGGCGTAGGGCACCCCGTCTGCGCGGCGCAGCCGCCGCAGCATCGCGTCGGCGCTGTCGTGCCGGAAGAAGTACCCGAGCTCCACCTCGTGGCGGCGCTCCAGCCAGTCCACGTACCGCGTGTAGCTCCCGCGCGAGCCCACGGTCACCGCGTCGTAGACCTGCTCCGTCCCGTCCCCCCGCTGCGCCGCGCCGTCGGTGGTCACGTCGAGCTCGTAGCCCGTAAAGTTCTCGCGGCTGCGCAGGTTCTTCACCGTGGCGAAGACCTGCGCATCGAGCGCGCTCTCGTCCCCCTTCTTCTCGAGCTGCGCGCTCAGCCCGTGGCGCTGCACCGACCCCCCCTGGTTGGGATCGTACGTGCAGAAGAACTGGTCGTCGAAGTCCTCCCCGCACCCGGGCACCTGACGTGTCACCAGATCGTCGAGCCGGATCACCCCCGCCGTGTCGTACCGGGTCGCGTAGCTCGTCGCCAGCACCCGCAGCCTGGTGTCCTCGTCGAGCGCCCACCCGATCTGCGCGAGCGCGCGCGCCGCCTGGTGCGCCCGGTTCTTCCCCCACCCGTCCCCGCGCACCCACTCCACCCCCACGAAGGTGTCGGCCCCGAACCCCCGCGGCCCCCACAGCGCCAGAAGCTCCGTGCGCCCGAACGTCCCGTACCCCGCCCGCGCCGTGACCCCTCGTTCCTGCAGCCCCAGCGTGTACTCCGCCGATCCCGCCACCGCGAAGTCCCCTTGCCGCACGTCGAACGGCCCCTCCACCACCCGCAGCCTGTCCACCAGCCGGCTGATGAGGAAGTTCGTGTCCGCGAACCCGTGCCCGTGCGGGTTCGACGGCTCGTTCAGCGGGATCCCCTGCAGCGAGAACTCGATGTCCTGCCCCTCGCCGGCGTCGAACCCGCGCAGGAACACCGCCGACGGGTGCCCCTCCCCGCCGTGGTTCGCGAGGAACAGGCCAGGCGCGAGCGTGAGCAGGCGCTCTGCCGAGGTGCGCGGCACGTCGATGAGCTGACCGACCACGATCTGGTAGTCGCTCCCCGCGCGCGGCGCAGGCCCACGGCGCGAGCCGCTCACCATCACCTGCAGCGGCCCCGACGCAGGCGGCTCCCCTCCCGCCGCCGGAACCGCTTCTCCCCCATCGGCGGGAACTCCGTCCGCGGGATCCCCCTCCAGAGCCGCCCCTTCGGCAGCCGCCGCATCGGCGGGAGTCCCCTCCGCGGGAGCCCCGTTCACGGGCGCGCCTTCCGCGTCGGCGGCAGGCGGCGTGGACGCTTGCTGCGGCTGGGCGAGGGCTGGGGCAGGCGCCAGTGCGAAGAGCGTCAGGAACGCCCCCGCGCCCGGTCTCAATATGCAACGGAGTTGCATGTGCTTACTGAGTTGAGATATTCCACGGTTGTGTTTGGAGCACAAGCGCTACGCGCACCGATGCGGGCCTCACGACCCCCCTGGTTCCGGCTCTCGATGACGGGATTCCTGGTCCTCCTCGCGGCGGCCGGGTGCGGCGACGGCGGCGACGGCGGCGACGGCGGTGAGGCGCCCGCGGTCGGCTGCCAGATCGAGGGGAGAGACTACGAGGTCGGGGAGCAGGAGATCGCGCACGCGTGCGGTCACGTCGAGGAGGGTCCGTATGGCGCTCTCCCCTCCGGCGACGACCTCGCCAACCTGCACATGCTCTACACCGTGGCCCTCGACGACGACGGCGCCGGTGCCTTCGGCGGCACCCTCACCCTCACCGCGCGGGAGACGTCGACCCACGTCTTCTATTACCTGTCCGACGTCCCCGCCGCGTACCACGACGCCGCCGGGGAGGACCTCTGCATCGCCCACACCTTCGTGCCCACCGGCTGCGACGCCATGCGTCGCGTGGACCTCGTCGACCTCGTCGATCAGGAGGCGATCGAGATCCTCCTGGGCCCCTCGACCGAGGCGTACGCCAGGGTCGTCGCAGAGAGGAAGTGACATTGCGCCCCCCGACGCGCCTCGGCCTCTGGCTCTCCCTGCTCCTCTGCGCGTCGGGCGCTGCGGCCTGCGACGGCGGCGACGACGGCGACCCCGCCGCGCCGACACCGCCCATCCACCCTGCGTGGCGCCGGACCCGCCTCGTCGTGGCCGACGCCGACGCTCCTCAGATCGAGGTGATCGACATCGAGTTCGGCGAGAGCGTCGGCACGCTCCCCCTCGCAGTACCCGCACTGGATCTCGTCGTCTCCGGCTCCGGCGAGCACGTGCTCGCCACTCACCTCGGCGGCGCGGACGTGATCTACCCCGGCATCTCGCTGCTCGACCACTCCGAGGGCGCGACCGACTCCGACGCGGCCCACATCCACGTCTACAAGTTCCCTCCCCGCCTCCTCGACTACGCCCTCACCGGCACCGGCGTGCCGCGGGCGATGGCCTACGCGCACCGCTTCTCGGTCCTCTTCCCCGGCGAGCTGAACGTGCGCTCGCCGCTGGCCCTGAGCTTCGACGAGCAAGCGTTGCTCGCCGAGCCGCCGACGCCCCCCGAGGCCTGGGAGATCCCCATGACGGCCCGCATCGACACGGCGATCCCGCTCGGCGACGACCTGCTGGTGGCAGGCGACACCGGCCTCATGGCGCGCTCCGGCGACGACGCCTACGTCGAACTCGCGCGCGACTGCCCCACCCCGCCCGTGGCCCGCGCTGGCGGAAGCGTCGCCGTCGCTTGCAGCGAGGAGCTGGTGAGGGTGGAGCCCCCCGCGAGCCACGAGACCACGCGCACCTTCTTCCACGAAGCCGGTGCTCCGCGGCCCCTCGCGCTCACCGGCCACGTCGCGCGGGCGCTGGTCCTCGCCTACGCCGGGGGCACCAGCGTCGACCGCCACGACTTCACCGGCGATCCCCTCTCCTCACCGCACACCCGGTCCGCGCTCACGCTCCCCGCCGAGGCTTGCGACCTCGCGCTCGACCCCGCCCACGGCGAGACGCTGACGGTGCTCTCCCCCGACGGCGTGGTCCGCCTCCTCGACGCCGACGACGGCGCGCTCCTCGCCGAGCAGGCCGTGGTGGCGCCCTTCTCCTGCGCCGACGCCGTGCGCCCCCGCCTCGCCCAGGCCCCCGCGCGCGCCTACGTCTCCGATCCAGCCCGCCGCGAGATCCACGCGCTGTCCCTCGACGGCGCCCTCGACCCCGTCGGCATCTGGCCCCTGCAGGTGGTCCCCTCCTCACTCGCCGTGGCGGGCATCGACGAGGCGACCCGCAACCTCGGCGACCTCTCCGACACGCCGTAGCTCCGGCGCCAGCGTCGTCCGCACCAGGGGATGGCGCGCACTCCGATCACCTCGGCAGCCCAGGCATGCCTCCGCACACCTGCCGAGGCCCGCCTGGGCTGCCGAGGTGCCCTCCGAACACGCGGCGATGGTCACCTGGGTTGCCCAGACATGCCTCCGCACACCTGCCGAGGCCCGCCTGGGCTGCCGAGGTGCCCTCCGAACACGCGGCGATGGTCACCTGGGCTGCCCAGGCATGCCTCCGCACACCTGCCGAGACACGCCTGGGCTGCCGAGGTGCTCTCCGAACATGCCGCGATGGTCACCTGGGCTGCCCAGGTGTGCCTCGGCAGGTGTGTCTATGGTCACCCAAGCAGCAAAGGTCAGACGTTTCAGCGGGAACGGAGGATCGTCGCGGGTGAGATGGGCTCAGGGCGGAGAGAGAGGATCTGCCCCGAGGGGGGTAGGTGGGCGCAGAGGTGGGACGCGCTCAGTGCTCGTGCGCGGCTTCCTCGACGAGGATGATCACGCTGTCCATCGAGGTGGGGCCGATGGTGAGGGTGTAGATGGCGCCATCCATCGGGAAGACCTGCTTGCTCTGCATGAGCGAGCAGGTCTCGGAGCAGGAGCTACCGCGGCAGGTGTCCTCGGCCGAGAGGAGGTCGCCGGCGCCGTCCTGCACCGTGACGGCGATGTCGGCGGTCGCGATGAACGCGAGGTCCGCCGCTTGCGCGACCCGGTAGGTCACCACGCCCTGGAAGCCGCCGACGCCGTTGTCCGGCAGGGTGATCTTGTAGGCCACGTGGGTCTCCGCGAGCTCGGGCGCGCCGGTCGCGGTCTCCGTGGCGGTGATGTCCTCGAAGGGGCCCTCTTCGAGGTGCTCGCAGACGTGGTCGTCGACCGCGTGATCGTCGGTGCTGCTGCTGGTGCTGCTGCTGCCCGTGGTCTGGTTGGTGCCGCTGCTGCCGTCGTCGCCATCGTCGTCACCGCCGCAGGCGACGAGGGCCAGAGAACTCAGGAGGATCATCGCGAAGCGAACGTTCATGGGGAGTCTCCTCGGAAGGTGGCGCGAGGCTATCGCCGCCTCGCATCGCGTCGAGCCGACGTACCATCGCGAAAGGCAATTGCAATCAAATATCAGGTGCGCTCATCGCTTGCGCCCTTGAACGCATGATGACGTGTCTCCGGCGTCCTCGGAATCCCCCGCGTCCTCCGCGTCCTCCGCGTCCTCCGCGCATCACCCTGTGGCGTCGTCGCCGCGCACGGGCAGGATGGGGGCCCAGGTGAGACGCGCGAGCAGCTTGTCGTCGATGAGCATGCCCTTGTCGCTGAAGACGAGGACGTTGCGCGTCTCCTTGTCATGGTCCTCGGCGACGAAGAGGATCCCGCGGCCCTCGCCGTTGTACCCGAGCTGGACGATGGCGTTCTTGAGCCAGCGGCCGCCGCCGCTGATGGTGAGGTCCTCGGGTAGCGAGTAGAAGCCCTGCGCGGGGAGGCGCTTCAGCGTCTCGGTCCAGCTCATGGAGCGCAGGACGATGACCGGCTCTCCCCAGAACCAGCGGTTGCGCCTGTTCTGGCCGGGCCGCACCACGAACGGGGTGCCGTTGTCACGGGCGCCGACGTAGACGAGGACGTTGGCGGGGATGGCCTCCTCCTGTCCGGGGTAGGCGGCGGTGGTGCGGTAGAGGCCGGGCTCGGGTGCTTTGATCATGGAAGCGATCCTCCGTGGTAGGTCGTGGTGAAAGGCCGCGGTCGCGCCGCGGCTGCCTCCTCAGTGCACCAATCGGGGCGCGGATGCACCCGTCACGATCTTGCCCTCGGTGAAGATGGGGCGGGGCTTCAGCCCGGGCGCGGGTGCGCGGGTGGGAGCGTGCCGGTCAGCGCGCGAGCTTCATGACGGTGCCGGAGGTCTGGTTGACCCAGTAGATCGCGAGGTCGTCGGCAGCGATGAGGCGGGGCTTGCCCTGGCCGGTGAGGATCACCTGCTCCGCGGCGGGCGGGGACGAGGAGGTGCGGGTGATGGTGCCCTGCTGGTGGTTGGTGAAGTACACGTCGGGACCAGCGACGGCGAGGCCGTACGCGCCGGCGGAGGCGGAGGTGGCGAGGACCTCGGTGGGGCCGCCTGCCATGGGGGCGCGGACGATGCTGGGGCCAGCGCCGGTGTTGACCCAGTAGACGTGATCGCCCTGGGTGGCGACGTAGAGGGGGAGGTCCTGCAGCTCGGCGATCCGCGAGGGAGGGCCGCCGCCGAGGGGGAGGTACTCGATGACGCCGACGTCGGCGGAGGCGACGGCCCAGAAGAGGCCCCCGTTGCCCAGGGCGACGCCGTACGGCTTGGTGCCCGGCGCGGAGAACGCGACCTCGAACTGCTGCAAGGGGCCGGTGACCGGATGGCGCATGATGGTGCCGTCGTTGTTGGCCCAGTAGACGTGGGTGTCCGTGACGGTGATCCCCTTGGGGTTCATCGGTCCGCTGGCGAGGGTCTCCTCGGCGCCGCCGGCGACGGGCACGCGGCGGACGGTGCCGCCGCTGTAGTTGGTCCAGTAGACCCAGCCACCCGCGACGGCGATGCCGATGAAGGGGTAGGTCTGGCCCGCGGCGAGCACCTGGACGTCGCCGCCCATCTTGGGGATGCGCGCGACGCTGCCGCTCGGGGAAGACGCGACGCCCGCGTTGGTCCAGTAGACGTGGGTGTCGTCGAGGGCGATGGTCCAGGGGTTGCTCTGCTGTGTGGCGAGCACGATGGGCTGACAGGTGCCCGCGACGCAGGCGCCGCCGAGGCACGAGTGGCCGCAAGCGCCGCAGTGTTCGGGGTTGTTCGAGGTGTCCGTCTCGCAGACGGTGACGGGATCGGCGTCGCACTCGGCGAGCGGCGCGATGCACCCCACGCCGCCGCCGCCAGTCCCACCGACACCATCCCCTCCCGCACCGCCAACGCCGCTGCCGCCAACGCCGCTGCCGCCAACGCCGCTGCCGCCAACGCCTGCGCCGCCGACACCTGCGCCACCGACGCCGCTGCCACCAACGCCCGCGCCGCCGACGCCTGCGCCACCGACTCCGGCACCGCCAACCCCATCGCCGCCGACACCGCTACCGCCAACGCCTGCGCCGCCTGCGCCGCTGCCACCAACGCCGGCACCGGCACCGGCACCGCCGACGCCGGCTGCGCCGCTGCCACCGCTCCCGCCCACGCCAGGGCCGTTGCCGCCCGTGCTCGACGTGCCCAGGCCGGTGTTGCCCGGGGTGCTGTCGTCGCCGCAGGAAGCCGTGGTCGTCATCAGTCCAAGGAGGAGCGATGCCGCTCCGAACCGCAATTCCCTCATGATCGTTCCTTCTGTGCCTCTGTCGGGCGCGCGGGGGCGCCGTGGTGTCGTGGGGTTCGAGGTGGTGATGCCGTGATGTGGCAGCGTCAGATGTCGTCGGTCTCGACGAAGACCAGAGGATGTCCGGGGGCCGTGGGGGCCTTGAGGATCTGGGCGACGACGGAGAAGACGTCGCGGAGGAGGTCGGGGGTGAGGACGTCCGCAGGGGAGCCCTCCGCGACGAGGTGGCCCCGCGAGAGGACGCCGATGCGGTCGGCGTACTGGGCGGCGAGGACGAGGTCGTGGAGGACGAGGATGACGGCGGCGCCGCGCTCGGCCTCCTCGCGGGCGATGCGGAGGACGCGGTGCTGGTGGGCGAGGTCCTGGCTGGCGATGGGCTCGTCGAGCAGGAGGCAGCGGGGGCCCGCGGTGTCGGTCGGGGGGAGCTGAGCAAGGACGCGGGCGAGCTGCACGCGCTGGCGCTCGCCGCCGGAGAGCGTGGTGTAGATGCGGGCCTCGTGGGCGCCGAGGCCGACGCGGCGGAGGGCCTCGCGGGCGATGCGGAGATCGTCAGGGCCCTCGCTGCGAGCCGCGTGGGGGGCGCGGCCCATGAGCGCGACCTCGAGGGCGGAGAAGGCGAAGCGGAGGGAGGCTTCCTGGGGGAGGACGGCGCGGGCGCGGGCGAGGTCCTCGGGGGGGAAGGCGCGCAGGGGGCGCTCGGCGAGGAGGACGTCGCCGGTGGTGGGGGGAAGGTCGCCGGAGAGGACGCGTAGGAGCGTGGATTTGCCGGCGCCGTTGGGGCCGACGAGGGCGAGGACTTCGCCGCGGGCGACGCGCAGGGAGACCTCGGTGAGGAGGTCGGCGCGGCCGATGCGGATGCCGACGGCGCGGGCCTCGATCATACGCGACCCGCGCGGGCGCCGCCCCAGAGGAGGGCGAGGAGGAAGGGGGCGCCGAGGAGGGCGGTGAGGATGCCGATGGCGAGCTCGCGGGGGGCGATGGCGGTGCGGGCGAGGAGGTCGGCGAGGAGCAGGACGATGGCGCCGACGAGGGCGGAGCCGGGGAGGACGGCGCGGTGGTCGGGGCCGACGACGAGGCGGACGAGGTGGGGGGCGATGAGGCCGACGAAGCTGATCAGGCCCGCGACGGACACGGCGGCGCCGACGCCGAAGGCGGCGAGGGCGATGACGTTGCGCTGGACGCGGTCGACGCGCACGCCGAGGTGGCGGGCTTCGATGTCGCCGAGGAGGAGGAGGTTCAAGGGGCGGGCGAGGCGCTGGAGCAGGAAGACGCTGACGATGAGCGGGGGGGCCGTCCAGCGGAGGGTGTCCCAGGAGGCGCCGCCGAGGCTGCCGAGGGTCCAGAAGGTGATGGTGCGGAGCTGTGCGTCGTTCGCGGCGTCGATGACGAGGCCAACGCCCGCGAAGGCGAGGGCGTTGATGGCGATGCCGGCGAGGAGGAGGGAGCCCGGGTGGCCGTCCTCGCGGCCGATGCGGAAGGCGGCGAAGGCGGCGAGGAGACCGCCGGCGAAGGCGGCGACGGGGATGAGGGGGACGCCGGTCCCGACGGCGCCGACGAGGAGGATGGCGAGGGCGGCGCCGAAGGAGGCACCGCTGGAGATGCCGATCAGGCCAGGGTCCGCGAGGGGGTTGCGGAGCAGGCCCTGCATGGCGGCGCCGCTCGCGCCGAGGCAGGCGCCGACGAGGATGCCGAGGACGATGCGAGGCAAGCGGATGGCCCAGAAGACGGCGACGTCCTGGGAGGTGACGTGGACGGGGAGGACGAGGCCGAGGGGGCGAAGGGCGATGGCGAGGACCTGGGCGAGGGAGAGGGGGACGGCGCCGATGGAGGCGGCGAGGAGCGTGACGAAGGCGAGGAGGGCCGCGAGGGTGAGGAGGATGGTGCGCCTGCCCGCGGGGCGACGCGCGGCGTGGGCAAGGGCAGAGAAGGCCGCCGAGGTCATGGCGTGCGGAGCTTCTGGGCGAGCTCGCGGGCGGCGGCGGGCGTGCGGGGGCCGAGGCCGAGGAGGAGGAGGTCGTCGAGGGTGACGACGCGGCGGGCCTTGCCGGCAGGGGTCTGGGCGAGGCCGGGGAGGGCGAGGGTGCCGTCGATGCCGCCGAGGGAGGCGAGGCCGCGGCTGGGGACGAGGATGACGTCGGGCGCGGCAGCGGCGATGGCCTCGGCGGACATGGCTTTGTAGCCGGAGATCTCGGCGGCGGCGTTGACGCCTCCCGCGAGGGCGATGAGGGCGTCGGGCGGGGTATCGGCGCCGCCAACGAGCTGGGTGCCGGCGCCGCGCGCGTAGATGAGGAGCACGCGAGGGCGCGTGGGGAGCGCGGCGAGGTCGCGGCGGGCGGCGTCGAGGTCGGCGGTGACGGTGCGGGTGAGGGCCTCACCTGCTTCCTTGCGGCCGAGGGCGTCGGCGACGGCGCGGATGCGCTCGGGGATGCGGTCGAGCTGGGGGTCGGCCTGGATGACGCGGGTGGGGACGCCGGCAGCCTGGATCTGGGCGATGGCGGTGGGGGGGCCTGCCTCGGAGGAGAGGAGGACCAGCGTCGGGCGGAGGGCGAGGATGCCCTCGGTGGCGATGGTGCGCTGGTAGCCAACCTTGGGGAGCTTGGTGGCCTCGTCGGGGTAGAGGCTGGAGGTGTCGACGCCGACGACGTCGGGGCCTGCGCCGAGGGCGAAGACAAGCTCGGTGACAGGGCCGCCGATGGAGACGATGCGGGCCGCGGAGGGGGCGCCTTCGGGAGGCGCGGCGCCGTCGCGGCAGGCGAGGAGGAGGAGGGCGAAGACGAGCGCGACGAAGGCGTGGCGCGCGGGGCGGGTGACGTGCGGGGTGGCGGCCGTCACGGGGTGGGCTCCGCGGCGGCGAGGAGGTCGCGCCAGGCGGTGGACTCGGGCTGGCCAGGTTTGCGCTTGCCGAAGAGGTAGGCGACGGTCTCGCCGGCGGCGTCGAAGAGTTCGAGCGAGGTGACCGGGCCGTCCTCGGTGGGCTTGCGGACCACCCAGGCCTGGGCGAGGCGCTCGGTGCGCACGTGGAGGTTGAAGCGGGGGTCGAGGATGTTGAGCCAGGCGCCGAGGGTCTCGACGCGGGCGATGGGGCCGGTGTGGATCTGGATGGCGCCGCGGCTGCCGACGAAGATCATGATCGGCAGGGCGTCCGCTGCGGCGGAGGTGAGGGCGCGGGTGAGGATGGTGGGGGAGACAGGGCGGGCGCGCTCGGGGCCGCCGAGGCGCAAGGCCTGGGTGCGGGTGACGCCGAAGCGGCGCAGGAGGCCGAAGAAGCCGTGCACGTCGGTGAGGGCGTCCCAGGCTTCGCGCAGGCCAGCGGTGTCGATCTCGCCATCGGGCTGCTCCTCGGGGTGAGGTGGGGGTGGGCTCGGCTGGAAGCCGGGGCGCTGGTCGTCGCTGCGGTAGGCGGCGCAGAGGGCGTCGTAGGCGGGAACGCGGTCAGGGTCTTCGAGGTAGACCTTGTGGATGGAGTCGCCCTGGCGGTCGAAGAACTGGAGGCTCCGGCGGATGCCGCGGGGTCCTTCTTCGCGGACGGCGAAGCAGGTGGCCCAGTGGTCGAGGAAGAGGCGGAGGTCGATCTCCTCGCCGACGACCTGGCCCATGCGGCCCGAGATCTCGACGCGCTCGTAGCGGCCCTTGCGCTCGATCACGGCGGTCTCGTTGCGGGTGATGGTCTTGACCTCGCCGAGGGAGGGGATGCGCAGGAGGAGGACGGCCATGTCGCCCGCGAGCCGCTCGACGCCCGTGCCGCTCTCGATGTCGGCGCCGCAGCCGGTGGAGAGGAGCTCGGCTTCGCTGACGCCGAGGGCCGCCGCAGCATCACGGGTGAAGGCACGGGGGTGGGCGCTGCGGTAGTCGGCCCAGCGCGCGCGGAGGTCCTTCCCGACCTGAGGATCGGGCCCGGTGGGGAGGGTCTGCGCGGCGTCGGGGGCGGCTGCAGGCTTGACCTGAAGGGCGGTCACGGCGCGGCCCCCTCGCGGCGGACGCGCAGGACGACGCGGCCGGGGGTGTCCTCGGTGGCGCCTTCGAAGCGGTCGATGCGCACGATGAAGCGGGTCTCGCCGTCGGCGGCGCGCACGACCCAGGTGCCCGCGGCGGGAGCGGGGGTGGCGCCGCTGCGATCGAGCCAGAGGTCGGAGAAGGCGCTGACGACGCGGTCGCCGCGGTACTGGAGCGCGGGGTCGGCGAGGTCGGCGTAGTCGATGGCGTCGAAGCGCGCGATCTCGGACTCGGGGGTCTTCGCCTGGAGCTGTTCGAGGGTCTCCGCGTCGGACTCGGCGCTCTGCAGATCGATGGCGCCCACGCCGCGGGGGCCGCCGAGTTCGCCGTTCACGATCACCATCTCGCGGCGGAAGCAGAGGTGCCAGTCGGAGGAGGAGGCGGACTCGGACGGGGTCTTCGAGACGACGGTGCCGGTGCCGAGGTCGACGCACTCGCTCGGCGCGTCGACGGGGCCGCCCGCGCCGCCAGCGTAGGCGTTGACATCCTTCAGCGACACGGTGGGGCCGATGCCGCTGTCGAGGACCTCGGCGTAGCGGACCTGGTAGAGGGCGCTGGCGGGAGCGCCCTGGATCTCACCGTAGTAGCCGAGGAGCTGGACCTTCCAGAGGCGGCTCCCGTCCTTGATGGCGTGGACGTGGTAGCGGCTCCACAGGCGGTGGGTGTTGCCGTCGTAGAAGTACCAGCCGAGGAAGGCGCCCCCCAGCTCGTCGGCGGAGATGAAAGGGATCTGGGGGACCTCGCCGGTGTCGAAGACCTCGGGTTCGAGGGGGCCGAAGGCGCCGCCGTCACCCGCGCCGGAGGGGCCGCTGTTGGTGAAGACGTCGTAGCCGGAGAGGGCGAGGTCCCAGTCGGTGGAGGTCTCTCCGCCAGCCACGACCTCCGGGACGTCGAGCTTGACGTAGGCGTGGCCGGTCGCAGGGACCTCGACCACCAGCTCCTGGTCTTCACCGGCGGTGGTGGTCTGTCCGTCATCCCCCACCTCCTCGGTGCACGCTGGACAGGCGAGGCCCAGCGCGACGGCAAGCATCATCCACGATCGTTCGTACTGCTTCATGGCTCCTCCGATGGCATCTCGGCGATGAGGCCGAGGTAGATGGTGCGGCCGTCGAACGGCCTTTGATCCCCTGTACGCCCTGGATCCCGGCGGGACGCCAGCGCATTGCGCACGCCAGCGTAGATCTGGGCCCCTGTCCACAAGGTGCGGGCGAGGCGCACGTCGAGGGTGTTGAAGCCGGGAGAGCGCAGGTTCTCGTCGACGAAGGTGTCGCTCACGACCCGGAAGCGGGTGACGAGTTCCAGCTCGGCGGGAAGCTCGGCGCGCAGGGCGGCCATCACGGTGTGGGGTGGGCGGCCGCTGAGGGGACGCTGGTTGGTGTCGTCGCGCGTCCACAGGTACGCATAGCCGACCTCGGCGCTCAGCCAGCTCACGGGACGCAGGGTGGCCCGCACGTCCACGCCCGCGGTGCGGGCGCGCGCGACGTTCTTGTAGGAGTAGGCATCGATGCCGCCGGACGAGGCGGAAGGGTCGAGGGCGAAGTCGATGAGGTCGGAGATCCAGGTGGTGAAGCCGCCCGCGCGGAAGCTCACTTCGTCACTGACGGTGAGGGAGGCGTCGCCAGTGACGCCCCAGGAAGCCTCGGGGCCCAGGTCGGGGTTGCCGATGACGCGGTAGCCGTAGAATGAGTGGTCGAAGAGGAAGCCGAGCTCCTTGGCGCTCGGGGCGCGGAAGCCGCGGCCGCCAGCGAGGCGGAGCGAGAGGCGGGACGTGGGGCGGTAGGCGAGGGCGAGGCGCGGGGCGACAACGGCGCCGTAGCGCAGGTGCATCTCTCCGCGCACGCCGGGCATGATGGTCAGCTCGTCGAAGGGGCGCCACGCGAGCTGTCCGTAGAGCGCGCCGACGCCGAGCCGGGTGCGCGGCACCTCTTCCTCTTCGTGGACGGCGATGGCGTCACCCACGGCCTCGGCCCGGGAGAGCGACTGGGAGAGCTCCTCCATCTCGGCGCGGGCGCCGATGACCCAGGTGCGCGTCTGTCCGTCCACCAGCGTGGCGATGGACTCCAGGCTCTGCATGGTGCCCTGGCGCTCGCGCAGCTCGTCGATCGGCGAGTCGCGGCGGTCCTTGCGGTTCTCCTGGGAGATCCACTGCCTGCCCGCGGTGAGGCGTAGGCCGGAGCCGCCACCGAGGTCGACCTCCTCGGTGAGGTGGACGGCGAAGCGGTCGGAGACGGAGGGGAGGTCGAGGACATAGGATCCGAGGCCGGGGATGCTCTGGACCTCGACGCCGTCGGAGTCGTCGCGGAGCCAGCGCGCGCGGGCGCGGAGCTTGATGCGCGGGGAGAGGGTGGCGCCTGCACGCAGGCCGATCATGTGCTGGAGGCGCGCGGGGGCGAGGAGCGCCGGGGTGCCGTCGTCGAGGGGGACACCTGCGCGTTGCTCGAGCGCGACGTCGGCGCCGGCCCAGAGTCGGTCGCCGCGGTAGGCGCCGCTCCCCTGGACGAGGCCTCCGGGGCGCAGGCGGCCTTCCAGGCGTACGCGCCCGCTCGCGCCCGTGAGTGCGGGAGGCGCAGAGAGGATGTTGACGACGCCGCCGATCGCGCTGGCGCCGTAGAGCGCGCTCATCGGTCCAGCGACGACCTCCACGCGCGAGACGTCGGCGAGGGGGAGGGAGGAGAGGTCGATGGCGCCGCCGACATCGCCGATGACGCGCTCGCCGTCTTCGAGGACGAGGACGCGGTCGCGATCGAAGCCCTGGATCTGGATGGCGCTGGGGTTGCCGAGGGAGCCGTAGGCGCCGGGGTTGACCTGCACGCCGAGCTGTCCTTCGAGGGCCTCGGCGACGTTGGTGGCGCCACGGCGCTCGGCTTCGGCGCGCGTCACCAGGTCGGTGCGCACCGTGGAGCGCTGGATGGACTCGGGTGTGCGCGTGCCCGTGACCACGACATCGATGGGCGCGGCGGGTGCGGCGTCGGTGGTCCCTGCGGCCTGCGCACGCGCGATGCCCGGGCCGAGCAGCGCGCACAGGGCGATCCCGAAGGCCGCCGCGCCCCTCTGCTGCTCTCTGGCCTCACACCCACACACCAGCAACGTCGTGACTCCGACCTGCGCCGAGGAAAGTTGGCTCAACGCGCCAGGCGAAGATAGGGAACTTGAAAACCACTTTCAACATATGTAGCGTGCCGCGCGTTCCTCAACATTCCGCAACATTCCTGCGGACGGCTTTCGCTCTTCCACTCGCTGTTAAGGAGAATCCGATGCTTCGATCTGTGCTCGTTCGTGCTCTCACGCTGACCCTGCCCCTGACGATGCTCGCCGTTGCTTGCGACGACGGCGGGGACGAGGGGTCCACGGAGGCCACCACGACGACCACCTCCTCCTCCACCTCCGGACCGGGCGGCGCCGGTGGGGAGGGTGGCAACGGTTCTGGCGGCAACGGTGGTGAAGGGGGCTCGGTCCAGGATGCGTGCGCCCCCGCCGATCCGGACACGTACGATGGCGCGAACTTCGAGACCAACGCGGCCGCGGAACTCGCGCTGCGGACCCACCTCACCAACCTGAACCAGGCGATGCGGAACGCGGAGATCGACCTGACGGTCACGCCGTCGGCCGACGAGCTGCTCGAGCTCTACGACGCCGGGACGCCGAGCCTCCTGGAGCTCACCACGGACTACTACGGGGACCAGATCCTGTCCGTGCTGGAAGCCTTCGCCGAGGCCGCAGGCAACACCTGGACGCCCGCGGAGCCGCCGGTCCCGCCGGGGGGCCAGTACGGCGCGTACATCTTCTCGGAGTACGGCACCGACCTGCGGCAGGCCGTCGAGAAGGGGCTGTTCGGGGCGGTGTTCTACCACCACGCGGTCACCCTCGCGGGCGGCACGATCGACGAGGCGACCATCGACCGGATGCTCGCTGCGTTCGGCGCGCACCCGACGTTCCCGGGTGACAGCGAGACGACCGATCCGGCGGTGAACCCGAACCCCGATCGCATCGGCGCCCAGTACGCCGAGCGCCGGAGCCCGAAGTCTGCCGACGGGCCGAACCGCCCCGCCGATCCCGCGAACCCCGGCCCCTACTTCCGCATCAAGGCGGACTTCATCAAGGCCCAGGCCGCGGCGCGCGCGGGCTCGGCGTGCGACGCGGAGCGGGACGAGGCGATCCAGCGCATCCTGCAGGAGTGGGAGCGGGTCAACGCGGCCACGGTGATCTACTACATGAACAGCGCGTCCACGCAGCTCACCACGGACGGCGCGCCGACCGCCACGCTCGCTGCGGGGCTACACGGCTACGGCGAGGGGACGGCGTTCCTCCACGGCTTCCGCGGGCTGCCCGTCGAGGGTCGGATCATCACCGACGCGCAGCTCGACACGCTGCTCGGCAGCATCGGCGCGGCGCCCGGCGAGACGCCCACGTCCTACCGGCTCATCACCGACCCGGCCGCGTCGGTGCCGAACCTGGTCGCGGCGATCGGTGAGATCGCCACGATCTACGGGTTCACGCCCCAGGACGTCGACGCCTTCAAGGTCAACCACTGAGCCAGGGTCGAGGGATGCGCACTTCCCGGAGCGGGCTCTTGCTCACTGGCGCGCCGATCGCCGCTGCCGTCGCGCTCTACGCGCTGTCGAGCGGCTGCGAGCGGGTGTCGTACTACTCCACCTCGGGCAGCGCTCCATCGGGGACAGGCGCAACCACGACCACGGCGGCGAGCACCGGGCCCGGCGGTCCGTCGGGTGAGGTGACGCGGTCGCAGGTGCTCGCCGCGGTGGGCACCTGCGCCGCTGCGCTCTACACGAGCGTGGCGGCCGCGGCGGTGGAACTCGACACGGCCACACAGGCTGCGTCGGGCAGCGATGTCGAGGCCCGCGCCACCGCGCGCGAGGCGTGGGGGAAGATGATGGATCTCTGGCAGCAGGCAGAGCTGCTCAGGATCGGCCCCGCCGGCCCCACGGCGCTGCCGCAGGGACAGTCGCTGCGGGACTACGTGTACTCGTGGCCTCTCACCAGCCGCTGCCTCACGGAGCAGACGATCGTGTCGAAGGCCTACGAGGCGAGCAGCTTCGCGCAGACGGCGCTCATCAACGTGCGGGGCCTGGCCGCGACGGAGTACCTGCTCTTCTACGAGGGAGCGGACAACGCCTGTGGCGCGAGCGCCACCATCAACTCGGCAGGCACGTGGGCCGCGCTTGGCCCCGCCGAGCTCGCGGCCCGCAAAGCGGCTTACGCTGCGGTGGCGACGGCCGACGTGGTGGCGAAGACACGGCAGCTCGCCGACGCGTGGGCGCCCGACGAGGGGAACTTCGGGGCGGCCCTCGCGAACGCCGGAGAGTCTGGCTCACCGTTCTCGAGCGCGCAGATGGCGCTCAACGCGGTGAGCGACGGGATGTTCTACGTGGAGCGGGAGGTGAAGGACCTCAAGATCGGCCGGCCCCTCGGGCTTTACGAGTGCGCGACCGACACCTGCCCCGAGGCGGTGGAGTCGCGCTACGCGCGCGTCGCCATCCGCCACGCACGCAACAACCTCGCCGGCTTTCGCCGCATCTTCGCCGGCTGCGACGAGGGGGATCAGGTGGGCTTCGACGATCTGCTCACCGCCTCGGGCTCCGGCGCGCTGGCGGAGCGCATGCGCGCGGACGTCGACGCAGCCATCACCGCCGCCGAAGGGTTCTCGGATCCCGACCTGATCGGCGCGCTCGCCAGCGACCGCGCCCAGGTCGAGGCGCTCCACGCGAGCGTCAAGAAGATCACCGACGCGCTCAAGACCGAGTTCGTCTCGGTGCTCGATCTGGAGATCCCGCAGGTGGTCGAGGGGGACAATGACTGAGGAGGGCGGCGGAACGCCCTCGGGTCCGCGGCGGGCGTGGCTCGACCGGGCCCAGGCCGTGCTGCTCGCGCCAAAAGACGCGGCAGGTCTCGCGGCGTTCCGCTTCCTCTTCGGGCTCCTCGGCTTCGTCAGCGCCCTGCGCTTCCAGGTGTACGGGTGGGTCGACGATCTCTTCGTCACCCCCCGCTTCACCTTCCATTACTTCGGTGCGGGGTGGGTGGCGCCGCTGGGGCCCGCGGCGACGCACGCGCTGTTCCTGGCCCTGACGGTGCTGTCGGCGTGCGTCGCGCTCGGCCTCTTCTACCGCCCCGCCGTCGTGCTGCTCTGCCTGGGCTTCACGTACGTCCAGCTCCTCGACGTCACCAACTACCTCAACCACTACTATCTGTTCAGCCTCCTGGCCGCGCTCATGGCGCTCATGCCGCTGAACACGGCCCACGCCCTCGATGCGCGCCTGTTCCCGCGCATCCGGCGGCAGGCGTTCCCCGCGTGGTGCACCTACCTGCTGCGCTTCCAGGTCGGCGTGGTGTACACCTTCGCCGGCCTCGCGAAGGTCACGGAGGACTGGCTCGTCCACGCGCAGCCCCTCCAGATCTGGCTCGCCGCGCGCACGGATCTGCCGCTCCTCGGCCCCCTCCTCACGCTCCCCGAGGCCGCGCACGTCATGAGCTGGGCAGGGTGCCTCTTCGATCTGTCGGTGGCGTGGTTCCTCCTCGCGCCGCGCACCCGCCCCTTCGCATACGTCGCCCTCCTCGTCTTCCATGCGCTCACCAAGCTCCTCTTCCCGATCGGGATGTTCCCGGCGATCATGGTCGTCGCGGCCATGGTCTTCTTCTCCCCCGGCTGGCCTCGCCGCTTCTTGCCAGCACGGTGGGCGGCGCGCCTCTTCAGCCCAGACACACCCCTCGCGGCGTCCCCTCCCCTCGCTGGTGCCCCTTCCACAGCCACCGCGTCCGCCTCGCCGTGGCTCGGGCCAATCCTCGCCCTGACCGGCGTCTACATGGCCCTCCAGCTCTTCTTGCCGCTGCGCACCCACCTCTACGGAGGCAACGTCCTCTGGCACGAGCAGGGCATGCGCTTCTCCTGGCGGGTCATGGTCCGGGAGAAGAACGGCAGCGTCACCTACCGCGTGACGAACCCCACGACGGGCCGCACCACCGAGGTCCACCCCCGCAAGTACCTCGATCAGCGGCAGCAGCGTGAATTCTCGGCGCAGCCCGATCTGATCCTGCAGCTCGCGCAGCACATCGCCGATGATGTCGGGAACCGCGACGGGGTTCGTCCCATCGTGCAGGTCGACGCCATCGCTTCTCTCAACGGACGCCGCCCTGCGCGGCTCATCAATCCCGACATCGATCTCGCCCGTACCCCTGATTCGCTCGCCCGCGCTGCGTGGATCATGCCCGCCCCGAACGAGCCTCCTCCAGTCATCCGCCCCGTCGCATGGAAATCTGCAAGCTACGACGCCTCCCGCTGATCGCCCCGCTCTTCGCCGTCCTCCTCGCCGCGCCCGATGCGGGCGCCCAGGGCTCGCCCGACGTGCCACAGGATGCCGGACAGGTGCCGCCCACGGACGCCTCTCCTCCTGCTGCCCCGGAAGCCGCCGCACCTGTCGACCCGAGCGGTGACGCCGCGGTCGAGGTGGCCGCAGGAGGCACCCCCGCCGCCGATGCGGAGCCCGAGCTCCAGGACCCCACCGAGGTCACCGTGGTCGGCACCCGCGCGCGCGAGACCAGCGGCTCGGCGCACGTCATCCGATCGAAGCAGCTCGAACGCTTCGAGTACGACGACCCGCACCAGGTCCTGACCAGCGTCCCCGGCATCTACGTGCGCGGCGAGGACGGCTTCGGCCTCCGGCCCAACATCGGCATGCGCGGCGCCATCTCCGATCGCAGCAAGAAGCTCACCCTCATGGAGGACGGCGTCCTCTTCGGCCCCGCGCCCTACAGCGCGCCCGCGGCGTACTACTTCCCGCTCATCACCCGCATGAGCTCCGTGCGCGTGGTCAAGGGACCGTCCGCCATCGTCTACGGACCGCACACGGTCGCTGGGGCCATCGACCTCGTCACCGCGTCCATCCCGGAGGGGCCCAAGGTGATGCTCGACCTCGCCGCCGGGCAGTACTTCTCGCGCAAGATCCACCTCCGCGCGAGCACCTCCGACGAATCGGGGCGCTTCGGCGTCCTCGTCGAGGGGGTGCACCTCGGCAACACGGGCTTCAAGGATCTCGATGGAGGCGGCGACACCGGCTTCACCCGCAACGAGTGGATGGCCAAGGGCCGCTACGACCTCGGCACGGATCACGGCATCCACCAGGAACTGGAGCTCAAGGTCGGCTACTCGAACGAGGTCTCCAACGAGACGTACCTCGGCCTCAGCGACGCCGACTTCGAGGCCACGCCCTACCGCCGCTACGCCGCGAGCAGGCTCGATCGCATGGAGTGGAACCGCACCCAGATCGCGCTCACCCACCGCCTCCAGTTCGGCCCCGCGGTCGACCTCACCACCACCGCCTACCGGAACGACCTGCACCGCATCTGGAACCGCGTGCACAGCTTCCGCGGCGCCGCCTTCTCCACGGTCCTCGGCAACCCTGCGGACCCGCGCAATGCGCTCTTCTACAACGTGCTCACGGGCTCCATCCCGGCCACGACCTCCGAGGAGTCGCTCCTCATCGGCCCGAACGACCGCACCTTCGTCTCCCAGGGAGTGCAGACCACGCTGCAGTGGAGGCCCCGCACCGGCCCCATCACCCACCGCGTCGAGGTCGGCACCCGCGCCCACTACGACTCCATCGAGCGCCTCCACGAGCGCGACGGCTACATCCTGGAGGGCGACGCGCTGGTCGGCGACGGCACCCCCACCGTCGTCGAGGCCCGAAACCTCGCGTCGACGCTGGCGCTCTCGATGTACGCCGTCGACGCCGCCACCTGGGGCCCGGTCACCCTCACCGCCGGCGCCCGCCTCGAGTCCATCCACGGGCGCTTCGAGGACTACCTCACCGACGTGCGCTCCGGCGGCATCCAGCAGGTCGTCCTCCCCGGCGCCGGCCTCTTCGTGGCGCTCCCCCACGAACTCGGGGCGTTCGTCGGCGTCCACCAGGGGTTCTCGCCCATCCCTCCCGGGCAGAGCGATCTCGTCAAGCCCGAGAAGAGCGTCAACTACGAGGCCGGCGTCCGCTGGTCACCGCGCCGCTTCCGCGCGGAGCTGATCGGCTTCTTCAACGACTACTCGAACCTCGCCAACGTGTGCACCTACTCCACGGGCTGCATCAACGACGGCATCGACCAGCAGTTCGACGGCGGACAGGCCGACGTGTACGGGCTCGAAGCCTACGTCGAGAGCGAGCAGGAGGTCGCCGAGGGCATCACCATCCCCGGGCGGCTCGCCTACACCTTCACCCGCGCCATCTTCACGAACGACTTCAGCTCCGCCGACCCCATCTTCGGCACGGTCTTCGAGGGCGACACCGTCCCCTACGTCCCCACCCACCAGCTCTCGGCCTCCGTCGGCGTCGAGGTGGGGCGCATCGGGGTCAACGTCGCGGGGACCTACGTCAGCGAGATGCGCGAGATCGCTGGCGCGGGCGACCCAGGGCCGGGCGAGGCCACGGACGCCTACTTCCTGCTCGACGCCAGCGCGAACGTGAAGGTCTTTGAAGGGCTGACGCTCTACACCACCGGCAAGAACCTGCTGAACAGCACCTACATCGCGTCACGACGCCCATTCGGCGCGCGACCCGGAGCCCCGATCTGGATCCAGGTCGGCGCGAAGATCGAGCTGTAGCCCCACCCGCGCACCGCCCTCGGCGCGGTTCTCCGCGTACGCCGCCCCCCCGTGCGCCTCGGCGATCCGCTTGCAGAGCGAGAGCCCGAGGCCGAGCGCACCCCGCGTCTCGCCCCCTGCCCTGTCTCCCACCTTCTCCGTCCTCTTCCCCTCGCCGCGGTAGAACGGCGCGAACACCCGCCCCTCCTCGCCCACCGCGAAGCCGGGCCCGGCGTCCTCCACCTCGAAGGCGACGCCGTCCCCGCGGGCCCTCACCCTCATCCGCACCACGCCTCCCCCGTGCACCCGCGCGTTCTCCAGCAGGTTCGCGAGCGCCCGCGCGAGGAGCGTGGCGTCGGCCTCCAGCCACCCTGGCGCGCTCTCGTCCACCTCCAGCACACTCGGATCGAGCCCCGCGCGCTCCAGGGCCCTCACCGCCACCTCCGCAGGCACGAGCCGGCTCACGGTCAGCGCCTCGAAGTCGAGCCGCGAACTCGCCAGCAGGTCCCCCACCAGCGCGTCGATCTCCACCACCTCGCGATCGAGATCGTCGAGCAGCTTCGCCCGCAACCGCGTGCCCGCTTGCGTCGCCTGCGTCGCTTGCGCCGCGTGGACGCCGGACATCTCCTGAGCATGGGCCCCCTCCTCTCCCTCCTCTCCCTCCTCGCCTTCTCCGTCGCGCGCCGGCGCCTCGCTCGCCCGCGCCATCTCGGTGAGCAGCCGGATCCGCGACAGCGGCGTGCGCAGCTCGTGGGACACCGCCGCCAGAAGCTCTCGCTGATCTGCGAGCTGCTTCGCGATGCGCGTGGCCATGTCGTTGAGCGTCTCCCCCACCAGCGCCACCTCGTCCACGCTCCGCCGGTCGATGTATACCCGGCTCCGGAGGTTGCCGTCGCCGATCTCCCGCGCCACGCGCGACAGCTCCCCCAGCGGATGCGCGAGCCTGCGGGAGATGATCCCCGAAACGGCCCACAGCGCACCGACGATCACCGCGAGCACGGTCACCATCCGCAGCGGCGCGCCCGGACGCAGGCGCGGGAAGCAGGCCGTCACGGAGCCGACGGCCTCGCCTGCGCGCGCCACGGGCACCTGGAACGCGCCGCGCGCGCTGCACGGTGGACCGTAAGCCGAGAGCCGCTGCCCTCCGGCGTCCTGCAGCGCCACCCCCGCCTCCAGCTCCTCGGCCAGCGAGCGCGCCAGCGCGTCGCGCTCCGCGGGCTCGGCCCAGACGCGCGCGAACTGGTGGCCCACGAGCGCCTCCACCCGCGCGACCTCCTGCCGGTAGCTCGAGGGCCAGCCCCCGCCGAGGAGGTGCATGGCCCCCGACACGGCCGCGACGGTCACCAGGATCGCCGCACAGAACCACACGAAGAGCCGCCGGTGCAGGCGCGCGCGCAGGTACCGCCGCACCCGACCCCCGCGCGGCGGCTCGTGCCTGCAGTGCCTCCTCACGTCACGTCCTTCGCGAGCACGTAGCCGACGCCGCGCACCGTCTTGATGAGCTTCGGAGACCGCGGATCGTCGCCGAGCTTCTGCCGCAGGTGCGAGATGTGCACGTCCACCGTGCGCTCTCCCACGTGCACGTCCGAGCGCCCCGCCTCCTCCAGCAGCGCATCGCGCGGGACCACGCGCCCCGCGCGTCGCGCCAGCGCCACCAGGATGTCGAACTCGATCCCCGTCAGCTCCGCCGCCTTGCCGGCCATGGTCACCACCCGCCCCGGCACGTCGATCACGATCTCCCCCACCACCAGGCGCTCACCGCCTCCGGCTTCCGCGCGACCCCGCCGCAGGACCGCGCGCAGCCGCGCCAGCAGCTCGCGCGGGCTGAAGGGCTTGGCGATGTAGTCGTCGGCGCCCATCTCCAGGCCCACCACCCGGTCCGCTTCTTCACCGCGCGCCGTGAGCATCAGGATGGGGATGGAGCTCTTCGCCCGCACCCGGCGCACCACCTCGATCCCGTCCATGCCGGGCATCATCACGTCGAGCAAGATGGCGTCGAATGTGCCGGCCGAGAGCGCGGCGAGCCCCCGCGGTCCATCGGGTGCCCCGGTGACGGAGAACCCGTTCTGCTCCAGGTAACTCGCGAGCAGCTCGTGCAAGCGGGCGTCATCGTCGATGAGCAGGATGCGCTGGGCCATGGCCTTCGAGGCGGGAAGGTACCATCACCAGGCGCGGACGGGAGCCGGGGCCTGCAGGGCCGCGCTTCCTCCTGCGCGCTCGGTGTCCGCGCGGCGGGCCGCGTCCACGCACACCGAGGCCACGTGGCGCTCGAACTCCGCGCGCCTCGCGTGCGCCCTGCACCGCATCGAGGAGAACCCCGAGGCGAACCCGCCGACAGTCCCCACGCTGAGCAGCACGATCATCAGCTTGCGACGCATCATGATGTCCTCTCCGTTCCGATCTTCACCGCGCGGATCACGAGCATCGCCCGCCCCAGCGCATCCCTCGCCACGCTTCTCGACACGCCTCCCGCCAGGTCCCGCGGCCTCAGGCCCACGGCGGCCCGCTCCGACGCTCGCCGCGCTCGCCGCGCTCGCCGCGCTCGCCGCGCTCGCCGCGCTCGTCACGATCCCAGTGGTCTCCCCCCTCGCCCTGCTCCCAGTGCGCGCCGCGCCCACCGAAGCCGCGGAAGAACCCCTCGCCTTCCATCATGTCGGCGAGCCGCTCGCGCTGCCTATCGTCGAGCACCGCGTGCACCTTCGCGAGGGCACCGACCACTTCCTTCCGCATCGCCGTCAGCGCCTCGTCGTGCCTCGCGAACAGCTCCCCGAGCCGCGTCTCGTCGAAGCTCGGGCTGCGCGTCGCCGCCGCCACGTCGGCCCGCGTCCGGCGCAGCTCGCCCCGGTGCGCTGCCATGGCCTCGCGCAGCTCGTCGACGGCCGCCGCGATCACCTTCTCCTGCGACGCCGTGGTGTCGAGCCTCTCGAAGAGCATCCCCAGCATGCGCCGACGCCCTCCGCGCATGCTCCATCCTCCCCACCGGCCGCGGCGCCCCTCGTGTCCCCAGGGGCCACGCGGACCGCCGAAGCGTCCGCCGCCGTAGCCACCGCATCCACCCCCGTACCCGTATGCACCGCGCCGCAACGTCGCCACGAGGCCCATCAGACAGGCCGCACCGATCACGAAACCCAGCATGTTCCTTACCCTCCGGCGGCATCGCCGCCATGACCCGGGCAAGGTGCGCCCCTCGTGTGAAGGCTCGTCCGGCGCTACCGTGAAGAAGTGCAAAGGTCGCCGCAGCGCCCGTCCTCACGGCATGGCGCCAGCGACGTGCGGGCCGCAGCGCGCTTCAGTCCTTCGCGCCAGCGATGTGCGCAGCGAAAGGGGTAGCGACCAGCGGGAGCGTAGGGGCTGAAGGCCCCTGATCCAGGGTACGCAGTACTTCAGGCTTTGCGGCGCTTGCCGGAGCTGTCGTCGGGGGAGGGGGGGAGGCGCGCCGACTCGGCGGCGATCTCCTCGGCGGAGGGCACGCTGTACGGGTTCGTCATCTCCATCTCGTCTTCGGCATCGATGGAGTTGAGCAGGGCGAGCAGACCGGAGGAGCCGCCGGAGCGGCCGCTCGTGGAGGTGCGAACCCCGGAAGGCGCGCCGGATTTCGGCTCGGAAGGCGGAGGGGCGCCGCGACCTGGATCGACCATGGCGGGCGGCGCGATGGCGCCGGGGCTACTGACGGGCGCCGGACTGCCCGAGGAGAGGCCCTCCATGATCGAGATCGCGTTGAGCCCGACACCTGCGGAAGTGGGGGGGCCTGCCGAAGCTGGAGGGCCTGCCGAAGGCGGCGGGCCTGCCGAAGCTGGGGGGCCTGCCGAAGGCGGCGGGCCTGCGAAAGCTGGCGCGCCCGCGGATGGCGGTGGCCCTGCCATCCCTGGAGGCCCCGAGGATGGCGGCGGACCTCCCTGGCCAACCGGGCCTGCGGGAGGAGGTGACCCTGCAATGCCGGGCGCGCCAGCAGCGCCAGGACCAGCGCCGGGACCCGCGAAACCTCCCGCGCCTGGGCCGGCCGAGGAGGGCCCGGGACTGGATGGAATGCCCGATCCGGGTGGCCCGCTCGACGACGGCGCGCCTGCCATCTGGATCATCGGCGGCGCGGGGATGGTCGTGGCGGTGTGCAGACCGGGAGGCACGGAGCCCCCGGGTTTGCTCACGGGCATGCCGCCGCGGAAGTCCTGACCAGGACCGGGATCGAGGGGCTGCATCGTGGCGGGCTTGCCAGGTCCCTGGTCGAAGCTGCCGCCGCGCGACGAGGGCGGTGGACTACCTGGAGGGCCGCCGCCCCGGCTCCCCTCCGGGAAAGGGTTGCTCACCATCCCTGGTGGACCCCCGGCGAGGGTCGGGGGGCCGCTCGAGAGCGGTGGGGGAGGTGTCGAGACAGGCGCCTGCACGCCGACCGCGCTGCCTGCGCTGCCGGCCGGATGCGCGGCTCCCGGGGCTGCGCCGATCTCCGGCGGCCGGTGGGACGCCTCGGATGCGGTGCCCTCGATCTTCGGCCGTGGAGCCTCGAAGCGCATCGATTTTTGCGCCGCGTTCAGCACCGGGATCAGGTCCCGCAGCGGGATGCTGGTGGCGATGATCTCCGGCACGGCGATGGACAGATCGCCCTCGGCGTGGAAGGGCACGCCGGGCCTGTCGCGCTCCTGCTGGAGCCGCGCCTCGTCGATCGCGACCCGCACTTCCAGGGGGATGCGCGTGTGCCACACCCGGCCCTCGATGGCGGTGCGCACGTCCCAGGGTGTCAGGATGGGCGTGCGCCCGATCCCGTCGAAGGGGCTGCGGTCCGTGAGCAAGGACTTGAACAGCCAGGTCATCAGCTCGTGGTGGACCTGGGTGTCCTGCTCCCATGGCAGCGACTCGCGGAAGAAGTTCCAGTACGCGCCGGCGGGCCCGTACACCGCGATCTCGAAGGGCTGGAACTGCTCCTCGAAGACCCGCACCGACACGTCGCCGTCGTCGATCACGGAGTCGAGCAGCGCGCCCTGGAAGTCCGGCGCCTTCTTGCGCGCGGCCTTCGGGGCGAGCCCCGTGAGCGATGAGGTCACGCGCTGGCGCAGGTCGGCGCGCTCGCGGAGCCAGCGCATCCGCTCCACCGCGCCCCACCGCTCGCGGAGCCGCACCGGGCTCCACCACGGCAGGTCGAGCTCGCGCAGCCGGGCCACCAGCTCGGCCACGAGCTGGAGCGCGGGCTCGCTCGCGAAGTGGGCGCGGGACTCCTTGCGGAGCGTCTCATCATCCTTCTTGTCGGGATCTCGATGCTGCAGCGGTCGCTCAGGCATGGGCCCTCCGGCGGGGAGGAAGTCTCCGCTTCATCATCGCTTCTATCACAAGCCGGCAGACCACCACGGGCGGACGGCACTGCGGCGCTCACTCCCGCACCACCGGTGTGTTTCAGCCCGAACAAACGGGATAGGCTGCGGCCGATGCAACCCGCACGTCGAACGCCGCTGGCCAGTGGAACGACGCCCGCAAGCCTCACCTCTCGCGCGAGCGACAGGCCGCGCGGGGGCCTGAGCGCGCTGGGGCACCGCGTGGCCTGGGCTGCTGCCGAGACCATCCTCTGCGACGAGGACGACACCGGCGCGCTGGTCCCGCCGGGCGCCGGGGTGTGCGACCGTGCCGTCCGTGGCCTCGACGAGTCGCTCGCCAGATCGAGCTCGGACCTGAGGCGCGGCTTCTGGGTGCTCTCGGTGCTCCTCGAGTTCCTTCCCTTCTTCGTGATCCTCACCCCGCGCCGCATGACCAGCTTGCCGCTCGCGCGGCGGCTCGCGTACCTGGAGGCGCTCGAGAACCACCGCATCGGGCTCCTCTCCATGCTCCTCGTGGCCTTCAAGGTACCGCTCTGCGTGCCGGCGTTCGAGGAGGGGGAGGAGCTGCGCGGCACGGGCTTCGATCGCGCCACCCTCTCCACCCGCCGGATCATGCTCGCCGAGGGTGTGCGGGCCTCGCAGGAGGAAGCAGCGTGAACCGGGAAATCGCCTCGACTGAACCCATCGTCGATGGCCGCGATCTCGCGGTCGGATTCGACGAGGCCTGCGACGTGGTGGTCGTCGGATCCGGCGCGGGGGGCGCGGTGATGGCCACCCTGCTCGCGGAGGCCGGCAAGCGGGTGATCGTGCTGGAAGAGGGGCCTTACCACCGCCCCGCGGACTACCAGCGCTTCCAGCCCAGCGAAGCGGTGCGGAAGATCTTCCGCGAGGCCGGCATGGCCACCGCCTTCGGCGTGGGTCAGACACCGATCATCTCCATGATGATGGGCCGCGGCGTGGGCGGCTCCTCGCTGGTCACGGGCGGCGTGTGCTTCCGCATCCCGGGCGAGGTGCACCACCACTGGACGCGCGAGCTGGGGCTCTCGGAACTCGGAGAAGTGCAGCTCGAAGCTGCCTACGAGGCCGTGGAGGCGCGCCTGCACGTGCGCGAGGTGCCGGAGACGATGCGCTCGGCGTCGACGCGGCTCTTCGTGGACGGCGCGCGCAAGCTCGGCATCGAGATGAAGCCCATCCACCGGAACACGGGCGATGACTGCGAGGGCAACGGCCGCTGCAACTTCACCTGTCCCGCCGGCGCGAAGCGGTCGGTGGACGTGTCGTACCTGCCGTCGGCGATCAAGAACGGCGCGCGGGTGGTCGCCGATGCGCTCGTGGAGCGCGTCCTCATCGACCGCGGCCGCGCTGCTGGCGTGGAGGGGCACCTGCTCGGGCGCGAGGGCGACCCGCGGCGCTTCAGGATCCGGGCTCCGGTGGTGGTCGCGGCGTGTGGCACGCTGCACACTCCCCTGCTCCTCTCCGCGAGCGGCGTCGGCCAGAAGAGTGGCGCCCTGGGCCGCAACATCACCCTGCACCCGGCGGCGCGCGTGGTGGCGCGCTTCGATCACCCGGTGAACGGCTGGGACGGCGCGCTGCAGAGCGTCTACTCGGACACCTTCGCGCCTGACGGCATCAAGCTGGTCGGCGTGTACACCGCGGTGAACGTGCTCGCCGCCGCGCTGCCCGGGGTGGGCCCCGCGCTCCGCCGCCGCGTGCGTGCGCTGCAGAACTGCGCGGTGTTCGGGGCGATGATCCACGACGAGGGAGGCGGCCAGGTGCGCACCGGGATGAGCCGCGAGCCCATGCTCTGGTACGAGATGGCGCCGCGCGACCTCGGGCGCCTGCGCCGCTCGATCACCATCCTCTGCGAGATGGCGCTCGCGGCGGGTGCGAAGGAGATCTTCACCCCGGTGTTCGGCTTCCAGCCGCTGAAGACCATGGACGAGGCGCGTGCGATGGAGCGCGCGACCATCGACGCGCGGCGGATGGAGTGCATGGCCTTCCACCCCCTCGGCAGTGCCCGCGTGTCGAACGATCCGCGGCGCGGCGTCGTGGATCAGAACGGTGAGTGCTTCGATCTACCGGGGTTGTTCGTGGCCGACGGCTCCATCCTCCCGACCAGCATCGGGGTGAACTCGCAGGAGCCGATCATGGCGATGACCACGCGCCTCGCCTGGCGCCTGAGCGAGCGCTTCCCGAAGCTCGCCCGCGCCGCCTCCCCGCGCTCCGTGCACGGCGCCGCGACCCTGGGGTGACTGCCCGCGGGGTCCTTCGCACGCGAAGACGGTCCCCGCGTCCACGCGCGCGCTCGCTCCGCCTGCGAAGACGGTCCCCGCGTCCACGCGCGCATGCGATCCACACGCAAAGACGGTCCCCGCGCCGAAGGATGCGCCCGATCCGCATGCGAAGATGGTCCCCGCGCCGAAGGATGCGCTCGATGTGCAGTTCCGTGGCCTGGACTCCCCCGAGCCGGGACACAATCGTGTGGCCGCCCACATCCTCACGGCCGCCACCTGCTCCGCTCCCCCCGTCTTCCGAGCTGGTTCCCGCACCTCGGCTCCAGCGTCCCCAGCCAGGAAAGGGGGGTAGCGACCAACGGGAGCGTAGGGACCGCCAGGTCCCTGATCTAGGGTACGCAGTACCGGATGGTTGACCTGCGGTCTGACACTGTGACGCGACCTACTGAGGCCATGCGCCGGATCATGGCTGTGGCCGAGGTGGGAGACGACGTTTACCGGGAGGATCCCACGGCGCGGCGGCTGGAGGAGAGGGTCGCCGAGATCACTGGCAAGGAGGCTGCGCTCTTTGTGCCGAGTGGCACGATGGGCAACCAGATTGCGCTGCTCTGTCACACCCAGCGTGGCGACGAGGTGGTGGTCGGCGAGGGAGCGCACTGCGCGTACTACGAGTCGGGTGCCGGGGCGGCCTGGAGTGGCGTGCAGTTCGAGGTGGCGGGGCGGGGCGGGCTGTTCACAGCGGCGGAGCTCGAGGCGGTGATCAAGGCCCCCGCGTACTACATGCCGCGCACCCGCGTCGTCGCCCTGGAGAACACCCACAACCGCGCGGGTGGCGTGGTGTTCCCGGAAGACGAGGTGCACGCGATCGCGCAGGTCGCGCGGGCGCATGGGCTCGCGATGCACCTCGACGGCGCGCGGCTGTGGAATGCCTCGGTGGCGACGGGGCGCGCGGTCGCAGCGCTCGCGGCGCCGTTCGACACGGTGAGCGTGTGCTTCTCCAAGGGGCTCGGCGCGCCCGTGGGCTCGGCCCTGTGCGGGAGCGCGGAGACCATCGCGGCGGCGCTCCGCTTCCGGAAGATGCTGGGTGGGGGGATGCGTCAGATCGGGGTGCTCGCGGCGGCGGCGCTGTATGCGCTCGATCATCACGTCGAGCGGCTCTTCGAGGACCACGCCGCGGCGAAGGTCATCGCGGCGGCGCTGCGCGACGTCGCGGGCGCCTGGGTACCGGCGCCGGAGACGAACCTGGTCATGGTCGACACGCCGGGGATACCGGCGGCGCGCTTCGTGGAGGCTGCCGAGCGGCGGGGGGTGCGGGTGAGCGCCTTCGGTCCGCACCGGACGCGGATTTGCACGCACCTGGATCTCCCGCGGGAGGAAGTGCTGCGCGTGGCGGAGGTGCTGGTGGAGGCGCTGCGCGAGGCGAACGCAGAAGCGAGCGCAGGGATGGGTGCAGGGACGAGTGCGGGGACGGTCGGGTGAAGGGCGCTCGCGGGGAGTGCAGGGGCGCGCGGTGAGAGGCCGGGCCGGGTACGCGCGCGCGGGGTTCAGGGGCGCGCTGCTCGTTGCGCTCGCGGCGCTGGGGGGTTGCGCGTCGCGGCCCGGGGAGGCTTACGAGCAGGCCTTCGCGGCGGGACAGCGCGCGTACCACGCAGGTCGCTATGCCGAGGCTGCGCGCGCCTTCGCGGGTGCGACCGCCGAGGCGGAGCGGGTGAAGGACCGCGATGAGGCGCGCTTCATGGAGGCGCGCGCACACGAGCGCGAGGGAGACTGGTCGGCAGCGAAGGGGGCGTACGAGAAGCTGGTCGCGGCGTCGCCGTCGGGGCCTCGCGCGGTGCGCGCGGAGTACGAGCTCGCCGAGATCGCGATCCGGCGAGGTGATGCCGACGTGGGGTTCGGGGCGCTCTTCGCTGTGCTCAAGCGTCACCCGGAGCATGGCCTGGCGCGGCGCGCGCTCAAGCTGCTCATCGAGCACGAAGAGGCGCGGGGAGGGGCGCGCGGGGCGGCAGCGTGGCTGACGCGCGAGGGCGCCGCGCTGCGAGGCACGGAGCTCGATCAGATGGTCACCTACGAGCATGGACGCGCGCTCGAACGGAGTGGCGATCGGCGAGGAGCGATCCGCGTGCTCGTGCAGGCGGCGCGCGCCTACCCTTACCCGGGGGGCGCGCTCACGGACAATGCGCTGTTCCATGCAGCACGCCTGGCGGAGGAGGAGGGGCGCCCCGAGGAGGCCATCGGGTACCTGCGCGAGATGGTCGCGCCGCGCGAGAAGGCTGCGACGGGCAGCTACGAGCGGCCGCTCTTCGACGACGCGCAGCTCCGCATCGCGCAGATCTACCGGGATACGATCAAGGATCGCGCCGCAGCGCGCCGGGAATTCAGGAAGCTTTACGACGCGCACCCCTCGTCGTTGCTGCGCGACGACGTGCTCTGGGAGGAGGCGAAGCTCTGGCGTGAGGATGGGCGGCAGGAGGAGGCATGCTCGGTCGCTGCCAGGATCCGGCGAGATTTTCCCGAATCGCGGTTCACGCGGTGCGTGCACCACCTCTGCCCGACGATGCAGGCTCAGAAGCAGCCGTGCGCCGCGTATGTGGAGCGAACATTGACGGAGGGAGAGGCCTCAGGCGAGGAGGGCCTGGACGAGGGACCGTGAGAGGCAGGAGAGAAACGCCCCCCACGCAGCGCTGAGCGCTCAGCGTCCTTCTTCTTCTTCTTCTTCCTCTTCCTCGTCGTCCAGGTCGTCGTCGTCATCGTCGTCGTCGTCGTCGTCGTCGTCGAGGTCGTCCTCTTCCTCGTCGTCAGCCGCCTCTTCATCGTTCTTGCCGCGCCCCTCGTACTTGAGGTCGATGCCGAGGTCGCCGAGCTGCGTCTCGATGAGTTCGAAGAGTTCGTCGACGTCGTCGCCGCCCCACTCGTCGAGGATGTCGGTCAGGAACTCGAAGAAATCGCCGCTGTCCAGTCGGCGCTCGATCTCTTCGACCTGCTCCTCCGAGAAGGCTTCGAGGACATCTTCGCGCAGAGCCTCGGTGTCGCCCTCTTCAATGGCGTCGGCCCCTGAGTCACGAATCTGCCTAACGGCACGCTTGTCGAGGTGAATCTCCATAGGGGGATAGCTCCGTTTAGGCGACCCTCGCGGCCGCCGTCAAGCGGGCGCAGAAGATCTCTTCCATGGGGCAGGCGTCGCCTGCAGGGGTCGGTCCGGCCCTTCCGGACCCCTTCCTTCACCCCTTCAACATTGCCGGCCGAGCGAGGCTCGCGTATTCACGCTGTATCGTGCGTCTCCGAACGGTGCGAGCGGTGCTCCAGGCCCTGGCGGCGGCCACCGTCCTCTCGCTCCGTGCGACGCCCCTCCTCGCGCAGAGCGCGACGCCCGCGCCTCCTGCCTCCTCGCCAGGAGGCGCCAGCACCGGAGGAGCCCCGACCGAGGCGGCGTCGACGGAGGCCGGGGCCGAGCCGTCCAGCGGAGACGGCGCGCGCGTCGAGGATGCGCCCGCGGCGGTCAGCGAGGCGAGGGCGGGCGAAGAGGAAAATGAAGAGGCCTTGCGCCCAAGGCCCCCACCGCTGCACGTGGAGTACGCTCAGTACGGGGTGGCGCTCACGACGGAGCTCAACCTCGATGCGGGGGCGGCGTGCACCGAGAAGGTGAGCGGCTTCGAACCGTGCATTCTCGGTAGCGGTGGCGGCATCTTGATCCGCGGTGGTTACCGCTCGCCGGGCCCCTGGTACTTCGGCGGGTCTTACGAGTTCACGAAGATGGACTCCAGCAACCTGTACCGGCTCGGCATCTTCCAGCAGCTCCGGGCGGAGATGCGTTACCTTCCCGATCTCGGCTACCGCCTCTCTCCCTACTTCTCCGCGGGCCTGGGCGGTGTGGCTTACGGAAACGAGTGGGGCGCCGAGACGGGCGGGGCGGTGCTCACGCTGGGCGCAGGCGCGGAGCTCGAGATCTCGCGGCTCACCGTCATCGGCCTGAGCGCAGGGTACAGGCCCGTCCTCCTCGCGGGCTGGACCGACACCGCGGGCTACCGTCGGCGCACTGCGATTGCCCAGTTTTTCGGTCTCGAACTGATGATCGAGGTACGCACTGAACTCGGTCGACGCTGAAGTCAGGAGCGCTCAAGGCTGCACCAGGGCGAGGTTCACCCCGGGTATCCAGCGTCGTCATGAAGGGAAACCCGACGCGCGACCCCTCCCAGGCTCTTGACTAGACCGGCGGTCCGCGGTCCCCTCCCCGGGTGATCTGCGATGTGTGCGGGCGGCAGAACCCCGACAACCTGACCTTCTGTCAGGACTGCGGGAAACGGCTCAAGGCCAAGGGACCGCGGGTTGCGCCGACGCCCCCGAGAGGAATGCCGGCGATGCCACAGCCGGCAGCCGCGCCACAGCCGGCGATCGCGCCACAGCCAGTCGCCTCATCGCCCGCGGCCGCTCCGACACCGGCAGCAGCGCCGCAACCGATCGTTGCACCTCAGCCGATCGCCACCTCACCCTTCGTCATCACCCCGACTCCGATCACCCCCGCGCTGCCGGTCGTCGCGCCGCAACTCGTCGCCTCGCCGTCGACTCTCGCGCAGGATCCGGCCCCGCCGCACGCTTCGCCCATGACCCGGGAGCCCGCCGCTCCTGCGCTCACCGCTCCCGCGCCGCTCACGTTGCTCACGTCAGCCAGCGCTTCTCACGCAGGAGAGCTGGCAGAAAACGACGCCGGAGCTGCCGCAGGACGGGTCCAGGGACGCCAGCGGCCGGAAGCCCCGGGCTTCTCCTTTACACCTCCCACGCCCCCTGCAGTCCCCTGGACCCCCGGGGGGTCCTCGCCGCCGCCTGCCACGGAGCCCGCGGAGTCGCTCATCCCCGCCACGGTGGCGCTGCGCGTGATGTGTCCGACCTGCGACGCCGAGAACCCTCCCGGGTACCGCTTCTGCGTGACGTGCGGAGCATCGCTCAAGACGGCGCGGGCCGAGGGGCGCGTCCCTGCAGCGCCTTCGACGCAGCTCGGAGCGGTGCTCCCCCCGGCGCTTCCCCAGGCCGCGGCTGCACCCCAGCCCCTGGTATCTCAGCTCGCGACGCCTCGACCTGCGGCACCTCAGATCGATGCCACCTTGCGTGTCGATCGCGGCCATGAGCGCGCACGCGAGGAGAGCGTCGCGCGCGCCGCAGCGGAGCCGGCAGGGCGCGCGGCTTTCGCGGTGGGCGGAGCCGGGAGCGACAAGATCGTGGGGGCGCCAGTGGTGGACATCGCGGCTGCACGACAACCGCCCACGCGGCTCGTCGCGTGCAGCCGCTGCCACGGCCACTGCCCTGCGGGGACGCGCTACTGCAAGTACTGCGGGGCGCCGCTCGAAGGGGAACGCCACGATCCGGTGACCCTCGGAGGTCCGGTGGGGGCCGGGACCCTGACGGAAAAATCCACGTCACCTGCGGATGCCCGGGAGGCTGCGCCGTCCTCCGAAGAGACCTCCACACTCCCCAGCTCCGCGGAGACGGCAGGGAGTCCGAAGCAAGCGCAGGTCGGAGCGCCGCCCCTGCGCTCACCGCACGCGGTGCGGCCGGCCAGCGCGTGGGCAGAGGCTCGCGCGAGCCGGGCGCCGGATGGACGGCTGGTGGTCATCATCGAAGACGGCAGCGAAGGGAAGTCTTTTCCGCTGTCTGGCCGACAAATCGATATCGGCCGCACCGAGGGGGACATCCACCTCGAAGACGATCTCTACGTCGCTCCGCGGCATGCGCGGCTGATCCCGCACGACGGGGGCTGGATCTTCCGGGACCTCGGCTCCGTCAACCGCAGCTACCTGCGCATCCGGCAGCCGTATTCTCTGCGAGATGCTGACTTGCTTCTTCTGGGGCTGGAGGTGTTACAATTTCAGACTGTGAGTGACGGGGAGCGAGGCCTCGGCCATGCGATCCAGCACGGAACTCTGCTATTCGGCTCGCCGGCCGTCCATCGACGTGCGCGGCTGTGCCAGAGGACGGTCGAGGGTGTGGTGCGCGACGTCTACCACCTGCACCGGGATGAAACCGTGATCGGTCGGGAAACCGGGGATATCGTGTTCACCTCAGATCCGTTCCTCTCGCGGAGGCACGCCGTCGTTCGGAGAAATCCGGTCACCGGCGAGTTCACCCTGACGGACCTCGACTCGTCGAATGGGACGTATGTCGCGGTCCGGGAGGACGTGCCCCTCGCGAACGGGGATTTCGTTCGCATCGGGCAGCACCTGTTCCGCGTGGACCTATCGTGATGAGCGACCCGACCGCCCGCGAAGTTAGTGACGACGTTCCCGGGACCGATGGCCCCGGGAGCCATGATCCTTCGCGGGAGAGCGCCCCTCCAAGGAGCGAACGCCCCGACGATGGGGCTTCCTCCGTCGATCACGGCGACGGCACCGCGCCCGAACCCGAAGGAGAAGGCCGCAAGGCCGACGCCGAGGGTGAGGATGGAGGCGCGGAGCCTCGCGGGAGCAATGGCTCGTCGCCGTCGCTCGTCGAGAGCACGGCCCCCGGCGACGTGAAGGAGCCTTCCCGCACGGGGGTACGGCTCCGGATCTTCGGGCGCACCGACGTCGGTCAGGTGCGCGAGCACAACGAAGACAACTTCATCGTGGCAGACCTGACCAAGGGAAGCCGCGGGTTGATGGAGGCGGAGCGCACGCAGAGCGTGGGCGAGCGCGGCGCTCTCTTCGGGGTGTGCGACGGGATGGGCGGCGCGGCGGCCGGAGAAGTCGCGAGCCAGCTCGCGGTGGACATCATCTATCAGCGCATGCTCGCAGGCGGGACGCCGGCCGATCACGACGAACTCGCGGCGCGGTTGGTTCTCGCGATCGAGGCCGCAGGGCTGCGCATCTTCAGCGAGGCCAAGCTCGATCGGACGCGGCGCGGGATGGGCACGACCTCGACCATCGCGGCGCTGCTGGACGATCACCTCTTCCTCGGGCAGGTGGGCGACAGCCGCGCGTACATCCTCCGCGGCGAGCGGCTGGTTCAGGTCACGCGCGATCAGTCGCTCGTGAACCAGCTCATCGAGGCCGGTCAGCTCACCGAGGAAGAAGCAGAGACCTTCGAGCACAACAACATCATCCTGCAAGCGCTCGGCACGGCGGAGTCGGTGCAGGTCGACCTGACTTGCGTGGTCCTCAAGCGGGGCGATGTGCTGCTCCTCTGCTCCGATGGGCTCTCGGGGATGGTGCGCAACGACGAGATCCGCGAGGTGCTCCGGACCATCGAGGAGCCGCTGGAGGCGTGCCGGGTGCTCACCGAGCGCGCCAACCAGGCCGGAGGTCACGACAACATCACCGTGGTCGTGGCCCGGTTCGAGGGAGACAGCCTCGAGGATCCGATGCGCGAGGACATCGAGGGGCTGAAGTACACGAAGTACCAGCTCCCCGAGCATCTCCTCGCCGCGAACTCCTTGCCCGAACCGACGCGGCGCGTGAGGGAAGTGGAGGAGCGGAAGGTGTCTCAGCGGCCGCCGGCGCCGCGGGTGCATGCCTCCGGTGGGGATGAGGGCTCGGCCGAGGAAGACGAAGACGACGAGCACGACGAAGACGACGAAGACGAGGGTCGGCCGGTCAGTCGTTCCGCGCTCAGCGACGAGGCGATCCACCTGCCTACCGAGGGTGCTCCCCAGTGGCTGGTGATCATGATGATCGCCAGCGCGGTCGCCTGCGTCTTCATCGCTGGCTACTACCTGTTCCGATAGCGCCTTGTGGGGCGGGGCGCGTGATCGGCTGCAGGCGATGATCCACGAGGGGCAGGTATTGCGCGTCGCAGTGCCTGTCTCTCGGGCGGCCTGAGCCCTTCATGCTTCGTCACGCGCTTCGCCGGATCCTGTGGACCTTGCCGACGCTCTTCGTCGTGTCGGTGGTGACGTTTCTGGTGCTGACGTTCGTGCCCGATCCGGTCGACGATCCTCGCTTCACCTCCGCACTGACGCGCGCGGATCGGGAGCGGATCCGCCGGGAGCGCTACCTCGACCTGCCCACGTTCTTCAATCCGGCTCCGCGCGATGTGCAGGCGCGCGCGATGGAAGCGGTGCGGCAGATCGTGACAGGGGGCGCGGAGGCGGCGCGGGCTGCGACCGATCTTCAGCGCATCGGCGGGGCGGCGCTGCCGCACGTGCTGCCGGCGCTGGACACCCTCGCGCCGGAGCCTCGCACCCAGGTCGCGCTCGCGCTGGCGCCGATCGCGCGGAGGATGAAGCTGCCGCGCGCCGAGGATGCCTACGATCCGGGGAGAGCCGTGGCGTTCTGGACCCGCTTCTGGGACGACCGGGGCGTGGAGTTCCGTGCCGCGTCCGTGCGCAGCGCCGTGCAGCGCTTCACCCGCTACGGATCCGACTCGCGCGCGGCAGAGATCCTGGAGCTCGACACCTTCGCGCTGGAGTACGTGATCGGCGCGCTGGTGACGCCTCAGGACGCGGCAGGCGTCGCGCAGGCCAGGGCGCTCGTGGCGATCGCTGCCGAGGTGACGGGGATCGATGACCGGATCAGCCCGACGGACGATGTGCAAGCGGCGCAGGCTTGCGTGGCCCGCTGGAAGACGTTCTGGTCGGTGTACCGCGGGGACTATGCGGTGTTCAGCGGCCCGTCGCGGGTGGCAGCGATGGTCCTGGAGACCCGCTACGGGAAGTGGGCGCTCGGGGCGCTCACCCATCGCCTCGGGCTGGCGGCGAACGGGGAGCCGGTGCTCGATGAACTCGGTCGACGTGCGCCCGTGACCCTGGCGCTGGTCTTCGGGGCGATCGTGCTGGCCTACGCGGTGGCGATTCCACTCGGCGTGATCAGCGCGGCCTCCAGGGGGCGCAAGACGGACCTCATCATCGCGTGCATCGTGCTCGGCATGACCGTCGTCCCCACCGCGGTGCTCGCCGTGCTCGCGCACCCGAAGGGAGGCGCCTACGGAGGGAGCTTGCTCTTGCCCACCGCGCTCCTGGCCGTGGCGCTCGTCGCAGCGCCGACACGTCAGCAGCGGTCGGCTCTGGCGACGGTGCTCACCCAGGATGTGATCCGTGCGGCGCAGGCGCGCGGTGCGAGCCGGGTGCGGGCGCTGCTCTCGCACGGCCTGCGCAACACGCTCCTCCCCGTGGTTACCCTGGCGGTGGTCGAGCCTCCGCTGGCGATCGGAGGCGCCTTTGTCGTGGAGCACGTCTTCCGGCTGCACGGCCTGGGTGAGGCGACGATCCTGGCCGTGCAGGCGCGCGACGCGAACTGGCTGATGGCGCTCTCCATCTTCGCGGCGGCGGTCGCGGCGCTTGCGGTGATCGCGACCGACCTCGCTTACGTGCTCCTCGATCCGCGGCTCGCCTCGGCCGTGCTCTCGCGGAGGCGACGCGGGTGACGCACCTGTCGATCCTCTGGCGCAGGATCGCGTGGAGCCGGAGGGCTTCGCTCGGGGCGACGCTGCTCGGGGTGCTGGCCCTGCTGGGGATCTTCGCCGAGTTCATCGCGGCCCCGGCGCCGCTCGTGTGGGTGGGACCGCGGGGCGTGGAGGTCTTGCCGGCCATCACGGAAGCCGAGGCGCTGAACGCGATGGGCGAGGAGGAGCGGAGGGCGCGGTACGCTGCGGGAGCCGGGCTGTGGCCTGTGGTGCGCCATGGTCCGACGCACGCGAGCGAGGCAGGTCCGCGCGCAGCGTCGTCGAAGGAGCACCCGTTCGGCACGGACGCCCACGGGCGCGATCTGGTGGCGCGGCTGGTCTACGGGGCACGCACGGCGCTGGGGCTGTCGCTCTCCGCGGTGCTGGCGGGGATGTTCCTCGGGGTGATCCAGGGGGGGCTGGCCGGGATCTACCGGGGCTTCTGGAACGATCGGCTGGTGCGCCTCGTGGAGACGGTGGACACGTTCCCGGCGATCATCATCGTGGCACTGGTGCGGGCCATCGAGCGCGAGCCGTCGGCGCTGTCGCTGGTGATCGCCGTGGCGATCGTGCGGTGGGCCGAGATCGCGCGGCTCGTGAGGGCAGAGGTGCTGCGCGCGTCGGCAGAGGACTACGTGATGGCGGCCAAAGCGCTGGGCTGCACGGAGCTGCGGGTGTTCTACCGTCACATCCTGCCCAACGCGATCGGGCCGGTGATCGTCAGCTCGGTGTTCGGGGTGGCCTCGGTGGTGCTCCTGGAGGCTGCGATCTCGTTCTTGCCGATGGGCGCGTCCACGGCCTCGGCCTCCTGGGGAGAGACGCTGGCGGAGGCAGCCCGGTATCCGGAGGAGTACCGTTTCCTCGTGCTGCCAGGGGCGCTGCTGTTGCTGACGGTCGGCGGTTCTTACCTGCTGGCGGATGCGCTGCGGGATGCGGTGGATCCGCGCACCGTGCGCGTTCGGGATCAGGGTGGGGCGTGAGAGCTCTTCCATAGCGCCGGATCCGCTCGCATCCGGTGCGGATGCCGGGTAGATCTCGCGGGCATGTCCGTCCCCGAGATCTCCGAGCAGGACTTCGAGCGTGAGGTGCTCCGCAGCGAGCTGCCCGTGCTCATCGATTTCACGGCCACGTGGTGCGGGCCCTGCAAGACCGTTGCTCCCGAGGTTGAAGCGCTCGCGCGCGAACTCAAGGACAAGGCGAAGGTCGTCAAGATCGACATCGACAAGTCGAAACGGATCGCGACGATGCTTCGGGTCCAGGCCGTCCCAACCTTCATGGTGTTCCACAAGGGGCGTCCGGTCGCCGCCGATCAGGGAGTCCTGCGCAAGAACCAGCTTCGCGCGCTGGTCGAGCCGTTCTTGCCGCGCGCCGAGGGAGCGATCCGCGCCCCCGAGCTGGCCCAGCTCATCAACGAGCAGCAGGTCGTCGCGGTGGACACGCGCGAGGCGAGCGCTTTTAACCGCGCACACATTCCGGGAGCCGTGAACATGCCCATCGAGGAGATCGAGGGCCGACTGGCGGAACTCCACATGCTCGCCGGGGCGCCGGTGCTCTACTGCCGGAGCGGCGATAAGACGAAGGATCTCGCCACCAAGATGGCGGAGGGCGGGATGCCGGTGGCGTTCCTGGAGGGAGGCTTCCTGCAGTGGGAGGCCGAGATGCTGCCGATCGAGCGCCCGGACTGACGCTCGATCAGAGACGGGCAGCGGCGAGCGCGGCTGCGACCACCTCGCGCACGGGGACACCGTGGGCGCGCGCTGCAGAAGCGCAGTCGTCAAATTCCGGCTTTACCTGGGGCGGTCCGAAGGGGCCTTCGCTGATCTTCACCCGGATCGCGCCGTAGATGGTCTCAACCGTGACCGAGCGCCTGGGTCGCTCGGTGCGGTTCACGGGGAGGCGGCGTACGCCGATGGTCGTGGTCTCCGTGAGGAGCGCAGTGGCCACGGCGTCGGCCTGGGGTGTGGGCGCGAGCGCGGAGATGGTGAGGGCGGGGCGGCCCTTCTTCATGGTGATGGGGGTGGCCCATGCGTCGACGGCTCCGACCGAGAGCAGGACCTCGATGGCGTGGGCCGCCACCTCACCCGTCATGTCGTCCACGTTCGCTTCGAGGATGACGTGCGAGGACGTCTCGGGGTCCGCTTCGCGTGCCGGCCGCGTCCCGAGGACGACGCGCAGGAGGTTCGGGCGATCGGGTAGCTCACGGTGACCTGCACCGAAGCCCACGCGCTCCGGAGCGAAGGTCGGCCAACGCTCGAAGCGGGTCGCGGTGGCAGCGATGATGGCTGCGCCGGTCGGGGTGACCAGCTCTGCATCAAGCTCGACGCCGTACGTGGGGACGCCGCGCAAGCACGTCACCACGGCCGGCGGAGGGAGGGGCAGGATCCCGTGCTGCGCGCGGACGAAACCGCGTCCCATCGGGAGCGGGGAGCCCACGACCTCGGCGCCGATGTGTGTGATCGCAGCGGCTGCACCGACGATGTCCACGATCGCGTCGACCGCTCCGACCTCGTGGAAGTGGACCTGCTCAAGGGGCATCCGGTGCACGGCGGCTTCGGCTTCTCCGAGGCGACGGAAGATCTTCCTGGCGAGAGAGGACACCTGTGGGTCCAGAGGTGCAGCAGCGAGCATGGCGTCGATGTCGCCGTACGTCCGCTCGGGCTGCGGTGCTTCCACATGAACATCGAATGAGGTGGCGACGATCCCGCTCCGGTGGGCGTGGCCGCGGTGGAGGTGGAAGCCTTCGATGGGCAGCGCGGCCACGGCGCGCTCGATCACCAGGAGGGGAACTCCGAGATCGAGGAGCGCGGAGATGGTCATGTCGCCCGCGATGCCGCTGAACGTATCGAAGAACAGGAGCTTACCGGCGCCGGCTCCTCGTTCGAGGAGCGGGAGCTGCAACGCGGTGTGCTCGTGATCGCGGGCATGGCCATGCTGGTGCGCATGGCCATGTTCGGGAGCGTGACCATGCTCGTGCGAGTGGCCATGCTCGTGCGAGTGGCCATGCTCGTGCGAGTGGCCATGTTCGTGCGAGTGGCTGTGGGAGTGGTCGTGGGAATCACCGTGCGCCATGGCTATGAACTCCCGGGCAGCATCCTGTGCGCTGCCATCGCGGCTCCGAAGCCGCTGTCGATGTTGACCACCACCACCCCGGAGGCGCAGGAGGTGAGCATCGAAAACAAAGCCGTGAACCCGCTGAGCGCCGCGCCGTATCCGATGGAAGTCGGTACGGCGATCACGGGGGTTGCGACCAGGCCGCCGACGACGCTCGGCAGAGCTCCTTCCATGCCAGCGATCACGATGACTGCGGCCGCGTGGCGCAGCTCGTCCACGCGAAGCAACAACCGATGCAGTCCCGCAACGCCGACATCGTAGATACGATCCGGTCGAAGCCCTATCGCCAGTAGCGTCTCTGCGGCTTCCTCAGCGATGGGGATGTCGCTGGTGCCAGCGGTCACCACGGCGATCGGTCCCACAGCGCGCTCGGGTGGTGGCTTGACCGTGACTTTGCCGGTCCGAGCCAGGGGCGCATACTGGAAGCTCGGAACTCTTGCGGCGATCGCTTCGCCCTTGTCTGGCTCGATGCGGGTGACCAGCACGCTCTGACCGACGCGCACGATCTCCTCGATGATGGCGACGATCTGGTCGACGCTCTTGCCCTGACCGAAGATCACCTCGGGGACACCCTGTCGGAGGGCGCGGTGGTGATCCACGGTTGCGATGCCAATGTCGCGGAACGGGAGCTGCTGAAGCACCTCAAGGGCCTGATCAGTAGCCAGCTCACCAGTGCGCACCCGCTCCAGGAGTTCGCGGACGTCGCGGGGGTCCATTGGGCAAGGCGCTTAGCGCGGCACGGCTCCCAGAGCAAACTGCAAACTTTGGCGGTGGGCATCGAGAGCGCTAGGTTCCGCCCGTGCCCGTGTTCATCGCTCCCCTTGTCGGCTTCGCCCTCGGTGCGCTGCTCGCCTGGTTGTCGGCTGCCTCATCACGGCACACAGGAGCCCCCCCTCACCGCGTTCCGCTGCCCAGACGGGGAGACATCGGCCCTCTGCGGTTCGGGGGAAACAGCGGATGGCAGGTCACGGAGCATCGCCCTCTTGTTCTGGCCAGCCTGTACGGACTTCTGGTCTACACGCCTGTGTGCGCCTACTTCCTGGTGTTCGCGCCTGACTGGAGCTTTGCGTACCTGGTGGATAGCCGCAAGATTCCCTCTGCAATCGATCTGCTGCTGCTGATGGCCGATACGGTTTCCGTACCGATGGGGTTCCTCGCGCTTGGACGTGCCGGTGCTCAGCGTTCACTGCGTGCCTTCGGAGGGATCGCCGGCGTGCCGCTGGCGGTCGCCGCCCTCATCGCCTTGGTGCTCGGAAGGCGCCTGTCGCTCGAGGGCAGCTATCGTCAGGTACACGGCGGCTTCGGGGTGCACGCAGTGGCGGGGGGACCGCTGGGTTACGCGATACTCTGGATGCATGGTCTCCTCATTGCGGGGCTAGCCTTCGCAGCCCGAGCGATGCTGGAGGGAAGCCGCGCTGGGGAGCGCCGAAGTGGGCAAGGAGAGTCCGTGCAGGGGCCTGTGGCCGGCTCGACGGCTGCAACGGCGCGAAGCTTGCCGCTCTCCGAAAAGCCGCCCACCGGCATGGGTGATCCCCTCAGAACTTCTGGCGGGGGCGCCTCTGGCAGATCGCGCCTGCTGGGAGCTGCGCCTCACGGAAAGACTCGTCCGGACAAGGGGGACTGAAGCGCGCCTGCTGGGCAGGCCCCGACTCTCCTGAACTCTCTGCGACCGAGCGATTGACGAATCTGCGCTCGTCCACCACCCTGAGCGCCCATGTCCGCCCGCTCTCACGTCGATCAACAAATCCAGGACTTGATGCAGCTGGCCAGCGAGGTCGTGGAGCAAGCCCGCCGTGGCGGTGCTGACGTCGCGGAAGCCATCGCTCGGTCGGGATCCGAGCTTTCTACCAAGGTGCGACTCGGGGAACCGGAGCTCGTCGAAGAGGCAGCCCATCGGAGCCTCGGGATGCGTGTGATCAAGGATCGGCGTGTCGCTCTCACCTCGACCTCCGACCTTACCCCTCGCGGCCTTGATCGCTTCGTCAAGGATGCGCTCGAGCTGGTGGAGATCGCTCAGGAAGACGCCTTCGCAGGCCCCGCGGACCCCGAGCTGATCGCGCGTGGGCCGGTTCCCGATCTGGACCTGTACGACCCGGCCGGAGGGGAGGTCACCGCAGCTCAAGCCATCGAGCTCGCACGCCGTGGTGAGCAAGCGGCACGCGAGGCAGATAGCCGGATTACCAACAGTGACGGCGCCACGTTCTCACGCACCGCTGGGGCCTTCGCCATCGTGCTCTCTGGCGGTTTCCGCGGAGGGTACGCCGGCTCGTATGCCTCGCTCGTCGTCTCACCGGTAGCCGATGATGAAGGAGGCAAGAAGCGCCGTGGCTATCACTACAGCGCCAAACGCCACCTTGCCGAGCTGGATTCCCCTGAAGCCGTGGGTCGCGAAGCGGCACGCCGCACGTTGCGCAAACTGGGCGCACGAAAAGTCCCGACCTGCGAGGCGCCGGTGATCTTCGACCCGGATGTGGCCCGATCCATCCTGGGACTATTCGCTGGGTGCATGATGGGCAGCGCAATCTGGCGAAAGTCGAGCTATCTCGTTGGGCGAGAAGGCACACGCGTGGCCAGTGAACTGGTTACTGTCGTAGACGATCCGCTCATCCCCCGCGCACCAGGCTCGCGCCCTTTCGATGGGGAAGGTCTCCCAGCACGACGCAACACAGTCGTGAAGGATGGGATTTTTCAGACGATCCTGTGTGATAGTTACAGCGGCCGGAAGCTCGGACGGCAGCCAACTGGCAATGCTGCGCGAGGCAGTGGAGGCGGGGTCGGACCGTCGACCTCGAACCTGCTCCTTCAGCCGTCAAAAACATCACCGGAGGAAATCCTGCGCTCTACACCGCGGGGTCTGTATGTCACCGAGATGATGGGATTCGGCTTCAATGCCGTCACTGGCGATTTCTCTCGAGGTGCTTCAGGATTCTGGATTGAGGACGGACAACTGGCTTTTCCCGTGAGTGAAGTGACCATCTCACTCAATCTGGACGAGCTGTTGCAACGCATTGATGCGCTCGGCAGCGATCTCGACTTGCGTACATCAACGGCTGCTCCCACGCTCCGCGTTTCCTCGATGACCATCGCAGGGAGCTGACCCGCCGCGGCGCTATGGTGCTCGTCCTGGCGCAGAAACTCTGCAGAATACTCCAAGGTGGGCTTTTGCTGCTCCTGGCCATCGGGCTGTGCAGAACAGGCGCCGGATGTACATCCATTGAGCGAGATCTGTGCGAGGCGCGCTGCGCCTGTAGCAATTGCACAGACGACGACATGGATAGCTGCTTGGCCAATACAAACGCCGAAGCGGATACAGCGGCGGCTTACGACTGCTCAGAGGTCTATGCAGAATATGTCAGATGTCAGCTCATGATGTCACGATGCCGTGACAATGAGTTCTTTCTTGACGGAATCGATTGTTCTGCAGAATTGGTCGAACTGAGCGAATGTCGCCTGCGCGGGACATCACTCGATTGAATCCAGACAGCGCCGCCTCACTGGATCCTCAGTTCCGGAAGCGCGCAGGGGGACTCGGCCCGACGATAGTCCCTCTCAGCGTGGAAACTCACCCGAGGCCATGCTTCGAGGGACGTCTTCCACCACGCTGGGTCCCACCGCTTGCTGCACTTGGTTCCCTGTCCCTGCTGACAAGCCAGGGGCCGTCGGAACCTGAGTTTCAGGTAGCAACGCCGTCTTCAGCCCTTGAGCATCCGCTCGACCCAGTCGTGTAACAAAAGGTGGCACATCCGTTGGCTCGTCTGAGAGAGCCATGAACACTCCCTGGGGACATGCTCGATGAAGTGCCTCGAAGAACCCCGAAAGTTCTATTTCCGGCGGTACTGAGCGCACATCAACGATGAAAGCATCTGCCGGCTCAGCCCCAGCATAAATGAGCGCATCATACGGGTGGTCTGCATGACGTACCGGCACACCGTCACCAAGAGACCTACTCACATGAGCGAGTGAATCCTTGCCCCCGATGGCCATGATGAGCTTCGAGGTTGCGCGGGCGAGTTCACGTGGAACGGCGTACCCCCAGGCCCTCAGAAACTCAGCGACATCTGCCGCACGAAAACGCAGGTGCCTACCAGGCGTTCGGAAGTGAGCAATCCTCCCGCGATCCACCCAGTTATGAATGGTCTTGAGGTCGACCTCGCACAGGGAGGCGAGGTCAGATGCGGTCAGCAGCTTTTCTCGAGAACCAGACATCGCTGTACTCCACGCGAAGGTCACCCGTTACACCCTCACGTGAAACGCAAGGGCAGCCCCTCATCAGGTAGTTTTCCACCTGAACCGGTTGCTAAAATGTAATCTAACTCTCAACCGCAAGCCCGCCACCCGCTTTGCTTGATTTTCTCAGAATTAGCCCGAATTCAACCAGCACACATGCACTCAGGCAGGTTGAGCAGGTCCCCGGCTTGCTCACTCAACTTCTCCCTTCACCATGTTCTCTCTGCCTGGGTCTGGGTAGCTAGCGACGAACGTGCCAGCGAGTCCATCTGGAGCGCGTGGGGTCGTACGGCATAGGCTCATCCCTGGCCTAGACACCTTGAGGGCAGGCACGCGCGACACGATCTTTCCCGCGAAGTCCCGCAAGCGGAGCGGCTCACCTCCGTTAGCCAGACCGTTTTTTCCGAGTTTCGGTACCCGCAGCAACAGGGTCCCCTCCGCAGGGCTTGGGTCGAGTTCGTCGTCCTCCTGGAACGTCTCGTTGACGACCAAGGCGAACGCACCAGGCAACAATGTGGCAGTTGGCAAAGGAGTCTGGCCCCCTACATCTTCAAGAATGTAGCCACTGAGCTGCGCAGCGACTGTTCCGTCGTTGTAGAGTTCGACCCACTCTTGCGCTGGCTCGGCTCCAACGGGATTGGCGAGCACTTCATTGATGATGACATGAGGCATCGGGTCGAGTGTCGTTGAGCTGAAGGTGCTCTCCAGGGGTCGTCCGGCCACGTCGATTGCAATCACCTTGAGGTTGATGACAGCAGACGGCATGAGTTCTGAAATCAGAAAGGGCTCCCCAGGTCCTGCTGCTGCTACAAGGTCGACACCTTCACCACCCACTGCCCACAAGAGGGGCATTTCAGGTGAGTGGACGAGGATGCGATCATCAGACACCGAAGCGCATCCAGGCCCAAAGCCGACTTCGCCTTCTGCGCATGCACTTTCACGAAGCTCGACAGGGGGCGCCTCGACCATGAAGGGGCGAGGGTCCAGGCCGCCAACTCCTCCACCCCCCACAGCAACCGTTGGTGGGCCGATAAAAGGGCCATCGTCGGTATTTTCGCGAGTGGACTCGAATCGAACACAGGCATGGCCGATGCCATCTACCGCATCACGTCGCAGTGTCCCGGCTGGGCCATCAGGCTCAAGTTCGATGACATCTGCAATGAGCGGTAGAGAATTGGGTCCACACCAAACGCCAAATGAAGTCGTCGCGGATAGGCCCAGCGGCGGCCAGATACGTGAAAGGAAGGGAGAGGCTTCCTGCGCAATCCGCAGAGTTTCGACAGTCTCGGGGACGCCACTCGCAAGGGAGTAAACCTCCCCCGGATTGAGCGGAACCGTCGGTGCTACCACGATGACCATATCGTCCGCTGGAGGCTCCTCAACCCACGTCAGGGCGGGAATGCGTCTCTCGGAAAGCGCCTTTGACAGCTCACCGTGCACAATCTGGCGAAGATGCCCAGCCCCGAGCTCACCTTCAAAAAGGCCTACTCGATCGAGGTCGACGACTGAACCTGCTGGAAGCCGAAGATATGCTCTGAAGACTTGCGGAGCCGCATCCAGCGAGGCTGAAGGTGAAAGCGTCACATAAGGGCTGAAAGCAGATGGAGCTTCTTCCGAAGAAACCACGCCAGGCCGCGGAAGCTCGGGCATGCAGCCGGCCAAGATCACCGCGATGAGGGAGGCCCAGGGAGGAGCTGAGAGGTGCGTGACTGGTGAAACGGCGCGAAGGCTCATACCTGGATATCGTCTCTTCAGCGGCTCCAGTTGCCTCCGGTCGCATCTTTTTTATGCGGAGCTATGCTCCCCTCCGATGGATGGGGAGCAGATCAAAGCGCTGAGGCAGAAACTTGGCTGCACGGCGCGAGAGCTGGCCATGGCGCTAGGCCTTGAGCAGGAGACGGTGCTTGCCTGGGAGCGTGGCGAGATATTCCCTACGAAGCGGTACGTAGCCCGGCTGGAGGAGATCCAACTGGCGGGTCCGTCTGCAATCCCCCGGGTACCGAAGCGTCGGCGTGAACGCCCCTCTTCTCCACTGCAGGCACTGGCAGAACCGGAAACATGGCAGCTACTCCGAAAGCTGCTCGCTCATGCAGAGCTACGCGAGCAAGTGATGAGACTTGCTGAACCCTACCCAGATCCCGCCGGAGGGCTTCCGGACGATTCTTCCTGAACTCTCTGGCGGCCTCCGCAGCGATGGCCGTCGAGAGTGTCACGCTCCTCCCTTGAGGGGCTCCTCGCTTTCAACGCTGTGCTCGGCTCTCTCCACCTCCGTCCAGTCCTCAAGCACGGCCGAGTGCTCAGGCGTCACGAACTCCGGAGCAGCTCCCGGCACCATCTCCAGACCAGCATCCCTGCTACCCGCTGGCTCGACCATGAACGCCTGCAGGCTACCTTCTGCGCCGGCAAAGCCCCCGGTCGCCGCTCCTTCCGTCGCAGCCTCTGGAGGGTCTTCTCCCATCTCGCGCTCGTAAGTGCGCCGGGAGTCATCGGTGAGTTCGGTGAACTCGCGCAGCGTGGGGAGTTCATTCAGAGCGCGAAGACCGAAGAACTCAAGAAACTGAGGGGTTGTCCCGTAAATCATGGGGCGACCCGGCTCGTCCTTCTTGCCCAGAATGCGTACGAGATTGCGCTCCAGGAGGGATTTGAGCGCTGCGCCCGAGTCGACGCCGCGAACCTCGTCAACCTCGGGACGGGTCACTGGCTGCCGGTAGGCCACGATGGCCAGCGTCTCAAGCTGAGCCCGTGACATGCGGACCGGCTTCTGGTCCGTCATCTCTCGAACGAAGGGCGCGAAGGCAGGGCTGGTACGAAACACGAAGCCGCCAGCGACTTCATCGAGCCGGAAGCCACGTCCTTCGTAGTCGGCGAGAAGCTCGGCGAGCAACTCTCGAACGACCCGCGGCTCCGCGTTGGCAGCTCGAGCGAGCTCGCGAGCGGGCATGGGTTTGTCCGCCGCAAAGATCAGCGCTTCCAGAACACCTTTGAGGTGCCTGCGTGCCACCGGAGAGAGTGACGCTGCGAGCTGCGCTCTCGCCTGCACGAGGTGCTGGAAATGGGCCCACGCAGCAGCCCTGAAGCGCAGTCCCTTGTCTCGACGTGGAGCTTTCTGCGAGCCCTTTCCATCCTCTCGGGTCCACTTTCCTTCCTGGCGGGTAGCCTCGGCGCCGGGATGCAAGGGGGGGTTCGCCACCGAAGCAGCTTCCACACCTGGCGCCGCGCCCTGCAGGCCTCCCGAGAGCCACGCGAAGGCCGCAGCGCGGAAACGCTCCACGGACTCCGGGCGTGATGAATGTTCAGCACCGCCATCTGAACGCTTCTTTGCATCACGAGTCGGCATCGATCCCCTCGTGGACCTCACCGTCGCGACGCACATCCTCGCTGTCCTCAGCGCTGGGTGAGGGGCGCTGGACTGACGTTCCTTCAACGGTCGCGGAGGCAACCGCCGTGGCGCTGGCGTGGGGAGCCTTCGTTGTCAGGATGTCTTGCGCTGCATCATCCTGAACTGAAAGCTCGACGTAGATGGCAGACAGTGGGTCGACCTGGTGAACACGGAGGAGCTTGAGCTTGCACATCTCGAGCACCGCCAGGAAGGTGATGACGATCTCGAACTTCGATACCGGAGCACCACGTGGAAGCCCATCGAGCAGTAGCGCCTCGAACGTCATCGCTCGACGCGCCGAGAGCTTGTCAGTCACCTCGAGGATGCGATCCGTGATCGAGATCCGATCGAACGTCACCTCGTGGTCAATCCGGACATTGGTACGCTTCAGGATCTTCTCGAAGGCGTCGAGCAGGTTGACCGCGTTCACCGCGGCGAACGGCGCTGGACCCTGCGGGACTTCCTCCTCGCTCATCCCCCGCGTGAAGATATCTCGACCCAGCGTGCCCCGGTCGCTCAGCTCCTCCGCAGCAGCCTTGTACTTCTGGTACTCGAGCAGACGTCGAACGAGTTCGGCCCGCGGATCTTCTTCCTCATCACCCGGCATGCCATCGTCATCTTGACCAGCGGGGACGACGGGCAGCAGCATCTTCGATTTGATGTGTGCCAGCGTGGCGGCCATGACGAGATACTCGCTCGCCAGATCGATCGTGAGGGCCTTCATCACGTTCAGATATTCGAGGTATTTCTCGGTGATGAAGCTAACGGGGATGTCGAGGATATCGAGCTCGTGCTTCTGGATGAGATGAAGCAGCAGGTCGAGCGGTCCCTCAAAGGACGGGAGGTGGATGACATACTCGCCATCCCGGGAGGGCTGCTCAGGCTCGACATGAGCAGGTGCCTTATCTGAGAACTCGGCGGCACCACGGGGGACCGCCGTGACGGTGTTCCTTGCGGAGGCCGAGGTCGGCGTGGCGCGCCCCGATGTCCTGGGGGAGTCGCCCCGGGCAGCGCTCTCCTTCCGGGCCTTCACGCAGCCGCGCTCTCGTTCTTGCTGTTCAGGAGGTCCAACCGGCCACTCACAGGGCCGACCCTACCCTCTGGGCGCCGAGCGGTCCACGCCCGGCATGGCAGCCGGTGGACTCCAGCCTGGTCGAAGGTCAGAAGGCGACCTCCCTCCTCGTTCAGGTCTTCAACCCGCCTCCAAGCGCAGGGTCAGAAGGCTCCCTGGCAGTCTGCGCCAAGGCGCTCGGCCAGGTATCCGAGCGGCAGCGGTGCTATGCTGCCCACGATCCGATGCAGCCCATCTCGGCGAAGAGCTGCCCATCCTGTGGTGAGCGCTACGAAGCGGATGTGCTCTTCTGTCCGCGCGACGGGACACCTCTACAGAGTGCGCGAAAGCTCCCCGGAGCTGCCGAAACCGATCCGTACGTCGGGCTGGAGCTCGCAGGGCAAGTCCGCATTCACCACCTCATCGGCATCGGGTCGATGGGCCGCGTTTACCGGGCATTCCAGGGCGGGATCGATCGAGACGTGGCGGTGAAGATTCTGCACCGCGAGATGAGCAGCAATGCTGAGCTCACGGGGCGTTTCCATCGTGAAGCGAGGATCGCAAGCCGCCTCGTGCATCCGAACGTGGTGCAGGTGCTGATGTCGGGATCCATTCCCCGCGGGGTCGATCCCAGAGTTGGGGGTGAACTCTGCCTCGTCATGGAGCACCTCGATGGCATCTCTCTTCTCTCGGCGCTTGCCGCTGCGGGCACAGGAGGAGAGGAGAACGCGCTACCCCTTCCACGGGCATTGCACATCATCCTCCAGATCTGTGACGCCGTGGGGGAGGCCCATGCCCAGGGGATCGTCCATCGCGACCTCAAGCCCGAGAACATCATGCTGGTGCGCCGCGGCGAGGACCCGGATTTCGTGAAGGTGCTCGACTTCGGCATCGCTCGCTTCGACTGGGCTGACAAGGCCGTGTCCACGCAGGCAGGACTGATCTTCGGAACGGCGAAGTACATCTCCCCCGAGGGCGCCGAGGGGAAGACCGTTGGTCCTTCCGCGGACGTGTACTCGATCGCCACCATGCTCTATCAGTGCCTGGCTGGACGGGCGCCCTTCGAGGGGGACTCACCGGTCGCGCTGCTCGTACAGCACACGCACGCGCCGCCGCCGGATCTGCGGAGCATCGCGCGCGCCAGTTACGTACCGGTCCCCATCGGGCAGGTGATCATGCAGAATCTGGCCAAGAAGCCAGAGGAACGCGCGTGTGATGCTCGTGCGCTGTACCGCGATCTCGCCATGGCGGCGCGCGAGAGTGGCCTCAATCCAGACGAGATCCAGACATCTTCGAGGCTCACGCGCACCAGCGGCATGGTGAAGCTCGCCTCGAAGGCCCGCACGCGCGCCCTGGAACTCAGCCCCGAGCTCGCGGCACGTCTCGGCAGTGCACCGACGCTCGATCCCGGCGTCGACAGTAGCGCTGAGACCCCTTCCCAGGGACCCGAGGCAGGTGACGACGGCACCTCTGGCATCACCTCGACCGACGCCCTGCCGAGCAGGATCGAGGCGTACGATCTCCCCGCCGGGGTGCCTCTGCGCTCCTCCACCCCGTTGCATCCGGACGTCAAGCTGCAGTCCAGCACCGCACTCAGCGGCACGGATGGTCCTGTCGCATCTTCAGCGCCTCAAAGGTCCGAGAGCGAGGAAGCGGCATTCGTGCCTGGAGATGATGAGGACTTGCTTCGCTCGGCGCTCGAGGCTCCCTCGACCATGCACGGGGTCGCATCCGAAGCACGCCCGCACCCGGGTCGAGCAAGGCTCATCCGTCGCGCGACGCTCGCAGCATGCGTCGCCGGAGCGGGCTTCCTGCTGGTGCTGGGCGGATTCCACCTCGGTTCTTCCGGCGGACCCCCTCCCGAATCGCTCGAGGCGCAGATCGAGCGCGCGCGTGAGTGCATGCGCCGCCATGCGTGGGACATCCCGCCTGGCGACAATGTCAAGGAGATCGCAGAGCGCGCGCAGAGCCGCTGGCCAGCAGATGGACGGGTGCGCGATCTCCGAAGAGAAGCGGCGGAACGACTCGTGGCCAGCGCCTTGGGGAGCAAGTATGCTGGCGACCTGCCTGGCGCAGTTCGACTGGCACGGCTCGCGCTCCAGCTCATGCCGGAGTACACAACGGCGCAACATCTCATGGCGGAGCTTGAAAAGATCACCCAGGAGGGCAAGACCAGCATTGCTCCGGTCACCACGAGTACCCCTCCTGTCCGGCCTCGACCTGCTCTCAAGTCCTCCCTCCCGGGTGTATCGACACCTCCCGTGCATGACGCCAGCGCCGATCCTCGGGCCCAGGGGGCACCGCGGGCCCAACCGCCATCGCCAACCTCCACGGCAGCGAACATACCCGCGCCAGAACTCGCCCCGAGTCCGGAGCTGCCTCCTTCCCCTCCCCCCCTCTCGAACGATCCTGCATCCTTGCCTCCGGTCACGGGGCCATGGCTATGAGGCGCCAGGCGCTCACCATGGGGCTGGCAACGCTGGGTGCACTGGCCCCGGCGGCCGCCTTTGCGGACGAGAGCACCGCAGCCCGGCGAGCCGCAGCGGCCTTCGAACAGGGATTGCCCTTCACCCAGTTCACCCTCGGAGCCGGCATGCTCACCCTGCCAGCAGCCGATGTGTGTCCTGTGTCGCTGGATCGCTGTGAGCAAGGGGAGACCAGCCTCGCGTTCTCCCTTCACAACCTCTACCGATACGGTGCTCTCGGTGTTGGTGCCGGAATCATCTGGGCCCTCGATCTGAGCGCCGACCAGGCCCCTGGCGCAGGGACACTCGAGCGCGCGCATGAGCGCAGTTACTTCCTCGTCGAGGCAGAGGTTCGGTACTACGGCATCCGCTACAACACCTGGGAGTTCTGGGTCGGGGGCACGTTCGGTGGGGTCGTCGTCAACGACTCATGGTCGGTGCTGGCCGACCGTGAACCTTACGCAGACACCGCCTTCGTGGGTCCCCGGGCTGCCACACTCGGTACGGAGGGGCTCGCTGCGGGGCTGGGCATCGGCGCAGAGTGGACGTTCGCCGACAACTGGAGCTTCGGCTCCCAGGTTCGATATGCGAGCTGGTTCCTGCCCGGACGACAGGAACGACTTCCGACCGGCGACCTGGCCTCGCTCAAAGGACGGGTCGACATGATCGACATCGGGGTGACCATCGCCTACCGCATTGCGCTCTGACGCAACGGTTGACGCAACCCCTCGGGCTCTGTAGGGCTCCAGCCAACCGTCTCTCTGCGGAGCTCCTCATGCCCCTTGATCCCTCGACTGTCGGGTACACGACCCAGCCGCATACCCTCACGTACGACTGGAAGACCCTCGCCCTCTACGCCCTCGGTATCGGTGCGCGTCGGGATGAGCTGCCCTACCTCTACGAAGGGACCCCTGACGGCCTGAAGGTCTATCCCAGCTTCGCGGTGATCCCCGCCTACCAGGCCGTCCTCAGCATGCTCGCTCACTCGGGAGGCGACATGGCGATGGTGGTTCATGGGGGGCAGAAGATCGCGATCCATCGCCCCATCCCCGCGAGTGGGACCCTCACCACCGTGGGCACCCTCCAGGCGTTGTACGACCTCAAGAAATTCGCCCAGGTGATTCTTGAGACCCGCACCACGATGGATGGCGAGCCGCTCTTCGACACGACCTGGTCGATCATCTTCCGCGGCGCTGGCGGATTCAGTGGTCCCCGTCCCCCGACAGGCGAAGCAGAACCCTCCGTGCCCAAGGATCGCGCCCCCGACTGGACCGAGGAGGAGGCCACGAGCCCCGAACAGGCGCTCCTTTACCGGCTCTCTGGAGATCTCAACCCGCTGCACGCCGATCCAGCGTTCGCCACGGCCGTCGGTTTCCCGCAAGGACCGATCCTTCACGGCCTGTGCACCTACGGATTCGCTGCACGCGCGGTCATCAAGCATGCCGCAGGGGGTGATGCGACCAGGCTCCGCACCTTCGCTGCCCAGTTCCGCAAACCGGTGTGGCCAGGGGACACCATCATCACGCAGGGCTGGACACTCGATGACGGTAAAGTGGCCATCGTCGCTTCGGTCAAGGAGCGGCCAGATCCCGTACTCACGGGTGCCTGGGCGAAGATCGGCTGACCCCTGGGATGCGCCGGGTATTGTACCCGCTTGGCTCGCGTGCGTAGAAGGACCTCGAGATGAGCAAAAAGGACGAGCAGAAGACGAAGGCCGCTGAAGAAGAGGACCTCGACGAGCAGGACGAGGAAGAAGACGAAGAAGAGGACGAGGAGGAAGCCGCTCCTGCCAAGCCTCTCGAGCGTCCTCGCCAGGCGCGTACGCACGCGCAAGGCCACGCCCCTCCGGCTCCGCGCGTCTCCAGCTCCGAGCAGGAGGACCCCACCTGGTGGATTCCCCACGCGGTGCTGGGCACTCTGCTGCTCATTGGCCTCCTCGGTTTCTTCGGGTTGTTCAACAAGACGCCGCTCGCGCGACTGGCTGCCCCGGTCGCGCCTGCTGCCGACCATCATGATGACCACAAGGTAGCAAGCACCCCTGCTACCCCGAGTCCGCAGCCCGTCCCCCGCCCCGCGCCCACGCCTCAGCAGCCGCAGCAGCCCCGAGAGGTTTTCGGCGCCAAGCACCTGCTCGTCATGTACAAGGGCAGCCGTCGCGCCCCCGCGAACATCGAGCGCTCGAAGGACGAAGCCAAGGCCCGCGCCACCGAGGCCATGAAGAAGGCCAAGGCAGACCCGAGCAAGTTCGCCGACCTCGTGAAGGACTACTCCGACGAGCCGGGCGCAGGTGCCCGGGGTGGCGACCTCGGCAAGTTCCCCAAGGGAGCGATGGTGCCGGAGTTCCAGGCTGGCCTGGAGAAGATCAAGGTCGGCGAGATCAGCGAGCTCGTGGAGACTCCCTTCGGGTTCCACGTCATTCAACGTACCCAGTGATCGCACGGGGAGAGTCCCCTCTCCTCTCCCCTGCCAGCACCCGCTTCAGGTCCCGCCCAGCGTCGTCTTGAGGCGCTTGAGCTTCTCCTCCCTGGTGAGCGACACCTTCGCGTGCTCCTCCGCGGTCATCCCCGCCCGGAGCACGCGAGACTCGTCGCCGACCCCGATCACCATCTTGTTCGCGCGGGCGAGGAGCCACTCGGTGGGCGCAGCTTCTCCCTCCTTGTGCATCACCCTCACGATGCCTCCCTCGATACCCTTCTCCCTCGTGGCGCCGGGCTGTTTGGCAAAGCTCGCCAGCGTGTCCTTCGCCTGATCGGCGTCTTCGCGCACCAGAGCCAGCACCCGGTAGCGCTTCTCCCCATCGCGGTAGTACCCGAAGGCTCCCCCGCCCACACCATCGACCCCCAGGATATCCTTGAGCGCGTAGCGAATGCCGAGCGGTAGCCGGTTCTCCTTGGGCAACCTGTCGGCTGCAGAGGGCAGCGTGACCTCTCCTGGCAGCTTCTCCCCCATCTCCTTCACGAGCGGAGGGAGGGCCTTGTCACTCGCGACCTTGAGCACGGCCTCGGCGGCTGACTCGTCGCTGTACGTGATCTCGGCGAGGTAGAGCCCGCGCCACAGGTAAGCGTTGCCGAGCCCGAGGGCCGCGGCACCTCCCGCATCGAGGGGCCTCGGGGTGGCCTCGTCGGCAGGGTCCCCATCGCCCACCACGCGCTTCGTGAACATCGCGTACGCACCCTCGGTACCCGCGAATTTCGAGAGGTGCACCTCGATGGACGCGGTCGTCCCGCCACCGTCGACGTAGCGCGCCTCCACCACGCGACGCACGTTGAATCCCTTGTAGATCTCGCACTCTCCATCGAACATGTCACAGATGCCGTCGAGCGGAAGCGATGCGCCCTCGCCGAAGGTCTTCTCGACACCGTTCGGATCCAGGCAGAAGCGGCCCGTGACACGAGGAAAGAAGGCTGCACTGCTGGGGTCGGAGCTCTTGCCTCCTCCACCCGCGCAGGCATCGGCCTTGGCGACGATGGGGGGTGGAGGCGGCGCGCGCGGCGGCTCGTCGTCCTTGCACCCTGAGGAGAGGACGCACGCCGCTGCGCCGATCGCGAGGAGGCTCGCACGCATCGCAACCTGGCCAGACCTCGCTGTGGGAGAGGGTCGCATGGGTGTGGGCCTTGCACCTTTTTTCATAACGCCGCAATCGTTAGCCCCCGGGGACTGGGGGCTCCAATGATTTCCGAGCAGTCCCGAGAACTTGCCGCCAGCAACGAAGGGCACGAGGCTTGCCTCGTCATCTCCCGGAGACTCCATGTCGCTGCGCTCAGCCTCTCCTCCGCCCCCCCAGCACCTTCCCGTGAATCAGCCATACATGGCTCGCTGGCAAGGACGCGCAGGGATGCGCGGCTTCACGCTCATGGAGCTGCTTGCGGTGGTGGTCATCATCGGCATTCTCGCCGCGACCGCCTCTCCGATGTTCATCCAGGTCATGCGCGATCGGCGGGTGAACCGCGCCGCCATGGAGATCACCGGGATGTACCGGCTGGCGCGCTCCCGCTCACTCGGTCGAGGCACGGCGGTCCTGGTGAGGTGGAACGGGACCGATGGCATCTTCTCGATGCGCGAAGCCGTATCGATCACGTCTCCAGAGGCGTCGGTCCTCAGCTCGAACTGCACCACCACCCCGTGGGGCACCCCCACGAGCGACCGGGAGGTCACGTTCCTGCAGTTCGGCAGCACGCCCGACGCCCTCGCCCAAGTGGAGATGGTGGACATCACGGGCACCCAGCAGCCGACCGTCGATATTTGCTTCACCCCGCGCGGCAGATCGTTCGTGCGCTACAACATAGCCGGCAACTTCGTACCGCTGACGGAAGTCCCCCGAGTCAATGTGATCAACCAGCGGACCGGCATGGTCCGCACCGTGATGATCCCCCCGAACGGTGCGGCGAGGTTGGCGCTATGAGCACACGCAACGCTCGCGCTTCGAGGCGCAAGCGCGCCGGGTACACGATGATCGAGGTGATGATGGCCCTCGGCATCCTGGCCCTCGGTGCATCGGGTATCATCGCGCTGCAGCGCGCGACGTTCGTCAACACCACGCACGCGCGCAACCTCGCCATGGCCAACCTCGTCGCGCAGGGCTGGGCAGAGCGGCTCCGCGTGGACGCGCTGCAGTGGAACGAGCCGAACGGCCAACCCGACCTCGCGGAGACCGACTGGCTGAACCTCGCGGATTCATCACCGGACATCCGGCTCTCTCCGGCCGAGATCCCGACCCTGGGCTCCCCTGTCGCCGACCTCCTCGGCATCGACACCTTCGCGGCCGACGCGTCCATCCCGGCATACTGCACCCACCTGCGGTTCAGGCGCTTCCCGGGGATCATGGGCGCCCCCGGGACGCTGATCCGAGCCGACATCCGGGTGTTCTGGCTGAGGAGCGGGAGCATGGCGGACTGCTCGGTGTCACCCGACACCGTCGACGCAGAGCCGGAGGTCTACGGCGCCGTTTATCTCACCACGAGCGTGATGCGGAACAAGATCCGGGACTGACGATGAGCACCCTCCGACCCTGCGACACCTCACCCCCTCACCGGGCCGCCTTGCCACGGCCTTCCAGGCGGCCCCCGTCACACCGGCGCGACGGCCGTGGCTTCACGCTCGTGGAGCTGATCATGGCCATGGCCGCAGGCCTCACTGTGGCCACGGCCGCCATGCTCCTCGCGCGCAACACCAGCCGCTTCTTCCAGTACGAGGCGCGCTTCTCGTCGGCGCACATCAGCGCCATGCTCGGGATGCAGCGGCTCACCGCCGACATCCAGCGCGCGGCGTTCCTGTCGACGCCGAACATCCGGGAGGATCCGATGACGTGCCGCTCCTCGTCCACGTGGCCGCCCGGCCTGCAGCAGCTCGCCGGCATCCGCATCATCCCGAACGGCTCGTACAACGAGCACACCGCGGACCTGGCCCAGAGCGCGGCCAACGGCCTCCAGCCCGACTCACTCATCATCGGGGGTGCCTTCGGGACGAACGAGCAGTTCGACGTGCAGACGATCACCGGCAACGGCACCAACGTGCAGCTCCAGCTCGTCTCGGGTGCCATGAAGCGCACGGAGATGCGCGCCTCCACAGGGAGCGCCTCTCTCCCGAGCATCTTCGCGCCGGGAAGGATCCTCCGCATCGTCACCGATGGACAGCCCCCTTATGTCTACGGAGTCATCGCGGGCTACGACGCCGCGACGCGGAGCGTCCTTCTCGGGTCGACGCCTGCGCTGCCCTTCAAGGATGTCGGCCCGTGCGGGATCAGCAGCAGCGGCACCAACTCCGGGTTCATCGTCAGCCCCGTGGCGCGCGTGCTCTATGACATCCGCAGCCTCAGGAGCCATCCCACCTACGGGTTGCTGGTCGAACCTCCCCAGAACTCCGAACAGATGACCGGAGACCTCCTCCGCACCGAGCTGATCCGCGTCGAACTCGACGCGAACGACGAAGAGATCCCCAGCACCTTGGAGGTCGTGTCCGAGTATGCCGTGGATCTCAAGTTCGGCATCTCCACCGCGGCGATCGTGACCGCCACCGGCGTCAACCCGGAGGTGCAGCGCTTCCCCATCCAGACCCCCGCCCTTGCCAACATCGGTACCGTGGCAGGTGACATCACCTCCGGCGGTACTCCCCAGCGCATTCGCTCGGTCCAGGTGCGCCTGAGCACGCGGACGCGCGCTCCGGATCGGGACTCGGAGCGCTCCTACACCGCCGGCGCCGAGACGCGGCACCTTCGGTTCCTCATCCCCGGCGTCGTGCCCTCCGTGGCCGCCCTCGGTGACACGGTCCCGGCAGGCGCGCCTGCCGTCTACGCGCGGATGCGGACGCTGCAGGCCGAGGTCGCGCTTCCCAACAACGAAAGGGCACAGCAATGGTGACCGCCCGAAGCCGTTCCAGGGCACGTGCGCGTGAGCGAGGCGCTGCCGTGTTCATCGTCGTCCTCCTCATCGCGATGCTCACCGCGATCGGAGTCTTCGCCGCAAACGCAGCGTCGCTCGCGACCACGTCGAGCGGCCATGCCCGCCAGAGCACGCAGGCCCGATACCTGACCGAGCTCTCGCTGCAGGCCACGACGTCGCTCCTCGGCAACCCGGATCTCGGGCCCGAGTTCATCCGTCAGCTACGCGTCAACAGCGCCTTCCTCTGTGACGCCAGCGCCCCGGAGCGCTGCTGCTTCGCCGCTCTATCCGGAGATCGCTGCATCCGCTTCAGCCGCACCCAGGTCGAGGGCTATACCGGCCCCCTGCTGGAGCAACCCACGCCGACCGTGCCCGGGAGTCTCGGCCGAGCATCCCTGGAGTACCGGTTCGAGGTCCAGATGACCGACTCCGCGCCAGCAAAACCCCCTCCTCCTGGGATGGATCTCACCTCGGCCGGAGCCGTGGATATGCAGTCGGTGATGGTCACGCTCAACGCCACGGGCGTCATCTATCCTGCACCAGCATCCATCGCAGGTGGCAATACACCTTCCGACGACAGGGCCGTGGTGGCAGCGGCTGGCTATCAAGAAGTGCTCAGCGCCCACGTGGTGGTCAACAACGTGCCGGCAAAGTGACCCGAGAGGACATCATGCGAATCCCCTCAAAGTTCCTCCTCATCGTCGGTGGTGGCACGACGCTCGCGCTGCAGGCGTCCACCGCGCACGCGCAGCTCGATCTGCAGCCTCCGCTCCCCAACGTGCTCCTCTTGCTCGACAACTCGGGATCCATGGAGCGCACCGTGGCGGGCAACGATCCCACGTGCAGCCCGGGCGCCACGCCAGCGCCGCCCGAGCTCGAACGCAGCCGGTGGACCAACGTCATCGAGGCGCTCACGGGGCCCATCCAGGGGTTCTCCTGCTACGCCCAGCCGCGCACCGGAAATGACTTCCTCACCCAGTTCTCGATCAACGGCGTACCGCCCTACGACCGCGGCTACTACATCAACTACCACCGCCCCCTCTCGAACGGCTGCACGAAGGGTCCTCACAGCGGCGCGATCGTCGACCACCCCTACAACAACCCGGCGGGGACCTGCGCCACCCCCTGGAGCCAGCTCGAGACAGGCTTCCTCGACAACGCCAAGGACCTCGTCCGCTTCTCGATGATGACCTTCGACACCATCACCGACGAGGGCACCGGCGTCAGCAACACCGCGGACGGCGTGCAGGGCATGTGGAGTTACTACCTCAACTTCCAGGGCGGCGGTGGCCACGCGGCGGGCCAGCCGCCTGGTTGCCTCACCCCGCAGGATTTCGAGGTCGGCTCGCGCAACCCTGCCGCGCCCGAGTGGGAAGGGCCGCTCGTCCCGTTCCCCACCCCTGACGCCTCGCTCAACGACGTGCGCGCGAACAACGATCGCATCCAGCGCTCGCTCGTCGCCTTGCGCCCCTACGGCGCCACCCCCCTCGCCGGAATGTTCTCGGATGCGCTCGTTTACCTCACCCAGGACGACAGCACCTGGGACGGCAAGGATCTCGGCCCGAAGGACGATCCCTGCATCATCAACGGCGTCCGGGACCAGTTCATCATCCTGCTCTCCGACGGTGAGCCCAACATGGACCTCCGCGATCCGAATCCCGCCAAGGACTGCGCCAGCGGCATCGGCCCTGGTCCAGACGGCGACGGCTGCCCCTACCGGCGGCCCTGGGACGTCGCCGACGATCTCCACACCAACCACAACATCCGCACGTTCACCATCGGCTACAGCCTCTCCACGCTGGCGGGCGTGGACTGCGAGGAACTCGACAGCACATCCTTCGCGCCGGGCGGCCAGTGTGAGAACCCCGCCAGCAGCGCCCTGCGCGCGTGCTGCACCCTCACCCGCATCGCCATCGAAGGTGGCTCGCAACGCGGTTACTTCCCGGACAACATCGCCGAGCTGAACCAGGCGCTGTCGAACATCTTCCTCGACATCGCGCCCGCGACCAGCCGCACCATCCCCGTCACCGCAGGCGCCACACCCGCGAGCGGAGGGGGCGCCGGGGCTGCGGGCTACGAGTTCTCCTCCTCGTTCAACCCCCAGCCTCAGCCCGGCTACAGCCCGCTCTGGACCGGCAACCTCGAGCGCAAGCGCCGCGAGTGCGAGGACATCAACGGCCAGCTCGTCGCCAACCCCCAGGCGATCGCGGTGAATGAAGGCGACAACTTCGGCGAGAACATGCGGCAGACCGCGCCCTCGCCGCGCCGCTTCTTCACCGTGTTCGGTCAGCCCGACGGAGGGGCCATCCACTCCACGCGCAGCATCCGCCCCGTCTCTGGCGGCACCGATGGCCTCGGGACCTACACGGGCACGATGACCGGCGGTGGCGTGCTCGTGGACAAGGGCTCCTTCGCCTCGCAGGCGGCAGGCGAACCGCGCGCCTTCGGGCTCGACCCGGCCACCGCCGTCCCCAGCCAGTGCACCGCTGTCGAGGCGACCAACGCGGCAGACTGCGCCCGCAGCATCATGGACTGGCAGCTCGGGGACAATGTCGCTGGCGCACAGCGTTCCAGCCTCCTCGGTGCCATCTTCCACTCGACGCCGACCATCGTCGGGCCGCCGCGTGACCTCGTCACCGACGACACCTACGAACTCTTCGCGAACCAGAACCTCGATCGCCCCCTCACGCTCTACACCGCCACCACCGACGGGCAGCTCCACGCCTTCAACGTCGAGGTCGCGTCCGAGGCGCAGAACGAACTCTGGTCGTTCTTCCCGCCGCACACGCTCCCGCGGGTGGTCTCCACCTTCAACCAGCAGGCGCCGCTCCTCGACGGAGCGCCCGTGGTCAAGAACGTCATCTTCGAGCGCTCCATTTCTCAGGCCGTCGCCGGCACCTCCACCTGGCGCACGGTGCTCGTCGCCAGTGGCGGCGGTGGCGGCAGCTTCTACTACGCGCTCGACGTCACCGACCCCGACAGCCCGAGCTTCCTCTGGCAGCTCTCCACCGACGAGGTCGGGGGGGCTCTCTTCGGCGAGGCGCCGCCCACGCCTGCCATCGCCACCATCGAGGTCAGCGAGAACGGCGACCCCCAGCAGACGCGCGAGGTCGCGGTCGCCATCCTCGCGGGCGGCGGAGCCACGCTCGGCACCGGCACCTGCCCGCGCCAGGGCGGCCCGACGCTCATCCCCAACACCTCACCCTACCAGGCTCGCAACGAAGTGCGCTGCTGGGGCTCGAACCCCGCCATCGTCGGCCCGGGGCGCTCCATCACCATCGTGCGCCTCGACAATGGCCGCGTGATCCGCACCTTCCGCGGCCACCAGGACGACGGACCTCCCGGCCTCGCGTCTGCCAATCGGGTGACCACCGTTCCTTTCGACTCACCCCTCACCGGCGTCCCCGTCGCCTACCCCTCGCAGACGGGTCAGGTCGCGGACCGCATCTACATCGGCGACTCGGACGGCACCCTCTGGCGCATCGACGTGTCGAGCGCCGACCCTGACGACTGGGGTGTGCGCCTCGCGTGGGACGCCTACTCGCTCGGCCCCGACACGGGCGCCTCTGGCCAGCCCATCGCCACGCCCCCCATCGTGAGCATCGACGAGGTCGGCAACACCGTCGTCCTCTTCTCCACCGGCGACCAGGAGACCTTCAACGCGAGCCCCGACCTGAACACCCGACTGTGGTCGCTCACCGAGAGCGTCGACTACTCGGGCGGCTCCCCCATCCTGAGGATCGAGGACAACTGGCGGCGCGAGTTCACGGGAGGTCAGCGCGTCACGGGCCCGATCTCCCTCTTCGACTCGGTCGCCTACTTCTCCACGTACACGCCGCTCGCCGCCAACGCGAGCGAGTGCGCCGACGGCTACGGCACCGTCTGGGGCCTGCAGTACCGCAGCGGGGAGGGCATGCTCCCCTCGGCGAACAACCCGAACACCTTCGTCGAGTTCGAGGACCAGCCCCAGGGCACCGTGGTCTTCGGCGTCGCCGTCACGCAGACCCCGAGCTGCAGCGAGGAAGTGAACGTGAACGACCCCTACTTCCCTCCGGGGATCTTCTCCAGCCCCACCGGCGGAGTGAACTACCAGCTCACCTTCCACACCGGCAGCAAGGGCACCTCCAACGCGCAGGGCGGCATCACCCCGACCTCCGTCATCGCCCTGCCGCGCCCCGAGAACGGCATCCGGATCGACTCCTGGGCAGGCGTGGTGGAGTGAACCGCACCGCGCGCTCCCTCTCGCTGCTCGTGCTCACCTCCAGCGCGACGCTCCTCCCGGCCTGCCGCAGCAAGACCGATCCCCCGCCTCCACCGGCGCCAATAGCCTCGGCTCCCGCGCCGCAGCGCGCCGATCAGGTGGCACCGGGAGAGCTGGCCGAGGGCACCGAGAAGGCCTTCGGCATCCCCATCCCGCGCAGGATGCGGGTGAGGATGCGCTTCGCCGACGAGGTCGTCGCCACCGGAGACGTCTCGGCCGAGCAGGTCGCCAACTACATCCGCCAGCGCGTCCAGGCCGCGAAGGTCGAGACCGGACCCGCCAAGACGGTCTTCACGGGCGTGACCGCTGCAGGCGAGCCCCCGCGCCAGCTCCGCATCGAGGTGCTCTCCCGGCGCCACCACGGCACCGACCTCACGATCCAGGACGTCACCAAGGTCCCTCCCGAGCCTGGGCTCACCGACGAAGAGCGCTGGCGCGCCAAGGGGTTCAAGCCCGACGGCACCCCCCTCGATCCGACCCGGCTCGAGTGACGCAAGGCGTGACGTATGGCGTGACGTCAGGCGTGACGAAGGCGTGACGATGCCCGCCTGCGTCCCACCGCCGTAACGCGCAGCGGCACACGCTGCCACCGCCCGCCCGCGCCCCCAGATCCGCCCTGGAAATCCCCCCTTCTTCCCGGGCCTTGTCGACATTCCGGCGCATTCGCAGTAGATCGCCGCCTCGTGTCCACCGCCCCCCAGCCCACCCAGGAACTGCGCAGGACTCCCCTTTACGACGAGCATGTGCGGCTTGGCGGCCGCCTCGTCCCCTTCGCTGGCTGGGAGATGCCCGTGCAGTACCGCGGCGTCACCGACGAGCACCGCGCCGTGCGCACCGCGGCAGGCATCTTCGACACCTCGCACATGGGCGAGATCTTCCTGCGCGGCGAGCACAGCGCCGCCGTCGTCGACCACCTGATCACCAACGACGCCTCCCGCCTCGCCGACGGCCAGGCCCTCTACACCTGCGCGTGCAACGAGGCCGGCACCATCCTCGACGACCTCCTCATCTACCGCGTCGCCCAGGACCACTGGCTCATCGTCTGCAACGCCTCGAACCGCGACAAGATCGTCGCCCACGTCCAGAGCGTCGCTGGCGACCGCTGCGACGTCGAAGACGCCTCGGACCGCCTGGCCATGATCGCCCTCCAGGGCCCCCGCGCCCTCGAGATCGCCGCCCTCCTCGGCGACGACGGCCCTGCCCTCGCGTCCCTCAAGGGCTTCCACTTCCGCGACGCCACCCTGGCTGGCGTCCGCTGCACCGTCGCCCGCACCGGCTACACCGGCGAGGACGGCATCGAGATGTTCTGCCCCTCTGCGGACGCCCCCGCCCTCTGGCGCGCCCTCCTCGACAAGGGCGCCCCGCTCGGCGTCGAGCCCGCCGGCCTCGGCGCCCGCGACACCCTCCGCCTCGAAGCGCGCCTCTCGCTCTACGGCAACGACATCGACGAGACCACGAACCCCCTCGAAGCTGGCCTCGGCTGGGTCGTCAAGCTCGACAAGAAAGACTTCATCGGCCGCGACGCCCTCCAGCGCATCAAGGAGCAGGGCCTGCACCGCAAGCTCGTCGGCTTCGAGATGGTCGGACGCGGCATCGCGCGGCATGGCTATGCCCTGCTCACCACCGACGGCCAGCGCATCGGCGTCTGCACGAGCGGCAGCCCTGGCCCCACCGTGGGCAAGAACATCGGCCTCGGCTACGTACCGGTCACCTCTGCGGAGATCGGCACCCCGCTCCTCGTCGACTGCCGGGGACGAACCATCGAAGCGAAGATCGTGAAGACGCCATTTTACAAGCGGGCCTCCTGAAACCGCGGGAAGCTCGACACCAGACTCTGACAACCGAGGGAGGCAACGATGGCTCAAGACGACGTGCGTTCGGACAGGAAGTACACGAAGGATCACGAGTGGGCGAAGGAAGAGGACGGCAAGATCTCCATCGGCATCACTGCCTACGCCGTGGACCAGCTCGGTGAGATCACCCTGGTCAACCTCGACGTGCGCGTGGGCGAGACCATCACCGCCGGCAAGGCCTTCGGCACCATCGAGAGCGTCAAGACGCTGAGCGACCTCTTCGCCCCCGTGAGCGGCAAGATCGTCCGCATCAACAGCGACCTGGAGAACAAGCCCGAGAAGGTCAACGAGGCTTGCTACGACCTCGGCTGGATGATCGAGATCGAACCCTCGGACAAGGGCGAGCTCGACACCCTCCTCGACGTCGAGGCCTACCGCGAGCTGCTCAAGTCCGCAGCTCACTGATCCCCGTCACTGCCCCACGGCACAGCATCCCCCCCACGACATGCGCTACCTCCCCCACACCCCCGAGGAAATCCAGGCGATGCTCGAGGCCGCAGGCCTCGGCTCGCTCGACGAGCTGTTCAGCGCCATCCCCCCCGAGGCCCGGCTAGAGCGCCCCTTGCAGCTCGAACCGGCCCTCGACGAGGTCACGCTGATGCGCCACCTCGGGGAGCTCGCCCAGCAGAACAGCGCCGCCCGGATGCTCTCCTTCCTCGGCGCCGGCGCCTACGAGCACCACTTCCCCCCTGCCGCCGACCAGCTCCTGCTCCGCAGCGAGTTCTACACCGCCTACACCCCGTACCAGCCCGAGGTCGCCCAGGGGACGTTGCAGGTCATCTTCGAGTTCCAGACCATCGTCAGCGAGATCCTCGGCCTCCCCGTCGCCAACGCCTCCCTCTACGACGGCGCGAGCGGCGCCGCCGAAGCCGTCCTCATGGCCCGCCGCCTCACCGGCCGCGAGCGCACCATCGTCTCCGCGGGCGTCCACCCCCACTACACGGAGACCATCGAGACCTACGTGCGCGGCATCGGCACCGGCGCCGCCTCCCTCGTCCGCGTCCCCGTCGGCGCCGACGGCGCCCCCAGCATCGACGACATCACCGCCGCCGTGAACGACGACACTGCCTGCGTCGTCGTCGGCTACCCCAACTTCTTCGGCGGCGTCGGCGACCTCCGCCGCATCGCCGCCGCCTGCCACGACAAGGGCGCCCTCCTCATCACCGTCACCCTCGACCCCTACGCCCTCGCCCTCCTCGAATCCCCGGGCGCCCTCGGCGCCGACATCGCCGTCGCCGAAGGCCAGCCCCTCGGCCTCCCGCCCCAGTTCGGCGGCCCCAACGTCGGCCTCTTCGCCTGCCGCAACGACCGCAAGTACCTCCAGCAGGTCCCTGGCCGCCTCGTCGGCGAGACCGTCGACAAGGAAGGCCGCCGCGGCTACGTCCTCACCCTCGCCACCCGCGAGCAGCACATCCGCCGCGAGCGCGCCACCAGCAACATCTGCACGAACAGCGGCCTCTGCGCGACCGCCGTCACCATCAAGATGGCCATGCTCGGCAAGCGCGGCTTCATCGAGGCAGCCCGCCAGTGCCTCGCCAAGGCCGAGCACCTCAAGCAAGCCATCGCCCGCCTCGACGGCTACACCCTCCCCCTCGCCGCCCCCACCTTCCACGAGTTCGTGGTCGGCGTCCGCGGCGGCGACGCCGCAGCCCTCTGCGGTGCCCTCCAGGCCAAGGACATCATCCCTGGCCTCGATCTCGGCCGCCTCGACCCTGCCCGCCGCGACCAGCTCCTCGTCGCGGTCACCGAGCGCCACACCCGCGCCGATCTCGACCGCCTCGTGCAGGCCCTCGCGGCCTAC
>NZ_ASRX01000075.1 GCF_000601485.1 Chondromyces apiculatus DSM 436
GATGCAAAGGGCGCCGTCGATCCCCTCACGCTGATCAAGTCTCTAGGGAGGCGGTGCCTGGTAGCTGGTCGCCACCGGCGGCGGCGCCGTGATGTGAAGTCCGAGCAGCGACCCACCGTTCGTCAGCAAGAATGCCCGTCTCTCGTGGGCAACCGGCGTCGTGGAAAGCGCGCCGCCGGTGTCGATTCCGTCGATCACCGCCCCGTCCAGTGGCGAGAACAGGAAGATCCCGTAACGGGAGGTCGTCACCAGGATCGCCCCTGCCACCGCCACGGGCGCCGACATGCCTCCCTCCGGCAGGTTCCGCCGCCACACCGTCCGGCCATCCTCCGGATCGATGGCCCACAGGCCCGAGAGCCCTGAGGCCGCGATGAGCAGCTTGCGCTCCGGCACCATCGGGCCCTTGCCGTTGCGCGGCTGGTGCGCCGGCTGGCGCCAGAGCAGCATCTCCGTCACGCCCACGGCCTTGTCGTTCGACCAGACGCGCGTGCCGTCCTCCGCATCGAGCGCGAACACCCCGGCCGCATAACCCGCGACGAACACCACCTCGCCCGTCGCCGTCCGGTCCACCACCGGCGTCGAGTCGACGTCCAGGTACTTCGGAGCCTCGCCCGTGGCCTGCTCCGCCTCACCGGCCAGATCCACGGCCACCCACTCCTCGGACCCATCCTTGATGTCGTACGCCATCACGGTCCCATCCGAGAATGCCGTGAACACCCGATCCTTCCCGAGCGCAGGCCCCGCGTAGCCCGATACCTCCATCCCGAAGGCCGGCGTCCGGTGCTGGTACCAGCGCATATTGCCGGTCTCCGCATCCAGGGCCACCAGCGTGTCATTCGCGTTCGTCGCGTAGATCACGCCGTCGCGCAGCACCGGGCGCCGCGACACCTCGGCATTCGTCATGAACCGGAACAGGAGCTTCCCGTCCGACGCGCGCACCTTGTAGAGCGCCCCGTCGTTCGATCCGAAGTACACCGTGTCCGTCGCGGCGTCGTAGAGCGGCTCGCTCTGCACCGGCCCCATCGTCTCGAAGCGCCAGAGCACGTCGCCCGTATCCGCACGCACCGCGTACAGGCCCCAGTCGCTCGACCCCACGAAGAGCCGCCGGTGCACGGGATCGAGCGCCGGTTGCCCGTGCTCGTACATCTCGCCCACCTTGCGCGTCTCCGCCGTGATCTCCCGGCGCAGCTCCACCGACAGCGCCGATCCCGGATGGTGGAGCCACAGGGGTGCCTCGGGCGCGCCCAGGGTCCCGATGCTTCCGCAGCCGCCGAGCACCGCTGCGCACGCTGCCCCGAGCGCAGCAGCCTCCCACCGGATCATTCGGGCTGCCCGCCCGGCTGCTCACCCGGCGGAGGCGCCGGAGCCTCGCCAGGCGGCGGTGCAGGGACCTCGCCAGGCGGTGGGTTCATCTGCTTCTTGGCGTTCGCCTTGGCCTGCTCGATCAGCCGGTCCAGATCCTCTTTAGACAGCGCAGGCGCGTTCGCCCCGCCGCCCCCGAGCTGCGTCGGCATCGGCATCTGCGCCGGCACGGCCGACGGATCGATCTGCCGGAGCGCCTCGTCCACCATCGCCGTCAGGAACGGCGGCCCCTTTTCGGTGCTCCCCGGCGCCCCGAGCTTCTCGCGCGCCGCCTTGAGCAGCTCCTTGGCCTTCTCCTTGTCGCCCTTGGCCAGGTGGATGCGCGCCTGGTGGTACAGCCCGAGCTCCTTGTAGCCCCGGCCGTCAATCCCCTCGAGCTCCTTGAAGTGCGCGAGCGCGCCATCCAGGTCCTTCTGACCCTCCTTGGCGAACCCCATCCCTTCCACGGCCCGCCCCTTCACGTCGGGGTCGACGCCCGCCAGCGTCGACGACGCCACCGCGCTGTACGCCTCCAGCGCCGGACCCCACTCCTTCTTGTCGAGCAGCGCCCCCGCCTCACCGAGCCGCGCCAGCACCACTGCGCCGGGGCTCCCCTTCTCCTCCACCACCTTCCGGTAGGCTGCCAGCGCCGCGTCCGCGCGCTCTTCCGGCGTCTTGTAGACCTTCGTCGGATCGAGCGCCTTCTCCTCGTCGCTCCGCTTGTCCTCGGCGAGCACCCGCCCCCGGTCCGCCGCCACCGCAGCGGCCAGCGTCCCCGACACGGCGCCGGACTTCGCGTCCGAGCGGTACAGGAAGAACAGCACCACGCCCGTCACCAGCACGCCGCCGACAAGCACCATCTGGACCAGCGCGAAGTTCTGGCGGATCCACTTCCAGGAACGCGACGTCGCCCGCGCGAGCACGTCCTCGACCATCTCGCCGGTGTCGAGCTGCGACCCCACCCGGCCTTGCCGCTCCGACGCCTGCTCCTGCCGGCGCTTCAGCAGCTCCTTCGCCCGCGCATTCCGGTCCCTCGGCAGGTCCTCCGCCGACTCCCCGCGCCGCTTGCGCACGCCCTCGCGCCGCCGCACCGCCCGGTTCTGCGCGGCAGCCTTCGGCGCCTGCGCCTCCACCGCGGCAGCCTCTTCCTCCTCGGCGTCGGCCGCCTTCCGCTCGCCCTCGTCCACCCCGAGCGCTTCGGCCATCCGCGCGGCGGCCTCGTCCTGCCTCTCGCTCGGGGCGTCCTCCTTCACCCGCGCTCCCGCAGAGCCCTCCTCGGCGGAGTCCTCTGCGGCGGAGTCCTCTGCGGCGTCCTTCCGAGTGGTCTCCTCGTCCCCAGCAATCTCAGGCTTCTCGGCCTTGGGCGTACGTTCCTTGTCCGACACGGGCCGGGACTTTAGTCCCGCCCCCCGTGGCGTCAATCCGACTCTCCAGCCGGCGGCCCCTCTTTTGCTGCGTCGTCCCCTGCCCCGCCCGCATCCACGCCGCCCGCGTCTGCCCCGGCATCCTCCTCCCGCTCCTGCGCGCGCCCCCCCTCCACGCCGCCCTCACCTTCGGCGCCTTCCTCGGGCGACCACGGCTCCGGCGGCGGCGGCGGCAGCTCATCCGCGAGCGGCACCACCGCGCACGCGAACAGCTCCACGTTCTGCGTCGCGTACACCACGAAATCCCCGTGCTCCCCCGCTTTCACCCCGAGGCTCGCCGGCAGCGTCGCCATGACCTCCACCGCCTCGCCTCCCCTGGGGATCGCCAGCGACACCGACCGCTCCGGATCCAGCTCCGGCGCCGCCGCCGGCACGAACGACGACCGGTCTCGCTTCGGCGGCGGCGCCCCCAGGGGCCGCATCCCGAACCGCACCTCCCCCGCCTCGTCGTCGATCACCCGCGCCCTGCACACCACGCGCAGCCCCTTGCCGTTCCCCGCCTTGGGCACCGTGAACCCGACCCCGATCCCGCTCCGCGCAAAGCGCCTGAGCCGCCCCAGATCCCGCTCCCGCGGCCCCCCGATCAGATCCAGAATGTCGGCACGCTCCGCCAGCAAGAGCCCCCCGGGCAACGGATCCGGGATCCCCAGGAACCTCACCAGCGGCGCGCGCAGCTCCGGCCCAGCCCCGAGCTTGACCAGCGCCTCCGCCAGCGCCAGGCGCGCCGTGTGGTAGCGCTCCTCCGCGAACCGCTCCGCCAGCGCCGGACGCGCCGCATCCTCACCCACCGCCGCGAGCGCCGCCGCCGCATACGGGCGCAGCCGCACATCTCCGAGCGCCTTGATCAGCGGCCCGAGCGCCGACTTCGCCCCCAGCTTCCCGAGCGCCTCCACCATCTCCCGCACCCGCTCGAACCCGACGGTCTCCCCGCCCGTCCCCGCCCCGCCCGTCGCACTCCCGTCCCTGCTCAGCGCCTCCCGCAGCCAGGCCGTGAGCACGTCCTCCCCCCGCCGGTCCCCCGCCTCTGCCAGCGCCAGCGCCGCGAGCCTCCGGAAGCGTCGATCCGTCCCCTGGAGCAGCTCCCGCGTCAGCGGCGCCCCCTCCCCGAGCCGCGTCAGCGTCAGCGCCGACCACCGCCGCACCTCCTCGTCCTCGTCCCGCACCAGCGCGAGCCGCAGCGCAGGCGCCGCCTCGGCCCGCCGCAGCTCGAACAGCACCTCCGCCGCCTTCCGCCGGATCGCCACGTCCGCGTCGTCGAGCAGCGCCGCCACCTCCACCACCGCGTCCCCGTCCCCCGCGATCCCTCGCCGCAGCGCGTCCGGCCACCCCTTCCCCTCGCGCCGCAACCCCCGCATCTCGAACCGCCCGTGCGACGCCTCCAGCGCCCGCAGCGCCGCTCGGAGCGTCCCCAGCTCCCCCGCCCTCGCCCCCGACACGTCCCGCTTCTCCAGCGGATCGCTGGCCACGTCGTACAGCGCGCACGCCCCCACCCGCCGCGCGCACAGGAGCCGCAGCGACCCCCGCGCCAGCATCGCCTGCGCATCCGTCTCCGCGAACGCCGTGAACCGCGCCTCCTCCTCCGCGCTCACCGTGCCCGCCAGCAGGGGCCCGAGATCCGCCCCGCGAATCCGCGCCGGCCTCGGGATGGACAGCCCCGCCAGCACCGTGGGCAAGAGATCCGTCAGCCCCACCGCCGCCCCCACCCGCCGCGGCGCGAACAGCCCCGGCGCACTCACCACGAGCGGCACCCGCGCCTGCTCTTCGTACACCGTGGTGCCGTGGTAGCGCCCCCCGTGCTCGCCGAACTCCTCGCCGTGGTCCGCCGTGGCGATCACCACCGCCCCGGGCCGCACCTTCCGCACCGCCGCCACGATCGCGCCGAGCCCCACGTCCGCAGCCTCGATCTCCGCATCGTACCGGTCGACATCACGCTCCCCGAACGGATGATCCGCCCGCGCCTCGTACGGTTCGTGCGGTTCGAACAGGTGCACCCACAGGAAGACCCGCTCGCCCGCGCCGACCTTGCCGAGGTACGCCTCCACCTGCCCCACCCGCTGCGCCGCACTCGCGAACTCCACCCGCCGGTACTCGAAGTCGAGCCCCCGCTCCCGCAGCGGCCCGAACCGCTCCCCGTCGATGAAGAACACCGCCGGCGGATAGAACCCCGCCGTCTTGTACCCGTACCGGCGCAGGGCCTGCGCGAACGTCTCCGAGTCCTCCCCGAGCCCCTGCAGGAGGAGCGGCCGCATGTACTTGCCCGTCATCAGCGAGGCCACCGCATACGAGGTGTGCGGCGTCGGCGTGTACGCCGCCTCGAACACCACGCCCTCCGCCGCGAGCCTGTCGAGGTTCGGCGTCGTCGGCCGGCCATACCCGTACACCCCCACGTGGTCCGCCCGCAGCGCGTCCACGGTGATCAGCACGATGTCCCGCCCCCGCAGGTCGATCGCGTGCCCGCTCGTCAGCTCCTCGAGCGGGGCGTCATCGAGCGGCGCCGGCGGTGAGAGGAGCGTGCCAAGCTCCACCACCCGCCCCAGCACCGGTCCCTTGTCGAGGACCACGAGCCGCAGGTTGTCAGCCCGCGCGAGCCGCGCCGCCGCCCCCGGCGTGAGCGCCGCCGAGAACGCGAACAGCACCAGCGCCCCCGCCACCCGCCCGACCGATCGCCGCTGCGCCCCGAGCGCCACCGGCGCCACACACGCAAGCAGCAGGGTCAGCGCGCCAAGCCCGAGGTGAAACCCTGGATAGAGCCGCGGCAACACCCGCATGTTCACGACGCCCAGCGCCACCATGCCCGCGCCCACCACGAGCAGGAGCTTCACGTGCGCAGGGATGCGCGCCCCCCATCCCCCCCGCTTCCGCAACGCCCGCCGCTCCCGCCGCCCCGGACCTCTGCCCGGCGCCTGGGCGTGCTCCGCGTCCCCTTCCCTGCCCTCCCCGACGTCCGCGCCCCCTGCCCCGCGCTCCGCCGTCCGCAGCGCCCGCGCCACCAGCGGGGCCAGCCAGTACGCCGCGAGCCCAGCGCCAATCACCAGCGCCGCCACGAACGGGACCCTCAGCCCCTCGACCCGTCTGCCCCCCGAGACCGCGACCCCCACGACCCCCGCAAACCCCGCCGCAAACCCCGCAATCCCCACCCTGCCCCGGGGTCTGTCCGCCCACGTCGCCAGCTCGACGACGGCCCCCCCCACGAGCGCCGTCGGCGCCGCCGCCGCAAGCGCCAGCGGAAGCAGATCCCGGAACGCCCAGCCCACCTCGTACCCCCCCGCCAGCTCCCGGTGGCCGACGACGGTGACAACGCCCAGCTCCACAACCGAGAACACCGCGAGCGCGAGGTACGCGTCAGCAATCCGCCACCCGAGCGCCGTGTCAATCCGCGCCGCAAGCGGGTCGTCAGGCCCCCCCGCGCCGCGCCCCCCCTCGGGACCACTGCCAAACGGAGACCGCGGCATGCGTGGCGAGCGCGCCCCTCCACCACCCGGCGCCCGCGGCCGCGAGGGCCCCTGCCCCACCTCGGCATCACCCGCGCCGCTGCCGGAACTCCCCCGCCGCGGCGCCGCCGGAGCCGCCCCACGCTGTCCTTCCGTGATCTCGGGCTGGCTCGGGATCCGCGGCTCGCGCCCCCCATCCTGCGTCCGGGGGTCTTGCCGGCCCGAGAGGCCGCGCCCCCGGGCCCCAGGCTCCGTCATGTATAGCTGATCTCGAGGATCTCGAAGGTGCGCGGTCCCGCCGGCATGTTCACCCGCACCTCGTCACCCACCTCGCGCCCGATGAGCGCCCTCGCCATGGGCGCCGTCACCGAGATCGTCCCCTTCTTCAGATCGGCCTCGTCCGAGCCCACGATCTGGAAGCTCTGCTCCTCGTCGCTGTCCACGTTCATGAGCTTCACCCGCGCCCCGAACTGGATCTTGCTCCCCGAGAGCTTCGAAGGATCAATGACCTCGGCACGCGACAGCGTCTGCTCGAGGTACGAGATCCGCGCGACGATCATGCCCTGCCGCTCCTTCGCGGCGTGATACTCGGCATTCTCGGAGATGTCGCCGTGATCGCGCGCGACCCCGATGTCCTTCACAACCTGCGGAAGCTCAACCTCTTTCAGCCGGCGCATCTCCTCGCGGAGGCGGGCCTGCCCCTCGGGCGTCATCGGTACTTTTTCGGACATGGTGACCCCGCTTGTAGCACGCTCCGCGCGAGTCATGCAGGGGGTGGCGGCGCCTTCAAGCCCTCCACCGGACCACACGCCGGGGCGGCGGCCTGCCCGCCACACCCGCAGCTTTCACCGCCATCTTGAGGAGCGCCGCAGCCTCGCGCTGCATCTCCGCAACATCCCCCGCCCCCTCCGGCATGGTCCTCGCATCGAGCTGCGCGACCGCCGCCCCCGAGGCGCCAACACGCACCTCGAGCGGGAGAGCCGCCGCCGGGAGATACGCAAACCCGCGGTACAAGATGTCCTCCCCCTGGGCCCCCTCGGCATGCTCGACGGCATACCGAACGCCAGAACTCGGGCGGGTCGTGGTCTGGCTCAAGGGACCACCGAGACCGGATCCTGAGCCTTGGGCACGGCCACCGGTCCATCCCCGATGTCATCGAGGAACCGCTTGGCCACCGAGGCAAACGGTCCCCCCCAGTCCTTGACGACCGTCTGGAAGACACCCCGCGCCTCCGGGACCTTCTTCATCTTGAGGAGGGTCTCCCCCTTGAGGACCAGAGCCTCCGGATCGAGCCCCGAATTCGGGTAGCTGCGCAAGGCATAGTCGATGCGCGCAAGCGCCGCCTCGAACCTGTCCACCTTGAGGTAGAAGTGCGCGACATAAAGCTCATGTCTGACGAGGCGCCCCGTGACCGCCTCCAGCATGAACGCCGCTTCGTTGCTGTACCTGTTCCTCGGGAACTGGCGAAGGAAGCTTCTCAGCTCCTTGTACGCATCGAGGGTGACCGCCTGGTCCCGCTCCTCGGTCGGAGGCTGGAGGAAGCCATCATTGATGTCCTCATACAGCGCCTTGCCGATGCGGTAGCGCGCATACGCGACATCCTTGTCCGTGCGGTTGTTCTGGATCCACTCGCGGTACGCCGAGACCGCCTCCGGAAACCTCTCCAGCTCGAAGTCGACATCCGCAATGCGCAGCGCCGCCAGCTTGGCATACCTGCTGTACGGGAAGATCTTCTGGAGGTCCTGAAACAGGGCGCGCGCATCCTCCCACTCCCGCGCCCTGAACGCCGCCATCGCCTCCTGGTACGCCCGCCGCGCATCCTCGGTGTACTTGAGCGTGGCCCTGCTCCCCCCCGTCGACGGCTGGATGTCACACGCCGCGAGCCCCCCCACCGCCAGAAGCCCAGCCAGCACCAGACACCACTTCATCCGCCGCCTCCTACCCAATCCCGCCCCCCACCGCCAGTACTGCGTACCCTGGAGCAGGGACCCAGGGTCCCTACGCTCCCGATGGTCGCTACCCCCTCCAGCCACACACCACGCCCCGCGAAGAACCAGAGGCGCCCGGAAAGGCGGGTCGCCGCCCCCCCAGGGTGAGTGCCGGGCCAGTACTGCAAGGAACGGTCCCGAGACCCCTTGCCCGCAGGAAATCGACGGTCGGACCGCTCCGACCTGTCTTCCTTCTCCTGGTTGTGAGGCGGCAAACTGCGGGGAGGCGCGACCTGCCCCGCGAACGTCACAGAGTGCAGGTCGCGCTCGGGACGAGGCGCACGTCGTCAATGTTCCAGGAGGAGACGATGAACGCGTTGGCTTGCACGACCTCCACCCCGAACCGGATGCGGAAGCCCGCGTTCTTGTAAGCGGTGACGTCGTAGGTGACCTGCTGCCAGCTCGTGTCGTACACGCCACCCAGCAGCGGGTTGAGGTAGATCTGCACCCACGCCGAGCCGTTCCACACCTCGATCGTGCTCCGCATGTACTCCTGCCAGTCGGAGTTGAGCCACCGCCAGAGCTGGAGGTGCACCGGGCCGCTCACGCCGGAGAGGTTGATGGGCGGGCTGGTCAGGTAGTACGGCGCGTGAATGACGGTCGTGGTGTTGCCACCGAGGACCACGCCAGCAACGCCATTGTCGCCCGTGGGGGTGTGATCGGTCGCAGGATCCGGGCCGAACTGGGAGTGCCCCGTGGACGCCAGCGCCGGGCCAATCTGCCACTCGGTCCCGAGCTGCCAGCCGTTGGTGTTGCTGGCAAAGCTTTCGCTGAAATACACGAGCGGCGTCGTCGTGCAGCCCGACGCAGGGTTGCACGCGTCAACGGTGCAGACATTGCCGTCATCACACGAGAGCGGTGTGTGTGCGACGCCAGTCTGGGGGTTGCACGTGTCGGTGGTGCAGGCGTTGCCGTCATCCAGGTTCACCGGGACATGCGAGACGCCAGTCTGGGGGTTGCACCCATCGACGGTGCAAGCGTTGCCGTCATCCGGGTTCACCGGGACATGCGAGACGCCAGTCTGGGGGTTGCACCCATCGACGGTGCAAGCGTTGCCGTCGTCCGGATTCACCGGGACGTTCGAGACGCCGGTCACGGGATCGCACGCGTCGACGGTGCAAGGGTTGTTGTCGTTCACGTTCAGGGGAATGTGCGACACCCCCGTCACCGGGTGGCACCCGTCGAGGGTGCAGGCATTGTTGTCGTTGATGTTGACCTGCATGTGACTCACGCCGAGCACCGGATCGCAGAGGTCGACGGTGCAGGCGTTGCTGTCGCTGATGTCGATCGGGACGTTGCTCACGCCCGTCTGCGGGTTGCAGATGTCGGCCGTGCAGACGTTGTTGTCGTTGGGATTGACGGGGACATGGGTGACGCCCGTCTGGGGGTTGCACCCATCGATGGTGCAGGCATTGCCATCGTCAGGATCGATCGGGGTGTGCGAGACGCCGGTCTGCGAATCGCAAGCGTCGAGGGTGCAGGCGTTGCCGTCAGCAGGATCGATCGCGGTGTTGGCGCACATGACGCCATCACAGGAGTCCTCGGTGCAGGCGTCGTCATCGTCACAGTCGTCCGCCGAGGTGCACGCGATCCCCCCTCCGCTCCCGCCGTCGCCAGCGCCGCCAGCGCCGCCCGCGCCGCCCGCGCCGCCCGCAGCGCCGTGGCCGCCCTGGCCTCCGTGACCGCCGGTCGCCGCGCCGCTCCCCCCTTCACCCGCGCCCCCGTGGCCGCCCTCGCCGCCGTTTCCACCAGGGCCCGCCGTGGTGCTGGTGCTTCCCGGGCTTCCGGTCGTCGCCGGTCCCCCTCCATCGCTACAGCCCGCCGCGAGGCCCGCAAGGAGCCCTGCCGACGCTAGAACGCGACCGCCGAAACGGATGCCAAGCATGATGTCCCTCCAAGCAAGAACCGGGGCCCGAGGCGTACCGGGTCAGGAGGGCCCTTACAGTGGGCGCATGCCAGTGCCAAGTGTTTTGAGGGGTCCGCGTCGCCCTCCTTGACGGGTGCCTCGGGGCTGTCAGCCGTGAAGCACGGTCCCTCGTTCTGGCGGGGTCGGTCCTGCTACCGTGCGGCGCCATGAGCGGGATCGATCCCTCTTCCCAGGCCCAGTCCGATGAGGCTGCAGCCCCGACCATCCTCGTCGTCGACGATGAGCGCAACATCCGGCGGACGCTGGACATGGTGCTGACCGGAGAGGGGTTCCGGGTGGTGGAGGCCGCGAGCGCCGAGGACGCGCTGAAGCTGCTCACCCAGGGCGAGACGCCCGTGGAGATGATGCTGGTGGATCTGATGCTGCCCGGGATGAACGGGCTGGAGCTGCTCGACCGGGTGCGGCAAGACGACGCGACCCGCGATCTGCCCGTGATCGTGATCAGCGGTCACGCGACGGTCCACGACGCCGTGAAGGCCATCAAGCTCGGCGCGGGAGACTTCTTCGAGAAGCCGCTGAACCGGGAGCGGGTGCTGGTCGGGGTGCGCAACGCGCTGAAGACGAGCCGCCTCGCGCGCGAGGTGCGCGACCTGATGGCCGAGGTGCACACGCGCTACGAGATGATCGGTCAGGGGCCCGCGATGCAGCGGATGTTCAAGGAGATCGATCGGGTGGCGCCGACGAAGGCCAGCGTGCTCATCACGGGCGAGAGCGGGACCGGCAAGGAGCTGGTGAGCCGCGCCATCCACCGGCTGTCGCCGCGCGCTGACGCGCCCTTCGTGAAGGTGAACTGCGCGGCCATCCCGAAGGAGCTCATCGAGAGCGAGCTGTTCGGCCACGAGAAGGGGTCCTTCACCGGCGCGATCGGGCGCAAGCGGGGTCTGTTCGAGCAGGCGCACGGCGGGACGCTGTTCCTCGACGAGATCGGCGACATGGAGCTCACCGCGCAGGCGAAGGTGCTGCGGGCGCTGCAGTCGGGAGAGATCTCGCGGGTGGGGAGCGAGCACGTGCTGCACGTGGACGTGCGGGTGCTCGCCGCGACGAACAAGGATCTGTCGAAGGAGGTGTCGACCGGACGCTTCCGGGAAGATCTGTTCTTCCGGCTCGCCGTGTTCCCGATCCGGACGCCCGTGCTGCGCGAGCGGATGGAAGATCTGCGGCCCCTCATCGATGCGTTCCTGTCCGCTTTCTGCAAGGAGAACGGGCTGCCGCAGCGGCGGATCGATCCGGCCGTGTACACGGCCCTGGAGCGGCGCCGGTGGCCAGGGAACGTGCGTGAGCTGAAGAACGTGATCGAGCGGGCCGCCATCCTCTCCGGCGACATGGTGACCGTGGCCGATCTGCCCGAAGACCCCCACGAGAGCCCCTTCGAGGAGGACGGGAGCGGCGCCGACAGCATCCGCGCCGAGGGAGGCTCCGCAGGCGAGGGAGGCTCCGGCGAGCGCTCCATCCTGCCCGAGGAGGGCGACGGTCGGTCCGGAGCCGGGGGCGATGGTCGACGGCTGACCCTGCGCGAGTTCCGCGATCGCTCCGAGCGCGGCTACATCGTGGAGGTGCTCTCGGGCCTCGACTGGAACATCTCCCGCGCCGCCGTGGTGCTGGGCATCGAGCGCACCAACCTCCACAAGAAGATCCGCGCCTACGGCATCAAACGCGGCGAGGACGCTGGGATCCGGCGATGAGGGCGTTCCAACCGAGGGCAATCTGTGGTCCCCTGCGGCGCGTTTCGGAGGACCCACCCGGCCCATGTTGTTCCTCGACAGCTCGAACCCCGCGGAGATCAGAGAGCTTTTTGCGTGGGGCGTCCTCGGCGGCGTGACCACGAACCCGCTGATCCTGTCCAGGGAAGCGAAGGACGCGATCCTGGAAGAGCGGATGCGGGAGGTGATCGCGGCCTCGCACGGTCCCGTGTCGGTGGAGCTGATCGCCGAGACCGAGGCCGAGATGCTGGAGGAGGCGCGGGCCATCCACGCCTGGGATCCAGCGCGGATCTGCGTGAAGGTGCCGTTCGGGGAGGCGGGGCTCCGGGTGACGCACGCGCTCGCGAAGGCCGGGGTGCGCACGAACGTGACGTGCGTGATGAACTTCAACCAGGCCTACCTGGCGGCGCTCGCGGGCGGGACGTACGTGTCCATCTTCAGCGGGAGGATCCGCGACATGGGCTACGACGCGCGGGAGGTCATCGAGCAGACCCGGGCGCGGTTCGACCGGGAGCGGCTCACCGCCGAGGTGCTGGTGGGGTCGATCCGGCACATCGCAGACGTGAACGAGGCGCTGTTCGCAGGGGCGCACGTGGTGACGGTGCCGCCCCCCATCCTGCGCAAGATGCTGCACAACCCGAAGACCGACGAGACGATCCGCGAGTTCAACGCGGCCTGGGCGAACCGTGGGAAGTGACGCGATGGTGGAGGCGCCGCTGCGCTACGTGGTGGAAGAGGTGAACCGGGCCGCCGTGGCCGCGGTGGGGCGGCCGCGAACGGTGCTCGACGTGGGCTGCGGAATCGGGCTGAACGGGGCGGCCATCAAGCGCTCGGGGGCGCGGGTGACGGGGCTGGAGATCGTGCCCGGCTCGATCTCCAGGGCGACGTCGGTGCTCGATGAAGTGATCTCCTGCGACATCACCAGCGACGCGTCGGTGCAGGAGGCGCTCGGGGAAACCGCGGGCGCGCGGCAGTTCGACGTGATCCTGTTCGCCGACGTGCTGGAACACACGGTGGATCCGGCGGGGGTGCTGGGGCGGCTCCTGCCCTACCTCGCCGAAGATGGGCAGGTGATCGTGTCCCTGCCCAACGTGGCGGCGTGGACGGTGAGGCTCGGGCTCCTCGGGGGGAAGTTCGAGTACGCGCAGAGCGGGATCCTGGACGAGACGCACCTCCGGTTCTTCACGCGGGCGTCGGCGGTGCGGCTGCTCGAAGAGGCAGGGCTCGAGGTGCTGCGGATGGACCAGAACCCGATGCTGGTGCGCGCCGGCAAAGAGCTGATCCTGAAGGCGGCAGCGGCGACGGGGACGGTGAACGGGGAGCACGAGGATCCGACGGCGCTCGGTCGCTCCTTGCCCTACAAGCTGTACCAGGGGCTGGTGCGGCCCGTGGAAGACGTGGTGGCGCGGCGGGCGCCGGAACTCCTGGCGTTCCAGCACGTGCTCGTGGCGCGGAAGCCACCACGGGCGCGGGCGATGAAGCTCACGGTCGGGATGCTGACCATGAACGAGGAGGAAAGCATCGCCGAGATGATCGGGGAGATCCGGCGCTACGCACCCGACGCGGCGATCCTCTGCGTGGACAGCTCGACGGACCGGACACCGGAGATCGCGCGGAGCCTCGGGGCGCGGGTGCTGCGGCAGATGCCGCCGCGGGGACACGGGCCGGCGATGGAGCTGCTCATGTACAGCGCGGCCGCGGACAGCGATCTGCTCATCTACCTGGACTGCGATTTCACGTACCCGGCGAGCGACATCCCGCGGGTGCGGCGGCTGGTGGAGGAGGAGGGGTTCGACGTGGTGAACTGCGCCCGGACGCGGACCCGGCCGGCGGCGATGCCGATCCCGAATTACGCCGCGAACCGCACCTTTGCGGCGATGGCGCACGCGATGCACGGGATCCCCACCTGCGACGTGCACAGCGGGATGCGCGCCTACCGGGGGTCGGTGATCCGGGCCTTCGACTTCGACGGGGAGGGCGACGCGCTGCCCATCGACACCCTTCTCTTCCCGGCGAAGTGCGGCTACCGGGTGGTGGAGATCCCGATCGCGTACAACGAGCGGGTGGGGACCTCGAAGCTGCGCAAGCTGGCCGGGACAGTGTGGACGCTCGTCCGCCTGGCCCGTGCTCTCCCCGTCGGCGAGCGGCTCGGCAAGCGCTATACGCGTCGGTGAGGCGCGACGAGGGTCGCGCGGGGCGACATTCGTGCGGGAGGAGATGAAGATGCGCTTGATGAAGCTTCTCGGGGTGCTGGGTCTGGTGACGGTCGGGGGCGCCGGCATGGCGGCGGGCTGCGGGGGGAGCGAGGACGACGGGGGCGGGACGACGACCACCGACCAGGGGTGTGAGCAGACCGAGCCGGCATGTTCGGTCGGTGGGTGCGTGGCGCTCAAGGACAACGCGGGCCAGGAGAAGTTCGGGCTGCGGATGTCGCAGCTCACGGTGACCGCGCCGGAGGCCCTGACGAACCCGACGGTGCAGCAGATCGTGGGGCAAGGGGTGCTGCTGAACCTGGAGTCGTGCCGGCTGACGGGCAAGGGCACGTTCAACTGGCTGTTCGAGATGGATATGACGACGAGCATGGTGCGCACCGGGGGCGCGCTGCCCCGTCAGGACCCGCGGGCCGGAGGCTACTGCTTCCTCGACGAGCAGGAGGGGACGTTCCCCATCAAGCCGGTCACGGTGGCGTACACCTTGGCGGACGGGGAGATCTCGGCGGTCCTGGGCGACCTGCTGGTGCCGATCTACGAGGAGCTGGTGCCGACGAGCACGCCGATCCTGCTGCCGCTCAAGGCGGCGCGGGTGGAGGGGCTCAAGCTGTCGGCCGACAACAACTGCGTCGGGACGTACAACGCCGAGGGACTGCTCCCGCCGGATCGGTGCCTGCCGAGCGTCGACTACCCGGCCTTCGTGGACGGGGCCTCGCTCGAAGCGCACATCCTCCTGGAGGAGGCGGATCAGGTGGTGGTGGAGGATCTCGGCCAGAGCCTCTGCGTGCTCCTCGGCGGGAGCGGGAGCAGCGATGGGGCAAATCCCGTGAGCCGCTGCAAGCGTGACGCGCAGGGGATGATCGAGCTGAAGGGCGACTTCTGCTCGACGACGGGAGCAGCCGGGGGCTGCCAGGACTCGTTCCGGCTCAGCGCGACCTTCGCGGCGAGCGCGATCGCCATCGACGGCATCTGCCCCTGAGCGACGCTGGCGGCGCTGCGCTCGCAGTGGCCTCTCACCTTTGCGCTCTCGCTGATCTCGCGGATCTCCCGCCCCCCGTTTCCTCGCCACGCGCGCGACTGCCGCGGTCACAACGCAGCGCGCAACGAGCGTGAGGCAGGGAGAGAACCGCGAGGAACGAGGCGCTCTTCAGCCCATCCGGCGCTTGCGGCCCGCGCTACCGCGTGCGTACGATCCCACGAAAGGCTCGTTGCTTCCGGAGGGCCGCTTATGCGCCGCATTTTCAGACATCTTGCCGCACCCATTGCCATGCTCGTCGCCGGTTGCACCGCTGGGGGGAGCGGATGCGGCGGCTGTGACGGGGTGACTCCCCTCCCCGAGGGCTTCAAGCCCGAGGCCCGCATCGAGAACGCGGGCTCGGCGCGGCTGACGGCGCAAGGGCTCGACTTCCTGGAGCAGAACCTGGGCAGCCTGGCCGGGTCGGTGCTCGGCGACACGGTGAGCGGCGGCGTGGTCACCTTCGAGGTGCCGACGTCGAGCGGCGACATCGCCCTGGGCACCTCGTACACCGTATGCCCCGACGGGCCGGACGCGACCACCAACCCGCCGCGGTGCGTGGCGGAGATCAACATTGGCGCGGCGCAGCTCCAGATCACCCCGACGGCGCCGCACAACATCGTGGTGAGCGGGCCGCTGCCGATCCGGCTGCAGAACCTGCCGGTCGAGATCGATTACGGCTTCCTGGGGACCGACACGGCCAGGGTGGTGCTGAACGGCAACGGCGCCTGTCCGAACAACGAGCAGACCTACGCCAACATCGACCTCGACGTGAACGTCTCCATCGAGATCGACTCCGACCCGACCCACTCCCGCCGGGGCTACAGCAAGGTGCGGATCCTCCAGCTCAGCGTCGACGAGGACCAGCTCGCGGACCGGCTGAAGCTCAACTGCGGCGACTCGCCCTCGGGCAGCATCCTCAACGCGTTCAAGGGGATCGTGATCGGCTTCCTCCTCGACGGGCTGATCGACACCCTGACCGGGACGGTGAACGAGCAGTTCTGCCAGCAGGCGAACCCGGAGGTGTCGCCGTCGTGCCCGGTGGGGACCACCGACACCGGCGGTACGTGCATGTACCCGGACGGGTCCTGCGCCTCGATCGTTCTCGGCGCGGACGGGAACATCAACCTGGGGCAGCTCCTCGCCAGCATCTCGCCAGGGACGAAGGGGGGGCTCGACTTCCTGTTCGCGGCCGGCGGGCAGAGCGACCGCGGCGACGGGAGGGGCTGGGGTGATCTGAACCCGATCCAGGGCGGCGCGACCCTCGGGCTCTACGGCGGCGCGGAGCCGATGCCGCAGAGCAACTGCGTGAAGCTGTCGGAGCTGCCGCTGCCGGCGGGGATCCCGATCCCGGACGAGCTGCTCGCCAACGAGATCCCGAACTGGCCGGCGGAGATCGCGGGGCCGCACGTGGGGATCGCCCTCTCGGAGCGGTTCACGAACTACGCGATGAGCGGGGTGTACAACAGCGGGCTGCTCTGCCTGGCGATCACCTCGGACGCGATCCCGCTCATCAGCTCGGGGACGCTCAGCCTGCTCATCCCCGGGGTCGACTCGCTGGCGCTCCAGAAGGAGAAGCAGTCGGTGGCGATCGTGGTGCGGCCCGGGACGCCGCCGCGGCTCACGTTCGGCAACGGCACCAGCCTGGAGACCGATCCGCTGGTGAGGCTGCAGCTCGATCAGGCGTCGTTCGATTTCTACCTGTGGTCCACGGACCGGTACATCCGGTTCATGACGGCGACCTACGACCTCGACGTGCCGGTGAACCTGGAGGTGACGCCGGAGGGGCTGGTGCCGGTGCTCGAGGACATCGGGGTGAACAACGGGAAGGTGACGAACAGCGCGCTGCTCAACGCGGATCCCAACGCGATCGCGCAGGGCCTGGCGGAGCTCATCTCGGGTCAGGTGGGGCAGGCGCTCGGCGGGGGGATCGATCCCATCGACATCAACGGGTCGCTCGCGTCGCTCGGGCTGACGCTGACCATCCCGCCGACGGTGGACGGTCAGGGGTCGGCCGGTCTGCGCAAGCTGACCAAGGGGAGCGACAACTACCTCGGGATCTTCGCGAGCTTCGGCCTCGCGACGCCAGCGGCGCTCACCGTGAGCGACACGCACGCGGTGGTGAAGAGCAAGGAGGTCGAGGCCGAGGGCCTCAGGCTCCCGACCATCTCCCGCGACAACGCGCCGAAGGTGCGGCTGGTGATGGGCTCGGACCTCGACGACGGGTCGCGGGCGATGGAGTATCAGGTGCGGGTGGACAACGGGGTGTGGCGGCCGTTCACGCGCGAGCGGATCATCGACGTGCAAGATAGCTGGCTGCGGCTCCAGGGTCGGCACGTGATCTCGGTGAGGTCGCGCATCGCGGGTGAGCCGCTGACGCTCGATCCGACGCCGGCCGAGGTGGAGGTGCTGGTGGACCAGGAAGCGCCGGTGATCCAGGTGGGTGAGGTCGACGAGGCTGGCCGGGCGAAGCTCGTGATCCAGGACCACGTCTCGGGCGCGGAGCGGGCCGAGGTCCGCTTCCGGCTCGACGGCGGGGAGTGGTCGTCGTGGCAGCGCGCGTCGGAGGTCGGCGCGATCGAGGTCGGCGAGGCCGACGATGTCGAGGTGGAGGCCCGCGACGAGGAGGGCAACCTGGGGACGTCGCAGCAGGCGCTGATCCGTGGTCGGGTCGGGTCCGGCGGCGACGCCGGGTGCGGTTGCGAGGTGGCCGGCGGGACGACGCGCACGGGCGGCGCCGCGGGCTGGCTCGCGGGGCTGGTGCTGGCGGCGTTCGGGGCGCGGCTCCGGCGGCGGCGCGGCGCGGGCAAAGGCGGCGTGGGCAAGGGAGAGGCCGAGGGCGCGGAGCGCTCGGTGGTCGGGCAGGGACCGGTGGTGACGGCGGCGCGGGAGGTTCCGCGGGGGCGGCGCACGCTGGGGCGGCAGGCGACGCACGGCGTGCTCGGCGCGCTGATGGTGGTGGCCACGGCCGGCGCACAGGCGGGCTGCAACTGCGGGGACGTGGAGACACCCAACGAGGCGCAGTGCGGCGAGGGCTGCACGACGCTGGAGCCAGGGCTCATCGGGGCGTACACGTCGGTCGCCGTCGACGGGTCGACGGTGTGGGTGGCGGGCTATGCCGAAGGCAACCGGTACCTGGACATGTCGTGGGGTGACCTGGCGATCGGGAGGCTCGACGGCGACGCGGTCTCCTGGAGCGTGGTCGATGGAGTGCCGGCGGAGCCCGCGGTGGATCCGACGCGGTACAACACGAAGGGCTTCCGGGGTGGCCAGACCGAGAAGGGCGAGGACGTGGGCCTGTGGACGTCGATCGCCATCGGGCCCGACGGTCAGCCGGCGGTGGCGTACTACGACCGCACGAACCGGCGGCTGAAGTTCGCCCAGCTCACGGCCGGGAGCTGGGCGGTCAGCGTGGTGCAGGAGGTGGTGCGGGGCGACATCGGTCGGTACGCGAAGCTCGTGTTCCTGAACGGGACGCCGGTCATCGGGTACCTGGCCATCGAGCCGGCTGCGGACGGGTCGGTGGTGTCCAGCGTGCGCCTCGCGCGGGGCGCGTCGGCCGTGCCTCGGGACGGGCAGTGGACGTTCGAGGACGTGGCCTCGGATCCGGCGACCCCCTGCCGGGCGTTCATGTGCGAGATCGGGTCGGCGTGCGTGGCCGCGACGGGGCGCTGCGTGAAGCCGACCGACGAGTGCGGGGAGTGCGGGTCGGACGAGGCGTGCGCCGACGACGGGACCGGGCAGGTGAGCTGCCAGGCGGTCTTCGGCGACGACAAGCTCGACACGTACCCGGACGCGATCGGCGACTACGTGGCGATCGCGCCCGACACGCTGGGCGGGCTCGGGGTCGCTTACTACGACCGCATCCACGGCAACGCGGTGGTGGCGTCGAAGGAGAGCGGGAGCTGGGAGAGCGTGATCGCCGACGGCCAGGCCGCCGACGGGACGGACACCGGCGACGTGGGGATGGGGCTGTCGCTGTTCATCGACGAGTCCCAGGCCTGGCACCTGACCTACGCGGACGGCCTGTCCGAGGGCGTGCGCTACGTGCAGGTGCGGGACGGCATGGTCGGGCAGGTGGAGGTCTTCGATGACGGCCTGCAGATCGAGGGAGCGGCGTTCGAGGACGGGCAGCACATCGTGGGCGACGACTCGAACCTGTTCGTGACGTCGGGTGGTGAGGTGCACGTGAGCTACCAGGACGCGACGAGCGGGACGCTGCGCTACGCCGTCGGGACGCCGAGCGGCGGCGCGCACACCTGGCTCGTGCGGGAGCTCCCGCAGCAGAGCTTCGCCGGCGCGTTCTCGAAGATCGTGCAGGTGGACGGTCAGGTGAGGGTCGCGAACTGGTGGCGCGTGGGCGGCATGGAGCCGAAGGGCGACGTGGCGTTCATCTCGCCCTGACTGAGGTGCCCCGGGGGGGGATCAGGGGCGGGGGGACGGAGGCGCGGCACGCCGCGCCGTGTCGTGCAGGGCGTCAGGCAGCGGCGATGCTGCGCGCGGCTTCTGCGTGGTCGTCGTCGAGGGTGACGATCTCCCGGGTCGCGGGGCCGCTCACGCGGGCGCGCTCGTCGGACACGATGTTGAGGATCTCCATCCGGGTGGCGGTGCCCTGGTCGAGCAAGGCGCGCATGTAGCCGTCCACCTGGCCCTGGGTGCGCGCGATACGGGGGTTCAGCCCCCCTGCTGCGCGCGCCTCGAGCATCTCCCGCACCATCACCCGCAGATCCGCCAACATCTCCGCCTTCGAACGCATGCCCTGCCTCCTCGGCCGAGCCCTATCGAAAGCGGTGGTGCATGGCCAAGTTCGTGCTGGCGCTCCCGCGGCGGGCCCCAGCTCCTCGGCAAAGACGCTCGCTGCAGGCAACGGGGGTAGCGACCATCGGGAGCGCAGGGGCCGACAGGCCCCTGATTTTGGGTACGCAGTACCTAGCCAAGGGGGCGGGGTTCGGTTAATGCCGAGCCGGTTCGCGATGACGCAGGATCGATCCCCCCACGCTGTGCTCGACGAGCTTTCTGGGCATGCCCGCGGAGATGACCTGGCACGCCTGGTGCACACGGCGGCGTTTGCGGCGGCCGATGAGCGGCGGGCGAGCCTTGGGGATGGGGTGTACGAGCTGGCCGAGCTGAGTGGACTCAAGGTCGAGGACGCGGAGACCAGCTACGGGAATGTCATCCGCGCCCTGGAGCGGGGGAGCCTGGAGGCGTCGGGGAGTGCGGCGCGCACGCTGGTGTCGACCTTGCTGGCGCGGGGGGTCGCGCTCTCGCCGCCCTCTGGGGCGGAGGCGGAAGGGCGGGTCGCGGAGTCGCTGATCTGGCTCTCCACGCACACCGCGGTGGATGCCCTCTCGGCGCTGGATGCGGCGATGGGGGAGCGCGCTGCGGGGCTGTGGCACGCGGTGGCCGACCTGGTGCGCCGCGCCGACAAGGGCACGGCGCCGGGGGTGGGCCGGGCCGGCGCGGTGATCGCGGCGGTCGCGCTGCGGATGAGCACCGCGCATGCGGCCAGGGAGGAAGCGGAGGGGCTCGCCGAGGAGGCGCGGGATCCGGTGGTGCGGGCGCTCCTCCGGCAGGGACCTTCGGGGCGCGGATCAAGCGCGGGTGCGGATGATGCCGAACGGCACGGGCCGGCGGGTGCGGCCGGGAGCGAGGGGACGCTGGTCACGGGGGAGATCGTGCCGCCGCCGCGGGGGCCGGTGGTGCTGGTGCTGCTCGCGGTGACCGGGATCCTGTTCGTGGTGCGCCTCGGAAGGCTGCTGGGAAGGCTCCTGTTGCGGTACCGGAAGCCGGCGGAGCTGACCGTGACGCCGCGGGGGCTCACGGTGCGGAGCCGCACGGAGCTGTTTGGGCGCACGGTGAAGGAGCGGGAGACGCACATTCCGGCGGAGGGGCTGCAGCGCGCGACCCGCGAGGTGCGGTATCCGCGGGCGGGGCTCTACGCGGGGCTGGTGGCGCTCGGGCTGGGGACGTACGTGGGCGTGTCGCTGTTCGTCGACGGCGCGCGGTCAGGCTCGCCGGAGCTGCTGGGGATGGGGGCGCTGGTGCTGGCGCTCGGGGCGGCGCTCGACTTCGGGCTGTCGCATCTCGGCGCTGGTCGGCGGGGGCGGTGTCGCGTGGTGATCGTCCCGCGCAAAGGGCCCGCGCTGGCGGTGGGCGGTGCTGAGCCGGCGGTGGCGGATTCAGCCCTGGGTCGCCTGCTGCAGCGCTGAACCAGGCGGAAGCGCCTACCCGGAGGATGAGGGAGGAAACTGCTGTCCTCTCACGGGTTTGCGCACAGGAGTGCACCTGACTTCCAGGGGAGGCCGAAGGGTGAAGGAAACCTTTCGAGCCTGTCCCGAGGGGAGCGATGGAAGCCCTGCGGGGCGCGGGATCTCAGTCGCCGTAGGGCGTGTCGCCGTCTGATGGGCTGGGTTTCGCGGGAGAAGTCGCGGTCGGCGCGGGGGACGAGGGCGGCGCAGCCGGCGTGGGCGTGGTGGTGGTCGTCGTGGGCGGGGCAGCCGTGGGAGCGCTGGTGCTGGTGCTGCGAGGGGATGGCTCGTCGCGGGCTGGCTCGTCACGCCGGGGGCGGGCTGCTGCCTGATCCTTCAAGGCTTGCTCGACGAAGCCCATGATCAGCTTGAGCTGCTTGCTCTGCACGTGGAGGCGCGTCCAGAGGACGTCGCCGTCGGCGGTGAAGGTCACCTCGTCGAGCACGTCGACCTTCATGATGCCGAGATCGGCGGTGCGGACGGCGTTGATGTTGCGGGTGAACTCCTCGGCGTGATCGCGGGCGTCTTCGGGGGAACCGTCGCCCACGGCGAGCGCGAGATCGGCGCCGCCGTCCTTGGTGGGGGTCACGGTGAGGCGCATCCACTTCAAGGTCTTCGGGAGCTTGTAGAGGCCCCTGAAGGCGTTCTGAGGGGTGAGCATCGAGATGACGATACCGACCGCGGAGGAGCGGTTGAAGGGCTTCAGGGACTTGAGCTTGTCGAGTTCTCCTTCCTGATCTGCCGGGAGGATGACGAGGAGCTTCTTGCTGGGGACGAGGGCGAAGACGCGGTCGGCACGATCGGCGCGGGCGCGGGCCGCGGGGATGGGGGCGTCGGGGAGCCACGTGCCGTTCGTGCGCTGGACGATGCCGTCGACGGCCTCGCGGATGGCGGTCTCGGGGACGCGGTAGTCCATGACGGCGATGACGCGGCTCGAGTTGCGGAACTGGGGGCCGGCGAGGAGGAGGTGATCGAGGTCCCGGATGGGATCGACGGAGGAGCCGGAGAAGAAGCTCTGCCACTCGGGGATGAGGGTGAGCACGCGGCCGAACCACGCCCCGAGATCGTGGTTGCGGAGACGGTCGCCGGCGATGAGCACCTGGACGTTGGGGTCCTTGGAAGCGAGCTTGCCAGGGGCGCCAGCAACAGCGAGGGGGTCACGCAGACGGGGTCGGCCGTTGTCGGGCGGAGGCTTGTCGGTGGGGCCGGCGTCGAGCGGGCCGGCGTCGAGCGGGCCAGCATCGGGAGCGCCAGCGTCAGGGGCTGAGGGCTCGACACCAGCGGCGCTCGGCGCCGGGGTTGGCGCGGCCGGCGCGGGAGCTGGTGGAGGATCGGGGGGCGCGGGAGGGGCCGTGGCTGCGGGATCGGCGGAAGGGGCCTGGTTTGCGGCCGTCGGATCGCTCGCGAGCAGATCGAGGTCGAGCGGGATGATGGTCGGCTCGTCGTCGTAGTCGGTGACTTCGCCCTCGCCGAGGGAGAGCAGCATGCTGATCCAGGCAGCGAGCGGGCTCGGGACGAGGGGGATGTGGACGAGGAACGCGACGAGGAGGGCGGCGCGGAGGGCGCGGTGAGAGGCGGCGCGGACGCCCGGGAACTGGAGAGGGAGGGAGGCGCTGGAGGGAGAAACGCCCTGCGGTGTGCCCGGGAGCGCGTCATCCGAGCCACGCTGCTGGGTCGGTTCCGCCACGCCGCTACCCTAGCAGGGGTGTGGCGAAGTTCACCCGAGGAGCACGCGTCCATGCGGGAAAAGAAGGCAAAAGGGCGCGGCGAGAGGACGGCGGGGCGCAAAGATCGCGGCGGTGGCACGGAGTCTGGAAGAGAGCAGGGCGGCGTCAGCGCCACTGCGGAGAGCGCTGGTGTTCGAGGGTAGGCCCCTACGCACAGCCAAGGAGGCTGCAGAGAAGTGGATCGACACGAGAATGACCAGGTACTAAGACCCGAGGGGCCGACGTCTCCGGGGGAGACCTCGGCAGAGGCGCCTTCCGGCGCCCGGATGGATGTGGAGATGACCCGCTTGAAGGCGCCTCGCTCTCCCGCTCAGCGGGACCCCGCCCGGCCCTCGCCGGCCTCGGGCAGCACGGGAAATACGCGCCGCGTGATGACGCGCGCTCACCGTGACGAACCGGCGTCACCGCCGGTGGACGAGAAGGCGGCGGCGCGGTCGTCGCTCGCGTCGAGCGCGGTCGGGTTCGTGGTGGCCGCAGCGCTGGCAGGGGCCGTGGCCTGGGCCAGCGGGTGCCACGGAGAAGCACCTCCGGGCCCCTCCGCCGAGGAGCCGCGGCGTACGAGCGCCGTCCCTGCGCCGCCGCGAAGCACGACCGTGGCCGTGGGGCCGACCGCGCCGTCTGCGGCGAGTGCTCCGCGGGAGGTGCCCTCGGCGAGCAGCGCGGCATCAGCCGCACCCTCGAGCGCGGCGGTGGCCGTGGCGGAAGAAGCGAAGCCGTATACCGGCCCGCTGCTCGGCGCCCAGGCGCTCCAGACACCCGTGTACCCGACGATGGAGTTCTCGAACAAGCGGATCGGCTACCTCCGGCGCGGGGCCAAGGCGCCGGTGGATCCGCGGCCTCTCAAGGGAGGCAACTGCGCGAAGGGGTGGTACCGCCTGCTCGATGGCGGGTACGTCTGCGGCAAGTACTCGACGCTGGACATGTCGGATCCACAGGTGCGGCTCGGAGTCACGGCGCCGAACCTCGACGACGCCCTGCCGTACAAGTACGCCTACAACAACGCGCACGGCACGCCGCTCTACAGGTCGGTCCCCTCCCGGGAGGAGATGAACCGCTACGAGCCGTACCTGGAGGCGGCGCGGAAGAAGAAGAAAGAGGCGGCCGAGAAGAAGAAGGCCGAGGTCGCCAGGAAAGACACCGAGAAGGCCAAGGAAGGTGACGCTGCCGCCGAGGGGCCCGGCGCCGGCACGGGCGCTGCAAAGGACGGGGTGGTCGCGGCGGCTGCGATCGCGACTGCAGGCAACGACAGCGGCGCGGCGCGGAAGCCGGAGAAAGACGCGCTGGGGCCGACGGGCGCGGTGCCCACGGGCGATGGTCCGGGCTCCGCAGCGACGCCGAGCGCAGCGGTGGACGACAAGACGGCGGCGGTGGCGGCGGCGGCGTCGCTCGGGCTCGGGTTGGCCGAGCCTCCGCCGGTGGATGCCGAAGAGGACAAGCCCTGGTGGCAGCGTGAGTACGGCAAGGACAAGCCGTTGAACATCACGCTCGCGGACCTGGACAAGGACGCGGACGGTCCGGTCGCGAAGCGGATGGTGAAGGGGTTCTTCGTCGCCGTGGACAAGTCGTTCGGGTGGAACGACAGGCTCTGGTACAAGACGACCTCCGGGCTCGTGGCGCCGAGTGACCGGATGTACCTGATCAAGCCGCCGAGCTCGCAAGGGATCGATTTCCCCGAGGGCGCGAACCAGATCGGGTTCATCACCTCGACCAAGGCGAGCAAGTACGAGGTCGACCTCGCGGGTGAGAAGGTGAAGCCGGCGGGGGCGCTCCCGAAGTTCAGTGCCTTCGGGCTCACGGGAGAGTCGGCCACCATCAAGACGGTGGTGTACCGCAAGACGACCGATGGCTGGTGGATGCGGGGATCGGACGGGACGTTCGCGGAAGCAGGCCCGCCGCCCCCAGATCTGGCCCCCGGTGAGAAATGGATCGACGTGAACCTGACGCGCAAGACGCTGGTCACGATGGCCGGCGACAAGCCGGTGTTCGCGACGCTCATCTCCCCGGGGCGCCGGTCGAAGACCAAGAAGAAGGATCACCCGACGAAGACCGGGACGTTCCGGATCCGCGAGAAGCACATCGCCGTGACCATGGACGGTGACGGGACCGTCGCGGGGGATCTGCCGTACAGCATCGAGGACGTGCCGTTCGTGGCGTACTACGATGGGTCGTACGCGCTGCACGGCGCCTTCTGGCACAGCGACTTCGGGCGTGAGAAGAGCCACGGGTGCGTGAACCTGTCACCGCTCGATGCGAAGCGGGTGTTCATGTGGTCGGAGCCGAGCATGCCGCGCGGATGGCACGGGGTGTGGTCGACGCCGGAGAAGCCAGGGTCACTGGTGGTGATCCACGACTGAGCGTGCTCGCCGGGGGGGATGCGCTAGACTGGCCGAGGAGCACGAGACCGGACTCGGCCGGCTGCTGTTCGGTCGTTCCGTACCTCTCGGGGACGGGAGCGGCCGAACCAGGATAGAACGTCAGCGTACCTCTTGACTTGAGGCGCCCCTTCGCCCAGTTGTGAACCCGCGATGGACCAGTTCTCGGCACACCTGGACCGTGGTTGGGAGCTCGTGCAACGCGGCGACATCCGCGGGGCGGACGCCTCGGCGAGGAGAGCGCTGGAGCTCGATCCGAACTCACCGGAGGCCCACAACCTCCTCGGCTTCGTCGCAGCGATGGAGGGCGAAGGCGAGGAGGCCATCGAGGCCTACCGCCAGGCCATCGCGCTGGACGACACGTACCTGGAGGCGATGCTCAATGCCGCCGAGGTCTACATCCATCCCATGGGCGAATACGACCAGGCGATCGACATGTGTGACCAGGCGCTGGAGCTGGCCGAGGTCGACGAGGAGCTGATCGACGCCCTGCTGTTGAAGTTCGACGCGCTGCTCGGCAAGGGAGATCTCGACGAGGCGGCGCGGGTGGTCACGAAGATCCCGGAGAGCCCCTACGACAACCCCAACCACACGTTTCTCGTGGGGCGCGCCAACTACGAGGTGGGGCAAGTCGACAAGGCGGCGGAGCTGATCGAAGAGGCCGTGCGGAAGGATCCGCGGCACGCCGAGGCCCACTACTACCTCGGGCTGATCCGGGACGAACGAGGCGACATCCGAGGGGCGACGCAAGCGTTCCTGCGCTCCCGTGATCTCGACGTGGAGCTGGGGATGCCGCCCTGGGCGCCGAGCCGGGAAGGGCTGGTCCAGATCGCGCAGCGATCGATCGCGGTGCTGAACCCGGTGCTCAGACGCTACGTCGAGGACGCGGAGGTCTATGTATCCGACGTGCCGGGCATGGAGCTCGTGGCCGAGGGGGTGGACCCTCGTGCCCTGGTGCTGCTCGACGGGATCGCCTCGGAGGAGCGCGAACGGGGACACCGAGGGCCCGTCGACAACAGGCCATGCGCGCGCGTGTTCGTGTACGCGCTGAACGTGGCGCGCCTGGCGGGGAGCGTCGAGGGGATCGAGCGGGAGATCACCCTCGCGCTGGAGCGGGAGATCACCGCGACCTTCCTCGAGGCGGAGCAAGCCGAGCGAAGCGACAAGGAACTGAACTGAAGGGCAGACAGGCTGGTCGCGCGAACGGCTGGCAGGGAGCCACGCTTCTCGACGCCTCCCCTCCCCTTCGCTCCTGACCGCGGGCCGTGATCGCGACGATGCCTTACGAGGCTGCCCGGACCGAGGCCGAGTTCATCCCCACTTGATGGCCACGATCTCGGTGCTGACGCCAGGTGCGGAGCGGATCACCACCGAACTCATGAGCCGATGCACCGCTCCAAGGCCGATGCCGAGGCCGCCCTGTCCCGGGAGGCGCGGGGGCAAAGAGTTGGCGCCCTCTTCCGTAGCGAAGCGGGGATCGAGACCGGGACCGGAGTCGCGAACGATGACCTCGACGCCCAGCCGGGGGCGATCGGTTCTCTTTCCGGAAGAGGTCCCCGACTGTGACGGTGGATCACCCGCGGGGGCGTGTATGGCGCGGACCTCGATCTCACCGCCGCCCGCGTGGCGCACGGCGTTCGAGACCAGCTCGGCGATGGCGATGGCCAGCTCCTGCTGCGCGCGCTCGGGGAGTCCTGCCCACCGCGCGATGCGTACCCCCTCGGCCGCGCATGCGAACCGATCCTCCTCGCGCCTCACCGGGAGCGTGAAGCTGGGGAGCGGTGAACTCATCCAAGGAACTTCCGGACCGTGACCATGGTGCCCTTGCCAGGGCCCGTCTGGATGTCGAAGTCATCCATCAGCGCCTTGGTGCCGCGGAGACCAGCGCCCATGCCGTGCCGCGAGCGGTACCTGCCACTGAGGATCTCGGGGAGGTTCGTGATCCCAGGTCCCTGATCCTTGGCGCAGATCTCGATGGCTCTCTGGGGGCTCGCGGTCGTACGCACAGTGATCTCGCCGCTGCCAGCATAGCGGACGATGTTGCGCCCCAGCTCCGAGATGGCGGTCACGATCTTGGTGAGGAGCACGTCGCTGACCATCTGCTCGATGCAGAGCTCGCGTCCAGCAGAGCGCGCGCGCAGCACATCCTCTTCGGTGCGGACGTCGATCAGGATCTCTCGGGGCGCCGGTGCTGCGTAGTCGAGCTCGTTGAGCTGCGAGACGCAGCGCTCGAGTTGCACCTGATCGCGCACGAAGAGCTGAACGCCACGCTTCACCTCCACCAGCAGGCGGCGCAGATCGGCCTCTCGCATCGAGTCGCGATCGACGCGTGCCTGCCGCACGCCGCAGTCGATGACGCTTTTGCGCACCGCAGGCGACAGGAACTGCGCGAGCACGCCCTCGATGCGGTCGGTGATTCCGACCACGCCGAGCCGCGTGGGCTGCGTGGATCCTCCGCGAAACGACGGAGGACCAGGACGCACCGACGAGGGTGCCCCGACGTTCGACGAGAGTGCCCCGGGGACCCGCGTCTGCAGCGAGCCGGTGTGCCCCGAAGTCACGCCAGGTCCGCGGATGGATAGCGGGCCTGTATGACTCGGCGGCGCCCGGGAACCGCTGGAGCCGCTGGAGGGCGGCCCCTCAGGAGGGCTCTTCATTGGGCACCTCGTTGACAAGCTCGTCCGGGAGCTCGTCTTCATCCACCGGAGCGAGCATCTCCACGGCTCGCTCGAGGTTCAACGCCGTCACCACGCCGGGGATCTCCAGATCCATCTCGACGAGCGCGATGGCCACTGCGGGTCTGAGACCGCACACCGCAGTGCGCACGCCCATGAGCCGCGCCGTGAGGGCGATGTCTCGGATCGCCCGAGTCAGGTAGCTGTCGAGGATCTCGACGCCTGACAGGTCGACGATCAGCCCGCGAGGAGAGCGGGATTCGATGGATCCGGTAACGTCCTCCCGGAGCTGCTCCACCTGGCCATCCGTGAGCCCTCCCTGCACCGAGACGATGAGGTTGCCGAAAAGGCCGACGATGGGGACTCTACTGGCCTGTATCACGACGATGACTCCTTCCTGAGGAAGCGTTGCTGTCCGGGCCCTGACGAAGGTGCCTCGGAGTGGGCAGAGCGATCTCGCGCCGCGCCCCGCGGATGGTCATTCTTGAATCGGCTCTGACGACGCTCGGCCGGCTCCTCGAAGGGGGTACCCTTCAAAGCGCTGGGGAGCGCTCGCGTCGAGACAAACAGCGAGTCTCGCAGGATGTCTCGCAAGGCATGCTTGAGATTTCGCGAGGCGCGCACGCCACCGAACTCGATACCGAGCTCCACCAGTGTCTGCGCCACCGCAGGCCGGACGCCCGTGATGCGGCAGCGAGCGCCAAGCAAAGCCACGGCTTTGATGAGCTTCAGGAAATAGTCGGCCGTGCGGGTGTCGATGATCTCCACGCCTGTGACGTCGATGATCACATGCCGCGACTGCCGCCGCACAATCTCCTCGAGCAGCCGCTCCATGATCTGCATGCTCCGTCGCGAGTCGACGACGCCGATGAGCGGCAAGGCGAGCACGTCGTCCCAGAGCTCGAGGATGGGCGTGGAGATCTCGTCGATGGCCAACCGGAGTCGCTCGACCAGATCGGTCTTGACCTGTTCACTCTCGGCGAAGGCGCGGTTCTTCGCCTCCAGATCGTCGATGAGGTGTCTCCTGTCCATGGCGTCGCGGAACACCGCGACGGCACCGGAGATCGCTCCATCCTGACCGCGCATGGGGTTCGCGGTGACCGTCAGGTAGACCCCGTCACCCTGGGGCCCCAGAGCGTTCGGGGGCGCAGCGTTACGAAGCGACGGCGGGTCGTTCTCGGCGCGCAGCGGCGCGTGGACCGGTGCTCGGGTGAAGATTTCGAGCTGGTCGACCTCCTCGCCCCGCAAGGCACGCGCAAAAGGATGCGCCGCCTCGGGCAGCTCCGTCTCACCATCTGGCAAGAAGATCGTGGAGCCCGTCACGATCGCAGTCCCCAAGGGCGACATGCCCTCGCCGAAGATCCGCTCCGCGGCAGGGTTCTGCAGCAGGATCTCCCCGCGATCGTTCACCACCGTCACACCGTCGGTCATGCTGTCGAACACGAGCCGGAGGATGTCGGCCTGTCGACGCAGCTCACTCTCGGAGCGCGCGAGCTGCTCGGAGCGCGCCTGGGCCTCTGCGACCGCCTGCTCGAGCTTCGAGGACTGCTGCTGCGAGAGCGCATCCTGGCGGGCGAGGAGCTGCTCCAGCTCTGCTACTCGGGCCTTCAAGCCCGAGATTTCCTGCTTGAGCAGCTCGTCGCTCACGGATGGACCTCTCCCCCCGAGGGTACCTGGCGGAACCTACCCTGGTGGGGGCGTACGGTCATAGACGCTCCCAGCTTATCGCCAACAGAAGCGAGGAGCGTCAAGCAATCGATGCACGCCTCCTTCGCATCACGCCGGGTGCTCCGTCGAATGGTCAGGGATCCCACCTTGCTCCGCCTACTCGCCGAGCCGTTGCCCACGCGCAGGAACCTGTCCGGACAGATCGGCTGCCCCCTGAGCACCTTCACTGCCCCGACTGCGGCGGCGCCTCGGCTTGCGTTTCGGTTCTGCGCGGGGCGTTTCGGTCAAGCCGGCGGCAGGCGCTCCAGCGTCCAGCCAGCGGGACAGAATCATCTGGTCGGCCGTAGCCCCCTTGCGCGCGGCGCGCTTCAGTACTTTTCGCGCCAGCCCGAGGTTGCCGCACCGAGCCAGGGCGTGGGCGTAACTGGTCGCGATCTCGGGCTCGTCAGGCTGGGCGTCGGTGGCCTGTGCGAGCAGCGGCAGCGCTTCCTCGGGGCGGTCGATGGCACGATCTAGCAGGTGTCCCAGGTTGTGGGCATACCAGGGGTTGTCCGGGGCAAGCGCAATCGCGCGCCGGTAGGCACTGACCGCGTACCGGTAGTGACCCAGCAAGGACTGGGCGAGGCCGAGAACGGCCCACGCCACGTCATCCGCGGGGTTCAGCATGACCACCCGCCGCGCGAACAACGAGGCACGCCAGGGGTCGCGTTCCACGCCACGGTGGGCGAGATGGCGGTGCGCGAAGAGCCAGTCTTCACTGCCATGCGGTGCGGCACGGGCGAGACGCGCCAGGAGCGGGAGGAGCCGGTCCGTGTCGAGGTCTGCGGAGAAGGCCCGCTCGACCTCGCGCCGGAGCTGCTGAACTTCACCGGAGCCACCGCGCACCATGACCCCGTGATACGACCTCCCCGCTTCCTTGGCCAGGGTCCTCGCGCCGCCGGATGCTCGCCGCCAGGAGACGCCGTGCTAGCTCACGTCTGGGGGGGATGATGCATCCTCGACCTCCGCCCCGCCGGGTGACCGACCCCGGGCCACCTCGGCATGCGCCTCCTTGCCCACGATGGTCGCCCCGTTCAAGGCGTCGAGCGCCCGCATCAGTTCCGCACGTCGTACGCTGATGAAGGCGTTGCGCTCACGTACGCGAATGCGGCCCACATCGTCCCTGGCAACGTCACCGCGCTCGATGAGGGCACGCTGGAAGTCGGCGGCACGTACACCGTCGCGTCGCCCGAGGTTCACGTAGATCTCGCCATAAGCGTCGGATTCCGTTGCGAGCGCGCCTCCCGGCCCTTCGGCCGCATCCACGCGGCCCACGACAGGCTCGGCGAGGATCGGCTCGTCGTCGCCTTCCTCCTCCGGAGGTTGCCAGGTGACGAAATCGGCATGCCTGGTGAGCGGACGCTCCTGAGGGCTCTCGGACCGTTGCGACGCACGACGTGCACCGGAAGGGGATGCTGTAGGCAGCGCACCCCTGCCCGAAGGCGCACCGGATTCATCTGACCGCGCTTCTCCCCGGTCGCGCCGGCGTTCTCCGGGTTCACCAAGGAGCCGCGCCCGATCCAGGGGCCGAAGCGCAGCAGGTTCGGGCCGAGTCGCGGGCGGCTCCGCTGCGGAAGCCGGGAGTTCCTCGCGGGACTCTCCCCTTCCCTCCCGCGGCTCCCTGCCCTCCCCGGAGCGCCGCCGGCCATCGTCCGGACGGCTACCACGGCGGTCCCCGCGCTCCCGACGCTCCGGATCGCGGTCCCGACTACGTTCCGTCTCCGGCGTCGAAGGTTCAGCGGTATCCCCACGGCGCTGCGGGGCCTGCGGGGCCTGCGGGACGTCAGGTGCTCTCCGGGAAGTGGAAGACGACTGCTGCCTTTGGAAGGCACGCTCGTCGTCGAGGGAGGCTCCTCGTCCCTCGGTCTCCAGAGGTGTCCTGGTCTCGAACGGCGTACCTGGACGGCCCTCGCGCCCACCCCCACGACCCTGGAGAGCATCACGCCCTCCTCGTGGTTCACCCCGCGATTCACCCCGCCCAGCGCGTTCCCGGTCGCCCTCCGGAGGTGCGGCAGGTACCGCAGCGCGAGGAGGTGCAGCCGGTGGACTGACCTGGGCAGCACGCGCCGGAGGAGCCGCGGGTGCGGTGACCGGCTTGGGGGGAGCTGGAGGAGGGGCGGGGCGGGGCAGCGCCGCGCGTCGGGCAGCGCCCGCTTCGTCCTTCGCGCTCGGCCGCGCTCCCAGATGATCGCGGAGCAGCCCTGCCACGATCAGATCTGCCTGATCATGCGTGAGCAGCCTTCGCGCCAGCGCAAGGTCGTCTGCGTGCACCCCCTTCGGAAGAAAGGCCTCTGCGAGCATCGTCACGAGGTCCGCTTCGGCCCGCGTCTTGAGCTCACCCTCCGTGGGGATCTGCTTCTCCAGCGGACGGATTTTGTAGGTGAGCCGCAGCAGGTAGAGCGGCCCCATGTCCTGGGGAGTGATCAGCGAGACCGCCGTCCCGGTGCGTCCGGCGCGCCCGGTGCGGCCGGTGCGGTGGACATAGCTCTCCGAGTCTTGCGGGAAGTCGTAATTGATGACGTGGGTCAGGTGCGAGATGTCAATGCCGCGCGCTGCGACGTCCGTCGCCACCAGGAACCTGAGGCGGCCCTCGCGGGTCGCGGTCATCACCCGCTCTCGGTCGTTCTGCGGCAGATCACCGTTCAGCCACTCGGCGTCGTAGCCCTGGCGCCGCAGCGCCGCCGTCACCGTCTCCGTCTCGTCGCGGGTATTGCAGAAGATGATCGCGCTCTCCGGGTTCTCGATCTCGAGGATCCGGACCAGCGACCCCGCCTTGTCTCCCGTGATGAGATAGACGAAGTGCTGGATCGAGAGCGCCCCCACCGCGTCGCTCGACAGCGTCACGAACTCGGGGTTCTTCAGCCGTTGCTTGGAAATGCGCTCGATGTCCGGGGGAACCGTCGCCGAGAAGAGCAGCGTCTGCCGCTCGGGCGGCAGCTCCGCGAGGATGGCGCTGAGCTCACGCTCGAAGCCCATCGACAGCATCTCGTCGCACTCGTCGAGCACCAGGAGCCGGATGTGCTTGGGGGACAGCGTGCCGCGGCGCAGGTGGTCGAGGACCCGCCCTGGGGTGCCGACGATCACCTGAGCGCCAGCGGCGATGGCGTCGATCTGCCGCTGCATGGGGGCGCCACCGTAGATGGCGATCACCTTCACGCCCTTGCGCCGCCCCAGCCGCTCGATCTCGTTGCTCACCTGCACCGCGAGCTCTCGCGTCGGACACAGCGCGAGCACCTGGGCGTTCTGGTTCGAGCGCTTGACGATGTGATCGACGATGGGCAGACCGAAGGCGGCTGTCTTGCCGGTCCCGGTGCGTGCCTGGACCATCGCGTCGCGTCCGCGGGTGGCAGGCTCCCAGACGGCGAGCTGTACCGGCGTCGGATGGAGGTAGCCGATCTCGGCGAGTGTCTCGCGCAGCTCGCCGGAGAGCGGCAGGACATCGAACGTGGGCGCTTTGACCGGCGCCGGCGGAGCGGCGGGGGAGCCAGCGCCTGCAGCATCGTCCGTGGCCGAGGCGCTGAAGCCAGCGCTGGGCGTGGGAGCTTCGGCGCGCTTCTGCTCCAGTGCTTCGCCCTGAACCGGTTGCGCCATGGGGGCCGCCCCTTCCTGAGTCACGTCGTACTCGTCCTGCGCGGGCCGTTCATCCTGCAGCGCGGTCGGCGCCTCCACAGAAGCCGCCAGGTTGTCGGGACCGTTCAACGAAGGAAGGGTGGAGGGGTCGGTCATGGGCTTTCTGGGTCGCGAGTCGGAGTCGAACGCGGTGCCGACGTGGGGCCAGACGCCCTCGTCGTCGTGATTGTCTTACTTACCTTGGTCCGCCGGGCCGAGCTCACCATTCATGATTGCCCGGACCCGCCGCCGGAGCGGGGCAAGGTCTCCTGCCTCCCTCCGTGCAGCATGCTCTTCCGCATAGCGGAGCCGCTCGATGGCGTCGAGAGCGCGCTGGTCCTCGGTCGAAGCCCGGCAGGTCGCCGCGATCCCGTCCCGGTAGCGCCATTCCGGCTCGAGCGCGCTCCGGAAGCGGGCGATGGCAGCGTCTTCCCCATCGGTTCCTGGCGCGGCGTCCCTGGCCCGCGCCACGGCGCTGGCCAGCATGGCGAGCCCCTCGCGGCAGGTTTTGTAGGGAGAAGGCTCCACGGGGAGAAAAAAGACCTGCCGGACGATCTGCGCGGTCGCCACGACGATGATGACCGCCGCGAGGCCGTAGTACACGGCCAGGGCAATCCGGCGCCCACGCGCGCGGGCAGACGACGGTCGGGGGGCGGGGGCGGACATGGTGCGCTTGCCGCTCCTCTAGCATGCAGAGAGCTGGCACCCCTCCTTATCTATCCTTGCCCCTCCACGCCAGAGAGTATTGACGGAGGTGGGCCGCAGCCCCCCTGCCCCCCGCCCACTTTTCGGATCCCCCATCAGCCTCTCGTGATGTGAGCCCGCCAGTGCTATCAACCTGCCCCGGGCGCGACAAGTCACCGATGGACCGGAGCAGCGACAAGCAGGCCGGGCACCGCCGGGGCCCTGGCGGGGGGATCTTGGGGCCCACAGTCCTGGCGCTCGTGGTAGCCCTGCCGGCGACCGCAGCCGCCGACTCTCTTCCCACCAACGACTACTCCCTGGACCTGTTTCAGGGACCGATCCTCGCGCCGCTCCGCGTCACCGGCATCGCTGGTGCGTACGCCGGGTATGCCGAGGGCATTCCGGGGATGGTCGTCAACGCCGCGGCGCCAGCGCTCCGTGAGCCGTTCAGCATCGGCTGGGTGGACTACGACATCTCCGCGTCTATCTCCATCCCGCTCGAGATGTTCGAGAACAACGACTTCGACAACAGCGGCACCCGCGACGCGGATTACTCGAACTTCATCTACGGGACGCTGGGCGCCATGTTCCAGGTCGGCCCCTTCGGTGCCGGTGCGAACGCGGATCTCTCGCGCTACGACATCGAGATCGGCGGGCAGCGGAGCGCCATCACCCTCGGGCGTTACCACATCCTCGCCGGCATGCACTTTTTCGACGGCCAGTTCGTGGTGGGCGGCGGCGCCCGCGCGGTCACCATGGGCGTCGACGCCCCGAATGCCACCCTCACCCTCCTCGGCATCGGTCCGCAGTTCGGCCTCATGGTGCGGCCTGACTGGTCCTCCTGGCGCTTTGGCGCAACCTTCCGGTTTCCGGTGGACGGCGGCGCCTTCATCCTGGGGGATGACGAGGCCGTGGATGACGACGGCATCCGCAGCGTCGGCGGCCTCGTGCTCCCTGACCGGGTAGTGCTCCCCTGGGAGCTGGAACTCGGAATGGCCATCCAGGTGGGCCCGCGCCCTTTCAACCCCGAGTGGCGCAACCCCCGTGACGAGGAGCGCGATCTGAGGGAGGAGCGAGAGGAGGCGCGCAAGGCCCGGGAGGAGCGCTGGGCCGAGGATCTCCGCGAGGCAGAGAGCCCGGAAGTACGGCGCGAACTCGAGCAACGGCACGCCGCGCTGCGCACCCGCGAAGCCGCGAGGGAGCAGTCCGACCTCGAGCGAGCCTACCACGCGCTGAAAGAAGACCGGCGCGCGCGCGCCAAGAACTGGCCCCGCGAGCACCTGCTGCTCACCGCATCGCTCCTCGTGACCGGCCCCGTGGAGCGAGGCGTGAGCATGGAATGGTTTCTCCGCGGGAATGTCCCCGACGAGCCCTCGAAGGTGGGCAGCTCCGGCGCCGCGGTGAACTTCTCGCCACGCTTCGGCATCGAGACCGAGCCCGTCTTCAACCTGATCGCCACGCGCCTCGGCAGCTACTACGAGCCGAGCCGTTTCGGCCAGGTGGGTCGACAGCACTTCACCTTCGGCGCGGATCTCAAGATGTTCAGCACCACCTTCGGGGGCCTGGTCCCCGAGGTGACCTACTCGCTCCGCACCGCGATGGACTTCGCGCCCCGTTACGAGAGCGTCAGCCTGGGCCTCGGCGTGTGGCGCTGAGATGACCTCCGCGCGCCGTCACGAGAGCCCCCGCGTCGACCTCGCTGCGTGACGCTGAGCGCGCTCGTATCCAGGAACCCACACACGCGGAGAATCTTTCTCCCTTGTCATCCCGCCGCCGCAGGAGCATTCGAATCACCCTCATGCGCAGACGCTCTGTCGCCTCCTGCCCGCTGCTCACCTGTCTGCTCGTAGCCGCGACGCCCGCCTTCGCGCAACCGGCACCCGCGCCGCGACCCGCTGCAGCGCAAACCGCACCCCAGCAGGCCGCAGCCCCTGCGGCTGCACAGCCCACCGGCGCACAGACGCCTGCTCAGCCTGGCAGCTACACGGCCCCTTCGAGCACGGGTGTCTCCGCCGAGCTTTCCGGCCTCCGCCCCCTCAACATCCAGGACCCGGATCTCCAGGCCATCGCACCGGCGACCCGCGTCCTCGGAAGCTGGCGCGAAGCCGTCTCTCTCATCGAGAACCGCGCCCCCGACCTCGCGATCGCCATCCAGGAGATCGTGCGCGCCGAGGGCCTCGCCCGCCAGGCCCTCGCCCAGGCGCTCCCCACCCTCAACGCCTCCGGATCCATCAACCAGTCTCTGCTCGGGACGAACTTCGTGGTCGGCGTCGGCCAGTCCGACCTGCGCATCACCGGCATCAACGCCGGATTCAGCATCAGCCAGCCGCTCCTCGCGCCCCGCATCTGGTACGGCGTCGGCACCGCCAAGCTCCAGGTCGAGATCGCCAAGATGACCGCCGACGATCAGCGCCGCGTCTCGCTCGCCACGGTCGCGGACGGCGTGGTCAACGTGGTCACGGCCGAGCGCACCTCCGAGATCAACCGCGTCGGCCTCCGGGGAAGCCTCGAGCTCCTGGAGCTCACCCGGCGCCGCGCCGATCTCGGCACCGGTACCAAGCTCGATGTCGTCCGCGCCGAGCAGGACGTCGCGCTCGCGCGTGCCCAGATCGTGAACAGCGACGAAGCCCTGAGGAAGACCCGCGAAGCGCTCGGTCTCGCCCTCGGCTTCAAGGATGCGTACGGTGTCCAGCCGAACCTCTCCCTCAACGAGGTCGAGTCCTCGCTCCGCGCCATCTGCGCACCGGGCGACATCGGCACGCGCCCCGACATCCGCGCCGCCCGCGCGCAGCTCGACCTCACGGCCCGCAGCGTCACCGACGCCAAGCTCGCCTTCGCGCCCACCGCCACCCTCTCCAGCAACGTCACCACCAGCCACACCGTGCAGAGCGAGTTCACCAACACCCAGTGGTCCATCCAGGCCCTGCTCACCGTCCCCCTCTGGGACGGCGGCGCGCGGTATGGCCTGCTCAAGAGCTCGCGTGCCCAGGTCGAGCAGCAGAAAGAGCGGCTCGGTGTCGCCGAGCGCGCTGCCGCCGTGGAGCTGACCCAGGCCACGCGAGGCATCGAGGTGGCCGATCAAGCGCGGCGTGTCTCCACGGCTGCCCGGGACCTCGCTGCCGAGACGACCCGCCTCACCCGCGTGGCCTTCGAGGCCGGCACCGCCACCAGCTTCGAGCTGGTCCAGGCGCAGCAGCAGCTCCGTCAGCGAGAGCTGGAGCTCGCCCTGCGCGAGTTCGACGTCGTCCGCGCGAAGATTGCCTCGCTCCTCGCCTCCGCCAACTGCAAGCCCTGACCGCGTCGTCACCGTCGCCCGCGCGGTTGCCCTCACGCGCACCTCCTCTTCCGTCACCTCCTCCCCGCAGCCCCGCATCGCTTTTCCCTGGCAGCCACGAAGCTCCCCCGTATCATCGCGCCGCCTGACGAGCTTTCCTGGACGCGACAGCGGCGCAACAGCGACGCAACGGCGACGCAACGGCGACGGCGACAACGCACGGGGCTCCGTCGGGCGAGGCTTACTGCGACGAGGAGGCGATTCGACGATGGCCAACTATCCCCCTGGCGGCTTCGGCCCCCCTGGTGCTCCCCCTGGTGGCGGCTACCCTCCCGGTGGTGGGCCTCCGGGGGGTGGTCCTCCTGGTGCATATCCACAACCCGGTGCCCCACCGCCGCAACAAGGCTACGGCGCTCCTCCTGGCGGTGGATATGAGCAGCCGGGCGCTCCCCCTGGCGGCGGCTACGGCCCTCCCGGTGCTCCTCCCGGCGGTGCCTTCGGCCAGCCCGGCGCTCCCCCTGGCGGCGGTTACGGTCCTCCGGGCGCTTCTCCCGGCGGTGCCTTCGGCCAGCCGGGAGCCCCTCCGGGTGGCGGGTACGGTCCTCCCGGCGCTCCTTCCGGCGCTCCTCCCGGTGGCGCCTATGGCCAGCCGGGAGCCCCTCCTGGCGGTGGGTACGGTCCTCCTGGCGGTGGCTTCGGCGGCCAGGACGCCCAGCCCCCGGGCGCCTTCGGCCCGCCTGGCGGTGGGTACGGCCCCCCCGGCGTTGCTCCTACCCAGCCCGGCGCGCCTCCCGGCGGTGGCTACGGTCCTCCGGGCGGGCCTCCAGGGGGCTTCGGCGGTCCCGAGATGCAGGGGGGCGGCCCACCTCCGGGTGGTTTCGGCGCACAGCCGGGTGCCTTCGGAGGTCCTCCTCCGGGCGGCTTCGGTGGCCCTGCCCAGGTCCCTGTCGGTACTCCCGTCGGCTCCGGCAAGAGCAGTCCGCTCAAGGTCATCGGCATCGCCGTCGGCGCCGTCCTCGCGGTCGTCCTCCTGGGCGTCGTCTACTTCTTCGCGAGCCGCCCCACGCTGCGCATCGTGAACACCACGGGGACCGACGGCATCACCGTCTCTGTCGACGGGGAACCCCTTGCCCCCTCGCTCAAGAATGCCGCCAAGGAGAACGAGAGCCTCGTCAAGGTCCTCACCCTCTCCTCCGGCGCGCACAAGATCGAGGCCAAGGACGCCACCGGCAAGGTGCTGGAGACCTTCAACCTGGACTTCGAATCCGGCCTCGGGAGCAACTACCTCTACGCCCCTGCACGTCCCAAGGGCGTCTGCTTCTTCGTCCAGACCGACGAGTACAAGACCAACGCCACCGCGGCTGACACCGTGACAGATCGCTTCAAGGCGCTGGAGCAGGATCGCACCATCTGGAAGATGCCCGCGTCCATCGACTACTGGTTCCAGGACTCTCCCGAGAGCGTCACCATCAAGACCAAGAAGTCGTCTTCGGGCAACGTCATCAAGCGCTCCCTGCGGCAAGCAGCCTGCGACGATCCCGAGTTCTCCAACTGACGCTCACGCCGTGGAGGCCAGCGCCTCCGCCGCGTCGTCGAGAAGCACGAAGCGCCGCCCCGCTTGCATCCACGCCTTCACGAACGCTGACAGCGCATCGAGCCGCCTCCCGAGCGACACCTGAAGCTCCGGCTGGTGCGCCGCCAGCGCTCCCAGGCCGTCTGCGGCATCCAGAAAATCCATGCCGTGCAGCTCGAGCTGCACCAGCGCGCCCTCAGGGCACGCCCCCGCCAGCCAGCGCGCGCCGCGCACCCCTGCCCTCCCCACGCTCGTGCCGATGACGGGCAACCGCCCTGCCCGGGTCACCTGGATGGGCAGCTCCAGCAGCTCGCGATCCCCCGGCTCCCACCACCTCACCCCTGGCCGGTACGGCAGCACGGGCGCTCCCAGCACCCGTGGTGAACCCAGGATCGCCGCGGATCGCTTCCCCTGGACACGCTGCGCCTGCAGCACCAGCGCCTTCGCGAGGTAGTACGGTGGACACGGAAACACCGAGCTGTCCCACCGCACCCCGAGCGCCTCCAGCACATCGAACAGGGCATCGTTCACCGTGTACCCGGGCGCCCTGAACCCCCGCGGCGCACGCCCCGTCACCCGCGCGATCTCCGCCGCTCCACGCGCCACCTCCGCACGCATGTCCGCGTGAGACAGCCGCGTCAGATCGTACCGGTGCCTGAACGAGTGGTTCTCCACCGCGTGCCCCGCGTCGCTCAGCGCACGCAACGAAGCCGCGCTCTCGGGGCGGAGGAGATCCTCCCCCACCGCGAACAGGGTCACAGGGATGTCGTGTTCTGTGGCGAACGACGCGATGCGCGGCAGTGCAGCGTCATAGACGGCATGCGCGCCGGCATTGCCGGTGGGGAGAGCGTGAATGGCGAGGTAGTGGTGGACCTCGTCGAGGTCGATGGAGATCGCCGCGAGGCGCTCCCCTTCCGGTCGCGGGTGGGCCCCCCCCATCCGGCCAGATCCGTCAGGCGCTGGCCATCTTCGCGACCTCGGCCGCGAAGTCGTCTTCCTTCTTCGCGATGCCCTCGCCGCGCTCGAAGCGAACGAAGCGGGTCACCGTGACGGAGCCGCCAGCCGCCTTCTCGGCCTCCGCGCGCAGCTTCTCGATGGTCTGCCCCGAGACGCCGCGCGACGCCGCCTCCACGGACTCCTGCTCGAGGAGCACCGCCTCCGAGTACCACTTGTTGAACTTGCCCTCGATGATCTTGGGCCAGGCTGCCTCGGGCTTCGGCTTGGGATCCTCGCGGAGCTGCCCCTCGAAGATCTCCTTCTGCTTCGCCTTGTCCTCGTCGCTGATGTCCTCGCGGCGCAGCGCGACCGGGCTCATCGCCGCCGCCTGCATCGCCGTCTCCTCGAGGAACTTCACCACCTCGCGGTGAGAGGCGACCAGGGCAGTGTCCGTCTCCACCGCCACGATGACCCCGATCTTGCCGCCGAGATGCACGTAGGCCGCAACGGCGCCGTGCTTCCCCTCGGGGATCTCCACCACGTCCCAGCGCCGGGCGTCGATCTTCTCGCCGATGCGCCCCGTCAGCTCCGTCGCGGCGTCGGCGATGGTCTTCCCGCTCGCGAGGGTGACCTCTCCGAGCTTCGCGCCAGCAGACGCCTTCTCGGCGGCCGCGAGGACCTCTCCCACGAAGTCGCGGAAGCTGTCGTTGCGGGCCGCGAAGTCCGTCTGGATGTTGACCTCGACCATGGTCGCGCGCCGCTTGTCGGCCGACACGGACGCGCGCACCTCGCCCTCGGTCGCGGCTGCGCTGGCCTTCTTGGCGCTCTTGGCGAGACCCTTCTTCAGGATGATCTCGACCGCCTTGTCCATGTCGCCCTCGGCCTCGGTGAGCGCGCTCTTGCAATCGCTCATCCCTGCCTGGGTACGCTCACGGAGCTCCTTGATCGCCTGCGCGTTGATGCCGGCCATACTCTCTACCTGCTCTCCTTCAGAAACGTGGTGTCTCGGGGTGGTTGGCTGACGCTGCGTCTCGGCTCAGGAAGCCTGGGGTCCGCGGTCACCGCCGCGGCCACCGCGCCCACCGCGCGACCCCTGGTAGACGCTGAACTCGTCACGCCGACCGCCGGGGGGCGGCTGCGAGCCGTGCCCGTCGCCGACGTCACGGCGGCGCTGCGAGCCTTCGATGCAGGCGTCCGCTGCCCGCGCCGTGATCAGGCGGATCGAGCGGAGCGCGTCGTCGTTGCCCGGGATGATGTAATCGATCAGGTCCGGGTTGCAGTTGGTGTCGGTGATGGCGACGACCGGGATGCCCAGCTTCCGCGCCTCACCGACCGCGATCGACTCCTGGTGCGGATCGATGACGAACATCGCCGCGGGCAGGCCGCCCATGCCCTTGAGGCCGCCCAGGTACTTCTCCAGGCGCTCGCGCTCCTTCTCCAGGCGCACGGTCTCCTTCTTCAGGAGCTGCTCGTACGTCCCGTCCTCCTTCATCCGCTCCACCGAGCGGAGCCGCTCGAGGCCCTGCTTCACGGTGCGGAAGTTGGTCAGCGTCCCGCCGAGCCAGCGGTTCGTGACGAAGTACATCCCGGCGCGGCGCGCCTCCTCCTGCACGATCTCCTGCGCCTGCCGCTTCGTCCCCACGAAGAGGACGTGGCCGCCGCGCCCCACCGCCTCGGTGAGGAAGTCGTAGGCGCGCTTGAACATCCGGACCGTCTGGTCCAGGTCGACGATGTGGATCCCGTTGCGCGCGCCGTAAATGAACGGCCGCATCTTCGGGTTCCAGCGCTTCGTCTGGTGGCCGAAGTGCACGCCCGCGTCGAGCAGCGAGCGGAGCGGCAGGGGATACTCGCCGGGAGCGGCGAAGGTCTGGGTCGGATTCAGGGCGGACTGCATGGAGTCGGCCGCGGGGGCGGGGGTCTCGATCGTGTCGGTCACGGCAGTGTCCTTTCGGTTGTTCCTCCGCTCCCCTCCCCGAAGCCAACCCCGACCTCCTTCCGCTTCGTGGAAGAAGCGCTCGGAAGCGGGGCACCGGGCCCGGGTCGTTGCCGTATGCAGGGGAGCGTGTGGATTTTACTGGACCTTCGCTGGCAGCCTGCCAACGCAAGGGGCGGCACACCTAGCGCGGTCCCCCTACCCTGTCAAGCACGCTCAGGCCGCGTCCGAGCGCCGCCAGCGCGGCATTTCCAGGTGATTTTCCCTGCCGCCGTGCGCCCCTCGCCCCCCTCGGGCCACGTCCCCGCGGTATCATCCCGCCGTGCATCGCTCCGAGTCACGCCCTTTCGCCCGCCTCGTCCGTACCGCGCGCGTGGCTCTCGCCACGGGCGGCCTCCTGGGCCTCCTCGGCGCGTGCATCGCCACGGCCCCCGAGGGCATTCGCCGCCAGACCGACGAGGACCCCGACCCCGGCACCGAGCCTGGCACGCCCGACACCCCGCCTGACGGCCGCCCTCCCATCAACCCGGGCACCGACCCCCACGCCCTCCTCGGCGCCGACCCGCCCCATGGCCCCTTCACCGGCGGCCAGCGCGTGCTCATCCAGGGCAGCGGCTTCAGCTCCACCGTGCGCGTCTGGTTCGGCGACACCGAGGCCGATCCCGGCTCCATCATCCCCGTCGATCCCTCCCGCGTGCAGGTCGTCGCGCCGCCCGGCATCGCCGGCCCCGTGTCCCTCACGGCCCAGAATGGCGACGACGCCTCCACCCGCCGCACCCTCCCGGGCGCTTACACCTACGACGCCCTCTACGCAGTCCCCACGAGCGGCCCTGTCTCGGGGGGCAACATCATCGAGATCCACGGGCAGGGCACGGCGTGGGACAGCGCGACCATCGCCCGCATCGACCAGATCCCCTGCGACCCTTTGGTGGTCGAGGCCGCAGACAGGCTCCTCTGCACCGTCCCCAAGGGGACCCAGGGCGCCAAGACCATCGCCGTTGCCACCGCCGACGTGAGCCACCTCGTGCTCGACGGCTACACCTACGAGGACAGCGAGAACGGCTTCAAAGGCGGCCTGAGCGGCCTGCCCCTCGCCGGCAAGCTGAAGGTCCTCGTCTACAACAACTTCACCGGCGACCCCATCCCTGACGCCCGCGTCATCGTCGGCGACAGCCTCCCCACGGCGCTCGTCCGCGCCACCGACGCGACAGGGGTCACCCTCATCGAGGACACCTCGCTCGACGCACCGCGCACGGTGACCATCGCGGCCACCTGCCACAACCCCATCTCGTTCGTGAACGTCCCCGTCGACACGGTCACCGTCTACCTCGACCCGGTGCTCACGCCTGCGTGCGCCTCGGGCTCCGGCGACATTCCCCCCGTGGGAGGCGGAGGCATCGCGGCCTCCGCCATCGAAGGAGAGCTGGTCTGGGACAGGAACCTGGAGTTCCAGCAGGGCGACTGGCTCAACATCCCCGAACCTCAGGGCCCGAGCGAGCGCCGCGCCGCCTACGTCATGCTGGTCAACTCGGACGCGAGCGGCACCTTCTTCCTCCCGGCTGCCACCAACGCCGTGACCCCCGAGACCGATGGCGAGAACGGCTACCGCTTCAGGCTCTACACCGCCCCTGGCAACCGCGCCCTCTACGCGCTCGCCGGCATCGAGAACCGCGCCGTCAGCCCTCCCCGCTTCACCGCCTACGTGATGGGCGCCGTCCGCGGCGTCCCCGCGCTGCCGGGGAAGACCACGAGCGGCGTCTACATCGCGATGCGCAAGACCCTCGACCAGGCGCTCTACATGGACATCACGGCGCCCGCCCCTGGACCCAAGGGGCCCGACCGCATCCGCGCCAGCGTCTCGATCATGTACGGCAACGACGGCTACATCAACCTGCCCGTCAGCGTGCAGACCCCGCTCATCCCCTTCAACGGCCAGCTCGCCTTCATCGGCCTCCCCTCCCTCACCGGCGACCTCGCCGGCGCGACCTACGTCTCCACGGCGCGCGCCGTCACCGGCCCCAGCTTCCTCACCCCCATGTCGGTCGTGGGCCGCCTGCTCACCACCACCACCAGCCAGCGCGTCACCATCGGCAACTTCGTCGGCGCCCCCGTGCTCCAGACACCAGCGCTCAACACCGCCTGGGATGGCGCGCACCTCGCCCTCACCTACGCGGGCGGCACCCCCGTGGACCTCAGCGTCTACGACCTCGTGAGCGGCAACGGCCTCGTCCGGTGGACCGTGGCCGTCCCCGCCGCCGCGCACGCCATCGAGCTCCCCGATCTGCGCACCCTCGGCCTCGACAACGGCGCACTCCCCTCCGGGCCCATCACCATCAGCGTCTCGGGAGGTCGCATCGACGGCTTCAACTACGGCTCCCTCCGCTACCGCGACCTGCGCACCGGCGGCATGAACGCCTACAGCATCGATACCTTCAACGCGCACCTCTGAACCGCGTGCACCCCTGATGATCGGTCGACACCTCGCCCACCTCGCCCACCGCCGCCCGCCCTCACACCCGCCCGCGCCGTGCCGCGCCTCCGCCGCCTCCGCCGCCCGCGCCGCCTCGTCTCTCCTCCTCGCCTCGCTGCTCGCGCCGAGCTGCTTCGATCGCAGCACCCGGTGGGACATCGTCGACGCCCCCGACGCCCCCCCTGCCTGCGTCGAAGGCACGGTGCGCTGCAACGGCTGGCTCCTCCAGCGCTGTGATGGCGCAGGCCCGCTCGCCGCCTGGACCATCCTCGACGACTGCTCCCAGAGAAGCCTCGTCTGCGGCTCCCCCGCCCTCGGCTGCACCTCCTGCTACCCCGACGAAGACGCCTGCCAGGGCCAGGACGTCGTCGCCTGCAACGCCGACGGCACCTTCGGCGCCCAGCGCCAGACCTGCGACCCTTCCACCGGCGCTGCCTGCCGCAACGGCGGCTGTCCCGTGCTCTGCGACCTCGCCGCCGAGGAGCGAAGCAACGTCGGCTGCGAGTACTGGACCGTCGATCTCGACAACGCCCGCATCGACGCCACCAGCAACGCCGCCGCCCAGCAGTTCGCGCTCGTCGTCTCGAACCCCCAGCCCGACGTCCCCGTCGTCGTGCACATCTTCCAGGACGACGGCCTCCCCGGAGACGCCCCCGCCCCCTTCGAGATCGCCAGCGCCGTCATTGCCCCCCTCAACCTCCGCGTCTTCAAGCTGGGCCCGCGCGAAGTCGACGGCAGCCCCCCCGGCGAGTTCAACACCGGCACGCACACCGCGCTCACCCGCCACGCGTACAAGGTCACCTCCGACTTCCCCGTCGTCGCCTACCAGTTCAACCCGCTCGAGAACGTCAACGTCTTCTCGAACGACGCTTCCCTCCTCAAGCCCCGCGAAGCGTTCGCCTACACCGTCGGCGCCATGAGCACCGCGTACGTCGTCGCGGGCTGGCCGCAGACCATCGCCATCACCGACGATCCCAACACCAACTTCAGCTCCACGAACCCCACGAACCTCCGCGCCTTCCTGACCCTCGTCGGCACCGCCGAGGACACCCACGTCCGCGTCACCACCACCACCGCCGTCGTCCCTGGAGGCCCCGTCCCCGCGACCCCTGCGGGCGGCATCATCGAGGCCACGCTCGGCGCCTTCGACGTCCTCAACCTGGAGACCGGCGACTTCCTGGCCGACTTCACCGGATCGGTCATCGAGGCCGACGGCCCCGTCGCCGTCTTCGTCGGCAGCGAGGCCTCGGACGCCCCCACCTTCGAGACGCTCAGCACCCGCCGCTGCTGCGCCGATCACCTCGAAGACCAGCTCGACCCCCTCCGCACCGCGGGCAAGCGCTTCGCGATCGCCCACACTCCGAGCCGCACGGCGGCGGTCAAGGCCGCGGGCGCCCAGATCGAGCCCGTCCCCGAGCCGGAGTACGTGCGCTTCGTCGCCGCCACCGCGAACGGCGCGACCATCCGCACCACCCTCCCGGCCCCCGATGACGTCTTCTCCCTCGACGCCCGCGGCGCCTTCCGGGAGATCACCGCTTACGGCGACTTCATGGCCGAGAGCACCGAGCCCGTCCTCGTCGCCCAGATCATGGCCAGCCAGGACGCCGCCGGCGTCAAGAACGGCTTGCCTGGAGGCGACCCGAGCCTGCTCATCTACCCGCCCATCGAGCAGTTCCGGCCCGACTACGTGTTCCTCACGCCCGACAAGTACGCCTTCGACTTCGTCACCGTGGTCGCCCCCCCCGACGCGCCCGTCGCCCTCGATGGCGCGATCATCGGCCCGAGCCAGTGCGAGATCACCCCTGCCGACGGACTCTCCGCCGCGGAGCGCGGCGCCGCCACGCCCCCCTTCCTCGTCTACCGTTGCCAGCTCAGCTTCCCGATCATCGATCCGCAGAAGTCAGCCCCTGACAACCTCGGCCTCGGCCAGCAGAACGACGGCGTCCACCGCGTCCTCTCCTCGCAGCCCGTGGGCGTCTTCGTCACCGGCTTCGACGCGTACGTGAGCTACGCCTACGCCGGCGGCACCGATCTCAGGACCATCGCCCCGCCCGAGTGACGCGCTGACCGGCAAAGCTGCTGCGCGCCGGTCAGCGCGTACCCTTCAGGGCACCTGGCAGTAGTCGTCCTGCGAGTTCACCGAGTCGACGAAGACGTTCGAGCCCGCGCGGATCACGAACTCGCTCTCACCCACCTCGCTGCCCGTGTCTGGGTTCCAGTCGTACGTGTACCCCAGCCGCGTCCACGGGTAGCCGTTCTCGCCGTACGAGCTGCCCTTCAGGTCGTTGTACCAGTCGATGTGCTCCTGGTCCGTACCCGTCGGGAAATCCAGCTCCGCGACCGAGTCGGTGATCTCCGGATCGGCCGACGGCCGGAACATCGCGTCGTCCGGCACCCAGAGCTGCACCATCCGGGTCTTCCCGTTGTTGGGCGGCAGCCCGAGCCGCTGCTCCAGCCGCAGGTTCAGCGCATCGCCCGTGAGGCCGGTGTCCTGGCAGAAGGTCTGCACCGCGCGCCCCGGCGTCACCCACACGGCCACCCCGAGCGACGTCTCGTACCCGACGAGCTGGTCGTAGCCGTCGTACGACGTCCAGGTGACCATCAGCACCCGCCCATCCGTGTCACGGACGAGATCCGCATTGTTCGCGTCGATGGCGGTCAGGGTATCGACGATCTCGCTCTCCTCGGCGACCTCGGCGTCAGCGACCGCGTTTGCGTACAGCGTGGCGAGATCCGCTTCCCCTCCGCCCGAGCCGCCCTCGCCGCCCGAGCCGCCTGTCCCGCCAGCGCCGCCGCTCGCCCCTGCGCCGCCGGCACCACCCGAGGCACCCGCGCCACCGTCTCCACCTGCCCCGCCCGAACCGTCGTCGTCGCCGCCGCACCCCACGAGCAACGAGAGCGCACAGCCGAGCAGCAAGCCAAGGTGACCATGGTTCATGAGAATCTCCTTACGGTTACGTGATGCGTGCAACGCGGCACGGCCTCGACCTGCGTCGCGTGGCCGAGCGCCCTCGCGCATCGTAGTCCCTCCCCGCCGTACGAGAAAATGAACAGCAACGATTCCGCGCCCGCCCACACCTGCCCCGCCCACGTCATCCCACCGCCATCCACCGCAGTCACTCCACCCACACCGTGTTCGCGGAGGGGTCGGCCGGATCGTAGAGCACCGTGACCACCTCTCCCGGCAGTGCGCGCTCCACCAGCGCGCGGTCCACGTGCGACAGCCGCCCCTGGTGCGTCACCCCGTGCGCCTCGAACTCCCACACCACCTCGAACGGTGGCACCCCGTGGAACGACGACCCATCGTTCAGGCCTCGCATCAGCACCCGCCCCTTCGCCGGCAGCCCCTCCCGGAACGCCTTCTCCTCGCGCCGGTTCCCGTACGAGGCGAGGAGCAGCAGCGCGAAGCCGCTCCCCAGCAGCGACACGGCATAGATCATCAACTGCACGTAGTTCGGGTCGATGCCTCCGCCCCCGAAGCAGAGCCACCCCATGAACGCCACGGAGACCAGCCCGAGCGCGGTCGCCGAAAGCCCGAGCAGGCGCTGCGTCTTCCGCTTGCCCTGGTAGGCGAAGATCAGCTCTCGCGCCATCTCCGTGGGCTTGCGCGGCGCCCGGGGGATCCGATCGACCCCTTCGCGGTAGGGACTGCGCACCACGATCGGCGACCCGGGCGGGGAGGAAGCGCTCATGGCGCCCATGCTACCTGCTCCGGGCCCGCGCGTTCGTGCTCATTCCCACCGACCCGGATAGGGACGGGCCTGCTTGATGTAGAGGGTGGGCGGCAGATCCGGCGCGGCGTCGTCGTCGAACTTGAACTCCACGTCCATCGCGTACCAGCCGTATCGCCTGGCGTCCCCGTCGACGCGCCCTCCTCGCCCGAGGTCGACGCACACGCGCCCGACAGCAATGCCAGCGCGCCCGCGATTCCCGCGACGCGCGCAATCCCCACGCGCCGTGTTCGACAAGGCACCTCGACGGGAATCAGTCGAACCACACCGTGTTGACGGCGGGGTTGGCGGGGTCGTAGAGCACCGTCACCTCGTTCCCCGGCAGCGCGCGTTCGAGCAGCGCTCCATCCATGTGCGAGAGGCGACCGCGGTGGCGGGCCTGCGCCACCTGGAACTCCCACACCACCTCGTACGGGTGCCGCCCGTTCACTTCCACCGTGGTGTCCTGCCCCCGCTTCACCACCAGCCCGGTTACCGGGATCCCGTGCCTGTACGCCCGGATCTCCCGCAGGTTCGAACGCACCGCGTGGAAGAGCAGACCCGCGCCGACCACCGGGAACACCAGCACCAGCAGCCCCAGAAGCCCGAACGGCGACACCGACGTGCCCTGGACCCGCGCCCACTGCGGATGCACCGGCAGGATCTCCACGGGCACTGGACCTCCGCCGCGCGCGGCGCTCACGATCGACCCGTCGAGCGTCGAGCTCTCTGCCCGGTACGCCTTCCCCCCCACCTCGTACCGGAAAGCGATCTCCGTCGGGTGCTCGCCGTTGATCGAGACCTTGGTGTTCAACCGGGTCGTCTCCACCGTCCCCTGCGCGCGGCGACCTCCGAGGGCGAGCGCCACGTCCACCGGCAGCCCCCAGCAGAAGATCACCGACATCAGCCCCCCCATCGCCATGAAGGCGAGGCCGATGATCCGCAGCACCGCCTGGCTGCCCTGGTAGCTGAAGATGAGCTGCTTCGCGAGCGGGGTCGCGGCCCGCGGAGGCCGAGGTACCCGCTCGTGCGCGGTGCGGTACGCCCCCCACCCCCCCGGCCCCTGGACGCTGCTCATGGGAGGGATGGTACTCCGGGACGCTACCGCCTGCCCCGCTCTCCCGGTATCGTCCCCTCATGCGTCGGTTCGAGTTCGTGCAGGGAACGAGCGCCAAGTTCTGGATGAGCGACGTCCAGGGGAACGCCTTCATCGTCGTCTACGGCCGCCTCGGGACGCCGGGGCAACGCAAGGAGAAGGATTTTCCCTCGCCTGACGCCGCGCGCCGCGAGATGGAGAAGAAGATCGCCGAGAAGCTCCGCGAGGGCTACCACGAGGTCAGCGCGGCGGCCCCCGCGGCGCCCACCGGCGCGAAGGGCGCTGCAGCGGCCTCGGCGCCCCTCGCCCTCCCTCCCCGCCTCGACCTCCGCGAACCGACCCCCGAGCGCGTCAAGGCTGCGGTCGCCGCCCTCGACCGGCTCGAAGCCACCCGCGGCTACCGGAGCTGGGCCCTCGCCCGCCGCGTGCACCATGCCCGCTGCGCCCTCGAACGCATCGCCGGCGTCGACCCCACGGCCCACCCCGACCTCGCCCGTGCCCTCGAAGCCGTCCTCGCCCGCGTCATCGCGCCTCTCCCGAAGGACCGCCTCCCGCTCGTGCACGCGATGCGCCTCCTCGACGAGGTCGACGCCTCCGCCTTCGCCCAGATCGCCGCGGGCTTCTGGAAGTCCCCTCCCCCGTCCCACCCCACCACGCGCGCCCTCACCCTGCTCCAGGAGCAGCTCGCGCAGCTCGTCGATCCCGAGCTGACCCTGCGCGTCGCCTCCCTGCTCCTCGATCGCCCTTCGGGAGACGCCACGGGCTGGAACCGCCGCTGGAAGGCCCTCTCCCCCCACCTCGAGGCCTACCTCGCCCGCTCCGGCACCACGCTCAAGAAGTACCTCGCGGGCCTCGACGCGGGCGGCGATCCCCACCTGGCGGGCCGCATCCAGGCCATGCAAGCCGCCGCCTGATCACATGTGCGGCTTCCCGCCGGTCGCCTTGCGGTAGGCGTCGGTGGTCTTCGAGAAGACCGTGCTCCCCCAGACGGCGGTGGTCTCGTACGTGTAGTCGTAGGACCCGCGCTCCTTGGTCGCCTTCCCGTTCTTGTCGTACCAGTACGTGGTCGTGGGGACGGCGTTGTCGGCGATGGGGCTGCCGTCGACGGTGAAGATCCGGTGGCTCTCGTCCGAGAACTTGAGCCCCTTCTTCACCTTCTCGTGGTTGCTGTAGTTCGTGCCCAGATCCTTGCCGTCCCAGAAGTAAGCGCCGTTCGAGTAGTCGTGCCCGTCCCGGAGCGCGTTGATCGCCCCCTTGATGGCCAGGCGCATCCCGTCGTTGCCCTCGCGCATGTCGACGAGCGTGAGCTGCTTCGCCTTGAAGGCGGCGAACCGCGCGTTCCCGTCCGAGGCCGCGTAGGCGAAGTTCCTGTGCCCCGAGACGAGCCCCGAGATGGATCCGCCGCTCCGCGCCTTCGCCTGGCGCACCAGCACGTTGGCGATGCCGGCCATCTCCTCGTAGACGTTGGCGGTCGACGCCTCCCCGTAGGAGATCGCCGCGAGCAGCAAGAGGTCGCTGTGCTTGCCCGTGATCGGCTTCGGCGGCTCCTTGGGGATCGACTTCGTCTCCTCGCTGTCGAGGATGGGCTTCCTGTTCACGTATTCGCCCGAGCGGTTCGCGTCGACCACCGCCTTGGTCGACAGCCAGACCTCGTCCTCCGCGGGGGGCTTGGTCCCGATGTAGTGCCCCTCGATGTCGTAGGCGACGATCTCCTCGGCCGGACACCCCTGCGTCGTGCAGCCGACCGCCTCTTTCTTCGCGTCCGCTGCCGCCGCCGTCTTCGGGTCTGTCGTGCCCATGCTCAAGCCTCCCCGGCGCGGGTTTCCCCGGCGCTGAACACCAGCGCGTGGACGTGGTCGACCCGGACCGAGGCGCTCTGGCGCTCGTCCTCCAGGATCGCCCGGAGCGCGGCGTGCTCCGGCGCCTCGTCGAAGCCGTCGCCCTTGACCACCATCACCTGGAGGTAGAGACAGACGTCGTACTCGCGCACCACGCCGAAGCGCCCGGCGCGGGTGATGGCGCGCTGGATGCGTTCGCGGAGCGCGGGCTCGGGGGCGCTCCCGCACGCTTCCGGGAAGACCTGGCGGAGATGGGTGACCATCCGATCCTCGAAGTCGGCGACGGCCAGCTCTGCGAACGCTGCGATCTGTGGCTCACGTATCAAGAGCATGACCGTCTCCACGCCTGGGGTTCCGCCCATGAAACCATACCTCCCGACACCTGGAGAAGGCCCTCGCTCCCCTCACCCGAACTCGTCGATCACCACCCCGAGCTCCTCGTCGTCGGCGAACACCTCCGCCACCGCATCTTCCGACTCCAGCAGGGCGATCACCTGCTCGCGGCGCTGCTCCTCGGCGCGCACCGAGAGCGCCTTCACCAGCTTCTTCACGAGCGGCGCCGGATCCACCTCCGGCTCCATCGCGATGAACTGCCGCTCGGCCAGGACGTCGAGCAGGACCTGCGCTGTCCGCTCCGCGCTCACTTCCGGCGCCGGAGGTGGCGCCTTCGGCGGCGCGTCCAGCAGCAGCAACGCCTCCTCGCCCTCGTCCTCGTCCGTGACCACCAGCCCCGCCTCCATGTCGTCGGCGAGCCACGCCATCCACGTCCGCAGGTCGGGCGCCACGTGGGACGCCTCGCCGGTCTCGTGATCCCAGGCCAGCACCTCCGCCGAGCCCGCGTCGACGATCAGCACGTTGCCGCCGCCGTCCTCGCCGAGCACCAGCCACCCCGCGTCCCAGCCGACCCCGAGATCGCGCATCATCCGGTACTGCCGCGGCGCCTCCACGGCGGGCAGCCAGGTCATGAACCGCGCCCACGTCACCCCGCGCGGCGCCCGGTTGGCGCCGAACATCGTCAGTGCCTCCCCCGTCACCCCGTCGTGCGCGCGGTAGGCTTCCAGGAGCGCCTCTGGCAAGGGACGACCCACCGCGTGCGCGTACGCCTCCAGCGCGGCCGGTGTCGCCGGCGCGCGGAGGAGACCGAACACCGCCGGCGCGTGCTCACGCAGCCAGCGATCGATACGCACCCAGGGAGTCCCAGTCGGAGCCGCGCGGTTGCTCATGGCGCTCACGAGTGTATGCCGCGGCCCCTTCTTTGTCCGAAGTCCGAAGCGCCTCCCCCGCGCATTCGCCGTCCCCTCGCGCATCCCGCGCACGCTATGCTCGTGCCCCCTCCCGCGCGACCATCCCCCGGCCGGCGGCGATCGAGACCTGCGCATGACCCTGATGCTCGTCCCGCACGAGGTCACTGACGACGCTGCCACCGTGTGGGTCGGCGCCCTCGGACACGCTCCGCTCAGTTCGACGTCCCCGTCCCCGCCCACGCCCACGCTCCCGACCGCGCTCTCCATCGACACGGACGCCCCCCCCGTCCCCCTCCACGGCCGCTGGCAGCGCTTCGAGGTCGAGCCCGGCGGCCCCACCCTCCACTACCTCCGGCACACCTTCACGGGCCTCGAACCCGCCACGGACTACCGCGTCACCCTCCACGACGACACCGCGTCGCCCCTCACCGCCAGGACCCGCACCCTCCCGCGCCGCCTGCCGCACCGCGGCGAGCCCGCGTTCACCGTCCTCCTCGGCTCCTGCTACTACCTGCAGGGCGCCTCCTCCCGCGCCCTCCAGACCGCCATCAAGCGCCTCCCTGCCGAGCGCCTGCCCGACCTCAAGATCCTCTGCGGCGATCAGGTCTACCTCGACGCGCCGGCCCGGGCCTTCCTCCAGCCTTACCCCCTCGGCGACCAGGAGCTGCGCACCCGCTTCTTCGAGACCTACCGCCGCACCTGGACCGACCCCGGCTTCGCCTCGCTCCTCGCCCTCGGCCCGAACTACTTCACCCCCGACGATCACGAGCTCTGGAACAACGCCCCGAACCCCTGCGCCTTCGCCACCAACACCTGGACCGAACGCGGCCGCAAGCAGTGGATGGCGCACGCCCGCGCCCTCTTCGACGCCTTCCAGGCGGCGCCCCCCCTGCGCATCTTCGACGTCGGTCCCCTCTCCTTCGCGGTGGTCGACACCCGCATGCACCGCGCCGCCGACCGCTCTCGCTTCGTGTCGGAAGACACCATGAAGCGCCTCCGCGCCTGGATCCGCGCTCTCGAAGGCCCTGGCGTCCTCGTCCTCGGCCAGCCCCTCCTCGACGCCCGCGCCGGCCTCCTCGGCAACGTCGTCGACTGGCACCTCGCCGACTACGCGCAGATGCAAGACCTCGTCAGGGCCATCGCCGCCTCCCAGCACAGCGTCGTCGTCCTCAGCGGCGACGTGCACTTCTCGCGCGTCACCACCGTGCACCTGTCGCCGCAGGTGAAGGTCGTCGAGGTCATCTCGTCTCCCATGTCCCTCGTCAAACCCGGCTACCGCCAGGTCGCCAGCGATCCGGTGTGGGCCATCCCCGTCCCCGGCCTCTCCGCCCCCACCATGACCCTCGACCACACCTTCCTGCCCCCCAGTGACCACTTCAAGACCCTCGACTTCACCGCCGAAGGCAAGTCCGTCGAGATGACCGTCCGTTACTGGCCCATCGAGGAGAGCCCCGTGAACCCTCCGCGCACCCTGCCCCCTTACCGGCTCTGGTGAGCGGCGACCGGCTCGCTCGCCCCTGACCCCCCGAGGACACCCATGCTCCCCATCCGCCATTCCCACGAGACCCAGGCCAACCAGGCGATCGTGGAGCAGCCTCCCGGCGAGGACGACAACGTCGCGTGGCTCGCCCGCGCCCCGGTGCACGAAGGCCTGGTGCTCCTCGGCGGCGCCGACCTCGCGCACTTCCGCCTCCGCATCGCCCAGTCCGACGCCCGGCAGGACCTCCGGCCGAGCTACTGGTCGCTGGTCGGCATCCTCCGCGGCGGCACCATCACCTCCGCGCCCCTCGATCATGGCGACGTCGCCGCCGTCCCCAGCCACAACGGCGTCATCACCCGCGCCTTCTCGGAGTACGCGGATCCAGCGCGCTACCCGAACGTCGCCGTCATCGCCTTCGCCGTCGCTCCGGACGAGATCGACAAGGGCATCCAGCGCGTCCGCAGGCAGCGCAGCGTCCCCGACCTGCCCGATCTCATCGTCCGCTGGCTGTCCTACGTGTGGGCCGTGGGCCGCACGCCGAACCCCCTGCTGGATCAGCAAGGCGTCCCGAGCGCCGCCTTCGTCTCCGCCGTCTACGGCCTCGCGGGCCTCGACCTCACCCCGGGCCTCGCCTCCGCCGCGAGCTGCCCCGAGTCCATCTGGCACGCCGCCCGGTGGTGGCACAGCTTCTACGCGGCACAGGCCCAGGACGCGGGCGCGCCCGCGAGCGTCCGCAGCGCCCACGCCCCCGCGAGCGCCCGCATCCCCAGCACGTCCGGAGCCCCCCGCGGCGTGTACTGCATCCGCCAGCGCGCCGCCGCGATCACCTGGGAACCGAACACGGACCATCTGCCTCACTCGCTCCGCGCGACTTGACGCCTCCACCATGCCCGCCCGAAGCTCTCCCCGTGCCCCGCTTCTTCAACACGGCAGGCCCCAGCGATCCCGGGCGTCACTACACCCTCCCGATCCTCGCCCGCTTGCCCCGGGTGCGCCGGCTCCTCGATCAGCAGCACTACGCCGTCCTGCACGCCCCGCGGCAGAGCGGCAAGACGACGACGTTGCTCCACCTCGCCCGCGAACTCACCGCGACAGGGAGCCACGTCGCCGCGCTGCTCTCCCTGGATCACGGCGCCCCCCGCAGCAGTGATCTCGGCGCGACCGAGCTGTCCCTCCTCGACGCCTGGAGCCGCGCCACGGCCATCTCGCTGCCGCCCGATCTCCAGCCGCCTCCCTGGTCCAACGTGACCAGCGCGCCCAGCGCGCCCAGCGCGCCCAGCGCGTCCGAGGCGCCCGCGGGTTCCCGCATCAGCGCCGCGCTCCGGGCGTGGGCCGAAGCCGCCCCGCGCCCGCTGGTCCTCTTCCTCGACGACATGGACGCCCTCCGCGACGACGTGCTCCTGCCCATCCTGCGCCAGCTCCGCGCCGGCTACCCGACGCGCCCCGCCCACTTCCCGCACGCCCTCCTCCTCAGCGGGCTGCGCGACGTGCGCGACGCGCGCGACGTCAGAGGCATCGTGAGCAGCGACGGACGCCCCGGCGCGGCGCACCCGTTCAGCATCAAGGCCGAGTCGATCACCCTGCGCGACTTCACCCGCGAGGAGGTGGCCGCGCTCTACGCCCAGCACACCGCCGAGACCGGGCAAGCCTTCCTGCCCGAGGCCATCGATCGGGCCTTTCACCTCACCCAGGGTCAGCCCTGGCTCGTCAACGCCCTGGCCCGGCAGCTCACCGAGGAGCTGTGCCCCGATCCGGCGAAGCCCATCACCCGCGCCCACGTGGAGGAGGCCAAGGAGATCCTGCTCCTCCGCCGCGACCCCCACCTCGACAGCCTGATGAGCAAGCTCGAGGAGCCGCGCGTGCGCGTGATCCTGGAGCCGATGCTCGCCGGGAGCATGCTCGGGAGCGTCGCCGAGGACGACGTGCGCCACGCCCTCGATCTCGGTCTCGTGCGCATGGACCCCGAGGGAGGTCTGACCGTGGCGAACCCCATCTACCGTGAGAGCATCGTCCGCGCGCTGACCTTCACCCGCCGCGCGTCGCTCCCCCACCTGCCAGCCACCTGGCTGACCCCCGAGGGCCGCCTCGACAAGGAGGCCCTGCTCCACGCCTTCCTCGATTTCTGGCGCCAGCACGGCGATCCGTTGCTCGCCGCCGCCCCCTACCCCGACGTGGCCCCGCACCTGGTGCTGATGGCCTTCCTCCACCGGGTGGTGAACGGAGCCTCCCTCGACCGGGAGTACGCGATGGGCCGAGGCCGGATGGGTCTCTGCGTGCGCGCCCACGACGAGACCCTCGCCATCGAGATCAAGGTCTGGCGCCCCGACCAGAAGACCGACCCGCTCCCCGAGGGTCTGCAGCAGCTCGATACCTACCTCGCCAGCCTCGGCCTCGACACCGGTTGGCTCGTGCTCTTCGACCGCCGCCCCTCCGCCCCCCCCCTCGCCGAACGCCTCAGCGCCGCCCCCCTCACCACCCCCGGCGGCCGCCGCATCACCGTGATCCGTACCTAAGGACCCGGGACGAGGGAGAACGGCCTCCGTGGTCCGCCCTCCCGCCCCGGGAGAGCGCCCTCCGGTCACCCACCCCCGTCCTGTCTGCCTCGCGGTTCCCGGTCCCCTTCACCTTTTCCCCGCTTCCCGGGCCGGCATCCCCCCCTCGACAGCCTCTCCGGGCCTGCGTCGGCCTGGAACAACGCCGGTCGGTCGCCCACCGGCGCTGTCCCGCGCTGGAACAAGACCGGTCGGCCTCCAGCCACCAAGGTTGTTCCCGGGAACAACCTTGGTCGGCCTCCCGCTCACCAAGGTTGTTCCCGGGAACAACCTTGGTCGGTCACCCACCGGCGCTGTCCCGCGCTGGAACAACCTTGGTCGGTCACCCACCGGCGCTGTTCCGCGCTGGAACAACCTTGGTCGGCCTCCGACTTACCAAGGTTGTTCCCAGGAACAAGGCCGGTCGGCCTCCGACTTACCAAGGTTGTTCCCAGGAACAAGGCCGGTCGGTCTCCGACTTACCAAGGTTGTTCCCAGGAACAAGGCCGGTCGGCTTCCGACCAAGGCGCTCCCGGGCCGGAACAAGACCGGTCGGCCTCCGACGGACCCCTGTCCACGGCCGGAGCGATCCGGTGGTCCTCCGCGGCGGGCGTGACCGCTGCCGGTCCGGGGGCTGCCGGACGCCACGGGGCGGGTTCCGCGGCTGGTCCTCCTCCTGCGGAACGCGACCTCCACCGAGACTCGACGAGGCGCCCTGCTGGGCCTAGATCTCCTGCCCTCTGACCCGAAGAGCACAGAGGACAGGACCAGGGAGGAAGCGATGCGCGGCACCAGCCAGGAGACGGATCGGGCGGAGGTGAGGATGCCCTGGACCGGCGCGATGCATGCGCTGAAGGGGACCGTCGAGGGCTTGCTGCACAACGTGCGCGATCGGGTGAGGGGGGCGCGCGGGGTGACGGTCTGGCAGGACGAGGGGCCTTATTACCCGGGTCACGCGGTGGTGGCCGCGACCGGGAGCGATCTCACCCGTGGCTTCAAGGCGTCAGGGAGGCTCTTCGTGCTGAAGGGCCAGGTGACCGACGCGCAAGGGAGCCCCGTCCGCGGCGCCGAGGTGCAGATCTGGCAGACCGACGACCTGCATGGCCGTTACCTGGTCGAGCCGTCGCGCGCCCCGCGGGACCCGAACTTCGCCTACATGGGGACGTGCCTCACCGACACCGAGGGGAGCTTCGCGTTCACCACGGTGCGCCCCAGGGACTACGGGATCGCCTTCGTGCGCCGCGCGCCGCACATCCACGTGAAGGTCTTCGTGGGCGGCCTCTGCAAGCTCACCACGCAGGGATACTTCGACGATGAGCGGGCGATGCTCGGCCGGGACTTCGTGCGCGCGCTGTTCCTCCGGACCGAGCAGGACCGCGAGGCGACGGTGATGAAGGTCGAGAGGAGCCGCGAAGCGACGCAACAGGCCGGCGCCGAGGTGCAGGAAGGATCGTTGCACCTCGTCCTCGCCGGGTGACACCCGGTGCGCATGCCCTGAGCGCTCGATGTCGCCGGGCAGGAGCGCCTGCCTCGTGACGTGACGCTTGACAGCAGCGGGAACGCGGGCACGGATCGGGGTGAGCGGGTCTGCATGACGCCCGCCGACGCCTGGGAGAAGGCCGCCGAGCCGAATGACGAAGGAGGCTTCGTCCCCCCCGGCGTGGGTGGGGGGCGGAGGCGGCGGAGGCGGCGGAAGCACGCCGGCGCTTTGCCCGACGGCAGGCGATTTGCCCGGGTGTAGCTGGGACGAGACGAACGCGCCCCAGGCTGGCCTGTGCTGTTACCAGTACGATCGGCTCGTCGTCTGCGGGCGGCCTTTCCTGGTCGACGGCGCCGCGCGGGTAGCCGCCACCGCCGGGCGCACCGACTGGATCCAGGCGTCGGTCGCGGGCGAGGCGCTCGCCATGGGTGACGCCACGCGCGTGGCCCTCGGGCAAGCCTGGCTGGAGGACGCGCTCCTGGAGCATGCCTCGGTGGCGTCGTTCGCGCGGTTCGCCCTCCACCTCCTGGCCCTGGGAGCGCCTCCCGCGCTGGTGCTCGGGGCGCAGCAGGCGATGGGCGACGAGGTGCGGCACGCGCAGGGCTGCTTCGCGCTGGCGAGCCGCTATGCGGGGCAGGCGCTCGGGCCTTCAGGCATGGCGCTCGACGGCTCTCTGCGCACGCCGACGCTGGCGGAGGCCGCGGCGAGCGCGGTGCACGAGGGCTGCGTGGGCGAGACCCTGGCAGCGCTGCAGGCGCGCGCGCAGCTCGAAGGGGCGGTGGACCCGGAGGTCCGGCGGACGCTCGCCCAGATCGCGGAGGACGAGGCCGTGCACGCGGAGCTCGCGTGGGCCTTCGTGCGGTGGGCCCTGGTTCGCGGGGGGGAGCCGGTGCGGGCCGCCGTGGAGGAGGCGTTCGCGGCGTCCTTCGCGAAGGTGATGGCCGCTGCCGGGGAAGACGTGGCAGGGATGGCCGCTGCCGGAGGTGCTGCCGCGGGTGCGGTCGACGTCGACGACGTCGACGACGTCGACGTCGTCGACATGCAGGCGTGGCGGGCGCATGGCCGGCTCACCGCGAAGGAGCAGGCGCGGTGCCACCGCGAGGCCATGGAGGAGGTCCTGATGCCCTGCGCGCAGGCCCTGCTGGCGAGCGCCGGGCGTGGCGCGCGTAGCAAGGAGACGACGTACGAAGCGTGACGCCCGTCGAACCCGATCGGCTAACGTGGCGTGGGGCGCTGCGGCCGCCTCCACGACTTCCCTGGTGCGACGGGCCGCCCGCACATCGACCGATGGTGAACGAGAACGCGATGCAATCCCGATCCTTGCTCTTCATGGCCGTCGCGGCCATCTCCCTCGCCACTGCCTGCAGCAGCGTCCGTCAGACCCGCCCCCTCGCCTACGGGGGCGAGGACAGCGGCTCCACGATCGCGCCCCTCCAGGCGGTGCTGAAGAAGCGCGGCTACACGCCGGTGTGCAGCGCGGAGGAGTTCTGCAAGTTCCAGCAGAACCCGGACGTCACCATCCACTTCAAGGTCAAGGGGGACGACAAGGTGGTGCTGGCCATCGACGTGTCGAAGAAGGTGCCCGAGAACAAGCGCCAGGCGCTCACCGACAGCGCCATGAAGCTCGGCGAGGAGATCTTCGCCGAGGCGAGCATCACCGCGACCGCCAACGAGAAGGCGCAGGCCGAGGCCCGCCGGGCAGAAGCGGAGCGCGAGGCGCGCGAGGCGCAGAACAAGCCGGCCGCGAAGGAGGACAAGGGCGGCGGGTTCCTCGGGGCACTCTCGGCCGCGACGGACGTCCTCGGCGCCGTGAACGCCAGCACGAGCGTCACCACCACCGGCGGCTCCTCGGGCGGGGCGGGCAAGCCGAGCGCCGGGGGCACGTCCGGCGGCGCGCAGGGAGGCTCGGGGGGCGGGCAGACCACGTGCTGCATCAACAAGGCGTTCTACGACTGCCCCTCCTCCGCGGCGGTCTACAAGTGCTCCGGCGAGTTCATGGCGTGCGTGTCGAAGTGCGGCTTCGGCGGGGACTTCAAGTGCACGGACGCGTGCATGAAGGACCACCCGCCGGATCCGTCGCAGTGCACGCGGGACTCCTCGCGCGACGCGACCTGCACCTGATCCCCGCCGGGCGCCGCCTCGCGACGAGGTCACGCGCCCGCGCCCCTCGCCACCCATCCCCCATGAAGTCACGCCTCTCCGCAGCCCCTGAGGCATGGTGAGGAGGCGCTGCGCCTCTCCGCAGCCGCTGGCGCGTGGCTAGGAGGCGCTGCGCATCTCCGCAGCCCCTGCCGCGAGGTGGCGCCCGAGGAACACGGCCGTGCGCCGCTGGGCGTCCCGCTGGGCGTCCCCGAAGAAGCCGTGCCCCTCTCCCGGGTAGATGACCACCTCGTGTGGCGTGCCCAGCCGCTTCAGCAGCGCTTCGAGCTTCCTCGTGCTCGCCAGCGGCACCAGGCGATCGGCGTCGCCATGCAGCACCAGCGTGGGCGGCAGGGCTCGCGCGTCGTCGAGCACGCCGTCCGGGAGCGGGCCGAAGTAGTCGACCAGGGCGCCGATCCGCGGCTCGTCCTTGGCCGTGACGAGCCCGAGGATGGCCCCCAGCGAGACACCCACCACCCCGATGGGCCCGGGCGCCACGCCCGCGTGCATCCCCACCCAGGTGAGCGCGTCCCGGAGCGTCTCCTGCCAGAGGGGGAAGCTCTGGAGCAAGCTCCCGTAGCTCGCCCGGGCGCTGCCGGTGCGGTCGAAGTAGTGGACGAAGAAGGCCTGAAACCCGGCCTGCGCGAGCGTGCGGGCCGCGCTGCGGTAGACGTCCGCGAGGACGAGGCCCTCGGCGCCGTGGAGGACGATCACGGCGGGACGAGGGGCGGCTCCGGGCGCGCTGAGCCACTCCACAGTGATGGGCTTGCCGCCGCTCGTGAAGGTCTCGGTAAGGGTGTGGATGTTGGTTGTTTGCGTGGGCATCGCGTCGTTGCGCCTGTGTCCGGTGGAGGCGAGGCCGCGTCGCGGCCGACATGGCTGCGCACGCCCAGGAGCGCCCGCAAGCGCCCGGGAGCGCCCGCAAGCGTCCGCAAGCGTCCGCAAGCGTCCGCGATCTGTGCGGGTTCGGACGCCTGGCCTCTCGGTGTAGGTAAGGCTGAAAGACTGCTCGCGCCACCCTGTGCGCGATGGCACGAGGCGGGGTGCCACGAGGCGGGGTGCGAGGAGACGAGGCGGGGCGTGCGCTAGAAAGCGTCCGTGTAGAGCTTCACGGTGGGAAGGTTGTCGCCCATGTGGGCCGGGGAGGAGCCGCGCGCGCTCGTGTCGCCCAGGCCGAGCTGGCCATCGTTGCTGGCACCCCAGCACTTGAGGTTGCCCGCGCCAAGAAGGGCGCAGGTGTGGTCAGCGGAGGTGTCGACAAGGGTTGCTGACACGCTCGTGCCCAGGTTCACCGCAGGCAAGTTGTTGCCCATCTGCGCTGCGCTGGTACCGCGGCTTGCGGTGTCGCCCAGGCCGAGCTGGCCAACACTGCTGTTGTAACCCCAGCACTTGATGGTGCTGTCGTTCAGCACTGCGCAGGTATGCCTACCTCCAGCAGAGACCAGGGTGGCCGTCTTGCCCGTGCCCAGATTCACTACCGGCAAGTTGTCACCCATGCTCGTGGAGCCCGTTCCGCGATTGAACGTATCGCCCAGGCCGAGCTGGCCATAGTCGTTGTTGCCCCAGCACTTCACCGAGCCGTCGTTCAGCACCGCGCAGGTGTACTGGCTTCCAGCAGAGACCAGGGTGGCCGTCTTGCCCGTGCCCAGATTCACCGCCGGCAAGTTGTTCCCCATGTCCGAAGGGCTCGTCCCGCGGCTTGCGGGGCTTCCCAGCCCGAGCTGGCCATAGGTGTTGTAGCCCCAGCATTTCACCGAGCCGCCGTTGAGCAGAACGCAGGTGTGCCCGCCAGCCGCCGAAACTGCAATGGCCGACTGGCCTGTTCCCAGCGCCACCGCGGGCAAGCTGTCACCCATCTGCGCCGTATCTCCACCACGACTCAGGGTATCACCCAGCCCGAGCTGGCCAGAGTCGTTGTTGCCCCAGCACTTCACGGATCCATCGTTCAGCACCGCGCACGTGTGCTCGCCAGCCGCCGAAACTGCAACGGCGGTCTTGGCCGTGCCCAGCGCCACCGCCGGCAGGTTGTCACCCATATGTGAGGGACTGGTTCCAACCGCCGTCATGCCTCCGAGCCCGAGCTGGCCAGAGTCGTTGACCCCCCAGCACTTGAGGGTGCCATCGTTCAGCACCGCGCACGTGTGGTTATCCCCAGCAGCAAGGGCGACCGCAGTCTTGCCTGTTCCGAGATTCACCGCCGGCAGGTTGGCGCCCATCTCGCCTACCTGGTCGCCCACGCGATTGTTGAAGGAAAATCCGAGCCCGAGCTGACCATATGCGTTTCCCCCCCAGCATTTCACCCGGCCATCGCGCAGCAGCGCACAGGAGTGCGTTTCCCCGAGGGCCACCGCGACCACGTCCTCCTTGACGCACGTGGCGGAGCACCCGTCGAGGCTCGTCGTGTTGTTGTCTTCGCAGCTCTCGCCCTCGCCCGTCGAGACGAACCCGTCACCGCAGGTGCAGTCCGGCCCCGACTCGTTGACGAGACCGTCGCAGTCCTCGTCCACCTCGGTGGCGTCGCAGGTCTCGCTCCCCGGGTGCGTTTCGTCGACGCAGGGGCTGTAGCCGATCCCGTCGGGGTTGCAGCTCTGCTGCCCGCTCCGGCACGCGCCCACATCCGCCGTCCCGGCCGGGCCCGTGTAACAGGCGACGACGGTGCCCGGCGTGCAGGAGCACCCCACACCCTCCTCGTTGGCCTCGCCGTCGCAGTCCTCGTCGTCCGGCGTCACGCACGTCTCCGCCGCCGGCAGCACCTCGCCCTCGCAGCCGCCCACCGGGTTGCCCGCGGCGTCGCAGCGCTGCACGCCTGCCTCGCACCGCCCTCTGTCCCGCGTGCCGTCGGGACCCGTGTAGCAAGGCACCTCGGCCTGGAGGGTGTGCTGCGGCGCGGTCCCCACGCAGGCGTCGAGGGTGCAGGGATCGCCGTCGTCGACGGGGTCGCTCTCCAGCGGGATGAGCTTGCTGCGGCCTGCGCCGTCGCACACCAGCTCGGCACAGTCACCCGCGATCTGGTCGGGGAGCGGGGTGCCCTCCAGCGCGCCATCGCAGACGGTGGTGGCCTCGTTCGGCGCTCCTTCCTCGATGCCGGCGATCAGGTTGCAGCCCTCCATGGCGGCGACGAACCCCGCCATTCCCGCCAGGAACACGTGCTTTCGTGAAGGCATGTCACCACCCCCCTTGCATCCGCACCCCGCCAGGCAACACCGCGACCCGCATGGTCACCCGGTGGCCCGAGGGCTTCTCCTTCGACGCCGTGGGCGCTGCGGGCGCCATGAACCACAGCACCGCGCCGCCTGCGAGGAGCGCTCCCCCCGCGAACAACGCAATGGTCGATCCATTCCCGAGTCCCACGGCCTGGCTCCGCAGGTCGAGCCCATCCTGACTGCAGGAGTTCTGCGCGTCGCAAGGGCCGTCATTGCTGTCGTTGTTGCGGGCGATGGCCAGACTCCCGAGGGTCGCGCCGATCCCGACCCCGAGCATGCCAGCCCCCATCGCCGCGAGCGCGGCAGGGCGCTGCCAGGGTCTCCTGGGAGCCGTGACCACGGGCGGGGGCGGCGCCAGGGTCTTCGCGACGACCTCCATCGCGAGCGGCTTCACCTCCACCGTGACCTTCGCCGCGTCCCCGCTCACCTCCACCGATTCCTTCCAGGCGTTCCGGCCCGGCGCGGTGGCCTCCAGGGCGTGCGTGCCCTGATCGATCGGCAGGGCGATCCCCCACTGCGCCTCCCAGAGCGTCGCGCCGTCGCGGGTGACGGTCAGGCCGTCGATGGACCGCACCTCGGCCGGCACCTCCACGGTGAGCATGGCGATCCGTGGCTTCAGGGCCTTGGCCTTCGCGGCCGCCTGGCGCGCGCGCTCCCGCTGCCCTGCGCGGGTCGCGAGGGGCTCGATGAGGGTGTACTGGGCCCAGGCGCTCGCGAGGCGGCCGGCCTTCTCGTAGCACTCGGCGAGGGTGAGCTTGGCGCCGACGCCCTCCGGGATGAGGCGGGTGACCTCTTCGAGCTTCGGGCACGCGCTGGCGAACTTGCCCGCATCCATGTCGGTGGAGGCCTGGTCGTACAGGGACTCGGCCGTCGCGGCGGTCTGGGCAATTGCGGGCTGGGCGCGCGCCGGCGTGCTCGCGAATAATCCGAACGTGAGCGCGGTGGCGAGGGATGCGAGGTGACGACGAGGCGTGACAGGCATGGTCTCAGCTCCTTTCTTCCGCGGGAGACGTCTCGCGCGGCAGGGTTCGCGCAATCGCTCAGTAGATCCCATGCCTCGGCTTGGACGCGGAGGTCGTGGACGTCGTCCGGGGCGTCGTCGATGAGGTCCCCTTCGCCGTGGCCGTGGCCGTGGCCGTAGGCGAGGTGCTCGCCTGAGACACCGGCGTGCTGGGAGCACCGCTGGACGCGCGCGATGTCGCTGTGGGGGGTGCAGCGATGGCGGCGGACGGGGTGCCCGGCGCGGGCGCGATCGGGGGAGCGCCAGGCGGCGGCCCCGCATTGCTGGTCGGCGGCGACGAGGGCGAGAGGGAAGCTGGAGCCGCGGAGGGAGATGCCGGGGCGACCTCGGGATCGCGCTGCGAGAACCAGATGCCCACGGCCGCCAGCACGATCAGGCTGGCAGCCGCCCCGAGCGCCGCGACGATGATCTTGCCTGCCCCGCCCCCGCTGGAGTTCCGGGAGGCCGCAGGGTTCCAGGTGTTGCCCGTGAAGCCAGGTGGAGGGCCCGCAGGCGGCGCGCCGGGCATTGGGAACGCGCCAGAGGAGGTCTGACGCGGTAACCCTCCGGGCGGCGTGTGGGCGAGTCCTCCCGGTGGCGTGTGGGCGAATCCTCCCGTTGGCGTGTGGGCGAATCCTCCCGGTGGCGTGTGCACGAACGCCCGCGGCGTCTGCCCGAGGCCCGCGGGTATGAAGGGCAGCGAGGGATGGCTCGGTGACGACGCGCGATCCCAGGGGCCCACGCTCCCGAGCAACGCGCGCAGGGCCTGCATCAGCTCCTCGATCGACTGGAAGCGGTGCTCGGGCTTCTTCTGCAGGCAGCGGCTCACCACCGCGTCCAGCGCCGGGGGGAGTCCGGGCCGGCGCTGGCTGGGCAAGATCGGCTCCTCCTGGAGCACGAGCCCTACCAGCTCCGTCAGCGTCTCCGAGAGGAACGGGACCGTGCCCGTGACCAGCTCGTAGAGCACCACGCCGAGGGCCCAGATGTCGCTGCGCGCGTCGACCTGCTTGGTGCGGAACATCTGCTCGGGAGACATGTAGAGCGGTGAGCCCAGCATGGCGCCGGTGCGGGTGAGGTCGACGTTGTCGGGCGTCATCTGCTTGGAGATGCCGAAGTCGAGCACCTTGACGCAGGGCGCGCCGCTGGGCCGGCGGACGAGGAACATGTTCGCCGGCTTGAGATCGCGGTGGACGATGCCGAGCGCGTGGGCCTCGCCGATGGCGTCGCAGGCCTGGAGCAGGTAGGTGATCGCCTCGCCCGGCGGGAGCGGCCCGCGGCTCCGGACGAGCTGCTTCAGGTCGCTGCCCGAGAGGTGCTCCATGAGCATGTAGGGCGCCCCGTTCTCAAGACGTCCCACGTCGTGCACGCGGGCGACGTGCTCCCCCTTGAGCCGCGCCGAGGCCCGCGCCTCGCGGAGGAAGCGGCCCACGGCCTCCTCGTCCTTGAGGGCTTCGGGGAGGAGGAACTTGACGGCGAACAGCTCGCCGAGGTCCTGGTGGCGCGCCGCGACGACCACGCCCATGCCCCCCTGACCGAGCACGTGCTCGATGCGGTACTTGCCGAGCAGGACATTACCGGGCTGGACAGGTGCGACCATGGTGTTGAGGAGCGGCTGCGCGCTGGGGAAAAAGCAAGGCAGGCAGGCGCCAGGAGGCGCGACCCGCGTCCACGGTATCCTGGACGGGAGCGCGCAGACAACCTCCCGCAGGCGCTGCGATCGGCGGTGCGAGGACGGAAATCAGCGAATGCACGGAGCTGTGTCGACGTCCCGCGCGGAGTTCACGTCCCGACTGCGCAACGGTTTCGCATCCGGACGCATGAAGCGCCGCTTCACCTGTTCAAAGGCATGCTGAAGCCGCGCGGATTCTTTCTGGGACGGGTCCTCTCGCGAAAAACCGATGTATCCGCGGAGGGGCAGTGTCCTTCGCGCGCGTCTCACCACCGCCCTTGCACGAGCACGCCGCCAGGCGTCACCGCGACCCTGGTGGGGGTGCTCCCCTTCCCCGCCACCTTCTCCTTCGCAGACGAAGGCGCCGTCGGCGCCGTGAACCACAGCACGGCACCGCCAGCGAGCAAGGCGCCTCCCGCGATCATCGCAATGGTCGCCCCGGTCCCGAACGCTATGGCCTGATTGCGCAAGTCGACGCCTTCCTGGCTGCAGTAGTTCTCCACGTCGCAATGGCCGTCATTGCTCTCGTTGTTGCGGGCAATGGCCATCCCCCCGAGCCCTGCGCCGACGCCGACGCCGATCACGCCGACGCCCATCGCGGCCAGCGCCACGGGCCGTTGCCAGGGCCTCTCGGAGACCGTATCGGCAGGCGGAGGCGGGGCCTGCACCGGCGCCGGGGCCGCGACCTCCACCTGGAGGGGCTTCACGGTCACCGCGACCTTCGCGCCCTCCCCGCTCACCTGCACGGCCTCCTTCCAGGGCTTCCGGCCTGGCGCGGTGGCGACGAGCGTGTGGGCGCCCGCGTCGATGGGCAGGGTGACGCCCCACTGCGCCTCCCCGAGCGTCACGCCGTCGCGGGTGATGGCGAGGCCCGTCACCGACCGCACCTCCTCCGGCACCTCCACGGTGAGGGTGGCGAGGCGCGGCTTGAGCGCGGCAGCCGTGGTGGCGGCCTGCTGCGCGCGCTCCGCCTGGCCAGCGCGGGCGGCGAGCGTCTCCACGAGCGTGTACTGGGCCCAGGCGCTCGCGAGGCGGCCGGCCTTCTCGTAGCACTCGGCGAGGGTGAGCTTGGCGCCGAGGCCGTCGGGGATGAGGCGGGTGACCTCTTCGAGCTTGGGGCACGCTCTGGCGAACTGGCCGGCATCCATGTCGGCCGACGCCTGGTCGTAGAGGGACTGGGCGGTCGCGGCGGTCTGCGCGTCGGCGGACTGCGCGTGCGCCGAGGTGGCCGTGAGCAAGCCGAGCGAGAGCGCGAGAGCGAGGGAGGCAGCAGTGCGACGAGGAGGGGCGGGCATGACAGGGGCGCCTTTCTTCTTTAAGAGAGCGTTCTCCGGGCAGAGAGCACGCATGGGTTCAGTAGATTCCGCGCTTCGTGGGCGTAGGCGAGGGCGCGGCCGTGGCGGGGGGCGCAGGCGCCGCTGGTTTTGACGTCTTCGGCGTCGCACTCGCCGAAGCACTCGCCAAAGCACTCGCCAATGGCGAGGGTGTCGTCTTCGGTTTGCTCGACGCAAGCGCCGCAGCCGCATCAGGCTTGGAGGACGTACCCGTCGTCGCGCGAGGAACAGGTGCACGGCTGGGGGCGGTGGGCGCCTCGTCCACAGCGCGGCCGGTGGACTCTGTGGGCGCTGCGCTGTCGTCGGCGGGCGCCACCTGCACGTGCTCCGCGGTGCTGGTCGTGGGTGAAGTGGGGGGCGCCGTTGCCGTCAGCTCCGCCGAGGGCGACGCCAGAGGCGCTTCAGGATCGCGCCGCATCATCCAGATACCGCCGGCCGCGAGCGCGAGCCCTGCCGTCGCCGCGACGAGAATGACCGCGAGCTTGCGCGACCCACCCGCCGCGACGTTCCGGGACGCCAGCAGGTCCCCGGCCTCTCCCGCGATTCCAGGCAGCGAGCCGGCCGAATGGCCCACGCCCGGCATCTGGAACGGCCCGGAGGGCGTCTGGCTCGGCAACCCTCCCTGGGGCGTGTGGCCCAGGATCGCCGGGGGGTCTGCGCGAGATGACCGGGTGGCGTCTGCCCGAGCCCCGGCGCGCTCCCAGGCCCCGGGGCGTACCCCTGCAGTGAGGGGTTGCTCGGCGACGAGACGCGGTCCCACGGGACCACGCCTCCGAGCACCGCCCGCAGCGCCTGCATCAGCTCCTCGATCGACTGGAAGCGGTGCTCGGGCTTCTTCTGCAGGCACCGGCTCACCACCGCGTCGAGCGCCGGGGGGAGGCCTGGGCGGTGCTGGCTGGGCAGGAGGGGCTCCTCCTGGAGCACGAGGCCCACCACCTCGGTCAAGGTCTGGGCGAGGAACGGGAGCGTGCCCGTGACCAGTTCGTAGAGCACCACGCCGAGGGCCCAGATGTCGCTCCGCGTGTCCACGTGCTTGGTGCGGAACATCTGCTCGGGCGACATGTAGAGCGGGGAGCCCAGCATGGCGCCGGTGCGGGTGAGGTCGACGTTGTCGGGGGTGATCTGCTTGGAGATGCCGAAGTCGAGGACCTTGACGCAGGGCATGCCGTTGGGGCGGCGGATGAGGAACATGTTCGCCGGCTTGAGGTCGCGGTGGATGATGCCGAGCGCGTGGGCCTCGCCGATGGCGTCACAGGCCTGGAGGACGTAAGCGATGGCCTCCTCGACCGGGAGCGGGCCGCGGCTGCGCACGACCTCCTTGAGGTCGCTGCCCTGGAGGTGCTCCATGAGCATGTAGGGCGCGCCAGTGTCGAGGCGGCCCACGTCGTGGACGCGGGCGACGTGCTCGCCCTTCAGGCGCGCTGAGGCCCGCGCTTCGCGGAGGAAGCGGCCCACGGCCTCCTCGTCCTTGAGGGCCTCGGGAAGCAGGAACTTGACGGCGAAGAGCTCGCCGAGGTGCTGGTGGCGTGCGGCGACGACCACGCCCATGCCTCCCTGGCCGAGCACACGCTCGACCTTGTACTTGCCGAGGAGGACATCACCGGGCTGGACAGGCGCTACCATGGGTTTGGGGGGCGGCTCTGCGGCTGCACGAGGAGCGGGCGTAAAGAGAGCGAGCGCAAGGTGGGTGGACGCGGGGTGAGCGGGCGCCGGTGGAGGGCGACCCGGGTCCACGGTAATCAGGAGGGGAGCGCGCGGACAAGTTCCCACCGCAGGAGAGCATCGCCCTCTGCGGAAGGCTCACCGGAGCCTGCGGCGTCGTGTGGTCGCGTCGTCTCTCGGATCGCTCCGCGGACGTCGCTCGGATCGCTCCGCGGACGTCGCTCATACATGCGGCCGGGGACAGTGTCCGCTTCCCGATGCGACGGGCGTCAGGCCCGAAGCGGCAGTGCGCACCGGAAACCGCGGGTGGATCGCGGAGTGGGGGGCCCCGACGAGCTTTGCTCGGCGGGGGG
>NZ_ASRX01000076.1 GCF_000601485.1 Chondromyces apiculatus DSM 436
GGGGGGCGGGGGCGCGAGCCCCTGCCCCGGGAATCAAAACAGGCGCGCGATCTGGCTGCTGAGGCCCGCGACGAGCAGGGCGGTGGGGACCATGGTCAGCGTGGTGCCGAGCAAGAAGTCGCGAAAACGGATGCCCGAGGCGCCGCAGAGCAGGTTCATCACCCCGAACGGGGCCACGGGCAGCACGTGTCCCAGCGCGACGGCCCAGAAGCCGCGGCGGACGAGGTGGCCGCGCACCTTCTCGGCGCGGGGGCCGGCGAGACGCGTCACGGCTTCGGCGCCGAGGCGGGAGCCGATGACGAACTGAGCGATGGCCGCGATCAGGGTGGCGACCAGGGCGTAGGTGGCGCCGATCCAGGGGCCGAAGGCGAGGCCGGTGACGGCGATGAGGCCGTTGATGGGGAACAGCACGGACGAGAGGAGCGCGAACGCGACGACCAGCACGAAGGGCGTGAGGGGGTTCGCGCGGAAGCGGTGGGCGATCTCGAGCAGGCGCGGCAGATCGACGAGTTCGGAGAGGGGGGTGAGCCAGAAGGTGGCGCAGATGGCCACCAGCACCAGGGCTCCGATGAGCAAACGGCGCGCAGCGGACTGGCGCGACGGGATATGCGGAAGGGCCGCGAGGGAAGGGCGCGTGGTACTTTCGTGCACGGCAGATAGCGGTTGCGGGGCCGAGAGGAGAGAGCCCGCGGGAGAAGCATTCACCTGCAGTTCATTGTGTCAGCGCAGCGGCAACGCAACCCGCAGCACCCGCGCCTCGCGAGCCAAAGCACAGAAGCTCACCATGTTTCGGCGCGGGCGATGTCCAGGGACGCTGTCAGGTCTGGAACGCGAGGAGTGCGAGCGACGTGCTGTCACGCCAGCGCATGGCAGGGCTATCCCGGAAGGCTCTGTGGCTTCGGGAGGTCAGACCCCTCTCGCGCCGCGGTCTCCGCCCCCTGCACCATGTCCGCGTGCACATTGTGTACGCAGGACTGGCGCTTCAATGGCCGTAGGGCTCGCCGCGGAGGATGGTCATGGCGCGGTAGAGCTGCTCGACCAGGACGAGGCGCGCGAGGCGGTGGGGGAAGGTCAGGGTGGAGAGGCTCCAGCGATCGTCGGCCGCGGCGCTGACCTCGGGGGGGAGGCCGTCGGCGCCGCCGATGAGGAAGGCGACCACGCCTTTGCCGCGGGAGCCCCAGCGTTCGAGGGAGGTGGCGAAGGCTTCGCTGGGGAGGGCGCGGCCGCCGACGTCGAGGGCGATGACGTTGGCGCCGGTGGCGGCGCGGGTCAGGGCTTGCGAGACCTTGGGGAGGGGGCCGTCGGGGATCTCCACTTCGTCGCAGGCGACGTAGCGGCGGACGCGGCCGAGGTACTCGTCGAGGGCCGCCCGGAGGGGGCGGTCCTTCACGCGGCCGACGGCGATGACGATGAGGCGCACGGGAGGCGCGAGGTCAGGTGGAGAAGTCGCGGGGAGGCGTGTGGGCAGGGACGGGGCCCTCGGCGTCGCCGCCAGGGACGGGGATGCGGCCGGCGTCCATCCACAGGCCCTCGATGTCGTAGACGCGGCGGGTCTCTTCCTGGAAGACGTGGACCACGACGTCGCCGAAGTCGATGAGCACCCAGGTGGCGGCGCTCAGGCCCTCCATGGAGAGGGGGGAGAGCTTCTTCTCACGCAGGGCGTCTTCGAGGCCGACGGCGATGGCGTGGACGTGCCGGTCGGAGCGGCCGGTCATGATCACCAGGTAGTCGGCGTAATCCACGCGGCCGGTGACCTCGAGGATCTCGACGCCGATGGCCTTCTTGTCGAGGCCCGCGGCGGCGATGGCGAGGGCGAGCTCGCGGGCGGCGTCGGAGGGCTGAGGGGCCGGTGGGGCGGCGGGAGGGCGCTTCGAGGTGCGCTTGGGGGCGCCGAGGGGCGCGCGCGGCGGGGCGCCCTCGGCGCCCCCA
>NZ_ASRX01000077.1 GCF_000601485.1 Chondromyces apiculatus DSM 436
GGGGGGCGGCAGCGCAGAAGCGGTGGGGAGCGGCAGCGCAAAGGGGGGCGGCAGCGCAGAAGCGGTGGGGAGCGGCAGCGCAAGGGGGGGCGGCAGCGCAGAACAGGTGGGGGCGCCAGGAGGGGCGGGTCGGAAGGGGCTGGGCGAGGGTGAGCAGCGGATGATGTGCGTGGTGCTGGCGGCGCCGCCCGAGGAGACGGCGGTGGAGACGGAGGCGCCGACGCTGGGCGCGTTGCCGCTGGAAGAGGCCCTGACGGCGCCGTCGATGCCGGCCGCCGGTGCGATGGGCGTGGCGGAGCTGCATGCGCTGGCGCTGGCCGCCGGGGGGCGGCTCGTGCCGTTCCTGGGGGGCGGCTGGATGATGGCGTTCACGGGAGGGGCGCGGGCGACGGACCTGGCCATGCAGGCTGCGATGTGTGCGCTGGCTGCGAGGCGGAGAGGGGGTGAGGCGCCGGGGGTGATGGCGGTGGTGACGGGGCGGGCAGAGGTGTCGGGGGTGGTGCCGGTGGGGGCGCTGCTGGATCGGGGAGCGGCGCTGCTGCGGGTGCGTGGGGCGGGGCGGGTGAGGATCGACGAGGTGACCGCGGGGCTGCTGGATCCACGGTTCGAGATCCACGGGGAAGGCGCGGCGCTGGTGCTGCAGGGGGAGCGGGACATCGAGGAGCCGACGCGGACGCTGCTGGGGCGGCCGACGCCCTGCGTGGGGCGGGACGCGCACCTGGCAGGGCTCGTGGCGACCTTCGAGGCCTGCGTGGAGGGGCCGCAGGCGCGGGCCGTGCTGGTGAGCGCAGCGGCGGGCGCAGGGAAGAGCCGGTTGCGGCACGAGTTGCTGGAGCAGATCCGGGGGCGCTGGGCGCAGGTGGAGGTGTGGTCAGGGCAAGGGGATCCGCTCCGGGCAGGGTCGCCGTTCGGGCTGGTGGCGCCGCTGCTGCGGCGGATGGCAGGGGTGATGGACGGGGAGCCGCTCGGGGCGCGCCGGCAGAAGATCCGGGCGCGGGTGGCGCGGCACGTGCCGGCAACCGAGGTGCCGCGGGTGGCGGCGTTCATCGGGGAGCTGGTGGGCGCGCGGTTCGAGGACGAGGATCATCTGCCCCTGCGGGCTGCGCGCGAGGACGCGATGATCATGGGAGACCAGATCCGGCGGGCCTTCGTGGACCTGCTGGACGCGGAGTGCGCGGCGCGGCCGGTGGTGCTGGTGCTGGAGGACGTGCACTGGGGGGATCGGCCAAGCGTGGGCCTGGTGGACGCGGCGCTGCGCTCGCTGGGGGGGCGGGCGCTGTTCGTGCTGGCGCTGGCGAGGCCGGAGGTGACGGAGGTGTTTCCGGGGCTGTGGGCGGAGCGAGCGCTGACGTCGGTGCACCTGGGGCCGCTGTCGCGGAGGTCGTGTGAGCGCGTGATCCGGGCGGCGCTCGGTGAGGGGGTGGCGGAAGAGGTGGTGGCGCGGCTCGTGGAGCGCTCCGGGGGGAATGCGTTCTGCCTGGAGGAGCTGATCCGGGCGGTGGCGGAGGGTGCGGGAGAAGCGCTGCCGGACACGGTGCTGTCGATGGTGCAGGCGCGGCTGGGGCGGTTGCCCCCCGAAGAGAGGCGCGTGCTGCGGGCGGCGAGCGTGTTCGGGCAGGTGTTCTGGCGGGCAGGGGTGGCAGCGCTGCTGCCACGGGAGGATGCGCAGAAGGTGCCGGAGTGGCTGGAGGGGCTCGCGGCGCACGAGCTGGTGGCGCGGCGGCCGGCGGCGCGGTTCCCAGGGCAGCAGGAGCTCGTGTTCCGGCACGCGCTGGTGCGGGAGGCGGCTTACGCGATGCTGACCGAGGAGGACCGGGCGCTGGGGCACCGTCTGGCAGGGGCATGGCTGGAGAAGGTGGGGGAAGTGGATGCGCTGGGGCTCGCGGAGCACTTCGAGCGGGGTGGGTCGCCCGGGCAAGCGGTGCGGTTCTACCGGGAGGCCGCGGAGCAGGCGCTGGAGGGGAATGACCTGGGGGCAGCGCTGGCGCGGGCGGAGCGCGGGCTTCTGTGTCTGGAAGGCGGACGGGACGCAGAGGGCAACGGGGGGAGAGAAGGGACGCGGGGAAGTGTGGGAGGGGATGAGGGAGGGATGGGGGAGAGGAAGAGGGAGAGAGAGAGGGAGAGGGAGAGAGAGAGGAATGAGGCGCGGGGGGCGCTGATGCAGATCCGGGCAGAGGCTCACCGGTGGCGGGGAGAGAATGCAGAGTCGGAGCGGTGGGGGCTCGCTGCGATGGGGTGCGTGGCGCGGGGGAGCGCGACGTGGTTCCGTGCCGCCAGCGAGGTGGCGATGAGCACGGGGCGGCTGGGGCATGTGGAGGAGCTGCTCGCGTTGCTGGAGACGCTGGAGGGGCTTGCAGCACAGGGGCCCGTGGCGCCTGCCTACCTGCCGGCGAGCGGGAGGGCGGTGGTGTCGGCGATCCTGCTGGGGCTGCGGGAGCGGGCAGGAGTGGCGCTGGGGCGGATGGAGGCGACCGCGCAGGCCGCAGAGCTGGGACGGGATCCGGTGGCGCTGGGGTGGTTGCTGCGAGCGCGGGCGGTGCAGGCGCTGTACGCGGGGGATGCTGGAGCGTACCTGGAGCTCACGGTGGGGAGCGCAGAGGCGTTCGGACGCGCGGGAGATGTGCGGGGGGCGTGCAGTCAGATGGTGAACATCGGCTTTGCGAGCTCGCAGCTCGGTCGGTACGCAGAGGCGGAAGCGGTGCTGCGGGAGGCCATCGCGACTGCGGAGCGCCAAGGGCTGCATGCGATCGCGACCGGGGGTCGCAACAACCTGGGGATCGCGCTGGCGAGGCTGGGGCGGCTGGACGAGGCGCTGGAGGTGGAGCAGCAGGCGGCGCGGGCGCTGGAGGCGCAGGGAGACCGGCGGCTGGAGGGGGGCTCGCGGACGTACCTGGCGACGATCCTGCTGCTGCGGAGGGATCTGGAGGGTGCCGAGCGGGAGGCGCGGCGGGCCGTGGAGGTCCTCGGGGGAATCAAGACGAGCCGGGCAGCGGCGCTGGGGATCCTTGCGCGGGTGCTGATCGGGCGCGGCGATCGGGAAGGGGCACTGATGGCGTCAGAGGAGGCGGTGGCACTGGTGGAGAGCGCGGGGGGTGGTGAGGAGGAGGCGGCGGTGCACCTGGCGCGCGCGGAGGCGCTCGCGGCAGCCGGGAGGATGGGTGAAGCGCGAGAGGCGCTGCGGGTGGGGCGAGATCGCTTGCTGGTGCGGGCTGACCGCATCACGCGGGGAGAGCTGTCCCAGAGCTTTCTCGAGGGCGTTCCCGATCATGCGCGCCTGCTGTCCCTGGCGCAGGCGTGGCTCGGGGCGGCGTGAGGCGGGATGTTCGAGCCCTGGAATGCTGCCAGGTGACGTGTGGGGACGCGGCCCCCCGGGGAGGAGCAGAGGGTCGGAGACTCAGACGGGGATGATGCCGCGCTTGCGGTGAGGTCGCTCGAGCTGCTTCTTGCTCGCCAGGTCGAGGCCCCAGGCGATGGTCCGGCGGGTATCGCGAGGATCGATGACGTCGTCGATGAGTCCCCACCCAGCCACCTTCATGACGTCGATGTTCTGCTGGATTGAATCGATGATCCGCTGCTTGAGCTCGGGGGGAGGCGGGGTGTCCCCGAACATCTTGCGGGCGGCAATCCCAAGCATCCCTTCGGGACCCATGACGCTGATCTCGGCGGTGGGCCACCCGATCAGAAGATCGGGCTCGTAGGCACGTCCACACATGACGTAGTAGCCCGCGCCGTATGCTTTCCTGACCACCACAGAGACCTTGGGCACGGTCGCGGCTGCCATGACGTGCAGCATCTTGGCACCGTGGCGGATGATTCCGTCATGCTCGACCTTGGAGCCGATCATGAATCCAGGAACGTCCTGCAGGAAGACGAGGGGGATGTTGAATGCATCGCAGATCTGGATGAAGCGCGCAGCTTTGTCGGCAGAGTCCACGTCGAGAATGCCGCCCAGGTGCATGGGCTGGTTGGCCACGATGCCCACAGACCGCCCGCCCATGCGAGCGAGGCAGGTGATGATCGAGCGGGCCCACCGGGGCTTCAGGTCGAAGTATTCACCGTGGTCGACCACAGCGGCGATCAGCTTGTACATGTCGTAAGCACGGCGCGGATTCTCGGGGAGGAGATCGAGAAGCGACTCTTCACGACGGTCGAGGGGATCGGTCACCGGAAGCGCCGGAGGGTCGTCGTCACAGCTCGACGGGAAGAACGAGAGGTAGCGTTTGATTGCCGCGATGCATGCCAGATCGTTCGGGTACTCGGCATCGCCAACGCCGCTCTTCGTGGTGTGCACCTTGGTGCCGCCAAGGTCCTGCTCGGAGATGTCCTCACCCGTCATGGCTTTGACGAGCGGCGGTCCACCGAGGGCCATGGACCCGACCTCCTTGACCATGGGCACGAAGTCGGCGAGGCCTGGGATGTAGGCCGTACCAGCCGCCCCGGGGCCAACCATCGCAGCGACCTGGGGAACGACGCCGCTCATGTGGACCTGCTCCCGGAACAGGTGACCTGAGCCCGCGAAGAGGGAGATCTGGTCGGGATGCGTCGAGCCTGGATCGATGCGGGCCCCCCCCGAGTCGATGAACCAGACCATGGGCCAGCGCCCGCGCAACGCCATCTGGCGCATGCGGGTAACCTTCTCCTCGCCGGTGTAGCCAATGCTTCCACCCTTGACGGTGAAGTCGTAGGCCGCAGCGCAGACCATGCGACCGTCGACCTTGCCGAAGGCGCACACCACAGCGTCGGCGGGAGGGCGATCTTTGCCATCCGGCCCTGCGGCGAGGCCCATCTGGGTGCCATGCATGCCGATCTCGAAGTGAAGACCGTCATCGAAGAACGAGGCGAGCCGTTCACGCGCCGTGAGCTTCCCGCGCGCGTGCTGCTTCGCAACCTTGTCGTCACCACCCATGCGCCGGACCTCGGCGCGGCGCTCTTCGAGTGCCTTGACCAGTTCACGCATATTCATGAGGGAACCTCACTTTCCAGTCCACCGAGGCTGCCGTTTCTCCATGAAAGCCATCAACCCCTCGCGCGCATCATCCGTGGAGAGGCAAGCGGTAAGCCGGTCACGCAGGAGAGGCAGCGCAGTCTCCAGATCGAGGTCGTCCTGCGCGGCATAGGCGTCGAGGCCCATGCGAACCGCAACGGGGCTCTTCGAGATCACACCGTCAGCGATCTCCTTCACCGTCTCATCGAGAAGCTCTGGAACCACGGCTCGGTTGAGGATCCCGAGGGACACCGCCTCCTGCGCATCGAAGCGGCGTCCGAGGAGCATCATCTCCAGTAGCTGTCGCCGGGGGACATTCCGCTGAAGTATGGCCATGATCATCATGGGGAAGAGGCCCACATGAATCTCCGGCGTCCCCAGCTTCGCTCCGGTGATACCGACCGCGAAGTGCGAGGCCGCTACCAGGCCGAGACCGCCCCCGAGGGCATGCCCGTTGACGCGCGCAACGATGGGCTTCGTGGCACGGGTCAGCGCCAGCAGGAGGTCAGCGTAGTCGCCGCGAGGGGGTAGCGCCGTCCCAGGATCGCCACCAGCCGACATATCAGAGAAGTCACCACCCGCACAGAACGCATCCCCCGTTCCGGTGAGCACCACGCAGCGCACCCCGGGATCGCCCATTGCATCGTCGAGAGCGTAGAGCAGCTCGTTGACCATTACCGGGCCAATGGCATTCTTGCGAGCCGTATTGTTCAGGGCGATGGTTAGAATGCTATCGGCAGCGACCACGACGAGCCGCTGGTATGAACGTGACACTCCACCGGCATCCGACCGAGCCTCCGTCATGCTCCCTCCTTTGGTTGCGATGTAAGGTTGACGACGCGCACCGTGGTGTTCGAGGAACGGTGACAGCGTTTCCTGCGTGCCGTACTCCACGGCCTCATCGAAGCTGCTGCTGCGCTGCTCACTGCACCTCGTTACCTCAGGGGTCACCGTGAAAGAGCGGATGATGAGGGTGACGCCAGGGTCGATTCACAATGGTTCCGCAGGAGTGCCCAGCATCGGGTTGCATCACTCCAGGCCTTCCCTGCTCCTCCTCGTCTTGCGAGACACACCGCGGTCGCCCGATTCCGAGAGCATTCGGTTCTCCAAGGTACCCGGTGTCCTCGTCGTGATCTGTTCAGGGGGTTGGGGATCGCTCCTGACGGCTTCCTGCTTTCCTCCGGAGCGAGACACGCGCTGCAGCACGCCACGCTGGAGCTTCATCAGGATGCGGAGGAGATCTTGAAGATCGTTCGTGCTCATCTCGGAGAGCGCTTGGCGGAATATCTCCATCGGCTCGACCTGGATTTCGCGGGCAAGGCGGCCCCCTTTCTCACTCAGGCGCAAGAGCACGACGCGTCGGTCGGAGCGCGAGCGTTCCCGCCTGACGAGTCCTTCGCGCTCCATCCGGTCGACGATCCCCGTGACGGTGCTGTTCTGGGCCCGTATGCGCTCGGAGAGCGTCGACAGTGAAAGATCGGGGAATGATTCGAGCAGTTTGAGAATGGTCAACTGCGGGCCGGTGAGACCGTAGGAACCCGCCATCTCCTTCGTGAGACGACGGCTCTCCGTGTAGAGATAGATGATGGTCTCGACGATGGCGTCGACGTCTGTTTTGCCCTCAGGCAGAGAAAGTGAGGCAGTCACAATACTTCGTACACGAAGTATTCTCTCACCGGAGCGGCGTCAAGCGTCGAAGGGATGGGTAGCAGGCCACGAGTGAACCTGCGACATCCGGCGCAAAGAGCAAGCACGCGCTGCAGTGCTCACGGCCGAAGGCTCCGGAGGCCGATGCCTGCGATCCCATCGGCCGTCAGGCCCTGTCTCGCGTCACGCCATGTGTTGAGGACTTGCGCGGTTCTGGGCAGCCACAGCCACCGTCACGAGACGCGAGCGTCAGGGCTCCCTGACATCATCGAACGTCGTACGTGCGGCGATGTGCTCCTCGCTCAGATTGAGCAGGATCGGGAGCGTCTCATGCTGCCAATCATCGTCTGAGATGCGACGGACGACGACCGGTCCGGGCACTAGATTGTACACAGCATCGACGATATCCATGATGACATAGAAGCCATTCGAATTACAGAACCGCATCTTGACGAAGTCCATCGTGGTCGCGTTGATGGGGTACTGCGGCAGTACGCGCGCCAGCTCGTCAAGATAGCCAGACAGGTAGCGGTAAGGATTGTCGATGCGGATGGCCCCCTCGAACGTCAGGACCAGGCGACCATCATCCTCAAGCCTGGCAACGGACTGAAAGACACTCAGTCCGCCATCCGTGATCTCGCCATAGCTGAGGGTCTTCATACGCAACCTTTCATGGAGAGCATACCGAACCTTTCAGGGGAAAGTCGCCTGAATGACGAGCACTCCGTCGACATGCTGCGTCGACAGATGGAACTTGTTCTCAGCCGTGAGGCGAATCAGTCCCAGCCCGCCCCGTTGCTTGTCGATGCGACGCCCTCGCACCGTCCTCGCGAACAGCTCTCTCGGATCCTCCGCGGCGAAGATCTCATCGAAGACCGCCTTGACGGTCCGGTACTCATCCAGCGTCACCTTGTTAGCGACCTTTATGACAAGGCCGCTCGGATCGATCCTGAGATCAAGCCTCACTTCCCCATCGCGTTCTGATGCGTGCTGGATCACGTTGGTGACCAGCTCAGTCACAACGACATTCACCTTCTGGCAGATCCGCCTCGGGTAGAACCGGACGAGCAGCGCGTCCAAGAAATTCGCCAGTAGCCCTGCCACATCACTGGTGATGTGATTGATGGGAGATATCGTGAATGACGCACCGACAGACGTCTGCGAATGATTGATATCGGGCTTCATCAGGCGCACCTTCGCAGGATGATCAGCGTGATGTCGTCAGTGTCTGCCACTCGGAACCGTGTATAGTCCTCGATGCAACGGTCCAGGATCGTCTGCACAGGCTCTTCACAGTGCTTGACGACGATGTCGTTGAGGCGCTGGACCGAATAAGATTCACCACTTGGGCCCTGTGCTTCGAACATGCCGTCTGTGTAAAGAGCGAGCACATCCTGAGCCTCGAACGGCAGCTCGAACTCCTGGAATGGCTTCTGGCGGAGGCCGATGAAGTTGCTCACGCGATTGAAATAGCGAGGGGCTCCTCGGCGGACGAGCAGACCATAACCGCCACCAGACACGTATCTCAGGAAGCTCTGGGTAAAGACCACGAAGTTCACCGTCGAATACCGCCGTACTTCGCGGAGAAAAGAGTACGCGCTGCGGTTGACCCAGTCGACGATGGCACCGGGATCTCTCAGCTCCTTGGTCGCGTGAGCAAACTGCGACTTCAAGAACGCCATGATGAGAGCGGACGAGACGCCGTGGCCCGAGATGTCATACACACCCACGGCATAGCGTCCATCCGGAAACGAGAAGAAATCGTAGTAGTCCCCCCCCACCTCCGCGAGCTGGCGATGATGGATGGCTACTTCAAAAGAAGAATGAAATGAATGACCAGCGTCCGGGAGAAGTGCGCGCTGTACCCGCTGAGCCACAGCGAGGTCTTCGCCGATCTCCCGGTTGTATCTCTCCATTTCATTCTCGATGCTCGTCGCATGTTCGAGAATGGCTTCGTGGACCAGCGACAGATCGTCGAAGTCCGCCTTGAGCTTGTCGACGTAATCGAGCAGCGCGCCACAGCGCTCCATGAACTCGATGAAGCGTCTCTCCTCGCGAAGCAGGTCTCCCCATGCCGAGCGATCTTTTACGATCGTTCGAATAGCATCCAGGTTGGTCTGCCTCTGCACGTCGGCCCTAGGTCGGGTCGCAGTGTTCATGGGTGCTGCCATCGCTCGACACGAGCACGTGTCGAGGCTGAAGGAGGAACTTCATCGAGACCAAGCTCAGTCAACAAGTGTCAGCTCGAAGTTTTGGTTGAACTTCTTCAAATTCGGGAGCGATTTACCCTGCCAGGGCACGTTCTTCGACCCGCGTACGAGGAGTTGAAGCTCACCCTTCTTTCTCGTGGCAATGGCGAACTTGTAGAGGACGTTGATCCCGGAGCTGTTCAGGAAGTTCAGCGCACGGAGATCCAGAGTGATCTTACTCGGGTTGCTCTCAAGGACCTTGTCGAGGAGCGTCTCGATGGGAGCGTACTCCTGCGGGCCACCCAGCCTCAGGATGCCCTCGAAATAGACGGTCACCTCGTTCGCATCGTACCAAACCCGGTAGTTTCCACCCTTGATTTCCATTCTCGACCTTTCATTCAGAATCGGAATCCGCGCCATTGTCTTCAGGATGAAGCTGCTCGATGTGATCGGATCCAGCTTCCATCCCAGGCTCACTCCGTAATCATTCATGATGATTAGGTAGCCCAAACCCGAACCAGTATTCTCCGCGTCCTCGAAGTTCGCCTCTGCCTGCCGGCGGAGAAGCTCCCCCGGGTCCTCCTGCGTGAGCTCGAGGAGCTTCTGCCGGAGACCAGGAACCGACACGTTCGGGATCTGGTTGCTGACCAGGCAAACCAGATCCTCTCGTCCGAGGCCGACCGTGACGGTGATCTCTCCGTTCAAGTTGAACTTGACCGCGTTCTCGACGAGCTCGTTCAACACGTACCCAACTGCTCCGGATATCTCGTCACGGCTCAGCATCCGGTCATCGCTATCCGCATCGGGGAATAGCTCGCCAAAGTACTCAGCCATGAAGTTCGCGGTCAGGTTGCACAGGCTCCACCTCACCGGAAACGAATCCGGATACAGCGTCAGCGACATGTGCTCGCTGAACGAATCATCCAGTGAGTAGACGCCGATGATTTCGCTCATGGTGATGCCCAGTCTCCCCCTGTGTCACACCCGCTTGATGACCAGCACGGTGATGTCGTCATAGACCTTGTTGTATCCGATATGAGCCAACACATCTTCAATGATCGCGTCCTTGATCTCCTTCGATGAGTGCTGATGGTTTTTCCGGATCACCTCACAAAGACGGTCGATTCCATACTGCTGGGAGGCAGTGTCCTCCGCTTCCGTGATCCCGTCACTGAAGAGGGTGACGACGTCGCCTGCCTCAAGCTTGATCTCCGCGTCGGAGATGAAGTCTTCAATCTCCAGATCCAGCCCGATGGGCATTCCCAGGCTCATCGTGTCGAACCGTTCCAGCTCGCCGTTGTTGCGCACGATGATCAGATCTTCATGCTGGCCGGTCAGCTTCAGCGATCCATCGCTGTAGTCGAGCAGCGTCAGCGACATGTTCTTGTTCGAGTTGATCCGCTGAATGTTCTGATAGATGACCTTGTTGACGATGCTGAGAAACCTCTTGGGATCTCGCTCGTTCGTCGCCAGCAGCGTGCGGACCGCCGTCTGCACCATCAACATGAGCACGCCACTCTCCAGACCGTGGCCGGTGACGTCACCGATCCCGATCTTCACCATTCCATCGCTCTGGAGGACATCGTAGTAATCACCACCGACCTCGTCGGCGGGAGCCATGTACCCGGCGATGTCGAGTTCCTGGATCTCCTGCAGTTCTTGAGGTGCAGGCAGCACCATCAGCTGGAGTTGACGGGCGACGTTCAGCTCAGCTCCCAGGCGGATGTTCTCCTGCGCCAGCTTCGCATTGAGCTCGCTGATCTCCTGGTTCGCTTTCTCCAGCGCCCTCGTCCTTTCGCTGACCAGATCTTCGAGGTTGTTGGTGTACGCCTCGATCTCGCTGGCCATCTCATTGAAGGCCACGCCGAGCTGACCGATCTCGTCCTCTGATTGAACGTTGATCCGGACGCTGTAGTCGCCCTCGCGCATCCGGGTCGCACCTGCGGATAGCTCCACCAGCGCGCTGGTCATGCGCCGAGACACCAGGTAGACGCCCACGAGCAGCGCCACAAGCAGCCCCACGGTGATGAAGACCTGCGTGGTGACGATATTCGTCCGGCTTTGCTCGATCGCCGATTGGGCGGCGACGAGTGAAGCGTACATCTCCCGCTTCGGGACGACGAAGCCGAGCGTCCACTGTTCAGGAACGATCCCTCGCGCGTCCATCCACGTGCTCACCCGCGCCAGTCGCTGGAGCGCGATGATGTAAGCATCACCCTCGATGGTGATCTCGTGGTAGTCGATGCGATCGTCCTGGGGCAGCACGATGGATGCAACCGCAGGAGATCTGCTGTTCTTCAGGTACTGCTGGAGAATCCCGACGCCCTTCCCCTCGCCGCTTGCCTCCGAACTCAATCGAAGCGTCGCGACGCCGGACTCGTTCACTGCCAGGACGTTGCCGTCGGACTGAGCGAGGAATGCGAAGCCTGTCTGCGCAAGCCTCACGTCCTTGATTGAGTTGAGCAGTTGCGCGAGGGTGACGTCGATCGCAGCCGTACCAGCGAACTGCTTGCGATCTTTGCTCCAGATCGGGCTGAAAGCCGTCAGAACGATGCCGCCACCAGCCGCATCCGGATACGGAGGGGTGACGGTCACGGTGGAGGGCAATGCCTTGAGGATCGCCGGATCCTTCAGCCATTGTTGCCAGCTCTCGGCCAGATTGGGGAAGAAGAAGTCGTACCAGTTCTTCTCGTTGTGACCCGGAAAGTTGGTGTCGAAAGCCGTCCCCATGTCGGCATAAGGCGCGACACGGGTGAACGGATTCTCCTTGGGACCGACATAATATATCTGCAGCTTCTCGGACCCTCGCCGCTTGAACGAGGGCATGATGATATCGAGCAGCGCAGAGTCGTTGACCGCCTTCTGGGCCTCGGGCTTCACCGTCCCCTGGTTGCCGTTGTACCCCCAGACCACCACGCCGGTCGGCTCGTCTGGACCGTTTTGGTACCAGTTTCCACGCGCATTGTAGACCAGCCGGTCGTGGAAATAGGGAAGGCTGGCGGCGCTGTCGAGCACGGGCTGTATTTCTTCGCCGTGGTCGACCATGCCCTGCAAGATGTCAGCGAACGTCTGAAGCTCATCGTAGGTCTGACCCAGGATGAAGTTCGTCTGCTGAGCCTTGTCGACAAGATGGTTGGTGATGTACTCGCGGTTGGCAGCATTCAGGCCGCCCTCGATCTCATACGCAGACTTCTGACTCAGTGAATGGATGCCCTGGCGTGCGACGACGATGTTGAGCACGGCGCCGATGACCACACTGAGGCCGGTCACCAGCATGAACTTGGTGTTGAATTTCTTCAGCCCTGCGAATAGACCGCGGGGCCCTCTCCGCTGAGGCTCTTCATGCGACCTTGCCGACACGTTATCAGCTCTCCTGCATTTGAATCTGGATGACCGGCTGCCCACCCGGCTGGCCTACCGTGCCAGCACGCCCACCTGCCTCCACTGCTAAGGTCGAACTGGCTTGCGGCCAGAGCCTGCGTAAATTGGCCAGGAGGCGTAGCCTCCGTCGCCGAGAATCGCCTCGACATGCGCGCGCAGCCCTGCGGCGATGTGTTCGTGCACTTTCGGGTCCGCCTCCGCGGAGCGAGCGACGTCCCCCGATGAGACGATCCAGCTCTCCACCACCTTCGCGAAGTAAGCTCGATCGCTGTTCATGTTGTCTATCCCGATGAGATCGCCCTTGATCTCCTCCAGGCCCGCGTTCTTGAGGATCTTCATCGTTCGGACTCCGATATCGAAATCCATGCCTACCATGCGACTCAGCTCCAGGAAGCGGTCGTAGCCATGGCGGATCAGCGCCTGGTCGGGGTAGCCGGTGACGCAGGACATCATCTCGTTGGTGATGTAGACGCGCCCTCCTGGCCTGCAGATTCGGTAGAGCTCCTGCACCATCTGCTCCGGCATGTGAAACACCTGCAGAGCGAGGCGACAGGTCACGAAATCGAAGGAGTCATCCGGTAGCAGCAGGGCCGCGGCGTCGCCGTACTGGTACTCGATGTTCTCGATCCCGAGAGACTTGGCATGTGACTGTGCGTGACGCAGGAATGCGCGCGAGTGGTCCACGCCGATGATGTACTCAGGATTGAATTCTTTCTGGACTCGTAGAACGAAATCACCAAGGCCACACGCGATGTCAGCGACCCGCATTCCTGGACGCAGACCGTGCCTCGAAATGATCTTGCGCTCGACCTCCCAGACGATTTTCTCCTGGGTGCGCAGCACATTGATGAAGTCCTCGTCCTCGATCACCTGCTGGATCGGGTACAGTGACTTGTCATAAACGACCACGGACACGTTCGGGTAGATCTCGGCAATCACCTGAAACTTCCGGATCGCCCACGGAATGACGCTCGAGATGATGAGGACGATCTTCAGACCCGGCCGGACCCCGACCACCCAGCGGATGAACCGGTTGATCTCGAGGAACGCCACGCTGTTCATGTACTTCAGGCGCTTGAAGTCGAGCTGCAGCTCGCCGGTCGCGTTCCTGGCTGCCGTCTCGAGGGTGCTGCGGATTGCCTTCATGTGCTCGGCCACGAAGGGTCGCAACATCCCGGTGAAGGAAACCTGCTGCTCCTGCTCGCTCACCCTGATGTTGAAGCTCACGGAAGAGCGCCAGGATGCGCCATCCGACGAGGAGGAGGGCGGAACGTGGGAGTCGGGCACGACGGAAACGCTCATACTTCGTCGAGCTCCGCGAATGGGAATTCAACCCATAGATGTAGTGATCGACTGCCCTCGACATCCGTGCGCTGGATGTGCTCAATGGCAATCTGCGCGCCGTAAACGACCGTGAGCTCCACGATCCCCAGGGCCCCGGCATCCTCCTCGGAGATCTCGCGCTCCAGGCGCTCCCTGTACCAGCGCATCAACTCCGGATGCTGGGCAAGCTCCACGGTTCGCTCGTAAAACCGCCTGCTCTCCTCGTCGACCGGCACCTCGGCTTTCACGCATACCTTGTCGTGTCGCCGCTCGAATGTGATCTGGATCAGGCCGCGTCGGGCATGGTTACGGTAGATTGCTTCGATCAGTTCGTTGAAGAAGGTCGAGAGAAGGGTTGACGTTCTCTCAGGATCGTTCTCGTTCGCACTGGCGTATCTCGCCAGGTAGTTCGCAAGCTGATGGCAGTGGGTCCATCGCTTCCCGAATCCACTCACCGAGAAGCTGGTGGAGATGATCAAGCCAGACTCCGCCGTCATGGGCGGTGGACGCATCGTCAGGGCGGAGTCGGAGCGCTTCGAGCCGGACATCAATGCCTCGGTGTACAGCGACCCCGGTGGGAAGTCAGCTTCGGGGCAGGGCACCGGGACAGGCTACCCGGTTCCTGGGCGCCACGTCGAGAGCGTCGCGCGGATTCCGGCATGCAGAGGAGTCGTGGCTGAGAGAGCAAGCTCGCCGCGCTGTCGCGGCTTAGCACTCCGTGTGCCATCCCCGCAGGATACGGGGTAACTCAAGCTACACATAGCGTTCCACTGCTAAACAGTTCACGTCGGAGATCGTACACTCTGCTGTCCCGGGGAAGTTCACAGGTGAAAGGTTCTGCTTTCAAGCGGTTGGCGGGGCGCAGACCAGCACTGGGGGCCATGACTTTTCCACAGGCCGCCCCAGGGAGGTCGTTGTCAAGCTCCCCGTTGGTCCAGGCCCTTCGTTCTCGTGATGGGGGCAGTCCGACGTTCCCTGGGGCACCAGCGATCCATAGACAGGGCACACCGCACATCAGCGACTGCGGCTTCACACTCCAAGGCTCATCCCGATCGCTTTACGCGGCGATTTCCGAAGAAACAGACGGCCCGCGCCTCGGAAAAGCTGGGTGCGATAGCCCTACGCACTCCGGGGTGCGCGACGTCTTCCGCTGCCCGCAGGGCTGGGCGATGGTGAAAACGGCATGGTTCATTCAGCGAGGCGCGTCGGCTGACGGCGGCAGCGCGTCGAGATCCTCCAGGGCTGCCTTGACCCGCGGATCATCGGGATCTTGCGCTTTTGCTTTCAGGTAAGCCTCGCGAGCTTCCTTTCGCTGACCGAGCTGGGCAAGCGCGTTCCCCAGGTTGATCCAGGCGCTGCTCAGAGAAGCATCCATTGCGAGGGCCTCACGATAGAGGCTCATCGCTTTCGCCAGGTCACCCTGGAGATGGTAGGCATAGCCCAGGTTCGATCGATAGGTGGCTCGGTTCGGGTTCCCCGCGATTGCTGCGACGAGGTGCGGCACGGCGAGACCAGGCTGGCCCTGTGCGAGCAACGTGGTTCCCAGATCATTCTGAATGCGGGCGTCCCTGGGAGCTAGCTCGGCGGCTCGCCGGTAAGCATTGAGAGCCTCCGTCACCTTTGCGGAAGCCAGCAATGCGGTCCCGAGATTGGCGTGCATCTCGGCGTCGTTCGGAGCGAGCGCGACCGCACGTCTGAACGCCTGGATTGCCTCGTCGATGGCGCCCAGGGAGAGGTGCGCGATGCCGAGCGCCGAATGTGCCTCCGCATCCTGCGGCGCAAGCGACGTCGCTTGCCTGAGGGCATCTCGCGCTTCCACCGTCCGGCCGAGCACCAGCCTCGTGGAACCGAGCTCCCGGTAGGCTTGCGCATAGGTTGAATCCAGCCGTATCGCTCGCTCCAGAAGCGCCACCTGCGCCATGAGCACCGGGTCGCCTGGAGCCCCGCTGAGTTCCATGGGGATGTCAGCCTTCGCGGTCAGCGCTCGCGCGAGGCCCACGAGCGGAGCCGCATCCGCGGGAGCCAGTCTTTCACCTTCCCGGTAAGCCTTCTCCGCAGCAGCGAAGTCGCCAGCCGCATAGGCACGGTCGCCCTGCAGGAGCTGGCGATCAGCCGCCGTGCCCGTGCCTCGTGCCACGGTGGGCGGAGCACGTCCCGGCGCGACGACGCTGGAGCCGCTTTCGGGAGCACGCCCCGGTGTGCTTGAAGCCTTGGGGGCGGCATCCGGCGGAGGGGACTTGCCAGAGGAGAACTCGAGATGCCCGAGCTCGACCGCAGGAACGATGTGCAGCCTTGGTTGACTTTCCCGGGCGCACCCGACTCCGATGACGAGGAGAGCAGCGCCAGCAGAGAAAGACCCCAGTCTCACTGCTTGAAGGGCGTCATCGAGTGCTCCTTGCCGTCATAGCGCAGGAGCACCGGCTTGTTCTCCAGCCGCGTGGCAATGCCCACGGGCCTCTTCCAGACCCGAACGAGCGCAGCGAGCGTCTCCCGTGCGTAATCGGCGCGAAGATCGACTCCGCCGTGCTGATGCTCGAGCAGGAGCTCGCCCCGGTTGGCGTGGTTGGCGTCGGTGACACGGATGTAGGGGTCACCGAAGTTGGTGAGCTGGAACAGGAGCTTTTCCTTCACCTGCTTGAACTCACGGCTCTCGATCTCGTACCTGTCGTTTCGGCCGGAGAAACCGAACGTGTAGATCTTGTGCTCGATGACGAACTCCGGCGTGAGGAACTCATCGATGAAGGTCACGTCGTTGTAGAGCGCCCGGACCTGGAAGATCTTCTGTCGGCCCAGACCGAGCCGCATGTCCCACGAGCGCTTGGTGTCGAGGTCCTGGCACTCCTCCCACTCCCGGCCGAACTGCCCCTTGTTCCAGCGCTCCTCGATGTCACGGTAGAGCTCAACGCCGAGCTTGTAGGGGTTGAGACGCCCCGGGGCCGTGGCCATGACCCCCGCGTTGTTCTCCGCGTAGTCGATGATCTCCGACGCATCGAGGACCTTCTCGGTCAGCATCTTCGAATGCCAGTAGCTGGCCCAGCCTTCGTTCATGATCTTCGTCTGGCGCTGCGGCGTGAAGTAGTAAGCCTCCTCCCGCATGACCTCCAGGACGTCGCTCTCCCAGCGCTCCAGCGGCGCGTGATCGAGCAGGAATTTGAGGACGTCGCGCTCGGGCTGCTCAGGCACCCTGCGCTCGGGCTTCTTGTGCTCCTGCCTCTTCTTGCGCTGCGCCTCCAGGACCTCCTCGGGATTGATGAAGTCATCCATGTAGGACTTCGCGCGCAGCCTGTAGATGTCGAGCGACGGCTCGTCCTCGGCCTCGGCCTCCTCGTTGCGAGGCGGTGGCCGTCCAGAGAAGGGCGCCCAGGGGTCGATGAGGTTCTCAAGAGACAGGCACTGATCGATGAAAGCCTCGATCTTGTTGATGCCGTGCCGTTCGATGTGACGGGATATCCGGGCCCCGTGGTTGGCCATCTTGTCGATCCAGCGACGGTCGGGGTCATAGCGCTCGGGGCGCCGCACCGGATCGACGATCGCCCCACGCTGGTCCAGATCGGTGGACCGAAAGCAGAAGTTGTTCTTGAAGAAGTCCACGTGCGCGAAGACGTGGGCCATCACCAGCTTCTGGTCGGTGAGCGAGTTCCCTTCCAGCAGGTAGGCGTACGAGGGATTGTTGTTGATGACCATCTCGTAGATTTTCGAGAGGCCGTACTCGTAGCTCTTCGAGAGCTGCTCGTACTCCATCCCCCACCGCCAGTGCGGGTAACGGCTCGGGAAGCCGCTGTACGCAGCGATCTCGTTCATCTGGTCGTAGGAGAGGATCTCGAAGACGACCGGAAAGAAGTCGAGCCCGTACCCACGAGCGATCCCCTCGATGCGCTCCTGCTCGGCGCGCAGGTAACGGGGCAGGGCCGTGTTCAGCGCAAACTTGCTCATCTACCCTCGGCTCACTTCCCCTTCCCGAGGAAGTCTTTGATGCTGCCCACGATGGCGTCCTTGTCACGGATCTCGCTCAGGACCACGCGATCGTCTTGCGCGAAGTGCTCCTTCAGATCCTTGATGAACTGACCAGATCCGTACGGGCTCTCCACCTGCCCGTAGGCGAACATGTTGGCCCTCGGGAGTAGCTGGCCCTTCAGGATCTCCACGCAGGACAGCGTGTCATCCATCGACCAGTTGTCACCGTCGGAAAAGTGAAACGGGTAGATGTTCCACTCGTCGGGCGGATAGTCGTTGTCGATGATCTGCGAGCAGAGCTTGTAAGCGCTGGAGATCATCGTGCCGCCGGATTCGCGCGTGTGGAAGAAGGTCTCCCTGTCCACCTCCCGCGCCACGGCATCGTGAATGATGAAGCGCGACTCCAGGCCCTTGTACTGTCGCGTGAGCCACGCATCGATCCAGAAGGACTCGATGCGCACGATCTCCTTCTGCTCGTCTCCCATCGAGCCGGAGACATCCATCATGTAGATGATCACTGCATTCGCGACCGGCTCCGTGACCGTCTTCCAGGAGCGGTAGCGCTTGTCTTCCGGGATGGGCACCACCACCGGCGCATCCGGACGGAACGTGCCGCTCGAGATCATCCGTCTCAGTGCCTGACGGTAGGTCCGCTTGAAGTGCCTGAGCGACTCCGGACCGACACGCCGGATCCCTGAGTAACGGTCGTGCGCGTTCGAGATCTTGCTCTTGCCCTTGTCCTGGATGTCAGGAAGCTCGAGCTCCTCCCCCAGGATGCTTGCGAGCTCCTCAAGGGTTACATCCACTTCGAGGATGTGCTCTCCCTCGCCTGACCCTGCCTGCCCCTGCCCGGGATGCTTGTCGTCGGCGCTGACTGGATCGCCCGGGTTGCCTTCCCCCTGCCCCACCCCTCCCCGCTGCTTGTCGCCGAAGCGGAAGCGGGGGATGTCGATCTGAGGAATGGGGATGGAGACGAGGTCCTTCCCCTTGCGACCAACCAGCTCCCCCTGCGAGATGTATTTGCGCAGGTTCTGGCGGATGCGCCCCCTGACAATCTGACGAAACCGCCCGTGATCCTGGTCGATCTTCAGCGACACCCCGCGAGTGTAGCATCGAGGGCGGCAAAGGCGGCTCGGAACGGGCTCCTGCCCTGAGAAGCGCCTCCGCAGCCCTCCATGCAAGGCTGAACGCCTCGCCGCCGAGATCGCTACGACCGAGGTTCAGGGAGCTGTCCACGGCGGAGCCCCCGGTGAAGAGACCTGCGCTCCGCGGGTGACGATGGCGTCGCGAGCCGTTGCTCCTGCGCGCTCAGGCGAACCTGGAGCGCAGCTCTCGCTTCAAGATCTTGCCGGCTGCCGAGAGGGGTAGCTCCGGGAGGAACACGACCGACTTGGGCACCTTGTAGCGTGCGAGCCGCTCTCGGCAGTGAGCGATCAACGCATCCTCCGTCGCGGCCGCGCCTTGTCGGAGCACAACCACGGCCATCCCGACCTCGCCCCACTTGTCGTCGGGCACTCCGATCACGGCACACTGGGCCACGGCGGCGTGCTCGTACAGCGCCTTCTCGATCTCGACGGGATACACGTTCTCCCCGCCCGAGATGAACATGTCCTTCTTGCGATCCGCGATGTAATAGAACCCGTCGCTGTCCGCGCGCGCCATGTCGCCGGTGTGGAACCAGCCGTCTCCGTCGACCGCGTTGCGCGTCGCCTCCGGATCGTTGAAGTAGCCCGAAGAAGCCGCCGGTCCCTTGAGGACCAGCTCCCCGACTTCTCCCGCGCCCACCGGCTCGTTGTTTTCGTCCACGATCCGCGCGTCCACGAAGTAGTTGGGCCGCCCGATGCTCCCCGCCTTCGACTCCGCGAACTCGGGCGACATCGAGAAGATGCCAGGGCCGAACTCCGTCATGCCGAAGCCCTGCTTGAAGACCACCCCGTGCTGCTCGCGGTAGCGGTGAATGATCTGCACGGGTAGCGGCGCTCCGCCGCTCGTCAAGAAGCGCACGCTCTTGAACGACGTCGTCGCGAACCGTGGCGCTTCCATCATCACCTGGAACTGCGTCGGTACGCAGAAGAGGAGCGACACCCGCTCGCGCTCGATGAGGTCGAGCATCTCCTCCGGGGTCCAGCGCCGCATGATCACCACCGTGCCGCCCAGCGTGAGCAGCGGCAGCGTGTACACGAGCAGCCCTCCCGTGTGGAACTTCGGGGTGTGGGTGATCGTCACGTCGCCGCGCTGCAGCTCGTGAACGATCGTGTTCAGGGTGTTCCAGGCGATCATCCGGTAGGAGATCTGCGCTGCCTTGGGCAGCCCCGTGGTCCCGCCGGTGAACAGGAGCAGAAGGACGTCCTCCGCGTCGACCGCCTCGTTGGACACGGGGCCGTCGTCCACGCTGGAGAGCGCCTCCTCGTAGGAAAGGCTGCGCATCGGCCCCCTGGAGCCCTCGCCGGCCTGACCCGCTCCCTCACCGGACAGCCCAGGGCCATCCAGGTGGAGCGCGTGGGTGACGCTCGGCGCCTCCTGCAGCACCGCGGCGGCAGCGGCGCGGAAATCGTCCCCGAAGAGGAGCACCACCGGCGTCGTCTTGGCGAACAGATCGATGAGCTCCCGCGGGTGACTGCGCCAGTTGAAGGGGACGAACACGGCGCCGAGCTTCCCGCACGCAAAGAGCAGATCGAGAAACTCGACGCCGTTCAGCGCCAGGATCGCGACCCGGTCCCCACGGCGCACGCCGGCGACCTCCTTCAACCAGCGGGCGAGGCGGTTGGCTCGGCGGTTCATCTGGCGGTAGGAGAGGCGCCCCGCGTCGCCCTTCGCGACATCCACGACGGCCAGCGCGTCGGGCCAGTAGCGCTCCCCGCGCTCCATCCAGTCTCCGATGTACATCGCTACCTCCCTAGTCGATGCGTCGATCCCGGCCGCCGGGACGGCTCACAGGGTCCAGCGCACGACCGCGGCGCCCATGGCGATGCCACCGCCGCTCGCGCACAGCACCACGTGGTCGCCGCGCTTCAGCTTTCCCTGCTCCGCGGCGTCATCGAGGGCCATGGGGATGCAGGCCGAGCCCGTGTACCCCCACTTGTGCATGATCCAGTGGGCCTTCTCGATGGGCTGCTTGAGGATGCCCATCATCCCCTCGATCGTGCGCAGGTTGAGCTGCGTGAACAGGAACAGGTTCACGTCGTCCAGGCCGAGGCCGGCCTTGCGCAGGGCCCCCTCGACGAGCGGAGGCCAGTGCTCCGAGTTGAAGGTCGCCGGGAACTTGCGGACGAACTGCACGCGCGGCTTGCCGCGGGCCGTCACTTCCTCGGGCGTCGCAGGCCGCGCCGTGCCGCCCGTGTAGATGCCCAGCGCATCGTGGAACTCGCCGTGAGCGCTGAGCCGCGCCGCGAGCACGCCTGGCTCGCTGGAAGCCCGCAGCACCACCGCGCCCGCGCCATCGGCGAAGAGGGTGCAGGTGTACTTGTCCTTCCAGTCGACGTAGCGCGTCATCCCGTACGCGCCCACCACCAGCACGTTGTTGTAGTCGGAGTCGGCGACGATGGCCTTGGTGCCCACGTCGAGCGCCGTGACCCACGAGGCGCAGGCGCAGTTCACGTCGAACGTGGCGGCACGGCGCGCACCGAGCTTCGCTTGCACCGGCGATGCCGTCCCGGGGCTGAGGTAGTCCGGAGTGTCGGAGGCGACGATGATGAGGTCCAGTTCCTCGGGCTTCACGCCGGCGCGATCGAGCGCCTGTCGCGCCGCGTTCACCGCCAGATCCGAGGTGGTCTCGGTGTCAGCCATCACGTGGCGCTCGTGAATCCCCACCTTCTCGCGCAGCCAGGCGTCGACCGACTCTCCGAGCAGCGCCTCCACGTCGGCGTTGGTCATCATCCGCTCGGGCACGTACCGTCCCGTGCCCGCGATGGTTGCGAACCGCGCGCTGCTCATCGGACCTCCGCCAGGAACCTGGTGAACAGGTCGAGGAACGCGGCCTGAGCCTCGATGTGGGGAGAGTGGCCGACCTCCGGCAGCACCTCCTCGCGGACACGCCCGCCTCGGGCCCGGTAAGCGTCGAGCACCGCCCGGGTCTGCCCGATCATGGGCTGGGGCGGGAACACCTCGTCGCCCGGCCACCCCGGCACGGCCCCGAGCTTGCCGAGGAAGCCCAGATCGAACAGCGAGCTATCCGAGACGATCTGGTCTTCGGCTCCCCGGATCCACAGCACCGGAGGCTGGGGCGCCAGCGCCGCAAAGCCGGTGAGGTTCAGGTACTTCGGCGCGAACGCGTTGTTCACGCCGCGAACGCCGGGCGCCAGCGTGGGCCAGTTCTTCGAGGTGCTCAGATCGCCGGGGTAGTGGCCCTCGCCGACCTTCATCTTGAGGATCTCCGAGACGAAGAGATCCTCCTTCTCGGGGCTCACCCGGAACGGCGGCCGGAAGTAGTACTGGTTCATCACCCGGCGCGGCGACGTGTCGGCTTCATCGCTCGCGTCCTTGGCGCTGAGGCGCTTCGCAAAATCGGCGTTCGCGGTCCCCCCACCGGAGCCGGCGTAGTCCTCGAAGCAGGGCGTGCCCGCCGCGTCCTTCGTACCCCCGAAACCGTGGGGCGACACGGGCGCGAGCAGCGTCAGCGACGCGACGGCTCCCGGGTTGTCCATGGCGTACTGCATGATCACCCCGCCGCCCACCGACCACCCCACGAGGTGCGGGCGTGCGTCGCCCAGGCCGAGATCTTGGTGTTGCAGCAGCGCCCTGAGGTCGTCGGACCAGTCGCGCAGGCCCCGGGTCGCGTCGATCTCCAGCGCCTCCGAGTCCCCGTAGCCGCGCATATCGGGCGCGATCCCTCGGTACCCTGCCGGCAGGGCGGCGAGGACGTCCTCGAAGAAGCGCCCTGACGAGCAATTGCCGTGGATGAACACCACCGGCACCCCCTCCCTGTCGGCAGCGAGCACGTGGGTGGATAGGCGTGGGGTGGCGTAGGTTCTGGCCGAAAGACCAGGGAGAAGTGCGGGCAGGCTCATGACCGCCCGCACCGTACCAGACGGACCTACCTCCTTGAAGACAGGTCCCTCACACGCAGTCTCCCTCGCGACTGACGCGACGCAGCAATCATTGCTGGAGCACCTTCTGCGCGCTCTGCGAGGAGGAGCCCACGCTCACGAGGCACCTCCCTCCGAAGCTGCAGTCTCAGGTCACGGACTTGGCGGGGAGCGGCGCGCGTCCGGCGGAAGCACCAGGCGGCGGCGGCGGCGCGGGCGGCGGTGACGAGGGGGTGTTCCGCGGCGGCAACGACGCCGCCTGCGGGGGCCGCGACGTGGCGCGGCCACTCCCACCTCCGAGACGGGAGACCACCTCGGTCAGGTCCACGCCCGTCGCTGCCCGGATCTGCTCCGTGGTGGCGATGGCCTGGCGCGCGAGGGAGCCGTCCGCGCCCTCGGCGGGCAGGAACGTCATCTTGTTGACGCGCACCGGGTGGTGCGCGCCCACGATCTGCGAGAGCAGCGGCATCATCTGCTGCAACGCGAGCACCTCGCGCGCCTGCGGCCCCGCCTTCTGGAACTGCTCCACCAGGCTGTGCAGCGCGAGCGCCTCGGCGCGGCCCATCTCGACGATCTTCGCCGCCTCACCGCGGGCCTGCTCCTCCATGCGCCGACGTTCGGCGTCCTCCGGCTGGATGACGTCCGCCTCGAGCTGACGCTCGACCTGCACGGCGCGCGCCTTCTGCCGCTCGATCTCCGCGCGCGTCTGCGCGATCTGCGCGAGCACCACGCCGCGCGACTCCGCGATCATCGCCTCGCGCCGGCTCTGCGCGTCCTTGATCCGCCGCTCCGTCTCCTGCCGGCCGATCGCGAGATCCGCGTCGAGCCGCGCGATCTCGCTCTGCGCCCAGTTGTCCGACTTCTGCTCCGCGGCCTCGGCCTGGGTGGTCGCCTCCACGACGCTCGCGCTCATGCGCACCTTGGCCCCGCGGATGCGCCCGATGGAGTTCAGGTAGTTCGCGTCGTCGGTCACGTTCTGGATCTTGAGCGTGTCCAGGATGAGGCCCATCCGGAGCATGTCGTGCTCGGCCTCGTCGAGCAGCTTGCTCACGAAGGCTTCCTTGTCCTGGTTCGCCTCCTCCGGGGTGAGCTGCGCCAGCACCCCGCGGACGTTGCCCTCCAGCGTCTCCCGGGCCACCGCGGCGATCTCCTCGCGCGTCCGCCCGAGGAACCGCTCGACGGCGTTCGAGAGCCTCGGCTCCTCGCCCGGGAGCTTCACGTGCGCGACCCCGTTCACGTTGAGCGGGATCCCTCCCTTCGAGTAGGCGCCCTTCACCCAGATCTCGACGGCGATGTTGCTGAGATCCATGCGATCCACCCGCTCCAGCAGCGGGATGCGCACCGCGCGCCCGCCGCGGATGGACCGGTAGCCGACCGCGCGCCCCTCCACGTGGTTGGAGCTGCCGGAAAGGATGATCACCTCGTTCGGTGAGCTCACCACGAGGAGGCTCTTCAGGGTGTAGAGGATGAACCCGAAGGCCACCACGGCGACGAAGAACAGAACAGTGACGATTTCCATGACTCAGACCCTCCCCTCGCCGCTCGCCGGCACCACCCCGAGCAGGGCTCTCATGTCGATGCCGAGGGCCCTCCCCGTCTCGTGAAGCACGCGGGCCACGGCCGCCGGGTAGCTCGCCACCACGGCGCTGAAGGCGTCGTCCTCGGCCCCGGCGACGATCGACACCTCCCCGATCTCGGTGCGCGCCACCCGGAGCGCAGCGGCCCCCACCAGCGAGCGGAGCTGCTGCAGCACGTACACGTCCTTGCCGGCCCGCCCCGCCGCGACCCACTCCAGCGCGACCAGGCCCAGCGCCTCTGCCGCCGCCTTGCCGTTCTCCACGGTCGGCGCCGCTTCCCCGCGCGCCCGCAGCTCGCCCGCGCGCCGCTGCGCCTCGGCGGGCAGCACCACGTCGCAGTGGAGGCGCAGCTTCTCCAGCTCGGCGCGCATCGCCTGCAGCTCCTGCTCGGCGACGGCGCGCGCCGTCTGCGCCGCGATATCCGCCTCGTTCTCCACCTGGCGGGCGTCGGCCTCGAACCGCGCGAACTCGGCCCGCACCCCGTTGCGCCGCTGCGCGATCACCATCTCGGCCCGCTTCGTCGCCGTCTCCGCCCGCTGCCGCGCGGCGGCCTGTGCCTCCGCCACCGCCTGGCTCGCGGCGTTCTCCGCGTTCGCCGCGTCGCGGAGCATGGTCGCGATGCGACCGCGCCCGAGGTTCTCCAGGTAATGCTGCTCGTCGGACACGTGCTGCACCTTGAGCACGTCGAGCTCCAGCCCGAGCTTGTCGAAGTCGTCGCGCGCGTTCTCCATCAACGTCTCGGCGAACTTGAGCCGATCCTCGTTGACCTCCTCGGGCGTGAGCTGGGAGACGACCTCTCGGAGCACACCCTCCAGCGTCTGCTGCGCCGCCATGGCGATCTGCGCGGGGCTCGCGTTGAGGAAGCGCTCCACGGCGTTGCGTACGCCCGCGTCGTTGCTGGCGATCTTGACGTTGGCGATCGCGTGCACGCTGAGGGGGATCCCCCCCTTCGAGTAGGCGTTCTGCACCGTCACCTCCACCGGGAACAGGCGCATGTCCATCCGGCTCACCTGTTCCAGGAACGGGAGCCGGAAGCCGCGGCCTCCGTGGAGGATCTTGTAGCCGCTTACCGTGCCATCCGGCAGCACGTGCCGGCGACCGCTGAAGACGAGGATCTCGTTCGGCTTGCAGATGTGGAGGAAGCTCCGCAGGATGAGGAGGAACACCACGAAGGCGACGACGACGCCACCAGCCGCGAGGACGACCAGGAGGAGAGCGTCTTCGAACGACCCCCCCGTACCGGAACGCCCCCGCCTGGTGGCTTCACGCTGCGCCGCTTGTGCTGCGCTGAGGAGAAGAGGATGCCACATGCGCCGAGGGTATCAGGCGCCCTTTCTTGCCGATACCGCGCCGATACCGCGGCCGGCCCTGGCCTTCACTTCAACTCGGGAGGCAGTCGGCTGACACGCGCCATCTGACCCTCCACGGACTCCACGAGGATGGCTTCCCCGCGCGCCAGCTCTTCCTCGTCCGTGGTCGCGAGGATGTCCACGCTCTGCCCCTTCAGCTCCACCCGCACCTGACCGACCTTCGCCCGGTTCACCGACACCAGCACCCGGCCCGTACGACCGACTGCCTCCGACACCCCGGTCGTGGAGCTCACCGACGTGCGCTGCACCGCGCGGAACGCCAGGATCACGCCGATGCCGACCGCGAGCCCGCTCCCGAGGGCGATGACCAGGGTGGCGATCATACCTGCCAGATCGAGGTGGTGAATCAGCGCGCCCGAGAGGCCGAACCCGAGCGCGAAGAAGGTCCAGAACCGCGTGGACAGGAGCGCCGTGAGCGCCCCGTGCGCGCCACCCCCGCCGAGTTCCTTGTGCGCGTCCGCGGCCCCATGATCGCCAGCGAGGTCGTGATCCCCACCCGCATCGCCGTGGTCACCCCCCATCACCGCCTGCACCGCGAAGAGGCCGACGGAGACGAGCAGCGCGAACAGGTAGACCAGGCCCATCGACCCGGATCGTACACGATCCCTTCAGCCGCTGGCGCCCTCCGCCGGGCTGACCACCGCCTCCGGCGCCGCTGAAGGCGCCTTCGCGAACCTCTGGAAGAGCAACCAGGCGCCGACCGCAGCGCCCGACCACATCGGCAACGCAAAGGCGATGAACGCGGCATTGTCCTGCCGGAACACCGGCACCGCCTTGAGCAGCAGCCCGAGCAGCGACGCGACGGCCGCCGCCCCCACGAGCCCCAGGGCCACCCGCGTCGCGCGCTCCCGCCCGCGCGCCACGCCGACGCCGTACACGACGAGCGCGATCGTCCACGGCGCAAGCTGCAGGATGTTCTCGTTCCGGTAGGTCACCGCGTGGTCCGTGCAGACCCAGAGAAACGTCAGCAGGATCCCGAAGAGCCCCAGCCCGAAGCCGAGCACCGCCAGCACGGAGCCGAAGGCGACGCGGGCACCACGACGTGCCCTCCCCGCGGCCCCCAGCCCTGCCAGCGCGCCCCCGAGGCCCAGCCCCACCGCCAGGAACCACCACGTCCACGAGGGCGGCGCCGCGGGCGGCGGCGTGCGCGAGGAGGCATGGATGACCCGCTCCGAGGTCACGAGCGGCTCCTCCGCCGAAGGCCCCACCACCGTCACGTGGCGCAGCCGCTCCTCGACCCTCTCCGGCAGGAACATCTCGTCCCACTGGTCGATGGGCCGATCGATGAACGGCCCCATGGCCAGGTGGAGCGCGACGTAGAAGGGCACGGTCCCCGCCGTGAGCCGCTGGGTGTGCTGCCGGAAGGTGAGCGACGCCGGCCCGCGCGACGCTTCGCGCAGCCGCCCGCCGATCACCGCATCGACCAGATCGCGGGGCCGGGTCGCGCAGTTGTCCAGGTAGTAGTCGTACTTGTAGTCCCTGTTCGCCGGCAGGAGGTTGGTCTCCAGGCGCTGCTTCACCTCCAGCCGCTGCTCGGGCGTCAGGTTCAGCACCTGCTCGACGATGGAGCGATCGGCGCGGATGTACGGGTCGGTCGACGCCTTGTAGCTCCGGCGCGAGAGCGAATAGAGCGCGCGGCCCATCACGAACTTCGGGATGGCCATGAGCCCCCCGAAGCTGTAGGTGCCGAAGTTGTAGACCAGATCGCCGTGCTTCCCCGTGTCCCGGACCCGGATCGCCTGGTGCCCGAACTTGTCGAACGGGCTGCTGCCGGGGCCATACGTCAGCACGGAGATGGTGATCGAATCGCCAGGCGCGGCAGCGGCGCCGCGCGGCGACCCCAGCACGATGCCGGCGAGAATGAAGGCGGGAATGAAGACGAAGAGCGCGAGGCGCCTCATGGCGGGCGCATCCTACCCGACGCCGCCCGATGAGGCTCGTGGGTCGAGCACGCCGCCCGACGGCGCCTCCTGAACGAGCAGCCGGGCGACGATGTCCTCGTAAGCCGCGCGGACACGCTCCGTGATCTCCGCGTACCTGGCGAACAGCTCCGCCGCCGTCTCTGCCGCGGTGCGCCCGCGGATACCCATCCTGCGGGCGAGCGACGGCACCCCGGGCCCACCGCTCTCCAGCAGGTGGGAGGGGTCCGCGTTCACCACCCGGCTCCGCTGGTCCAGCTTGCGCAGGAACCCGTAGCCGTCGCGCAGCGTCTCGGCCTGCGCTGGCGACAGGTATCCCCCCTCCGCGAGCGCATCGATGGCCGCCGGCGTCTCCTGCGTGCGCACGCTCGGATCGGCCCCGTGGCGCATCTGCAGGAGCTGCACCGCGAACTCGATGTCCACGAGCCCTCCCCGCCCCATCTTGAGGTCGCGGCGCCCCCGGCGCTCGTTGGACAGCTCGCGCTCCATGCGCCCCCGCAGGCGGTGGATCTCCTCCACGGTCCGCCGGAAGTCCTCGACCTGACCGTAGGCGGCCTGCTCGGCGATCCCCATCGCCTCGGCGCCGATCTCCATGTCCCCCGCGGCGGGCCGCGCCCTCAGCAGCGCCAGCCGCTCCCACGCAGCCGCGCGCACCCCCACCCGCCGCTCCGGATCCGCCGCGCTCCCGGCCTTGCGGATGCCGTGGTACCGCGCGAAGCCTTCCAGCGACGTCACCAGCATCCCCTGGCTCCCCGAGGGCCGCAGCCGCGTGTCCAGCTCGTACCCCGGCCCGGCCCCGTGGGAGACCGAGATCAAACGGATGATCCGCCGGGCGCACCGGGCGAAGTACGTATCGGGATCCATCCCCGCGCCGGGCGATCCAGGCGCAGCCCGGGTCGGATCGAACAGGAAGAACACATCGAGGTCCGACCCGTACCCGAGCTCCCTCCCCCCGAGCTTGCCCATCGCCACCACGCACAGCCCCCGCACCGGCTCGCCGGGAGGCGTGCCCAGCGCGAAGCGGGTCGCCACCTCCAGCGTCGCGTCCGCGAGCGTGGAGAGCGCCAGCGTGGTCGCCCGCGTGTCCATCTCTCCGCTCAGGTCCGCGAGCCCCACGTCGATCGTCACCCGCGCCCGCGCCCGGCGCAGCGCGCCGACCACCGCCTCCTCGGGATCGAGGTCCGGCGGCTCCTCCCCGAGCGCCGTCTCGATGGACCGCCGGATCACCTCCGGCGTCGGCGCCCCGCGCGCGAAGAGCACGAAGTCGGCGAGATCGGGGTTCCCCACCAGCGCATCGCCGATGAACGCGCTCGATCCCAGCGCCTCGATGAGCCGCCGCAGGAGGCGCGGATCGGCCCCGAGCATGCTGGTGTAGACCCCCGGCACCCGCAGCCTCACCGAGTAGATGCGCAGGTAGCGCGCTGCCTGCTCCGCGTCCGCGGCATCCATCACCGCGTCGAGCAGGATCTCCGGCAGCCGCGAGAAGCTCTCCCGGGTGCGCGCCCCCAGCAGACCATCGGGATGCCGCCCGAGCTCGAAGAGATCGTTGCCGAGATCCCTGAACCGGTCCGGCAGCTCCAGATCACTCCCGTACGTCGTCTCCTTCAGCAGATGACCCGCGTCGCGCGCGAGCGCCTCGATGAAGCCCTCCCGATCTCCGCGATCGAGCGCCGCTGCCGCCTCCACCCAGCGCGAGGGCGGCTGGCTCCCCTGGGGCAGGAGGGAGAGAAACCTCGCCGCGATCCGGGCCCGGTGCGCGGCCAGCTCGGTGAGGAACGCCCCTTGCCCCTTGAAGCGCAGGAGGCGCGCGAGCCGCTCCATCTCCTCCCCCGAGGCCGGCAGCGCGTGCGTCTGCACCCCGGTCGCCGACTGGACGGCGTGCTCGGCGCGGCGCAGGGCCAGGTACCCCTCGGCGATCTCCCTCCCCTCCCGATCGGTGACGTAGCCGAGGGCCCGCAGCCGCCGCAGCCCGTCCAGCGTCCCCTGAGCGCGCGCGCGCACCTCCACGCCTCCCCAGATGAGCTGGAGGCTCTGCACGAAGAACTCCGCCTCCCGGATCCCCCCTGGCCCGAGCTTCAGATCCCGGTCCGCGTCGTGGGACAGCTCCGCCCGCGCGCGGTGCACGAGCGCGATCATGTCGGTCGCCACCTGCGGGCTGACCCGCTTGCGCCACACGAACGGCGCCAGATCCCGCAGGAACTCGTCCCCGAGCGCCAGGCTCCCGGCCACCGGCCTGGCGCGCAGCAGCGCCGCGCGCTCCCACAGGCGCCCGAACGACTCGTAGTACCGCTCCGCCGCCGCGAGCGAGTTCACGATCGGACCGCTGCGCCCCTCGGGCCGGAGGCGCAGATCCACGCGCCACACGAAGCCGTCCTCCGTCACCTCCTCCAGGGTCGCCGTGAGCCTCTTGGCGACGCGCGACCAGTAATCGTGCAGCGTGATCCCGCCGTCCCCGACCGGTGGCATCGACGAGCGCGGCCGCGTGCGCGTCGCGCCCCGCTCCTCCCCCCCCACCCCTGAGATCCCCTCCCCTGCCTCCTGGATCCGGGGCACGACCTCGCCGTCGTCCGTGTCGTAGAAGTAGATGAGATCCACATCGGATCCCGCGTTCAGCTCGTCCCCGCCGAGCTTGCCCATCCCGAGCACCACGAAGCGCCCATCGCCACCAGACGCCGTGACGGGCACGCCGAAGCGCGCGCTCACCGCGTGCTGCGCCTCCTCCAGCGCCACCTCGATCGTCGCGTCCGCCAGCGCGCCCAGCTCCGCGCTGGTGACGTCGACGTCCGCGCCCCCTGCCGATGCCGGGAGCGCCTCGCGCAGCGCCACCCGGATCCGCTCGTCACGCGCGAAGCGCCGCAGCTCGCGACGCGTGACGTCCACGTCCCACCCCACGCCGTCGTCGGCGCCGATGCGTGCGCGCAGCCGCGTCAGGTATGTCGCCCGATCCCGCGCGGTCTGGAAGCCCTCCTCCGCGAGCCTCTCGGCGATGTCGGGGTGGGCCTCGACCACCAGCGCGAGCGCCGGGTAAGCGGCCCCGAGGAGCGCTGCGATGGCCATCGCCCGCGATCCCGGCCGTAGCCGACCACCCAGACGCGACTCCATTTCCCGAGCGCGCCCGGCGTCGATGCCGCGGGCGATGTCCAGCAGCTGTGAGACCTGCCGCATGCTGCGCAGGCTAACCAACCCCCTGTCCCCACCAAAGCAGCTTGGCGCGGAGCGCCCTCGAATCTATGCTCCGCGGGTGAGGCTGCTCTGCGTCTCAGACATTCAGGGGCACGCTGACGCGCTGGCTGCGGTCCTCGCGACCGCCGAGCGTCGCGGCTACAACCACCTCCTCGTCGCCGGAGACCTCTGTTTCCCCGGCCCCAAGCCGCTCGAGACATGGCAACGGCTGCAGCAGGTCAAGGCCGTCTGCACCCAGGGCGCCTCGGACCGGGCGCTGTCCACCCTCGATCTCGCCAAGGTCCAGCCGCGCAGCGACCACGAGCGCGAGCGCCTCGACCGGGTGCGTCAGGTGCGCGCGGATCTCGGCGACCTCATCGTCGCCCGCATCGCCCGCCTCCCGCCCATTCACCGCATGCCTCTGCCCAACGGCCAGGAGCTGATCCTGGTGCATGGCTCTCCCGCAGACCCGCTCGAACCGTTCACCCACGACATGACCGACCAGGAGATCCTCGCCCTCATCGGCGACGACCCTGCGGACGTCATCCTCTGCGGGGGCTCGCACGTGCCCTTCGACCGTACGGTGGCCGACGTGCGCATCATCAACGTCGGCTCCGTGGGCGACGCTCCCTCGGGCCTTCCCGAGGACCCTGAGACGCCCGGCGCCCCTCTGCTCTGGGCCCGGCACGCCGACGCGGTGTTCATCGAGCTGGTGGAAGGTCGCCTCGAAGCGGAGTTCTTCACCGTCCCCCTCGGTAAGCCGACCCCCCTCGCTTCCGCCTTGAGCACGACCCTCCCCCGCGCCTGAACCGCCTGCCCACGCTTCCGTCGAGCCCTGCCTTCTTGCTGCGCGCCGGAGCGCTTTCCGCACGGCTCCGCGGCGGGCCGCGTCCAGAGCACACGACCCGCGGTGTGCCCCCCCGGAAACCGCCTCGCCCTCCGGAAGTCGTCCTGGGTGGCGCTTGAACGGCTCGACAGGATGAACGATGATCGGGAGCGGGGAAGAATGAGCCGCCGGCTGTTCGAGGACGACTCCGAGGCCACCCGGGTGGCCAATCTCGGCGAGATGCAGGAGCAGATCGCCACGCGCTCCCGGCGCGACCGCCCTTGCCTGCTGATCCTGGCCGGGTCCAACGTGGGCGAGCGTTACCGCATCGACGACGGGCAGGAGATCATCATCGGACGCACCTCCGGCGTCACCATCCGGCTCAACGATGACGGCGTCTCCCGCCGTCACGCCCGCCTGTTCTGCGCCAATGAACACGAGGTGGTCATCGAGGACCTGCAAAGCTCGAACGGCACCCTGGTCAACAACCAGCCCATCACCCAGGTCCTGCTCCGCGACGGCGACAAGATCCGCATCGGCGCCACGACCGTGTTGATGTTCACCTACCACGACCAGGTGGAGGAGCTGTTCCAGGAGTCGATGTACGACCGCTCCATCCGGGACGAGCTGACCAAGGCCTTCAACCGCCGCTTCTTCCTGGAGCGCCTCGAGTCCGAGATCGCCTACGCCCGGCGGCACAGCACGCCCCTCGCGATCCTCCTCTTCGACATCGATCACTTCAAGCGCATCAACGACACGTTCGGCCACCCCACCGGCGACGTGGTGCTGGCGCGGATCTCCAAGCTCGCCGGCGGCACGGTGCGGACCGAGGACGTCTTCGCCCGCTACGGTGGCGAGGAGTTCATCGTGCTCTGCCGCGGCGTCCCGCTGGAGAGCGCGGGCATCCTCGCCGAGCGCATCCGGATGATCATCGAGGCCTCCGCCTTCGAGCACGAGGGCCAGCGCATCCCGGTCACCATCAGCGTCGGCGTCTCGGCCTTCCCGACCACCCCGGCCGAGACCGGGCTCGAACTCATCGGCGCCGCCGACGAGGCCCTGTACGAGGCCAAGCGCACCGGCCGGAACCGCGTGCTCCTCAAGCAGGGCTCTGCAGCGCAGGAACACTGACGCGCTGACAGCCTCGCTGTGGCGTCCCCGCATCGTTGACAACTGCCCGGCGCACCGGGCGTCAGCCTTTCACGCGCTGGCAACGGCCCGGCGCACCGGGCGTCAGCCTTTCACTCGATCCGGAGCAGCTCCTTCACCTTCGCGATCACCTGGGGAGCCTGGATGGGCTTGGTGATGTACGCGTTGGCGCCGAGCTGCAGCGCGCGCTGCCGATCCTCCTGCGACCCCTCGGTCGTGATGATGATGATCGGCGTGTCCTTGTGGACCGGATCGGTGCGCACCCGCTTCACGAGCTTCAGCCCATCCATGATGGGCATGTTGATGTCGGTGATGATCACGTCGTACTTCGACTGCGCGAGCTTGCGGAGACCATCGACGCCGTCATCGGCCTCGGTCACCCGCAGGTTCTTCACCCGGGCGAGCGCGAAGACGAGAAGCTGCCGCATCATGGGCGAGTCTTCGACGATCAGGCAGGAGTACTCGGCCATGATCACTCCTCCAGGTTCAGGAAGGCCTGGACGCCGGGCACGTGCCGGCCAGCATCCGAGAAGAGCCGCGCATTGATGAGGGCGGGGGCGGCTTGCTCCCCGAGGAGCTTGAACAGCTCGGTATCCACGTTCACGAACTCCGTCTTCTGCGGGAGCGTTCCGAAGATGGCAATGGCTCCGATGGTACGCCCATCGAACCCGAGTGGGATCACGGCAGCGGGGTCCGAGACGCTCCCCTTCGACACGTCCCCCCCCTCCTTCAAGTAGATCTCTCCCTTGGCGAACGAGTCGCCGATCACGCCCTCGGTCACCGGAATCCGCTCGATATCCGCCACCGGGGCGCCCTCGCTGGCGATGGCCACGAGATCGTTGCCTTCGTCCGACACGAAGTACACCGCGAATGCACCCGCCCCGACGAACTGGGCCAGCAACTCCTTCAGGCTGCGCAGCACGTGGCGAACGCTCCGGGCCGAGTGAAGCTGCGAGAGCGCCACGTACAGGTTGGCGAGGTTCGCCAGCTCCCCTTCCGCGTCGGCGTAGCGGGTGTTGAACCTGTCCGAGGCCGCCACCATCCGCACCGACTGGGTGACCAGGTCGCGCTTCTCCTGCTCCAGCTCCTCGATCTTCCGGAGCAGGTCGCGGATCGCCGAATCGCTCGCGAGATGGGCGCGGAGCTTGCTGTTCTCCGCCTCGAGCTCGGCGATCTTGTCGCGCAGCCGCTCGTTCTCGCGCAGGAGTTCCTCTGTCAGTTGCGCGCCCTTCCTGAAGAACTGCTGGATGAAGGCATCACGCTCCTTCTTCAGGTCGTCCGGGGGACGGTCGCTCGCACGCCCTTTCCTATCGGTCATTTTAGCAGGGAATCTCCAGAGATCGGGACCGTACCACGCTGGCCTTGCCGGAAGGAAGCCTCCCCGGAGAAAGCGCGGCCGTGCGCGTCGGATCCATCACGCCCAGACGCCGGGGGACGACGCTCCCACCCCGCCTCACGTCTCACGGAACGGAGGCCGGTCACCCCCGGTAACCTGCCCCCTACCCTGATCGCTTCTTCCGGGTACGCACCTGCTTCGTCAGCTTCATCCAGCGCCGCAGCTCCGGCCCGACAACGATGGGTGTCTTGCGCAGCATCCCGAGATCGCGCGCCCCGACCAGGAGCATCACTGCCCGCAGCTCCGCCTCGACCTGGTCGAGCCACCGGATCACCCCCTCCCGCCCCCGGGCCACCAGCTCCTGCAGCGCCGCCCTGGCGATCCCGCCGCAATGCGCGCCGAGCGCCACGGCCCTCGCCACGTCGAGCCCCGTCGAGAGCCCGCCGGTGGCGATGATCGTCCTGAACCTCGGCCGGACCGCGCGCACGATCGCCACCGACGCCGCCGTCGGCACCCCCCAGTCCCGCAGCGCCTCCCCCAGCGCACGCCCGTTCCCTGCAGCCCGGGCCGTCTCCACCGCGACCCACGACGTCCCGCCCGCCCCCGACACGTCCACGTGCCGCACCCCCGCCTTGACCAGCCGCATCGCGGCCCGGGGCCCGATCCCGCACCCCGTCTCCTTCGCCACCACCGGGACGCTCAGCTCTGCCGAGAGCCGCTCCAGGGTATCGAGCGCGCCCGAGAAGTCCCGGTCACCACCCGGCTGCACCAGCTCCATGGCCGGGTTCAGGTGGACGCACAGCGCGTCCGCGCCCACCTGCGCCACCAGCTCCGCCACCGCCTCGGTGGACAGCTCCCGCGCCTGCACGACGCCGATGTTCCCCAGCACGAGCGTGCCCGGCGCCACGTCCCGCACCTCGTACGTCGCCACCGGCGCCCCCTTCAGCAGCGGCCGCTGGCTCCCCAGCCCGAACCCGTAGCCGCGCTCCTCCGCGATCCGGGCAAGCTCCCGGTTGATGGACTGAGCCCGCTCGGTGCCGCCGGTCATCGCGGCGATGAGGATCGGCGCGCGCAGGCGCTTGCCGAGCACCAGCGTCGAGGTGTCCACGGCGTCGAGCGACATCTCCGGCAGAGCGTCGTGGACGAGCCCCACCTCTTCGAGGAGCGTCGTCTTCGCCCGGAAGCCCACGTCGCCCGTGGCGCAGAGCTCGATGTGATCGGCCTTCCTCGCCGAGATACCTTTCCCGTCATCCGTCATCGCGGCCCAACTCTACGCGGCCCCCTCCGGCTGCGCTACCATGGCCGCATGGACCTGCCGGCCGAACCTCAGATCCGATGGATCCTGCGCACCACTGCGACCCTCCTCGACCTCGGCGCCGAGCCCGTGCGCGGGTTGATCCAGCCGAACGGCGACTTCTTCCCCGACACCTTCGACGCCTCGCCCCGGGCGGCAGCCGCCGTCCTCGCGCGCGTCCAGGAGCACGCGGCCCTCGCCGACACGAAGATCGCGCTCAACATCATCACCCCCGAAGGTGAAGCGCGCGCGGGCGGCGGCTGCTCCAGCGGCGCCTGCGCGACGCCCTCCACCGGAAACGGCGAGAAGTTCGAGCGCGTCACCCTCCTCGCGGACGGCGGCTACCTCGTCTCCGTCGCCGCCGCCGAGCTGCGCCACCCCGTGGTGCTCACCACCGCCTTCGTCCGCGCCATCTCCTTCATCTTCCTCACCGAGGCCGGCGCCTGGGAGTCCCTGCAGCCGCGGGATCGCGAGCCTGCCATCGACCTCGCCGCCATCCTCCTCGGCTTCGGCGTCCTCGTCGCCAACGGCTCGTACATCTACGCCAAGGGCTGCGGCGGCGTGCAGGTCCACTCGGCCACGCGCATGCCCGTCGACGAGGTGACCCTCGCCCTCGCCATCTTCTGCCGCCTGCACCAGATCCCGGACCGCACCGCCATGCGCCACCTGGAGCTGACGCCGCGCGCGCACTTCGAGGAGTCCGCGGTGTGGACCGCCTCGAACACCTCCCTCCTCAAGCTCCTCCGCGACGACCCCGCCCGCATCGCCGCCGACGGCTACGACCTCTCCGAATCCCGGAGCTGGCTCGCGCGCGTCCTCGGCATCGGCGTGCGCCGCGCCCCCACGCTCGACGACGAGCTCGTCGCCTTCGAACGCTCCCTCCCCCAGGGGCGGCCCCGCACCCCTGCCCTCTCCCAGAACCCCGCCCAGAAAGCCAAGCTCGCCGAGCTGCGCGCCCTCGTCGACGAGAGCCTCGAATCCTGAGTACTGCGTACCCTGGAGCAGGGACCCAAGGTCCCCACGCTCCCGATGGTCGCTACCCCCTGCTCCTCCGCACGACGTCGGCGCGACAGGCTCCAGGTGAGGCGCTGGGCCGGCGAGCTTCGCGTCACGGATCCTGGCGGCGGAGTTCGCGCACCGCGCCTTCGTCGCCGACCAGCACCACCGAAGCCATCTTCAGGAAGAGGCCGTTGTCGACCAGGCCCGGGATGCGCCGCAGCCGCGCGTCGAGCGCTGCCGGGTCGTCGATGGGCCCGAAGTCCGTGTCGAGGATCCAGTTGTGGTTATCGGTCCGGTAGGGCAGCCCCGCCGCGTCCTTGCGCACCACGGGCTTGCCCCCGAGCTTCTGCAGGTGCCGCGCCGCCGAGGGTGACGCGAACGGCACCACCTCGATCGGGATCGGCGTGCGCGTCCCGAGCCGCTCCACCAGCTTCTCCGGCGTCACCAGCACCACGAACCGCTCGGCGTCGTACGCCACCACCCGCTCCCGCAGGAGCGCGCCGCCGAGCCCCTTGGTCAGCGACAGGTCCGGCGCCACCTCGTCGGCGCCGTCGAACGCCACGTCGATCCGGTCCACCTGATCGAGCAGCAGCACCTCGATGCTCTCCCGGTGTGCCAGCGCCGCAGACCGCTCCGACGTCGCCACGGCCTGCACCCGCATCCCGCGGCGCACCCGCTCCCCCAGCTTCCGGATGAACGCCTCCGCCGCGCGGCCCGTCCCGAGGCCGAGGATCATCCCATCCGCCACCCGGGTGAGCGCCGCCACGGCGACGCGGTCCAGATCGGCGGGGTTCGGTTGCTGAGGTGCGCTCATGCCCGCTTCATCGCCAAGCGCGGGCCTCAGCGCAACCTTCTTCCACGGCTCTCCGCACGATTCACCGCGCGCTTCGCCGCAGCAGCCTCCGCCCCCGCCCCCAGCCCATCCAGCGGCGCCGGACACGCTGCCCGCAGCCGGCATCCTGCGCACTCCCGCCCCGACCAGATCGCGTCGAACGTGCCCTGCATCTCGTCGAGCAGCACGTCGTCGTCGGTGAGGATTCCCGCCTCGAAGTTCCTCCGCCCGGCGCCCTTCGCCCCCAGCCCTGCCCCCGTGAAGTTCGCCGAGCCCAGGTAGAGCAGCCTCCCGTCGACGGCCACCATCTTCAGGTGCACCCGCGGGCACTGCTGCATCGCGAGCGGTGGCCGCCGCCGCCTGGCAAGCTCCGCCCGGAAGGCCCGCGAAGGCACCCCCGCGTGCAGCATGCGGATCTCCACCTTCCGCGCCGAAAGCTCCTCGAACACCTCCATGATCGACCGGTAGCGCCCCTGCGCCCGCGCCCGCGACCCGATCGGCGCCTCCACCCGCAGCTCCTTCACGTTCGCGGTCGCGATCCACAGCGACACCTTCGCGCCCGCGATGGCCCCGGCGACCAGCTCGTCGTAGTGCGCCTGATCCCGCAGCAGCGTGACCTCCACCTGCCGCTTCATCGCTGCCGATCGCGCCTTCATCCGCCTCCGGCGTGTCCGGCGCGTCCGGTAGACACCGCCGCGGCCTCCTCGACGTGGCTCTCCAGCACGGCCCGCACATCGGCCGGCATCGCACACGAGACGAGCTTCTCCAGATCCGTGGTCACCACCGTGTGCCGGATCTCCGCCGCCAGCACCTCGTCGCTCGCGCGGAACATCCGGTAGCGCAGCGTCGCGCTCCGGGTCCCGAGCCGCGCCACCGTGGTCTCGATCCGCAGGGTGTCCCCGTACCGAACGGGCGCGGGGTGGTCCGCCTCCACCCGCACCGCCGGCAGCCCCACCCGCCGCGCCAGGATCAGCCCCGCGTATCCCCCCTCCACCGGCGCGAAGAGCTGCTCCATCGCCTCGTGCGCATACCCGACGAACCGCGCGAAGAACACGAGCCCTGCCGCGTCCACTTCCTCGAACCGCACCATGCGCCTGTAAACGAACATCCTGTACACCCTGCCACCCGAGCGACTTTTCCCCCCTTGACCCAGCGGGATCGCCGGTGAAACTGGCCACCTGGAACCGCCCCTGGAGGCCCTCGCATGACTCTTGCGAGGCAGGGGGCAGTCTGCCATAGTCCGCGCCCCGCGCCGCCACCCAGGGCCTTTGTTTGGCTCCGCGTGACCCAGGCGAGAGCACGCGGACCTGATTCAGAAGAGAGAAAGAGGACGCTTTCAGACATGCCGACCGACGCTATCCAGTGCAAACCGCTCGAGGTCGCCGTGGGCGACAAAGGCATCGAGCGCGCCATCAAGCACCTCAAGCGGAAGATGGCCGCCGAGGGAATCCTCCGCGAGCTGAAGCGCCGCCGGCACTACATGAAGCCCTCCGTCAAGCGCCGCAAGAAGGCCTCCGAGGCCGCGCGTCGCCGCCGGAAGCGCTCGAAGATGGACCTCATGGCCTAGGCCATCCCGTCTCCTCCTCCGTTTCCCCCCTCCCCTCCGCCTCCCCCCGCCACCTCCGCACGGTGGTGGTCACCACATCCTTCCCACGCACCAGCGACGACCCGTCCGGACACTTCGTCCGCGCCGCAGCGCTCGCGCTCGCCGACGCCGGTGACGAGATCCACGTCATCGCGCCGGGCGGCTCCCCCTGGGATCCACCGGTTCCCGACGGCCCCCTCCACGTCCATCACGCCGGAGGCGGCGCCCTCTTCGGCTGGCCCGGCGCCGTGGCCCGTGCCCGACAGAACCCGCTCCGCCTCCTCGCGGCCGCCACCTTCGCGGCCGGCGTGCGCCACCGCCTGAGCGCCCTCGGCCCCGTCGACCGCGCCATCGCCCACTGGATCGTACCTTCCGCGTACCCCCTCCTCCTCGACCCACGCGCCCTCTCCACCGCAGGTTCCCTGCACGTCCACGCCCACGGCGCCGACGTCCGCCTCCTCCTCCGCGCCCCTGCCTTCTTCCGCGCCACGGTCCTCCGCACCCTGCTCGATCGCGGCGCGCAGCTCTCCTTCGCGGCCAGCGCCCTCCGCGACGATCTCGCGCGCGCCCTCGATCCCGCGCTCGCCGCCGCCTTGCGCGGTGCCTCCCGCGTCGAGCTTCCCGCCCTGCACCTCCCCGCCCTGTCCGACGTCGCTGCGCGCGCCGCAGCCCTCCGCGCCTCGCTCGATCTCGCGCCAGACGAGCGCCTCGCCGTCACCGCCGCGCGCCTCGTCCCCTCCAAGCGCGTCGACCTCGCCATCCGCGCCGTCTGCGCCACCCCCGCCGCCGCGCCCCCGGTGCGCCTCGTCCTCGTCGGCGACGGCCCCGAGCGCGCCGCCCTCCAGCGCCTCGCGCCCCCGCGCGTCCACTTCCTGGGCACCTTGCCGCGCCCCGAAGCCCTCGCCTGGATCGCCGCGGCCGACGTCCTCCTCCACCCCTCCGCCCTCGAAGCGGCTCCCACCGTCGTTCGCGAAGCGCGCGCTTACGGCGTCCCCGTCATCGCCTGCGCCGCGGGCGACATCGCCGCCTGGGCGCAGGACGACCCCCAGATCCAGCTCGCCGAGCCCGACGCCGCAGCGCTCACGCGCGCGCTCACCGCGTTCGCGCGTCGCTAGCGAGATCGGCCCGGCAGCGACGCGCGCTCCACCGGGCCAGACGCTCAGCCCGCGTGCGCTTCCGCGAGCAGCTTGTGCATGTCCTCGATGCTGATCCCGAAGGCCCGCGCCAGCGCCTGCAGCGCCAGCCCTTCCTTCTGCCCGATCCCACCCTCGGTCCACCCCACGGCGCCCGCCACCAGCAGCGCTGCCCGGCGCAGCTCGTCGTCGGAGAGCGTCGACGCCACCGCGCCCGTCCGCGCGGACGCGCCTTCCCCCTGGATCCGCTGCGCAGCCTCCTGCGCGAGCGCCCCCACCTGCGTCGCGTCCAGCCGCCCCCCGGTGAGGGGCACGACCCGGTCGGTGAGCCGCTTCGACTCCGCGTCCGAGAACTGACCATCGGCCATGGCCACCAGCGTCGCCGCCTCCACGAGCGCCCCGAAGGTGGTCGCCACCTCCTGCGCCGCCTTCGCCTGCTCCTCCTCCTGGTGCGCCCGCGCCGTCTGCTCCTGGGCCAGCGCGTCCTGGTACGCCTTCATCCGCTGGAGCAGCCCCCCGACCCCGCTGATCTCCTCCGCCTTCACGTCAGCCATGGCACCCCTCACCGTCGAATGTCCCCCAGGACGAGGTGCGCACCCTGCGCGTCCCCCCGGAAAACGGGCCTGTTGCCGCACGACCATCGCACGCCCCTCCGCACCGTGTCCACGCACCCCACCGGCCCCGGACCTCACGCCCAGCCCGCGCTCACCCCGGCCTCTCCCCACCAGCGCTCCCACCGACGCTTCCACCGACGCAGACAGCAACTTCCCTGCCGACCGCGACACCCTCTTGCAATTCCTTCCGCTTCGGCTAGGTTCCCCCCCGCTCAACGCCGTTCGCGGCGCAGAGCGGCCGGGGCGTAGCGCAGCCTGGTTAGCGCACTTGACTGGGGGTCAAGGGGTCGGTGGTTCGAATCCACTCGCCCCGACAGGCCTCGCGAGGAAACTCGCGAGGCTTTTCGGTTTTCTGGGTCCGAAGACGGCCGCTTCCCCGAAGCTGAGCGCCGGACCTGTTCGGGTCGACCGCGAGCGAGACGCTCGCCACGCAGAGAGGCCGCCCTTCCTCAGGGCTGCGCCTCCGGTCAGCGTGGGCTTCCTTTCACCGCACAGCGCCACCGGCCTGCGTGAGAGTGCCTCGGCACCCCTGTTCGTTTTCCCGGGAACGAACGTCACCCACGCCCCTCCCCGAGGCGGTGAGCCGGATTTCCCCGACAGCGGAGCGCGTCCAGAGGCCCGCGGACCGGCAACACGCGCCAGCGGACTGGCCCCTCGCCACAGAAAGCCGGCCTCTCCTGCCAGAAAACGGGCCCCTCGCGCCAGACAACCGGCTCCTCCCGGCGACGAACTGGCTCCTCGTGCCAGAGGATCGATTTCTCGTGCCAGCGGTCCGCGTTCCCTGAACCGCGCGTGGCGACCACGTGCCAGTAAATCGCCTTCACGTGGACGCGAACCCGCTTCACGTGACAGCAAACGCGCTTCACGTGGACGCGACCGCACTTCACGTGAACGCGAACCCGCTTCCCGTGACAGCGAACCCGCTTCCCGTGACAGCGAACCCGCTTCCCGTGACAGTAGATCCAGGTCACGTGGGCTGTCCTCCCGACCACTCACGAGAAGCTGCCTTCACGTGACAGCGAATCTCCTTCACGTGGACGCGAACGCGCTTCACGTGACAGCGAGTCTCCTTCCCGTGACAGCGAGTCTCCTTCCCGTGCCAGTGAACCCCCTTCCCGTGACAGCGAACCGGGTTCTCTGAACGTCGAACGGCGACTGCGTGCCAGGGAACGTACTTTCCGTGACAGAGAACCACCTTCACGTCGCACCGCCGCGCGTCCATCTCAGGGAAGGCACCTTCCCCTCGCAGCGAAGCGCGCTTCTCGTGACAGGGAACCACCTTCACGTGACAGCGAATCTCCTTCACGTGCCAGTGAACCCGCTTCCCGTGACAGCGAGTCTCCTTCCCGTGCCAGTGAACCCGCTTCCCGTGACAGCGAGTCTCCTTCCCGTGCCAGTGAACCCGCTTCTCGTTACAGCAACCCCGCTTCTCGTCACAGCGACCCCGCTTCTCGTCACAGCGACCCGCTTCTCGTCACAGCGGACCCGCTTCTCGTGACCCGGTAGTGGCTGGATCTTCCCTCTTCTGGCTGGATCCGGCCAGATGGGCCCCGGTTCTCGTCCGCCCAAAGGGCGACGCGCCCCTCCGTGTCTCCACGACTCGTCAGAGAGAAGCCGCGACCCCAGTGAGGATGAGATCGATGCCGGCGAGGAACTCGACGCGGTCGTCGTGCTCGCGCAGTTGGGCAGCGACGTTCCGGGTGAACGGATACTCGTGGGCGTCGAGTTCCTTCCAGCGGGCCGACTCCGTCTCGAGAAAGTCAGCGCGGTCCACGGACGGCTCGAGCAGGCGGCTGTTCGCGGCATTCTGGACGCTCACGCCGATGATGTAGCTCAGAAGCGCCGACGCCGACGTGAACTGGGCGCCGCCTGGAACCCCCAGCGCCTGGACCTGGCGCCCGATGCGCTCGAAGATCTGCAGCGTTGCAGTCTCCCACGGAGCGCGGGAGAGCTGCGCGCCTACCCACGGATGCGCATCGATCGTGTCGAACACGCCGATGGCGATCCTGCGGATCGCTTCGTGCGGCGTCGCGGAGGCGGGGACTTCGCCCATCGCGCGGGCGACGACGGCGTCGCTGGCGGCGAGGAGCAGCTCGCTCTTGTTCGCGATGTGCCAGTAGATCGCGCCGGGGCCAGTCGCCAGCCGCGTGGCGAGCGCGCGGAAGGTCAACCCATGCTCGCCCTCGTCATCGAGCAGCTCGATCGCCGCGTCGACGATCCGCTCGCGTGAGAGCGCCCCCTCACGTCGTTCCGACCCGCGCGTTGCCTTCGCCATGGCGCCATCTTGACATATCTGGAACGGCGTTCCAGATTGACCTCTGGAACGCCGTTCCAGAGACCCGATGGCGGCGTCGCCGAGAGGTCTCCACCTCGAAAAGGAAGCACGATGACTCCCATCACCATCATTGGCGCTGGCCTCGGCGGGCTGACGCTCGCTCGCGTGCTGCACGTCCACGGCATTGCCGCCACCGTCTACGAGGCCGAGGCGTCTGCGGATGCGCGCACGCAGGGCGGCATGCTGGACATCCATGCCTACAACGGACAGCTCGCGCTGAAGGCGGCGGGACTGTTCGACGAATTCCGCCGGATCATCCATGAAGGCGGCGAGGCTACGCGGGTGCTCGACCCGCACGGCACGGTCCTTCTCGACCAGCCCGACGACGGCAGCGGCGGTCGCCCCGAGGTGCATCGCGGCGATTTGCGGCGCATCCTGCTCGACGCGCTTCCTCGCGGCACCGTCCATTGGGGGCGCAAGGTCACGGCCATCCACCCGCTCGGCGACGGGCAGCACGAGCTGACGTTCGCGGACGGGTCGGCCGTGACCACGCGCCTCGTGGTCGGTGCGGACGGCGCCTGGTCGAGGATCCGGCCGCTGGTGTCCGACGTGAAGCCCGCGTACGTCGGCACCTCGTACATCGAGACGTACCTGCTCGACGCCGATGCGCGCCACCCGGCCAGCGCAAAGGTCGTCGGAGGCGGGGCCATGCTCGCGCTCGCGCCAGGTAAGGGCATCATCGCCCACCGCGAGACCAACGGCGTCCTGCACACCTACGTCGCGCTCACCAAGCCGAAGGAGTGGATCGCGGGCATCGATTTCGCCAAGCCAACGGCGGCGAAGGCGCGAGTCGCGGCGGAGTTCGACGGCTGGGCACCAGAGCTCACCGCGCTGATCACCGACGGCGAGACAGACCTCATCCCCCGAACGCTCCATGCGCTCCCGACCGGACATCGGTGGAAGCGTGTGCCCGGTGTGACTCTTCTCGGCGACGCCGCGCATCTGATGCCGCCCGACGGGGAGGGCGCCAACTTCGCGATGTACGACGGCGCCGAACTCGGCAAGGCCATGGCCGCGCACCGAGGCGACCTCGAAGCCGCGCTCGCGGAGTACGAGGAAGCCATGTTCATCCGGAGCGCGAAGGCCGCCGCCGAGGCCGCGAAAACCCACGCGCTCTGCTTCGACGACGACAACGCGCCGCACGGGCTGATCGACTTCTTGACCGGCGGCTCGGCACCGCCCTCGTCTGCGCCGCCTCGGCTGTGCGGCACGCGTGGACGACCGGCAGCTTGACAGCAAGCCCCGCTCGCCCTCCAGGGTAGCGGAGACGCGTGCGGGTGAGCGGTGGTCGGCGTGTGGTGAGGAGAGCCCGATTACTCGGGGAGGACCGAGATGCTCAGGAAGAGCACCTGCCCTTGGCCCTGGTTGTCCACCCGGATGGGGAGGACGTCCTTTGCCTTCAAGGCGGCGATCACGTCGTCGTAGTTGAGGTCCACGACGCCGATGGAGTCGTGCTCCGAGAAGTCCTCATCGAGGATAGTAGTGCGGATGCGCATGTCCGGTGTCACCCGCACCCCGGACCATCCCTTGGCATAGCCATACTCCGGGCTGCCGGGCCACACGGGCGCGAAGGTGTCCTCGTCGTTGTTGCCCATGGAACACAGCTCGATGGCCGATACCCAGGCGCCGTCCTGCCAGACCTCGGCCCAGGCATAGGGATCCGGAGGTGCGTAGGCGCTGTTCGCCAGGCCCGCCAGGAAATCGAACGCGGTCACGTAGGGCGAGGCCCCGGCGAGGGCTTCCGCGAGCTGCTGAACATCCTCCAGGGAGGCGCTGTCCAGCCCGTCCCACATCGTCTTGTCGGCCATCCAGGGCTGGACCAGGGCGTCGAGGATCTCGACGGTCACGCGCTCCGGAGGCACGAATGGCTCCTCGCCGGGCTTCGTGGGGGTCTCCTCTTCCTCTTCTCCGGAGGAGGTCGGGGGATCGTCGTGCAAACTACGAAGCCTACCCGGGGTTAGGCGCGGCTGTCACGAATCGTGCTGGGGAGCGGGGAGCGGCGAGCGGCGGGCGGCGGGCGGCGAGGGACGACGAGGGACGACGAGGGACGGCACCTCAGTCGTCGACGTCGGTCGCGAGGGCGATCTCCTTCTGGGCGTTGAGGTCGGCCAGCCTGCTCACCAGGGCGGCGCGGACCGAGGCGTAGGCCGTGCTGCCCATCGTGAGCCGCCACGCGATCGCCGCGGTCGAGGAGCTTCTCGGTCAGGCTTCGGCCGAAGCCGGAGGAGGTGCCCGTGATGAACCAGGTCCTGGACATGGGAGGAGCCTTTCGAGGAGCGCCGGAGCGGCGCATCTCGGAGAACATAGGCGCCTCGATTCCTGAGACTATCCCGTGGATCCGGCATGACCTCGTGAAAGGTACCCACGAATGGCCAGACCTTCGCTCGCGGACCTGACGGCGTTCGCGGCCATCGTCACGCACCGCAGCTTCCGCAAGGCCGCAGACGGGCTTGGGCTATCTCCCTCGACGCTCAGCCACATGATGCGGACGCTGGAGCGGAACATGGGCGTGCGCCTGCTGCACCGCACCACCCGGAGCGTCTCGACCACCGAGGCCGGGGAACGCCTGGTGGCCCACCTCCAGCCCGTGCTCCGCGACCTCGACCGCGCGCTCGAAGAGGTCAACGCCTTCCGCGCGCGCCCGAGCGGCACGCTGCGCATCAACGCCAGCGAGGGGGCAGCGCAGATCCTGCTCAGGACCGTGGTCCCCACCTTCCTCGATCGGTATCCCGAGATGGCGCTCGACCTGGTCACGGAAGGCAAGCTGGTCGACATCGTCGAGGGTGGCTTCGACGCGGGGATCAGGCTGGGCGAGGCGCTGCCGAAGGACATGATCGCCGTGCGTCTCCGCGAGGAGATGCGCTTCCTCGCGGTCGCGTCACCGGCCTACCTCGCGAAGCACGGGACGCCGCAGACCCCCGACGATCTCCAGCACCACGCCTGCATCCGCATGCGCATGCCGAGCGGCAAGCTCTATCGCTGGGAGTTCGAGAAGCACGGCCAGGAGCTGAGCGTGGAGGTTCCCGGTCCCCTCACCCTCGACCACACCGAGCTGATGGCCGAGTGCGCCGTCGACGGGCTGGGCATCGCCTTCGTGCCGGATCCGACCGCGCAGCCGCATCTCGACGCCGGCAAGCTGGTCACCGTGCTGAGCGACTGGTGCCCGCCCATTCCGGGCCTGTTTCTCTACTACCCGGCGGGGCGCCACGTGCCCGCGGGGCTGCGGGCGTTCATCGACGTGCTGAAAGAAGTGGTGCGCTGAGCGAGGCTCAGGACGCCAGCACGAGGACCCGCGGCTGGCTCGGGACGAGCATCGTTGTCACGTCCGGATGCGGGGAAACGGCCGCGGCGAAGATTGAAGCCTGCGGCACAGCACCATAGACTTCGCATGTGCAGCTTGAAGACTGGACAGAGCTGATCAAGAACGTGCTGGGGCCGTCGGCCTTCAAGACGGTCGGCGCGCTCGCACTGCGCGCTCTCTATCAGCGTGAGGTCATCGTCACCGACGGTACCGACGACGGCGGGGCCGATGCCTGGATCAAGATCTCCGAGACGCCAACTGGACGCATCCCGGTACAGTTCCATTCGGGACGCTCGGTCAAGTGGCACGCCAAGCTGCTCGAGGACGTGAACAAGCGCGCGGTGCAGGACGCCCCCGCGCGCCGCTTGTTCTTCATGTGCGCCCAGACACCGACCGAGGATGCTGTACGCCAGCAGAAGGTGGATCTTGAGGTCTCCCATGGCATCCTCGTGGAGATCATCGATGCGCGCGCGATCGCGACGGTGGCCCTTCGGGATCCCGCCGTCTTCGCTTCGCTCCGGGCTCACCTCCCTGAGTCCCCTGCCGCTGGAGCAGACAACCCTCCGAGCGTCGCCGATGAGGCGCAGCTGGCGTTCGTGTTCTTCCACGACGAGAGCGGCTCCTTCCGCAAAGAGGTCGCCCGGAGTGTGCTCGCGGTGAGCCTCGTCCATGCACGCGAACCCGCGGACAAGGAGGAGGTGCTCGACCGAGCGCTCGCCAGGCTCGGAGGCGAGAAGCACCTGCGGGGTTTGTTGCGTCAGGAACTCACGGCGCTCGTCACCAGCGGCGACGCGATCCAGGAGGAGGGACGCGTGCGGCCGAGCGCTGACCTCGTGCGGCGCGTTCAAGGCGAGTGGGACGCGGGTGCGCTGGCGAAGGAGCGGCTACGGGAGGATTGCGTGGCGGCGCTCGAAAAGCGGGTGCAACCCCCAGAGCGTCGCCAGGAAGCCGTCGACGCAATCTTCGACGACTTGGGCTTCCTGCTTCGCCGGAGCGTCGCTGAACGCCTCCCTGGAGACCAGCGCAATGCCGCCGTGCGCTTCAACGCGGCGGAGCGCCGACTCGCGGAAATGCTCAAGCCGAAAGGCGGGACCGCGCGCGATGCCCTTCGCGCGATCATCGACGTCGCCAGCCGCTCTGTCTATGGCCGCGCGCTTGCGTCTGCCGAGCTGTTCGTGCAGATGACGAGGCGAGAGCTCGGTGAGCTCGCGAGAGCGCTCACAGGACGCGATCGCATCGAAGTGATGCTGGACACCTCCGTGGCGATGCCGATGCTTTGCGCGAAGCTCGATCGCATGGCCGAGGGGTGGGTGACGTCCGAGGTCGCGCTCGAACTCCACACGCTGCTCGTTGAACGGGGGGTCAAGATCGTCGTGCCGCACCTCTACCTGGAGGAGATGGCAGCCCACCTCATCGCGGCCGCACGCGACTATGCGACGCTCGCGGGCGAACCGGGGCTCGCCCGTTCCGAGAACTTCTTCGTGGCCCATTACCACGCCGTGGCCGAGGCCCGGCAAGAGGCGGCGACACCAGCAGGTTTCGAGGAGTTTCTGCACGATCTCGGCTTGCCCGACGGCTGGGAACGCAATGACGACTTCCAGATGACGCTCCGCAAGATCGAACGGGCGCTGACCACGCTCCTCCGGCAGTACCAGATCGAGATCAACCGGGTGACGTTCACCGACGGCGCTGCCCTGAAAGAGGAGCCCGCGCGACCGCAGATCGTGCTCGATCACGATCGACGTGTCGCGGCGTGGCTCGATGATCGGGCGCGTTCCTCCTCGGAAGGCCTCGTTCTGTGCTCGCAAGATCGCTGGCTCCTCTCGGCGGTTTCCGAGCGTGAATGGCTTGCCGTCGATCCGGCCGCGCTGGTCGATCTCCTGCCGATGACCCGTCCCCTCGGCGCGGTCGCACCTCTGATTTCGCTGCGTGAGCTCGCCGCCCGGATGAACGATGCCTCCGCGGAGCGGGCAGCGAGGGTCTGGGACATGCTCGCGGGTATCGAAGGCCCACGGCTCGCCGACCGCGAGCTCTTGAGACAGGCGCGCGCCTTCAAGGACGCCTGGCTCACCCGTGAGCGCTCCGCTGAGCGCCCGGTCGCGGCGGAGTGGGCGCGATTCAAGGAGCGGCTCCGGCTTGACGATTGAGCTGAACTCACCTCGCGATCACCTCGCGCCTCACCTGGGGATGTCGATGGGCTGCCCGAGGCACTCCTGGAGGGAGATGGTCGTGTAGCCCTGGTCGCGCAGGTAATCGATCACCTGCGGCACCATCTTGATCGAGGCCTCGGACTCCTCCGAGTCGTGCTGGATGTGGATGAAGGGGCCCTGGCTCTTTGCGAGCGTCTTCTGCACGAGCGCCAGGATCTGGGGCGGGTCGAAGTCCTTCTTCCGGTCGGAGCTGGCGAAGCGCCAGTCGTCGGTGTTCAGGTTCCAGAGGATGACCTGGTAGCCGTACTCCTTCAGGATCGCGAGGGAGCGGTCGTCGGTGTCGCCGAAGGGGGGCCGCAGGCACTTGGGGCGGCGGCCGGTGATGTCGGCGATGAGGTCCTCGGCCTTGGTGATGTCGGCGCGGATCGTCGCCTCCGTGACGTGAGGCCCGACCAGGCCGCTGTGCGAGAAGGTGTGGCTACAGACGGCGTGTCCTGCCTCCGCGATGCGCTTCACGCGGGCGCGGTAGTCCTCGTACTTGGGGAAATCCCGGGCGAGCTTCTTGGCCTTGAGAAAGAAGGCGGCAGGCGCTTTCTTCTCCTTGAGGATGGCGAGGAGGCTGTCGGTGTAGGGGCTCGGCCCGTCGTCGAAGCTCAGGGCCACGACCTTGCCCTGGCGCGCGGGGCAGGTCTTGATGCGGACGCCGGTCCCCGACGCGGGAGGCGGGGTGGTGATCTTCTCCGGAGCGGCGCTCGCGTAAGCGACGGCTCCTCCGGCCGTGGGGCTGCGCTGGGCGGGAGCGCGCTCGCCCGCGGTGGCGTCCTCGGTGGAGCAGCCGCTCGCGGCGCCGAGGAGGCCAGCAGCAGAGGTCGCGAGAGCAGCGGTCAGCGCCGCCTTGCGCCAGAAGGGGAAGCGCCAGAAGGGGGAGGAGGTGGCGCGCGACGGAGCGCGGGTGGTGGGCTTGCTGGATGCGGTGGGCACGGTGGGGGGTTCGTGCAGCCGGCGGGGGTAGCGTCAAGGGCGCGAGGACACGGCCTCTCGTGAATGCGATGTGTCATCGGGGGCACGCCCAGAAAGCACTTCAGGGAACGCAGGACGGGAGGTCAGGCGCCGGGGGAGGTGGGCTCCGTCGCAGCGCAGGAAGCGTCCGGTCGTGCAGCGTTTTCATCCGGACACATCTCGCCGCGAGCACGGACGATCGTATGTCCAGAAGAGCCCGCCCCCGCCGTGCGTGCCTTGGTATAGCTGCACCGGGGGGGGCGGAGCAGGATCGTGCCGCCTTCGGATCACTTCTCGCTTCAGCACCTCGCTGAGGGTGCAGGGCTCGCCTTGCACCGCGAGACGTCGTCCGCCGTGGTTCCAGCAAACCGCGACCCTGTCGAGGGGAGAGGCGCCGCGCAACCCCGCCACCCGTACGCTGCCGCGGTCCTTGTGCGCCTCGGCCGCGGCGACGGCCTGGACGAGATCGACGCGGAAGCTGCGCAGGCCATCGCCTTGCCGGAGCAGCTCCGCGAGCCGGGAGGGCTCCCGTTCCTGGCGATGACGCGGCAGTTCGTCGCCCGCCTGCGGCGCAGGATGCCCGGCCCGGACACCCTGAGCGGCGCGGGGTTCGACGAGGAGGCGTTCAGGGCCACCGTGGAGGGACCGGGCCGGGCCTTCACGCGCGCCTGCACCCTGGCGATGAAGGCGATGCTCGCGTGGCTCCAGGGCGACGCTGCACGCGCACTCGCAGCGGCGCTCGCGGCGGAGGAATGGATGCGCCAGATGCGCCAGATGCGTCAGATGCACCAGCGACCCGAGAGCGAGGACAGCATCGTGGCACCCAAGGTCGCGTTCTATGCGCACCTCGCGCGGGCTGCGCTCTGCCCGGAGGCAGAGGCCGAAGCGCGGGCCGAGCACCTGGCGGCGATGGAGGCGATCGAGGTCCGCTTCGCAGGCTGGGCGGCAGGCTGCGCCGAACGCTTCGAGCCCCGGCGGCTCCTCCTCGACGCGGAGAGGGCGCGGCTGCTCGGCGATCACGAAGCCGCGCTCGACGGGTACGATCAGGCCATCGCCGCGGCGGAGCGCGGGAGGTTCACGCAGGTCGAGGCGATCGCGTGCGAGCGCGCGGCGACCTACCACCTGGGGCGAGGGCGGGCGCGGCTGGGGCGCGCCTACCTCGGGGAGGCCTGCGCGGGGTTCAGGCGCTGGGGGGCGCCGGCGCTGGCGGAGGCGATCGAAGCGCGGCATCCGGGGGTGGACGCGCAGGCGCACCTCGAAGCGCTGTCGACGCCGTTCCTTCCCATCACGGACGAGGTGGCGGTGATGCCGCTCGTCGGAGCCGTGGACGTGGCGCGGTCCAGGCAGATGATGGACGCGGCGCTCGCCGGGGTGCACCAGAGCGGCGCGCGGGTGGTGATCGTCGACGTCACCGGCGCCACGGGAGACCCCACGGGCTTCGCGCCTTTCCTGCACCGGACGGTGCTCGCGGTGCGCCTGCTCGGGGCGGAGGTGGTGATCACGGGGCTCGGCCCGAGATCGTCGCGCTCGCTGCTGGATCTCGGGGTGGACCTGGACGCGCTGGCCTCGCAGGGGACCCTGCAGAAGGCGGTCACCTACGCCATGCGCCGCGTGGGAAAGCGGCTCGGTCAGTAGTTGAACTGGACCTGGAGGCGCAAGAGCCTGCCGCTCTCCTGCTGGTACGGCGGCTCCGGGAAGGTGCGCTCGGCGAAGGCGTACGCGGCGGTCAGCTCCAGGGCCTTGAAGGTGCGCCACTCCACGCCAAGCTCGACCTCGTTCACCTTGTAGCGCGGGGCGTCGGTCTCGAACTTGCGGGCGCCCCGGTAGAGCGAGACGCGGGCGTAGGGCGTGAAGTCGTGGATGCGCGCGGAGACGAGGGCGTAGCCGCCGTGCAGCGAGCGCTCCTCGATGCGGCTCCCGACCAGCTCGGGGCCGCGGCCGATGGTGTATTCGAGCTGCAGGCCGATGGGGCGCGGATAGAGGACGAGGGAGCCGATGGCGCGGACGTCACGCATGCTGCCGTCGACCGTCACCTCGTCGCTGGTGCTGACGTCGTACAGGCCGTGGTAGGCGGCGACGCCGGCTTCGAGGATCTGGCCGCCGATCTCGAAGGGATAGGTGACGCGGGCGATGACGTGAGGCGTGGCGTTCTTTTCGAGCTTGTTGGCGCCCTGGCCATTGAAGGCCCCCAGGGCGACCACGCCGTAATCGCCGGAGCCCTTCATCTCGGCATTGGCGAGGTCCCGGTACAGGGCGCGGATCCGGGCCGGCGCGTAATAGAAGAAGACGCCGAGCTCGCGCTCGTCCTTGAAGGTGCCGTTCGTGGCGTCGGCGCGGTCGAAGGGCGCCCGGTTCGAGCTGGACTGCATGTTCTCGAAGCCGAAGGGGACCTTCGACTGGCCGACGCGGAAGCGGAACTCCTTGGCTTCGTCGAGGGTGACGTCCGCATACCAGTCGCGCAGCGTGGGGACGTGGAGCTGGTCGCCGACGATGGTGGCGAAGTCGGGCTGCAGGTAGATGAAGAGGTGATCGTGGACGTCGCCCTGGAGGATGAGGCGGGCCCGGCGGATGAGGAAGCCTCCGTCACCGCCGATGGACCGGTCGCCCTGGATGTTGCGCAGGTTCTCGTTGGTCTCGCCGATCTGGTTGTAGCGGACCTGGGTGTAGCCGCGGAGCTGGATGCGCTCGAACCAGCCCTTGAGGGAGCTCTGCACGGCGGAGAAGGTGCTCGGCTTGTCCTTCGGCGCAGGCGACGCGGCGGGCGACGCGGCGGGCGGCGCTCCGGCATTTGCTCCGGCGTTCGCGCCAGGCGCCACGTCGGGCGCGGAGTTCGCCGCGGGGAGGCCGAGCGTCACCGGCGCAGGCGCGTCTGGGGCCGGCGCAGGCGTCGGCGGGGGGGCGGTGCTCGTTGCAGGCGCCGAGGCGGAAGGGGTGACGCTCGCGCCAGCGGGCTGCGCGAGTGCGGTGCGGGAGAGGAGGGCACAGGACAGCGCCGCGGCGATGCCCATGCGTCGTGACCATGCGGAGGTGTGCATCGGGGAGGGCCAGCGCGGTTCTCCGTCACCAGCTCGTGCCAGGACTAAGCCGCGATCATGGCGTCTCCGTGACGGCTCACGCTCAGATGCGTTTCCCGGGAGTCATGAAGAAGTGTGTGTGGCGTCCTCGTGACGAGCCTCGCTCGAACGTGTTGCCAGAGGCCTCTCCACAGCGCCTGTGTGACGGCGCCGTGACGGGCGTCGCTCGGGCGTGTTGCCAGCCGCGGCGTCCACGCGCGCTCCCACCGACGACGCGCCCGGCGAGCGCGGGGCTCACGCCGCGACCTCCTCGCGCTCCCCGTCCTCCTCGCGCTCCTCCCCGAAGAACGGGTCTTCGTAACCTAGGGAGGATCCGTGAAACCTGGCGCACGGCTGACGGACATGCACACCTGCCCTGCCCAGACGCCAGGGAGCCCCCCCGTGCCGCGCGTGGGCGGCGCGGTGCAGGGTCCAGGAGAGCCGACGGTGCTCCTCGAAGATCTGCCCGCCGCCGTGCAGGGCGACACCTGCGTCTGCGTCGGACCGCCCGACACCATCGCCGCCGGCTCGGGCACGGTGCTCTTCCACGACAAGCCGGCAGCAAGGCAGGGTGACCCCACGGCGCACGGCGGGGTGGTGGTCGCGGGCGCGCCGACGGTGCTCGTCGGCGACTGAGCGCCCATCCCCGCAGGGTGCACCTCCTTGCGGCCGCCGCGAGCCGCGGCGTCACTGCCCGTCCCGGGTCGGCAGATCAGTCGGCCGCGACGTCGATGGGCTCCCCGAGGCACTCGGAGAGCGAGATCAGCGTGTACCCCTGCGCGCGGATCGCGTCGATGACCTGAGGCACCGCGTCCACCGAGGGCTCCGAGTCCTCCGCGTCGTGCTGGATGTGGATCAGCGGATCGGCCCCCTGCTGCAGGGTCTTCGTCACCAGATCCAGCATCTTGGGGATGCTCAGATCGTTCGGGTACTCGATGCTCGCGTACTTCCAGTCATCCGTGTTGAGGCTCCACATGATCACCCGGTAGTCGAGGTCCTCCAGGATGGAGAGCACCGCCGGGTTGTGGTCCCCGTAGGGAGGGCGCATGCACCGCGTGCGGCGACCGGTGACGTCCGCGATCAGGTCCTCCGCGTCGAGCATGTCGGCCCTGACCGCGGCCTCGGAGGGGCCGACCAGGCCGCTGTGCGAGAAGGTGTGGTTGCAGATCTCGTGGCCGGCGGCCGCGATGCGCGCCACGCGGGCGCGGTGCTCCGCATGTCCGGTGAAGTTGTCCGCGAGCTTCTTGCCCTTGAGGAAGAACGCGGCAGGCGCTGCCTTGTCCGCCAGGTACCCGAGCAGGCGGTCCGTGAAGGGGCTCGGTCCGTCGTCGAAGGTGAGCGCGACGAATTTCCCCGTCTTCGCCGGACATTTCTTGATGGGGATGCCCGGGCCGACGAGGCTCCCTGGCGTCTGCACAGCCTCGTTCCCCGGCTCCTCCCCCGCCCCTGGCTCCTCCCCCACCGCTGTTCCTTCGCCTCCCGCAGTGACCGTGGCCTCCACGCCAGGGTATCCCGGCTCCACCTCTCCCGACCGTTCCCACGGGTCGTCGGGCGCGGCACAGCCGCAGGCAAGCCACAGAGACAGCGCCATCCCCACCTTCATGGTGCTTCGCATGGTGTTCCTGGAGTTGGATGCGCGGCGACGTGCCGCGCGTCATGCAATCCGTGAGGCCAGCGCGGCAACCGTCAAGCCACGCGCGCTCCCGCGGTGACTTCCGGGCATCACGCGCACATCACCCGGCCGTCACGCGCACGCGAGCGCGCTCTCTCGCTGTCCCTGCTATTCTTTGGTGTCGGCGTCGGCGTCGGCGCCGGCGGGCTTCGGACAGGCAATGCAGGATGTCCCGACCTGACGAAAGCCGAGGCGACCATAGATACGCGCAATGTCCTCGCTGCCCGCCGACAGAATCACCAGCCCGACGCCGTCGGCGAGGGCCCACCGCGCGAGCGCCGCAGTCACGGCCGCCCCCAGCCCGCGCCGCCTCGCTGCGGGCAGGGTCGCCACGCCGACGATCTCCGCGACATCGCCCGCGCGCTGGTAAGCCCCCCCGGCGAGCACGCCGTCGGGCCCCTCGCCGGCGAGGGCGTAGGCTGCCCGTCCCTCGCGGACCCGCGCGCGCATCGCCTCTGCGTCCGGAATGGGCGCATACGCCGCGTCGCGTGCCGCAGGACCCTCTTGCCCGGTGGCGGTCCCGCCCGTGGAGAACCCGACCGTGGCCACCGCGCGGAAGAGGCCCAGGCCGACCGCGAAATCCGGGCTGTCCGGGTGGAGCACGCGCACCTGCTCCTCGTCCGGACCGGACGCCGCAGGGAGCCGCGCCGGATCGAGGACCATGAGCGGGACGCGCTGGACCGAGAGGTCCGCCGCCTCGGCCACCGCGAGCAGCCCAGGGCAGATCTCGTGCATCCACTCCAGCGCCTCCGGGACGCCGAGCGCACGCTGGCGCGCCCGCACCGCCTCGACGTCCGCGACCGTGGGCACCTCCGTCGCGCCCAGCGTGGGGCGCCCGTAGAGAGGGATGGAGCTGGAGTTCTGGACGAAGAGGGTCAGCGGCCCGTACGGCTCGACGCGCCCCTGGTCCCGCGGCACGGCGTCGAGGAACCGCTCAATGCGGTGGAGCAAAGCTGCATCCGGGTGTTCGTTCATCGCGCCAAGGTAGCCCGAGTCGCCCCTCGCTACTGCCACCAACGCGTCCCCTGGTCGAGGTGCAGGTGGTCGCGGTGGCTCGCGTCGAAGTCGGGCCCCAGCACCCGGCGGATCGCCCCTTCGCCCCGCAGGCGCCGCACCACGTCGCGCAGGAACCGCGTCGGCTCGGTCTTCGGCTCCTCCCCGGACTGGTAGTCGCGCATCACGCTCGCCGACCGACCCCGCTTCGGCTCGAACCGCGCGATGTCGACGGCGTTCCCGAACGAGTGCTCGCTGATGCCCCCGCTCCTCCCGGCCAGCCGCCCCACCACCGGCCGGCACGCATAGCTGCCCAGCGTGACCACGCGCGACAGCTCCGCCCCGAGGTGCTCCTTCGCCTCCTCCTGCAGGATGCGCTCGACCTCCGGGAGCCGCAGCGCAAACGAGCAATCCACCTGGATGGGCGGACTGTAGGTGATGCCCGTGGGCCCCCGCGTGAGCAGCACCCCGTGGGGCACCCCGCAGCCGTTGCGGTTCGGCTTGGTGACGTCCGGCAGGACCCTGAACTTCGCCCCCGTCGCCTTGAGCGCCTCGCGGCAGGTCTCCCCCGCCGCCGTGGAGATGTAGGCCCACTGCCGCGCCGGGCGCGTCTCGCGGTCGAACATGCGCGAGAGCGGGTTCCCGGTCTGCCCCGCAGCCCCCGCTTCCCCCGGGCCCACGGGCGCACCCGCCGCGCCTGCCGCGCCTGAAGCGCCTGAAGCACCTGACGCAGCGAGCGGATCCGACACGCTCGCTGCGGGCGGCGCGAGCAGTCGGAGTGGCGCTGGCAGCTCGACCCCTGCCGTGCTCGCCGCCGGCGCCGGCGGCGCCGCCAGAGCACCCGGGCTCGTCACGCCGCGGGTGTTCCCCTCCTCGGCGGAAGCGCGGTGCAGCGAACAACCGCCCGAGAGAGCGACCGCCATCGCGGCGGGGAGGAGCGCGAGACGCATGTCTCCTTGCTGTAACGCCTCCATCCTGGCGCGCAACCCGACCCGGGAGCGTCGCGTCCCTCCCACGCGTCCATGCGCCCGTCTCTCCGTGCTCTCCCGCCCCTGGACCTCGTCCGAGCACCATGGCACGGAGGGCGCGGAGGAACTGCATGACCTGCTCCTGGACCCCCGTGCGCCTCGGCCGCACGGATCTCACGGTGTGCCCGCTCGGAATCGCTGCGGCCTACGGCCTCTCGGGCCGCGACGTGGAGCGCGCCCACGAGCGCGGCGTGAACCTCATCTACTGGGGCTCGTCCCGCACCAGGGACTTCGGTCAGGCCGTCAAGCGCATCGGCGACCGCGACCGCGCCTCCATGACCCTGGTCATCCAGACCTACGCCCGCAGCGCCTCCGGCGTCGGCAAGTCGCTGGACAAAGCGCTCCGCGCCCTCTCCCTGGATCACACCGACGTCCTCCTGCTCGGGTGGTGGAACCTCCCGCCCCAGGAGCACATCCTCGACGCCGCCGCCGAGCAAGTGCGCCTCGGCCGCGCGCGCTCCGTGATGGTCTCGTGCCACCACCGCCCCACCTTCAAGAAGCTCGCCGCCGACCCCCGCGTCGACCACCTGATGCTGCGCTACAACGCCGCCCACCCGGGCGCCGACCGTGATGTCTTCCCCCACCTGCCCGACCCGCGCCCCGGCATCGTCGCCTACACCGCCACCTCCTGGGGCCAGCTCCTCGACCGCGCCAACGTGCCCGTGGGCGAGGAAATCCCGACCGGCTCGGACTGCTACCGCTTCGTGCTCTCCAACCCGAACATCGACGCCTGCTACACCGCCCCGAAGAACGGCGACCAGCTCGACGAGGCGCTGCGCGCGCTCGACCGCGGCCCTCTGAGCGAGGACGAACTCGCGTGGATGCGCCGCATCGGCGTCGTCGCCCGCGACAGGGCGCAGCTCCAGGCGCGCGGCATCGGCATCGCCGACCGCCTCGTGAACCTGGTGTCAGGCTTCGGCTTCCGCTCCACCTCCCAGTTGCCGGGCTGAGATGGCCGGGAACTTCGCGCCTCGCGGGGTTACTCTCTCCGGGTGCGCCGCCCGCTGGCCCTCGCCGCTGCTGCCTCGCTGATCCTCCACACGATCGGCCTCGCCGGCGTGAGACCACACGCAGCCAGCACGCAGGCGCTCGCCGAGCCGGACGCGCGCTCCGGGGAGGCTTCCCTCCTGGCCACCACCGGCCTCGCCCACGCAGCCCAGAGCCGCGCCGCAGGCGCAGCGCGCGTGGCGCACGCCCAGGAAGCCCGCGCGGCCCTGCTCACCGAGACGCGCGCCGAACTCCGCGGCGGCCGCCTGGCCTTGGGCCGCTTTCTGCTGCGCGCCAGCGCGATCGAGGCCGAAGCGCTCGGGCAACCCCTCGACATGGCCGACGCCGAAGCGCGCTACGCGTCACGGCTCACCGCGATGCGCGAAGCCTTGCAGCGCCTCCCCCTGCGCGAGGCGGCCGCGGAGGTGTTCGAGGACCTGCGCTACTACGGCCAGCCCGGAGGCCTGGTGGCCGAAGCCCTCCTCGAAGGCGGCGGCTCCTGCGAGCAGATCGCGCAGCTCGTGGCCGCCACCGCCCACGACGCCGGGCAGCGCCAGGCCATCGCCCTGCGCTTCTACGGCGGCCTCATGGCCGATGGCGCCGCGCACATCGCCCCCGTCGCCCTCGACGACGACGGAGAGCACGACCTGACGAGCGGCAAGGCCGCCGCCCCGGGTGGCGTGCGGTTCTCCCCGGAAGACCTCGTCGAGGCCTACGCCCGTGCCCACGGGCTCGCCAGCAGCCCCGCCGCTGCCCCTCGCGCCGCGCTCGCCCAGGGCTTCTCCGGCGCTCCCGGCACGGCCGCCCCCGGAGCGCTTCTCCCGCCAGCCGCAGCCAGCACGCAAAGCCTCGGAACACAGAGCCTCGGCTCGACCCCCACGACGCCCCGCCCCCGCGCCTCGGCGGACAGCGCGCGACCCACCCTCTTCGCCGGCATGCCCCCGAACCAGGACCGCTACCCGGGCGCCCTCCCCCTCTACGCCTCCCGCGCCGTGGCCCCGCCCGGCGGCAGCGACGACGAGGACCCGATGCTCGGCAACCAGGGCAGGACGTGCGCCTACGTCGTGCGCATGGCCGCGCTCATCCCGGTCGCCGTCGACGTCGCGACCGGCTCTGGATGGCTCGTCGGCGAGCCGCGGCGACAGCCGACGCCGAGGCACCTGGAGCGCATGGCAAGTGTCCTCTCCGAAGCCGAGATCCTCAGCCACGGCGAGGACCTCGCCGACCGGCTCATGGCTTACGCCTGCCTCGCGGCGCTCGGCGCCTCGACCGGCGTCGACATGGCCCTCGCCGGAGAGCGGCGCCTCTCCACCGCGGCCCTCGCGCGCGCGGAGGCCGCCCGCGAAGCAGGCCGCGAGGCGCTCGCACAGGTGCGCTGGGACAGCGACGCAGGCGCCCAGCTCCGACAGCGCCTCGCCCTGGAGTACGGCGGCCGCACCTGGTTGCTCCTCTTCCTCGACGGCGGCCGGGAGGTGGTCCTCGACCTCGTGGACCACGGCCGGCGCGACGACTGGGGCCAGGTGAGCGCCCTCGCGGCCCTCGTCCTCTGGCCTCTCACCCGCCCCGAGGGCCTCGCCCACGTCGACCGCCTCTCCCCGCGCGACCAGCTCGACGTGATGCACGAGATCTTCCACGCCCACGACCACCTGCGCCCCTGGCCCCCCAACGTGGAGCTCTCCGCCCCTCCCGAGATGGCGAGCGATGCCCCAGGCACCACGTTCCTGCGCGCCTACCGGGTGTTCCGCAGCGCCGCCTTCCGCCTCTGGGAAGCCCAGGGCTCCATCGCCGAGATGCTCGACGCCCTCCCGCGCGCCACCCGCGACGCCGGCCTCGACGCCGGCTGGGAAGCCGCGCTCATCGACTACACCGGCCGCAACGCGATGGGCCTCCACACCCTGCGCCCGACCGGCATGGAGGTGGTGCGGAGCGTGAAGCAAGCCGTGCTGCGGAGCGGTCACCCCTCCCTTGACACGCTCCGCCGCCAGCTCGACTACATCGAGGCCCAGCGCGCGCTCACCGCCTCCACCCTCGCCGACGCCTCACGGCTCCCGTAGCCCGCGCCTGGCCCGCACTCCGCTCCATCACCCCCACCAGCGCCTGCTGCCGCTCCCCTACGGCCCTCCGCCGAGCACCTTCCGGAACGCCTCGCCGACGCTCTGGAGCTGCGCCACGTCCGGTAGCACCAGCACCCCCAGCACCGCGAGCGAGATGCCCATCAGCGCGCCCCCCGCGATCACCCCCGCGCAGATGGTCTCGGTGTTCTCCGCGCCGAGCACGTACCAGGGCTTCGGCCCGGGCAGGAGCGGCAACGCCGGCTCGCCAGGGACTGTCGGGGGCTCCTCGTTGCCTTTGTGCCACTTCACCGCGCGGTTCTGCAGGAGCCAGAACCCGAGAGAGCCCAGGAACATCGCCCAGATGTCCGAGAAGTTGAGCAGGAACGCGAGCCCCATCGCCGCGGCCGAGAGCGAGAAGCGCCCCTTCGTCGCGTGCTTCACCGCCTCGATGACGATGCCGAGGACCGCCCCCACCACGACCGCGATCTTGGCCGTGGGGTGCAGGAAGGAGAGGCCTTTCATCAGGATCTCCGCGGCCGCACGCCAGGTGACAGCCCCCGGGACGGGCATGGCCTCGGTCCCGTAGAGGCTGATGTCGCCGCGAATGAGGACGAAGTACCAGACCGGCAGCGAGAGGGTGAGGCCCGCGACTCCCCCGAGGACGTGCCCCACGGCCTGGTGGCGCGGCTTGGCGCCGAGCATGTAGCCCGGCTTGATGTCCATGAGCAGGTTGGAGGCGTTGTTGGCGACCTCCGCGGTGATCGAGGCGCTCATCACGTTGGTGGTGATGTTGCCCGGCGCCAGCAAGCCGTACGTGAGCTGGGTCAGCTTCCCCAGCGCTCCCGTCGGGGTGATCGCCGTCAGGCCCGTGGAGTTGACGGCGATGAGCGCGAAGATGAAGACCATCGGCACCGCGATCGCGCCGAGCCAGTACGAGATGCCGAACCAGGCGTGGCCGATCACGACCAGGACCAGCGAGACGATGGGGACGCCGATCACCGACACCTTGATGGGCAGCTCGATGTGCTCCAGGACGTCCCGCTTGACGACCCCCTTGCCGAAGAAGCCGCGGAAAGCATCGACGATGATCTTGGGGCGCGAGAAGAAGGAGTACAGCGAGGAGGTGGTCATGCACGCCACCCCGCCCCAGAGGGCCCAGAGCGAGATCTGGCGCAAGCCGTAGCCGCCACCCTCGTACGGGACGATGATCCCGTTCGCGATCAGGAGCGGCGCCAGGATGAAGTAATTGAGGATGCCCCCGAGGAGGAGCGAGACGCCGACGCCGATCCCCATCAGCCCCCCCGTGGCGATGAAGATGATGCTGGTGTCCCAGCGAATGGTCAGCTCATTGAGCGGGACGCCGCGCAAGGTGGGCGCGATCCCCCACTTCCTGAGCACGTCGTCGTAGCCCGCCGGGATGCCCTCCGCGCCGAAGAAGTAGCGCATCACCTTGCCGTCGCGGAGCAGCTCGATGAAGGCGCTGAGCAGCGCTCCACCCACGAGAAGCTTGGCCTTGAACAGCCCCTCCTTCTCGTCGCTCTCGTGCAGCGCATCCATGACCACCCCCGCGGCCATGCCCTCCGGGAACGGGAGCTGCTCGTCATTGATGAACCGCTTCTTCAGCGGGAACGCGAAGAGGATCCCGAGGAGGCCGAGGCAGAGGAGCCACACCACCGCCTGGTACATGGGGACCACGGTCATGGTGACCATGGAGTACGCCGCGAAGCTGCTGAAGAGCGGCGCGTTCACGTACCCTGCCGCCGTCGCAATCGACTGCATGGCATTGTTTTCGAGAATGGTCATGTCCCGCCCGAGGCCGAGGCGCGAGAGGACCCTGAAGAGCGCAAACGCCAGGATGACGCTGGTGATGCCGACCCCGAGCGACCACCCGGTCCTCATTCCCAGGTACAGGTTCGTCAGCGAGAGGAAGCTGCCCAGCACCATACCTGTGATGGCCGAACGCCAGGTGAGCTGGGGCATGTCCCCGCGGTAGACGTTCTTCAGCCACCATGCGTCCTTCTCTTCGAGGGACATGGTCTGGATCTGCTCGGGCGTGAGCTGCTTCAGTGCCACGTCGGCGTCCTCCCTCCGGGGCCGGGTTACTCGTCGTCTTTGCCGGCGGCGCCCGAGAAGCCGTCTTCCTTGCGGGCGAAGAGGACGTTGAAGGTGGTGAGCGTCCCGTAACACCCGGTGATGTACGCCTGGAGCTGCACCTTCTCGGCGTCGCTGAGCTTGTCGTGCGCGTTGAGGCGCTGCTCGAGGACCCGGAGCTTGTCGCGGATCATCACGATCTTGTGGAAGAAGACGTCGAGCGGGACCTTCTTCTCCGCCGTGCCTTCCTTGCCGGGGCGCAGCACCACCTCGCCCCCCTCCCAGCGCTTGCCCATCTCGGCCGAGGCGCCGAAACCCAGCTCGTCCGAGAGGACCTCTCGCAGAACGCGGCGAAACTCGTCGATGTCCATGTCGATGTCGATCTCCGTGGGTAGGACCGATCGCGGCGCGGGCGCGGTGGTGGAGGTGGTGGAGGTGGCAGGCGCGGAGGAGGCGCCGGTCGCGGAAGCCACGCGGCGCACGACGGGCGCTGGAGCCGAGGCCCCCCTGCCCCTCGGCTCTCCTGCCGCGCGGGCCCGCGGAGGCGGGGCAGGCGCGCCGCGAGGTCGGTAACGCGGACAGGTCGCGGTCGCCTTGAGCGGCGGCGGGAAGACCTCGAGGGCGCACGCGCCGACCTTCCCGAGGGTGGGATGCTCGTGGACGCGGGTGAAGGCCCCGCAAGTGCCGCACCTTCCGGCCAGATCAGTCACGCCCGGCGACTCTAGCACCCGGAGCCTGGAAGCCGACAGCCCCGAGCCAGCGCCAACACGACCCCAGCTCCGCCCTCGGTCCTCGGCGCGACGTCCTGGAAGGCAACGGGGGTAGCGACCAACGGGAGCGTAGGGGCCGACAGGCCCCTGCATTAGGGTACGCAGTACATGGTGAGGCCCCGACCTGCGCGAGACCTGATGGAGACGGCGCTCGACGATCTGCCCTGGGGGGAGCGCGATCTCGCCCCGTCGCTGGGCAAGGTCTACCTCCACGTGCAGGCGAAGACCCTGGAGACCATCGCCTGGTACATGGCGCGCAAGAACGTCCGGGCGGTCCTCTCGCAGGTGCTCAGGTTCCTGGCCATCCTCTTCGTCACCCTGGGAGGGCTCATCCCCCTGATCCGCGTCGCCGATCTGAACGCCGAGTGGATCAGCCCCGAGATGGGGCAGCTCGGGTATGTCGGGTTCGCGCTCGCTGCCGGGTGCGTCGCGATCGATCGCTTCTTCGGCCTGTCCACGGCGTGGATGCGCTACATCGGCAGCGCCTTCGCGCTCCAGCGCGCGCTCGCCGAGTTCCAGATCGACTGGGCGCTGCTCCAGGTGAAGCTCGGTGGAAAGCCGCCGACGCGCCTCCAGGCCGAGCAGATGCTCCTGCGCCTGAAGGAGATGCGCACCAGCGTGCTCCAGGTGGTCGAGAAGGAGACGCAAGGGTGGGTGGCGGAGTTCCAGAGCAGCCTGGCCGAGCTTTACAGGGTCTCCCGCTCCCAGACCGACGCCACGAGCCCTGGCGTCATCGAGCTGGTGGTCTCCAACGGGCTGGACGTCGACGGCGAGATCTCCGTGCACGTGGACGGCAGCTTGCGCGAGCGCTTCCGCGGCACGCGCACCCAGATCCCCGGGGTGGCCGTGGGTCACCACGTGGTGATGATCCGGGGCGAGCTACGCGGCGTGTGGGTGGAGACCATGGGCACGACCATGGTGCCTCCAGGCTCCGTCGGTACCCTGACCATGACGCTGGCGGTCCCCCCCGCCGAACCCGCGACCAGCGCTCCTGCCGACGCTGAGACGTGCTGAGACGCGCTGAGACGCGCTGAGACGCGCTGAGATGCCTCGCTTCAGCGCCAGCCGGGGCGGCCCACGCCGGTGGCGGCGCGGTAGTCGGTGAAGAACGCGCTGATCACGTTCACCGCGCCCACTGCGATGTGCAGCGCTGCCGTGAGCGGGTCCTTGCGGTGGTAGCCGAGCACGAAGGGCGCCGCGATGGCGCTCGCGCCCCAGGCGATGTCGATGACCTGGTGGGTCTCGATGGGGATCGCCTTCTTGAGGCTCAAGCGGTAGTCGGTCATCGCCGAGACCCCGATGGCCGAGGCTCCCAGCACGGCCGACGCCACCTTCGCCTCGGTGCTGCGCGCGAGGACGATGCCTGAGGCGGCCTTGAGGCCCGAGGTGTAGTCCATCACCGAGTGGAGGTCCTGCGGGATCACCCGCGCGACCGGCAGCACCCCGAAGAGGGGCCGCGAGGCGATCTCGCGCGACGAGAAACGGGAGATGCGGCCTTCGAGCCGGTGCACGTTGCGCACGAGCGCCTTCACCTGATCGGTCAGCGGCATCCCGGAGTGCCTCAGGAGCGCCCGGATGTCTGCCAGCTCCTCGGAGAGATCGATGGGCCCGACGTGCTCGCGATCGGGGCCGCCGAGGCGGCTCTCGACGAACTTCAGCCGGTCTTCGAGCGCGCGCAGCGCTTGCGCCAGCTCGTCGTGGTGCATGCTGCGCGTGTCCTGCATCAGCCCGTACGTCGTGGAGATGGCCTCGCGTACGTCCTTTTGAACCTGCTGATCCATGGGGTCTTTTCCTTTCCTCTGTCCGGCCAGGTTCCCGCCCGGACCGTCAGGATGCTGTCACTGACCCGACCACTTTCAGGGTGTCGTGCCAGGGTGGGGACCTGGTTCAGCAACAGCGATGCCAGGGAGGACGGCAGGAGAGGGCCGTCGTTCAGCCGCCCTCAGGCGTGATGTCCACGACCACCCCGTAGTGGTCCGAGAAGCCGGTGCGGACCCGCTTCCCCCGCACCTGCACGTCGAGCGGGCGACGCAGCAGATCGCGGTGCGAGGCGCCGCTCAGCCCCCGCAGGAGCACGTGGTCGATGAGCGAGCCGCGCGTCCCCTGCCCGCCGGAGAGCGGGTTGTCGCTACAGTACGTGCAGTTCGGGGGCCCCGAGACGCCGCTGGGATCCACGAACCCCCACGCGATCAGCCGCTGGAAGTGCCCCGGCAGGCGCGCCGAGACGGAGGGCGCCGCCGCGGGCCCGGTGTTGAGGTCCCCGAGCAGGACGATCGGCTCTCCCCGCGGCACCTTGCGCTCCACGTACGCGAGCAGCGCCTCGATCTCGCGCCGCTGGTCCGCGGTCCACGACCCCCCTGCCGGGTGCGGCACCCCGCCCACCTCCGCGGTGAGGTGGGTGCAGAAGGCGTGAACCGGCCCGATCGGCGCGTCGAGCCGTGCATAAAGCACCCCGCGCCGCGCCAGCGCCGAGGGAAACACGTAGGCATCGCGCGCGGTGATCGGCGCGCTGGTGAGCAGGCCCGTGCCGAAGGAGCCTCCGTACCCGTAGAAGGTCTGCGCCGTCAGTCGGGCATCGCGCACCTCGCGAGCACCTCGCTTCACCGCCTTCGCCGACGCTGCCGCCGCGCCATCCACGCAGCTCTGCGCGAACTCGGTGAACGACCGGCGGGGATCGCGCCCGAGGCAGCTCAGACATCCCCCCGAGACCGTGGGCAGCACGTGCATGCACCGCTCCAGCACGCAGCGCGCCGCGTCCGATCTCGCCCCGCCGCAGGGCGTCGCGCACACCGCGAGGCGCCCGAGATCCTCCGGCGCGCAGAGGGCCGTCCCTCCCGGATCCGGCGCGAGGTGGTGGGTGTTCGGCAGGCGCTCCGCGGTCGCGTTGGTGAGCTGGTGCCAGTGCTCTTCGAGCCAGAACTCCTGGACGCAGAGCAGATCGAGCGGCTCCTCCGCGAGCGCCTTCACCACCGGCTCGGCGCGCGCATCGGCATGCGCCAGGATGCCCACCGCGAGCCCGGCGTTGAAGGTGCCCGCGCGGAAGGGCCCACGTGAACGGGCAGCACCACGCCCCGACCGCGAGGCCGCTCCGGTCGATGCGGAAGCCTCGCCTGGCGCGCCCGACGTCGCTGACGCTCCCGGCGCTCCGGACGCAGCAGGCCGCGCCGAGGGCGGCAGGTGGGCCGTGAAGGCATCGCGGAAGGCCGCGCCCGGAGCCGGAGAGGCATGGGTCCCCTCCCCGCCGCACCCGATCACCAGCAGCGCCAGCACCAGCCCCATCCAGGGCAGGACCGCGCCGTCCGGAGCGCGGCCGCGCGCGCGCCCTACCGAGCCGAGCGAGGGAGAAGAGGCACACATCCGACCGAACGACGCGAAGGGAACGCGCGCGAAAACGTTCGAGAAAGCGCGTGAGAAAGGAAGAAGATCCACCACACCGCGCGCTGTAGCAGGCCGCAACGCACCGAGCACGCGTGGATGCATCGAGTTCACCTGACGCGCCTGATGCGCCTGATGCGCCTGATGCGCCTGATGCGCCCGGTGGCCTCTCAGCATGCACCGCGTTAGCATCGAGCATGCTCTCGCGTTCCCTCGCCCTGCTTCCCGCAGCCCTGCTCGTCGCTTGTGCCTCGGCGCCTCCCCTGGAGCCTCCGCCTCCGGTGCCGCCGCCCCTGGTCGCGGCGACGCAAGCGCAGGGCGAGCCCGGCGCGACGCCCTCCGGAAAGGCCGCCGTGGCGTCCGCCGAGCTGCCGCCGCTCGCGCCTCTTCACGACGACCTCGAAGGCGCGCGCGCCAAGGCCAGGGCGCAGGGCAAGGCGCTCTTCGTCGATGCCTGGGCGCCCTGGTGCCACACCTGCCTGAGCATGAAGCACTACGTGCTCGACGACCCCTCGCTCCGTCCCCTCGCCGATCGGGTGGTGTTCGTGGAGCTGGACACCGACCGGCCCGAGAACGAGGCCTTCGTCGAGCGCTACAAGATGTCCGTGTGGCCGACCTTCTTCGTGCTCGACCCCGCCGACGGCGAGGTGATGAGCCTCTGGTCGGGCGCCGCCTCCGTGGAGGAAGTCCGCGCCGTCGTGGAGGAAGGCGCGCGCGCGGTGACCGATCGCGCCGGCGCCGCGAAGCCCGAAGGCCACCCGGACCGCCTCCTCGCCAGCGCCCGCAAGGCCCAGTCCGCGGGTGACTACACCGCCGCCGCCGCCGCTTACGGGCGCGCGCTCGACGGCGCCGGCCAGGACTGGCCGCGCCGCAGCGAGGCGCTCTACGGGCGCCTCCAGGCGCTCTACAAGAGCAAGGACCTCGCGACCTGCACCCGCTTCGGGCGCGAGCACCTCACCGAGGTGAAGGGCGCCGCGCAGCCGGCAGACTTCGCGAGCTACCTCCTCACCTGCGCGCGCGCGCTCCCCGACAAGGCTGCCGGTGAGCAGCGCCCCGCGCGCGAGGCGGCCATCGCCCAGCTCCGCACCCTGACCCGCACCCCGCCCCCGGGCTCCACCCCCGACGACAGGGCCGATGCGCTCGGCATCCTCGCCTCCGCCCTGAAGGACACCGGCGACACCGCAGGCGCCCGGCAAGCGCAGGAGGCGCGCCTCGCGCTCCTGGAGCAAGCCGCGAAGGAGGCGAAGACCCCGGAGATGGCCGCGACCCACGACTACTTGCGCTCCCTCACCTACCAGGAGCTGGGCCGCGGCGACGAGGCCGTGGCCATGCTCAAGGAGCGCGAGCGCCAGCTCCCCGACCTCTACGAGCCCCCCGCGCGCCTCGCCCAGGCGCTCCACGCGCTCGACAGGAACCAGGAAGCCCTCGCCGCCGTGGACCGCGCCCTCGCCCGCTCCTACGGCCCGCGCAAGACCGGCTACCTCAAGCTCAAAGCGCAGATCCAGCTCAAGCTCGGAGACAAGAAGGGCGCCGTGGAGACCCTGCGCGCCGAGGTGGCCGCCCACGAGGCGCTCGCCCCGGCGCTGCGGCGCGAAGAGGCGCTCACCGACGCGAAGAAGCGCCTCGCCGAGGCAGAGAAGGGCCCCGCCCCCAAGATCCGCGCCAGCGTCCCCCGCTGATCACGCGGCTCAGCGGAGCCGCAGGTCCAGCGCGCGTGCCGAAGACAGCGGCCGCACCCGCGACAGCGCCCGCGCGACCGCCTCCACGTCGATCCGCGCGGGCGCGGCCTGCTTCGCGGCGTCCATGCTGCCCGCAGCGGTCTTCGGTGCCGGGTTGTCCCAGGTGTCGTCGGTCCCGAACACGAGCTGGTTCTGCGCCGCCGCCAGCTCGAACGGGATCGGCATCACCTCCTCGGCGCACGAGGTGTCCGGCACCGTGCTGGGATCCTTGAGGAAGTCGAAGGTCATCGCCGCCCCGCACGAGAGCGCCTCGGGATCGGCGGAGGGCATCATCAGGACCCCGTGCACCATGCGCTGCACGGTGACGAACGTCTGCAGGGGACCGCGGAGCCGCTCGCCAGCGACGCGCGCCGTCTCGATGGGCGTCTGCGGATCCATGGTGCCGTTGAGCATCAGCAGCGGGACCTCGGTCCGTGGCCAGCGATCGACCAGCGCGTCGGGCGCATACCGCGGCCACACGTCGAACGCAGGGCCCACGTAAGGCCCCAGATCCTGGCTGGCCCGTGTCGATGCGGCCCGGCCCTCCAGCGCCTCGACGCTGGGCGCAGGCACCTCCCACATCTCCGAGAACATGACGTGGTTCTGCAGCGACTGCGAGAACCCGGTGTCGTCCGAGCCTGCGGAGAAGAGAAACTCGAAGAGGTGCGCGAGGGCCTCCATGTCCGCCGCCTCGCACCGATCGAGGCGGTACACCACCGGCATGAGCAGGCTCCGCCCCGTGGCGCCTGCGACCAGGTACGCGAGCGTCTGGCGCAGGAGCCGCCTGTCGATCCCCAGCGCGCTGCAGTGCCCCGCGTCGATCTTCTCGTACAGCGCATCGATGCGCGCCCACGGATCGTCCCCCATCCGCGCCGCGCACGCCGCGTCGGCCGCGCACACCGCGGCGAGCTCCTTCGCGACCGGATCGAACTGCAGGTCGAACGTCGACAGCCGCTGCGCGCCCGGCGAAGCCACCGAGTCGAGTACCACGGCCGCTGGCTGCTCCGGATGGAGCTGCAGGTAACGGAGCGCCCAGTACGTGCCGTACGACACTCCCCACACCATCGCGCGCTGCCCTGGCTCCCGGGTCCGCTCGATGAGCATCCCCACGTCCTGCGCGGCGTTCGTCGTCGAGAACCCGGCGAGCCCCTCCCCCCACCTGTCCTTCAGCTCCGCCGCGCACCCCTCCCACTCGTCGGCGAGGACGTAGTCCTCTCCGGGTGACGTCTCCTCTTCGGCGGAGCACCCCAGCCGCGCCGACTGCCCCACGCCCCGGTGATCGAGCGTGTAGATGTCGAACCCCGGCAGGTTCGCCGCCATGACGTCGACGATCTCGTGGAGGTCTCCCCCGCTCCCCCCCGGCCCTCCCGCCAGCAGCCAGAGCTGCGTCGCCTCGGGATCCCCCGACAGCTTGCGCGCCACGAGGATCGGGATCTGCGCGCCCTCCGGCTCGTCGTACCGGAGCGGAAGCTCCACCGTCGCGCACTCGGTCTGGAAGAACGGCGGACACTCCCCCCAGACCACCGGCTCCGGTTCGACGCCCGGCTCCGGCTCCTCCGCGTCACCGCCGCAGCCTGCCGACCCCGCAGCGAGCAGCGCGCCCACCACCACGCCCAGACGCCTCCACGACCCGTGTCTTCTCATTGAACCCCCATGTCCGCCTGGTGAGTACCCGCTGGTGAGTACCAGGGAGATCACCTGTGCAGCAACGGAAGTGCCACGCGGGGCCACGCAAAGCACGAAGCAAACGCGTGCGCCTCCCTGACGGTTTTCCCTGCCTGCGGGCCGAGAGGACGCGCGTCACCTCGGGGAGACCTCAGGACGAGCGCGGGAAGATGAGCACGTACGACCCCGGCGCCGGGTTGAAGAGGATGGCCTTGTCCGGGTTCTCGTCGCGTTTGAAGTGGGCGTACCAGGGCAGCGCCTTCCACGAGTCGGTGTCCTTGATGAACTCCCGCACGATGATGTCGAGCTCCACGTACTTCCCGCCCGTGTGCGCCTGCAGCTCCGGCCCGAAGCTCCAGCGCTCCCTCCCCGGCCCGGGCGCAAGGTCGTTGTGGAGCGCGCCACCGTAGGCCACCACCATCTTCCCCGCCATGCTCTCCCGCGCGAGCAGCGCCTTCGCCTTCGCCGCCGTGAGCCGCGCGATCATCTCCAGCATCTGATCGATCGACCCCTGCCCCGCCTTGAGGATGGCGTCGTACTCCGCGCACGAGGGCCGGAGGATGTCCGGCACCACGCCGAGCCGCTTCGCCTCGTGCCCGAGCGTGACGAACTCGCTCTGGTTCCCCTGCGCCTGGCTCTGGGTGACGGCCTTCTGCTCCTCCTGGACCTTGGCCACCTTCTGCTTGTTGCAGCTCGGGTCCACCGCCCACAGCTCCACGATCAGGTCCGACGCCTTCCCGCTGAGCAGCGGCAGGAACGACTCCGTGAACCGCTTCGTCGCCGAGGCCACGCCCTCGTTCCCTTGCTGCGCATGCGACTCCCCCACCGCCAGCACCCGCGGCGACGACTCCAGCACCCGCGAGAACGCCTGCACCGGCGTGTCGAAGAGCAAGCACCCGAGCGCACCACACGACGCCGGTCCAGGCGTGGCCGCAGGGGCGACCGCAGCCGCCGAGGTGGGCGCCGCCGAGGGCGCCGCACCGGCCGTCGCCACCGCACCAGAAGCCTGGGATGCCGAAGCCTCCGGCGCCGCGGCCACGGGCACCGGCGTCGAAGCCCCACCCGCCGGGGGCTGCGGGCTTGCACACGCCGCGAGGAGCAGCGTCATTGCGAGCAAGGTCGAGGGCTTGCGCATCCCCGGAGGATACCCTGAACCGCCGACCAGGGCCCCGGCACTGCCGCGGAGTCGCCGGGAGCGATCGTCCTCACACCCGATGGTGTCCCGGGGTCGCCGGGAGCGGGCAGTCTCGCCCCGGGTGCCGCCGCGGAGTCACCGGGCTCGGATCGCCTCGCCCTGGCGACTGGCGCGGATCCACCGGAACTGGATCCCCTCGGCGACGGCGCCGACCGGGAACAGGGTCCGTCGGACGCCAACCGGCGTTGTTCCAGACTGGAACAAGACCCGCTGGAGGCTTACCAAGGCTGTTCCCAGGAACTGCCTTGGTCAGTCGGAGGCCTACCAAGGCTGTTCCCAGGAACTGCCTTGGTCGTCGGAGGCTTACCAAGGTTGTTCCGGAGCGGGACCATGACCGCGGGACACCAACCAAGGCAGTTCCAGTCCGGAACAAGGCCCGTCGGTCTCCCGCAGGCAGTGCAGCCGCGGAACAACACCGGTTGGCATCCCCCGACCAAGGCAGTTCCCCGGGAACAACGCCGGAGGGAGGAAACCAGCCGGTGCAGTTCCGCTCCGGAACAGCCTCGGTCGGCCTCCAACCGAGGCTGTTCCAGCCCGGCCCCTCCCCGCGACGCCCTCCTCACGCCACCC
>NZ_ASRX01000078.1 GCF_000601485.1 Chondromyces apiculatus DSM 436
ATGGCCAGGAGGTGGGTCGGGTCGAGGAGCATCTGCGCACGAATGAGCCCGTGGTGCTGCATGTCATCATTGATACCGCGGTCGAACCCGACGAGGCGAAGCTCCGACTGCTCGTGAACGGGGAAGCGAAGACCGTCACCCGTGAGCCATGGGAATCTCCTCCCAGTGGGCCCTTGACCTTGAACCAGGGCACCCGCCTCGTGCTCGGGAACCTGCTCACGCAAGATCGGTCGATGCGGGGCGACCTCTACTACGCCGCCATTTACCCACGGGCGTTGACCCAAACCCAAGTGGAGGCGAATGTGGCCGTGCTGAAACAGCGCAATGACGAACCCTAATGGCCGCAACGCTCAACCAGAATATCATGCGCCATCATGAGCCTGCAGGACCTGTGGGGATCAGAAAACGTAGCTTTGGCTGATCGTCAGGATGCCGGGCTGCTCATTGCTCTGAAGGACCAGACAAGGATGGAGTGGGGTTGATGACCGGGCCCCCATCCGGCCATGATTGAATCATCCTTGAGCGATGAACGACGCGTCTGCATGCCGCTGGTATAGTGGCGAAGCATCTTGGCAGTCGGTCATTGTCTCCATGATTGCCTCTGTTAATAGCGAATCAGGCTCAGAGTCGCATCCTTCAGGGTTCGTCATTGTGCTCTTGCAGGACGGCCACGTTCGCCTCCACCTGACTTTGGCTCAACGCCCGTGGGTAAATGGCGGCGTAGTAGAGATCACCCCGCATCGATCGCGCTTGCGTGAGCAGGTTCCCGAGCACGAGGTGGGTGCTCTGGTTCAGGGTCAACGGGCCATTGGGTGGAGATTCCCATGGCTCACGGGTGACGGGCTTCGCTTCCCCGTTCACGAGCAGTCGGAGCTTCGCCTCGTCGGGTTCGACCGCGGTATCAATGATGACATGCAGCACCACCGGATCATCCGTGCGCAGTTGCTCCTCGACCCGACCCACCTCCTGGCCATTGTGATAGATGTGCGGATTCTCGTCCCCATCGAGCACCAAGGCCAGCCTGCTGATGTCGTTGCTTCCCTCTGCATGCCCCAGGAACAGCACCCCGCGCTCGTCATTCACGCTGCTTTCCTCGAACTTGACGACAAACTCCAGGGTCAGGGCGGTGGCGGAGTTCAGCATCTGCAGCTTGCTCTGCGGCGTGGCGATGATGCTAAAGGCCCGACCACTCCCGTTGCTGTGCTCCCAGTAGAGGCCGCGGCTCTCGGTTCCCGGGCTGATAAACTCAGGGTGACCCCACTCGTATTGAAGCTCCAGATCGAGCGGATTGGGCCTGGCATCCCGGAGGTGCGTCACCCCGGTCCCTGCCGTCGCCTCATTGAGGAGGTAGCGAACCAGCGGCGTCCCCGCGCTGTCGTCCAGCGTCGGGCCTTGGCAATCACTGTCCCTGAAGTCCCCGTTCAGTTCAGGCCCTGGCAGCACCTCCCCTTCGCAGGCCGTGCCCCACGTGCCCGCCTCCCCATCACAGGTGTTGACCCCGCTTCTGCACTCCCCCACCCCCGCGGTGGTCAACGGGTCTCCGGTGTAGCAAGGCTGCGTCTCCCCTTCCGTGCACGCCAGTCCGCCTCCCTGCGCGCCACTTCCACCGCTCCCGGCTTGTCCCTGCAATGCCTCGTACTCAAACGGACCGCACCC
>NZ_ASRX01000079.1 GCF_000601485.1 Chondromyces apiculatus DSM 436
TTCCTCCTCCGCCTCCCTGCGCGGCACCACCCAAACCTCCACCGCCCGTGGGCGCGTTCCGGTCGACTCTCTCGAAATCTCCTAGCCCGTTGATGGCATTGCAACTCGCACCCATCAGGACCATCACGCCAATCCACGGTGCATGTACATCGCGCCTTCGCTCGACACGCTTCATCGTTCCTCCTACCCCGGACCTCACGCGGCCATGACCGCGCATCGCACTTCCCTGGCTCGTCTCCACGTCAGCGCGGCGCCCGCCGCGGTGCGGCGACAGGCGAGCAATGCGGCTGTTCTGAGGGAGGATGACGACATCCACGACCCAGACGACCCTGGGGAAGCAAGCGGTGCTCGCCAGGTAGGCAGCAACAGTCCGTAGCCCCGCGGGTCGCATGCCCGACACGTAACGCAGCACTACCGGCGCGGCCCCCGAAACTCACCCCTCGATGACCTCTGCGGCGACCGCCACCGCTCCCGCATTGCCTCCGCAGCCCTTGCTACCGCGGCGGAACCCCCAGCGTATCAGCCCGGACCCCATCCTCCCCGGCGCTTCCAGGCACGCTCGGCTCACCCCCCAGCCCACCCTTCCCCGCCTCGCCGGTGCGGATGGCCGCGTCCTGCAGCGGACTCGCGCCGAACGGGAACAGGATCCCGAGCGACGGCCCTCCTGCACCGCCGCCACCATGGCCACCCTTTCCCCCCGCCCCACCGCTGCCACCCCCGCATCCAAGCGGTGATCCGTTGACGCGCGCCCCCGCCACACCGCCGATTCCCCCTGGCCCCCCTTCCTGGCCAGGTCCGCCATCCCCGCCGTCGCCGCCGCGGCCTGTGCTGATCGAGGTCGCGCGGAGGGTGACGTCGCCTCCGAGCGTGAGCACGCCGAGGCTGGCCCCCCCGGCGCCTCCGGCCTTGCCACCCGCGCCCCCGCAGCCGCCTGCGCCGCCGCCTCCCCCGCTCGCCCCGCCCAGCGCAGCGCCGCAGAAGGGTGCCCCTGCGCGTGCACCACCGCCTCCGCCGCCTCCCTGGCCGGGTCGCCCTGCGCTGCCGTCCTCCCCAGCGGGACCGCTCCAGCCCAGCTCCGAGATGCCCCACGTGTGGACCGCGCCCTGGCCGTGCGCCCCTGGATCCCCATCGGCGCCAAACATGCCGTGCCCGCACGACATCCCGGTGCTCCAGCCCGCGCCCCCAAGCCCGTCCCCCGCCGGATTCATGTAAGGCTCCGGCGTTCCTCTCGTCCCTGGGCCCCCCACGTCCACCCCGCCGATGCCGCCCGTACCTCCGGCGGAGGTGTAGCCATGACACACCGAGAGCGCGCCTGCGCCGCCTGACACCGTCGTGGCGCTGCACGCAGGGGCTCCGGGAGCGCCTGGAGCTCCGGCGGACGCCGAGACGCTCCCTCCTGAGTTGCCTTTGACGCCGTGGGCTCCGTCGCCTGCGCGCAGGTCGCTGCGAAGGATGTCGGCCGCGGCGCTCGTCTCGACGAGGACTGCGATGGAGGAGCCACCCGCCTGCACCGCGGATGCGGCCTCCGCGCGCACGTCCGCGATCGTCGCCCTGCCCGACCCAGCCACCACCCGCAACGGGATCAGGCCCGGCACGGGGACGATCGCGGTCTTCGCGTCCTCCCCCACGTACGCCCAGCTTCGGGTGCAGTCGAGCCCACCCCAGACCTCCAGCCCTGCAGGGAGCGAGACGGCCTCGGCGAAGGTCTCGGCGCAGGCGTAGAGGCGCTGTGGCCCGGATCGCGCGACCTGGATGGCCACCGCCATCGTCCGCAGCGGGGCGTCGCGGGTGCCTGCATGGCCGTCGTCACCGAGGCTGCTGCTCACGAAGATGCCGGGGCAGTCGGCCCTGATGCCTCCGACCGCGGGGTCGCAGGAGGGCACCTCTTCCTCAGGCAATGCGGGGCGCAGGTAAGCGTGTCCTCGCACAGCTCCGCATAGCACCCTGAGAGACCCCAGAGGAGCGCGAAACCAACGAGAACAGACGACTTCTGGAGCATCTCGACCCTCCGTGCAGCCGCCGTGGTGAATGCTTGCAACCATGCTCCCACCGGCGGCAACGCGGTGAGCCTACCACGCAAAATCGTTGTGGATGGTCGGGAGGCGCCTCATCAATTCGTCCTGCAAAAGCGAGAAACCAGAACGCATCCCAACGATGCAGCGCCGTACGTTCACACGAGCTGGGATAGTCGTGGCTTCGGCGCTGGACAGGTTCCGGAAGCGCACGCCCGGATCACCACCACGTCCCGCCCTCCCACCGTCCTCCCCCGCTTCCCCGCCGTAGCGCAGGCACAGATCCAGCCGTCCGCTTCCGATCGCGTACTCCCGCTCCACCACCCCGCCTCGATCCGGGCGAGCTTCCTGCGATCATCGGCGCCACGATCGCCCGCACCCGCGGCTCTCGCAGCCGCTCGGCAAGGCTGTCGAGGTGGGTGTCCTGCCGTGCCACCAGCACCTTCCGCGCCCGCTCCAGAAGGCCTTCAGGGACGGTCCTGCTGGCCCTCTCCTACTGGTCCCCTGCTTGGCCGTCTTCTTTCATTCCCCGCCAGTGGACGGGATCCAGAACGCCGACAGTTCCAGCGCGACAGCCTCGAAGGGAAGCCTTGGCGTACACCGGCATCTTCCGGAACCTGTCGTGCGTCGCGGTGGAGGGGCTGAGCACTTCGCACACCCCGTCTGGTGGGAGGGTGAAGAAGGGGGCGTCCGGGACCTCGGGCATGCGTTCGCGGCGCCAGCCGGCGATGTCCGGGATGAGCACGTCCTCGCCGAGGTGCAGCTCCGGCTCGCCCAGGATGTGCCAGCCGCCCGGCCCGGCGCGCCCTCGGCTGAAGGAGGTGATCAGGTCCGCGCCGAGGTAGGACGCCGCCTTGGTGTGCCGTCCCGCTGGCCGCGGGAACGTGTGGAGCACGCCGGGGATGATCTCGGCGACCAGGTGCTCCGGCACGGCTTCGAGGTCGGCGTAGGTGGCGGGGCGCTGCGGCTTTTCAGGAGGAGGCCCCATCCTGCGCGGCAGGGTAGCGCGGGTACCTCGGAGGGGGCAGCGGGCCGAAGCTCCTCCCAGGGTGGGGTGGTCGGCCGGTCAGGAGGCTCACGGAACGGAGTGCCAGCGCTCGGAGGCGTGGAAGGGGTGCTGTCGGTTGCCGACACAGCCATGTCCGCCGCGGGAGAAGGTGGGGAGGTTTTCGCCGGCCACCTGTTCCCGCGGTGGAAGAGGTGCGGGGGGTGAGCCACGGTGCCTCCTCCCGCCGTGGAAGGGGTACGGGAGGTCCCCCCCCACCCTTGGCCGCGGCGGAACACGTGCGGGGGGCGACCGACCCACCCTCTCCGGCCGTGGAACAGGTGCGGGAGGTTCCCCGCGGAAGGTCGATTCCCTCGGAAAAAGGTCCGTCGGTCGACGCCTCCCGCACTGGTTTCGCCGTGGACAAGGTGCGGGAGGTGGCTGCCCACCCCTCTCCCGCCGTGGACAAGGTGCGGGAGGCGCCCCCGCCCCCTTGCCCGCGGCGGAACAAGGGCGGGAGGCGATCGACCGCACCCCTTCCACGCAATTCCGTGGTCGCCCCCGAAACCGACCGCACCCCTTCCACGCAATTCCGTGGTCGCCCAGGAAACCGACGGCACCCTTTCCCCCCGCGCCCACGGCCGTTCCGGAAACCGACGGCACCCCTTCCCCCCGCGCCCACGGCCGCTCCGGAAACCGACCACACCCCTTCCCCCCGCGCCCACGGCCGTCCCGGGAACCGACCGCACCCCTTCCACCCGAGCCCGTGCCCGCTCCAGGAACCGACCGCACCCCTTCCCCCCGCGCCCACGGCCGCCCTGGAAACCGACCACACCCTATCGGTGGGAAGACAGCGTTCCCAAGCGGACCAGCAACAGCCCTCTCATGCACGCGCCAGTGGCTCCGTGAAGCGACCGCACCCTTTCCACGGAGGTGCTGGCTGGGGCCTCGAACGTCGTCCGCCCTCTCCCGCCGGGCGACGGCAGCGCCAGGCGCCGCGGTCGGCTCAGCCCTCGTCGACGCCGAACAGCGTGCCCACCGCGATCTCGATCGCCTCGAAGGGCTCGGCACGCACCCGCTCTTCCCGCGAGGCGCTGAGCCGCAGCAGGTAGCCCTCCGCCGTCCAGCGATACACCTTCAGCGTCTCGTCGCGCGGGTCCAGCAGCCAGTAGTGGGCGACCTCGGCCCGGTGATACCCCCACATCTTCTTCACCGTGTCGGTTGAAGCATTGGAGGGTGAAAGCACCTCGCAGACCCAGTCGGGGCAGGTGGTGATGGGCACCTCGGCGGGCAGCGCAGCGAGCCGCTCCCGTCGCCACCCGGCCGCATCGGGCCGGTACACTTGCCCGGGACCGAACTGGATGAGCGTCTCGGTGGCGAACCACCATCCACCTGGCTTGTTGGGCGGCCCTCCGGAAGACCGCCTTCCGAAAGGGCCTCCCAGAGATACGCCCACATTCCACTGCACACCCCCGTGACGCCCCGAGGCAGCCTCCTTGCGAACCAGCTCTCCGTCGAGGATTTCGTACCGTTCTTCCTCCGGCAGCGCGAGCAACTCCTCCACGGTGGCAAACTTGCCAGGGAGCTTTCGGCCAGGGTGACTCACATGAGTTAATCTACCAAGATACTCATCCGAGTTAATCTACCAAGATACTCATCCGAGTTAATCTACCAATAAGGAGCGCCCCTCGCTGCCGCTCCGCTGCTCCGCGGCCCTACCGCACCGGCTCGATCACCACCCCGCCGACGTACCCCTCTGCCGCCTTGCACGGCACCCCGCGCACCCAGCAGAGGGTCTCTCGCCGCTCCTGCGCCGTGTCCCGGTATCTCACCCGCAAGCCGCCGCCCGCCCCGCCGTTGTCGAACCAGAGCGCGCGTCCTCCTTCGTCGGTGGCCTCGTGCAGGCAGAGGGCACAGAGGAGGCGGGGGTATCTCGGCGAGGGCCACACGGCGTCGCCGCAGGTCGGGCAGCGCTGATCGCCGTCGGGCACGTGGCCACCGTCGGCGCACACGAGCCGGGCGCCGTGGCTCGCCACCGAGAATGCCTGCGGACCGAACAGGGCGATGCTGGTCCCGTCCTCCAGGGTGATGTGCATGCGCTCCGGGCTGGTGATGACGAGCTGTCCGGCCCTCGCGGCGGGCAGCGCGTCCACGGCCTCCTTCAGCGCAGGCTTCTGCGTGGCGCCCGCCGCTCTCCACCGCTCACCGCCGGCGCTCCGTCATCACCCCTGTCCTCACGGCGCATCGTCGTTCGTCCGTCGCCCCCGACCTCACGGCGCATCGTCGTTCGTCCGTCGCCCCCGACCTCACGGCGCGTCGTCGTTCGCCAGCAGCACCAGGGCGTTGCTCTTGATCTCTCCTGCGGTGAGCACCCGGGTGTAGATCGCGGCGTAGTGGATGGTCCCCGCGGGCGAGTGCATGCCCTGGAAGCGGTTCCCGAGCGCGAGGTAGGTGCTCGTCGCCACGCTCACCCGTGCGTTCTGGGCCGGGATGCCGCCGAGGGGGTTGCCGTTGCCGCTCGTGGAGAGGGTGCCGTTGCGGTAGAACCTCCGGCGGTTGGCCCCGACGGGGAGCGTGGTGTCGAGGACGACGTGCAGCACCACGCGGCCGATGTCCTTGAGCACCTGGGGGTCCTTGCCGACGAAGATGTCGTTCATGCGGAGCTGGATGCGGCCGACGTCGTCGAACACCAGCGCGAGGGCGTCGACGCCTTCGCTCCCGACGAGGCGGCCGATGCTGAGGATGCGGTTGAACTCCTCGGTGTTCGCGATGTCGACGACCGCTTCCAGGGTGAGCTGTTGCGCGTCGTCGAGGGACCCGCGGATCTTGTTGTCGGGGGTGTTGAGGCTGGCCCAGGCGAGGGCGGTGCTCTTCTCGGTGAGCCAGCGGAGGCCGCGCCGGCCGGGGTTGCTCTCCACAAACTCGGCCGTGCTGGCGTAGCTGATGGCGAGCGGCAGCGGGTCGGGGGCGGCGTCCTCCAGCGCGCCAGGGGTCTGGCCGGAGGCGGCTTCGTTGACCAGGTAGCGGACCAGCAGGGCGTCGTCGACGAGCATGGTGCCGCCGCAGTCGTCGTCGACGAGGGGGCTCGACCCGTCCTCCTCGGGGGCAGGGAGGACTTCGGCGCCTTCGCAGGCGCTCCAGGTACCGTTGCTGCCGTCGCTGCCGTCGCTGCCGTCGCCGACGCAGGTGCGCAGGGGGGCCTTGCAGGCGCCCACGCCGAGGGTGCCGGGAGGGCCGGAGTAGGCGCAGTCCATCACCTCGCCCGGGGTGCATTCGCCGACGCTGCCTGCGCCGCTGCCGCCAGCGCCGCCCTGGCCCGCGCCGCCCGTCCCGGAGGCGGCGCCGGTGCCAGGGTCGCCGCCGCTCCCGGGTCCGGCGGTGGAGGTCACCTCGAAGGCGTCGAGGCCGGTGAGGGCGCTGCACCCCGTGCCGAGCACGATCCCGACGAGGAGCGCGTGCAGGGCGTGATGTCCGGGTGCACGCGCCCCGGCCCCCCGCTCTCCGCGAGAGGCCGGCGTGTCGCCTGCACGCTGCCCCGAGCCGCGCTCCATGGACGGCATGTTACCATCGGTCTCCTCCACGCGAACCACGGCGCGCGCGTCTTCGCCCGCAAACCACGGCACGCGCGCTGCGGCACGCCACCACCCGGCCATCAGACTGGATGTTTCCCATGCCCCGAGTGGGCGAGGGCCACGCGCGGGCATCGGGCTGGATCGCCTCGGCGGACAGGGCACGCGGGTCGTGATGAGGTGCGTCGACGGGGTGGCGGTCGGGGCCGCGGTCGGCGCGGTAGGGTGCAGGTGCGCTCGTTGCTTGCTCGGCGCGGGAGGTCAGCGTGTCTCCGGCGTGCTGACCCGAGCCGCGCTTCATGCGCTGCGTGCGCTGCGTGATACCATCGCCACCCGCAGTACGATCTGGCCGCCCGATCTGCGACGCGCGGGGCGGCATGCAGACTGGATGGATCCCATGACCCGAGCGAGCAACTCTCTGCCGCGTCTCGCCGACGCTTGCCTCAGCACGTCCTGTCTCACGATCCTCGCGGTCCTCGTCGGCCTGGGGGCCGCGGGGTGTGGAGCGTCGCACGCGGCTGCGCCGATGGCGCGCGGGGCGGACAACGCGCCCACGGAGGGGGCGACGCTCGTGCAGTTCGAGGCGCGCAGCGGCGAGACCTGGTCGCTCCGGCGCGCGGATGACAGCGTGGTGTGCAGGCTGCCCTGCAGGTACTGGGTGCGGCCTTCGAGCGACCTCACGGTGCGCCTCGATCGCTACGATATGGCGGAGTACACGAACACCACGTACATCGTCCCGGCGTACCTGCCCGCCAACCAGGACGAGGTGGTGAACATCAGCGTCGACCGCACGCATGGCCTCGGGAGCGTGGGGAAGTACGTCGCGGCGCCCACGGGGGCGATCTTCAGCCTCATGGGGGGAGGCTTCCTCGGCATCAGCATCGCGGCCCTGGCCACGGGGTCCAAGAACATCACGACGAACGTGGAGGGGAGCGTGAACGTGGCGGACGGCGACACCGGGAGCGTCGGCGTCAAGGCAGGATCGAGCACGGAAGGCGTCGCCGCGTCGGTCTCCGGGATCGCGATCGGCACGGTGGCGCTGACGCTCGGGGTGCTCTGCTGGGTGTGGTTCGCCCACGACAAGGAGGGCACCCTGGAAATCGACGTCGCGCCCGGGTCACCAGCGCCGCCGCCGCGCGCCAGGGTGCGCATCCTTCCCACCGGCGTCGCCGTGGAGACCGAGAGCACGCGGGGGGTCATCACCCCGGTCGGCGCCCACTTCACGTTCTGAGGCGTGGGCGTCGCGTCGCCCGGTCGGCCCCACTTCACGTTCTGAGTCCGGCCTCTGCTTTCCTGCTTTCGGCCTTTCTGCTCGCCCTCGCCTGGCGTAGGGAGGGGGCCATGTTCGCGCTTCGCGAGATCGGGCTCGTGGCTCTGCGGGAGGTGCGACGCAACCTCCGGAGCAAGAAGGGAGTGGCGATGTCGCTCCTCTTCCTCACGGGGGGCGCCATCCCCACCATGATTCAGCTCTTCTTCCGGAAGCTCCAGACGGACGCCGGGGGGGCTTCGCTGACGCTGAACGGGCCCGAGGATCCGACGCGGCCCATGCGCAGGATGATGCTGGCCCGGGCGTACAGCGAGGAGATCGCCGATTACCTCGTCGATTGCCCGACGGTGCTCCTGTTCCTGCTCAAGGGGACGCTGTTCTTCCTGCCGCTCCTGATCCTGCTCATCGGGTTCGATCAGATCGCGGGGGAGGTGCAGCACCGGAGCTTGCGGTACGTGGCGGGGCGGGCGCACCGCACCTCGATCGTGGTGGGCAAGGCGGCAGGGACCTGGGTGGTGGTGGCGTCGATGGCGCTCATCCTCCACGCCACGGTGTGGATCGCGATGATCGCGCGGTCGGAGGCGCCGGCCGGGGACGTGCTGTCGTGGGGGGGGCGCCTCTGGCTCTTCTGCGTGGCGCAGGGGGTGGCATACGTGGGGCTGACGACGCTCGTGAGCTCGTTCTTCCGGACGCCGACGCTGGCGCTGTTCACGGGGCTCGGGATGATGGTCGCGCTCTCGATCACCAACTTCATCCTGGGGCTCATCGAGGCGACAAAGATGCTCACCTGGGCGTTCCCGGGGACGTACGAGGATCTGCTGATCTCGCCGGATCCGCTGGTCGTGGCCCGGGGGATCGGGCTGTTCGTGCTGTGGGGCGGGGTCTGCGTGGCGCTCGCGTCGGCGATCACCAGCCGGAGGGACGTCTGATGGGTCGCGAGGGACAGGGGGCAGAAGACACCATCGCGGACCCGCACGCGAGCGACGCGCGCGACGCGCGAGACGTTCACGAAGCGGCGATCGCGCTGCGGGGGGTGACGAAGCAGTTCGGCGCGGTGACGGCGGTGAAGAACGTCTCGTTCGAGGTGCCGAGCGGGAGCGTGTTCGGGCTGATCGGGCCGAACGGGGCGGGCAAGACCACCACCTTCTCGATGATGGCCGGCTACCTGGCGCCGAGCGCGGGGGAGCTTTCGCTGCTCGATCGGGCGCCCCGCGACGTGGACGCGCTGCGGGGGAAGGTGGGGGTGCTGCCGCAGGACGCGCTGCTGCCGCCCGCGGAGCTGGTGGGCGAGTACCTGGTGTTCCTCGCGCAGCTCCAGGGGATGACCCGCGCGAAGGCCACGGCGTCGGCGCGGGCGACGCTGGCGGAGGTGGAGGGGTTGGACTGGTGGAAGGTGCGCTGCGGGACGCTGTCGCACGGGATGGCGAAGCGGGTGGGGCTGGCGCAGGCGTTCCTGGGGGAGCCGCGGGTGGTGCTGCTCGACGAGCCGACGGCGGGGCTGGATCCGCGGGTCGCGTACGGGGTGCGGCGGATCATCGGAGCGCGCAAGGGGCGGTGCACGCTGGTGATCAGCAGCCACAACCTCCAGGAGCTGGAGGAGATCTGCGACTACGCGGCGATCCTCGATCGGGGGAGCCTGATCACGCACGGGGCGATGGCCGAGCTCACGGCGTCGACGTCGGAGCTGCGCATCGAGCTGGCGCAGGGGCCGGTGCCGGAGGACGCGGTGCGCGCGATCGAGGGGGTGAAGGCGGTGGCCGTCGACTTCAACACCCGGGAGATGACGGTGACCTTCGACCGGGCCGTGGCCGACGCGGAGGAGATGATCCGCCGGGCCTGCGGGGTGCTCTACCACCACCAGGCGCGCATCAGCGCGATCAGCAAGGGGCGGCGGCTGGAGCAGCGGGTGATGGAGCTGACCGACCGGGGCTGAGGCGCTCGCGTCCCGGCGGGGCGAGGGGACGCGCGTCCCCTCGTCGCGCCTCAGTAGTGCCAGGGGAATTTCTCGAAATCCGGACGGCGCTTCTCCAGAAAGGCGTCGCGGCCCTCCTGGGCTTCGTCGGTGCCGTAGGCGAGGCGGGTGGCTTCGCCAGCGAAGAGCTGCTGGCCGAGCAGGCCGTCGTCGGGGAGGTTGAAGCCGTACTTGAGCATGCGCATGGCCGTCGGGCTCTTGCCGTTGATGATGCCGGCCCAGCGGAGGGCTTCTTCTTCCAGCTCGGCGTGGGGGACGGAGGCGTTGATGGCGCCCATGGCCGCGGCCTGGTCGGCGGTGTAGTCGAAGCCGAGGAAGAAGATCTCGCGGGCCTTCTTCTGGCCGACCTGGCGGGCGAGGAGCGCGGAGCCGTAGCCGCTGTCGAAGCTGGCGACGTCAGGGTCGGTCTGCTTGAAGCGGGCATGCTCGCGGCTGGCGAGGGTGAGGTCGCAGACGACGTGCAGGCTGTGGCCTCCGCCCGCGGCCCAGCCAGGGACGACGGCGATGACGACCTTGGGCATGAAGCGGATCAGGCGCTGCACTTCGAGGATGTGCAGGCGGCCGAGGCGGCCGGCGTCGATGCGGGCGCGGGCGGCGGCGACCGAGTCGCGGTGGGCCTGGGCAGGGTCGGCGGGCTCCGCGCTGGTGTCCGCGCGGGTGCTGGAGGCGGTGGCGTCAGCGCTCGTGCCGGGCTTCGTGGCGGCGTCGCTCGCGCCGGAGGCGGGGTCGTCAGCGCGCTCGTACTTGTACCCGTCCTTGCCGCGGATGCGCTGGTCGCCGCCGGAGCAGAAGGCCCAGCCGCCGTCCTTCGGGGAGGGGCCGTTGCCGGTGATGAGGACGCAGCCGATGTCCGCGGTGGTGCGGGCGTGATCGAGGGCGGTGTACAGCTCGTCGACGGTGCGGGGGCGGAAGGCGTTGCGCACCTCGGGGCGGTTGAAGGCGACGCGGACCGTGCCCTGGTCGAGGGCGCGGTGGTAGGTGATGTCCTCGAACGCAAAGCCCTCGACCTCGCGCCAGCGCGCGGGATTGAAGATCGCAGAGACGGTCATGGGTCCTCCTCGCCACGGACGTGGGCCGGGCGCGGCGATCTACCCCCGGGAGGCGTCCGTGGACAAGCCGACGACCGCGAGGTGCGCGCGCGGAGGCCTGTGGCGTGAGCAAGGTGGCGGGCTGGATCGCAAAGGCAACGCAGCCTGCCTGGGTACGCGGATCCGTCGGCGCAGGCGGCACGGCCCCTTGAACACCTGAGCACCGTCTGGCACCCTGCGCGCCCTTCGGAGACCCCCCCTATGGCTCGACCTGCAAAAGCTCAGTCCGCCCCTTCTTCCACCATCTCTCCCGCCGCTGCGTTCGCCGCGTACGGCCGCGTGGAGGAGAAGTTGCTCGCGCTCACGCCCGAGGATCTCGTCACGGTGTACGTGGAGGTGCCGCGCGCGGTGAACGCGGTGCTCTCGGCGCTGCCGCACCTGCGGGGGATGCGGGAGGAGATCGTCCGGAACCTGCCGAACCACCCGATCGAGGCGCTCGATCAGCTCGAGGATTACGCGCTCGCCGCCTGGTACGCGGACCTGCTCTACACGACGCCGGGCGCCGAGGTGGATCCCAAGAAGCTCTCGGAGGAGGCGCACGCGCTGCGCGAGGGGCTCCTCGTGGCCGCCGAGGCGCTCGCCTACCGGAACCTGCTCGACGCGAAGCGGGTGGGTGAGATCCGCAAGGGCCTCGGTCAGTCCGAGGTGGGGGCCGATCTGTCGGCGCTCGTGGAGGTGTTCCGGGCGGGGTGGGACAAGGTGAAGGCGAAGACGGCGGTGGAAGAGGCGGAACTCGACAGGGCCCGCGATCTCGGGGTGCGCCTGGTGATGATGGGGGGCCAGGGCGGCAAGGACGCGGTGGCGCCGAAGATCACCGACGCGGCAGAGCGGCGGTCGAGGGCGATCAGCCTGGTGGCGAAGTCGTACGAGGAGTGCCGGCGCGCGGCGGCGTACCTGCGGTGGCACGAGGGCGGTGACGGGGAGCTGGCGCCGTCGCTCCTGCAGAAGCCGCGGGGGCGCAAGCCGAAGGGCGCCGAGGGCGCCGGTGACGCGAGCGCTGAAGGTGCCGGCGACGCGAGCGCTGAGGGCGCAGGCGACGCGAGCGCTGAGGGCGCAGGCGACGCGAGCGCTGAGGGCGCCGAGGGCGTCGCGCCCGAGGGGGAGTCCGAGAAGAACGTGGAAGGCGAGAAGGGCGAGCGCGCAGCCGTGGCGCCCCCCGCGGCAGACAAGGCCGAGGGCGAGAAGAAGGCCGACAAGGCTGACAAGGGAGCCAGGAAGGCCGACAAGGCCGACAAGGGCGAGAAGGTTGAGAAGGCCGACAAGGCCCTCGCCGACAGGCCCTCGTCCGCCGGCAAGACCGAGGCCGAGAAGGACGCCGACGCGACCCAGGGTCAGCTCCGCCTCGGCGGCTGATCTCGGGAGGGCGTCTCACCGCGGCGCGACGCCCTGCCCAGGGGCACAGCGCGCTGGCCATCAAGAGCGGGTCGCGGGGAGCGGAGCCCCGTCGGGAGTCACTCCCGGCGGGGCGAGGGGACGTGAGTTCCCTCGTGGCGACTCAGCTCACTTGCGCTCGGAGCGGCTCTTTTCGTCGATCAGCTCCACCTTGTAGCCGTCGGGATCCTCGACGAAGGCGATGACCGTGGTGCCATGCTTCATGGGGCCAGGCTCGCGGGTGATCTTGCCGCCAGCCTGACGGATGCGGTCGCAGGCGCCGTAGATGTCGTCGACGCCAAGGGCGATGTGGCCGTAAGCAGTGCCCAGCTCGTACTTGTCGACACCCCAGTTGTGGGTCAGCTCGATCTCGGCCTGCTCGGGGTTCCTGCCGTAGCCGAGGAAGCAGAGGGTGAACTTGCCCTCGGGGTAGTCCTTGCGGGAGATGAGCTCCATGCCGAGGACGTCGCGGTAGAAGGTGATGGAGCGATCGAGATCGCCCACGCGGAGCATGGTGTGGAGAAGTCTCATCGTGCGTCTTCCTCGGCGTGGTGGCGGTCTTCGGTGTCTTCGGTGTCGTCGGCGTCGTCGGCGTCGTCGGCGTCGTCGGCGTCGTCGGCGTCGCGGTCTGCGTCTTCGGGATCAGGCTCGGGGAGCGGCGGGGGCTTCAGCTCGTGGGGCCTCGGGGGGAGCGGCTGGGGCAGGTAACGGACGGCGAGGATCTCGATCTCCATGTCGCCGACGGGGCGGGTGACCACCACCACGTCACCCTTGGTCTTGCCGAGCAAGGCGCGGCCCACGGGAGAGCGCCAGCTTATCTTGCCGGTCTTGCTGTCCGTCTCGTCCTCGCCGACGATCTGGTAGGTGCGGCGCACGCCCGTCTCGTCCTCGACGTCGATGGTGGCGCCAAAGAAGACCTTGTCGCCGCGGTGCTGGCCAGGATCGACGAGCATCGCAGACTCCAGGCGCTTCGTGAGATAGCGCATGCGGCGGTCAATCTCGCGCAGCTTGCGCTTGCCGTAGATGTACTCGGCGTTCTCGGAGCGGTCCCCCTGGGCGGCCGCGTCGGCGACCTCCTGGACGGTGCGGGGGCGGTCGACGGAGCGAAGGCGCCCAAGCTCCTCGGAGAGGCGGCGGGCGCCGACTGGGGTGATGTAGTTGGGGTTCGCCAAGGTACTGCGTACCCTAACTCAGGGGCCTGTCGGCCCCTACGCTCCCGTTGGTCGCTACCCGCGTTTCCTCGGCAGATTGTGGTTCAAAGGAATGACCGGAGGGAGCTGGAGGGCGGGGTCACAACGCACCAGGACGGGCGCTGCGTCGAATCCATCACCCGCGCAGGCGATGGGTCTGCTAAGGAGCCGCTTCCATGAGCGCGCTGGTGGTCGGGATCGCCGGGGGGACAGGCTCGGGAAAGACGACTGTTGCCAGGACGATCGCCGCGACGTTGCCCGGCTCGGGCGTGTCGATGGTCGAGTTCGATGCGTACTACCGGGACCGGGAGGACCTGAGCCCCGAGGAGCGGGCGCAGGTGAATTACGATCACCCGGACGCGCTGGAGATCGAGCTGCTCCTGGAGCACGTGGACGCACTCCGCAAAGGGAGGGCGATCGACATGCCGATCTACGACTTCAAGGCGCACCGGCGGCACACGGAGACGAAGCGCGTGGAGCCAGCACCGGTGGTGGTGGTCGAGGGGATCCTGGTGCTGGTCGACCCCCGGGTGCGCGAGCGGCTCGACATGAAGATCTTCGTCGATACCGACGCGGACATCCGGGTGTTCCGGCGCATCCGGCGCGACATGGAGCAGCGCGGGCGCAGCTTCGAGTCGATCCGCGAGCAGTACTACCGGACGGTGCGGCCCATGCACCTGCAGTTCGTGGAGCCCTCGAAGCGCTGGGCCGACCTGATCATCCCCGAGGGCGGGAACAACCGCGTGGCCCTGGACCTCATCGTGGCCAAGCTGCGGAGCGTGCTCGAGGCCGCCGAAGCAGCAGGCCAGGGCAGCCAGGGCACCGAAGAAGTTCGCAGTTGATACTTTCGCACAGCAAGTGATTGACGCGCCGCAGCAGCATGCTAGGCGATACTACTGAACCCGCGTGTTATGCCGCCGCGGTGATTCCGGCGGTCCGCCCCGACGCGGCTGGAGGCCCCATGTCCAACGCCCCGAACTTGCAACAGAACCGATACAAGGCTGATCTCCGCGAGGTGCGCTTCCTCCTGTTCGAGCAGTTCAAGCTCGATCAGATCCTCGGCCAGGGGCCGTTCGAGGCCTGGGGGCCGGACGAAGTGCAGATGGTCGTCGACGAGGCGTACAAGTTCTCGTGCGAGGTGCTCGGGCCGCTGAACGCGGTGGGCGACCGGACGGGGTGTCGCCTCGAAGGTGGGCAGGTGTACACGCCGCCCGGCTTCAAGGAGGCCTGGAACAAGCTCTACGAGGCGGGGTGGATGGCGGTGTCGGCCGAGCCGGAATACGGCGGGCAGGGCGGCCCCTTCACGCTGCACATCACGATCCAGGAGTTCATGTCGGGCGCGAACTCGGCGTTCATCATGTACCCGGGGCTCGCGTTCGGCGCCGCGGAGGTGATCCAGCTCTTCGGCACCGACGCGCAGAAGGAGCACTACCTGCGCACCATGTACGGCGGCAAGTGGGGCGGGACGATGTGCCTGACCGAGCCGCAGGCGGGCTCGGACGTGGGCTCGTCGCGGACCACGGCGAAGAAGCTGCCCGACGGCAAGTACGCCATCCGCGGGACGAAGATCTTCATCTCCGGCGGGGACCACGACTGCGCCGAGAACATCGTGCACCTCGTCCTGGCCCGCGTGGACAACGCGCCCGCCGGTACCAAGGGGCTGAGCCTGTTCATCGTGCCCAAGGTGCGCACCAACGCGGACGGGTCGCTCGGCGAGGCGAACGACGTCACCGTGGGCGCCATCGAGCACAAGATGGGGATCAACGGCTCGGCGACCTGCGTGCTGAACTTCGGCGAGAACGACGGGTGCGTCGGCGAGCTGGTGGGCACCGTCGAGAACCAGGGCATGTCCCAGATGTTCCGGATGATGAACGGGGCGCGCATCTCCGTCGGCCTGCAAGGCGTGGCGGTGGCGTCGGCGGCCTACCTGAACGCGCTGGAGTACGCGCGGGACCGCAAGCAGGGGCCGTCGATCAACAACTGGAAGGACGCGACGGCGCCGCGCGTGGCCATCGTGGAGCACCCGGACGTGCGGCGGATGCTGCTCGACATGAAGAGCCGGGTGGAAGGCATCCGGGCGCTGATCATCAAGCTGACCCGGCACTTCGACATGACGCGGGTGCTGCAGGGCAAGGACGACGAGCAGGCGCTCTACCACCAGGGGCAGGTGGACCTGCTCGTGCCCCTCGTGAAGGCCTACGGGTCGGACCAGGGCTTCCGGGTGTGCGAGACGGCGATCCAGACCTACGGGGGCGCCGGCTACATCAAGGACTACCCGGTCGAGCAGTACTGCCGCGACGCGAAGGTGTTCTCCATCTACGAGGGGACGAACCACATCCAGGCGATGGACCTCGTGGGCCGGAAGCTCGGGCAGCGCGGCGGGGCGAACCTGCAGGGCTTCCTCGGCGACGTGGCGGCGTTCGTGAAGGCGAACGAGAAGCACCCGGTGCTCGGCAAGGCCGTGAAGGAGCTGGGCGAGGCGCAGGAGGCGGTGGCCGGGACGGCGATGCGGCTCCTCGGGTGGTTCCAGATGGGCAAGATGCCGATGGTGCCGCTCTCGGCGAACCGCTTCCTGGAGATGATGAGCGAGACGGCCGTGGCGTGGCTCCTGCTCGACGCGGCGAAGATCGCGCTCGACGCGCAGGAGAAGCTGCCGGCCGGCGACGAGTCCGCGTCCGAGCGGGCGTTCTACGAGGGCAAAAAGCACACGGCGCTGTACTACGCGCTCAACGTGCTGCCCCACGTGCGGCTGAGCGCGGAGATCCTGGGGCGCGAGGACAGCTCGGCGCTCGAGATCTCGACGGAGTCGTTCGCCACGGTCTGAACCCCGCAGACTGAGCCCCCGCAAAGGGCCCCTCGGAGCCACGCTCCGGAGCACGGGGCCCTCCCCTCCCCTTCACCTTCGACACCCCCTCCGGCCACCAGGTAGAGCGCATCCGCCGCGAGGGGTGAATCCTGATCGCCTGGAGCACCGACAGGGCGTGAGCCCTTCTCCATGCGGCCACAGGCATTGTCCGTTTCCCGAGGCGACGGGCGTCAGGCCCGGAGCGGCAGCGCGCTCTGGAAACCGCGGGTGGATCGCGGAGTGGGGGGCCCCGACGAGCTTTGCTCGGCGGGGGGCGGGGGCGCGAGCCCCTGCCGTGGGAATCAAACGGGGACGATGAGGTGGGTGGCGAGGTCGCGGATGGCGATGGGGAGGTCGGTGTTGCGCGAGATGGTGAGGATCTCGGCGCGAAGCTCGCGCAGCTCGGTGGTGCGGATCCAGACCAGGGCGAGGCGGGTGAGGTAGGGGAAGTCGCGCGCGAGCACGGCGCGGACGATGGGGACGGCGGGGAAGGAGAAGAGGATCTCCTCGGCAGGGAGGCCGGCGGCGGCGGCGGTCTCTTCGAGCGTGTCGTCGAACTCCTGGCGCTTGGTCTCGACGACCTCGTAGAAGGTGTGGGCCTGCTCGGGGGCGTAGCGGCGCGGGGGATCGCCGTTGTCGGGCACGAGGATCCAGGTGGCGGTGGCGTCGAGGCCGACGCGCGCGCCGGATTCGACGGTGACGAGCGGCAGGTAACGGCCACCCTCCATGGGCTCGCCGCCGCCAGCGTCGAGGAGCGCCTGGAGCTGGGTGGCGAGGGTGCTGCTTTCCATGGCCGGCATGATGGCACAGGGCAGGCCGACGCGGTTGACAGCAGGGGCAGGCCGGGCCACGCACGGGGGGTGGCGGCGGGTGCCCAGCAGGAGCGGTGGAGGCGCTGGGCGCCGCTCGGGATGGCGGTGGTGGTCGCCACGGGGAGCGCCGGGAGCGCGGGATGCACGGGGTGCGCGGGATGCCGAAGCAGCGGCGAGCACGCCGGGGAGGCCGCTGACGGGCGGGAGACGGCCAGCGCGCGCGAGGCGGCGCCAGGGCTGACGCTGGAGCTGACGCCGCGGCCGGAGCGGAAGGATCTGCTGGTCGAGCTGCGGGTGGGCCAGGAGGCCGCCGCGAAGGTGAAGGAGCTGTACGCGAGCCGGTCCTGGGCCGATACGCACGGGGCCGACGCGATCGATGCGATCGACGTGCGGGACGCGCGGGGGGAGCTGTCGCTGGATCCGCCGAAGGAGGGGTCGCGGGAGCGGGTGTACACGCTGGACCGGACGCCGGTGGGCGAGCTGCTGGTGCGGTTCACGGCGCGGCCCTCGGAGTCGCACCTGGGGCTGCGGGTGGAGTCGGACCGGGTGACGGGGGTGGGCTACGGGTTCCTGCTGCTGCCGCGGCTGGAGGAGACGATGCCGCTCCGGCTGCGCTGGAACCTGGCCGCGCTGGGGCCGAAGGCGCTGGCGGCAAGCTCGCTCGGGGAAGGCGACGCGGTGGTGGAGGCGCGGAGCGAGGCGCTGGCGCGGTCCTTCTACGTGGCCGGGTCGCTGAACAGCGCGCGCGCGGGGGATCAGCGGATCTACACGCTCGGCGCGCCCTCGCTGGCGCCCCGGGAGATCCTGAGCTGGGCCGGCAGGGCGCGGACGGTGACGGAGGCGCGGCTCCACCGGAAAGGCACGCAGGCCGTGGGCGGCGCGCCCGAGGGGGGACGCGCGCCAGACGAGGGCAACGCCGAGGAGGGGGCAGAGCCGCTGTCGATCTTCCTGGTGGGCGAGCCAGGGCTCGGGCGCGATCACGACGGGGCCTTCCTCGGGGGGTCGCTGGGGGTGTGGTTCGACGGGACGCGGTCGTTCGACGGGGGGATGCGGATCGCGCTGACACACGAGATCGCGCACCGCTACCTGGGGGGCGAGCTTGCAGTGGTGAACGCGGAAGGCGAGCCCGCGGCGTGGTTCGTGGAGGGGTTCACGGTGCACTATGCGCGGCGGCTGCTGTTCGATGCGGGGATGATCAGCGCGGCGGAGTTCGCGGCGGATCTGAACCGGATCGAGGAGGAGGCGCTGGGGGCGCGGCGGCAAGGGCGAGAGCCCTACCGGCTGGGGTCACGCTACGCGGCGCTGCTCGATTACCGGCTGCGGCGCGCCTCCCGAGGGGCACGGTCACTCGACGATCTGCTGGCAGGTCTCGGCCACGAGGCGCCCGTGCCCGAGAGCACCTTCCGGGAGGCCGTGGCAGGGGCACTCGGGGAAGAAGGGGCCGCGGAACTCGACACGCTGGTGCTGAAGCGCGAGGGCGAGGTGGAGATCGATCTGCCCTCGGGCGCCTTCGGGCCTTGCCTGCGGCGGGTGCGCGAGCAGCGGAAGCTGTTCGACGTGGGGTTCGACGTGGCCAGCCTGGCCTCCGGAAACGATGTGATCCGGGGCGTGGTGAAGGGTTCGGCCGCGGTGCGGGCAGGCCTGCACGATGGGCTGCTGGTGCTGCAGGTGCGCAAGCTGCCGAAGCCCGAGGACGGGCTGTCGACCGAGGTGGATCTGACCGTGACCGACCACCGGGGCGCCCGGAGGGTGCGCTACAGGCCCTGGGCCATCCACTCCGTCTTCCGCTGGAAGTCCCGGTACTGCGTCCTTTGAGTCCCACGGCAGGGGCACGCGCCCCCGCCGCCCCGCCGAGCAAAGCTCGTCGGGGCCCCACCACCCCGCGATCCACCCGAGCCTTCCACAGCGCTGTGCCGCTTCGGGCCTGACGCCCGTCGCCTCTGGAGGCGGGCGATGTTCCCCGGCCGCGTGCGTGGGTCAGGGGCGTCGGGTGGGCGCATCGTCGACGGCGCTGTCGTGGGCGAAGCCATCCTCCACGAAGTGGAACCACTGGGTGGGGTTGTCGCGGAGGAAGGTCTCCATGGCCGCGACCATGGTGGTGGCGGCGGCGTCTCGCTGGGCTTCGGTGGGGCGGCGCGGGAGCCAGATCGGCGGTGACGCGACGGCTTCGTAGTGGAGGAAGCCGAGGCGGCGGGTGAAGACGGGGAAGATCGGGGCACCGCTCAGGGCTGCGAGGGTGAGCGGTCCTTCCGGGCAGCGAAAGGGGGCGCCGAAGAGGGAGACCTCGCGGGCGCGAATGAGGGGCGGGGCGCGGTCGATCTGGAGGGCGACGACAGCGCCGCGGCGGAGGTGGGCGAGCAGGGGGAGGGCGTCGAGAGGGTCGTCACCGGCATGGACGACGGTGATGCCCGCGCGGGCCCGGGCTTCGTCCTGGAGGGCGCGGGCCGCAGGGTCGCGCTCGCGCTGCATGACGACGACGACGTCGGCCGGGTGGAGGTCGCGGAGGATCTGGCCGGCGAGGTCCCAGCCGCCGGTGTGGGCGGTGGCGAGGATGACGCCACGGCGAGGGGCAGCCGCGGCGTGGTAGTGCTCGGCGCCGAAAGCGCGGCTCTGGAGGGTGTAGCCGCGGCCGCTGGCGAGGAGGAGCGCCTCGGTGAGGCAGGAGGCGTAGGTCGAGAAGACGGCCGTGGCGTCGCGGAGGGCGGTGGCAGGGGGGCGAGGGCCGAGGATGCGCTGGAGGTTGCGCTCGACGAGGCGGCGCTTGTCGGGGAGGAGGGCGGCGAAGAGGGCGCCGATGGCCGGGGGGCTGTAGCGCACCCAGAAGTCGGGGCCGTGATGGACGCCCGCAAGGAGGGCCCGTCGCCAGAGGGCCGAGTCGGAGCGAAGGGCGGAGCGAAGCTGCTCGCGCAAGCCAGGCATATCCGGCGCGTTGTACCTCAAGCCGGAGGTGTCAACCACGCGTCCGCGCGGCAGCACGGGTTCAATGCCTCAAAACGGCGCGATGCGGGCGCTGGCGAGGGAGAGGGTCCTGGCGTTGTCGGGGACCTGGGAGAGGAAGCGGTCGCGCCAGCGGAGATCGCTGATCTTCGCGGCGCGGGAGAGGAGGTGCTCGCGCGCGGCGGCGAGGACCTCGGCGGCGTTGACAGCCTCGCCGTTCGCGTCCAGGGCCTCGGCGTAGGCGAGGCGAACCATGGCCTCGCCCTCTTCGAGGGAGCCGAGGGTCTGCAGCTCGGCGTGCGCCTCGCGCGCGAAGGTGAGCGCCTCGTCAGCGCGGCCCTGCGCGAGGAGGGCGCGGGAGAGGAGGGCGACGGCCGAGGCGCGCAGGGCGGGGGCTACCTTGAGGGTGTCGGCGGCGGCGCGGGCCTCGCGCTCGGCGGCGGTGAGATCCCCGGAGAGGAGCGCGATCTCGGCGAGGTAGACGCGCGAGGCGCCTTCGAGGCGGGCGGCGCCCTGCTGCTGGAAGGCGTCGACGGCGCGCTGTTCGAGCAGGCGCGCTTCTTCGAGGTTGCCGCGGTAGGCGAGCGCCTTGCCGAGGTTGTGGAGGACCGCCGTCTCCAGATCGTCGAGGCCCATGCGCGAGGCGGTGGTCAGCGCGGAGCGGAAGGTCTCCTCGGCGTGCTCGAAGTCGCCGAGCTCCGTGTAGATGAAGCCGAGGTTCGAGCGGATGTTGCAGGCGTTGCGCTGGTCGCCGGCCAGGTCGAAGGCGGCGAGGGACGCCTGGAACTCGCGGAGGCAAGCGCCCGGGTCCCCGGCGGCCGAGGCGCGGAAGGCGCGCATCTGGTGCAGCTCCGCCGCCACCTCGGGGTCGAGGTGGCCTTGCTCGGCCGTGGCCTGGTGGAGCCGGGTGATGAGGGCGTCGGCCTCGGCGTAGCGGCCGCCGAAGGTGAGGTAGGTGGCGCAGTTGCTCAGGCAGACCATCTGGGCGCGGCGGGCGTTGTCTCCGCCCGTCACCACGCTGGCGATGGAGGCCCAGCGGGCGACACGCTCGGTGGCCCCCAGGCGGCCCGCGGCGTTGGCAGCCTGCATGCCGGCCCGGAACCACGCGGCGGAGAGGGGCGGCAGGAGATCGGTGGCCTCGTTGGCCCGCTGCTCGGCGATGGCCAGCTCGCCGCGCCAGAGGTTGGCCTCGGCCTCGATGAGCCGGATGCTGCCGAGCTCGTGCCCCTCGGCGCCGCACTCGATGGCCCGGTTCGCGCGCTCCAGGGTGGCCCCGAGATCGTTGGCCTCCAGCGCCTGCTCGGCGGCGCGCTTGTACCAGCGCACGGAGCGCTCCGGCACGCCACCCCGACGGAAGTGCTCCGCCATGGTCATGGCGTCCGTGTAGCCCGTGCGCTCCAGCCATTCACCCGCGAGCCGGTGGCCGAGCTCCCGGTCATTGTCGGTGAGCATGGCATAGGCGGCCTCGCGGACGATGGCGTGGCGAAAGACGTATTCGTTGGCGACCGGGCCAGGGGTATTGATCGACGCAATCAGCTCGCGGGCCGCGAGCGCCTGGAGCACCGATTCCACCTCGCGGTTCTTGTTGTCACCGCCGAGCAGGGCGGCGACCCCCTGCTTCGAGAAGCGATCCCCGAAGACGCTCGCCGCGCGGAGCGCCCGCTTCGCCTCCGTCCCTTCGGCGTCGAGGCGCGCCTCCACGGTCCCGAGCACCGAGTCGGGCAGGCCATCCTCCTTGCCGGCAGCCACCGCGCGGATGAGCTCTTCGAGGTAGAAGGGGTTGCCGTCGGCGCGGTCGACGAGGCGGGCGACGACCTCGGGGGCGGTCTGTTCGCCCAGCACGCCGCGCACGAGCTTCTCGCTGGCGCGCGCGGGGAGCGGGCCGAGCTTGATGACCTGCACCTCGCGGTCGACCCAGAGCGACGGGAACTGCTGGTGAATCTCGGGACGGGCCAGCACGAGCAGCATCAGCGGCAGATCGTGCAGGTTGCGCAGGGTGGCGTCGATGAGGCGCACCGTGGCGGCGTCGCCCCAGTGCAGGTCTTCGAGCACCATGAGCACCGGCTGCGACGCGCACTCGGCCGCGAGCCAGTCTTCCCAGGCGGCGCGCGTGGCGTCGCTCATGAGCATGGCGTTCTCGCGGGCAGCGCGGAGGCCGCGCGCCTCGCCCTCCGGGAAGGGCGTGCCGACCACCTCACCGAGGAAGGCGGTGACCGTGGCGAGGGGCTGGCCTTCCAGGTGCCGTCCGAGGCGCGCCTTGAGCTTGCGCCGCCGCAGCTCCAGGGACTCCCCGTCCCGGATGCCCGCGGCCCTGCGGATGGCGTCGGCGACGATGCCGAACGGAGAGCCGGCGGCGACGGAGCTGGCGCGCCCGATCAGGATCTCCAGCGGATCGCTGATGCGCCGGGAGCGGGTGACGAACTCCTGACGCAGGCGGGATTTGCCGGCGCCCGCAGGGCCGGTGACCAGCACCGCGCTCGCGAGCGATTCCTGCACGCACCCGGAGAAGACCCCCTCCAGCGCGGCGAGCTCGCGGCTGCGGCCCACCCAGGGGCTCGGCCTGCCGAGGAGGAGAGGAAGCCCTTCGTCGGAGCTGCCTTCGCCCGAGATGTAGAGGCCTCCGCTCTCGCTGCTCACCTCGAACCGCGCGCCGAGCATGCCCGCGGTCACGTCGTCGACGCGCACCGCGCCCCCGAGCGTCGAGCGCAGCGCGCGCACGCCACGGTCGATGACGTCGCCCTCGATGAGCTTCGCCGAGGAGACGCCCCGGCCGGTGACGACGCAGACGGGGATGTGCCGGAAGCGCTCACGCAAGATCAGCGCACACTGCACGGCGCGCTCGGCGCGATCGACGGCGCTGCCCGGGCCGGACACCACGGCGACGAGCGAGCCGCGGACCAGCTCCACGAGGTGCGCGCCGCAGGAGCTCACGGCCTCGCGCACGTCGGCGGCGTCGAGCGCGCCGGGATCGATGCCGCGCGCGCTCCCGGCGTCCGGGTCGCCGGCCAGCACCAGGCTGACGAGGCGCGCCTCGCGGATGGTCAGGCTGTCCGGCACGCGCCCCGACGCCGGCGGGAGCGGCGCGGAGGCCAGCGTCCCGCGATCGTTGGGCATGGCCCACGCCGCGAGGGCCCCCTCGATCGCGTCGAGCGCGGCGCAAACCTCGTTCCCGTCGCGCGGCCTGTCGGCGGGCGTCTTGGCCATCATCCGCTCGATCAACCGCTCCAGCGGCTCGGGGATGTCCGGGCGCAGCTCGCGCACCCGGGGCGGCTCCTGGAAGAGCAGCTTCGCCAGCGCGGCCATCAGGTGTGCGCCCTCGAAGGCCGGCCTGCCGGCGATGCACTCGTAGAGCACACACCCGAGCGAGAACACGTCCGCCGGGGGCTCACGCGCCGGCTGGCCCTCCAGTTGCTCTGGGGCGATATAGCCAGGGGTCCCGAGAATGCCACCCGTGTACGTGAGCCGCTGCGTGTCGCCGTCCGGACGCGCGATGCCGAAGTCGACGATCTTCAGGCGGCGGACGTCTCCGGCGACGAGGAACAGGTTGGACGGCTTGATGTCGCGATGAACGATCCCGTTGTTGTGCGCGTAGCCGAGCGCCTCCGCGGCCTTGCGCAGCAAGGACAGACTCTCCAGAGGCGTGACGGCGCGACGGGCGAGGCGCGCGGCGAGATCCTCGCCTTCGAGCCATTCCATGGCCAGGTAGCGCTCACCCGCGGTGGTGGTGCCATGGGCGACGAAGTGAACGATGCTCGGGTGGTCCAGCTCGGAGAGAATCCGCGCCTCGCGCTCGAACCTGTCGACGTCGAGCGCATCCTGGCCGCGGAGGATCTTGAGGGCGACCGTCGATCCGTCGAGCAGGTCGCCGGCCCGAAACACCGTACCCATGCCCCCCGCGGCCGCCTGCCGTTCGATCGCGAAGCGGCCTGCGATGAGGGTGCCGGGTTCCATGCTTACTCCAAGAACACTGTAACACTCCCCTCGTGCTTGTCGCCATGGCACTGGTCATCCTCGCACTTGGGGAAGCTTCCGTCCGCGCTGGGGGACTTGCAGAGGTCGTCGCAGTGGCCCACGACGTCGAGGAAGCAGTTGTTGATGTTCGGCCCGCAGACGCGCGGGATCTGGTGCTTGCCGGGCGACAGGCAGGCATAGAGCTGCTGCGGCTTCGCGAAGATGTTGCCGTAGTACGTGGCTTCGCGCTTGTTGAAGTGGACCCGCTCGGCCCATGACGATTGCAGGGCGTCGTGCTTGCCACGAATGGAGATATCCACCGGCTCGCCCAGGTAGTCGACCCGCGAGAGCACGCAGCCGGAGACCCAGGTGCGGCACTCCGAGTCGCACTTGCCGTTGGGCTTTCCCCATTTCTTCGCGAGCCCGAGCTCCCCGTCGAAGCCGTACACCTGGCCGTTGACGGTGACGTTGATATGGGCGTCCTCGTCGAGGGCGCAGCTCACGATGTATTTCAGGAGCTGCCGCGCCTTGGGATCCTTCAGCGCGTTCGACGTCAGCGCGTTCGCCGTCAGCGCGTTTGCCGTCAGCGCGTTCGCCGTCAACGCGTTTGCCGTCAGCGCATTCGCCGTCAGCGCATTCGCCGTCAGCGCATTCGCCGTCAGCGCATTGTCGACGATTACCTCCTGGTCTGCCTCCCCGACCTGCTCCACGTCTTGATCCTCTTGACCGTCGACAGCAGTGACACAGGACGTTTGGAGGAGAAGCGCGAACGTCGCGATAGAGAGAACAAACCCGGAAATCTTCCTCATGATGCCTAAGAGTACATTTGAACCGAGCCTCGGTGCCACCATCAACTTGGCTTGTTTGTCGATTAAGTCGTGCTCCCTGCGTGCACGGTGCCACTGTGTGTACTTCACTCAGCAAACCTCAAAGGGAGCGCACAATTTCAATCTACCCGCCTGCTATCAGGGGCTCTGAACGACGGACCACGCATCCGATGGTCGGGTCCTGTGGGAAGCGCGTCCGGGATAACGCATGACAGCACCGCCGCAGCGCACGTATTCGATCGGAGCAGAAGATCCAGCGAGATTCAGGGCTCCGTGGGCGTGGCGCACATACGCGGTACGTGACCGGGGCAGCAGTGGGGGGGAGGTAGGAGTCAGGCGGGAGTCAGGCTCGCGCGGGGCATTCTCGCCGCCTGCGCCGCCCTCGCTGTCTGGACCCCCGTTGCTGCCGGCCAGGGCGTCTCACGCATCAGGCGCTCCCCAGGGTCTGCAGGGCACGCCTGATTGACACCGGCGGCGCCCCTTCCTACGACGGAACCGCGATGAAGGGCCACGCGCGCCACCTGATGACCGAGAACGTCTTTGCCCTCGCCCCGGACACCCTCGTCTCCGAGGTCGCCAGGCAGTTCGCCAAGAACGGCCTGAGCGGTGCCCCCGTGGTCGACGCCGACCACCGGGTGCTGGGTTTCCTGAGCGAGACCGATCTGCTCGGATCGCTGCTGCGGGGCGACCAGGAAGAGGCCACCGTCGGGGACGTGATGGGAAAGCCTGCGCTCGTGGTGGACGAATTCACCCCCACGGACGAGGTGATGAACGTGCTGCGTCAGGGCAACATCCACCACGTGCCGGTGGTGCGCGAGGGGCGGCTCGTGGGCATCATCACCCCGCGCGACATCCTCAAGTACTTCGTCGAGCACGCGCTCCCGCCGCCCGAGCAACTCGCCTGAAGCCCCGCCCGGGCCCTCTGGTCCCCTCTGGTCCCCTCTGGTCCCCACCCCTATCCCACCCCGCCAGCGCCCTGCGTGCCGCAGGGTACCGGTCAGGACGCGCGGTCGATCTGGTAGCGCGAGCGCTCGGCTCCCTCGATCTCGACCACCACCCGCGCGGGCGTGAGCCGCACCACGGCGTGCGCTGCTGCCGGGCGCCCCGGGGCGTCCTCGTCCACGTTCTCGATGAGGCTCTGCAGCGTCACGTACGGGATGCCCTCGATGACGTCGAGATGATTCCAGTGCAGGTGACCGTTGAACACCGCGCGCACGTCGTGCTGGCGGAAGAGCGCGCGCAGCTCGCGGCGCTCCTTGACCAGGCAGATGTGCGGGCTGCCCTCGAACCAGCGGTTTCCCCGGAGATCCTGCTCGGCTGCGCTGTGGTGCATGAGGATCACCGTGGGCGCGCGGCTCGCCGCGAGCTCGGCCGCGAGCCACCGGATCTGCGCCTCCCCCACGGTCACCTCCACGTCTTTCTTCTCGCGGGTGTGCAGCACCACGAAACGAAACCCGCCAAGCTCGAAGCTGTAATTGAGGCTGGTGATCTCCGGGCGCCGCCACGCCGCGAGCAGATCCGGGGGCCGCATGTAGACGAGGTCGTGGTTCCCCGCGACGTGGAACAGCTCGGCCCTGGCGCCCCGCAGGGTGTCGACGCACGAGGTGTAGCGGGCGCGGTCCTCCTCCAGCCCCTCGTCCTCGATGTCGTCCCCGAGGTTCACCACGAGATCGGGGCGGACCACGTCGTTCATGCGGGAGACGAAGGCGCGCGCCAGCGAGGGCGCCGCGGCCGTGAGCTTGCGGAGCTTGCCCCCGAAGGAGGCCTCCGGGCCGAAGTGGAGGTCGGTGACCAGCGCGAGGACGAGCTCCATGGCGCCCTCAGCCAGCCTTGGAGCCGCCGAGGCACGGTGGAGAGCGGAAGTTTGCGCCGGGCTGCTGCGCCCACTCGTCGGGGGTCAGCGCCCGCAAGCTGAGGGCATGGAGGCCGCGCGTGAACTCCTCGCGGAGCAGCTCGTTGACCCGCCGGTGCCGCTGGACCGCGTTCATCCCCTGGAAGGCGGCGCTGACGACGAGCACCTTGAAATGCGTCTCCGAGCCGGGCGCGACGCTGTGCATCCGGCTCTCGTTCTCCACGTCGAGGTGCACCGGTTCGAGCCCGCTCGACAGCACGGTCTGGATCGTCTCCTGCCTCGAAGTCGCCATGATTCCTGCACCCTGGTCCTGCGTATCCCGGGTCAGGGGCCTCTCGGTCCCTGCGCGCCCGCAGATCGCTCCCCAGACTCTTCGCAGATCGCCACGCCGGGGACCAGAGACGAGCGCCGGGAAACGGCACCCCGTGACCTGCGCCGAGCCCACGCCGAGGCCGGACGGGTGTCGGAAAGTCCCGCGTGTTCTGATCGATCCCACGGCGAGCGCGGAAAAACTTACCGCTGCCCCTGCGCCCAGGGATTGCCGGGGGCCTCCCCAGCGGATAGACCAGCCCGAGCCATGAGCCTTACCTCGCGCACAGCCCTCATCACCGCGCTCTGGCTCGCGCTCGCCGCCACCAGCGGCTGCAAGGACGAGGGGACCTCCTCGTCCACGGGGGAGCCCAGCGGTGACCCGGGCCTGACCTTCAACTACCCGGCCGAGGGCGCGTGCGTGGCCATCGGCACCGACCCGAACGCCGCCATCTCGGTCGAGCTGTTCACCAGCGGCATGCGGCTACGGCCCCCTGGCGACTGCGGGACTGTACAGCAGTGCGGCCATCTCGTGCTGCGGGTCAACGGCGTGGAGAACAACCGCAGCGCCGTGCGGTTCATGGATGTGCTGATCCGGAAGCTGGCCAACCGGTACACCGATCTGACCCTGGAAGTCTCGGCGCTGCGGGACGACGGCGAGCCGCTGCGCAATGCTGCCGGCGAGGTGGTCGTGGCCACGCGCACGGTGCGGACTGCCGTCTCGTGCACATCGGGAGCAGGAGGCGCTGGTGGTGCTGGCGGCTCCGGCGGCGCTGGTGGCTCTGGCGGCGCTGGTGGAGCTGGCGGTGCTGGTGGAGCTGGCGGCTCTGGCGGCGCTGGCGGCTCTGGCGGCGCTGGCGGCGCTGGCGGCTCTGGCTAGCACTCCGTTTCCCAAGTTCGTCCCGGGTCCTCGGCTCAGGGTTCGAGCGAAGTCACGGGGGTAGCGACCATCGGGAGCGTAGGGACCGAAGGTCCCTGATCCAGGGTACGCAGTACCGCGTCGAGGTGGCAGGCTACCCAGCGCCCTGGTGCTCGCTCCAGCAGTTGTGGTGGCTCCGTGAGGCAGCGGTCCATCCGGTAGGGGCACCGCGTGTGGAAGTGGCACCCGGCAGGGGGATCGAGGGGGCTCGGCACCTCGCCCACGAGCACCAGCCTGCGGCGCTGCCGCTCCACCACGGGATCGGGGACCGGGATCGCCGAGAGGAGCGCTTGCGTGTAGGGGTGCAGCGGCTGCGCGAACAGCGCCTCCGTCTCGGAACGCTCCACGATGCGGCCCAGGTACATCACCGCGATCTCGTCGGACAGGTGCCGCACGGCCGCCAGATCGTGCGCCACGAACAGGTAGGTCAGCCCCAGGTCTCGCTGCAGATCTTCGAGCAGGTTCAGGATCTGCGCCTGGATGCTCACGTCGAGCGCGCTCACGGGCTCGTCGGCCACCACGAGCTTCGGCCGGAGCGCGATTGCCCGCGCGATGCCCACCCTCTGCCGCTGCCCCCCGGAGAACTCGTGCGGGTAGCGGCGCATGTAGGCCGGGGCCAGGCCTACCATCTCCATGAGCCGCGCCACCTCGGTGGCAGCCTCGTCCCGCGACCGCACCACCCGGTGGGTCCGCAGCGGCTCGGCGATGATGTCGAGCACCGTCATCCGCGGGTTGAGGCTCGCGTAGGGGTCCTGGAAGATCATCTGCATCTCCCGGCGCGCCCGCCGGAGCGCCCCCGCACCGAGCGTCGTCAGCTCCACCCCGTCCAGCCGGACGCTCCCCGACGTCGCTTCCACCAGCCGCAGGATGGCGCGCCCCGTTGTCGACTTCCCGCACCCTGACTCGCCCACCAGGCCCAGCGTCGATCCGCGCCGCACCTCGAATGACACCCCGTCCACGGCGCGCACGGCGCCCACCTGCCGCTGCAGCAGCCCCCGCCGCACGGGGAAGTGCACCCGCAGGTCTCGCACCTCGAGCAGCGGCGTCCCTCCGGCGCGCTCGGCCTTCACCGCGGCCTCGCTCATGACGCGCCTCCGCCCGGCTGATCCACCTGCTGCGCCTCAGGTGCCGGCGACGTCGGGTGTCCGTGGTACGTATCGAGCGCCGGATCGCCCAGGTGACACCGCACCACGTGCAGCGCGCGCCGCGTCGCCTTCGTGGCCCCGGCGGCTGCGTCTCCGGCTGCAGACTTCCCCTCCCCTGGCTCTCCCGCCGACGCCTCCCGCGACACCTCCCGCGTCTCGGGCACCTTCTCCCGGCACACCGCCATCACGTGCTCGCAGCGCGGATGGAACGGGCACCCCGGCGGCACCCGCGCGAGCGACGGCGGCATGCCCGGGATCGGCGACAGCCGCTGCCCGCGCGCCACGTCGAGCCGCGGCACGGAGCGCTTCAAGCCGATGGTGTACGGATGCCTCGGCGCGTGGAAGATCGCTTCTGCGCTCGCCTCCTCCACGATCCGGCCGGCGTACATCACCGCCACCCGGTCGGCCATGCGGGCGACCACCCCGAGATCGTGGGTGATCAGGATCACGGCCACCCCCTGCGCCTCGCGGCGCTCCTGGATGAGGTCCAGGATCTGCGCCTGGATGGTCACGTCGAGCGCCGTGGTTGGCTCGTCGGCGATGAGCAGATCGGGATCGCAGAGCAGCGCCATGGCGATCATCACCCGCTGCCGCATCCCTCCCGAGAGCTGGTGCGGGTAGTCGTCGATGCGCGACGTTGCCGCGGGGATGCCCACCTCCTTCAGCAGCGCGATGCTCCGCGCCCGCGCCTCTGCGCGCCGCATCCGCTTGTGGAGCACCAGCACCTCCGCGAGCTGCGCGCCGATGCGCAGGTACGGGTTCAGCGAGGTCATCGGGTCCTGGAAGATCATCGCGATCCGGTCGCCCCGGATCTGCTCCATCCGCGCCTCGCTCGCGCGCACCAGGTCCTCGGTCTTCCCGGCCTCGGTCTCCAGCAGGATCTGCCCCCCTGTGATGCGCCCGGGCGGGTCCGGGATGAGCTTCAGGATGGACAGGCTGGTCACGCTCTTACCGGAGCCGCTCTCGCCCACGATCCCCAGCACCTCTCCCCGGTCCACCGAGAAGGAGATCCCGTCGACGGCGCGCACCACGCCTTCCTCGGTCGAGAACTGGGTGTGGAGATCCTTCACCTCGAAGAGCACGGCGCCTCAGTCCTTCCGGATCCGCGGGTCGAGGGCGTCGCGCAGCCCGTCGCCGAGGAAGTTGAAGCAGAGGAGGGTCACCGCCAGCATCCCGCCCGGGAACAGGATCAGCCAGGGATAGAGATCCATGGTCTCCGCCCCCGAGGACGCGAGCAGTCCCCAGCTCGACAGCGGCTCCTGGGTGCCGAGGCCGAGGAAGCTCAGGAAGGCCTCCGTCATCATCACCTCGGGGATGGTCAGGGTCGTGTACACGATGATCGGACCGAGCGCGTTCGGGATCAGGTGCCCGAAGATGATCGCCCGGTGCCCGACCCCGATGGAGCGCGCCGCTTCCACGAAGGGCTGCCCCCGCAGCGCGATCACCTGACCGCGCACGATGCGCGCCATGGTCAGCCAGGAGATCGCGCCGAGCGCCGCGAAGACCACGGCGATCTGGAAGATGGGGAAGTACGCGGGGTCCTTGGGGTTCTCCACGGCGACCGAGAGCACGAGCTGGAATGCCGCGTGGAGCACCGAGCGATCGTTCGCGAAGAACACCATGAGCAGGATGACCAGCACCAGGAACGGGAAGGTGTAGAGCGCGTCGACGATGCGCATCATCACCGCGTCGACCTTCCCCCCGAAGTAGCCGGCGATGCCGCCCCAGCTCACGCCGATGGTGAAGCTCACCAGCGTGGCGATCACCCCCACCGTGAACGACACCCGGCCGCCGAAGAAGACCCGCGCCATCAGGTCCCGGCCGAAGTAGTCGGTGCCCATCCAGTGCGCGGCCGAGGGTGGCGTGGCGCCCAGCTTGAGGTCGGCCAGGTCGTACCGCCACGACGACACCTCGGGCACCACGATGCAGGCGAGGACGAGGACGACGAGGATCACCCCGCTCACCACGGAGGCGCGGTTCTTCCTGAGCCTCCGCCACGCATCCCGCCACAGGCTGGAGCCGCGCTCGATCGCATCGAGGCGCACCTTGCCCTGCCCCGCACCCGCACCCTGCCCCGCACCCGCACCCGCATCCGCGCCTGCCTGGCTCACCTCTGCCATGGCTCAGCCGAGCTCCACCCGCGGGTCGATGAAGGCGTAGGCCACGTCGACGAGGGCGTTGAACACCATGAGCAGCACCCCGTAGACGAGCATCACCCCGAGCACGAGGTTGTAGTCGCGGTTCATTGCGGCCTCGACGAAGTAGCGGCCCATCCCGGGGATGTTGAAGATCTTCTCCACCACCAGCGAGCCCACCAGCAGGTGGCTGAACCCCGGCCCGAGGTAGCTCACCACCGGCAGCATCCCGCCCCGGAGCGCGTGCCTGAGGATCACCCGCCGCTCCGACAGCCCCTTGGCCCGCGCGGTGCGCACGAAGTCCGAGCGGATCACCTCCAGCATGCCGCCCCGGGTGAGCCGCGCGAGATAAGCCGCCATGGGCAGCCCCGCGCACACCACGGGCAGCACCATGTGGCGCCACGTCTCCCAGCGCGCCACCGGGAACCAGAACAGGGTCAGCGAGAAGATCAGGATCATCAGGGGCGCCAGGACGAAGCGCGGGATGCTCACCCCCACCATCGCCGTGGCCATGGCCGCGGTGTCCTTCCAGGTGTTCTGACGCACGGCGCCCACGATCCCGAGCGGCACCCCCACGAGCAGCGCGAAGATCATCGCCAGCACGCCGAGCTGCATGGAGATGGGCAGGCTGAGCGCGATGATCTCGTTCACCGTGCGGTTCGGGTACTTGAACGCGGGCCCCAGATCCCCGCGCGACACCAGCGCCCAGAGCCAGTCGCCGTACTGCTTCGCCAGCGGATCGTCGAGGTGGTACTTCGCGCGCAGGGCGCGCTCCACCTCTGCCGGCACCGCGCGCTCCTGGTCGAACGGGCCGCCGGGCACGAAGCGCATCATCACGAACGCCACCGTGGCGACGATGAGCAGCGTGGGGAGGATGGAGAGCAGCCGCTTGAGGACGAACCGGATCACGGCGGCGCCTCCACCCCCGGCAAGAGCCGCCCGGGGGCCGCGAAATCGAGCGCTGGAGCGGCGACCTCGTTTTGCTCGGGGTGGGCGCGCCACTCCGGGTCGACCCACAGCCACCGCATGAGCTGCAGGCCGCGCGCGTTCGGCAGGAACCCCTTCACCCACGGCTTGACCAGCGTCGAGCGCGTCCCGAAGTACACGGGCATCTTGGGCATGCCCTCCAGCATGCGCGCCTCTGCCTTGCGGTAGAGGCGGATGCTCTCGCCCACGTCGCTCGTCGCCGCGGCCACCCGGATCAGCTCGTCGAACTCCGGGTCGGACCAGCCGGTGCGGTTCTGGGGGCTGTTCGAGAGGAAGGTCCCGAGCCAGGTATGCGGGTGGTTGTACTCGCCGTTCCACCCGAAGCGCACCATCTGGTAGTGCCCATCGCGCACGTTCTTCAGCATCACCTTCCACTCCTCGTTGCGGAGCGAGATGGTGACCCCGAGGTGGCGCTTCAGCATGTCCTGCGCGGCGATGGCGATCTGCTTGTGCCCCTCGTGGGTGTTGTAGAGCAGCTCCAGCGCCGGGAAGCCCCGGGCCTTGTAGCCTTCGCCGTCCTTCTCCACGGGGTAGCCCGCCTCCGTGAGCAGCGCCCGCGCGCGCGCCGGGTCGAACTGGAGATCGGCGGCGGCGAACGCATCCACGCCGCGCGCCCGGTCCTCCTCGGCCTGCTCCGCGTACCCGGAGCCCGTGTAGTCAGGCACGTAATGCGTGGCGACGAGCTGATCGCCGCGCAGGATCTTGTCGATGATCTGCTGCTTGTCGACCGCCATGTTGAGCGCACGGCGCACGCGCACGTCGTTCACGGGCGGCTTGCGGACGTTGAACTCGTACCAGTACGTCATCATCACCCTGGACCGCCGGAAGTCCTTCATGCCCGAGAGCGAGTCCAGGTACTCGCTCGGCGGCGAGGTGCTGTCGCCCAGGTAATCGAGATCCCCCACCTTGTAGAGGTTCATCACCGTGTGGGCCTGCTCCACGCACATCCAGGTCACGTGGTCGATCTTCAGCCGCTCCCGGTCCCAGTAGTGGGGGTTCTTGCGCAGCGTGATCTCGTAGCGGAACTTCCACGTATCGAGCACGTAGGGCCCGTTGACCACGATGTTCTCGGGCCGGAACCACAGCTCCGGCTCGCCCCGCTTCTCGAACGGCTCCACCACGTCGCGGCGCACGGGCAGGAAGGTCGCCACGCTGGTCAGCTCGGGGAAGTACGGCGTCGGCCTCTCCAGCTCCACCTCGAGCACCGCGTCCGATCCGGCGCGCACCCCGACGGCCGCGTCGTCCTCGACCAGGAGCGCCTCGGGCACGAACCCCAGAGGTCGGGGCGCAGCGGATGCGGCGGGCGCGGCGGATGCGGCGGGCGCGGCGGGCGCGGCGGGTGCCGCGGGTGCGGACGGCTGCTGACCCGGCGTGTACGTGGGCAGGCTCGGCAGCGCCGCGATCTTCACCCACCGCTCCGAGGGACCCTGCGCTGGCGCCGCTTCCACGACGACCACGAAGCTCCCCTTCGGGAGCGTGGCCACCACCGCGGCCTCCTGCCCGGGCCGCTCACGAACCCTGACCTCCTCGCGCGTGGCCTTGAGCGTCCCCGTGTTGAACAGCTCCCCGTTCTTGAGCACGTGGAGGTTCGTCGCGGCCACCGAGGCGGTCGCCGGGCGCAGCGCGCGCTTCCAGGCGTACGCGAAGTCGTGCGCCGTCACCGGCTTGCCGTCCGACCAGCGCGCCTCGGGCCGCAGGTGGAAGCGAAAGATCCGGTTGTCGTCGCTCTTCTCGTAACGAGAGGCCACCCCTTGGGCCGGATGGAGATCTCCAGCCGCGGGCGTCGTGAGCCCCTCGAACATCTGGTTGATGAGCGCCCCCGAGGCCGTGTCGTTCGACTTGCCGGGATCGAGGTACTCCGGCTCGGCAGCGCCGTTGATGTAGAAGGAAGTCTCCGCCTTGCCGACCCGCTCGGTGGCGCCGAAGTACGCCCCCTCGTCGCGGTTCCCGCAGCCGCCGACGGCCGCGCCCAGGGGGAGCGCCACGGCCGACGCGAGGAGCGCCGCAAGCCAGGCGCGCAACGTGCCCAACGTGCCCGACCTGCCCGACCTGCCCGACCTGCCCGGCGTGCGAGGCGTCGACCCCGAGAACGCCATCTGCCGCGCCCGCGGCCCGCGCTCGACGTCTCCGGATGGCGCCCGCATGCCCACCAGCTATCACGTGGGGGGCATCGCGCGCAGTGGTTAGCGGCACGGCCAGACGGTCTGTTCGTGTAGTGTACTGCGGCCATGCGGATTCACCGGCTCTCGGGAGCCCTGCGCGCCATGGCCCTCGTGGCCACGCTCGGGCTCGGCCTCGGCGCCCCCGGATGCGGCGCCGCGGGACCGGCACCTGACGCGAAGGTGCACCTCACCCACTGCGACCCGGCCGACCTCGCGGGGTGCGAACGCGCGCTCGCGGCCGCCCACACCGAGGGCAGGTCCACCCCGGATCTCCTGAGCGGCTACCTCACCGCCCGCGCCGCCCGCGACCGCGACGATCCGTGGGTTCGCCTGCACCGCGCGCTCACCTCCGCGGCACCGACGGAAGCGACCCCGAAGCGCAGCGCTTCGCAAGGTGGCGCCCCGCAGGGCGGCGCCGCGGTGATCATCGATGGCCCCGCACCCGCGGGCCTGAAGCGCCCCTCCGCCGCCTCCATCGCCTGGCTCGACACGCCCAAGCTCCCCGCACCCGAAGCGATCGACGCCGACGTCCTGCTGCTCGCCCTCGGCGGAGCGGCCGGCCGCGATCTCCTCGTCCACGTCCGCGGCCAGGAGGTGCACCAGCTCTTCCCCCGCGATCCCCTCGCCCCCTTCCTGGCAGGTCTCCGCCCGGTCGCGAAGGGAGAGGCCTCGCTCGCCCACCTCCAGAGCGACGCCGCCATCGCCGCCCACCTTCGGCGCGCCTTCGACGCCGCCGGCGCCTTCCGCTACGTGGAGGCCGCGCGCGCCGCCGACGACCTCACCGCAGCCATCGCCTCGCGCGATCCGCTGAGCGAGCCGGTCCTCCGCGGCCGCTACGCGCTGCATCTCTTCGCGCACGCCGGCGTCTCCCTGGAATCCACCGCGCAGACCCCGGCCCCGAACCCGCCCGAGCCAGAGCCCACGCCCACCGACACCGCTTACGGTGACCTCCTGCGCGTCCAGCTCGCTCAGGACGGCTACGCCGCGTGGCGCGCGCGCAGCGCCTCCATCCTCCGCGGCATCCCTGCCGACCGGCGCGACGCCCTCACCAACCTCCTCGCCCAGCCGCGCGGCTGCGCAGAGCCCCTCGTTCCTCCCATGGAGGACGCGCGCGATCTCGTGTTCGCGTGGCGGCTCGCCGGGGCCCTCGCCCCGCTCTCCGCGACCGGCAAGGCCTCGGCGAACGCGAAGGAGACGTCGCCTCCGGGCAAGCTCCCCATCAAGGCCTGGTTGCCCCGCTACGAGGCCATGGTGCGCGCCACCGAGTCCGCGCGGACCATGTGGTCCCACGCGCCCAGCCTCCTCACCCAGCGCGGTGACTCCCAGGGCCTCAGCCTCTCCGGCACACCCCTCTACCGCCGCGTCACCGAGCTCGGCCTCGCCCACATCGCCGCGCTCAAGACGCTCGCGGCCGCCGAACCGACGCGTTTCCGTGCCCTCTCCCAGATCACCCTCGCCTACGCGCCAGGGGTGTTCAGAGACGACCCCCTGCACGAGGCGGTCGTCGACCTGAGCCGCACCAGCATGCAGCGCTCCCTCGCCGCCGCGACCAGCGCGCGCGAGGTCTGGTCCAGCCTCTTCACGGGCCTCGTCGCCGGCACCTCCTACCCGCCCGCGGTGCAAGGCCCGCACTACCTCGCCTTGCAGGGCGCCTTCACCGCCAAGCTGCGCGGCGATCTCCTCCAGCAAACCGGCTGGGAGGTGGCGGGCCTCTACGCCGCCGACGCCGTCTACCGCCTGTTCACGGACCAGGGCCTGGACCTCTCCTTCTCCAGCGAGCAGCTCGCGCGCACCCTCACCGACGCCTCTGCCCTCCCCTACCCCGGCCTGGGTCAGCTCGCCACGAGTCTCGGCCGCTACATCGCCCTCGGCGTCGAGAAGAAGCTCGACCCCGACCTCACCGACGTCGCCCGCTTCCCCGCCGAGCGCCGGAAGGCACGTGAAGCCCTGCGTCGCGCGCTCGCCGGGCTCGCCGACGAGCCAGCCCCCGCGGGCCTGCTGGAGGATCTCACCACCCTCGCCGACGGCCTCATCGCCGTCGCCTCCACCAGGCTCGCCCACAAGCCCGCGGCGACGCCCGACACCTGCACCGCCGACGAGGACGGCGCGAGCCCCGCCGTGCGCAGGGCCCTCGCCAAGCTCGGCGACGTGCGGCGGCGCATCTTCCTCGCCCCCCGCTACAAGGAGGGCGACGGCGCGTGGGTGGTCCGGGCGCGCATGCTCGTCACCGTGCTCTCCGACGGCATGGACCTGATGACCCCCGCGCCCCGAGGCGGCGCCGGCATCCTCGGCCAGAAGAACGGCCCCACCGCGCGCTTCACCCTCCCCAGGGCCGAGGCCGAAGCGGCCATCGAGGCCGGTATGAAGGGCTGGGAAGAGCGCGACCTCGCCGACGCCCTCTCCAGCGCCTACACCCTCACCCGCAGGCTCTTCGAGGCCCAGAGCGCCGAGCAGTTCACCCAGGAGAACGGCGGGCGCATGCGCCAGACCCTCACCGCCGTCTACCGCATCTTCCGCGACGACACCGCCGACGCCTCCGCCGGCGTGGCCCTCCTCGACGCGCTCGCGGCCCTCCCCTCCGAGGGCCGCGCGGTCGATCTCCGCGAACTGCTCCTCGGGTACGCCAGGGCCTTCGCCGCCCAGGGAAAAAAGGACCAGGCCGACTTCTGGCTCCTCAGCACCCTCTTTAGCTCCGCCCTGACCAACCGCCCCTTCGAGCCCGCCCTCCAGCAGGCCGAGCAGAGCGGCTCCCGCACCGCCTGGACGCTGCGCTACCTCGCCGAGGTCTCCAAATCCAAGACCGGCCAGAGTCCCGATCCGGCAGCCTACGCCGCGGGCATGCGCGCCGCGACCGACGACACCTGCACCCGCGCCGACCCGGAGCCCCTCCTCTCCGTCATGGCTGCCGCCCGCGACTTCGCCAGAGGCCGCAAGACCGAGGCGCGCGCCGCCCTCGAACAGGTCCTCACCCAGGCCGAGGCGCAGGGCCTGCCCGTGCCCATGATGACCTACCGCTACGAGGAGAAGACCACGACGCGCCTCTTCACCCTGAACTTCAACATCTCCTACGGCGGCGGCGTCCTCCAGAGCCCCAGCAGCTTCCAGCTCGGCCTGGGCGTGCGCACCCCCGCCGAGCCCTCGGGCGCGATGATCGTCGCGCTCGCGCCCGACGGCGGCGACGGCGGCACTGACGCGACGGCGCGGTACTACATCCAGGTCGCCTCGCTCGCCGCCGCGTACCACTACCTCGACGGCGATCGCGACCAGGGCGCCCGCGCCGCGCGCCGCGCCATCAACGCCCTCACCTTCGGCCTGCGCCTAGGCCAGAGCACCCTCAGCCGCCAGGACCTCACCACCTGGGGCAAGGACGCCCTCGCCACCCTCGCCGTCGACGCCCAGCTCGCCGCCGAGGCGGGCCAGCCCCTGCTCGCCGGCGATCTCTGGACCGTGGTCCGCTCCCTGCTCCCCCAGGACGCCAGCGACGACGCCATCACCGAGATCCTCACCACCCCCGCCTTCGGCCTGTCTCCGGTCGCGGGCATCGAGCCCTTGCTCGCGCGCACCCGCCGCTCCCTCGACACCCTCGCCGATCCCCTCCCCTGCACCCGCAAGAAGGTGGAGTTCGGCGCCTACGAGGAGCCGACCTGCGACGCCTACCCGCTCGCCCTCTCCCTGCGCGCCGCCGACGCCCTCAAGAAGCTCCCCCACCTTCACCGCGCCGGCAGCGCTGGCCGCTGCGGCACCCTCCACAAGCTCGATACCTTCCTCACCTCAGCCGAGGGGGGCACCTACGACCCCGACGCCTTCACCCAGGCCGTGGAGGCGCTCCGCGCAGACGGCTTGCTCTACGACGCCGCCGTGCTCCTCACCCGCCAGCGCCAGGAGGGCCACTGCAACCCTGTCCTCATCAGCGCCGCCCGCGCCTTCGGCCGCGCCCCGGCCCTCGGCCCCTCCCTCCGCGCCGACGCCCTCAGCGTCGCCGTGAACTGCACCTCCGCCAGCCTCAACGACGCCGCCGTCGACGACCTCCTCACCCTCCACGCCGAGACCCGCCTCCTGCCCGATCTCAACCGCAACCTGCGCATCGTGCTCACCATCGCCGACCTCGCCATGCAGACCAAGCGCTGGGATCTGCTCACCCGGCTCACCGCGGAGCCCGACTTCGTGGAGCAGTGGATGCGCGTCAGCCCCCAGGCCGCCACCATCGCCCTCCTCCTCACCCAGGTCGCCGCGACCGTCGCCCTCCAGGGCACCACCGCGCCCGCGAGCACCGCGAGCACCGCCAGCTACGACCTCCTCTGCCAGACCTTCCCCCCTGGCGATCGCGCCGCGCTCTGCGCCGACATCGCCGCGCTCCGCACCGTCCCGGGCCGCCCCCCTTCCGGCCTCGCCCCAGAGCAGCGCCACCGCCGCGCCGAGGACGCGCTCCGACGCCTCCTCGATCAGACCAGCGGCAAGAACCCCTGACCGCAGCTCCCCCCTCCGGATCCGCCCCCCCAGATCAGCCTCTCCGGATCAGCGCTTCAGTCGACCCCCTCGGGTATCGGGACCGCCTGCTTCCCGGAGGAGCGCACCGGCTTCTTGAGCGGCTTCCCGGCGTCCTTCTTCCTGCGCGCCTCCTCCTCGACCTTCTTCTTCTTGAGCAGATCCTCGTCTCGCGCCTGCGGCGTCGCGCTCCTGGACGATGGCCCCACCACGGGTGCCTTCGCCTCGGGCTTCGGGCTCGGCGCGAGCTTCGGGCTCGGCGCGATCGGCGCCCGCGGTTTGGGCTGCGGCGCCGACTTCTCCGTTGTCTGATCGAGCTTCTGATCCAGCGTCCGATCCAGCGTCTTCCCGTCCTCCAGCGTCTTCTTGCGCGCCTCCTCCGCCCTCGCGCGCGCCTCTGCCACCTCCGGCGCGCCGTCGCCCACTGGATCCAGCGCCGCAGCTTCATCGAGCCCCGCGACGCACTCGTCCCAGGCCTCCCGGCCGCACGCCTCCAGCGCCGCCGCCCTGAGCAACCGCGCCCGATCGCGCGGCTCGGGCGCAACCGGCAGCTCCAGCAGCTCCGGCGTCCTCGGCGGCTCCGGCGCGATGGTCGGATCCTGCAGGGGCGCCACCTCGGGAACCTCGTCGCGCAGCGCGCGCGCGATCAGGATCGCCACCACCGCGAGCGCTGCCACCGCCGCCAGCTCGGCCATCCACCGCTCCCGCATCCACTTCCGCATCCGCGAGACCCGCTGCCGCACCCGCGCCGGCGGCACCCGCTCCTCGGCCGCGATCGTCTCAAGCTTCTCCCCCTCGCCCTCCCGCGCCATCCACGCCAGGGTCTGCTTCCCCTCCCGCGTCGCCTCCGCCTGACGCTCCGCCCAGCTCGCCAGCGCCCGCGCCTCGATCGCCGACGGCGGCGCCGCCACCTCCGGAGCCTCCACCACCTGCTCGCGCATCCCCCGCCGGTGCTGATCCACCACCTTGTGGCGCGCGATGCCCATCACCCAGCGGCGCAGCTCCTCTGGATCCTGCGGCCGCCCCTCCGCCGCCAGCGCCTCGCAGAGCACCGTCTGCACCACATCGTCCACGTCCGTCGCCGCCACCCGCCGCCGCACGAACTCCTGGAGCGCCCGCCGCAGCGCCGGGTTCGCCAGCGGCTCCGCATCCCCCCCGCCCTGCCGCTCGGGCGAACCATCCGACGCGCCCGACGCGCCCGACGCGCTCGACGCGCCCGACGCGCTCGACGCGCCCGACGCGTCCGGCGCCATGCCCAGCTTCTTGCGTCCTCCGACGGAGGGTTCGACGGCCATCGTGGTGCTCATCCCCCTGTCATCGGCCGACGTGCCCGGAGTGTGACAGGCGATCGAAAATCTATCGAACTGCCAGGTCGGCGTCACACCCGGACGACCGGACGCGATGTCCGTGCATGCTGACCTCTCGCCGAGCCCTCGCCGCCGCCCTCCTGCTCGCCACTTCCCTCACCCTCCCGGCCCTCGGGGCGCTCGCTGCCGGCACCGCCGGCACCAAAAGCAAGCCCGCTCCCCGCCGCCCCAAGATCACCGAGATCCGCATCGACAAGAGCGACCACACCCTGCAGCTCCTCGCGGACACCCAGGTCGTGAAGTCGTACAAGGTCGCGATCGGCCCTGGCGGCGCGGGACCCAAGCTTTACCAGGGAGACAAGCGCACCCCCGTGGGCACTTACCGGGTCCAGGGCCGCATCAAGGGTCTCTTCCACCAGTTCCTCACGGTCAGCTACCCCAACGACGAGGACCGCGTCCGGTACGCCGAGAGCAAGCGCCGCGGCGAGATCCCGAAGGGTCGCGGCATCGGCTTCGGGATCGGCATCCACGGCGTGGGCAGCCCGGAGCTGGCCGGCGACCACAAGCTCTCCGACTGGACCCTGGGGTGCATCGCCCTCGACGACGACGAGATCGACGAAGTGGCGCGCCTCGTACCCGACGGTACCCGGATCGTGATCACCGACTGAAGAGCTGACCGGCAACGCTGCTGCGCGCCCCACGTCGTCGGTCGGCCTCCCTCGACATCCGAGAGGATTCCTCGGTCGGCCTCCCTGGCCGCGGGGCGCTCGCGACGCTTTGCCGGTCAGCTCTTGACCGGCCGGTGCTAGGGTGGCCGCCGCGATGGCCACCCGCCGCTACTGGCTGATGAAGAGCGAGCCATACAAGTACTCCTTCGCCCAGCTGGTCAAGGACGGCCAGACCCGGTGGGACGGCGTGCGCAACTACGAGGCCCGCAACAACCTCCGGGAAATGAAGATCGGCGACCTGGCCCTCTTCTACCACTCGAACGACGGCAAATCGGTCGCCGGCGTCGCCCGCATCAAGCGCGAGGCCTACCCCGACCCCAGCGCCCCCGACGAGGACTGGAGCGCCGTCGACGTGGAGCCCGTCGCCCCCCTCAAGGTCCAGGTCTCCCTGGACACCATCCGCGACGACCCGGCCTTCGCCGAGATCGCGCTCCTCAAGCGCTCGCGCCTCAGCGTGGTCCCGGTCTCCAAGGAGCATTTCGACCGCATCCTGAAGCTCGGCAAGACCAAGATCGCTTGACTCAAGCTGCTCGGGGCTCAACTGTTTGCCCCCTGTGACGAGCCGCGCAGCCTTCCCCCCTTCATTCTTCCTGCCGACCGCACTGTTCGCCCTCCTCGGCGTCACCGGCTGCGGCGGCCCCCCCACCCCTTCCCCCATCGAGGGCGAGCCCGTCTGCGTCGACTACGACATGGGCGCTGCGAAGACGCGCATGCGCGGCAGCCTCCGGCACCCCGTGCAGGTGACCGTGACCGACGGCGGCGACCTCGTGGGCAAGACCATCCTCGACGGCCGCCGCCAGGACAGCGCCCCTCCCAGCATGGTCCTCGTCCCTGACGCCAACGACGAGGTCGAGGTCACCTGGGCCCAGTGCGAGAACGAGCCCGCCCCCCAGGCCGCCGTCAAGGCTGGCGACCCGAAGGGCGAAGCCCCGAGCTTCGAGTGCGGCAACGCCACCGTCTACAAGACGGAGAAGCTCACCATCCGCCGCGGCGACGCTTCCTCGCGCAAGCTGACCTTCCCGCCCCCGCCGAAGACCGACTGCTGGACCGACCCTGGCCTCACCGCCGGTAGCGCAGCGCCTGCTGCCGCGCCTCCCGTGGTGCCTCCCGCCGCCGGAGCCGACACGGCAGCCGCCGCCAACGCCGGGACCGACGCCGCGACGCCGACGGCTGGCGCGGACGCCGGCGCGGGTGACGCTGGTGCAGGTGACGCTGGCGCAGGTGACGCTGGCGCGGACGCGGCAACTCCCGCGACCGACGCGGGCAGCCCCACCGATGCGGGCACCGGGGCAGACGCCAGCGCGAAGAAGAAGGCGCCGAGGAAGCCGGAAACGTCGCCGGGGCCTGCCCCGCCGAAGCCGTCCGAAGCTTACGAGTGAGCGCGCGAGAGTGCGTCAGCAAATCAGCCATTGAGCCCAGCACTGCGCCCCCGAGCCACGTGGACCCACCTCACGGCGGAGCGTAAAGTGTCGCTCCCGTGGGTCTCGCCGCATCGCTGAACGAAGCCATCGACGTCCTCCAGCCGGAGCCGATCGAGCCTGACAGTCCCTGGTATGTTCGGCCGGAGGTGCTGGCGCACAGCGGACGCAAACTGGCGCCTCTCGCGGAGCTGCGCGCGCAGCTCCTCAACTCCCGGGACAGCGATCGCTACCTCCTGTCGGGGCACCTGGGCAGCGGCAAGAGCACCGAGCTGAAGCGGCTACTCGCCGATCCCGAGATCCAGAAACGGTTCTACGTCGTCCAGTTCGCCGTCGAGCCTACGGCCCTTCCGAGCCTTACCTCCCATCACCTCCTGTTTCTCATCGCCAGCGAGCTGTACCGCCGTGCCAGCAGCACGGAAGCACTCACGGCTTTCGACAAGAAGGACAGGTGGCTGGACCTGTTGCAGCGCATGAACACGGCCCTCTACGGGCCCGACGCGCAGGTGGCCAGGAGCGGAAAGTTCGGGCTCGAATTCGATCTGTTCTTTGTGAAGCTGCGGCAGGAGCTGAACGTCGACGAGGCGAGGCGCAAGGAGTTCCGCAACTTCGCCGAGACGCAGGGAAGCGTGCTCGTGGATCTCATCGACGCCCTCGTCGATGACCTCCGCACTGCCCTGGGGCATGCGGGCCTTCCCGCCCGGGTGCTCGTCGCCGTGGATGATCTCGAGAAGGTGCAGCACGAGGCGCAGCTCCGCGAGATGTTCGACACCAACCTGGGCGCATTCCTCGCCCCTCAAGTACCCCTCCTCGTGACCGTCCCTCCCTCGATCACCTTCGGCGGCTCCAGCACACCGCTGGGTCGCAAGGTGATCCACCTGCGCCCGGTGCAGGTGCTGAAGAAGGAGGCAGCCAAGGACCCCCTGGGCGCCGCCGACCCCCACGGCATCGATCTGCTGCGCCGCGTGCTCGCCGCGCGCGTCGAGCCGCAGCTTTTCGAGCCCGGTGTCGTCGACGAGGCGGCGGTCTACTCCGGAGGGGTCCTGCGCGAGTTCTTCTACCTGCTGAGGACCGCCGCCATCCAGGCGTCGTACCTCTACGGGCAGGACACCGTGGACGCCGTCACTTTCGAGGATGTGCTGGTCGAGGAGAGGAACAAGCTGGCCCGGACGCTCTACCCGGCGGACCGCGAAGCACTGCGCGAGATCCATGCGACGCACGCTCTGAGCAATCCGGACCAGCTCGATTATATGCGGCGCTCGGTGGTGCTCGAATACAACCATGACGCCATCTGGTTCGACGTGGCGCCGTTGCTCTGGCAGTGGCTCGACAGGAAGTGACCGAGGCAGCACGCCAGCTCCTGCGAGAGGACGAACAGCAGATCCAGGCCCTCTTGGCAGCGCTCCGCCATGGTGGGCGCTTCGTGATCCTCGTGGCGGACGAGACCACGTGGCCCGAGGCAAAGAAGCTGCTCGAACACGAGCTATGTCCTCCACCGCTGCATGAAGTCCCGCTCGCCACGGGTGAGGAGGTGATGCGCATGTTCGCCTCGCCAGAGGCCACGCGCGCGGGAACGCTCGTTCTACATGTAGGAAGCGACGCAGCAGCCGCCATCGCAGCACTGAACCTGCACCGGGACAAGCTCCGGAAGCAGCGGGGTCGGTTCGTCCTCCGGCTCGACGGGCCTCACGTCCACCGGCAGTTCGCGCATGAAGCCCCCGACGGCTACTCCTTTCGCGATGCGCTCGCGATCGTGGATGGGCGAGCCGCGGTGGAGGTGGTCCGGCGCGTGCCAGCGCGCGTGAGCCAGATTCAGGAAGCCCTCAAGGAGGAGAAGGGAGATGCGGAGCAGCTCCTTCAGCTCGCGACGGAGCTGTTCAAGCTCGCTCATCTGGGAGAGGCAAGGCGCGCTCTCGATCGAGGCATCGCGCTGCTCCGCGCGAAGAAGCATCTCTCGCCCGAGGACCTGGTGGTACTGGCCATGTCGCTCCACCTGAGCGCGACATTCCTCACCCCAGAGGAGCAGCCGCGGCGGCTCCGCGATGCGCTCCACGTCCTCGAACCCGTTCGCGATCGCGTCGAGGACATTTACGGCACCATCCTGGGTGACCTGCGCGACGGCCGGAACAGCGATATCGACGCCGTGAGAGAAGCCCTCGCGCTCGCCGTGGAGTACCGAGACGACACGCCCCAGGCGCAGCGTCAGCGCTTGAACCTTGCCTTCACGCTCTGGTACCGAGAGGACATCCAGGGAGCCAGCGCCGAGCTTGCTCAGGTCGCCTCACGACCGTGGGCGTCCACAGTCAACAGGTTCCGTGGACGTCTCCTCGAAGCCGAGATCCTGCTCAGCAAAGGGCACTGGACAGAGTCGGAGCAGCACCTCCGCGCGATGCTGATAGCAAGCGCCGCAGACGATCTCAAGGACGTGACCTCCATGCTCATGCTCCGCCTGGCAAGCCTCACCTTCTGGCGCGGCGAGCTCGAACAGGCCCTGGAGACGCTCTCCCCCTCCTTCATTTCTGACGTCGATCCGCTCCGGATGCGCATTCGTTGCTCACGCGGAGATGCTGAGGCCATCGCGAGCCTGATGGAACCTCTCGGGCCGTGGCACCATGCCCCCAGCCACGAGCACGAGCGCAACCGCATCCGCGCGAAGATCGACGCGATCCGGGCGGCCGTCGAGGCAGGATTGCTGGATGGGCGCCGAGGCGAGCAGCTCGACGCGGAGCTCGAAGCGCTGGCAGCGCAAGTCTCCGAGGTCGCCCCGGAGGATCCGCCATGGTCCCGCATCCACGCGGCGCTTCTCTTTGCCGATGACTTCCTCGGTCGCTCCGGCGCCGAGGACAGGGCGCGCGCCGAAGCAGAGGGGGCGCTCACGCTGGCCCGTCGCGGTGCACCCGAGCTGATTCCGCCCTGCGTCCATCGCCTCGGCGTCGCGGCGCTCCGCCTGGGCACCGTCGACGAGCTGCCCTCGCTCTTCGAGGAAGCCCTCTCTGCGGCAGAAGAACGTCACCTCCCGGGCGACGCGGCGCGCATCCGGGGCCTCGACCTCTGGCGCATCATCCAGGTTGGCGGCGATGTCGCCTCGGCCGAGCGGGCGCTCGACGCCTCCATCGCGCGCACTGGCAGCGTGCTCGTCGAGGCGGAGGTTCTTTCCCGGACTGGACGCGGCACGGGCAGGCGCGACCTCCTGGAGCGGAGCCGGCGCATTTACCGCGCGCTGCCCTGGCCGGAGCGCGAGGGGCTCTGCCTCGAAGCGATGGGCATGAAAACGCACGCCCTCAAGCGTTACGAGGCAGCCGGCCTGCGGCTCGCTGCCCTGGCGCTGGAGCGCCGCACCGCGCCCCCGCCGGTTGACGCCTGCTTCACGCCCCTGCCGAGCGGCGCGTCCTTGTAGCAACAGGCACCACCCGTTTCCCACGGGCCCGAGGTCCGGCAGAGTGCCGCGTCGTACGGCCCGCGTTCGCGGCTCACGGCGCCGGGCAGTCCTCACCGGGAGCTCGGCTCAGGGGGATCAGCACCACGGAGACCACGTCGTTGCGCTCCTTGATGGCGTTGAAGTCGCGGTTCCCGTAGTCGGGACAGTCGTGTGTGCCGCTCCCGTTCATGTCGGCCTGCAGGGAGAGGTAGTGCTTCAGGCCGTCGTTCCAGGAGGGGACGCAGATCGCGTAGAGCAGGGGGGAGGATTCGGGGGCGAGGAGCCGGTCCGTGGCCAGGAGGTCGGCGTCTCCGTCGGCCAGGAACGGGTCGTACTCGTAGACGCTGACGTCGATCACGGCCTTGTCGAGCGAGGCAGGCGGCGGGTCGAACACGATCTCGCCGAAGAGGATGGTCGCGCAGGTCGTGATGACCGTGGAGACGCTGATGGGGCCGGGGGATGCGCACGGCGCCTGGGTCTCCTTGACGGTGGTCGAGCAGCCAGGAGCCGCGAGGACGAGGAGGGGGACGGTGGCGAGGGCGCGAGGCAAACGTCGCATCGGGCCGACGCTACCACCGCCGCGGCTTCGTCGCGCGGCGACCGAGGCAAGGGCGCGGGGACCGCGCGCGTCGATCAGGAGGAGGGAGGAGGCGTGATGGGGAGGCTCGGGGTCATCTTGGCGGGGTTGAACATGCCGGCGCGCTTGTGGTGGTTCGCGTGCATGTAGATGCCGTGCCAGAGCCAGTTGCCGATGCGGTAGTAGCCGTGGTTCAGGTTCACCGGCTTGAAGTCGCCGTCCTTCGAGAAGGCGTTGTGCGTCGACCAGTTGAAGTGCACCAGGTGGAAGAAGCCCACCACGGACGCCGGCACGAACAGGAGGAAAAACGCCAGCGGTCCGAGGAAGACGTACCAGGTGGCGATGAGCAAGATGTTCGTCGCGTAGCTGACGTAGGCGCGGTTCTTCTCGTAGCGGCGGGTCTCGGGCGATTCGCCGTAGAGGTCGAAGTAGATCTTCTGGAGCTGGCGCTCGACGTTGACGATGGTGTCGATGAGGAAGCGCCAGTAGCTCGGGCCCACGGGGTGTGGGTCCTTCTCCACGTCGTCGGAGTAGCGGTGGTGGCGCTGGTGGATCACTTCCCAGGAGGCGAAGCGGGTGAGCACCACGACGCCGCACAGCTCACCGACGAGGCGGTTCACCGAGCGGGGGAAGTTGTTGTGCGTCGCGTTGTGGATGTACACGCTGCACAGGATCTGCGCGTGACACGCGAGGGGGAGCAGGAGCCAGTAGCGGTGGTCCCACACCGGGATGAGCGGCTGGTGGCCGCTGAAGTACATCGCGAGGAGCAGCGTCGCGCAGACGGCGGCGTAGAAGCCGTCGTACCAGAGGTAGAAGTAGCGGTTGCGCCGGAGCTGGGTGAAAGGAAGAGACTTCAGGGTCGAGACAATGGCGGTCACGGAAGTGCCTCCTCGTCGCTTCACAAGGCGGTACCTCGTCGGCGCCGCCTCTTCTCACTGTCGAAGCTCTCGGCCAGTCCCCGCTCGGATTGACCTTCGAACCCCGACCAGGTGCAACGTCTCCCCCCCCAGGACGCCCACGCTGTATCGTCGATGTGCATTACATCAGGAGGCTCCTGATTATCTCAGGCGGGGTAGCTCGTCCATGGCAGAGCAGGGAGGCAGCTTTCTTTCCTCCATGTGCGCAAGATCTTCTACGTATTGCGTAGCAATATTCGCAGCTTGAAGGCACCAAAGAGGAGTTTCCAGGAATGGCAGCCTGGAGCACGAAGGCGTCCACCGGCGCAGATTGTTCGGCGGGCGGACTGGTGTTAACCAGCGGGCGTGGCGACCACGGCCCGTATGCCTTCGACAAACTCCGCGCGAGAGGGCGAACGCCCGACCACTGCCGGGAAGACCCACCGCGAGACCTGGCTGGTGAAGCACCCGGCGGAGTGGCGTCAGGTGGGCATCGTCGGGGTCTACCTGGGGCTGCTCGCGGCGATGTTCGTGGAGGAGCGGTGCCGGAACGTGCTGTTCCTGGGGGCGGCCTGCTACTTCAGCTTCCTCAACACGGTGGTGATCCACAACCACCTGCACCAGGGCATCTTCCACAGCCGGCGCCTCAACATGCTCTGGCGGTGCGTGCTGAGCTTCGGGGCGCTCTATCCGGCGTCGGCGAACATCCCATCGCACAACCTGGTGCACCACCACTTCGACGACGATGGTCAGCCCGACTGGGCAGCGCCGGAGCACGTGAGCTTCCGGTGGCACCTGCTCAACCTGCTGCACTTCCCCAACGTGGCGGGGCCGAACACCTTCGACGGGGTGAAGCGGTGGGGGAGCCTGTTCGGGCGCGGGGAGTTCCGCCGTCAGTACCAGATGGAGTCGGTGGTCGCGTTTGGGCTGACCGGGGCGCTGATGCTGGTCGACGTGTGGACGACGCTGTTCTTCATCGTCATCCCTCAGCTCTGGGGGGCGCGGGGGATCCTGCGCATCAACCTGATCCAGCACGACGGGTGCGACACGACGAGCGAGTGGAACCACTCGCGCAACTTCGTGGGGCGCGCGTTCAACTGGATCATGTGCAACAACGGCTACCACACCATCCACCACAACCGAGCGGGGATGCACTGGTCGACGCTGGCCGAGGCGCACCGGCGCGAGGTGGTGCCGCGGATCGATGGGTCACTCGATGAGCGCAGCATGGTGCTCTACCTGCTGAAGACGTTCCTCTTGCGGTGGAACCGGCCCGAGAAGCGGGACGTGGCGGCCTCCGAGCAGGCGGTGGTCCGCGCGGAACTCGCGCCGCGCGCAGTGCGGCGCGCCGAGGCCGAGGCGGTGAGCGCCTGAGCGGATGCTGACCCGGGAGATCATGGGGTGGATCGCGCTGGCGATCCTGTGGGTGAACACCCTGCTCGTGGCGGCGGCCGCGCTGAAGGATCTCGGCGCGATCGCGCGGAAGACACGGGCGCTCGGGCCTTTTCGCCGGGGGCGGGTGGTGCGCGGCAAAGGGCGCTCGGGGGCGCTCGCAGGTCACCGGGTGGAGCAGGTGGGACGCGCGGGCGCCGAGGGGGGCGGGCGCGAGGAGATCGTGTTCCACGACAAGTCCTACGGCGGAGAGATCTACGGCGGGGCCGTGGCGCTGGAGGACGGCGGTCGGGAAGTCACGGTGGCGCCAGCCATCGACGGGCAGGTGTGGCTGTCGGCAGAGGAGCAGGCGGCTGCCGCGGCATGCCCGTCGGAGGAGCGCTTCGCCGAGGCCTACCCGCACGCGCGGAAGGCGCGGGGTTACTCGCGGACCGTGGAGGCACAGATCCGCGAGGGGGCGACGGTGTGGCTCGGGGGCGAGGAGCCTTCCGCGCCGCGGCTCCTGTCGACCCTCGATCCCCAGGCCTGGGCGCGCTCGCGGATGCTGCGCTGCGCGGCGTTCGCGCTGGCCACGGTGGTGGTGTGCGCCGCATGCACGGCGGTCGCGCTGTGGCCGCCGGTGTTCGGGACCGTCAGCAAGATCGGCGCGCTCCTGTGCCTGGGGTTCTTCCTCGGGGTGCAGCCGCTCGGCGTCACCGTGCGCGAGAGCGTGCGCTCGCCCGAGGTGCGCGCCCTCCGCGGTCGCTGGCAGAGCGGACCTGTGCCGTCGCCGGACCGCGCGACGGCAGGCTAGGCGCTCGGACTGCGGCGTCGGAAGCGGCGGCGGAGGAGGGTGGACGAGGCGCCCAGCGCGGCGAGCAGCCATGCGGCGTCACGTCCGCCGCTGCTCTGAGCGCAGCCCCAGCCGCCGCCCGCGACCAGCGCGGAGGTGGACGGGTCGAGGGGGGCGATGTCGAGGCGCACGAGGGCGACGGCGGTGTGACCAGCCCTGTCGCGCACGCGGATCTTGAAGGTCTGCTGGCCGATCTCGGCGGCGTCGATGGGGAGCTCGGGCCCGGGGAGCGCGGTCTCCCAGGTGCCGTCGTAGTCACGGTCGACGTCGAAGGTGAGGGTCTCCAGGGGGTCGTCGGGATCGGAGGCCTCGATGGGGATGGTGGTCGCGACGCCGGGAGGGAGGGTGCGGGCGATGGGCGAGAGCGTGGGAGCGTATCCGCCGCTGGGGTTCGTGCCGAAGAGGCTCCGGTAGATGCGCAGCTTGCCGTGGCCGTAGTCGTCGCTGGGGACCTCGCCGACGATGTCGTCGACGAGGGCGCCGGCGCGGATGGCGTCGCGCACGTCGAGGCCCGTGCGGGTGGGATCGGCGGCGAGGAGCAGCGCCGCCGCGCCGGCAACGTGCGGGCTCGCGGCCGAGGTGCCGCCGAAGACGAGGTAGCGGGCCTCTTCGCCCTCACGGTAGCCGCTGGTGACGGGGTCGTCGGGGGCGCTGATCCAGAGGATCTTCTCGCCATCGATGCGGTGGCCGCGGCCGGAGTAGGAGGCGCGGACACCTGGCTCTTCGCCCCAGTGGCCCTGGCCCGTGTAGGCGGCGATGACGAGGCCGTGATCGGCGGTGCCAGGGTAGCCAATGAGGTGATCTTCGCTGACGTGGTCGGGGAAGTGGATGCCGCGGCCCCAGCCGGAGCGCTCGTCGGTGAGGAAGCCGATGAGGTCGAGGGAGGTGCCGTCCGCGGTGCCAGGGTGGGTGACCTCGACCTGCCAGGTGCCCGCGGCGAGCGTGGGCGAGAGGGGGCCGCTCGGCACGAGGTAGAGATCGAGGCGGGCGGTGCCACGCTCCGAATCCTCACGCGCGGCGTACACGAGGAGGCCGGTGTCGGTGCCCCAGTCTTCGTAGATGAAGTCGTCGCCGTCCTGGAGGGCGAACACCCGCTGGGTGCCGGTGGGGTCGGTGAGGGTGAAGCTCAAGGTGGTCGCCGCCTCGCGCCAGAGCCAGGAGGTGTAGAGGTAGTTGAAGGGACCGTAGGGGTTGTCGGCGGAGACGTCGATGGCGGCGGTGACCGAGCCGCCGCGGGGGAGCGGGCGTTTGCTGAGCTTGTCGCCGCCGGAGAGGTTGCCGGCAGGGTTGATGTGGGCGACGTTCTGCGCCGCGGTGGCGTCGACGAGCTTCTCGAAGGCGCCGGAGCCGTCGAGCCATTCGCCGATCCACCAGGCGTACTCGTGGAGGACGACGCGGGCCCCCTCCTCGATGCAGGCGTCGGCGAGCATCATCTCGCCGACGTCGCCGCCGCGCTGGGCCATGATGATCTCGGCGTCAGGGGCGATGCCGGTGAAGCGGGTGAGGCCGATCGCGCCGCCGACGATGACGCCGGAGGAGGAGGTGCCGTGGTCGATGCTCTCGCCTGTACGAGGGGCGTCGATAAGGTTCTCGCCGCGGCCGTAGCGCTCGCCGTCGAGCAGGACGGCGCGGATCTTGGAGGTACCCAGCGCCACGAGTCGCTCGCCAGGATCGAGGGCGCCGCTCCGGTTCACGTCGTCGATGACGTAGAGGGGCTCGCCGTAGCTGGGATCGTTCTCAGTGAAGCCGCCCTCGGGGCCGAACTCGCGGGCGCCGCTGTCGTCGAGATCGGCGAAGAGCCAGTCGACGCCCGGGGTGTAGACCGGGTCGTCGGAGCCGAACATCGGCTCGTCGTCATAGTACATGGTGACGAGGCTGTTCAGGGTGCGGAGGATCTCGGGGTTGCCATCGCTGTCGCGGTCGACGCCGTCGACGCCGGGGGTGAAGCGGCCGTCGCCGTCGATGTCGATCCAGTCGAGGTAGCCGCCGTCCGCGCGGAAGAAGAGGGGGTGAAAGACGTCGATGCCCGTGTCGACGTTGCAGACGAGCACGCCTTCGCCGGTGATGCCGCCCGTCTCGGGGCGGGGGCGCCAGGCGTCCACGGCCTGGATCTCGGCGGCCGTGACGTCGAGCGGCGGCGGCGCGGGGACGGGCGTGCCGTCGAGGCGCACTTCCCTGACAGCAGGGAGGGCGGCGACGCGGGAGATCGCGTCGAAGGGGAGCTGGGCGAGGACCACGTCGCCGTGGCCGCGCGGGGAGCCGTCGGCGCGCAGGTGCACGTGCGCACCGGCGGCGCGCAGGGCGTCGAGATCGGCGGGCGTCGGAGGGGCGTGGAGGCGCACGGCGGCAGGCGCGCGGGTGGCAGGCGCGCGGGTGGCAGGCGCGCGGGTGGCAGGTGGGAGGAGACCGCCGCGGGCCGTGAGGCGGGACGCGACGTGGGCGCGCTCGGTAAACGCGAGCGGGAGGCCACCGCGGACAGGCGCGTGGTGCGGGATCGCCGCGAGGGCCGCAGCGAGGCGCGCGGGTGCGGCGCTGGCTCCGGACACGGCGCTGGCTCCGGACACGGCGCTGGCTCCGGACACGGCGCTGGCTCGGGGCGCGGCGTGGACGTGAGGTGCGCCGGAGAGCAAGGCGAGGGTCAAGGGGAGGAGGGCACGAGATCGCATGTCGAGGCTCCAGGCGGGCGCGCGCAGGTCGCCGGGGCGCACGCAGGTCACCAGGATACCGAGGGCTGGTGGACCTGGGTGAGCGGTCAGGTTGGGCGGCCGCGATGTCCTCGTGGGACCCTACCGCGAGGGCCTACTTTCCAGCGGGCGGCTGGCCAGCGGGAGAGAGCGGGCCCGAGGTCCCGGGGCCTCCCGGGCCGGGGAGGACGGGCGAGGAGGTGCCTCCGGGCGACGATCCCGGCGGAGGTCCCGGCGGCGGGAGGGGGCTCCAGGTGCCAGGCGCTGACCCTCCTGGAGGGGCGCTTCCCTCCGCACCCGGCAGGTCCATGCAGCAGCGGATCCCCGTGGAGTAGTCGAAGTAGTCGAAGGTGTGGGCGGTGACCGCGGACATGCAGCCGTCGCGCGTGGAGCGGGCGTAGAAGCCGCCGACGAAGGTGCCCTCGTCGTCGGCGACCCACTCGTCGAGGTTGCCGACCATGTCGGCCACGGCGTCGCCCTCCCAGGTGCTCATGCAGGTGGAGGTCTCGCCCGTGCGGCGGAGCAGGGGGCGTCCCTTGTGGCGGACCTGGTTCAGGCGGGGGTCGCTGTGGCCGCGGGTCATGTCGTCGTGCAACACCAGGGCGGGGTGGGTCTCGCGGAAGACGTTGCACTTGCCGCCCTGGAACTTGGGGCCGTAGGGGAACTGCTGCGCCTGCTCACCCATGCAGGCGGTGCGCCACTCCTCGATGGCGCAGAGGCGCTTGCCGGCGTTCTTGCAGGCGAGGGCAGCCTTCTCGCCGCTCGTGTAGCCCTGGGGGACCACGTTGCCGCGGGAGACGGCGCGCGGCTCGACCTCGCGCTGGCGCTGGTGCGCGGGGAGCGGCGGCAGGGGCATCGCCTGGGCCTCCTCGTTGCCCATCTCCAGGCGCTGGGTCTGCCAGAGCTTCTCGATGGAGGTCGCGTGGCGCCGCGAGGGTGGGTAGTACGGCGAGAGGGCCGCGCCGGTGTCCACGTCGACCAGGGTCGCCTCGTAGCGATCCACGCAGAAGCTGCGGGCGACGCGCACCATCTCGGGGGGACAGCGGCGCTCGGGTGGAGGAGGCGGGGGCGGGAGGGGCTCCTCGACGAGGGCCGCGTCGGCGAGTTCGTTGCTGTCGCTCCCGTCGCCCCCTGCATCGGAGGCGCTGCCGGCGTCGGTCCCGGCGTCGCTGGCCGGGCCAGGCTCGGGGCCGCACTGGCAGCCGGAGAGCGCCGCCGCGAGGGCGAGGAGCGCGGGGCCGAGGCGTTCAGCGGAGCGCATGCGCATAGGGGTCCACGGTCGCGGGGTCGCCGCAGAAGTAGCGTCGGAGGACGAGGTAGTGGTGCAGGGGGAGCACGAGGGTGCGCTCGCGCATGGACAGGCCCATACGGCTGATGTGGGCGCCAGGGAACGGCGTCTTGGGATAGAGGGGGACGATGCCCGAGAGCGCCTCGTACTCGTCGAGCAAGCCGAGGACGTGGCCCACCTCGTGGGCGACCACGGGCAGGGACCAGCCGCTGCGCATGGCGGAGAAGTAGGGCGTGCGGCCGCAGGTGGGCGAGAGCGGGACGTCGAGGTCGACCCGCAAGCCGCGGGCGCGAGCGTCGTCGGCGAGGACGAACGCGAAGTCGTAGGTGACGGGCAGGCCGAAGGCTCTGGCGTCGCGGTTCCAGTACTGCTCCGCCTCGCGTGACCACCGCGCGAGCAAGGCGTCGACGGCAGCGGGAGTGGCGCGGGCGGCGAACTCGCCGGAGCCAGGGCAGGCTTCGGTGGTCCCCGACTGTGCGTAGGGCGTGCCGCGGCAGACGAGGATCTCGGCGCGGCCTCCGGGCTCCTCGGCGAGGCCGCAGTCGGGCAGCTCGATGCGGGCGGCGTCACGCGGCAGCGTCACCGCGATGCGGGCCTCCACTTCCCAGGCGCGGCCGCGGCGGCGGATGAGGTAGCTCATCGGGCCCATGAACATGCCGTAGTGCGGCATGACGCCGGCGATGTGCCGCTCGCCTTCGGGCGCGTCGCCGAGGAGCACGGTACGCGCCGAGGGGCGGCAGAGGTACGCGTCCTTGGCCAGGGTGTCGGCGAGGACGTCGCGGAAGGTCGCCCGGCTTTCCGGGGAGAGAGGGCCGTTCAGCGCTTCGATCTCGGCGGCGATCTGGGCGAGAGGAGCGTCCGCACCGTCGCTGAAAGCGAGGGGGTCCCGCGCGTCCGCCCCCCCCGCGGAGGGCGCGCTGCACCCTGGTAGCACCCCGACGAGCGCCGCAGCGACGATTGTCGTGAAACCATCCTGGAGGCGGCGCGTAGGGTGTGCGGCTGCTCCCTTCGGTGAACTCAGGTACGTCGACAGGGTAGCCAGCAAGCGGTTCCTGATGGTTGAATCAGGCGCACCTGATGCCGGCCAAACCCTCACCGGGGGGGGACGGGCTCGGGTCGCCCCGCGTGAAGCTGCAAGAGCGACCGTGGGGGCCGCGTGGTTCCGCGACGAGTGCACTGCTTGGAGGTATCGATGGCGACGAAGATGGGCAAGACGTTGGCGTTCACGGCGATCTCGGGTCTGATGGCGGGTCTCGCCGGGTGTGGCGGTGCGACGCCGCCTGCGGACGCCGCGGCCCCCGCGCCGGAAGCACCGGCGGCTGAGGGCGCAGAGAAGGCATCCTGCAGCGGCACCAAGGAAGGCGGCGAGAAGTCTGGCTGCAAGGCCGGCTCCTGCGGCGGCAAGAAGGAGGGCGCCGAGCCGGCTGCCGAGGGCGAGAAGGCCTCCTGCAGCGGCGCGAAGTGAACGAAGGGGCCCACCCCATCCCTCGGGGTGGGCCCGTTCCTCCGGCCGGCGTGATGTCTCCCTCCGAGAAGCCGCGGCTGGGCCTCCCCGATCTCGGGGTGGGCGTGGGACTGCGCCGCAAGCACCACGAGCACATCCTCACGAACCGGCCAGCCGTGGACTGGTTCGAGATCATCAGCGAGAACTACATGGTCCCGGGCGGGCGCCCCATGGTGACCCTCGACCGGGTCCTCGGCCTCGACTACCGGCTGATCCAGCACGGCGTCTCGCTGTGCATCGGCGGCAGCGAACCGCTCGACAGAGACTACCTGCGCAGGCTGAAGGAGCTGGTGCGGCGCACCAGAACGCCCTGGGTCAGCGACCACCTGTGCTGGACCCGCGCGCACGGCGTCGACCTGCACGATCTGCTGCCGCTGCCCTACACCGAAGAGGCGCTGCGGCACGTCGCCGGCAGGGCGCGCATGGTGCAGGACACCCTGGAGGTGCCGCTGCTCCTGGAGAACGTGTCGAGCTACCTCACGTACACCGCCAGCACCATGACGGAGTGGGAGTTCCTCTCCGGGGTGGTGGAGGAGGCGGACTGCGGGCTCCTGCTCGACGTGAACAACATCTACGTCTCGGGCTACAACCACGGCTTCGACGGGGCCACGTACGTGGACGCCATCCCGGCGCACAGGGTGGTCCAGATCCACCTGGCCGGGCACACCAACTACGGCAAGTACATCATCGACACCCACAGCGATCCGGTGATCGAACCGGTCTGGGAGCTGTACCGCCGGGCCTGCGCGCGCCTCGGGCCGGTGTCGACGCTCATCGAGTGGGACGAGGACATCCCCTCCTTCGAGGCGCTGCTCGCCGAGGCCGACAAGGCGCGCGCCATCCGCGACGAGGTCGAGCGTGCCCGGGCCGCTTGAGGCGCTGCAGGAGATGCTCGGCGAGGCGTTCCGGAGAGAGGCGCCTGTCGCCGAGGATCCAGGGCTCGCCGCACGCTGCGCCGAGCACGTGAAGGGGAACGACAGGCTCACGCCCGCCGAGCAGGTGGACCTGTACCGGCGGCAGTTCTGGATGCGTCACCTGGGCTCCCTGGAGGAGGACTACCCGGGCCTGCGGGCGCTGCTGGGGGCGGCGGCGTTCGAGGCGTTCTGCAGGGCCTACCTGCAGGCGCACCCGCCCGCGAGCTTCACCCTGCGCGACCTCGGCGACGACATCGTCACCTTCGCGGAGGGCCACGCCGGCTTCCCCGAGGGGCAGGAGGCGCTCTGCCGCGAGCTGGTCCGGTACGAGCATGCGTTCATCGACGTGCTCGACGGCGCCGAGCCGCCGCCGCTCGATCCGGCGCGGCTCGCCGTCATGACCGAGGAAGACTGGGGCACGGCGCGCGTCGTGCTCCACCCCCTGCTGCGGCGCTTCCGCCTGGCCTACCCGGTGCACGAGATCCGCGACGCGGCGCGCGCCGGGAGCGCGCTGCCGGAGGTGACGCTGAAGGCGGTGTGCCTGCTCCTGTTCCGGCGGGATCTCACCATGCGCTGGATGGAGGTCGACCCCCTCGCGCTCACGCTGCTCGACGCGCTCGCGCGCGGTGTCCCGCTACTGCCGGCCTGCGAGCTGTGCGCGGCCGGGCTGAGCGAGGAGGAGACGGCGCAGCTCGGGGAGCGGGTGCAGGGCTGGTTCGCGCACTGGGCAAGCTCGGGGCTGATCGTGAACGTCGCGCACATCGCTCCGCAGGATGCGGTGGAGGCGCTTGGGGGCGAGGTAGTCCCGCACTAGGCTTCCGCTGTGCCGTCCACCGACAAAGCCGAACAGGGCGCCATCTCCACGGTCTTTCAGCGCACCCTGGAGGTCCGCACCTCCGGTCAAGGATTCGTCGACATCACCGCCGAGGTGGCGGGCATCGTGGCGGAAGCCGGAAAGAAAACCGGGCTCTGCACGGTATTTCTGCAGCACACCTCCGCGAGCCTGGTGATCCAGGAGAACGCCGATCCGGCGGTGCTGCGCGATCTGCAGCGCTGGATGACCCGGCTCGCGCCCGAGGGGTCGGGCTACGAGCACGACGAGGAGGGGCCCGACGACATGCCGGGACACCTGCGTAGCGCCATCACCCGTTCGAGCGAGGTGATCCCGATCGTGGGGGGTCGGCTGGGGCTGGGGCGCTGGCAGGCGCTCTATCTGTGGGAGCACCGGCGGGCGGCGCACGTCCGGCGGCTGGTGGTGACCGTCCTCGGGACAGGATGAGGTATGCTGCGCCCGCTCGATGGGTGCGGGTGATGCAGCAGCAGTGAACCACGCGCGGCGCCGGTCCGACCGGCGAGGTCTCTGGCGATTTGCGTGCGGGTGGGGCGGGGTGTGGGCGGTGCTCGCGGTGCTCGGCGCAGCAGGGATGGGCGCCGTGCTGGGGGGGTGTGACGGAGGGCACCGGTTCCCCGTGTGCCGGAGCGACAGCGACTGCGCAGCGAACGAGGCGGCCCCGATCTGCTTCGACCTGCGCTGCGTCCGGTGCCGCTACGACACCGACTGCCAGGACGGCCAGATCTGCAGCCCCGCGAGCGAGTGCGTGGGCCTGTCGAGCAAGCCACGCCCCTCCGACGAGGCCGGCGCGCCCAACTGGGACCCCAGCAACTGGCAGGAGTGCGCGGCGGAGTGCAAGGAAGAGGCCTGTCTCGAACGCTGTAGCGAGAGGTTCAAGCAGTAGCGCCATGGGAGTCCGCAACACCCTCCTCGGCCTGGTCGACACGGCGCGGATCACGGTGCCGACGCTGGTGGACGCCTCGCTCGGCAAGCTCACCCCCGCGCAGAGCGACGCGCGCCTCGCCTGGTGGTCACGGAAGCTGTTCGATGACGCGGAGGTGGATCTCGAGGTGCGCGGGCGGGAGCACGGCGATCACCCGGGGCCGCTGATCGTGATGTCGAACCACCAGAGCCTCTACGACATCCCTGCCCTGTACTGTTCGGTGCCGGGCCGGCTGCGGATGGTGGCCAAGCAGGAGCTGTTCCGGGTGCCGCTCTGGGGGCCAGCGATGCTCGCGGCAGGCTTCATCCGCGTGGATCGGAGCGACCGCGCGCAGGCGGTGGCGAGCCTGCAAGCCAGCATGGCGCAGCTCAAGGAAGGCACGCGTATCTGGATCGCCCCGGAGGGGACGCGGAGCCGCGATGGTCGGCTGGGCAGCTTCAAGAGTGGCGGGTTCCGGATGGCGCTCGACACAGGGACGCCCATTCTCCCCGTGGCGATCGACGGCACGCGGCACGTGCTGCCTGCCAAGGGGTTCGTCGTGCACGGGCGGCAGCGGGTGGTGGTGACGCTGATGCCGCCGGTCGACACGACGGCGTACGATCTCGCCCGGCGCAAGGAGCTGATGCACGAGGTGCGCGCTGCCATCGCCCGGGCCCTCGGTCAGGATCCGGGCGAGGCGCCACGCAGCGAGACGTAGCGAGACGTAGCGCCACGCGGCTCCGCGGCTGACCTTCGGCGCATCCGGGAGCGGGCGACCTACCGGCCGACCGCGCCCGCGTGCCCGCGTGCCCGCGTCTTTTAGGGCATGGCGAGGGCGGGGCGGCGGAGGTGCTCCTCGGCAGGGCCGGCTCGGAGGGCCCAGGGGCTGCGGCCGGCATCGGGCTGGCCGGCGGCGTCGAGCTCGCTGTCGCGGGCGCGCTCGGCTTCGAGCCAGTTCCAGAACGCCTCGGCCCACACGGCGCCGCCCTCGTCGTTGGGGTGGATGTGGTCGGACTGCCGGGGGATGGGCGCGCGCACCAGGGTGTCGGAGTCGAAGAGCCGGCAGGGCGCCGAGTTCTCGCGGATGACGTCGATGATCCCCGTGTCCTTGCGCCAGAGCGGCGGGGTGACCCACACACAGGGGCGCTTGCCGATGCTCTTCACCAGGCGCCGGATGGCGGGCCCGTGGGCGGGCGGATCGGTGTTGGCCACCTCGTTGGCGCCGAGGCTGATGATCACCAGATCGGGCTGCGTGTTCGCGACGAGCAGCTCCATCTTCGGCGCCCAGGTCACGGTGTAGGAGCTCTGCTCGCTCTTCACCTCGTAACGCGCCCCGAGCGCCTTCATCCGCGGCTTGAGCGCCTGCGCAAACCCGGCGAGCGTGAACGAATCGCCGATGTGCAAGACGGCCGTGTTCGGCGGGATGACCGGCGTAGGGGAGCGCTCTCCGCCGCCTGCATCGCCTGCGGACGGTCTGGCATCGCCATGTGCGGGCGCCGACGCGGCAGAGCGCTTCGCGCCAGCGCTGGCTGCGCCGGCAACGCTGGCAGCGGGGGCAGAGGCGGTCGCGTCAGCCCCGGAAGTCTGGGTCAAAATGCCCCCCTGCGGCGCGCGCGCCCCCTCATCGTGCGCTCCCTCGCCTGGCGCCGTCCCGGAACCCGCCGTGCTCCCTGGACCTGCCGCGCCGCACGCGGCTCCCAGGGTGCAGGTCCCGATCAGCAAGAACTTCCCGATCGGCCGCGGTATTTTCATCGTTTCCTCGCGCGGCGCCACTTTACCTGGCAGCTCCCCGGCACACCAGACCACCGGTGACACCCGCAGTGCCTGCACCACCGGCGATCATTGAGGCGCGCGGCGCGCTGCCGTACTAAATAACTCCTGTGCTGAGCTTCCGGTTCTTCGGTATCCCGGTGGGGGTCCAGCCCTGGTTCTGGATCACGGCGGTCATCCTCAACATGAACCTGCTGACCCGCGGCGGTCACTCCGGGCCGTTTCAGATCGGCCTCATGCTGGTGTGGGTCGGCGTGGTGTTCGTCTCGGTGCTGGTGCACGAGCTGGGGCATGCCTTCGCGATCCGCCGCTACCGCATCGAGCCGGAGATCATGCTGCACGGCCTCGGCGGTGCGACCACCTGGCGCGCCGTGCTGCCGCTGCGCCGGCGCGATCACATTTTCATCAGCCTGGCCGGGCCCTTCGCCGGGTTCATCTTCGGCGGGCTGATCTTCCTCGCGCAGTACTTCATCCCGGGCACCTGGAACGTCCCGGCGCTCGCGGTGTTCGCCCTCGACTGCCTGCTGTGGGTGAACATCGCCTGGGGCGTTTTCAACCTCATCCCGGTCCTGCCCTTCGACGGCGGACACGTGCTGGAGCACGCCCTTGGGCCGAAGCGGGTGCGGCTCACGGCTGGCATCTCGTTCCTCGTCGCCGGCAGCCTGACGCTGCTCAGCGTCGTCAACAACCAGTACTGGATCGCGTTCCTGTTCGGCATGTCGGCGTTCAGCAGCTACCAGCGCTTCCGCGCCGAGCCGGAGGTCACGCCCGCGGATCTCGAGCGCCCCCGCCCGGTGGTGCGCGAAGAGCCCGTCCCGGGGGATCTCCTGGCGCTCCTGCGCCGGGCACGGCGGGCGGTCGAAGAGGAGCGGCTCGACGAGGCTGCCGCGCTGGCCGCGGAGGTGCTCGCGCAGGAGGGCGTGCCGCGCCCGGCAGCGCGCGAGGCCCACGAGGTGATGGCGTGGGTGCGGCTCCTCGGCTACGACCCGCGGGGCGCCTCCACCGCCCTCGCGCAGGCCAAGCGCCTCGGCGATCCCGACCCGGCGCTGACGGGCGCGATCCTGCTGGCCCTCGGCGACACGCGCCAGGCGCGGCGCGTCCTGGAGGACGCGCGCGTGGCCGGCGACGAGCGCAAGGAGGTGGTCGGCCCGCTGATCCAGATCCTCATCGCCCAGGGTGAGGTGCAGAAGGCCGCGGCGCACGCGCTCGACATCGTCGAGGCGCTCTCCGAGGAGGACGCGCGGCAGATGGCGCAGATCGCCTTCGACCACGGTGCGTTCGAGTGGTCGGCGCGCCTCTACGAGGCCGTCTTCCGGCGCAACGGTGCCGGCGAGGACGCCTACGGCGCGGCCCGGGCGAGCGCGAGGGACGGCAACGTCGAGCACGCGCTGGATCTCCTGCGGCAGGCGGTGGAGGCTGGCTTCTCGGACCACGCCCGCGCCTGGTCGGACTCCGCGCTGGAGTCGCTGCGCAACGGTCCGCTCGAGACCGTGGTCCCGCGGCCCTGAGGTGCCCCCCATGCGCGTCCACGTCCCTTGCATGCAGGTGGGTCCGATCGAGGTGCCCATCCCGGCTTACCAGTCCGAGGGCGCGGTGGGCCTCGACCTGTGCGCAGCCGTCGAGGCGCCCGTGATCCTCGACCCTGGCGCGCGGCGGCTGATCCCCACGGGGTGGGCGGTGGCGATCCCGGTGGGGTACGAGGGACAGGTGCGGCCTCGCTCGGGGCTCGCGCTCCGCCACGGGGTGACCGTGCTCAACGCGCCGGGGACGGTGGACCCCGACTACCGCGGCGAACTCAAGGTGCTCCTCATCAACCACGGCGATGCGCCGTTCACGGTGGACCGCGGCGACCGGGTGGCGCAGCTCGTCCTCTGTCCAGTGGCCGTGGCCGACCTCGGGAGGGTCGACACGCTCGACACGACACCGCGGGGCCAGGGCGGCTACGGCTCGACCGGCGTCTGAGTCTCCACGAGGGGGCGCACCGCTCGCCCCGTCGGGAGTGACGCCCCCAGATCCCGCGCGGATTCCGCGTTGACTTCGCCGCGCTGAAGGCGGACGACGGGCACATGGTGCGACCTGCCTTCCGCCTCCTCGCCGCGCTCGGGTTCCTCGCCGCCTGCGGTTCTCCGCCCCCGGCCGAAGCGCCCGACGCCACCCCGCCCGCAGAGCCCCCGCCTCCGGCAGCCCCGGCGCCCGCCGAGGAGCCTGCGCCCGCCGCGGAGAAGGTCCCCGAGACACCGGCAGCCCCCGCAGAGGCGGCGCCCTCCGATGCCGAGGTGCTGGCGCGGGACTTCCTCAAGACCGGCGGGCGGCGCATCGGCTACTCCGCCACGAAGAAGGGCTTCGCCTACCCCCTCGAGCAGCGCAAGGAGGACGGCTTCCGCCTCGACATCCTCTTCACGGACGAGGAGGGGCGGAAGCGCGACGTGATGACCGTCTGCGACTACGCGGTGTGCGTGGAGCGCCTCGACGAGATCGCGAAGGAGCTGCTCCCCAAGCTGGCGGCGCGCCTCCAGGACGACGGGTATGCGTCCATCCGCGGCATCGGCTGGCCTTCGGGGCGCGACGAGCTGGAGGTCAACCTGATCGGGATGAAGCTCAAGTACACCAGCGGACGCCTGGAGGGCCTCCGCGAGGGGAAGCCCCCGCTGACGCTGGGGCGCCTGGGCACGAAGGCTCCGGAGCTGCTCGCCGTCTTCGTCGTGCCCGACGTGAAGCGCCTCGGAGTGCTCGCCAAGCCCGCGGACGGCAAGGGCGTGGTGCAGGAGCTCCACATCGTGAAGCTCCCCTGAGCGTCCCTCATTCACACGGCAGGGG
>NZ_ASRX01000080.1 GCF_000601485.1 Chondromyces apiculatus DSM 436
CGAGCAAAGCTCGTCGGGGCCCCCCACTCCGCGATCCACCTTCGGTTTCCAGAGCGCTTCGCCGCTTCGGGCCTGACGCCCGTCGCCTCAGGAAGCGGACAATGTCCCCGACCGCATGGTTCAGCCCTCGGAGAAGAACTGCTGGATGGCGCCGAAGGTCTCCCTCGGCGCCTCCACCGGCACGAGGTGACCAACCCCCGGCAGGATCTGCAGCTTCGCGCCCGGGATGCGCGCCGCGATCAGCTCGCCGTTCCTGACGGGGAGCAGCGGATCCTTGTCGCCGTGGATCACCAGCGTCGGCACCCCGATCTTCTCCAGCCTGTCCCACGAGGACCACCGGCCCACCGCGGCGAGCTGCCGGGCCATGGCCGCCGGCAAGGTGGGTCGCTTCTTCCCCGCCTCGACGAGCAGGTCCATGATCTCGGGGTTCGCCTCGGCGAAGCCTGGCGCCGCGATCGCAGCGAGCATGGCACGCTGGGAGGCCTCGGGATCGCCCCGCATGCTCAGCGCGGGGGCGAGGAGATCGGGCGCCGCCTGCACCGCGTTCGCGCCTCCCGGCCAGGTCGCCATGAGCACGGCCTGACGGAAACGCTCCGGGTGCGTCGCCAGGAGCTCCTGGGTGATCATCCCGCCCATGGAGATACCGATGACCCGCGCCTTCTCGACCTTCAGGTGGTCCAGGAGCCCCAGCGCGTCCTCGGCCATGTGGGAGATCTCGTACTGCGGGTTCTCCACCAGGCTCGACCAGCCCACGTCGCGGTTGTCGAACTGGATGGCCTTGTAGCCGATCGCCGCGAGGCCCCGTGACATGGGCGTCCACGAGTCGCCCCGTGATCCGAGCCCCATGATGAGGAGCACGGGCTCCCCTTCCCCGAAGATCTCGTAATGAATGTCGACGTCACCGATGCGCGCGATGTCCATGCCGCGCAGTCTACTCTCCCAGCGCGGCGAGCGTCTCTCGGTCGATGGCGCGCGCCCGGGCGATGCGCCCGTAGAGCGCGGCGCTCGGCCTCGGACGGCGCTCCTGGGTGGCGTAGTCCACCTCCACCAGGCCGAAGCGCGCCGCGTACCCCTCGGCCCACTCGAAGTTGTCCATCAGCGACCAGTGCAGGTACCCGCGCACGTCGATGCCCCGCCGGATGGCCCGCGCGACTTCTGCCAGGTGGCGCACCAGGAACCGCGGCCGCTGGTCGTCGTCCGCGTCGTCGATCCCGTTCTCCGTGATGTACACCGGCACTCCCGCGCGCGGCGCCCACACGTCGAGGAGCCGCCCCAGACCCTCCGGGTAGATCTCCCATCCGAGATCGTTGACCTCGGCGCCGGGCTGCACCTTGCGCACCATGAAGCCCTCGCCCGGGTGGGCCGGAGAGAACCGCACGAGATCGCGGGTGTAGTAGTTGAGGCCGAAGAAGTCCTGCGTCTGCTGCGCGCACACCGCCTGCGTGAACCAGTCGTTGAAGACGCGCCCGTACAGCGCCGTCCAGACGCGGTCCGCGGCGCGACCCGGCGCTTCGGGCTCGAGCACCCGCAGGTGATGCGCGACGCCCGCCTGGAGCGCGTGTCCCTTCCGGGCGGCGGCGTCGTGCATGGCCCTGAACATGGCCTCGTGCGCGCGGAGGAGGTTGCGGAGTGCGCGCCCCATCTCCAGCAGCGAGTGGTGACCTGGCGGCCACACCCCGAGCAGGTGGCCATGAGCCGCGAGCACGTTGGGCTCGTTGATGGTGATCCACAGGGTGCACAGATCGCCGAGCGCCTCCACGGCGCGCTCCGCGAAGCGCGCGAGGAGGGCCGGGAGATCCTGATGGAGCAGGCCACCACGCGCTGACAACCACCGGGGGAGGCTGAAGTGGTGCACCGTGATCATCGGTACGATGCCAGCGTCACGGTGGGCCCCCAGCACGGCGCGGTAATGATCCCAGGCTGCCGGATCGAACTCCCCGGCGCGGGGCTCGACGCGCGCCCACTCCAGCGACAGCCGGTGCGCGCCGAGCCCGAGAGCCTGCTGCAGTTTCACGTCCTCGCGGAAGCGATGCACGTGATCGCAGGCGATGCGCGGGGTCGCGCCGCCGCGGACGCGCCCTGGCTCACGCGCGAACGCCGACCAATCGGTGTCCTCGCAGTGACCCTCCACCTGCGTCGCCGAGGTAGCCGTGCCAAACAGGAAATCTTCGGGGAAGCCCAGCTCCGCGCTCATAGGCGCGCATGATAGGCGAGCGCCCCCCACGTGAGCGCCCCTGGATGATCTGCGATCACAGGGGGCGCTAAATACGCGCAAAACGTTCCGATTCGAGGCATGCTCACCTCACGGACGGCGACGGCTCCGTCCCACACCCGAGACCACCACATGGCCATTCTCGACGACCCGCAGCGGCTGAACCAACTGGACCCGGCGATCACCCGGCTCGACGCAGACGCGATCCTCGACGCCTGCGTGGAGGAAGCGGCGCGCCTGGCGGAGGCACCGATCGCCCTCGTCAGCCTGGTGATGCGCCACGTCCAGCTCTTCCGCGCGCACCGCGGGCTGCCGCCGGAACTCGCGCTGAGCTGCGCCACCTCGCGGCGCAACTCCTTCTGCCAGTTCGTCGTGCGCGATGAGCGTCCCCTCGTCGTCGAGGACACCATCATCGACTCCTGGGTGCCCCAGGATCTCGTCGAGCGTTACGGCATCCGCGCTTACGCCGGGGTCCCGGTGCGCGTCGAAGGTCAGCCGGTCGGTACCCTCTGCGTGATCGACATCACCCCGAGGAGGTTCTCCCCCTCGGTGATGACGGCGCTCGAAGTGCTCGGCACCCGCGTGGCAGCCCGCCTCTCGGAGCTGATGGGCAACGAACCTGCCGAGGGCCCCCCTGCAGCGCCTGCCGAGCGGCTGCGCCTCCTCCGCCGGATGGCACGCCTCCTCGAAGGCGCGCTCGAAGCGCTCGGCCCACCCCTCGAGCAGGCTCGCGCGGCCGAGCTCGGAGATGAGTCCGTCCTGAGCTCCACCATCCGCTCGGATCTGTCCGCAGCCGTGCTGTGCTACGAGGACCTCGCCGTGGCCGCCAGAGAACTCTCGACCGAAGCCACGCGGCTCTCGCGGGCCGCGCCCGATTCGCGCATCGAGTCGTTGCTCCTCGAGGCGCGGTCGCTCACCCGCGAGCTCGACGAGGCTGGCCCCATGGTACGGCTCGCGCAGGGCGCCCTGACGGACCGGGTTGGCATCGAGGCCGCCGTGAAGGCCGCCTCGGTGACCCGCCAGGCCCTCGACTTCCACTCCAACGCCCTCGCGGCGGCGCGGCGCCTCCTGGTCGCCGCAGACACCATCGACGCGGCATGGCCCGCGAAGAGCACTCCCCCCGGGGAGGTCACGCCGTGAGAGGGCGCGCCTACGCGCTCTGGATGGAGATCCTGGAGATCCAGGGGCCTCCCAGCGCGCGCAGCTCTTTTGCGATGGCCCGCCTCATCCTTCGCACGAGAGCTCTGCCGGAAGAGATCACCCCCGAGGTCGACGATCCGGGGCTCGAACAGCGCCTCGAAGAGGCCCTCCTCGACATGCCTCGCCTGAGCGACATGCACCACCGTCACGGCTGACGCATACATGCGGTCGCGGACCTTGTCCGCTTCCCGAGGCGACGGACGTCAGGCCCGAAGCGGCGAAGCGCTCTGGAAACCGAGGGTGGATCGCGGAGTGGGGGGGCCCCGACGAGCTTTGCTCGTCGGGGGGCGGGGGCGCGAGCCCCTGCCGTGTGAATCAGAATACGCTCGGAATCCCTGCCGCTTGCTTGAGCGCGTCGAGATCGGCGCTGTACCCGGGCATCAGCCGCTCGAAGCGCGCGCCGTGGCAGGTGAGCACCAGGATCTGCAGCTCCTTCGCGGCATCGCGCAGGATCTTCACCATGGACAGGAACCGCGCGTCGTCGGTCCACCCGAGCGTGTCGTCGAGCAGGAGCGGCAGCGGCCGCCGGTCCCGCGCGAACACCCGCGCCAGCGCGATGCGCACGATGACGGAGAGCTGCTCCCGCGTGCCTCCCGAGAGCTGCGCGAAGTCCTCCGGCACCCCTCGGCGGAGGATCTTCGCGAGCCGCAGGTCCTGGGTCATCTCGATCTCCGTCCCGGGCCGCAGGTTGTTCAGGTAAGGCAGCGCCTCCCGCACCACGGGGGCCACGTACTGCCGCTGGGCCTCCACGTAGGCGTCCTCCACCTGCTCCGCCAGGAGCTTCGCCGCGCGTGCCTCCCGCGTGAGCCGTGCCAGCGCCTCCGCGGCCGCCTCCTGCTCCGCGCGCGCCTCGCCGAGCGACTCGAAGTGCCCCTCCAGCGCTTCTCGGTCCAGCAACGCCTTGTGGTGGACGACGCTCTCGCGCAGCGCCCGCGCCGAGTCTTCCCGCACCCGCAGCGCCCCCTCCGCGCGCGCCACCTCCCCTTCGTGAAGCTCCGGCGCGGCCTCCGCGAGCGCACCTGCTGCCCGCGCCACGGCCTCCGCGGCCACCCTCGCCTCGGCCTGCGCCTCGGCGAGCTGCGCGAGGAGCGCCTCGTCCGGCTCCACGCGCCTGAGCGAGGCCAGCCTGTCACGCCCTGCGTCGAGTTGCCCCCGCAGCGTGCTCTCGCTCGACCGCAGCTCTGCCACATCGCGCTCGCACGCCCTCCGCGCCTCCTCGCACCTCCCCACCGCCTCTTCGAGCGGCCCTCGCTCCGCTTCCACCCGCGCGATCTCGCTCCGCACCGCCTCTGACCGTTCCTGGAACGCCTCGACCGCGGCCCGTGGCTCCGGTGCGTCTCCGGTGCTCTCCTCACCCTGCGCCGCCGCCTCCCGCGTCCCGGCCGACATGCTGCTGACCGCCTCGTACCGAGCCCGCAGCGCTGCCACACCTCCCGGAGCGAGGCGCTCCAGCTCCGCGGCGAGCCGTGCTTGCCGCTGCTCCAGCGACAGCCCCGCCATCCACCGCTCCTTGGCGGCTTCCAGATCCGGCACCCCCGCGTGCGCGAGCGCGCCCTCCAGCGCCCGCTCGATCTGCGCGAGCATCCCGGCCTCGTCCAGCTCTCCCGGGATCACCTCCCAGCCCTCGGCGTCGCGCGCCACGCCGGACGCCGCGCCAGGCGCCCCCGCCTCCACCTCCGCCTCAGCCTCCGCCCCGATCGCGTACGGCTCCGCGATCACCACCTCCTGCCCCGCCGCTGCGCCCGACACCCAACGCAGCCGCGCAGCCCGCGCGACCACCTCCGCCTCACGCTGCGCCAGCGCCTCGGAGAGTGCCTCGATGCGGCCCGCAGCCTCCCCGGTCACCCGGTTCGCCGCCAGCTCCATCTCCAGCGCGCCGAGCCTCGCGTTCGCCTCGCGCGCCGCCTGGATCCTCCCCTCGACCTCCTGCGCCCTCGCCCGCAGCCGCTCCACCTCGACCTGCAGCGCTTCCCTCCCCTCCGGCGCCACCGCCGCGAGCCGTTGCTCCAGCGTCCCCTTCGTCCCCTCCGTCTCCTGCCGCGCCCGCGCCATCTCCTCGGCTTGCGCCAGCGTCTCCGCCCCACGCTCTTGCAGCGCCGATCCCAGCGCCCGCTCGGCACGCTCCAGGCGCGCTCCCGTCTTCACCAGATCCTCGCCGCGCGGCACGAGCCGCAGCTCCGCGTTGCCGATCACCAGCGTGGCGGGCTTCACCAGGTGCCGCGTCACCTCCTGCCCGGCCACGAGCTGCCTCTCCGGCTGATCTTCCCCGAGCCGCACCCGCACCTCGTCCAGCGCATGGATGGTCAGCTCGGTGCCTGCTGCCGCCCATGCGGCCCGCGCGAGATCCACCTCGTGCGCCAGCGACCGCAGCATGTCGAGCGCGTGCGCGTCGATGCGCTGCCCCGCGAGCCTCCCGCGCACCCGCTCCAGCGTCGGCCCCATCCGGCTTGCCAGCGTGAGCCGCTCCTCGGCCTGCAACCGTGCCGTCGCCACCTCGGCCGCTTCCCGCGCGAGCTGCTCCAGGCCTGCCGGCGCCACCTCCGCGAGCTTCGCGCGCTGCACCTCCGCATCGTCCTCCGCCACGGCCCGCCCTGCGCGCCGCTCCCTTGCCCCCTGCACATCCTCCACGCCGGCGCCGAGCAGGGCTTCCCGCAGGCTCGCCCGCGCCTCCCCTGCGAGCCTCGCCGCCCGCGAGAGCCCCGGTCGCGCAGGATCGATCTCCACCTTGCCGACCCCCGGCAGCTCGATCGCCACCCCCGGCATGGCGATCCACACCCTGCCCTGCACCTCCCCCTCCTTCGCTCCGCCCCGCGCCCCCTGCTCACCTGCCCCCCCCCC
>NZ_ASRX01000081.1 GCF_000601485.1 Chondromyces apiculatus DSM 436
TTGCTTGCGGCTTAACTGGTCAGGTCTCTAGGTACTGGGTACCCACCGTGACGTCGCTCGAATGCCGAGCCGAGGGCTCGGGACGAACCGAGGGTACGCAGGACGAGCGCTACTGCCCGCCCGACGCCGACCAGGGCCCGCAGGTCGGGAGCCCGAGCGTCTTCTGCGGGCAGCCTTCCCGGACGGGCACCGTCACCACCCCATCCACGCGCCCCGTCACGCCATCGGCCTGGTACTTGTCACACGCACCCGGGGGCAGCGTCACCTGCCCCGCGCCCTTCTGGAATCCCGTCTCCACCCCGGCGTCGAGCGCCACCAGGCACCCCACGCCGTCCACGCACATCCCATCTCCCTTGGCCCCCACGGGCGCCGTCCGCAGCGCGACGTTCACCTCGCCTTCCACGGCCACCGTGCACGTCGCCACGTCGACCACGGCTTCCGTCGCCCCGACGAAGCACGCGGCCACGTCGAAGCACTCCCCGTCCGACGTCGTCCCGCTCCCCCCGCCGTAGACCTCGGCGGCCACGTAGTCCGTGAGCACCGACGCATCCACCGTGCTCGGCGCGCACCTGCCTGCCACGCACGTCAGCCCCGGCCCGCACATCGCGTCCGCCGCGCCCGTCCCGTCCGTCACCCCCGAGCCATCGCACAGGTACTGCAGCGGCAGGTGCAGGGTCACCACCCGCTCGGAGGGCACGGTCGTCACTGCCTCGCGCAGGATGCGCACCGACCCCGTAACGCCCCCGGAGCGCGCGTAGGCGCGGATCCGGATCGGCACATCCGCCTCGTCGGACACGAGCCCCAGGGTGATCGGCAAGAGCGCCTGCGGGTTCTCTCCCCCGAGCTCGGTGAACGACCCCAGGAACTTCGTCGCGTTGCTCGCGTCGTTGAAGACCTCGATGGCGATGGTGTCGACGTCCTCGGGCATCGACAGATCGGTGTGCACCGCGATCATCACCTCGTTCGGGCTCGCGCACGCGCACACGCACGCGCAGAGGAGGCCGAGCGACAGCGTGGCCAGCAGACCTTGCGAGCGGCTCATCGGCTCCCTCCAAACGAGAACGTGAAGCCCCGCGCACGGGCCACGTCCACCGTGCCTGGCGACACGTTCCCCTGGGTCGGCTCCTCGGGCTGGAACAGCAGCACCCCCGCGATGATCCCGCCGGCCAGCACCGCCACACCTCCGCCGATCCACAGCCACGTCGCCAGGTGACTCTTCGGCGCGGGCTTGAGCTCCACCTCCCGCGTGCGCACCTGATCGTCCTGGATGACCACCTCGGCCTGGTACGTCTCCATGCCCGGCGCGCTCACCCGCAGCGTGTGCCCACCGCTCTGCACGAAGCCCTCCCACCGGCCCTTGCCGACCACCTTCCCATCGAGCGCGATCACGTCCTCCGGGCCTGCCTTCACAAGCAGCCGCCCCCGGTGGACCTCCTGCACCAGCGACACCGACAGGGACACCTCGTCGCCCCCGGCGATCTCCCGCGTCTCGACGTGCTCCTTGAACCCCGGCTTGCTCACCCGGATCTTCCGCTTGCCCACGTCGACGAGCACCGGCGCCGTGATCGGTGACACCCCGACCTCCACCCCGTCCACCTCGACCTTCGCCCCTGGCTCGTTCACGGCGATCTTCATCCGGCTCACGTACACCTGGATGGTCGCGATGAGCTCCTCGGCGTCCTTGCGGTCCTGCTCGGAGAGCTGCGGGCCGGCGTCGCGCTGGAGCTTCTCCACGGTCGCGAGCATGCGGGTGTAACGCTTCAGGTTCTTCTGGCAGAGCGCGATGTTCCAGAGCAGCCGCGGCTCGCGCGACAGCTCGTAAGCGCGCTCGTACTTGATGATCGCGTTCGAGAAGTCTCCGTCTCGGAAGAGGATGCGCGCCGCCTCGTACTCCGCCTTCGCCATCCCGGTGAGCACCTCGCTCAGCGGCGGTGGCGGCGCGGGCGCTGCGGGCGCGGCCTGTGCCGCCGGGGCTGCCGGAGCTGCCGGAGCTGCCGGAGCTGCCGGGGCCGCCGGAGCCTTCTGGGCCCACGCGACGGACGACACGCAGAGGAGCGCCACTGTGCAGGTGAGCGCCGCGAGCGGACGGTGGCGCGCGGAGCTGCGCGCCCGGAGAAGACGGGAAGTCACGGCTAGTCCTGGCCAATCCTGTTGTTGAGCCGCTGGAAAGGATCCTGCGTCGTCGTCGCTGCTGGCGTCGCCGAGGGCGCGGGCGTCGCGGGCTTCGTGGCCGTGGAGGCCAGGGGTTGCTTGCTCGAGGGCACGGCGGGTGCCGTCGTGGCCTTTGCGCTCGGCGCATGCGGCGCCACCGCGCTGGGGCCCGTCGAGGGCGTGGGCACGAGTTCCGCGTTCGTGGCCGTGACGTCGGGCGCCGCCGAAGGCGCAGGCGTGGGCTCGGGCGTCGGCGTGGGCGCAGGCGCCGGGGGCAGCGGCGTCGCCATCTCTGCGGGCGTGTTCGCAACTGCCGCTGGGCCCGACGAGCTCCCCATCCTGGTCACCGCCACGAACGACCCCACGCCCACCAGCAGCACCGCGGCTGCCACGAGCGCCGCCTTCCCGATCCCCGCAGACCGCGGCGCGCCCGGTCCACCCGCGGCCGTCCACCCCGCGGCTGTGGCCGCGTTGGGCACCGGCTCTCCCGCCGCCCCCATCCCGGTCACCGCGACGAGCCCCTCCGAGGTCCGCGCCACCGCAGGCGGCGGCACCGACGGCATCGCGCCTGCTCCTTGCGCCGTCTGCGCCGTGGGTGCGGTCACCCCCTGCGCGTGGGCACCCGGCTGCGTCATCGCCGGCGGCCCCGAGGGCGTCGTCGCCGCGTACGGCCCGACCACCCCCGACTGCGCGTAGGCAGGCGGCGCCGTCGACGGCGTGGACACGCCGGACAGCGACGGGCTCAGCGTCCGGTACGCGCCCGAGGCCGTGCTCACCGACCGCGCCAGCGAGCCGGCCATCCCCAGCGTCCGCAGGATGCGCGGCAGCGACCGCCCCGTCTCCTCTTCCGGGGCGAAGGGCGCCAGCGCCAGCGCCAGCTCTCCCATGTTCGTGAAGCGCTCCTGCACGTTCCGGCGCAGGCACCCCAGGATGGCTGCCTCCAGGCCCTCGGGCAGATCGGGCCGGTAGGCGCGTGGGGGCGGCGGATCCTGGGTGTTGATCATCAGGATCAGCTCCGCCAGCGACGTCGTGTTGAAGGGCACGGTCCCGGTCACGAGCTGGTAGAGCAGCGCGCCCATCGACCAGATGTCGGCGCGGTGGTCCACGGTCTTCGCCGACCGCATCTGCTCGGGCGACATGTAGAGCGGCGACCCCAGCATCATCTCCGTCTGGGTGAGCGACATCGCCGGCTCCGCGCCCGGCGCCGTGTCCGCGCCTGGGGCCCCCGCCGTGGAGATCCCGAAGTCCAGCACCTTCACCGTCTGGCTGCCGTCGGCCCCGGTGGTGAGGAACAGGTTCGCCGGCTTGATGTCGCGGTGGATGATCCCGATCGCGTGCGCCTCCGCGATGGCCTCGCACGCGTGCAGCACGTACGTCACGGCCTCCTCGATCGGCAGCGCCCCTCGCTGGCGGACCAGGTGCGACAGGTCCGTGCCGTCGAGGTACTCCATGACCATGTACGGCGTGCCGCCTTCGAGCTCGCCGACGTCGCTCACCCGCGCGACGTGCTCGCTCTTCAGCCGCACCGCCGCGCGCGCCTCGCGCAGGAAGCGCGCCGTCGCGTCGTGGCTCGCGCCGGGCAGCAGGAACTTGATCGCCACGCGCTGCTGGAGCTGCTGGTGCACGGCGGCGACCACCACCCCCATCCCGCCCTGGCCGAGGATCTGCTCGACCCGGTACTTTCCAGCTAGAACCTGTCCCTCGGCAACCGGCGCGCCCACATCGACTCCTCAGCCTGCGCCCGATGGCAGACCGGATCGACCGTAAGACATTGCCCGGGCGGCGTCCAATTGACAGTGAGCCCGCCCTCACCGCTGCATTGCCACCTGCCTCGACCCCGAGCGCGAGTCGTCGGCGGACCCGCGGCGACCACGGCCCACCGTCGCCACCCGCAGCGTGGTCTCTGCCCGGTCCACCTCACCGGCCAGAAACGCCTGACGGCACACCTGGCGCCGCAGCTTCCCGCTCCGCGTCTTCGGCACCGCCCCGACCGCCCCGAGGACCACGGTGTCGCACCGGATCCCGTGCGCTTCCAGCACCTCTCGCCGCACCGCCCGCACGACTTCCGCCTGCATGTCCGCGCCGATCTTCCTGTCTCGCACCTCCACCACCACCACGAGCTGCTCGACCCCCGCGTCCTCCGGCAGCACCGAGAACGCCACCACGCCCCCCCGGCGGATCGCGGCGTGGCACTCCCGCACCGTCTCCTCGATGTGCTCCGGGTACACCCCCTTGCCCTTCAGCAGCATCGTGTCCCGGTGCCTGCCGGCGACGAACAGCTCCCCGGCGTGGAAGAACCCCAGGTCACCGGTGCGCAGGTACTCCGTCGTGTCGTCACTCCCCGCGATCTTCGCGTGGAACACCTTCCGCGTCAGCGCCGCCTGCGCGTGATAGCCGAGCGCCTTCGTCGCCGAGCTCACCCAGATCTCCCCGACCACGGCGGGCCCGCACGGCCGCCGCGTCAGCGGGTCGACGATCCGCACCCGCGCGTGCTCCTTCGTGATCGGCCCGCACCCCACACAGGTGATCGCTGGCCGCCCCGTCTCCTCCTCGACGGGCACCACCCGCCCTTGTCCCAGGCTCTCCCGGTCGAGCCGCAGCGCCACCTTCCCCCCGACCGCCACGGTCAGGGTGTGCTCCGCGAGGGCGTACGCCGGGTTGAACGCCTCGGGCCGGAGCCCGCACCCTGCGAACGCCTCCAGGAAGCTGCGCACGGTCTCGAGCCGCACCGGCTCGCCGGCCGACACCACATGCCGCAGGCTGCTCAGGTCCCAACGCTTGCGCATCTCCGGCGTGGTCTTCCGCACCGCCAGATCGAACGCGAAGTCGGGCGCCGCAGTGTGCGTCGCGCGCACCGACGACAGGGTCTCGAACCACAGCGCTGGCCGCTGCGCGAAGCCCTGCGGCGAGATCAGGTACGTGTTCGCCGAGCTGCCGAACAGCGTGCCCATGATGAAGCCGATGAGCCCCGCGCTCTGGTGGTGGGGCAGCCACGACACCGCCGTCGTCCCCCAGCCGAGCCGCAGGTCCTTCGTGCTCGCGGCGACCTCGTGGTACAGGTTCCCGTGCGTCACCTGCACCCCGCGCGGCGCCCCGGTCGCGCCCGCCGTGTACAGGAGGAGCGCGGGCTCGTTCTGGCTCGCCGGCGTGTACCAGGGGATGGGCTCGGGCCCCGGCGTGAACCGCTGGTCGGTCCGGTGCCACGGGATCGCCGGCCACGCCACGGCGTCCCTGCAGAACAGGCTCGCCACGAGGCCCCGCGACCTCGCCTTCTCGTAGGCCCCGTTGGTCAGCACCCCCCGTGCTCCGGCGTCCGCCGCGAGGGCCGAGAACGCGGGCATGTCCCGCGCGAGCCGCGACGGATCCGGCGGGCACACCGGCACCGGGATGACCCCCGCCATGATGCACCCCACGAACGCCCGCACGAAGTCGAGCCCCGGCGGGTAAACGAGCAGCGCTCGGTCTCCTTTCTTCAGCCCCCAGTCCGGCAAGGACCGCGCGATGCCGTCCGCGGTCTTCACGAGCTGGCGCACGTTCAGCGCGTCCTCGCGGTGCCCCTTGTCGTCGATGAACGTGAACAGCGCCTTGTCCGGCGTGCGATCGTACATCTCACGAAGAACGGAGAGCGCCGCGCGCGCCGGCTGGATTGCCTTGAACATGGTCCTCCCCCCACCGTCGTCCCCGACTCCCCCGCGCCCCGGGCGCGGGCGGGATCACGACGTCCAGCGCGCCTTGCCTCTCGCCTCGCGATGGCGGCGGCGCGCTACCCCGCTCGGTCCGCGACGAGCGCGCGAACCTTGCTCAGCACTACGATGTCCGCGGGTGGGAATTCATCTTCCCGGAGATCTTCGTGCGCTGCCCACCGCACGTCCGCCACGTCGAGGGCCGCGGGCTCCGGTGAGCCAGCGCGCCTCTCCACCCGATAGAACAGGAGCAGCACCGCCTTCGCTGGATACCGGTGGAACGTCACCTCCACGACATCGCCCACGGCGGCCTCGATCCCGACCTCCTCCCGCAGCTCGCGCACGAGCGCGTCCCGCGGATCCTCGGAGGGCTCCACCTTGCCTCCCGGGAACTCCCAGGCCCCTTCGAGGTGCGCGCCCTTCTTCCGCTGCGTGAGCAGCACCCTGCCGTGCTCGATGAGGATCCCGGCCGCGACCATGACAGTCCCCGGCGCCTCTGGCCCTGACGGAGCCGGAGTCTGCAGGGAGGCGGTCGGCGGGGACGACGAACGCGGCGAGTGCGGCGGGGACGACATCGGCGCGCATGATGCGAGCCCACGCCTGGAACGCAAGCCTTCCGCCGTGCGCGTGCGCTCTCTCTCCGCGCCCCCACCAGTCTTCCTCCCCCCACCAGTCTTCCTCCCCCCCGGAACGCGCGCCTTCCCCCTCCTGCCGACCTGTGACATGCCTCCCCGCATGAGCGTCACCTACCGGGATGCAGGCGTGGACATCGACGCGGGTGACGCGCTCGTCGAGCGCATCAAGCGGCTCGCCGCCCCGACCCGCACCCCCCACGTCCTCCAGGGCATCGGCGGCTTCGCCGGCCTCTGCGCCCTCCCCGAGGGCATGCAGGACCCGGTGCTCGTCAGCGGCACCGACGGCGTGGGCACCAAGCTCAAGGTCGCCTTCGCCACCGGCGTCCACGACACGGTGGGCATCGACCTCGTCGCCATGTGCGTGAACGACGTCATCACCGTCGGCGCCCGCCCGCTCTTCTTCCTCGACTACTTCGCCACCGGCAAGCTCGAACTCGACGTGGGCGAGGCGGTGGTCCGCGGCATCGCCGAGGGCTGCCAGCGCGCCGGCTGCGCCCTGCTCGGCGGCGAGACTGCCGAGCTGCCCGGCCTGTACGCCGCCGGCGAGTACGACCTCGCGGGCTTCGCCGTGGGCGTCGTCGAGCGCGGCAAGATCCTCGACGGCAAGCGCGTCGCGCCAGGCGACGTGGTGATCGGCGTCGCCTCGAGCGGCCTGCACTCGAACGGCTACTCCCTCGCGCGCCGCGTCCTGGAGCGCGAGATGGGCCTCTCCATGACCGACCGCCTGGCCGACCTCGGGAGCACCGTGGGCGAAGCGCTGCTCACCCCCACCCGCATCTACGCCCGCGCCGTCGCCGACCTCCTCGACGCCCTCGGCGACGCGGTGCACGCCCTCTCGCACATCACCGGCGGAGGCCTGCCCGGCAACATCCCCCGCGTCCTCCCCGACGGCCTCGGCGTGCGCCTCGACGCCACGAGCTGGGAGCGCCCCCGCATCTTCCAGGTGATCGCCGCCGGCGGCCCCGTCGAGGAAGCGGAGATGCGCCGGACCTTCAACCTTGGCGTGGGCCTCGTGGTCATCGTCGCCCGCGACGCCGAAGACCGCGCCCTCGCCGCGCTCCGGGCCGCCGGAGAGCAGGCCTGGGTCGCTGGCGAGGTCATCGCCGTCGGCGACGTCCCCTTCGAGGACCGCGTGGTCTACAGCGCGCCCTGATCACAGCATGAGCGCGCCGCTCATCACCGGCACGCACTGCCCGCCGATCGCCACCTTCTGCACCACGCCGCCCGTTTTGCGCACGGCGACCTCGATGGTGCTCGGGCGACCCATCTCCACGCCCTGGGTGATGGTGAGGCGCGCCTCCACGTCGGCCTCCGGGCGCCGCGACGTGAGGAACGCGCCGAGCGCCCCCGACGCGCTCCCCGTCGCGGGGTCCTCCACGATGTTGCTCAGCGGCGCGAACATGCGCGCCCGCACCTGCTCCCCGTCGCCCGACCCGCGGGTGTCGCGGGTGTAGAGGAAGAGCGAGAGCCGATCGTCCGCCCGCGGATACCGCGCGTCCGCATCGGCGAAGGCCGCCGCGCTGGGACGGGCCGCGGCGAGCGCGGCGAGGTCCCGCACCTCGGCGAGCACGAACGACAGCCCCACCGAGGCGATGCAGGGCGCGTGGCGCTCCGTGACCACCGCCTCCAGAGGCAGGCACGCGCACGCCGCGATGGCCGCGGCGTCGACCGTGGGCCCCACCTCGAGCGCGCGCGGCGCCTCGATGCGCGCCCCGACCACCGCGTCACCTTCCCGCGCGAGCGCCACCTCCACGAGCCCCGCCCCCTCCTCGAAGCGCATCACGTTTCCGACCTCCCGCCCGAACAGCGCCCCTTGTCTGCCGAGCACGAAGGCCGTCCCCACGTTGGGGTGTCCGGCGAAGGGCAGCTCCCGCGTCGGGCTGAAGATGCGCACCTCGGCCGTGTGCGCCGGGTCCCGGGGCGGCAGCACGAAGGTGCTCTCGGAGTAGTTGAACTCGGCGGCGATGCGCTGCATCACCTCCGCGTCGAGCCCGCGCGCGTCGGGGATGACCGCGAGCGGGTTGCCCCCGAAGCGGCGGGAGGTGAACACGTCCACCGTGACGTAACGAAGCTCGGCCATGGGCCGCCAGCATACCTCCCGCGCCTCTCGACCATACGGCCTGGAACATCGTCCGCTTCCCGAGGCGACGGGCATCAGGCCCGAAGCGGCAGAACGCTTCGGAAACCGCGGGTGGATCGCGGAGTGGGAGTCCCCGACGAGCTTTGCTCGGCGGGGGGTGGGGGTGGGGGCGCGAGCCCCTGCCGTAGGAATCAACGCGACAGCCGCTCCTTCGCGTAGGCGAGCCCGCCCTGCAGCGTGCCCCGCGTCGCCACCCCCTCGATGTGGATGTTCAGGCTCACCAGCGTCCGCGCGATCTCCGGGCCGATGCCCACCAGCACGCACTCGCACCCGAGCAGCTCCGTGGCCTGCACCGTCCGAGCGAGGTAGCGCGCCACCTCGCCGTCGAACACGAGCACGCCGGTGAGGTCGAGGAGCGCGAACGCGGCGTGGTGCTGCACCACCGCGTCGAGCAGGTTCGTGAGCGCCGTCGCCGCCCGCCGCGCGTTGATCTCCCCGACCAGCGGCACGAGCAAGATCCCCTGCCACACCTGCAGCACCGGCACCGCCATCCGGTCGAGCAGCGCCGCCTGCGCCGCGATGGTCAACCGCTGCGCCGCGTTCTCGCGCTCGATCCGCTCCGCCTCCCCGAGCCGCTGCTTTATCTCGGTGATGTCGGTGATGATCGCGCACAGGCCGGTCACCTCACCCGCCGCGTTCTTGATCGGGAACTTGCGCGTCCAGATGGTGCGCGTCTGCCCGCCTTCGATGGTGTGGGTCTCCTCGTTGTCGTCCGGCTTCCCCGTTCTGAACACCAGGTCGTCGTGCGCCCAGAACTCCGCCGCTTGCTCTGCCGTCACGTACTCCGGGTCGCTGTGCCCGATGACCTTCTCGTACGGCTGCCCGAGCAGCTTGCAGAGGCCCGCGTTGCACGCGATCCACCGGTGCTGGAGGTCCTTGACGAAGATGGGATCGGGGATGGCATCGATGAGCTGCTGGAGCGCCCTGGAGGACGACCAGTCCATGGACGTGAGGAGCGAGAGGAGAGCGCTCATGACCCTTCTGTGTACCGCAGGCTGCACGCATGCGATGCCAGAACGAGCGCCCCCGAACGCGCACGTTTTTCGCCGGTGTCCGGACGCACGGTTCCGGGCCTCCTCGCAGCGGTAGACGGATCGCGTCGCGCAACCATTGCGCGCGCCTGTCCGCCTCGACATATGCCCGGGTCTGCCGCCCGGGTGCGGTCACCGCGCGCGTGCGCTCAGCGCCGCGATGCAGGCCTCCCGGACGTCCCAGACCCACGCCGCGTCGAGCCCTGCCGCGCGCGCCCAGCGCCCGAGGTGCTCCTGGTGCCAGGGGATCTTCACGCGCCCGAGCATCTCCGGCGCGACACGGTGCTCCTCCACGAACGCGAGGCTGCACGTGCCGTCGCTGCCCGGGAAGGTGAGGTCGAGCCGTCTCGCTCCGAGCTGCAAGAAACAGTGCGCCTCCGGCACGCACTGGAGCCCGGCCCGGGCGAGCACCTCCACCACGGCCGGCGTGTTCTCCCCGTCCATCAAGAACAGCCCGAGCCGCAGCTCGGCGTCGATGCCTGCCTCCGCCGCCAGGCGCGCGAGGAGCACGTGCTTGCTGCTGCAGGTCCCCCGCCCTTCGTCGAGGACCACGCGCACCTCGTCGCTGTGCGCATCGCCCCGTCCCTCACGGTGACCGTTGCGGCCATAGGGCAGCCCGTGCACGAAGCGAAACGCCTCCCCCATGTCCCGGCACCCGGCCGCTGCGAACGCTGCACCGAGGGGAGTCGCGGGCAGCGGTACATCGAGATCCAGCCCCATCGAGCCGTCCTACCAGATCGACGTGTCGGCCCTGGAGCCTGTCGCAAGAGGCACGAAAGCCTCTCTCAAGAGGTGGTGGTACCTGTCGCGAGAGGCTCGTCAGCCACCATGTCGACCTGGGTGGAGGTCGAGGTCCGCCTGGGTGGAGGTCGAGGTGGGCCTGGAGGGATGCCGACGTCAGCCTGGGCGGAGGTTGAGGTCAACCCGAGGGGAGGTCGAGGTCCGCCTGGGAGGGGGTCGAGGTGGACCTGGAGGGATGCTGACATCAGCCTGGATGGAGGTCGACGTCAGCCTGAACGGAGGCTGAGATCTGCCTGGAGGGATGCCGACGTCAGCCTGGACGGAGGCTGAGGTCAGCCTGGAGGGATGCCGAGGTCAGCCTGCCCGTGGGTGGACGTCGCGCGCTCTGGATGCCGACGTCGCGCGCTCTGGATGCCGACCAGGCACGAGGAAATCGCACGAAGTGTCTCGGGGCGTGACGAGGACATGCATGACGCACTGCCCTCGGGTCGTGGCTCGCTCAGGTTACCCGCGCTCGCCTCTCCGACGCTCGCCTCACCCGCGCTTCTCACGATGAGCGCGCCACCTTCGCATCCATCCAGGTGGCTGCCTTCGGTGTGCCATGTGCGCGCATGCACGGCGCGTGAGCGCAGCGCTTCCAGTGCCGAGGCGCTCCGTGAAGCGTCCGCACTCGGTGTCGCGTTCAGTGAAGCCGCGTTCAGTGGCACTGCGCGGCGCGCGGCACACGGCGCGGCGCGCAGCGCACGGCGCTTGGTGCGCGGCGCGCTGGTCGTGAGAAGCGTGGCGAAGGTGAGCGAGGGAGTAGCGTGGGGTGTGAACGGGTAGCACCTCGCCCTGCTCATCGACGATCTCTGCACGGCGCGTGGGCCGGCGGATTGTTGCAGAGCGAACAAGGTGCTGTTGTACTCGTTCGCCATGAACGGTTCGCAGCGACAAGAGCGCGGGTGGGTTTCGATGTGGGCACGAAGGGCGGGGTTCGGGGTCGGCCTTCTGGTCGCCTCGGCCTGTGGATCGAACGAGGGAGGAGGTGGGCTCGTCGAAGGCGAGGACGCCGTGCGGGACGAGGCTGCATCCGCTGCAGCATCGCTCGGTGCAGCAGCGGCGACGGCGCGCGGGGCAGGGTCGGGAGACGACGGCGCGGCGGCGCGGGTACCAGCGGCGCTGCGCGCGGCGTACATCGCCTCGGTGCAGGCAGGCGCCTCGGCGGCGTACGACGCGACGCGGTCGGGGGCAGGGCTCGCGGTGGAGAACGCGGCGCAGGGGCTCTCGGCGGAGCTGTCGCGGTCGGGGGTGCAGATCGCCCCGCGGCACGGCGACGCAGGGTGGCGCTTCGCGATGGCGCCGAGCGGGTGGGGGTGCGGCGGCACGTGGACCGAGGCCGGCAGCGCCGAGCCCGTGGCAGACGGCAACCGGGTCACGTACGCGCGCCAGGGAGTCGAGGAGTGGTACGTGAACGGTCCGCTGGGGATCGAGCAGGGGTTCACGCTCACGGCGCGACCCTGCGCGAACGCAGCGAGCGCGCCGAGCGCGGCAGGCACGGTGGGCGCAGGAGATGACGGGATCTCGATCGCGCTCAAGCTCGCGGGAGGGCTCACGCCGCGGCTCGCGGACGGTGGCGAGGCCGTGGTGCTCGCGGCGGCGTCGGGCGAGGCGGTGCTGCGCTACGGCGAGCTGCACGTGGTGGACGCGGCGGGCAAGGTGCTGCCGTCGCGGCTCTCGGTGGAGGACGGCACGATCGCGATCCGGGTGGACGACAGGGGCGCCGCGTACCCGGTCATGATCGATCCGCTGATCTGGGTGCAGCAGAGCAAGCTGCTCGCGGGTGGCGGGCTCCCCGCGGACTTCTTCGGCAGGGCGGTCGCCGTCTCGGGAGACACGGCCGTCGTGGGGGCCAACGGTGTCGACGATGGCGGCTCGCTGTCGGGCGCGGCGTACGTGTTCGTGCGGTCCGGGACGAGCTGGACCCAGCAGGCGAAGCTCGTGGCGAGCGACCCGGCAGCGTCTGACTTCTTCGGCTACTCGGTGGCGGTCTCCGGCGACACGGCCCTCGTGGGGGCTTACCAGGACGATGACGGTGGCCCGAGCTCGGGCTCGGCGTACGTGTTCTTGCGGACGGGGACCACCTGGGCGCAGCAGGCGAAGCTCGTCCCGGCCGACGCGGAGCCCAGTGACCAGTTCGGGTTCTCGGTGGCCATCTCCGGCGACACGGCCCTCGTGGGCTCGCACCTGGACGACGAGAACGGATCGAGTTCGGGCTCGGCCTACGTGTTCCAGCGAAGCGGAGGCACGTGGGCCGAGCAGACCAAGCTGCTCGCCACCGACGGCGCGACCGACGACTACTTCGGGTACGCGGTGGCGATCGCCGGCAACACGGCGCTCGTGGGCGCGCACCAGCACGACACGCCCACGTCGAACGCCGGCGCGGCCTACGTGTACGTGTACAACGGGACGTCCTGGGCCCCGCAGACCAAGCTCGTGGCCGCTGATGGCGCGGCTTCGGACGAGTTCGGGGCCTCGGTGGCCATCTCTGGCAACAGCGCCGTGGTGGGTGCACGCGGTGACGACGACGCAGGCACGGCCTCGGGCTCGGCCTACGTGTTCGTCCGCTCGGGCACGCAGTGGGCGCAGCAGCAGAAGCTCGTGGCCTCCGACGCGGCAGCGTCCGACGAGCTCGGGCAGTCGGTGGGGATCTCGGGCGACACGGTGATCGTCGGCGCGCACCTCCACGACGGCGGCGCGATGAACGCGGGGGCGGCGTACGTGTTCGCGCGCTCGGGCACGACCTGGTCCCAGCAGCACAAGCTCGTCGCCGGTGACCGCGCGGCGAGCGACTACTTCGGCAGGACCGTCGCCGTCGCGGGCGACACGGCCCTCGTGGGTGCCTACCAGGACGACGACAGCGGCACCGATTCGGGCTCGGCCTACGTGTTCGTGCTGAGGAACGAGAACGGCGACGCCTGCCAGACTGCCGCGCAGTGCGCGAGCGGCTACTGCGTCGACGGGGTCTGCTGCAACACGGCCTGCGACGCGGGGATGTGCGACGCCTGCTCGGTCACGGGCGGCGCCGCGGTCAACGGCACCTGCGCGCTGCTCACCGGGACGACCTGCGACGACGGCGACGGGTGCACGGAGGCCGACACCTGCGCGGCCGGGGTGTGCACGAGCGGAGCCCCGGTGACCTGCACCGCGCAAGACGACTGCCACGAGGTGGGGACGTGCGATAGCGCGACGGGCATGTGCTCGAACCCGACGAGCGCTGACGGGACGCCCTGCCAGGACGGGACCTGCTCCGCCGGGGAGTGCACGCCCAACACCGGCGTGGGCGGTGCTGGCGGTGCTGGCGGTGCTGGCGGTGCCGGCGTCGGCGGCACGGGTGAAGGCGGCGCCGGCGCGGGTACGGGTGAAGGCGGCGCCGGCGCGGGTACGGGTGAAGGCGGCGCCGGCGGTGTGGACGGCGGCGTCGGCGGCTCCGACGGTGGTGGGAGCGAGGCCGAAGGCGGGTGCTCCTGCACGGCCGCAGGTGCACCGCTGCAGAGCGGTCTCGGCGCAGGATGGCTGCTCCTCGGTCTGCTCGGATTGCGCCGGGCGAGCACCCGTTCCCGCCGCTCCATCCGCGGCACGGCTGCGTAGTCGGGCGTGACGCTGCGCTGCGTAGCGCGGTGCCGCGCTGCGCCGCGCTGCGTGGATTGTGGCCGCAGGCGGCGGGCAGTACCTTGCCCGGTCGGGATGCACGTACCGCAGCAGTGCCGGGTGATGACGAGGGTGGTGACCGGCTCTGCCGCCGGAGGAGCACACGCTCCCGGGGCCGCGGGAGCGGCGGCGGCCCCCGTGACGAGGCGGCGGTGGGCAGGCCTCGGGACCGTGCTGCGGCGCGCTGCGTGGTGCACGGCGCTGCTCTGGGGGGCCTCGTGCGGGTCGGAGGTGCCGGGAGGGGAAGGCGCAGGGAGCGCCGGGAGTCCCACGAGGACCAAGCGTGCCAGGCATACCAGCCACGCGGAGGTGAGCGCGCCGCTCGTCGGTGTGCAGCAAGGAAAGCTCGTGGCAGGCGACGGCGCGCCGGACGATCAGCTCGGGGTCTCCGTCGCCCTCAGCGGGGACACGGCGGTCGTGGGCGCGTACCGGGACGATGACAGCGGCTCGGCATCCGGCGCGGCGTACGTGTTCGTGCGGTCCGGAGGGAGCTGGACGCAGCAGGCGAAGCTCCTCGCTGCAGGGGGTGCGGCCGACGACTACTTCGGGATCTCGGTCGCGATCTCGGGGGACACGGTGGTGGTCGGGTCGTACGGGGACGACGACCACGGTCCGGAGTCGGGGTCTGCGTACGTGTTCGTGCGGTCCGGGGGGAGCTGGACGCAGCAGGCGAAGCTCCTCGCACCCGATGGCGCAGCGCTCGACTACTTCGGCACTTCGGTCGCGGTGAGCGGAGACACGGCGGTCGTGGGCGCGTACCTCGATGACGACAGCGAGTCGGGATCGGGGTCTGCGTACGTGTTCGTGCGGTCCGGGGGGAGCTGGACGCAGCAGGCGAAGCTCCTCGCGGCCGACGGGGAGGGGCTCGATTGCTTCGGGAGTTCGGTCGCGGTGAGCGGAGACACGGCGGTCGTCGGGGCGTTCCGGGAGGGTGAGAACGGTCCGCTCTCGGGCGCGGCGTACGTGTTTGCGCGCACCGGAAACCTCTGGGCGCAGCAGCAGAAGCTCGTCGCCGCCGACGGCGCGGCGAACGACTACTTCGGGGGCTCGGTCGCGGTGAGCGGAGACACGGCGATCGTAGGCGCGTACGGCGACGACGACAGCGGGGCGGACTCCGGGTCGGGTTACGTGTTCGCGCGCGCGGGAGGCACCTGGACACAGCAGCAGAAGCTCGTCGCCGCCGGCGGCGCTGCCCAGGACAGCTTCGGCAGCTCGGTCGCGGTGAGCGGAGACACGGCGGTCGTGGGCGCGTACCTGCACCGGAGCAGCGGTGTGCGCACGGGCGCGGCGTACATGTTCGCGCGGTCGGGAGGAAGCTTCACCCAGCACGACGAGCTCGTCGCCAGCGACGGGGCTGCCGACGACTTCTTCGGGAGCGCTGTCGCGGTGAGTGGAGATGCCGCCCTCGTGGGTGCCTACGGAGACGACGACGCCGGGACCTTCTCGGGCTCGGCGTATGCGTTCGCCCTGACGCCCGGCGCGGGGGGAGGAGGCGGGGGCGCGGGTGGCGCAGGGGGTGCTGGCGGTGATGCCTCCGGCACAGGCGGCGCAGGTGGCAGTGGCGCGGGCGCAGGTGGCAGCGGCGCGAGGGCAGGCGCAGGGGGCGCAGGCGGCAGTGGCGCAGGCGCAGGCGGCAGTGGCGCAGGCGGCAGTGGCGCGGGTACGGGCGCAGGCGGCAATGGTGCAGGTGGTGGTGCGGGCGGCACGGGCGGCGCTGGCGTGGGCGGCGCTGGCGGTGCAGGGGGCGTTGGCGGAGAGGCCTCGGGAGACGGCGGAACGGGCGGACTCTCCTCGGGGAACGGCGGGATGGGTGGTGTGTCGTCAGGTGCGGCTGGTGCTGCGTCGCACTCGGGCGGGTGTGGCTGTGGGGTGGCTGGCATGGCAGCCACTGAGGGACAGGAGGTGGTCTGGCTCCTGATGGCCTTCGCGGGGACGGGCGTCCGGGTGTCTCGACGCCGCAAGGGGCGGCGGTGATGCGCTGACCTGATCCATGCGGCCGGGGACACTGTCCGCCTGAGGATTGTCGCAAAAGGGGGCGCGGGACTGTGTTAGCCACTTCCGATGGACGTGGTGCGGCGGCAGTGGCGCGGTCGGGTGTCGGTGGGTGCTTTCTGGCTGGGGATCTCGGGCTTGCTGGTCGCCACGCCGGCAGGGGCGGCGCAGGCCGCGGTCGGGGATGCCGCGAGCGTCGTGCGCGCGGCCTACATCGCATCGGTGCAAGCGGGCGCGTCTCCGGCGTACGCCGTGGCAGCGACCGCGCAGGGCCTGGCTGCAGAGAACCCGGCGCAAGGGCTCACCGCGGCGCTGACGGTCGACGGGATCGAGATCGGACGGCGTGACGGGGAAGCCGGATGGCGGCTGGGGATGGCGCCGCTCGGGTGGGGATGTGGCGCGACCTGGACCGAGGCGGAGCGCGTGGCGCCCACGGCGGCGGGGAACCGCGTCACATATGCGCGGCAAGGCGTCGAGGAGTGGTACGTGAACGGGCCGCTGGGGATCGAGCAAGGGTTCACGCTGGCGGAGCGGCCCTGCGCCGAGGGGCGGGGTGAGGTGGTGGTGGCGCTGGGCCTCGCGGGAGGGCTCTCGGCGATGCTGTCGGAGGACGGAGACGCGGTGGCGCTGCGGGACGGGTCGGGCGCGGTGGTGCTGCGCTACGGGGAGCTGCACGTGGTGGACGCGACCGGGAAGGTGCTGCCGTCGCGGCTCGCCGTGGAAGAGGGGAGGATCGCGATCCGGGTGGACGACGCGGGAGCGGCATACCCGGTGGTGGTCGATCCGCTCATCGAGGTTGGCCAGGCGAAGATCCTGCCGAGCGACGGGGGCGCCGAGGACTACTTCGGATATGCGGTGGCGGTCGCGGGGGACACGGCGGTGGTGGGGGCCGTCCAGCGCGGCGATCTGGGGGCGCTGAGCGGCGCGGCGTACGTGTACGTGCGGTCCGGGGAGCGCTGGACCGAGCAGGCGAAGCTCCTCGCCGACGACGGGAGCGAGGGCGCTCGCTTCGGGGCTGCGGTGGCGATCGCAGGAGACACGGTGGTGGTGGGGTCGACGGGCGATGCGGACGCCCAGCAGCGCGGGGTGGCCTACGTGTTCGTGCGCTCCGGGGAGACCTGGACGCAGCAGGCGGCGCTCGTCGCTGGTACGGCAGGGGCGCTCGCGGATCACTTCGCGGAGTCGGTGGCGATCGCGGGGGACACGGTGGTGGTGGGGGCCTACGGGGACAGCGACCAGGCACCCTTCGCGGGCGCGGCGCACGTGTTCGTGCGCGCCGCTGGGGCGTGGGCCCCGCAAGCGAAGCTGGTCGGCTTGGAGGAAGCGGCGGATCACTTCGGGAGGGCTGTCGCCATCGACGGCGGGACGGTGGTGGTGGGAGCAACCGGGGACGACACCGCGGGCGCGGACGCCGGGGCGGCACACGTGTTCGTCCAGTCCGAGGCCGGGTGGGTCCCGCAGGCGACGCTGCTCCCCAGCGACGGGGCCCTGGGGGACGGCTTCGGGAGTTCGCTCGCGATCTCCGGGGGGACGGTGGTGGTCGGGGCGCGCGGGAACGACGCGCGCGGCACAGACGCGGGCGCGGCGTACGTGTACGTGCGGTCCGGGGCGAGCTGGTCGCAGCAGGCGAAGCTCGTGGCCAGCGATGGGGCCGCGGGGCACGCCTTCGGAGACGTGGCCGTGTGGGGAGACACGGTGGTGGTGGGGGCCTTCGGGGAGAGCAGCGCAGGGTCCGCCGCCGGCGCGGCGTACGTGTTCGGGCGCTCCGGCGGGAGCTGGTCGGAGCACACCAAGCTCGTGGCCAGCGACGGGGCCGCGGGGGACGGGTTCGGGGCGCCGGTGGCGGTGTCGGGAGACACGGTGATCGTGGGCGCCTACGCGGACGACGATCTCGGAGAGGCGTCGGGCTCGGCCTACGTGTTCCTGCTGGAGAACACGGACGTCGAGGAGGACGGGGGGTGCGGGTGCGTGGCGGTCGGCGCGGGCGGTGCGCACGGTGAAGGAGGGCTGCGGAGCCACGGCGCAGGGTGGCTCGCGCTCGGGCTGCTGGGACTGAGAGGCGTGGCGCGGGCGCGGCGGGCGCGGCGGGCGTGATGTGGGGGTGAGGGGCGCAGCGCGGCGGGCGCGGTGCGGCGGTCAGGGCGGGGGGGCTTCGATGGCGCGGCGGTAGCGTTCGCGGCGGTGGGTGTCGCGCAGGATGTCGTAGGCCTCGTCGAGGATGTCGACGATGAGCTGCACGTCGTCGAGCAGGTCGGCGGTGCCCGCGGTGAGCAGGCGTGAGGGCTCGAAGGCGCGTCGGAGGGCGAGGTAGGCGCGCTTGATCTCGTAGCTCGTGGCGTCGCGGGCGATGCCGAGGAGAGAGAAGTAGTCGCCGTCCTCCACGAGCTGGAGGCGGGCGCGCACGCGCTGACGGATGGCTTCTTCGTCGAGGGGGTCGTGCTCGGGCGCGCGGGGGGCCTCGGAGACGCTCTGCGGGATGAGGACGTCGAGGACTTCGAGGCACACCAGGGCGTAGAGCAGGGTGGCGGTCTCGGGCTCGGTGGCGTCGATGAGTTCGGAGACGGCGCGGCCACGGGCGACGCGGAAGAGATCCTCTTCCTCGGGGCGGAGGGCGCACTCGCCGAGGAGGTTGCGGCGCGCGCCCTCGTCGAGGCGTGCGGCGCCGCCGCCGAGGCGGCGCAGGGCGATGTCGGCAGGGACGACGCGGCGGATCGTCTCGACGAAGACCTCGGCGCCCGTCGCGCCACCGAAGACGTTGGGCTCCGCCTTGAGGCGCCCCGGGGCTTCCTCTTCGACCTCGCAGGTGCCGCCGTCGATGAGCACGAGGTGGCCAATGAGCCACTCGGCGTGGGCGCGGAGGACGGGCCAGAGGTCGTCCTGGCCGAGGTAGCCGTGGGCGATGAGGGCGGCGCCCGCGTGGCGGCCAGAGGCCGGGAGGCGGCCGGAGAGGCGGACGGCGAGGTCGCGGTCGAGGTCCCCGCGGGCGGCGAGGAAAGCGAGCAGGGTCTCGTCGGGGGCATCCGAGGCCGCCGTCACGATGTCGCCTTCGTGCAGGACGAGGCGGCGGGTGCCGGCATCGGTGGTGAGCGCCATGGAGCCGGAGGCGCGGCTGGCGACGGCGCGGGCGAGCGCGCGGGGAGCGTCGCCAGGGCCGAGGACGGTGACCGCCGGTGGGCTGTACGCGGAGGCGGCGTCTTCCGGCGCGAGGTGCTGCTGCGGCGCGGCCTGCGTGGCAGGGGAGGCGCTCAGAGGGAGCGCTTGCGCCTGCAGCGCAGGCGGGAGGGGCAGGGAGGCAGGAGCCGGCAGGGAATGCGCCCCCGTGGGGACAGGCAGGTGAGACGCATGGCCCTGCGGAGACGGTTGCAGCATGGAGCCGGTGGGAAGGTCAACCGCGTGCTGGCGAGGCGGGGCCTGGGGGTAGGAAGGCGCGTGCTGGTGCTGCCCTTGCGGGTGGGGGAGTGCGTACGCCTGAGCGTGTGCATGAACCTGGGGATGCGCAGGCGCGTGCTCCTGCGCGTGGGGATGCGCAGGCGCGTGCCCGTGGGGATAGAGGGGCGCGTGCGCGTCGTCCTGGAAGCGCTGGTGGCGTTCGGGAGCAGGCAAGGGGGCGCCGTGCGAGGGGTCGCTCGGGGAGTGGTTCGAGCCGGAGCGCTCGGCATGGACGACGCCGGGGGGCTCGGTGGGGGGACGCACGTAGGGGTGCTCGTCTGGCGTGATGAGGCCGTCGTCGATGGGGAAGTCGGAGATGGTGGCCTGGCGGGAGCGCGGCTCGACGCTTCCGGGGGACAGGTCGAGATCCTGGCGTCGCGGGTCGAGGACGGCTTCGGACAGGTTGCGCACCTGCACTTCGCGGGGAGGGCTGACGAGCGGCGCGATGGTGGGCGGGCGGGGGCCCGAGAAAGGAGGGACGCCGGCCCCCTCGGTGCGTGGACCCGTGAAGGTGGTGCTCTTGCCAGCCTCGGTGCGCGGGCCGGTGAAGGTGCCTTTGCCAGGATCGGTGCGGGGGCCGCTGAAGGTCGGGCCGTGGCCGAAGTCGGTGCGGGCGCCAGGAAAGGTGGCGCCACTCGGGGGCTCGCGCTGGGAGGCGGTCCAGAGGGAGGGCGGGGGGTCGGCTTGCTCGGCCGAGGTCGAGGTGAGGGAAGGATCCCAGCCATCTCCCTGGCGCGCGTGCTGCGCTTCCTGGATCTCCGCGCGGCGGGCGTCGGCTTCGTCGCGGGTGCCCGCTGCCCAGCGCTCTTCTTCGTAGGAGGTCTCGGTGGTGCGCCGGGGCGTGTCGACGGCCTCTCCCTGGGGCGGGTGCCGCATGCCGCGCGGAAGCTCCACGCCCGCGCGCGGGGTGAGCGCAGGTCCGACGTCACCGGTGAGGAAGCCGGTGGCGGCGGGATGAGGCGCGTGGAACTCGGCCGGGTCCCGGCGGCTCACGGGCGCGGGAGGAGGCGGGGGGTGAAGGAGGGCGCCGCCGAAGGGGGAGCCGGCTGCCCAGGCACCAGCGCCGCTGCTGGCGCCAAGGCTCACGGGCAAGCTGGAGGGGCCCACCATGTCGAGATAGCCGTGATGGGGCGCGGGATGCCCGTGCGTCGGGGTCGACGCGCCGGAGGCCGAGCCCGTGCGGGGGCCGTCGTCCTCGGGGTCGAGGGGCTCTTCGAGGACGCCGAGGATGTCGGCGCTGAGGATGAGGTCCGCCTCGTCGTCGACGGAGGGGATGCTCGAAGGGTGGGCGCTGCCCGTGACGCGCGCCTCGGCCGCGGCGAGGAGCTGTTCGAGCTCGGGGCTGATGCGGGCCGAGCTGAGGCGCGGGTTGCCGTCGTCGCCAGAGGCGGGAGGGAGGAGGGAGCCGACGTCGACAGGCTCGAGGTCGGGGGGAAAATCCGAGACGTCGAGGGGAGCGTCGCTGTCGCGCTGGGCAGGGCGGCCGCTCGGGTGGCGGGGGTAGCGGTGGGGTGAGGCAGGCGGCGGGTACGAGGGTGAGGGGAAGGGAGAGCCGCGCGAGCCGGGGCGGGGTTCGACGACGGAGGCGAGGTGCGCACTGAGTTCGGCGAGGTCGACAGGGCGCTCGAAGATCTGGGTGAAATGCTGGGGAGAGAGTTCGGCGGAGCGCACGGGGTCGCCGAGGAGCAGCACGGTGGTGGCAGCGCCGGAGGGGTGCTCGTGGATGCCCTCAAGAGCCGCGGCGGCGTCCGGGTGATCGATGTCCACGATCACCACGGCCGGAGCCTCGGCGAGGATGCAGGCGGGGAGGTCGGAGAGCGCGATGCAGGCCACGTCGAAGCCCTTGCCGCGGAGCGCCGCGCCGATCGCGTCGCCATCCTCGGCGCCTGCGATAAGGACCGTACGGCCCGGCGGGCGCGGAGAGAGGGGGGCGTGATCCTGGGGGTCGTGCATGACGCGGAGCCTTCGAAACGGTCCGAAGGCCGCTGGGGCGAGACTGTCGCGCCCGCTGCCGGGCTGTCAACGCACTCGGGCAGGGGCAAGGAAGACAGGTGCCCGCCAGCGCCTCGGGCAGCGGTCGGCAGCGTGCGCGGCGGGGCGACGGGCGTGCTATGGAAGCTGGGTGTTCGGTGGCGCCTCGTTGAATGAGCTCGGTCTGGTGGCCTTCCTGGTGGCACTGATCATGATCGCGCCGAAGGTGTCGCGGATCGGGGAGGTCGTCGGAGGCCTGTTCGAGCGATCAGGTGGGCCAGACGCGGGTGCTGGCAGCGATGAGGCCGGCGACGAGGCCAGCCACGATCAGGAAGGGTGAGCGGCTCAGGGGGCCTGGCGAGGCGCGGCGCTGGCGGCGCTGGTCGCGCTGGTTGCGGAGGAGCGCGGGGGGCGGAGGGTCTCCGAGGGAGGCGGCGCGGAGGGGGAAGCGCTGCCGGCCGTGGCAGGCGCAGCTCCAGGGACAGCGCTCCCGGGCGGGCGAGGCGCTGAAGAGGGCTGGTCGTGCGGGGGCGGCTCGGGGGGAAGAGCGTCGCGGGGAAGAGCATCGCGGGGAGGCGGCGCTGCCGTGCGCCGGGCGCGGAGCGTGAGGAGCTGTTCCACGATGAAGGCAACGCTGGAGGTGGGTGCCTGCAGCCGCAGGTGAAGGGTGTCTGCCTGGGCCTGGATGGTGGCGTTCCTGAGGACCGAGGCGAAGAGGCTGACGAGTGCGCCGCGATCGCTGGCGTGGGCGTCCCGTGCGCGCTCGATGAACTTGCCAATCGCCTCGCAGGGAGGTGCGCTCGCGCAGGTGAGCACGGCGTGGAAGCCGACGTTCTCGGCGAGCGCCACGCCGAGCGCCGCGGACTGGATGGAGGCGGCGGGGGCGCGCTGAGCGTCGGGGTCGCCGCCCGACGCGACCTCCTCGGCGATCTGACGGCGCTGCTCCGGGGTGAGCACCATGGTGATCCGCGCGGCCTGCCCTTCCACGCGGCGCGCGGCCTCGGTGTGAGAGGGGTTCTGGAGGACGGAGGGGGTGCGGCCGTCGGCGCTGTCGATCATGGTGCGCAGGTAGCTGCCGCTGGCGAGCAACACGGGGCCTCCGGGGCGGATGGCGAGCTCGATGCCGGACGGGGTGCTGGTGTCGCGCACGGTGCGGAAGCTGCCCATGGGGGTGACCACGGGCTGGCCGCCGCGGGCCTCGATGACGCGGGTGGCGCAGCGCACGAGGTCGTCGTCCTGGAGCTTGCCCGAGGCGACGAGGCCAAGCTCGCCACCTTCGTCGGAGGGAGGGACGCCGAAGGCGATCTCATCGATCTGGTCGAGCGGATCGAAGCCGCAAAGCTCGCGGATCTTGCCGACGCCATCGATCTCGCGTCCGTCGTGGAAGAAGGGGGCGCCGAGGGTGGATGCTCTGAGGGCGCGGAGGTCGGCGGTGCCCGCGATGAGGGCGTTGCCAGGGATGGCGTCGAGCGCGCTCACGGTGGTGTCGTGGAACGGCCAGCTCCGGGCGCGGTAGGCGAGGGCGCCGCCCAGCGCGGTGCCGAGCGAGAGGAGCGCCAGGACGCCGAGGAGGTTGCGGGTGCGCTTCTGCACGGGCGCAGCGTTACCACAGCGGGGCGAAGGGTGCGCGTGACGCATGGCGGCACGTGACCGTCGGGAGCACCGCTGGATGCGTGCGTGGGGGGTCGCGGTGAGGGGGCGCGTTCCTTGTGGAGCGGGACCGGAGGGTTTGGCATATGCTCCGTGCCCGCACGCACGTACGCACCTGAAGAGGGAAATTCATGCCGAGCGATACGATCCCGCGGCGTCTTTTCGCGCGGGCAAAAGAGCGGCCCGAGGCGCCCGCCTATCTGGTGAGGGAGAGCGGGTCCTGGAAGGCGACGCCGTGGCGGCAGTATGCGGCCGAGGTGATGCGCGCCGGGAAGGCACTGATGGCCATGGGCCTCGAGGTGGGCTCTACGGTGAGCATCCTCGGCTTCAACCGGCCCGAGTGGGTGATCCTCGACGTGGCGGCCATGGCGATCGGTGGGGCGCCGGCGGGCGTGTACAGCACATCGTCCGCCGAGGAGCTGAAGTACATCGTGCACCACGCGGAGTCGAAGGTGCTCCTCGTGGAGAACGCGCAGCAGCTCGGCAAGGCGCTCAAGGTGTGGGGAGAGCTGCCGCTGCTCGCGCACGTGGTGCTGATGCGCGGCACCGAGGCGAGCGGCGATCCGCGGGTGCTCACCTGGGACGATTTCCTCACCCGTGGCGCCGAGGTGACGGACGAGGCGTTCTTCGCGCGGCTCGACGCGGTGGAGCCAGGAGCGCTCGCGACCTTGATCTACACCTCGGGGACGACCGGTCCGCCCAAGGGGGTGATGCTCAGTCACCGGAACCTGACCTGGACGGCCGACGTGGCCCGGCGCCTGATCGACCTGACGCCGTGGGACTGCTCGCTCTCGTACCTGCCGCTGTCGCACATCGCCGAGCAGGTGTTCACGATCCACGGGCCGATCACGGCGGGGTCGTCGGTCTATTTCGCCGAGTCGATCGAGAAGATGGCGGAGAACCTGCGCGAGGTGCAGCCGACGATCTTCTTCGGGGTACCGCGGGTGTGGGAGAAGCTCCACGCGGGGGTTTCGGCGAAGCTCGGCGAGGCCAAGGGGCTGAAGCGCGCCATCGCAGCGCAGGCGATGGCCGCAGGGCGCGCGTACCACGACGTGCTCAACCGAGACGAGATTCCGAACCCGCTGCTCACGGTGAAGCACCGGCTCTTCGAGCGGCTCGTCTACGGCAAGGTGAAGCAAGCGGTGGGCTTCGGGCGCGCGCGGGTGTGCGTGAGCGGGGCGGCGCCCATCGGGGTGGAGGTGCTCGACTTCTTCGCGGGGCTCGATCTGCCCATCCGCGAGGTGTACGGGCAGTCCGAGGACACGGGGCCGACGTCCTTCAACCTGCCGGGGCGCAGCCGCTTCGGGTCGGTGGGGCCGGCGTTCCCCGGGCTGGACGTGCGGATTGCGGAGGACGGCGAGATCCAGGTGAAGGGGCCGAACGTGTTCCTCGGCTACTACAAGGACCCCGAGGGCACGGCCGAGACGCTCCTTGAGGGCTGGCTGTGCACCGGCGATCTCGGCAAGTTCGATCAGGATGGCTTCCTGCACATCACGGGGAGGAAGAAGGACATCATCATCACCGCGGGGGGCAAGAACATCACGCCGCAGAACATCGAGGTGGGGTTGAAGCGGCACCCGCTCGTGGCCGAGGCGGTGGTGATCGGTGACCGGCGCAGGTACCTGACGGCCATCATCGTGCTGAACCCGGAGGCGGCGCAGCAGCTCGCGACGGAGCGCGGCCTGTCGGGACCGCTGCACGAGAACCCCGAGATCCGTCGGGAGGTGCAGCGCGCGGTGGACGAGGTGAACGCGCAGTTCGCGCAGGTGGAGACCGTGAAGCGGTTCACGATCGCGAGCCGTTCGTTCGGGATCGACACCGGGGAGCTAACCCCGACGTTGAAGGTGAAGCGCCGCAACGTGGTGGAGAACTTCGCGCGCGAGATCGACGCGATGTACGCGGAGTGAGCGAGGGATGACACCTGCGACGGCGGTCTCGTTCGATTTCGGTCAAACCCTGGCGGAGCTCGACACGGCGATGCTCGCGAGGAGGCTGTCGGAGCAGGGGCTCTCGGTGCCCGTCGCGCGGCTGGAAAGCGCGGTTCCATCGGCGTGGGAGGCCTACAACGCGGCCATTCACCGGGGCGTGAGTGGTCACCCCTGGAAGACGTTGATGGCGCGGCTGCTCGAGGTCGCGGGCGTGGCAGCGGAGGGAGAGGGCGCGGAGGGAGAGCACGCGGAGGGAGAGGGCGCTGAAGAGGCTGAAGATGGTCGCGCGGGGAAGCCATCCACGGGTGGTGGGATCCAGGGCCGGCAGGCGGTGGTGGACTGGCTGTGGGACGAACAGCCAGCTCGGAACCTGTGGCGCCGCCCCATCACGGGGATGATCGAGCTCGTCGAGGATCTACGGGCGAGAGGCGTTCCGGTGGCCGTGCTTTCCAACTCCGAGGGGCGGTTGCGCGAGCTCGCCGAGGAGCTCGGGTGGGGGTCGCACTTCGTGGCCATCGCCGATTCGGGCAAGCTCGGTTTCGAGAAGCCCGGGCGCGAGATCTTCGCCTGGACGGCGGATGCGCTGGGGGTGGAGCTGGCGCAGGTGGTGCACATCGGAGATTCGCTGGCGGCCGATGTGGAAGGGGCGATCGCGGCGGGGATGCGGGCGGTGTGGTTCGGCGGGGATGCGGCGCGTGCAGCGGTGCTCGGTGACCGGGCCGTGGTGGCTGCGGATGCGGCCGGGGTGCGCGCGGCCCTGCGTGGGTTCGGTCTGGCGATCTAGATCTCCACCAGGGGGACTCGCGTCCCCTCGCCCCGCCGGGAGTGAATCTTGACGGGTCCCCACTCCCCGCGAACCGCTCTCGCCAGCCACCACGCTGTGCCCTGGGCAAGACGTCTCGCCGGGGGTTCCTCGGAGAGCCTCCCGGGACGGTTCACTTGGGTGGCGGGAAGGTGGGGAGGCCTGAGGGAAGCGGCGGCAACGTGCTCGGGAGCGCGGTGGGAAATCCTGAAGGCAAGGCGGTCGGGAGCGCCGTGGGCAGCGTCCATGGCTGCGCGGCGGTCGTGGGGGTGGGCTGCGGCTGCTGGGAGCTGGGCTGCGGCTGCTGGGCGTAGGGTTGGGACTGCGGGTAGGGTTGGGGCTGACCGTAGGGCTGCTGGCCGTAGGGTTGCTGTGGTCGGGGCGGATCGGAGGCACACCCGATGGCCAGGCCGAGCGCGGCGGTGAGGGTGGTACAGGTCAGGAGCAGGGGGCGCATGCGTGCATGCTACCGAACAGAGGTCTGGTGAGCGCGCGCCATCGGTGGATCAGGGGTGGGGAGGGCTGAACCGTGGCTTCCTGACATGGGGCTGGGAACGCGCCGGGACGCGAACGTGCCAGGCGGTACCCCAGGGCCTTCGAGACGTGCCACAATGCGCTCACCTGTGGGCCCCTTCGGCCCTACAAATTCTATGCGATCCAACGAGATCCATCCAGGCGACCTGATCGCAGGAAAGTACCGGGTGAGGGCCATCCTCGGCCGCACCCACGGGCTCCTGCTGGAGGCCTTCCACACCGAGTTCGACCAGCAGGTGATCATCAAGGTCCTGCCGTCGGGCTGGGGCGATGAAAAGGAGATCGAGCGCTTCCGGCGCGAGGCGCGCACGCTCGCCAAGCTCGAGTCGGAGCACGTCGCGCGGATCATCGACGTCGGCAGCCAGGACGATGGCTCGTTCTACCTGGTGCGCCAGTTCCTCGATGGCGTGGATCTCGGGACGTTCATGCGGCAGCGCTCGCAGCTCCCGCTCGAGGAGGCGGTGCTCCTCGTGCTGCAGGCCGCCGAGGCCGTGGCAGAGACGCACAGCCACGGGATCATCATCCGGGAGCTGCAGCCTGCGCACCTGTTCCTGACGCAGCGAGCGGGTGGCGCGCCGCTCCTCAAGGTCGTCGACTTCGGGACCGCGAAGCTGATGCGGGACGCGGTGGCGCCCACCGCCAGCGGCGAGCTCACGGCGACCGCGATGTTCGGCCTGTCGCCCTACACATCGCCGGAGCTGGTGCGCAAGGCGAAGAACGTCGATCAGCGCACGGACGTGTGGTCACTCGGAGCGCTGCTCTACGAGCTGGTCACGGGCCGGCCGCCGTTCAACGGTGACATGGCGGTGCTCATGCTGCAGATCGCGAAAGAGGAGCCCGTCCCGGCGACGCAGTACCGCCCCGATCTGCCGGTCGAGATCGATCAGATCCTCGGCTGGGCGATGGCGAAGGACCTCGACGGGCGCTTCCGCAACGTGCACGCCCTCGCGCACGCGCTGACCCCATTCGCGAACAGCGAAGGCCGGTTGCTCATCGAGCGGATCGGTCAGATCACCCACGCCGCGAAGAAGAAGAAGACCGTCTCCGTAGCTCCGCCGGCCGCACCGAGCGGCGGAGGCTACCTGCCGCCTCCCACGCCGCCGCCCGGGAGGCCTCGGCCCGAGGACTCCATCACGAGCGTGAAGTCGCAGCAGCAGGGCGGAATGGCCACCCAGAACCTGCCTGCGTACAACCCGGGGGGCGGTGGATCTCCGTCGGGTTTCCCGCCGCCCAGCGGGGCAGGGCCGCGGTCGTCACGTTCCGGGGCTGCGGGTCGCCCGGGTTCCACAGGAGGACGAGGGGAGCCCGTTCCGGCGATGGGGCCGTCGACAGTGCAGCCGGCCATGCTGAAAGCGACGCCAGTGCAGCCGCCGGTGAAGAGCCGCAAGCTCATCTACGGCGTGCTGGCGATAGCCGCAGTCCTCGTGCCGATCCTGGTGACCATCGTGGTGCTGAGGAAGCCGGGTGGTGGAGCCTCGGCGACCGACGATCCGAACAAGCCGATCGAGATCCCGGTGACGACCTCGGGGGCACCGAGCGCGAGCATGGGCGTCCCGGAGTCTGCCACGCCGCCCGTGCCTCCCTCCACGGCGGAGCCCACAGCGCCTGAGCCCTCAGCTTCTGCATCGGCAGCCAGCTCCGCGGAGCCTGTCGCGAGCGGAGCACCCACCGCTACCCCGGCGAGCTCCGGGGCAGTGGCGTACGTGCCTCCTTCGGGCACCCGTGGGTCGTCCTCGTCGTCGAACAGCGGCAGCAGCGGCAGCAGCAGCAGCAGCGGCGTGCGGACCAGCAGTGGGTCCAAGGAGACCAAGGAGACCGAGCCCTCGGGATCCAGCAGCAGCAGCAGCGGCGGCGGCGGCAACGGGACCATCGTCGCGGTGGCTTCGGGCGGAAGTTGCTCATTCACCGTCAACGGCGCATCCAAGGGATCCGGGACGTCGGTGCGGGTTTCGGTGTCGCCCGGAACCTATTCCGTGAGCTGCAAGCCCTCGGGCAGTGCAGCCAAGTCGAAGAGCGTCACCGTGAAGAGCGGGCAAACCGCGTTCGCGGCCTTCCGGCTCGGCAGCTAGAACTCTCCCCGGAGTCTCGGGCGGCGATCGTTACCGTCTGACACAGAGCCGGCGCGGCCAGGGGTCTCACCGGGAGCAGGGGACAACGGGAGCCCTCGGGGCGAAGACTGGAACCGTCTCCTCAGGCGGGGGATCGTGCACAGGCTGCACGGCCGCCTTGGTGCGCTCCTTGCTGAGTGCTGCTGGTACAATGGTAGGTCGAGCAGGCTACGCAAACGGTTCCGGAAAGGACGTGGGCCAGAAGTTGCTGGAGATGGCCCCGGTGGTCCCGCGCGCGATCGAAAAGGCTCGTCGCGCGGATGAAAAGCTTGTCGCGTTCGTGCAGGAGCGCCCTGTGACGTCGCTATGTGTGGCGGCGTTTGCTGGTTACCTGCTCGGCCGCGTCCTCACCCGTATTGGCTAGTCCGAGGGAGTCGTCATGCAAAAGGCAGAAACCAGGCATCGAGATGCCGAAGGCGGCAACATGGAAGACGACGCCCAGGGCGGGTTGAAAGAGTCCCTCCCCGAGATCGATCCCGGGCAGGTCCTCGAGACGGTGTCGACGTTCGCGCGGGAGAACCCGCACACGGCACTCGCCGTGGCAGCAGGCGTCGGCTTCGTGCTGGGCGGTGGTCTGACACCGCGTTTGCTCGGGGCAATCGGGCTGTTCGTGGCCCGGCAGTACATGCGCGAGACGATGAACGAGGCGCTCCAGGGGTCGCTCCTGGAACGGCTCGGCGTCAACGAGCAGAACTGAAGTTCGCTCACACAGAGGAGCCTGGCTCCGACCTGCGCGCACACAACGAAGCCCCTGGCGTGACCTGCGCCAGGGGCTTGCGTCATTTCAGGACGGACAGCGGCGGCGGGGCCTCCGCAGCAGTTCAGCAGGGAGGGCGGGGGCGGGGCGTTCGCAGGAGACAAGGCCTTCTCGTGCATGCTGTCTGCAGCACCGCACCCCAGCGATGAAGCGAAACCTCGCCAGCGTGCGAAGGGGGTACGGTGAAGGGGAAGGCTGGAGGTGAGGTGTGGCGAACCCGAGAGGGGCGGGTCACGGCTTGCGAGGACGGGTCTTCCGGATGCGGCATCCCCCGCTCTGGCTGAGCGCATCCTCGACGGACTGAGAGACGGACGCCGGACAGCGCACGGCGAGCAAGGCTCCGCCCGTGTCACTCGCATCTTCGAGATACCGCGCCTCGTATTCAGGGAGCTGCGCGCCCACGACGGCGCCGAGCAGCGTCCCGGCAGCTCCGGCAGCCCCGGCTCCCGCGAAGCCAGCCACCAGAGGTCCGGCGAAGAAGGCGTCGAGGCCAGGAATGATCAAGGCCCCTCCCGCGGCGAGCGCGGCGATCACCCCGCCGAGGAGCCCGCCCACGACGGCGCCGAGCGCTGCCCCTTCGGAGGCCTTGCTGCGGATGGTCAGGCCGATGTCGTCGAGCTGACAGGGCGGCTTGGGGATCATGCGAATGTCATCGGCCGCAACGCCCAGGGAGAGCAGTCGGCCGAGCGCACCGACGGCTTCCGATCGCCCGGGAAAGAATGCGGTGAGAACCCGGTAATACATAGGTAGCTGGGACTCTCACGAAGCACCGAGCGTGCCGGTCAGCGCTGGGCAGTTGGCGCTCGATACGAGAACGCCGCGCCTGGTCTGGACCGAGCGCGGCGCGTCGTCGTTCTGCCCCCTTCGAGGGCTTGGCTTCAACCGAAGCTGGTCGTGTCGTTCGTGAAGGTTCCTGCGACGTGGTTGTGCCCGATACCCGTCTTCTCGGACACGCGCTGGGCAGCTTCGACGGCGCGGTCCTTCACCTTGGTGGCACCCTCTGCCAGCTTCTGCCGGGTAACCCCGCCGGCATTCGGGGCGATGAGAACGCCGAGGCCGATCCCGGCAGCGACGCCGACCCCGAGACCGATGGAGGCAGGAACGATCCAGTCGACAGAACTCTTGCGCTGAAAGGGAAAGAGGCCGGTCAGCGTGTCGAGGAAGTACTTCGCCTTGATCATCGGTGGTGCTCCGTTCATGGGGTGGTCGCCGACCGGGACTGACTCCCTCTGCGCGCTGAGGCGCGAAGCAGTCCAGGTTTGCCTGGGCTTCGGCCCGATGAGGGCTTCAGCCCCGGTGTGGACTTCGGCCCGATGAGGGCTTCAGCCTGACGGGAGCCTTCAAGGCAGCGTGCATGCCAACGACGGATTGGGCAGGGGGGAGACAGGAGGGCGGGGATGACGAGCGCGCAGAGGGCGCGCAGGTCAGTTGCAGAAGCCGTCGATGCAGATCGAACCGGGCGCGCAGTCCAGCGTGGGGCCGCACTGGTCTCCGAGGTTCGTGCTGGATCCACAGACGCTGTACGTCCCTGAGCTCGTCGCCGCCGGCTTGCACTGATTGAAGGGCGGGGGCAGGCCGTTGCAAGCTGCCTGGTTGGGGGCGTCACACGAGATGTAGCAGCTGTGGTGCAGGCAGACCGAGCCGTTCGCGCAGACGTCCTGCTGGCCATCCACGGTGCAGATGAAGTTCGCCGACTGGGTGGGGATGCACCCGTTCTCGACCCAGACCGAGCCATTCGGGCAGGTGGCGCCGTCACTGCGGGGAACGCACGCACCGTCGACGCAGACGGCGTCGGGCCCGCCGCAATCGTTGGTGATCACGCACGGCTGTGCCGGTACGGAGCAGACACCCAGCACCACGTCGCACGTGTAGCTGGCGGGGCAGTCGGTATCGGCGGCGCAGGATGGCGTGCACTTCCCCTCAACACAGACGTCACCCGAGGGGCACTGCGTCTGGTCGAAACACTGGTCGGCGGGCGCGGTGCAGATGCCGCTGACGCAGAGGTAACCAGCGCCGAGGGGAGCACAGTCCGCGTCCTCACCGCAGGCCGCCGGGTTTTCGGGCTGGCAGGTGCCGTCGGTGGCGCAGACGTAGCCGTGGACGCAGCCCAGTGTATCGCCGCCGGTGTCCTGATCGCAGGGACCCGGCTGACACGTGCCATCGGGGGCACAGGTCTCGCCAGTGGCGCAGTCGTCCGGGTTACCGCAGTAGACGGAGTCATCTCCACCGCCGCCGGAGCCACCGGAGCCACCTTCACCGCCGGAGCCGCCGGAGCCGCCGGTGCCGGAGCCGCCGGTCCCCGAGCCCCCCGGCTGACAGCTCGCGGTGAGGTCGTCGTCGAGCACGCAGGAGTATCCGTCACTGCAGCCCCAGATGGTGCAGTCGCCGATGTGGCAGTAGCTGTCATCGCCGCACGTCTCGTTGACGCCGCAATCTTCGGGGCTCGAGCACCCCACGACAGGACCTGAGGGGCCGCATCCCTGAGGGCCGCAGCCTCCTGGTGGAGGGCTGTCGTCCCAGATTGGACAGCCCGCGAGCACCGTCGCCAGCATCCCTGCGAAGCCGAGTAGAGCAAGTCGCCTCATCGCCATCTCCGAAGCATCGAGCCGCACTTCATCGAGGAGGTGGCCTCGCGTGGCGGTCGCGACGGGATCCAGGGTAGCAAGCGACATGCCCCCGACAAGTCCTGTCTCGGCACGGGCATCGGCCGCGGCGCGGTGCTAGGCGTGAAGAACCGTTCACGGCCGCGTGTGGACCCGAAGAGGCCCAGGGCAGCTCGGGTGCGTCCTCAGCCCAGCGTTTCGTCCGGGAAGCTCGATCTTGAGGACGGGGTCGGCGCACGGGAGGGGAGAACCCTGAGCGTGCGGCACCCGTGGAAGGTCGTCACGGCACATGCGGGCCGTGGGGAGAGTCGCGCTCGACCCGTGCTACGTTCCGGCGTGCCCTGCTGGGGACGCGCTGGCGACGGTTCTCGTCGCTGGCCGCCGTTCCCGACGAAGGGGCGAGCTCGCCTAGCCGATGGATGTCACCTGCGACCGCTGCAGTACCGAGTACGAGTTCGATGATGCGCTCGTGTCGGGGCGCGGTACCAGCGTCAAATGCACGAACTGCGGTCACCAGTTCAAGGTGCGGCGCACCGACGGCGCCCTGCCGGAGCGCTGGGTCGTCCGCACCGCCGGTGGACAGGAGATCGAGTTCCGCATGCTGCGCGAGCTTCAGGCGGCGATCTCGCGGGCGGAGGTGTCGCGAGACGATCTGCTGTCGCGTGGTGGTGGACATCCACGACGGCTAGGAGCCATCGCCGAGCTGGAGCCATTCTTCCGGGGCATCGGTGGGATGATGAGCCCTGGCTCCGGGCCAGGGCGCGGGCCTTCAGGTCCTTCACGAGCACGCCACGTGACACCCGCGGGGCTCGGGGGGCCAGTCCCGACGGAGACCGAGGTGGGAGGGGCCAGCATTTCGCCCAGCGCGTCTCCAGCCGTGAACCGCGCCGACATGCCGCCGGTCGCCGGGCCGTTCAATCGCAGCCCTTCGGCGCCTCCTCCAGCGAGCGATCCGGAAACCATCGACCCTGCGACGCCACCGGTCGGGCGGTTGCCGATGATGCCACCGACGCCTGCGCCGCGAGCCGTGACGCTGGAGAGCAACGGGGAGGGGCCTGGCGTGGTGGCCCCGGACGATGCGCCGCCGCTGCCCGCAGAGCGCATGCGAGGAGGCGGTTCTCCGGAGGTCGAGCAGGGGTCGCGCGACGAGGTCGAGGCCGCGGCACCCGTCGAGCATGGGGCAGCGCCAGGCACGCCTGAGTCCATGCCGCCTTCCTCTGCCCCTGTCTCCGAGGTCCCGCGGCGCCGCCCTGTGCGAGAGGTGCGCGTGAGAGCGGCCCCGCTCACGCCGACGCCTTCAGACATCCGGTTCTCCATCAGCGACGATGCCTATGGAGAGCCGCGTTTCACGTCGGTGGTGCCTTCGCGTCGGGTGGGAGCGGCGCGCTGGATGGTGGGCCTCGTGGTGCTCGGGCTGGCCGTGCTGGCTGGGGTCATCCTCGTGCCCAGATACCTGAAGCCCGGAGCGCGGGCACCCGAGCCTGCGAGCGAGGGGAGGGCAGCTTCGCTGGTGGCCGAAGCCAACCGGGAGCTGCTCGAAGGCGACCTGGAAGGTGCGCGGGACAAGCTGCTCCAGGCGAGCGCGCTCGCGGAAGGTGATCTCAAGGTGGCGACGGACCTGGCGCGCCTGGAGACGGCGAGCGCCGATCTCCGGTGGCTGAGGCTCCGGCTTCTGGAAGACGGCTCCCCGGATCAGGCGATGGCGCGGCACGAGCTGGACACCGCGGTGGACAGAGCACGCAAGTCGGTGGAGCGCGCGGAGCAGGTCGCTCCTCAAGATGTGGGCGTGCAGCGTGTGCGGGTAGACCTGCTGCGCCTGCAGGGGGACGTTCGGCGGGCACGTGAGCTGGTGGGGACCCTTGCAGGAGGGGGTTCTCAACCGGAGACCGCACTGGCGCTGGCGTCGCTGGACATGGCCGAAGAGCAGCCGAACTGGCCTGTGGCAGTGGGGCGGCTGCGCACGGCAGCGTCTGGCGATCAGGGCCTGGGGCGTGCGCGTGCGTTTCTCATCTACGCCCTGGTGCGCGCCGGTGATTCTCCGGCTGCACGCGCAGAGTACGAGCGGCTCGTCGCGTCCTCCCGGCCACACCCGCTCGCCCCGGCGCTGCGGGCGTTCATCGAGCGTCTCGAACCGACAGGAAAGCCACTGGATCCACCCGTGCGTGCGGTCTCCGACGCGGGGGTGGGTGACGCGGCCGTTCCTGGATCTGCACCGACGACGGGTCGCCTCCAGCACCAGAGCCCGCAGGTGAACGAGGGTCGTGTGCCGGATGACTACGTAGCGCCAGACCAGAATTCACCTGCGGAGGCTGCTGATCTGCCCGGTGCGGCTCCTCCGCCGGCGGCTTCTGCCTCTCCGGGTGCAGCGCCGCCGACGGTCGACACTTCAGATCTCCCGGGGTTCAATCATGAGTGATCAGGGCGCCAGCCGAACCGGTCGACTCCACGCGATAGGGAGGACGAGGAAGCACGTCAGCCGCCGGAAAGGCCTGCGTGGCCTCAGCCTGGGGGCCGCCCTCGCGGCAGCGGTGCTTGCTTCATGTGCGGGCCGCGAGCGCAGCGTGGAGCCTGCACCCGCCAGGTCCTCATCCGCAGGTCAGCCAGAGCTTGCAGAGATCGACCTGTCGAAGGGTCTACCCGAGAGCGCGCCCAGCTCGCTCCTTGGAACGAGCAAGGGCCGCACACACGCCGATTTCGTGCGCTCGCTTCGGGCGCTCTCCTCGTCAGAAGCAACCAAAGGGGTACTCGTCAAACTGGGTACGACCCGGATTTCACTCGCTGGTGTGCACGAGGCAGGGAGGCTCCTCGGCCTCGTACGCAAGGCAGGCAAGCCGGTCGTGTGCCACGCCGACGAGTACAACAACGCCACGATGCTGCTGGCCGCGGTTGGATGCAGCAAAGTGTGGGTCAGCCCGGCGGGGCAAGTGGATACCGTCGGCCTTGCGGCTCAGCTTTTCTTCGCCAAGGGGTTGCTCGACAAGCTGAACATCAGCGCCGATTTTCTGCAGGTCGGGAAATTCAAGGGGGCAAGCGAGCCATTCACCCGAGAGAGCGCGAGCCCGGAAGCGCGTGAGTCGCTGAAGGGGGCACTCAGCGGAATCCGTGATGCGTGGATGGGATCCATCGTGGCCGGCCGGGACGGCGGCACCGATGGCAAGGCGCTCGAAGCTGCGCTGGAAGACGGTCCTTACTCGCCAGAAGAGGCGCGCTCGAAGCGACTCATCGACGAGATCGGCGACCTCGCGGAAGCTCGAAAGGACGCCGAGCAGCTCGCTGGTGTGAAGGACAGCGATAACCGCTCGGGGAGCTCGGAAGCACGAGAACCTGGCGTTCCACGCGGCCTGGTCTCTCTGTTTCGCTCGCTGGCGGGGTCGAGCGCGTCAGGCGAACCGCATGTCACGATCGTCCCTGCTTCGGGCAGCATCGCGATGAGCGCGGGTGGTTCGCCGCTCGGAGGGGGGGATGGAATCGGTGAGCGCGAGCTGGGACGCGTGCTGGCCCGGCTGACGGAGGACGCGTCGACGAAGGCGGTGGTGCTCCGGATCGACTCCCCCGGGGGGTCGGCGCTCGCCTCCGACCTGCTCTGGAAGCGTCTGATGAAGCTGCGCGAGGAGAAGCCCCTCGTGGTCTCCGTGGGAGGCATGGCTGCGAGCGGTGGCTACTATCTCGCCTGTGCAGGGACCAAGGTGCTGGCGGAGGAGACCAGCATCATCGGCTCCATCGGCGTGGTCGGTGGCAAGCTCGCCGTGGGCGATGCGCTCGCGATGGCAGGTATCAACGTGGAGACCGTGGCGGCAGCCTCCGATCCCGTGCGCGCGAACCGTGCCGCCTACATGTCTCTGTTGACCCCCTGGGATGAGCCGACCCGGGCGCGGGTCCAGTCCTCGATGCAGGCCATCTACGATCTGTTCCTCCGGAGGATCTCGACCGGCCGGGGCATGGACGTGGCTGCGGTCGCGCCAGCGGCCGAAGGGCGTCTCTTCAGCGGGCTGCAGGCGAAGCGGCTCGGGCTCATCGACCAGATGGGAGGACTCAGTGACGCCGTGGATCTGGCGCTCGAGCTGGCAAAGCTGCCCGAGGGGACTCCCGTGGAGATCGAGCGAGACGACGTCGACTTGCTGGACATGCTCGTGGGCGCTGAGGGAGCTGGCGCACGGTCCGCGGACGAGCACGCGCGGATCGAAGCGCTGGAGAACCGTTCACGGCGCGTAGCATCGGCCGCGTTCATGCCGGCGTGGTTGAAGCCACTGCCAGAGCTGGAGACGTTCGTGGGCTCGTTCGCGCCGCTCCTGGCCGGCGAGCGCACGCTCACCGCGCTTCCCTTCGCCGTGCTGGTGCAGTGAGGTGAGAGACGGCCCGGCGACCCCGCGGGCTGTGCGCGGCGGCGCGGCAGGCACCTGGTCGGCGAACGCTGCCCCTCCGTCTTTCGCTTCTCCGGAGGAGCCATCCCGTGAAAGTGGCTTTGTCTCCCCCTTCATCTGTTAGGCTTCTCGGGCGCGCGATGGCCGCGGTGGTGTCTGATGGGATCGACGCCGGATAGCGGGGACTCGTCCCCTTCGGGTAAGCGCAGTTCATCCTCGTTCGAGCCCCGGCACACCATGCCGCCGCCGGAGCTCATGCACCGCATGGCCCCTCTCTCTGCCGGGGAGCTGATGCTCGACGAGCTTCGGGCAGAGGCGCCTGTGTCGCGGCACAGCGGACCTCGTGCCGAGGCTGCATACTGGCGGGCTCGCCTCGAGGAGCGCCGCATCCGCGGTGACGAGCAAGGCGAGCGAGAGGCGGCGATCTCGCTGGCCAGGCTCCTTGCGTCGCGGGGAATCGAGCTGGACCTCGTGGCGACGCTTGCGCGGCGAGCGCTTGTTCTCGGGGACGATACGGCGCTCCGGACCGAGCTGGCGGGGTGGCTCGCAGGGCTCGGTGAGTCGGCTGCGGCGGCGTCGGTGCTGCGAGGCGTCTGCGACGTGCAGCGCCCGAGCGCTGGCGCGCGAACGCTGGTCCGGATTGCGGTGCTCCTGGCACGGGCGGGAGACGCCAGCGGCGCTGTCGATGCGCTGGTGGGTGCAGCCAGTCTTGAGCCCACGGATGCGATGGCCTCCGAGCTGCTGGGGACCGTCTCGGCATGGGCGTCCGACCTGGTGAGTGCCGAGGCCGCTGCCAAGGCTTACCTCGATGCGGCGGAGCGCCATGAGACCCTGAGGGAACGGGACGCTGCGTTCGAGGACCGTCTACGTGCGCTGGAGATCGCTCCGCATGATCTCGGGGCGGCGACCATCATGTCCGCGGCGCTGGCTGCACGAGGTCGTCTCGGGGCGGCAGACGAGGCGGTCCGAGCTCATGCGGTGGCGCTCACGAGGCGTGGGGAGATCGAGCGTGCGCTGGAGGTGCATGTTCGTCGCCTCGAAGCTGCGCTGAGCGACGGTGATGCCGCGCGTGCCGCTGGCTGTGCCTTCGATGCCGAGCTCGAAGCCGATGTCGACGCCGAGGACGTCGACGTGATTGATGAAGTGCTCGGGCAGGCCAGCCTTTACGAGCTGGTGGCCGCGCGCAAAGAGCTGCGCGCCGAACGGCTCGAGGGGACTCAGAGGGCTGCGGTGTTCGAGGTGCTGGCGCGGCTCTATGCAGGGCCCCTGGCAAGTCCCGATCGCGCCATCGAGTCGTGGATCGAAGCTGCGGTGAATGATCCGGGGGGGGCCTACGCATGGGTTGCGCTGCGTGATCACGCCGCCGCTCTCGAGGATTCATTGCCCTTGCTGGAGGCCCTCATCCGGGTTGCCGACAGCGGAGAGCGTGCATCGAACGATCCTCGAGACGTGCTCAACGCCCTGCGCGAGCTTGCTTCTCTCGCCGAAGACAAAGTGGACGACCCGGGCCTGGCATGCTGGGCCTTCGAGCGCATGCTCCGTGCGGACGCCGAAGAGGAGGTGGCTGCAGCAGGCCTGCAGCGGCTCGCGGAACGTGCGCGAGCCCAGGATGAAGCGCTGAGCGAAGCGCAAGCGACGCTCCGGAGTGCGCGCTCGTCAGAGATGCGTGTTCATGCGTTGCGCAAGCTGGTGACCATCTACCGTGGCCGCCCGGACGACCTGCCGTCGTACGAAGAGGCGCTCACGGCGCTCGCGCAGGAAGTTCCTTCAGACCATAGCTGCGTGCTGGCCCTCGACCGCCTGGCGCGTCGTGCTGGCACAGGAGGCGCGCTCGTTCACCTGCTGGAGGGACGCCTCGCCCAGGCGGAGCACCAGGCTCGGTCGAGCGGCGGTCGTGCTGGCGAGGTGCAGCCGCCAGGGATGACGCGCATCGAGCTGGTCCGCGCGCGGCTCATGCTCGCCGCAGTTCACCGGCGCGCAGGTGATGAGGACCGCGCGTTGAGCGTGGTCTTGCCGCTCCTCACCGAGGCGCCGGGGCACCGGGGAGCCGCGAGTGCAGCCTTGCTGTTCGCCACGAGGACGTGGCGGGTGAAGGAGCGGGCCGACGCTCTGGTGCAGCTCGCTGGCCCTGTGTGGCCCGCACTGCGCGCGGTGTTGCTCGCTTCGGCCGCGGAGCTGTACGTGGCCGTCGGCGAGTTGGGCCTCGCACGGAAGGCTTCCGAGCTGGCGTGTGAAGCCGACCCGACCAGTGCGCGGGCAGTCGCGACGCGCGCGCATGCCCTGATCGCCGGGCATGACGTGGAGAGCTCCGAGGCGACAGCTCGCTCCGCGACTCCCGCGGCGGTCCGGTCAGACCGGCTCGCAGCAGCCTCGGTTGAGCGAGCGATCACCACGGTGTTTCCGCGCGGTACGCTGTGTGACGGCCTGGCGCGAATGCTCGAGGGCATGGGTGAGCATGGGCTCGCCCTTGGCTGGACCCAGCGCTGGCTGGCGCTCCATCCGGGCTGCATCGATGCGACGCGCCATCTCATCCGCCGGGCCACATCGGGCCGTGACGCCGCGCGCCTGTCGGATGCCCTTGCATGGGTGCTGGCGCAGCCACGGCCCCTGGGAGAGATGGCCCCGGTGCTCGCTGCAGGGCTGAATGCATTGCAGGATCTCGACACGACGCGGGCGGCAGCGCTCGCGAGGCGCGCTCTCGATGTGTTCGGACCCGGTATCCCCTCCTTGCGCGAGGAGCTTCTCGAGCTCGCTGGTCGTGCCCGGGACTGGCAGCTCAAGGTGGCGGTGCTCGAACGCTCGCGTGCAGCGGACCACGAGAGTTCGCGGGCCCATGAAGCGCTCCTTCTGCTCGCCGACGGCCGCATCGATGCGGGTGATCCGAGCGGTGCGGCGCGGGATCTGGCGCGCGCGGCCGAGCGAGGGGCAAGCCCTGAGGAGGTGCTGGCGCGGATCGAGAGGCTGGACACGTGGTTGCAAGATGCAACGGTGCAGCTCGGCTCGGATGGCATCGTTTCCTTGACCGAGGCTCGCGCGAGGGCGCTGACGGTTGCCGGAGCAGCCGCGGAAGCAGCCGCGGCGTGGCGGGAGCTGGGCAGCCTGCTCTGGGATCTCGCCGATGACCGGCGTGGAGCCGAGGAGGCGTTCTATCGGGCCTGCGAGCTCGTGCCGCGTGGGGGCGAGGAGCGGTACGCGCGCGATCTTCGCGCGTTTGCGGGTATCGAACAGGCGATCGACATCCTCGTCGCGCGTGCGGGTGTGAATGTAGAGCCGCCGCCGACAGCAACTGGAGCGCCACACCCAGCGCTCACGGGCTCTCCGTCTCCGCGGAAGCACCGTGCGAGCCTGCTCGTGGAAGCAGCGTCGATGGCCGTGGAACATGGGCTGATGGCGCGGGCTCTCGCCGTGGCAGCAAGTGCGATCGAGATTGATCCGACGCGTGCTGACGCGGTGGCACTGGTGGAGCGCTGTGCCGAGGATGAGGAAGCTGTCGAGACCCTCCACCATGTCTATGGGTTGCTGGCGAATGCGGCGCTTGGTTGCTACGGGCGGCGTGCTGCCCATTACAGGGCAGCCAGGCAGCTCGAGCGTCGTGGGGCCATTCACCTGGCCTTCCTACATGCCGCTGCCTCCTTCGAATCCGTGCCCACCGAGGGGACCACGTATGTGCTTCTGGCCAGACTGGCCGAACGCGTCGACGATCCCGCCGAGGCTGTGCGTGTCATCGCCCGCGTTGCTGCTGAGGAGGAGCCTGACGTACGCAGCGTCTGGTTGAAGCGCGCTGCAACACTGGCCGGCTCGTCCGAGGAGGGGCTGCGGACCAGGATCGACCTCCTGCTGAGAGCACTGAATGTCCGGCCAGACTCGAGCACGGTCGAGGATGTCGGTCAGGCCCTTCGTGAACTCGTGGCGATGACAGGTGAGGTGCTTCCAGAAGCGTTGCGCTTTGATCGGGCGATCAAAGCGACCCTTCCAAAGCTGGACGGTCCTGATGGGGCACGAGCAGCGATTGCCATGGCGAAGGTGGCTGTGGAAGTGCTCGGCTCATCGGCCAGCGCCCTGGCTGCAATAGAGCGAGCCATGCGTGTCGATGGCGATGTCGAGGAATTCGATTCACTCGTCAATGCGATACCGCAGCTCGCGCTGGAGGCGGAGCGTGCACAGCATCTCATCGCAGCCATCTACGCTGCTGCCAAGAACGCTCATGTCAACGTGGGCCCACCACTGCTCCGGTGGGCGAGCCGGCTGGCAGACACGCTCAATGTGCCCGATGTCGCTGCTGCGCTGCTGGTCGAGGCAGCCAGGAGAGCCCCTGAGAACTCCGAACTCGCGTTTGAGGCCGATGTCTCGGTACAACTCGCGGGCGATGACACGCTGCTGCGTGCCCTCGACGAAGCCCTCCCGGTCGCGCGTCGGGTCGAATCTCTCCTGTACCTCGCTGATCAGCACGAGCGAGAAGGGAGGACCGATCGGGTTATTCTAGCGCTGGAGCGCGCGCTCGAAACGGGGGACCTCGAGGAAGCGACGCGTAGCAGTGTGGTCACGAGGCTGCGCCGGCTTCTGTCAGCATCTGGACGCATCCACGATCTCGAAGCACTGCTCCGGCAGGAACTCCGTCGAGACGATCTCTCACAGGATCTACTGCGGTCGCTCTCTGGCGAACTGACAGACCTGCTTGCCGCACGAGGTGCGTTCGAAGACGCGCTGCAGGCGCTGTGCGATGCCGCGCTCAGGCTTCCATTCAGCGTGACTCTACTGGACAGGGTGCGAGATCTCTCGAAGGAGACAGGAACGCTGCGTCCCTACGTGGACGTGCTCACTCGCTATACAACCCTCGTGGAGGACGTGAGCCACGAAGGTGAGGCTGGGGCGTCCGCTGCAGAACGCAATGCGCTGCACCTCTCCCTGCTTCGGGAACTCGCCCCCCTTGAGCAGATGCTGGGCGACCGCATGGCTGCGAGTGCCCACTATCAAGCGATCGTCCATCTCGACCCGAGGGACACTGAGGCGCTCGTGTTTCTCGAGGCCGAGGCGACTGACCGCAGTGATTACCGCTCACTTGGGGAGCTCCTCGCTCTTCGTATCTCTGCGGCCACGTCCGTCGAGGAAAGATGCGCGATGATGCTGCGGCGCGCAGCAATCCTCGAGCAACATCTCGGGCTGCTGCAAGAAGCTTGTGATGAGCTGAGAATGTTGCTCGCCTCCACACCAGGCGATGTCATTGCGCTCCGTTATCTCGGCAATCTCCACGAGCGTCTTGGCGAACCACTTCAGGCAGCACCACGGTGGGAACAGCTCAGCGATTACGCACAGACGGTTGAGGAGCAAGCAGAATACGTCCTGCGAGCGTGTCGAGCTTACCTCGACGGTGGCGAGATAGATGCTGCTGTCCGCTGCCTTGGTTCGACGAAGACGCAACTCTCCAGACGGTCAGAGCTGGAAGTCCGCGTGGAGATTGCCAGACGCAAGGGGGATGCTCTCGTTCTGGCTGACGTGATCGAGGAGCTTGCATCTGTCGAGGACTTCTCCGATGAACGTCGAGCCGAGCTGCTGGTCGAAGCAGCCCGGATGGCCTCTGGTGCAGGAAATGACCTCCTTGCCCTCGAGCGTGCCCGCCGGGCTTTGCAGCTCTCGTCAACCCTTCAAGCTGCCATCCTTGAGGCAAGACGGCTGGAGTACCGGTTGTGTGGGGCAGGTACGCCACGTGAAGCCCAAGCTGCGATCGAAGAACTGCAGCGCGTTGCTGCTGACATGGAGCCGGCGCAGGTCGAACTGTATGCATTTCTGCTCGCCGAGCATCTCGACGTGATTCAGGGACACGGGGCTGGCATGCGGGAGCTCGCCCGCCGTCACGCGGAGATCGGTCCTGCTCCACTGATCGCGCTAGGGATGGCAGAGCGTCTCGCCTTGAAGCGCAACTTCGTAGCTGCACTGCCGCTTTTCGAGCGTGCGCTCGGAGGTGAGTTGCAAGGGCTACGCTCGCGGGGCCGTGTTGCCTTGGCGGCGGCACAGGCTGCAGAGCGCGTGGGGGACCTGGATGCAGCGGCGAGGTTGCTCGAAGAGGCTGCCGCAGAACCGGATACGCGGGCTCTTGCCGTATGGCGGCAGCTCGAACTGACTGTCATGCGCGGGGAGCCTGGCTCCGCTGGTCGCGCGCTCGAGGAGCTTGCGAACCGTAGCTCTGGCCCAGAGCGGGCTCGCATGCTGACGCAGCTAGCAACGCTGCTCGTGGACACGGACGCGGAGCGTTCGCAGTCGCTTCTCTCGGAGGCAGAGCTTCTCGGGGCAGCGGATCGTTCTCTCAAGGGACGCATCGCTGACCTCAGGATAAAACTGGAGGCGGTCCGCAGCGAGCGGGCGCTGAAGGCCGAGCCTCACCCAGAGGGAGCCAGTCCACGTCCCGGCCCACCGCCGCTTCCCGTGGAGCAGCCGCAAGAGCTTGCGGCTGCTGCCGCCGAGGAACCGAAGTCGGACGGGATCTCCCCGAGTCGGTCACGCTCTCGTCCACGTGCATCGTCTCCGGTTCGTCTCGCGTTCGATCATGCCGAGATCAGAGTCCCGTTGACGCAACCGGCTGTGCAGGTCACCCCAGCCCCCGCAAGTTACGCGACTGAACCATCGCAGCCGTTGCAGGGGAGCGCGATTGAACAGAGCACGTTCAACGTGACCGGCGATGACGGTTCTCGTCAGATCACGCACACGACCCCGAACAGGAACGCTCTATCAATCACTCATGGTGCCATTTCAAGCACCTACCCGCCTCTGTCTGCGGGCCGCCTGCTGTCGATCGCTCCACCCGCCGCAGCCAGCGACGAGGAAGCAGCGTTCTTTCAGGACATTCTAGCTGGTGACTACGACGCGGGTGAGCACTTGATCGCGCTGTTCCAGGCATCCGGAGAACCGCGTACACGGGAAGTACTCGCGGTGCGCCGCATGCAGGCGGTCATCAGGCTCGGTGACCGTGACGTGCTTGAACGGCTCCATGCTGCTGCTCTCGACGACAAGAATCACGTTTACGCCAGGTCCGTGGAACACGTCCTGAGGGCGTTCGACGTGGTCAAAAGTGAGGGCTCGGGTGGGGCCTTGAGTAGAATCATCCCCCCACCGCTGTCGGCACAGCGAGATGCTCCAGAACTGGTGGGCGCGCTGCTCTTCCGTGACATCGATGCTTCTGTGAATGAAGCACTGGCGATCGTATGGGAGACTGGCCTGTTTCGCCGCGATGCCGGTCAGTTTGGTCTCACCGGCCTGGAGCGCGTTCAACCAGGCCTGGCCACCGTCCTTGGGGAAGTCTATGGCATGGTGGCAGAGCGTCTGGGATGCTTGCGCACACCGCTGTTCCACCAGCGCCAGGCAGCAGGTCGTACTTCGCTCATCGAGCCGCAAGTTCTTCCGTTGCTACCTCCAGCGGTGATGGTCCGCGGGGATATCCGTCAGGAGACGGCAGAGCTTCGCTACTTGCTCGGTGCACATCTCACAGGAGCGAAGTCTGAGCACGTACTGGCCTGCTCTCTATCCACCGAAGAGCTGCAAACGTTGCTCTCTGCGCTCGTGGCTGCTTTCGGACCCCTCAATGCTGAGGGCGTGCCACGCAAGGACCCAGCAGTCATCCAACTAGAGCAGAATCTATGGCAGCTGATCCCACCGCGTGGCGAGCGTCGGCTTCGCCAGATATGCTCTGATCAGGGCATCTCCCATGAGATTGCAATGCATGTAAGCCACCTGGCGATGCGCCGCGCTGGGCTTTATGCCGCGGGAGATCTCACTGTCGCGATCCACGCCACGATCAAGGAGTGCGGTATCAATCTGCCCATTCCGTTGAGCAGCCCCAATGGCCTTGCGGAGGCATGCAGTACACATCCAGAGATAGCGGATCTGGTTCGAATGGCCATCCGCATGGAATATGCTGAGGCGCGCTGGCAACCCGAACCTGTTACCAGCGTCCGGCGGACAGACAGCCTTCGCCCACGTTCGCGCACCGCATGACCAAGCTCCTGAACCCCCTGCCAACCATCCAGTCAGGGACAGACACGATACCTCAGGTCTATCTCGCGCAGTCCCCCAGTGTGATGACTCTTCCTCGTGGGTTTCTCGGCTCGGGCCTGCGTCGCCTCCGACGGTTGACGCACCCGCTCGAGAGGTTCGACGCGACACCAATGTCAGGGGGAGATCCAACTGGGGGTCGGGTGAGGGTCATGCCTGCAAGGGCATCAAGGGCTTTTCGTGCGATCTGTCTCTTGGCACGAGCATCGCTACTGTCATGGGTGGCCATGTCTGCAACTGCCTGCCTAGTGCTGTCACCGCCAGAGTACGACAAGCCTGCGCAGACTCCGCCGATGCTTGTGGCGGATGCCTCCTTCCCTGATCTGCGCCAGACTATCTATGTTTATGATCTCACCGAGTCGGTCGAGTTCGGCAGCGCGGTGATTTCAGAAGACGCGCAGGTGCCCGTCGAACTGGCAATCTACCTCGACTACGGCCAGATCGGTTCGGCGGGGCGGCCCTACCGGAGGGCGATCTACCCGTTCGAGCCGATTCCTCCGGGGACCCTGGCGGATGGCGCCAGGAGTTTCGCGGGGAACTACTGGTATCCAGGTGACGTCACCGTCGAACCCGGTTGTCACACCGTGACGCTCATGGCGAGCCATGCCTTCGACGCGGATGTCTGCCCTGTGGAATCGAACGACTCCAGCTACCTCGTGTGGCAGGTGATCCGCTGCCAGTCGAGCGTGAACTGTGACATCGCCTGTGAGCCGCCGACATGTGATGGCCCCCAGGCATGCCCTAAATGTCCTCGTCCGGCTTTGGATGCAAGCAGCCTCGGAGGGCAGCAATGACCCGAACCCTGATCACGATGCTGGCATTCTCTTGGGCCACTACAGGCTGCAGCATCCCACTTTTCGAGCCCGTGTCAGGGCCTGTGAACGAGTGCGCAACGACAGACGACTGTGCAGATAACGGCCTCTGCGCGATGGTTGGATCGAACCTGGCCTGTGTCTCGGTCGGCGCTGATCTTCCAGGACTGATGATGGAGGTCCGGCCAGCCATCAACAGCTCGGCGGCGGGCGTCTCGTATCTCGTGGACGTTGCAGCGGCAGGCTTGACGCTGCAAGGCGTGATGAGTTCCGGCCAGGTGCGCCAGTTCGACCCACCTCCGGCTGATCTCGCGTGGTTCACTGGCTCATTGCGTCTGCCAGAAGGCGCGCCGCGCTGCGGTGTGGAAGCGCCGCCCGACGGTTCATTTCCGGCACGCGCGATATTGAGGCGTGTCGATCGCATTTACGGTCTTCCTGCAGAAGAATACACGGCATCGATCCAGGTTGAGCAAGATGACCAGGGGGCGATAGCCCAATACGTCTTCCGTACGCAGCTGCCGCGTGGAGTCTATGACATTTACATCAACCCTGAGCTCCCTGCGGACTGTGATGGAGGTCCGCTGCCTGTCTTTTGGCCCGCTCAACAGGTCGACTCGCGGACGCTCAACTTCGAGGCGCGAACACTGGAGCGATTGAAGGGGCGCTTTACCGTGCCATCCACCATGAGTGTGGATGGTTGGTCGCTCGAGCTCGTGGAGCCTGAGCACGGCGATGTCATTTCCGAAACGCTGACACTCACTCAGGACGCAGGTGCGAACAAGGCAGAGTTCGATCTGGACTTCGATTGGACCGCAAAAGACCGATTCTCCCCGCTGCTCAAGCTCAGTCCTCCTGAAGGACAGGTGAAGCCCACCCTCCACTGGGATCTCTCGGCGATAGGTATCCTGGTCAGTCCGGAAGGTCTGGAGCTCTCTCTCGTGGAGCTGAATGCACCGCATCGTCACGTTGAGGGTCAAGTACTGGATGACGAAGGCAAGACAGTGGTCGCTGCGGTCGGTATTCAGAGCGCCGAGATCGCCGGCGATGCTAGCTCAGCCGCAAGGTACAGCTTCGAGGTCGAGACCAATGAATCGGGGGTCTTTGCTGTCGACCTGCCGCCAGGCCGTTACCGGGTCTCCGCTCGACCAGTGGACCAGCGTTACTCATTTGCGACGAAGGACATCGAGTTCTCCTCTGGTGAGGGTTGCTTCTGCGGACAGTCGATCGTCGTTCAGGAAGTGACCACCATCAACGGTCAGGTCTCTGCGCCAGGAGGTGAGCTGGTTGGAGCAGCTTCCGTCGTGGCGGCTCCGTCGACGATGACCACTCAGCGCTATTTCGATAGAGTCCTCACGCCGCAGCCCCTCCGGCCCCGTGAGGCACCTGCCCAGCTGGTGGGCGGTAGCTTCTCCTTGAAGGTTGAACCGGGCTATTTCGATTTCTCGGTTCGCCCCGATGGTGCCTCCGGGTACCCATGGTTGGTCCGTCCCAGGCTGTTCGTCCCGGAAGGTGATATCTCCACGGCGATGGACCTCGGAGACCTCACGGTTCCGTATCCGGCCGTGCTGCAGGGCGTCGTCCGGGATTCCTCGGGTGAGGTGCTTCCCGCAGCCATTGTTCGAGCGTGGCTTCCCGTAGGTGATGCTGGGGGCGAGGACAGGCCCTTGGGGGTCATCCAGATAGGAGAAACGGTCTCTCTTGGCGATGGTTCATACATCCTCTCGCTTCCACCGTCCCTGTCCAACTAACCGCGCCGGACACAAAACTGCGGTACCCGAGCGTCGCAGGCCGCGATAGGCTACGTGTCGTGGCGCATCCGACGCGCGGAGGCAAAGCAGAGCCCTCGCCCGGGGACAGCGCGTCCTCGGGAATGCCAGCTAGTGGTGTAGGTCCTGTCGTTCCCCTTGAGCAGGATCTACCGGGTGCATTGCATGAGGTATCCAACGCCCTCACGGTGATTCTTGGCTGGGTGGAGCGTGCCCGTGACGCGCAAGGTGACGAGCTCGGGCGTGCACTCGACCTCGTGGCGATGCGTGCCCGCGACGCCCGCCGCATCGTTCGCCGTGCCATCGGCGCCGCGCTGCCTGAGAGCGATGGGGGGGACTCGCCCCCCTCCATGCTTCGGCGTGAACCCCCAACGACGTTGCGTGAAGTCATCGACAATGTCGTTCTATCGATGGACCCGGAGGTATGCCGAGCGAACGCGAGACTCGCGGTGCAACTCGACCCCCATGTCGAAGCTCTTTTGGTGACTGGCAACGACGTACTGATTCAGATCCTCACCAATCTCCTGCTGAACGCCATAGCCATGTCACCTGCTGGAGGCACGGTCCGAGTTGCCGTGGAGCAGGAAGGCGGTGGCTTTGTCATCAGCGTCGCTGACGAGGGGCCAGGTGTTCCGCCGGAACGCCGAGCCTCTCTCCTTCGGGCCGGCGTGACGACCCGCAAGGGCGGTGCTGGGATCGGCTTGCGGCATTCAGCCGCACTCGCGGAGGCAGCTGGTGGGGTGCTCTCGTTGGCTCCCTCCGAGCGAGGAGCCAGGTTTGACCTCCGCTGGCCCAGCTCGATGGGCGAGTCACCCGAAGATCTGCCAGACGATGCCACGGTCACAGCAGAGAGGTCCACGTCTGGAAGAGGCGCGGTTCATTCTCCCGCTCTCGTCCTCAACGGCACCCGGATCCTGCTTGTGGAAGATGATGAGGCTGTCGTCGACCTGCTCGACACTGCGCTCTCTGCTCGGGGGGCGACGATCGTCAGTGTGCGCCATGCCGAGGAGCTTGCAGCGGCGCTTGCTACCGGACCCTTCCATGCTGCGCTCCTCGACATTTCCCCCATCGAGCAGGACATCGGGGGGGCCGTTTCTGCGGTTCAACTCGCCAGTCCGAGCGCCCGCCTGGTCGTCATGTCCGGAAGTGGTGGACTCGTGGATCTTCCACAAGGCTGCACGGCCTGGGTGCGAAAGCCGTTCGAGATTCGCGAGATCGTGGAAGTGCTGGTGCGCTGACAGCCAGGAACAATTATGTGCTTGACTTCCTCGCGGTTGAGGGTAAGTTCCGCGCCCTGTCCCTGAGCGAAGGTGGCGGAATTGGCAGACGCACTAGCTTGAGGTGCTAGCGGGGTAACTCTCGTGGGGGTTCAAGTCCCCCCCTTCGCACTGCTCGTTGTTTCTTTGTTTGTGTCCAGCATAGGTTGAGTGAGCGGCAGTCTCTGCCGCTCCTCGACGGGCGCATAGAACGACAGCCCTCGGACATTCTCATCGATGTGAAGCGGATGCTGAACTGGCGGAAACACACGCTGTTCACAGTCGAGTCGCTCACATAGCCGGCAGGTGACACCAACAGGAACCGCTGTGTCCAGAGTGTCGAGGTCGAAGCCGTCCGCATAGACAAGAGCCCGTGCGTGGCGGACCTCGCAACCCATGCCGATGGATTGCACCGTGTGCGGCATGTGGAAGCCGCCTCTGTCGCTGCGTACCGTTCGCGCGATGCAGAAATAGACAGACCCGTCAGGCATCCGCGAGAGCTGGGTTCGTATCATTCCGGGTGTCATCAGCGCTGCGTGAACGTTCCAGCGGGGGCAGGCGCCGCTGAATCGAGCAAAGCGGATCCCTGAGCCGCTGAAGCGCTTGGAGATATTCCCCGCGATATCGATCCTCAGTAGATGGAACGGTACTCCTTCCATACCACTACGACGTAGCGTGGTCAGGCGGTGGCAGACCTGCTCGAAGCTCGCTCCAAAGCGATGCGCGAGCAACTCGATATCATATCGTTCTGCACGCGCCGCTTCGTAGAAGGGCACATAAGGCATGAGCAGCGCCGCAGCAAAGTAGTTCGCCAGGGCGACGCGTGCGAGTGCCTGTGAGTCGGGTGTGGTGATCGCAGTATCGCTCAGCATCCGTTCAAACAGGTCGGCTTGGGTGAGAAGCGCGATTTGGTGGGCCACCTGAAATCGTCGGCTTCGTGGTGGTAGCACCTCGGAGATGCTGAGCGTTCTGGTCTCGGGATCGAAGCGACGCATCGCTCGCCGCTCTTCGGCAACGCGTACCACGCGCACCACGATCCCATGGGCTTCGCGCAGGTAGCGCAGGAGCCCTCGGTACACGTCATCGTCATCAAGATGCGCTCGGCGCCAGAGCGCTTCCGCAGCTTCCTCGAGTTCGGGGAAGTAGTTCATTCGGCGCTGGAGGAGGTCGCTGACCTCCTCGGAGGGTAGTCGCGATGCATCCAGGCCGGTGAAGCCACTGCCTGCGAGCTGCTCTCCGAGCGCTTCTGCCGATTGACGTGCGCTCACGTAGCCTTGATACAGCGCGAGCACGGCGCGAGCTACGTTCGGCGCGCTGGAGACAAGTTCACGCAAATCGTGATTGGTCAGAGGGTGACCCTCGAAGAGGGGGTCGCCAAATGCCTCAAGCAGATCTGCACGTAGCCGCGAGTCTTCTTCCGACGCTACGAAGGCATGCAGATCGAGCTGAAAGATCTGTGCCATTTTGAGCAGTACGGGAGCTGTCAGCGGCCTTCGATTGTTCTCGATCAGATTGAGGTAGCTCGGTGAAATCCCCAGCTGTGTAGCGAGTGCACTCTGGGTCATCTGGGCGCGGCATCGAAGCGCGCGTACTTTGGCACCGAGTAGCAATGCTTCATTCATCACCGCCTCCTTCGGCAATCCCAGCGTCTCGGCGGATGGCAATACATGGGCAATGGGGATTCGCCCGCGTGCACGCGCAGGTGATGTTGAGCCACACCTTGTTTACATTAATTTACACGTTGACAGTCTGTCAATTTCTTACGTCCACACCCACGACTGTAGGAATTCTTCGTTCAAGTTGACATGAGACAGGTATCTGTAAAAGTCTTGAGCTGTAACGACGCAAAGCGTCGTGCTCTCAGATGAGGGAGCACTCCCAGACGATCACAGGAGGGTCCTGTTGAGACCGATCGAACCGACCACCCTCTCCATCCGGGCTCCCCGTATCGAGGGTGACGAGATCATCCTCACCCCGGAAGCACGGCTATTTCTCGCGGAGCTGGGCCACGCATTCTCTCCGAAAGTGTCTGAGCTGCTCGAGCGACGACGCCGCATCCAGGAGAGGCTCGACAGCGGGGTTCTCTTCGACTTCCTTCCGGAGACCAAGGCCATCCGCGACGGAGAATGGACGGTTGCCGACGTCCCCCACTCCCTGCGGGATCGTCGCGTGGAGATCACAGGTCCTGTCGACCGAAAGATGATCATCAACGCCCTGAACTCGGGAGCAAACGTGTTCATGGCTGATTTTGAGGACTCCAGCGCGCCCACCTGGGCGAACCTCATCACCGGCCAGGTTGCGCTGTACGAGGCTGTTCGTGGAAGTCTGCGTCACGAGGACGCATCTAGCGGGAAGCACTACTCACTGAATGAACAGGTAGCGTCTCTGATGGTACGTCCTCGGGGCCTACATCTCCCTGAACGACACATCGAGTTGAATGGGAGACCGCTGCCGGCCGCTCTGGTCGATTTCGGGCTTTTCTTCTTTCATAACGCCCGTGTCCAGGTTGAGCGAGGCGTTGGACCGTGGTTTTACCTGCCCAAGCTGGAAAGCCACCTGGAAGCTCGGCTCTGGAACGACGTGTTTCTGTTTGCGCAACAAGCTCTGGGAATGCCTCCAGGAACCGTCAAGGCCACCGTGCTCATCGAAACGCTTCCAGCAGCGTTCGAGATGGACGAGATCCTTTATGAACTACGACAGCATTCCGCTGGGCTGAATTGCGGTCGCTGGGACTACATCTTCAGCTTCATCAAGAAGCTTCGAAGGGACCCCGCATGCGTGCTTCCCGATCGCGACCAGATCACCATGAAGCAGCATTTTCTGCGTTCCTACACGCAACTGCTGGTGAAGACCTGTCATCGGCGGAAAGCCCACGCCATGGGCGGGATGGCTGCGTTCATTCCCATCAAGAGCGACCCGGAGCAGAACCGCCTCGCTCTCGACAAGGTTCGTGCTGACAAGCAACGAGAAGTCGAGGATGGCCACGACGGTACATGGGTGGCACACCCAGGTCTGATCCAGGTCGCCCGCGAGATCTTCGATGCCCATATGCCTGGACCAAACCAGATCGAACGACAGCGCGATGATGTCTCGGTGTCGGCACCCGATTTGCTCCGAGTGCCTGAGGGCTCGCGTACGGAGGTGGGACTTCGCCACAACATCCGCGTGGGAGTTCAGTACATCGAAGCCTGGCTCAGAGGACTCGGCTGCGTTCCCCTCTACAATCTGATGGAAGACGCCGCTACGGCAGAGATCTCGCGCAGCCAGGTCTGGCAGTGGCTCCGGCATCGTGCGGTGCTGGATGACGGGCAGGTCCTCACGCCAGAGCGGTTCAGGCAGGTCCTCGACGAGGAGATGCATGCCCTCCGCGTCATGCTCGGAGCGGCATACGTCGACGGGCATCGTTTCAGCGAAGCTCGTGAGCTTTTCGAGCGCCTGTCCACCTCGGAAGCCTTCGAGGAATTCCTTACCTTGCCTGCCTATGACCTCCTGTTGAACCTCACGGAGTGATGAGGCGTCGGCGCCTGTCCGCGCGCTCTTCAAAATCAATCGGCGGCCTTATCCCGCCCTGCTCAATCTGACGAGGAGTTTGCCATGTCCGCTGTCTCTCCGATTGCCGCTTCAACAGTCCGTGATCCCTCGACCACCGAGCCCCTCAGCCATGATGCTCAGACGTCATCCGACGCATTCCAGGGACGTTGGGACGGCATCGTCCGCCCTTACAGCCAGGCTGACGTGGAGCGCCTTCGTGGCAGCGTGCGAATCCAGTTCACGCTCGCCGACATGGGCGCCCGTCGGCTCTGGCACCTGCTGCGCACCGAACCCTTCGTGCAGGCGCTGGGGGCGATGAGTGGGAATCAGGCCATGCAGCAGGTCAGGGCAGGTCTGAAAGCCATCTACCTCAGCGGATGGCAGGTCGCTGCTGACAACAACGAGGCAGGGACGATGTATCCGGACCAGAGCCTGTACCCCGCGAACAGCGTTCCCTCGCTGGTGCGCAGGATCAATCAAGCGCTCCTCCGAGCGGATCAGATCGAACATGCGGAGGGTAAAGGAGGGCGACACTGGATGGCGCCCATCCTCGCCGACGCGGAAGCCGGTTTCGGGGGTCCCCTCAATGCTTTCGAGCTGATGAAAGCAATGATCGAGGCAGGAGCCGCTGGCGTTCACTTCGAGGATCAACTCGCTTCCGAGAAGAAGTGCGGCCACATGGGCGGCAAGGTACTGATTCCTACCGGACAGTTCATTCGCACGCTGACAGCGGCACGCCTCGCTGCAGATGTGATGGGTGTCCCCACGCTCGTCGTCGCCCGGACAGATGCCGATAGCGCCAAGCTGCTGACCTCGGATGTGGACCCTCGCGATCGTCCCTTCCTCACAGGCGAGCGTACCCCGGAAGGGTTCTTCAGGTTCAAGAGCGGGATCGAAGCGGCCATCGCGCGAGGGTGCGCCTACGCACCTCATGCCGACATGATCTGGTGTGAAACTTCGACCCCAGACCTCAAGGAGGCACGTCAGTTTGCGGAAGGGGTGCACAAGCAGTTCCCCGGCAAGATGCTCGCTTACAACTGCTCCCCCTCGTTCAACTGGAAGAAGCACCTGGATGAGACGACGATCGCGCGCTTCCAGCACGAGCTTGCGGCAATGGGATACCGGTTCCAGTTCGTCACGCTCGCGGGCTTCCACACCCTGAACTACGCAATGTTCGACCTGGCCAGGCAGTACCTGCGTCGAGGCATGTCCGCCTATTCAGAGCTGCAACAGGCGGAGTTCGAGGCAGAGGGAGTTGGGTACACGGCAACCCGCCACCAGCGCGAGGTGGGCACCGGCTACTTCGACGAAGTGGCGCAAGTGATCGCGGGCGGGAATGCTTCCACGGTGGCGCTCAAAGAGTCCACGGAAGCCGCTCAGTTCTGATCGCTGCTCGGATTTCATCGCCACAACGCTGAAGCCGAGCACCCATCGCGTTCGGGATACGGCGTGCTACCTCCAGGGCCCGCGCATGCGCCCTCAGCGCATCTCCTGGCTTCCCTTTACGCAGTGCGGTCAGGGCCCGCCCTTCGAGCACCTCTACCCGCTCCTGCCCCACGGAGAACTGCTCCGAGCGCTCCTCTAGCGCTTCCCATCGAGCTTCGTCCATGAGCTCTCGGGTAGCCAGGTCAATCATTCTCAACAGTATCTCCTCGGAGGGCAGAAGGAGAGCATCCAACCTGCCTGCGAGCCGGGCGCCTTCCTGGTGAGATTGAATCTGCTCGAACCGGGCCAGGGCACCCCCGTGATCGCCTCCCCACAGGCGTACACGAGCATCGAGCAATGCGGCGATGGGCCGCGCCCCATCTCCGCTGCGGCGCTGTTCAATCTGCAGGGCGCGAGCCACGTGGGGGAAAGCAGCGTCGAGGTCGCCCATCAAATACAGGCACTCACCGAGGTTGTACTCCCCCACCAGCTCCAGCGCGCCCTGGCCGAGCTCACGGGCGATCCCCAGCACCCGACGCAAGTCCGCAATCATTCGCTCCTTGTCCCCGAGGCACGCTCGCAGGAGAGCGCGGTTGTTGATCGCCGGTGCGAGGTGAAGCATGTCGCGGTGTGCTTCACAGAGGGTCACTGCCCGGTCGAGGGCGGCTCCTGCCTCGTCGAGCCGTGCCAGCCCCTGGTAGATGAACCCCAGCATGAGCAACGAGATCACCAGCGTCTCGTAGCCATCTTGCCCCAGTTCGGCCGCGGCATCCGCTGCCTGCTCGAGCACCGCGGCTGCCTCCTCCTCACGGCTGAACCGGTGCAGTGAACGTCCCCTGCCGAGCAGCAAGCGCGAGCCGAGGAGGAGCGGCAGTGACGAGAGCTGTGCGCTGTGGTGCATCGCCTCGACGACCCTTGCCTCCGAGCTCCGGTGCTCCTCCATCCAGTCCAGGGTCATCGCCTCATCGAGCAGGATCCCGATCCTCTCCTCGATGTCCTCTGACGCCTCGGCCATCACCCGCGCGCTGCCGAGGTCTTCGAGCGCGTCATGGTACCTTCCCAGCCGACACCGCATCAGACCGCGGCCCCGGCGCGCCAGCGCACGGCGGCAAGGCAGCCGGCATGGCGTCGTACCTGACGGCGCGCAGCCCTCGGCAAACGTCACCTCGCACGCCTCGGGAGCCGCCGCGTGGAGCTGCTCCAGCGCACGGCTATAGAGCGCCTCCGCCTCCACGTAGGCATGCCTGTGACGCGCCTGGTCTGCGAGGGCGAGGAATGCGCCTCCAGCTTGCCCGTGCAGGCCAGCTTCGGCCGCGTGGTGCGCCAGCGCGCGCAGCCTCAGATCTCCGTCGTTGCGGGATGCCTGGTGGTGAGCGAGGGCCGCCAGATGGATCTGCCTCGCCATGAGTACGTCCGCAGAGCGCGCCACGGCCTCTCTCACGAGCGGGTGTCGGAACCCGATGTTCCCCGTGCGCCGATCCTGGACCAGCACGCCTGCAGCGAGCAGCCGCCGCGTCGCGATGCCCGGATCGAGAGGAAAAGCCTCACCCTGACCGGACCGATCCAGCCGTCTCAGCACCCCCAAGATCTCCGCGGGGGCCACCTCGGGGCCGAGCAGCGCGATGAGCCGCGCATGCTCCTGGAGCGCCTGCGGCAGTGCCTCGAGTTCCGCAAGCGCCAGCCACTCGATGAGGGGTGTCTCGGGCAGTTTATCGATCTCGTCGGTCGCGACGTACCACCCGCCTCCGCGAGGATGCCGGCGGACGATGCCGCCTCGCTTCAGACCGAGCACCAGCTCCACGAGGAGCAGCGGGGTGGCTTCTGCCCGCGCGATGAGCTGCTCCACTGCCGACTCGGGGACATCCTCCACGGGCGTCAGCAACCGCCTGCAGAGCGCCGCCGCGCTTGCGGGGTCGAGCGGCCCGAGGTGGTGGACCTCGCGATGCGCGGCCCGTTCACCCCATCCGGGACGCGCTTCCCCGAAGTTTGGACGTGCCAGGGCGCAAACCCAGATCGGAGCCCCCACTTCGGCCATGGTCGCGTATTCGAGCGCCCCCAGCGCCGCATCATCGGCAAGGTGCGCATCATCGAGCACCACGAAGACAGGACTCTCGGTGGCGCGGCGCCGCAGCGCTCCACCTACCGCCGTGCTCACGGCCGCCCGCAGTGCGCCAGGCGCGACCTCCATCGCGCGCAGCCCGGGATACTCCACGTCCGTGTGCGTGCCTCTGTCGATCGCGTCTCCTTCGATCCACCCGAGGGCGAGCGCCACTGCCGGCCCCAGCTCCCCGAGCCTCTCGCCGAGCCTCGCACAGAGCAGCGCTTTCCCCCTTTCCTCGGGAGGGCTCGCGGGCAGGTCGAGCGCGCGCTGCAGCAACTCCCGCGCCGTCGGATCGACCCCTCCTAGCAACGGCTCGCGCGCGCGCAGCTCGATCACCAGCGCCCCCGGCACCTGCTCCCGCAGCCTCCGGGCAACGAACGAGCCGACGTGGCTCTTGCCCAGCCCAGCGTCCCCGAGCACGCTCACGAGGGTCGGCCCCCCCGACGCCGCCGCGGCGAGGGCACCATCGAGCAGCGCCCGCACCAGCTCCGCGCGGCCGAAGAGCGGTTCACACGAGGGATCGCTGGGGGTCTCTTCATCCAGGGGCACCGGGATGGGACTTCCCATTTCCTTGGCGCCCACAGCTCCTGCGAACGCCGGCTGCTCGTGGAGCGGTTCCCCGCGCGAACTCGTCCCGCCCTCTCCACTCCGCGGGCTCGCCCAGGAAACCTCGGAGAGCGCGGCCGCTGCGTCGGGCGTCACGTACAGCAGGTGGCCGGTCACGCCGGTCACGCCGGTCACGCCGGTCACGCCGGTCACCGGGGAGCGACTCGCCGCCGGAAGCGATACCCTGGGCCGCACGAAAGCCGGGCTCAGGTAACGCCGCACGCCTCCCGCGCGACGCTGGACCACGACCGGCGCCAGATCCACGAGGCCTCTCGTGCACGCTCCGCGCCGCACCATCTCCCGGGCCGCCCGCAGTGCGCGCCTCACGGGACTCGCCCCCTGCTCATGATCGAACACGGCCACCATCCGCCCGCTGGAGGTATGGGCGACGTCTCCACCCAGCGCCGCCATCCGGCGCTGCAGCGTCACCAGATCCAGCTCGGTCTCCAGGAAGAGCAATCCCACCATCCGCCGCTGGTGTCTCGGCGCGCTGGTCGGCGGTGAGCTCCCTGGCGGTGCCTCCGCATCGCTTGGTGGTGCCGGTGGTGGCACGCTCTCGTCTGCAGCAACCACCGCGTGCGACAGCGCCTGTCTCAGCACTGCCGCGCAGCCGTAGCGCTCCACGCGATCCTTCGACAGACAGCGCAGCACCACCTCTTCCAGCGCCGCCGGCAGCCTCACGCCAGGCCGGAGCCGAGGGGGACGTCGGCTGCGGTGATCCTCGCGCACCATGGCAGGGGCACCCCAGAAAGGAGGTCGTCCCGAGAGCAACTCGTAAAGGATCACCCCGACGGCATACAGATCTGCGCGTGCGTCGAGGTCTGACCGCCCCTCGCACTGCTCGGGGGACATGTATTCAGAGGTCCCCAGCGCGACACCCTCGCTCGTGTGCGGCAGGCGACCGCCCGTCGTGGCCAGCCCGTAATCGATGATGGTGGCCTGAAGCGCGCCGTGGCGGTCCGCGATGAAGATGTTCTCCGGCTTCAGGTCTCGATGCACGTACCCACGCGCATGGACCACGTCGAGGGTGCGCAGCGCGGCAAGCACGAGCGCACAGGCATCTCCGAAGGGCATCCCACCCGGCGCGGCGAGCAGACGATCCGCGAGCGTCGCGCAGCTCAGGTACTCCATCACCACGTAAGGCGAACCATCGCCGAGCGACCCGCGTGCATACAAGGCGGGCGCGTGGGGAGGTCCGATCTCATCAAGGATCACCGCCTCGCGGACGAGGCGCGGCCCTGCATCGACCCGGTCGGCGCGGGCCACCTTGATGGCCACCTCCGGACCGCCTCCCTCCGGCACGGCCGCGTACACCACCCCGAACCCTCCCCCGCCGAGCCGCCGTACGGACTGGTAGCCCGCGAACGCTGGCAGCGACGCTCTGCGCTCCAGCAGCGCATCCGCCGCGCTGTCTTCCGCGTTCACCGGGGGCTGATCTCCGGCCGCCTCCTCCCACCCATGGCCCGCCTGCGCCCCTGCTGGCTCTACCGGACCGTGCCCCTGGCAGCGCAGTCCTCTCGTGATCCTGCGACCGCATGAACGGCAGCGGGCGATTGCTGTCCCACCCCGGCAATCGTGTTCGCGCGCATGCTCCATGGGGCCACCGTTATCCCGAGCAGACTGACATACCCGGACGGTCTGGGCTGCTCCGACCTCCGCTGCCAATCCCGAGGGAACCGGGTGATGGCCAGGGATCAATGAGCACTTCGACGCGTGCGCGAAACGATCGTCCCGAGCATGCGCGACAGACACCGCCGTCGTGGCCACGACGGATTCGACGCCGAAGGAACCGCACCCTCCTCGATTTCGAACGCCATTCACCGCATCGTCGCAGTCCGGCGCTCACGAAACACTGCCTCTCTCGGACGACAGCGCCTGCACGGAACGAGAAAGGGACTAGGATACTGGCGTCATCCCTGAAATGCGCTGCCGCGTCCTCCCCGAGGAGCGTGTGCGTGCGTCCGCACCGGAGTGCAGAGGAGGATAGAGGTATGGGCTGCGACTTGACGAAGGAGCTGACCGAGGTCCTCGGGTTCCCGCTCGTGGAAGACCTCCCCGCGGGCTCGTGCGCCGGAGCCTACCTCCTCGAGTCCCGCATTGCCCGGGGCGGTTGCGGCGCCGTGTATTCGGCGCGCCATTGTCACGACGAGGCCGCGACGGCCCGACCGGGAGAGCGCGTCGCGGTGAAGGTGTTACACGCCAAGCTGGCGGTCATCCCCAAAATGGTCGAGCGCTTCATCCGCGAAGTGCAGATCATCCGCCGGCTGAACCACCCCAACGTCGTGGCGATTCGCGACGTGGGCACGCTGGACGACGGCCGACCTTTCTACGTCATGGAGCGGCTCGAAGGGATGACCCTGGAGAGCTTGCTCCGATCGGGCGGCAGGATGTCGCCTGCACAGGCCCTCCAGATGCTGGAGCCCGTGTGCGCTGCCCTCCAGGCTGCCCACGACGCAGGCGTGGTTCACCGGGACGTCAAGGCCAACAACATCTTCGTCGGCGACGACCCTTCCCGGTCCGTCAAGCTGCTCGACTTCGGCATCGCCAAGCTCATGGACCCTGGAGAGGGATCGGGCCTCACCACTGCTGGCCGCGCGCCTGGCACCCTCAGCATCATGGCGCCCGAGCAGATCCTCGGCGGCACCATCGACGCACGGGTGGACATCTACGCGCTCGGCGTCCTGCTGCACCGCCTCCTCACGGGTCAGCTCCCGTTCGACGCACCGAGCGCGATGGAGCTCGCCAGGCAGCACCTCGAAGAGCCACCCCCGCGCCCCAGCCAGCGGGCCCCCCTCGCACCTGCGCTGGACGCGCTGGTGCTGCGCTGCCTGGAGAAGCAACCCGAACGCCGGTTCCCCTCGGTCACGACCATGCTCCGCGAGCTGCGAGAGGCCGTGCTCCGCCCCGGCTCCGTGCCCGAGACCGTACCCGAGCTCTCCGTCGACGCCATGGGTGTCCACGTGGTGCTTCGACTCCACGCCCCCCTCGAAGAGATCGACGACGCGCTCGCCGACGACCTGGGACGCGCCCTCGACCTCGCCGAGATCACGCTGCGGCAAGCGGGTCTCTGCGTGGTGTCCACCGCCGGCGACGAGGTGCTCGGGGTGCGCCTCCTGCCCGGCGGGCGTGGCAAAGAGCGTCGCGCCCGCGCCGATGCCCTGGCACTCGCGGTCGACCTCCACGACCGCGTCGCCGGACGCCCTGGTGCTGACGACCGCGTCCACGTCAACGTCTGCTTGCATGCCGACCAGGTGCTCGTGCGGAGCCCGCTCACCCCCGAGATCGTCGGCGGCCCCCTGGCATGCCCGGGAGCCTGGACCCCCCAGGAAGACGTGCTCGGTCTCTGCGCCACCCCCGAGGCGATCGATGGCCTGAGCGGCTTGCTCCTCGAAGACGGCCCCGGCAGGCTCCTCATCGTCCGCGGCTCGGTGGCCCCTCGCGCCTGAGCCGTGCCCCTGCAGGCAGCGCGCCTGCGGGACAAATGCCGCCGTCATCCAGGAGTGCACGCGGCACCCTGGCGCAGCATGCCTTCTCGCGCAGCGCCGGGCAGCTCCCTTCAAGTGCGCGACGCGATCCCGGTGTCCTCGTGGTCGAGAAACGCGAGCGCCGTCCGGACGAAAGGCTCCCGTGCGTCGCCGAAGATCGGACCATGGCCAGCACCGGGAACGATCCAGAGCGATGCCTCCGGAATGGCCCGGTAGAGCTGCACCGAGAGTTCGACCGGGTACAGCGGATCGCGATCCCCGTTCACGACCAGCGTCCGCGCGCGGATCGTCGCCAGGTGAGGAGGCGTGAAGCTCATGTCCTCGTAGCTCTCCGCGAACCGCCCCGCGAGCCTCCAGAGCGCCTCGATCTGCGCATCGCCGTGCCTGTGGCGGGACCTCATGAGCTGCCACTCCTCGGGCGTGTGCACCGTGGCAGCCGCCGCGCGCATGGCCTCGCGCGCCTCGCGTGGGAAGTACGGCGTCGCCGAGACGAGCACCATGGACGACACCCGCTCTGGCGCCCGCGTCGCCACGTGAAGCAGCGTCTTCGCACCGAGGCTCATCCCGATCGCCCGGAAGCGTTCGACGTGCAGGCGATCGAGGAGTTCGAGAAGATCGATGGCGCACTGTCGGAGCGAGAAATCTCCCGAAGGGTTCGTCGAGCCCCCGTGTCCCCGAGCGTCAGGGGCGATGACGCGGTAGCGCTGGCTCAAGCCCTCCAGGTCGAAGACCTCTGCCCAGTCGGCGCCCGTCCCCGGGTAGCCGTGCAGCAGCACCAGCGGATCCCCGCGCCCTCGGTCTTCGACGTGGATCTCGACGTCCTGCACACGGACGCTGCGCCCATATGCTTGAGACAGTCCCATGACACACCTCCTGGGTCACCACGCGCCCTGAATGGCCGCGCGGTCACGGTGCTATCCCCTGGCGATTGAATTTGTAATCTGGTCCGTGATTGCCTAGAGTCGGCGCAGGTCGAACGGGGAGAGGCGCCACGACAGCACTCACCACCGGCGTGCCATGAGCCTCGAGCACCTCCTCGGCATGTATGGGTACTGGGCGGTGCTCCTTGGCACCTTGCTCGAAGGCGAGACGATCCTCGTACTCGCCGGCTTCGCCGCGCACCGAGGGTACCTCTCGCTCCCCTTGGTGATGCTCGCCGCGTTCGTGGGCAGCCTGGTGGGAGATCAGACGTACTACTGGATCGGTCGGCGGCGAGGCTCTGCCTGGTTGCGGAACCGACCCAGGTGGCAGGCCCGCGCAGAAGCGGTGCGGAGGCGGCTCGAACAGCACCCCGTGGCGATGATCCTGGGCTTCCGGTTCGTGTACGGCGTGCGCACGGTGAGCCCCTTCGTGATCGGGGCGAGTGGCGTGCCTGCCGCGCGGTTCACGCCCCTCAATGCGGTGGGCGCGGCGCTGTGGGCAGCGCTCGTGGGCGGGTTCGGGTACCTGTTCGGAGAGATGGCCGAGCGCGTCCTCGGGGAGCTACGGTGCTACGAGGGCTGGCTCTTCGGCGGGCTTCTGCTCGTGGGGGTGGTGGTGTGGCTCGTCCGACGCATCCGTGCCGCCCGGAGCGCGGCCCCGCCTGCGGACAAGAGCACCACCGGCTGACCTCACCGGCTGCACGTCACCGCGCCACCTCGTGTCGTGGCCAAGCAGAAGACGCTCAGGGCTGCGCGAGCAAGATCGAGACGGCACCCAGGGCGAGCAAGGCCAGGGACGCAAGCGCCCACGCTGGAGACGTCTCGTCGCTCTCCAGCTCGCGCACGAGGTCCGCCTGGGTCCCGCTGCGCACCGCGAAGCTGAGAACGTTGCGGCCCGCTGCGGTACCGCGACAGAGGCGGAACGCGATGGCCTCCCCCCTGTAACCGCCTGCCCGTTCAATTCGCTGCAGCTCTCCCAGCACGAACATGGCAGCACCCCGTCGGTAGCGAAAACCCTTCCAGACACCGACCCCTGACGGAACTGGAGGCGTCGGGGTGCCGTCCCAGTGCTCGATGCGGAGCAGCGTCCCATCCGCATCCTGGATCACGAGTGGAAACCCGATCGTGCCGTCGTCTTCGGGCGGCGCTGCTGCCCCTTCTGCCGGAGTGGGCGCGCACGTCACGTCTGTTACCCAATCATCGGGATCGCTGCACCTGTCGGGCGGCATGGACCTTCCATCGACCAGATATCCCGTGACCGCGATCCGATCCCCGGGATGCGAGGCGCCGACACGCTGCGGCGCGAGGCGCGCGACAGCCCGCGAAGGACGCCGGGAGAGACTGCCGCAGAGGACCGACGCGATGACCATGTACGTGCCGATGAACAGCCCCCCGAAGGCCGTGAAGAAGAAGGGCTCCCCCCCGGGCACCTTCAGCACCCACTCGGTGCAGAGCACGCAGACCGCGAAGCCAGGCAAGCACATGACCACCAGCGCCATGAGCCCCACTGCGAAGAACAGGATGACGAGGAAGGCGACCTCTATGGCCCAGAGCACCCCTGTCCACGCTGTGCGCAGCAGCCTCCTCACAGCGTGAGACGCGAGAGAATTCCGGGCCACCTGTCCTCACCTCCCTGCAGTGCGCTGACCGCGTGAGCCCTCTCGTCAGCATGAACGCCGCAAAAGCGACGCCGCGAGGTCAGCCCGCCGTCGAGGATAGAACCTCCACCACCCGCTGGCATTCCTGTCGTCGTGGTGGCGAGCGGAACCCCAGGCGCCCTGCGCGCCGTGCAGGAGGGTGGCTCCGGGAGGGGGCGCTCGGGTAGCCTGCCCCGCCTCGGAGGTGACGATGACGTGCAGGGTGCTCTCCGCTCTGGAAAATTCCCCGATGGCCACGCTTCCGTGAGCGAGACAAGCGCCAGGGTCCGACGCCTCGTCGAGCCGCTCACGGTGCCCGTGCTCTCGGTGCTCACCGCGCTCCTCGTGGGTGCAGGCGTCATCGCCGCGGCGGGCGGCGACCCTCTGGCAGCGTATGCGGGACTTCTCGAAGGCGCCTTCGGATCTGCCCGGGCGCTGAGCGAGACGGCCGTGTGGACCACGCCCTACCTGCTCGCGGGGCTCGGCGTGGCATGCGCGTTCCAGGGAGGGCTCTTCAACATCGGCGCAGAGGGCCAGCTCGCGCTCGGCGCGGTTGCTGCGGCGTGGGCAGGCTACGGCCTGCCAGCGCTCCTCGGCGGCACCTTGCCGGCCGCGCTGCACGTCCCGCTCACCCTTCTCTGCGGGGCGACCGCAGGCGCGGCGTGGGCAGCGATCCCTGGCTGGCTGAAGACCCGCACCGGCGCCCACGAGGTGATCAACACCATCATGCTCAACTACGTCGCGCTGAACGCGGTGAGCTACCTCCTGAACGGGCCCCTCAAGGACCCGACCCCCGGCAACGTCATCGCCCGCACCCCGCTCATCGCCGAGAGCGCGCGCATCCCCGTCTTCGTCGACACCCTGCGCGTGCACTGGGGCTTCCCGCTCGCCCTCGCGCTCGCGGCGCTCGTCGGTTGGGGCCTTGAGCGCACCACCCTCGGCTTTGCGATCAGGACCGTCGGCGCGAGCCCGGACGCCGCGCGCGCCGCCGGGATGAACGTGCAGCGGACCGTGGTGCTCACCATGGCGATGTCTGGCGCGCTCGTGGGCCTCGGCGGGGCGATCGAGGTGACCGCCCTCAACCACCGGCACGAGCTGGGGTTCTCGCAGGGCTACGGCTTCGACGCCATCGCCGTCGCCCTCCTCGGCAGGAACCACCCGGGGGGCGTCGTCCTCAGCGCCCTCCTGTTCGGAGCGATGCGCAACGGCGCGACCCGCATGCAGTACCTCACCCAGATCCCGGCCGACGTGATCTCGGTCATCCAGGCACTGATCCTGCTGTTCGTCGCCGCCGACGGGCTCGTGCGCAGGCTCTACCGCCTGCGCGGGGGAGCGGCTCCCCTCACGCTGACGCGCGGCTGGGGAGGCTGAACGGCGCGCATGGGATCTCGCCGGCTCGCCTTCGTGACCCTGATCGTGGCGGTGCTCGTCGGCGCCGCGGCGCTGGCCGGGGCGCCGCGCGTCGCTGCCGCGGACGTGGTGGTCAGCATGATCGCCACCACGCTCGCGGTGGCGACACCGCTCACCCTGGGAGCGCTCTCGGGCGTGATGTGCGAGCGCGCCGGCGTCGTGAACCTCGGCATCGAGGGCATGATGCTCAGCTCGGCCTTCTTTGGCTGGGCCGGTGCCCTCTATGCCAGCGCCGCATGGGGCTTGCCCCCGGGCGCGAGCCTCGCGTTCGGCGTCGCCATGGCGATCGTCTCAGGCGGCCTCCTCGGGCTCGCCCACGCCGCGCTGTCGGTGACCTTCCGGGTGGACCAGATCATCGGCGGCACGGTGATCAACCTCCTCGCGGTGGGGCTCACCGGCTTCCTCAACCGGCAGCTCTTCTTCGAGCGCACGGGCCCCTTCGGCGGCGTGGTCCCTCGCTCGCCGGGCGTCCTGCCCCGCCTCCACCTCCCCGGCCTCGCCGACCTGCCGGTGGTCGGCCGCATCTTCGAGCAGCAGCCCATCACCCTCACCGCGATCCTCCTCGTCGTCGTCGCGCACCTCGCCCTCTTCCGGACCCGCTGGGGCCTGCGCGTCCGCGCCGTGGGTGAGCACCCGCGCGCGGCGGCCACGGTGGGCATCGACGTGCGCCGGCTGCGCTACGAGAGCGTGATCCTCGGCGGGTGCCTGGCCGGGCTCGGCGGCGCCTACTTCACCCTCGAATCCGTGCCCTCCTTCGAGCCGCTGATGACCAACGGGCGCGGCTTCATCGCCCTCGCCGCGATGATCTTCGGCAACTGGACGCCCACCGGAGCCTTCGCGGCGGCGCTGGTCTTCGGCGCCGCCCAGGCCCTCCAGATCAACCTGCAGCTCTTCCGCGACCAGATCCCGCCCTCCTGGTCGTTCCTCCAGCACTCGTCGATCGTGGGCCTCTTGCCCTACCTGCTCACCATGCTGATCCTGACCGGCGTGATCGGGAAGACCACGCCGCCCGCAGCCGACGGCAAACCTTATGACGGCTGATCTGGCGCGCGACCCTGAGGCGCACGCGCGCCCCGACGAGGACCGCCCCGCGTCCTCCACGCCCTCGGTCCCCCCCCCGCCCTCGGTCCCCCCCCCGCCGCCCGCGCTGGAGGCCCGCGCCATCACCAGGCGCTGCCCGGGAGCCCTCGCCAACGACGCGGTGAACTTCGTCCTCAGGGAGGGCGAGGTGCACGCGCTGCTCGGCGAGAACGGCGCCGGCAAGTCCACCCTGATGAACATCCTCTACGGGATGGTCCCACCCGACTCGGGCGAGATCTGGCGCAGCGGTCGGCGCGTCACCCTGCGCTCGCCGAGCGACGCCATCGCCCTCGGCATCGGCATGGTGCACCAGCACTTCATGCTCATCCCCGGCTTCACCGTCGCCGAGAACGTGCTCCTCGGCGCCGAGATCACCGGCCGCTTCGGGATGCTCGACCCCCGCCGCGCGAGCGCCGAGGTGCGCGCCCTCTCCGAGCGCCACGGGCTCCCCGTCGACCCCGACGCCCGCGTCGCCGACCTGCCCGTGGGCATCCAGCAGCGCGTCGAGATCCTGAAGGCGCTCCACCGCAAGGCCGAGGTGCTCATCCTCGACGAGCCGACGGCGGTGCTCACCCCCCAGGAAGTGGGGGAGCTCTTCACGGTGCTGCGCGGCCTCAAGGCGCGGGGCACATCCATCGTGATCATCAGCCACAAGCTCAAGGAAGTGCGCGCCGTGGCCGACCGGATCACGGTGATGCGCGCCGGGCGCGTCGTCGGCGAGACGACGCCCGCCGAGGCCGACGAGCAACGCCTCGCCACGATGATGGTGGGCCGCGAGGTGCTGCTCACGGCGGACAGGTCACCAGCCCAGCCAGGCGACGAGGTGCTGCGCGTCCGTGACCTCCACGTGCGCGACGGCCAGGGGCTCCCCGCGGTGCGCGGGGTGAGCTTCTCGGTGCACGCAGGCGAGATCCTCGGCATCGCAGGCGTGCAAGGCAACGGACAGACCGAACTCGCCGAGGTGCTCAGCGGCCTCCGCCGCCCGACGGAGGGGCAGATCTCGCTGGCTGGCCGCGACGTGACGACCGCCTCGCCGCGCGCGCTCATCGACGCCGGCCTCTCCCACATCCCCGAGGACCGCCAGCGCCACGGCCTCGTCGCTTCGTACTCCGTGGCCGACAACCTGGCGCTCGCCACCTGGAACAGGCCGCCCTTCGCCGCGCATGGCGTCCGCGACGAGAAGGCGGTGCGCGCCCGCGCCGAGGCGCTCGTGAAGACCTACGACATGAGACCCCCGAACCCTGACGCCCTGGTCGCCAACCTCTCCGGCGGCAACCAGCAGAAGGTGATCATCGCCCGGGAGCTCGACCGTCCCGTGACGCTGCTCCTCGCCAGCCAGCCTACCCGTGGCGTCGACGTGGGCTCGATCGAGGCCATCCACCGCGCCATCGTCGCCGCGCGTGACAGCGGCGCCGCGGTGCTCCTCGTCTCCGCGGAGCTCGACGAGATCCTGGCGCTCTCCGACCGGGTGGCGGTGATGTCCCGCGGCGAGATCGCCGCCATCCTCGACGCGTCCGAGGCGACGCGCGAGCAGCTCGGCCTGCTCATGGCAGGCGCGCGCACCACTCCCTGAACAGCCGCGCCTCGCCCGGCGGAAAGAACGCCGTCGGTGGCACCGCCGCGTGGTAGCGCCGGAACGCCGCGCTGAACCCCGCCGGGTCCTCGTCGAACCACGCCTCGGCCTCGGGACAGCCACGCAGGAGCCTCTCGAACCTGAGCCGCGCCACGAGGAGCGCCGCGATGCGCACCCCGTCCGCGTCGACCCCCCGCAGCGCCTTGCGCAAGCCGGGCGGCAGCGCGGGATCCTCCGCTGCCGCGTGCAAGACAGCCACGGGATCGGGCGCGGTCATGGCGCGCCCCACCACCTCCTCGTACCGCGCGAACGCCTGCGCCCCGACGAGCCGCTCCTGGGTCTCGGCTTCCTGCCCTGCGCCCCCTGTGCCCTCCGCCTGCTCCACGCGCTCCGCGTCCTGCGCATCCTCCACGTGCTGCGCGTCCTGCTCGGTCTGCGCATCCTCCACGTGCTGCGCGTGCTGCGCGTGCTGCGCGTGCTGCGCGCCCCTTCCGCCCCTCACCGTCCCCGCTCCAGCGTCCTGCGCGCGCGCCGCACCTCTTCGCGCACCTGACGCGCGTCGTCGGGCCCCGCCACGGTGCCCTCCATGCGCTCCAGCGTCACCCCGCGCAGGTGCCGGCAGCGCGGCACCACCTCCTCGAAGAGCTGCCACACCGCCTCCGGGACCGCATCGTCGTGCCCATCGAGGCGCAAGACCCGCCCCGAGGGCAACCACGCGGGGTTGCTGTGGCTGCCACCGGAGAGGTGGATCTCGATCACCCGATCGAGATCGAGCCGCGCGAGGTACGCCTCGGGCTCGAAGCCGAGGTTCACCGCCATGGTGTGGACGTTGTGCAGGTCGAGCAGGAGATGCGCGCGCGGCAGGTCGAGAATCCACCCGAGAAACCGCGGCTCGTCGAGGGGATCGCCGAGCATGAAGTAGCTCACCGTGTTCTCGACCCCCACGTCGGGCACCACCTCCTGCAGCGCGCGGAGGCTCTGCTGGACGACGCCTGCGGCGTGTCGCGTCATCGGCAACGGCAGCGGGAGCGCCGCGGCGAGCCCCGCGGGCGCGCTGATGCCGAGGTGATCGGTGTACCACCGGAACCCGAACACCGCGTGCGCGCGGCGGATGGCCTGCATCCAGCGCGCCCGTCGCGCGCCGTCCTCTGCGCCGCCGCTCCCCACCGACAGCCCCACGCCGTGCCCCACGCACGGCTTGCCGCTCTGGCGCGCGAGCTCGGCGAACACCGCGTGGAACCCGTTCTCTTCGAGGCGGGCCTCGTCCTCGTCCGGCGCCCACCAGAGCGTCTCGGGGGTGATCTCGTGGTAGTCGGCCTCGTCGCGGATCACCTCGCCGAGCAGGTCGAGGAACGCTTCCTCGGGCTGCAGCGTGAAGCCGACGGGGATCACCCGCTCAGGTCCACTCGTTCGTGAAGAAGTAGAGGAACCGCCCGCTCTTCTCGGGCACGTGGCCCATCCCGCACGCCACGCGGGGCCCCCGGTTCTCCTCACCCTCGATCGTGGTCCCGCAGCCGCTCGCCCTGGCCCAGCGCGCGCCGCTCGGCGGCTGCCTGACCATCCGTGCGCGCACGCTCGCCGCCCGGGCCTCGAGCTTCCTGCTGTCGGCGCCGAGCTCCTTGCGCAGGAGCATGCCGAGGGCGTCGATGCGGCTCTGGATGGTGCGCTCCGTGGCCTTCTCCAGCTCGTCCCAGGGCATCGATCCCATCGACGGGTCGTCGGGCAGCGCCGCGTCGAGCTGGGTCGCGGCGAGCGAGGCGCCATCGGTCCTCACCAGCACCATGAGCGGGTCCCCCTCGCCAGCGCCCGGCACCACCTTCTTCAGGTCGCTCATGGTCGCGCAGACCACCTCGACGTCCGAGAGCGGCGCGAGGTCCTTGTCCGTGCCGTGGTTGAGCAGCTCGCCGAAGGCGCGCCCCCGGTCGTACTTCTGGCTGTCGTCGGCCGGGATGACGAAGACCAGGAGCGGACGCCGGGCCTGCTTCGCGCGCTGCACGGCCACGCTCGCCTTGGAGCGGGTCTTCGCGGCAGTCCCGCCGGAGGAGGCGTCGCCCTTCCCGCCAAAGGCCTCCTGGATGAACGACGGCCACGCGCTCATCGCCAGCCCCGCCGCCGCCGCCCCCAGGAGATGTCTGCGCTTCATCGTTCCCTCACCTCGTCCATGCCCTGACAGCACGCGCCCACGTTCGTTCCCGGTGACCGGGTTGCTCATGAGACGGCCAGGGTGGCCCGAAGTTTTGATCGCATGGCCGCACAACGGAGGACGCCAGCCCCCGCTGGCTCCGTCCCTGTCTCTGCGTGTGCCCCCGCCCCCGCCCCCGCCCC
>NZ_ASRX01000082.1 GCF_000601485.1 Chondromyces apiculatus DSM 436
GGTCGGACGATGGTGAGGAAGGGGTCGGCGGAGTCCAGAAAGCCGTGAGGGAGGCCACAGGTGTCCGGCTGGGATGCCGAATGTGGCCTGCTCGCGATGCCAATCCCGACCTCTCGGGGGAGGGAAGTCAGAGCCAGCGACAGGCCTGAGGGGGGCTGTACAAGGGTCACCGGAGAGCCGAGGTAGACATGCTCGGGGGTCCAGTAGGGCGTCTGGGGCGGGCGGGAGGAGGGCCGCGGGGGCTCGGGAGATGGGGTCATCCCGAGGCCAGGAAGGCTTCCAGCGCATCGACAGAGGCCGGCGCAGGGAGGGACCTGGCACGCCTCGCGTGCACAAGTCATTCGGTCGAGTTGTGCATGCCACCTGCCTGTTCAGGGGTGCGGGGAGGTCTGCCGCCGAGGCCAGCCAGCAGTCGGGGCCGTGGCATGGATGGTGAATCGGTTCCCGGAGGGCCGAGCGCGAGGTCGGCCTGGAGACTGAACGAACGACGTGGAGGTGACATCGTGCGACGTTCCCTGCCGCCTGCGTGCCTGTCGGTTGCCATGACCTGCGGAATGCTCTGGGCGCTCCCGGCGCCGGCATCGGCACAGGTCGAGTTCCTTCAGCGCTGCTCGCAGGACAGCCTCGATGCGTACCAGGCCGAGCAACGGATCAACTGGGCGCGGAGGTGTGCGCTCAACCTCCATACCTCCGGTCCGCAGGACTTCTTCGCGACCGGGGAACCCTATGCCGGAGGATCCGGTGGGCCCACGCTCTTCGACTACCTGGACGACCGGTATGCGAGCAGGAGCTATACCGGTTCGTACGAGCGCCTGATCAACACCCGGTATCGCTACAACCTGTTCTTGTCCTCCGGGGGTCCCACGACCCAGAGCCGCGATCCGCTCAATTCTTGGAAGTGGACGAAGAGCCTGAATTACAAGCGCCCTCGCCCGATGTACCCGACCTTCGGCAGCACGAACAACATCGCCACGGCGGTGTTGCTCAAGCCGAGCACCAACCCTGCCGACTGCAACTTATACGATGCGCAGGGGAGTGCCTCCGACACGTTTCACGTGCTCGGGTTCTGCACGGCGAGCTGCTACACGCCGGAGCAGAAGGTGCTCTTCCCCGAGGGTTACCAGAGCATCGTGGAGGCTGCCGATGCACGCCGGCCGACGATGATGACCCTCACCCCGGACGCCCTGCTGGGTGACATCCAGGTGATGGAGAACGACGTGCACAGCTACATCGCGGAGCTGCGCGATGGGGAGCACGTGATCTTCGAGATCCGCACCGCTTCGGGGGGCCTCTTGCGGCTCACGGACGAGCACCCCGTGGTCCTCGGGGGTGGCCAGCTCGCGCAGGCGCGCACGCTCCAGGTGGAGCAAGAGCTGATCCGCGAGGACGGCTCGCTGGACTCCATCGTGTCGGTCGACAAGACCACGCACCACGGCAAGGTCTACAACCTCCAGCCACAGACGACGGATCGGGTGTCGAACCTGCTGATCGCGCAGGGCTATGTCGTGGGATCGGCGCGCTTCCAGAACGACGACATCGGGTACATCAACAGGATCATCCTGGCAGGTGCCATCCCGGATGAGGTGATCCCTCGGTGAACCCCGGCGCCTGCTGACGGTGCTGCGACCGCAGGAGCAAAGGCAATGCAACCCTTTCTCAAGACAGGGCTGGGCGTGGGGCTACTCGTCCTCGCCACCGCCATCACGGCGCATGTCGTCGAGGCGCCGCGGGCGGCGCCAGAAGGCCATGGACGACGCGGACTGGATCCGAGGGCGTCGCGCGGCGCAGGCGCCAGGGCACCGGGCGTGACGGGCCAGCGTCTCGCGGGCGCCCCGGAGCAGCAAGCCGCCGCCTCGGGGGTGGACGGCGAGGCGACTGCGGCGGAGCGACGCCCTGCAGAGGACGTCGACGATGAAGGCGACAATGGCGCACTGCGCGCCGTGCTGGAGGGTGATGCCTGGCTGGCCAGCTACTGGGACTTCCGCAACCGCCCCCTGATGGGCGCGGACAGCCGCGCGAGCTACCGTGCGTTGCTGTCCGACCCGGAGATGCACGAGAAGGTGCGCCGGGATCTGCGGGATCCCGAGCCCACCGGGCCAGCCACCCAGCGCAACCTCCAGCAGCTCATGGAGATCGATTACCTCCGCGATGCGATTGCCTGGGACGACAATCCATTGAGGGAGGAATTGCTGGACCTGGTGGCAGCGATGATCACGGAGGACAACTTCGTGTCCGGGTCGGACGACGACATGCGGCGCACCAAGGCCGCGGTGAAGCGAGAGCTGTACGAGATGCTCGTCGAGGTGGATGCCGCCCGCGCTGCAGCGGTGGTCGACGATTGCCGGGGGACGAGGCTCGAAGGGCTGGTCGCGTTCCTCGCGGACGATGCGGCGCGGCGGAGGCGAACGACGTTCGACGTGGAGAGGAAGCCGGGCGGTGGATGAGAGGGTCGATGGTACCGCGCTGGCATAACCGGGCAGGTAATACGACGACGGGGGGCATGCCGCCGTTGAAGATGTCACGGGCAACGTGTTCGGGGGTCGCGGAACAGGCGCAGTGTCGGACCCTCTTTGGTGGTTGCAACAAGCGCCGCGTCGCGCGACGCTCGGGAGTCGATGCACATGGATCGATGTCGCTCATTAGGTGTCATGTTCCTTCTGTGGGGGTCGATCGATGAGTCCTGCAGCGTCGCTGACCTGACTGTCCCGACGGAGAGTTACTTCCAGGGCCTGAGCAACCCGTCGCCTCAAGGCATCCCGGGGCCGTTGGAGGGGAGCCCTTCGCTCTGCGCCAGGAGCTGGCAAGGTGACATCCTCACGGGGACCGCGCGCAGCGACGAGCTGCTGGCGATTGCGATCGACGAGCAAGGGCAGATCCTCGTCGCCGGCTACGAGAACGGTACGACCGGCGTGGCCAACGTCGAGCCGGTGGGCGATGCGCAGGGCGTGGTGCGCAAGTACTCCGCGCGAGGTCAGCTCCTCTGGGAGCACCGCATCGACACCGCGGGTGCGGAGACCGTGGAGGATCTGGTGCTCGGCAGGGGGGGCGCGGACATTCACGTGCTCGGGCGCACGACGGGGGCGCTGGGGAGCTTCACCAACCAGGGGCAGTTCGACGTGTTCGTCAGGACGCTCGATGCCCACGGCAAGGAGCAGCAAACGTTTCAGATGGGCGATGAGCGGCCTCAGCACCCCACGAAGATGGCGCTCGACGCGACGGGGGCCCTGACCATTGCCGGCTACGATGACCTTTACGTGATCGGGAACTACGTCGCTGCGTTCGAGGACGCCTTCGTGCTCCGACTGGCCCCCGATGCCGCGGGTGGGACAGGCCAGGGGCTGCACGAGGACTGGTGGTATCGCTACCAGACGGAGGGCCCTGATCTCCTGCTCGGAGCGGCCGTGGATCCGGCAGGGACCATCTTCGTCGCCGGCATTCATGGCGACCCCACCCCGGGAGGGGCGAGGGTCCGGATGGTGGGGAACGACGGCACGCCCGGCTGGACTCACGACGTCTCTCCCATCCGGGACGACGTGGCGTATTCGGTGGCGCTGTCGCCTGCTGGGGATCTCTATGTTTCGGGAGCGACCTTTCTCCAGCTCGGCGACCAGCAATTCGGCAATCAGGACATGTTCGTGGCCAAGCTCGACAAGGACACGGGGGACGTCGCCTGGATCGCCCAGGAGGGATGGGAAGACTCTGAATTCCCGACGGCCATGACCTTCGACGCAGAGGGCAACGTCTACGTGGCGGGCACCACGTTCGGGGGAGAGGACATGGGCATCTTTGCCATGAAGCTCAGCCCGTCGGGGGCCCTCCTGGACACCTGGAGGCGAGATTCGGCACAGGACGAAGAGATCTGGGGGGCCGCCGTCGATGCTTGCGGGCGCCTCTTCGTGGTGGGTTACACCCAAGGAGAGCTGATCCCGGGTACGCCGAACCTGGGCAAGCGCGACGCATTCCTCATCAAGACGGACCTGTAGGGCCCAGCTCCGGCGTGGTGCAGGTCGTGCGCGGCGTGTATCGGCGCGTATCGGCGCGTATCAGCGCGCGACACGCATCAGCGTGCCATCGCCAGCGTTGTGCCAGTAGACGTGGGTCGCATCGAGCGCGATGGCAGAGGGCAGCGCTTGATCGACGGCGAGGGAGAGGGGCTCTCCTCCGGCGGTGGGAATGCGGCGGATGGTCCCATCCTCGTCGGTCGAGTAGAGGTAGGCGCCGCCGAGCACGAAGCTATGCGGGGACACGGGAGGCTCGGTGAGGGGCACGAGGGGGCCACCCGCGAGGGTGTCGTGCCTCATGATGCCGACGTTGTCGATCCAGTAGACGTGGCTCTCGTCGACCGCAATGGCGCGGGGGGCAGGGCACTCCGTGGCGATGGGTTCAGGGAGGGCGTCGCCGTCGAGGGGGGAGCGCAGGATGGCGCCACCGTCCTGGTTGACCCAGTAGACATGGTGGTCGCCCACGGCGAGGCCGAAGGCGCCGACCTGTGACGAGGCGATGTGCTCCAGGGGGCCTCCACTCCGGGGAATGCGGAGGACCTCGCCGACTTCATAGGTGGTCCAGTAGGCAAACCCACCGGCGAGAGCGAGGGCATAGGCGCTCGGCTGGTTCGTGGCGAGGACCGAGGTCACGCCGGAGGTCAGGTCGAGCGCGACGATCTCCGCGGCGACGCTGTCGGTCCAGCAGAGGGTGTCGCCTTCGACGGCGAGCGCGTGAGGCGCAGGGGAAGTGGCGTGATCGGTCCTGGCGCCGCCACTCGAAGGGATGGAGGAGACGCGGCCAGGGGAGGCTTCGGTCCAGAAGAGCGCGCCATGGGTCACCGCGAGCGCGCGCAGGGTCCCGAGGCCTGTCATGAGGAGCTCGGGCGCGCATAAGGCGTCGGCGCAGGTCTGTCCGGAGCAATCGTGCTCGCACGCGCCGCAGTGCTGCGGGTCGGTGCGTAGGTCGACACACCCGCCAGCGCAGCGAGGGCGGTGAGAGGGACAGGTGCATTGCGCGTCGACGCAGATCTCACCCGTCCCGCACGCGGAGCCGCAGGCGCCACAATGCAGGGGGTCACCGGAGAGGTCGGTGCAGGTGCCATCGCACGCGTGCCATCCTGGCTGGCAAGCCTCGGGCGCGCCCGGATCCGGCGCGCTCGCGGTGCTGGAGATGCTGAATTCATCCAGGCCAGTGATGGCCTGACAGGCTGCGAACCCGAGAAGACACAGCGCGGCAGCCAGGTGTCGCGCGACGAGGACGAGGTCATTGTCGGTAGCCATCGCAACCTCCATGGGGGCGCGCAGGGCGGCGGGACGGTGCCGCGCTTCGCACCATGAGATGTCAGGGACCCTGGAAGAAGCTGTCCATGGTCCTCAATGAGTGCGTGCGGTGAGTGCAAGGACGGGGCCGGCGAGGGGCCACGCCAGAGACTTCACCGCGCCCGAGAAGGGCGGCTACGATGGTAGCATGGACTCCCTCCGCAGGGCGTGGATGGCCCCCTTATCCCTGGAGGTGCACGCTGTCGCTTCGGGCACGGCTGCGGCTGCGGCTGCGGGCGCGCTGGCCCGCCATCCGCTTCCTGCTTCTGGACAGGTGTCCATCGGGAGGGACGAAGGGAACGACATCCGCCTCGGAGACCCTGGCGTGTCGGGGCGGCACGTCATTCTGCACCTGGGACCCACGCTGAAGGCCGAGGATCTCGGGAGCCGCGGGGGGACGAGGGTGCTGCGGCGCTACGAGGAGGCGGGGATGGAGGAAGGCCCCGAGATCCTGCTGAGGAACGAGCAGCGCGAGGAGCTGTACCCGGGGGATGCCATCCGTGTTGGAGACACGCTGCTCGTCCTGAAGACGCGGGCGCAGGAGGTGCCGCCGCCGTCAGGACGGAAGGTGCGCGGGGCGATGCCGCTGGTGGTCGTGGCGCCGAGTATGCGCAAGCTGTACGAGCGGGTGGCGCGGGTGGCGCGGGGGGAGATCTGCGTGCTCATTCTCGGGGAGACCGGGGTGGGCAAGGAGGTCATGGCGAGCGCGGTGCACACCCAGTCTCCGCGGGTGGGCAAGCCATTCGTGTCCATCAATTGCGCGGAGCTGGCGGCGTCGCTGCTCGAAAGCGAGCTGTTCGGCCATGAGGCGGGGGCATTCACGGGGGCGCTGCGGGCGAAGCCAGGGCTCATTGAAATGGCAGACGGGGGGACGGTGTTCCTCGACGAGGTGGGCGAGCTGCACCCGAGCCTGCAGGTGAAGCTCCTGCGGGTGCTGGAGGAGCGGAAGGTGCGGCGGGTGGGCGGGGTGCGGACGCGCGATGTCGACGTCCGGTTCGTCTCGGCGACGAACCGCGATCTGAGGGGCGAAGTGACGCGAGGGGCGTTCCGGCAGGATCTGTTCTTCCGGCTGGAGGGGGTCTCCCTGCGGATCCCACCCTTGCGGGAGAGGACCGAGGAGATTGCTTCGCTGGCGCGCGCGTTCGCGCATCGGTGCGCCGAGCAGCTCGGACTCGCCGCGGCGCCGGAGCTGTCGGAGGAGGCGATTGCAGCGCTCGAGCGCCATGCGTGGCCGGGGAACATCCGCGAGCTGCGGAACGTGGTCGAGCGCGCGATCATGCTGAGCACCGGCACCACGGTTCAGCCGGAGCACCTGGAGATCGGGGACCAGGGCGCGCCACCGGCCTCCGCGGGGTCGCGGCCGGAGGGCCTGCAGCTTCGCCTGGACGATCGCGAGGCGGATCGGGCCCGGATCCTGGAGGCGCTGATCGCGTGTGCGTTCAACCAGACGCGCACGGCCGGGAGGCTGGGGATGTCGCGGCGGACGCTGATCAACCGGATCGAGGAGTACCGGATCACGCGCCCGAAGAAGCATTGACGCGTCGTGGCGCGAGGTCGGCGCGCGCTTCTCGGGAGAGGGCGCGCTATCCTCCGCGGCCGCATGACCATCAGTGTCTTCGATCTCTTCAAAATCGGCATCGGTCCCAGCAGTTCTCACACCGTGGGGCCGATGCGCGCGGCGCGGTCGTTCGCGCTGGCCGTGGAGGGGGCGGGGCTGCTGGAGGGGTGCGCGGCGGTGCGGAGCGAGCTGTTCGGGTCGCTGGGGGCGACGGGGCGCGGGCACGGCAGCGACAAGGCGGTGCTGCTCGGGTTGCTGGGAGAGACGCCGGACGGGGTGGATGTCGAGCAGGTGGACGTGCTGGTGGGGGAGGTGCGCAAGAGCGGGCGGCTGCGGCTGCTCGGGAAGCGGGAGGTGGCGTTCAAGGAGGGGGCGCACCTGCAGCTCGTGCGGCGGAGCTTGCCGCACCACCCGAACGGGATGCGGTTCACGGCGCTGGATGGGGCGGGGGAGCCGTTGATGTCGCGCGTCTACTACTCGGTGGGCGGGGGGTTCGTGGTCGACGATCCCGAGCCCGCGGCCGTGGCGGCTGGAGAGGAGGCGCCGCGTCAGGAGGCGCCGCGCCGTCCTTCCCGGCCGCCGCCGGGGCTCCTCGGGGCACAGGCAGCGACGGGGGCGCAGGGCGGGAGGCAAGCGGGGCGACCGTCGTCGTCGCCATTTCCGTATCCATTCACCACAGGGGCCCAGCTCCTTTCGCGGTGCACGGCGGCGGGGGTGTCGATCAGCCAGCTCATGATGGAGAATGAGAAGATCTATCGCTCGGAGGCGGAGATCCGGGCGGGGCTCGCGCGCATCTGGCAGGTGATGCAGGAGTGCGTGCGCCGGGGGTGCCGGACGGAGGGCATCTTGCCGGGGGGGCTCAAGGTGCAGCGGCGCGCGCCGGCGCTGTACAGGAAGCTCACCGAGAACCCGGAGGCGGGGCTGCGCGATCCGCTCACGGCGCTCGACTGGGTGAGCCTGTATGCGCTGGCGGTGAGCGAGGAGAACGCGGGAGGCGGGCGGGTGGTGACGGCGCCGACCAACGGGGCGGCGGGGATCATCCCGGCGGTGCTCCATTACTACCGGCGCTTCGTGCCCAGCGCGACCGACGAGGGGGTGCAGCGGTTCTTGCTCACGGCGGCGGCGATCGGGGTGCTCTACAAGGAGAATGCGTCGATCAGCGGCGCGGAGGTCGGCTGTCAGGGGGAGGTGGGCTCGGCCTGCTCGATGGCGGCGGGGGCGCTGTGCGAGGTGCTCGGTGGGTCGCCGGCGCAGGCGGAGAACGCGGCGGAGATCGCGATGGAGCACAACCTCGGGCTGACCTGCGACCCCATCGGGGGGCTGGTGCAGGTGCCCTGTATCGAGCGCAATGCAATGGCGGCGATCAAGGCCATCAATGCAGCGCGGATGGCGCTGCACGGCGACGGGCAGCACTTCGTCAGCCTCGACAAGGTGATCCGGACCATGCGGATCACCGGCGCCGACATGAAGGACAAGTACAAGGAGACGGCGCGCGGGGGGCTCGCGGCGCGGTTCGTGGAAGCCGCGCCCGACGTCAGCGTCAGCCTGCCGGAGTGCTGAGGGGATTGTGGGGTGAGGGGGGAGGATCCGGGTCGAGGTAAGCCTTGCTGACCGCCGAGAGATCCTTGATCACCAGCACACTCTTGATTCTGTCCCAGCGGAAGCTATAGACGGACGCCCAGGCGGTGGAGAATGCCTCTCCGGTCCTGCGCACGCGCAGAGATTCGGCGCCGAGGACCACCACCTTGTCCTCGCCAGCGAGGTAATCGTGGACCTCGACCGTGAGCTGCTCGACCACCTCCCGCAGGGTCCGGAAGTAGCCCATGACGGCTTCTTTTCCCCGGAATGTGCCGCTGATGGGCGTGCCCGCGGGGATGGTGAGCGTGAGCGACACGTCGTCCGTGAGGCTCTCCAGGAGGCCTCCTGCCGATCCAGTGGCAGCATAGTCCCCGTAGATACGCCGCAATAAGGAGATGTTATCGTCAGCGCCCATCCATGTTCTCCTCGTGTGCTGTGTCACCGAGAAGACAGCGGCGTGGGTGCGGTGTCAAGCGCACCTGGTGTGCATAGCGTGTGGACGGAGATTACATTTGGGCGTGAGTCGCCTCACCTGACGTCCAACTTCAGAGGGAAACCGTGTCTCTGCACAAATGATTCATTTTGTTTTCTCGTCACGCGTCATTGAGAGGTGAGCCTACTCTGCATCGTGGAGGAACCTCCTGATGACCAGTGCGCCCGTTCGAGAGAGGTCGACGCGCTCAGTGGAGTTCAATGAGACGACGCTCACCTGGGATCCCGAGAGCGGTTTGCTCGGTTATCACGGCCGGCGGTCGACGATGTTCTGGCTGGATCCCTCGCTGTCCCAGCTCCTTGCGCCGCTCGCGGAGGAGCTCGGGGTGCCGCTGTTCCGCCTCACCGTGGCGTACCACGCGAGCCTGGGGGCCAAGGACGATCACCGCCTGAGCATTGCGGACGGGGGCGGGGCGTCCTTCGCGGAGGTGCTGGAGACCTGGGGGCACTCGGTGGAGGTGTGCGGCTGGGGGCGCTTCGAGCTGGAGTGGTTCGACGAGGAGACGGGCCGCGCCAGCGTGCGGGTGCACAACCCCTGGGAGCTGGCAGTGCAGGCGTCGGCGAAGGAGAGGTGGGGGTGCCCGTTCCTGTTCGGGAAGCTCGTGGGGCTCTACTCGCGGGTGATGGGCGCGAACGGCTGGGCCGACGAGACGGTGGGGGTCCGCGAGGACGGTACGCCGGTGGTGGACTTCCTGCTGTACCGCTCGGACCGGACCATCCAGGACGACCTGGAGGCGCTGCGGCGGGAGCACGACGAGGAGGCGCGTCAGCCCCTGCGGGAGAAGCTCCAGGAGCTGTGGGAGAGCAAGGAGCGGCAGCGGGCGGTGCTCGCGTCCCTCGGGGAGGTGGTGCTCACCCTGGACCTGGAAGGGCAGCTCACGGGGCTCCACGTGCCGCCCGACCAGGCGCCCTTCCACCCGTCGCCCAAGGCAGCCGTGGGGCGCTCGCTGGAGGAGGCGCTGCCCTGGAACGTGGCCGTGGCGCTGCGGGGAGCCTTCGAGCACGTGCTCCGCGGGGAGGCGCCGGCGCCGGTGAGCTACGAGATCGAGCACGAGGAGGGGTGCCGGGGCTACAGCGCCAAGCTGACCGCGCTCCACGACGCCACGGGGAAGGTCGCGGGGGTGACGGTGCTGGCCCGGGACCTGACCGAGCGGCTGCGCACCGAGCACGCGCTGGAGGCGCAGCTCGCGGTGATCGCGCGGCAGCAGGAGGCGATCCGGGCGCTGTCGACGCCGGTCCTGCAGGTCTGGGAGGGGGTGGTGGCGCTGCCGATCATCGGGGTCGTGGACGATCGGCGCGCCGCCGACATCACCGCCGCGCTGCTGGAGACGGTCTCGCGCACCCAGGCGCGCTGCGCGATCCTGGACGTCACCGGGGTCGACTCCATCGACGCGCGCACGGCCGATCATTTCACCAGGATCCGGAGGGCCGTGACCCTGCTCGGGGCGGAGTGCGTGGTCTGCGGGATACGCCCCGCCGTGGCCCAGGCGATGGTGGAGACCAGCGCGGGGGGCTCGCCGGACGTGGGGGCAGCGGCGCGGAACTTCTCGACGATGCAGGCTGCGCTCCAGGCGGTCATCGGCCAGCGCCGGGAGTGGGCCGCGGCCCAGGCGCAGCCCCGGCCAGCGCGGCGGTGAGCGGCGAGGAGCGGCGAGGAGCGGCGAGGAGCGGCGAGGAGCGGCGGGGGACCGGGGATCGCGGTAGAACGTCCGGGTGACGTACGCAGAGCGCCTCCCTTCTCCGGACCTCGGCCGCTTCGTGCGGTGCGTGTGGGCCCACGAGGAGGTGTCCCGGAGCGGTGAGCCCTTCCGCGTGCTGCCGGATGGGTGCGTCGACGTGGTGTGGAACGGGGTGTCGCTGAGGGTCGCCGGTCCCGACACGGGGCCGGTGCTGGAGGCCTTGCCCGCGGGGGCTCCGGTGAGCGGGGTCCGGTTCCATCCAGGAGCCGCGCCTGCGCTCCTGGGGGTGCCTGCGTCGGCGATCCGGGACGCGCGGGTCTCGCTGGAGTCGCTGTGGGGAGGGGATGCGGTCCGGCTGGCCGAGGCGCTCTCGGAGGCAGGGTCGGTGGAGGAGAGGGCTTCGCTGCTGGAGCAGGCGATGGCAGGTCGCGCGGTCCGGGCGGGCGCGCCGGATCCGCTGGTGGGGGCGCTGGTGCGGCGGCTCGCGCAGGGAGGGCAGGGGAGCCTCGACGGGCTCGCCAGCGAGCTGGGGGTGAGCACGCGGCAGCTCCTGCGCCGCTGCACGGCGGCGGTGGGGTACGGGCCGAAGGTGCTCGAACGGGTGCTGCGGTTCCAGGAGGCGATGCGCAGGATGCAGGCGGAGCCCGAGGTGCCCCTGGCGCGGCTCGCAGTGGCGGTGGGCTACGCCGATCAGGCCCACCTGGCCCACGAGACCATGGCCCTCGGGGGGCTGACGCCCGCGGCACTGCGGGAGAGGGTGCGCTGAGGGACTCCAAGGGGAGCGCTGGGTGCGCTGGGGGCGCTGGGTGTAGGGGATGTCCGATTTCGACAAGATGGCCGGGGGCGGCCGCTGCATGCTCCGGCCATGCGAGAGGTCGATCTGGCTGCCTTCGAGGCGGCCGAGCGGTTCGTGTGGCTGTCGGGGCGGTTGCTCGAACGGCTGCGGTTTGCGCGCCTGTTCCGCGGAGGGGAGGGCGCGCGCGTGGTGCAGGCGCTGCGGCCCTACCAGAATGCCGATGGCGGCTTCGGGGAGGCGATCGAGCCCGATTTCCGGGGGCCGGTGAGCCAGCCCCTCTGCGTGGAGGCGGCGCTGCGGGTGCTCGACGAGGTGGGGAGCTTGCAGGACCCGATGGTGGAGGCCGCGCTCGGCTACCTCGGAGGCCTGGTGGCGGCGGATGGCGGGATTCCCAACGTGCTGTCCGACGTGCCGCGCTATCCCCATGCGCCATGGTGGGCGCCCGCGGAGGGCGTGCTGCCGGGGTGTCTGCTGCCGACGGCGAGCCTCGTGGGCCTGCTGCACAAGCACGGGGTGACGGCGCCATGGGTCGCGCGCGCGACGGCGTTCTGCTGGGAGGCCATCGAGGCGATGCCGGGCCGGGTGGCGGCGGCGGCGGCGGCGAAGGAGAGGGTGCCGCTCCTGCAGATCGCTTACGAGAGCCGCGCGGCCCTGGTGTTCCTCGATCACGCGCCGGAGCGGGCGCGGGCCGCGCAGGCGGCGCAGAGGCTCGGGGAGGTCTTGCTGGAGCCGGGCGGGATCGTCGCCCTGGAGGCGCAGGCTGGGGGGCACGCCGGGGAGGTGATGATGCCCCTGGAGTTTGCGCCGCACCCTGGGTGCCTCGCGCGGCGGTGGTTCGACGAGCGGCTGATCGAGGCGCACCTCGACGCGCTCGTGGGGGAGCAGGCGGAGGACGGGGGGTGGACGGTGGGCTGGGCGGCGTGGACTCCGGCGGCAGGGCTGGAGTGGCGGGCGATCCAGACCCTGGAGCGCCTCAAGGTGCTCGCTGCCCATGGCCGCTTGAAGGTCCCGGCAGCCATCAGGTGAGCTGGCGGCACCCGGGGCGGATGAAGCGTGGGTGACCCCTTGCCAACCCCCGGGGGTTGCCCGAGGGAGATCCAGGTGACCTGCGGGTTCGGCGGGTAAAAGCGACACAGAGGCGGAGGCGATGGGCAGCGACTGCTCCCCTGGAGGCGCAGGCAGGGGCAGGCGTGGGGGTGGAGTGTCCCAGGCGCAGCCACGTATCGTCGGCACGGCCGTTGCTGCTGTCGCTGCTGTCCCTGATGCGCGCTTCCCGGCAAGTACTCTCGGTGAAGCGCCCGTTCACGCGCTGGTGAATCACCACCGCAGAGGAGAATGCGATGAGCAACGAGAGCAATCGTGCCGAGGGTGCTGCCGAGGAGCTCGGGGGCAAGATCAAGAAGGGCATCGGCGCCCTCATCGGCAACGAGCAGATGGAGGCCGAGGGCAAGGCCAAGGAGCTGAAGGGCGAGGCCAAGCAGGAGGCCGCCAAGGCCGCCGAGCGCGCCCAGGGCAAGACCGAGGAGGTGGTGGGGGCCATCAAGAACCGCGTGGGTGCCCTCATCGACAACGAGCAGATGCAGGCCGAGGGCAAGGCCAAGGAGCTGAAGGGCGAGGCGCGCCAGAAGGCGAACGAGTAACGCCACGCGGCGCGGCACCGCGTCACGCAGTACGCCGTAAGGCGCTGGCTCGGGGCGGGTCCTGAAAAGGGCTCGCCCCGTTCGTCATTTCCCTGCTCCCCATGACCTCGGGATCGGCGCGAACGGGTGAGACCGGCGTGAGGTCGGGTGTTGGGGTATCCTGGAACGTCCGAAGAAGGAGGCCCAGGTGCAGGAACAGACGATCGCCGGGTGGTGCGGAGAGTTCATGCGGGGATTGCCCGAGAAGCCGAGCTTCGGCCGGGAAGACGCGATCCTCCAGGCGGTGCGCGACGCGCGCACCACACAGACCACCTGGGTCGAGGTGGTGAGCAAGCACAAGGAGCACGAGCTGGTGCTCTTCGTGAGCGCCGACGCGCTGCGGGTCGGCGATGAGCAGGGCTCGGTGCGGGTGAGCGTGAGCGCCCGGACGGCGCAGCGGATCGCGGACCTGCTCGGGTGCGTGCTGCCGACGACGAAGGTGTGCGATCTGATCTGGGAGCAGGCGGCGGTGAAGCTGAAGCCCTGCATCCAGAAGCCCGACGGAGCGATGGGCTACACCTCGCGGATGATCCAGCACCACACCAAGGTGGAGGCGGCCTACGCGGGGCGGCAGGGGCTCATCGAGAACGTGGGCAAGCACTGGGTACTCACCAACCGGCTGGCAGGGACGCGCAACGTGTCGGCGAACTACGGCTGGTACGACGAGGCGGCGCCGCGCAAGTTCGGGGCGCACAAGATGTGGCAGACCCTCGGTCTGGCGCACAACCTGGACCACGTCGATTACTCGCAGGTGATGCGGCTCGTGCAGCGGTGCTGCCTGGTGAACGGCGAGGAGCGCGACCTGACCGAGGTGATGGTCGACCGCACCCTCGCGCCGCTCGTCTCGTCGGAGGGGCCGCTGCGCTTCACGCGGCTGCCCGGCGTGAAGGCGGAGGCATGACGCGTCGTCCGCGGCGTCGTTCGCGACGGCGTCATCGTCCTGGACCATCGCCAGGTCGGCCGCGTCGGACGCGTCGGACGCGTCGGACGCCGTCGACGTGCCTTGCCGTTCGGTGTCTGCACGGTATCGTTCCAGCGGGATGAGGGGGCACGGTCGAGGGGAGCTTGGGCGATGCTGGTGACCCCGGGGGCCGTCATCGGAGAGAAGTACCGCGTCGAGCGGCTGCTCTCGCGCGGCGGCATGGGCTCCGTCTGGGAGGCCAAGCACGTGGTGCTGGGCCTGCCGGTCGCGCTCAAGCTGATGCACGAGGGGCTTTCGACCTCGCCGGACTCGGTGACGCGCTTCGAGCGTGAGGCGCGCATCGCCGCGAAGCTGCGCAGCCCCCACGTGGTGCACGTCGTCGATTACGGGATCGACGCGGACATGCCTTACCTGGTGATGGAGCTGCTGGAGGGCGAGGATCTCGGGGCGCGGCTCGATCGCGTCCGCCGGCTCTCGCTCCAGGAAGCGGTGGGGATCTTCGCCCAGGTGGCGAGGGCCATCCGGAGGGCGCACGACGCCGGCCTGGTCCACCGCGACCTGAAGCCCGCCAACGTGTTCCTGGCGCGGACCGAGGAGGAAGGAGAGATCGTCAAGATCCTCGACTTCGGGATCGTCAAGGACACCCTCGGTCAGGTGCTCGGGAAGGTGACGCGCCCCGGAGAGCTTCTGGGCTCGCCGCACTACATGAGCCCGGAGCAGGTCCGCGGCGAGGAGGTCGACCACCGCAGCGACCTCTGGGCGCTGGGCGTGATCCTGTTCCGGATGCTCACGGGAGAGCTGCCCTTCGGGGGTGAGCAGCTCGGGATGGTGCTCTCCAAGATCCTCACCGGTCCTTGCCCGCGGGCGACACAGATCGTCGGGGATCTGCCGGCGCCTCTCGATGGCTTCTTCGAGCGCGCGCTCTCGCGCGACCGCGCGCAGCGGTTCCAGTCGCTCGGGGAGATGATCGAGGCGCTCGAGCAGATCGCCGGGGGACCCCTGTCGCTCCGGGCGAGCCGCTCGTACGCGTCACGGGACCTCGCGTTCGCGGTGACGGGCGTGGGATCGACCGGCGGTGCGCGCGGGAGCGAGGAGCGCGGGCGTGGGAGCGAGGAGCGCGGGCGCGGGAGCGAGGAGCGCGGGCGTGGGAGCGAGGAGCGCGGGCGTGGGAGCGAGGAGCGCGGGCGTGGGAGCGAGGAGCGCGGGCGTGGGAGCGAGGGGAGCGCGCGGGGAGACGAGGGGAGCGCGCGCGGGAGCGAGGGGAGCGCGCGGGGAGACGAGGGTCAGCGGGAGAACAGGGCTGTCGAGGCGAAGCCGCACAAGCGCGCGCGCCATGTCCTGGCGCTCGGCGGAGCCGGCCTGGTGATGCTGCTGGGCGGCGCGGTGTTCGCTGCTCTGGCGCACGAACGAAAGCACCTGGATCTCGATGCCACGGCAGAGGGCACGTCGAGCGCGGAAGGTCCACCCAGCACCGCAAGGCAGGTGCCGCGACAGCAACCCGCGGGCGTGGTGAACCCTTTGGTGACTGCCGCGATCGCCGCGACCGAGCCAGCGCCCTCTCCCGAGGCGGTGGTGCAGCGTGCGCCGGAGAACGCCTCGACCCCGCGCGCGCTCGCCCCTGCCAGCAGCGGAGCGGCGCCACCAAAGCCTTCGACGTCTTCCAGGGCCCGCCCCGTGCGCGCGGCCTCGTCGGCGCCGCAGCTCTCCCGGAAGCGCATCAATCCCAGCGAGATCCAGTGAGCTTCGTACCGAAGCCGCGTCGAACGCCGTAGGGCGTGACCCGATGCGCCATCGCTGGTGATCGGCCCATGGCCCTTGAAGGCTGCGCGCACGTAACTGCGTCGGTTTGTCGCCATCCCAGGGGCGATCCATTGCGGAGCGCGGCCCTGGCCCCATGAACCCAGCGATCATCTGGATCGAACCTGGGAGGAGACTCATGCGTGGTTCCTTGAAGTGTCTCGGTGCTGGGCTGTCGGCGTTGCTCCTCGTGGTGGGGACTGCGGCGTGCGATGACGATGGCGATGGGGGATCGGGAGGAAGCGGCGGCAGCGGCGGCGATGGAGGAGGTGGCAGCTCGGGCGTGAGCAGCGCGAGCGCCGAGATCGGGGCGCTGGAGGCCAGCGGCGTGAGCGGCACGGCCATGTTCAGCCTGTCGGGGGCCGAGGTGACCGTGGTGGTGACCCTCATGGGGGCGCCTCCCGGGGAGCACGGCCTTCACATCCACCAGAACGGGGTGTGCGACGGCGACGGGACCTCCGCAGGGGATCACTGGAATCCGGAGATGCACGAGCACGGACAGCCGGGCGAGGAGATGTCTCACCTCGGTGACCTCGGGAACATCACCATCGGCGCCGACGGGAACGGCTCTCTGACCTACCGGTCGACGCAGTGGACCCTGGGCGATGGGGCCGCGACCGACGTGATCGGTCACGCGATCATCCTGCACGCAGCCCCCGACGACTTCGGCCAGCCCTCGGGCAACGCCGGGGCGCGCATCGGGTGCGGCGTCATCAAATAGGGCCGTGGTGCCGCGCCCCGTCGACGCGGGGCGTGCGCGGCGCTGCACGGATGGGCGCGCTGTACAGGCGCGCCGCACCGCCGTGTCCGACATGGCCGGGGCGGTTCTCCGGCGCGATCTTGACTTGCGCGTGGTGGCGCGGAAGATGACCTCATGGTCAGGTTCCTGCGCCGCGCTCCGCTCATACTGACCCCGTTGCCGCCGCCGCCGCCGGAGGTGACGGAAGGCATGGTGCTGAACCAGGGATTCCTCTTCACCCTGTTGAGCACCGTGGCCGCTCCGGAGCTGAGCGCGGAGACGCTCGACGCGCTCCGGGCCATCGATCCGGAGTGCTGGTACGACGGGCAGCACATGGAGACGATCCTGAACGAGCTCGAGGATCGCGATCCGGAGCTCCCGAAGCTGATGGGGCAGAGCATCTATTTCATGCTGCGCCCCGAGCTGGAGAAATCGGGCATCACGAGCTGCGTGCAGATGATCGAGCAGCTCCCCGCCTTCTGGAAGTTCGCGGTCCGCGGCGGCCGCGGCGAGTTCCGCTCCACCATGCTCGGCCCAGGCGCGGCCCGGGTGGAGATGGAGCAGCCGTTCAACTGCCACTTCGAGGAGGGGGCACTGCAAGGGCTGCTCGACTCGTGGGAGGTGCGCGACGTGAGCATCACCCACGCGCCCTGCATGCGCGATGGGGCGCGGTGCTGCGTGCTCGACGTGCGGTGGTCGGGATGATGGCGAACGAGGCACCGGGGGGCGGTGGCAGCGTGGAGGGCTCGCTCACGAGCCGGCTGTCCGCCGAGGAGCTGGAGATGGTCCGCAGCATCGGGACCGGGCTGCTCCGGGTGCTGCAGGGACGCTACGACGACATCGCCCAGATCGCGCGGCGGGACGAGCTGGGGATCCTCGCCAACATGGTCGAGCGGGTGGCCAAGTCGCTGAAGGCAGCGAAGGAGAAGGAGAACACCCACCGCCAGGTGCTGGAGGAGAAGATCCGGGAGCTCGAGGACGCGCGGGCGCAGCAGGAGGATCTGCTGGCGTTGATCCGGCAGCTCTCGTGCCCGGTGCTCTACGTGGAGCGCGGCGTGCTGCTCGTCCCGCTCATCGGGGACGTGGACGCGGCGCGGGCGGAGCTGGTGACCACGGCGCTGCTCGGGCGCGCCGCAGAGATGGGTGCGGACACGGTGATCCTGGACGTGACGGGGGTGCCGAGGCTCCACGGCCAGGTCGCGCACGTGATCGAGCGCGCGGCGCAGGCGGCGCGCCTCCTCGGAGCACGCGCCATCGTGTGCGGCCTGTCGCCCGAGAGCGCGCGGGAAGCGGTGGCGCAAGGCCTGGACTTCGCGGGGCTGACACCCTGCAGCACGCTGGCCTCGGCGCTGGAGATGGCGCGGAGCTGGCGGCACGTGCGGCATGCGCGCCCCGGCGAGGCGCCCGTGTCCCAGGCGGTGCCCTCGTCACGCCGCTGAGACACGGTCGACGTCACCTCGCCGTCTACAGACAGAAGAGCCAGCCGCGCAGGTCGTGGCAGGCATCGAAGCGGTCGAGATCGCGGGCTGCGTCGCGGGCGAGCGGGTGGTTCCAGCGGGCGTAGCAGGTGCGCCGCGCGTCGAGCTGCTCGCGATCCCAGGGGGGGTGAGGCTCCAGCGCGGCGAAGGCGGCCACGCAGAGGTCGTGCTCGGCCTGGGAGCGGGCGATGGCGACGCGGGTGAGCTTGCGGGATTGCTCGAGCACCAGCACGGAGAAAGGCTGCTCCAGCGCGTCGAACAGGAGCCTGGCCACCGGATCGGGTGAAACGCCTGGCTGCCCTGGCGGCGCCGCGGTGGCCATGTCCGTGGCGAGCGTGAGCGCGCGGCCGATCACGGAGGTGGAGGGCCAGGGGTCCGCGCGCAGGCCGGTGAAGACCTGCGCGAGCTGGGTCGCCGCCCTGGCCCGGTCGCCCTTGCGGAAGGTGAGGCGGGCGCGGTGGGCGCCGGCTTCGAGGGGGTGGGTGCGTTCGAGCGCGGCGATGATCGGGAGGGCGGCGTCATCGCCGGCATTGGCGAGGCCCTCGGCGACGAGGGAGCGCTCGTTGATGCTCAGGGGAGCCCGCTCCTGGAACTGCCACTTCGCGAGCGCCCCGTCGATGTTGCCGGCCACCCAGTTGACGGCCGCCTGCGCGCGCACCTCCTGATCGGGGGCGAGGTTCTCGGGGACCTCGGGCTCGGTGCCGTCGCCCGCGATCTGGAAGAGCCGCTCCTCTTCGACGCGCGCCCAGTCCACGTCGTCGTGGAGCAGCACGGGGCGGTGGGACCCGTCCTTGCGCAGGGGCGTGAAGAGGTCGTCGACGCTGCTGAAGTGGCCCACGTGGCGGGCGAAGCCGAACTCGACCTGGTTGCGGTCGTCGGTGTTCACCGCCTGGCCCGGGCGCGCCATGAATGCAGAGGCGAAGGCGGGAGGCGCGAGGTGGTGGGCGAGGAAGCCCTCCAGGCTCTCCGTGCGCCACGCGAGCGCGAGGGCGTCACGGTAGGGCTGCTCCGCGAGGCGGGCGCGCAGGGCGCGGGCGTCGTGCCGGGGCGGCTCCATCGAGCCGACGAGCAAGAGGTCGTGCCAGCCGATGTACCAGGTCTCCACGTGGGGGAAGACCGATCCGAGGGTGGCATAGAGCGTCTGCAGGGTGCCTGCGTCGATCTCGTAGGCCTGCACCCACTGCAGGAACAGCCCGCCCTGGTTGAGCCGGCTCCGGGCGGCCTCGTAGTACTCGCGGGTGAAGAGGCTGGCGACGCCGGCGCGGTAGGGGTTGGAGGGCTCGGAGAAGATGACGTCGTAGCGGGCAGGGACGGTGAGGAGGATCTCGCGCGCGTCGCCCACGAGCATGCGCAGGCGCGGGTTGCGGAGGGCGTCGTGGTTCACGGGGGCACAGCGCGCGCCGATCTCGCGCATGGCGGGCTCCAGCTCGGCGACGTCGACGCGGGTGATGGAAGGGACGGCGGCGAGCCAGCCCGCGGAGCTGCCGGTGCCGAAGCCGATGACCATGGCGCTCTCGGGCGCGGGGTGGAGCGCGGCGCCGAGGAGGCCACCCATGACCTGGGTGGAGGCGTCGCCGCGGGCGTTGCCGTCGACCTTGCCGTTCACGACCATGGCCAGGCCGTCGGTGGCATCGAGGGCGACGCTGCTCTCCCGGCCTTCGGTCTCCCAGACGATCACCTCGCGGGCGCTCTGGAGGAAGGAGCGGGCGAAGGCCGGTGTGCTCAGGTAGACCGCGTCGACCCGCCCCGCGCCGATGGGGCTGTGGCGGAAGGCGGCGGTGGGGCCGTCGGCCGCGAGGGCGAGGAGCGCGAGGGCCATGAGGAGGGGCGCGGCGAGGGGGAGGCGGCGCCACGCGCGCCCATGCGCCGGGCGGAGGTCATCGCTGCTGGCGCGGAGGCACGCGCGCGCCGGGTACAGCCACGCGGCGAGGCCCATCAGCACCAGCGCGACCACCACGGCGCGCCACGAGCCGACCGCATTGAGGCCCGGCAGGAGGATGAAGCCGCCGAGGAGCGAGCCAGCCATCGCGCCGAGCGTGTTGCAGGCGGCGGCCGTGCCCACGTGGCGCCCGACCTGCTCGCGGCCAGCGCCGAGCAGGGCGATGAGCAGCGGGTACTGCACGCCGGCCACGAGCGCGGCGGGCAGGATGACGATGGCGGTGATGGCGAACCAGCCAGGGAGGTAGTGGGTGAGGGGCGCGCCGGCGTCGGGGCGGACCGCGAGGGCCAGAAGCGCGATGCGGTCACCGAGCGCGAAAGGGATGGCCAGGCCGAGGGCCTCGATGGCGCAGGTGAGGGCGAGCCCACCTGACGTGGCGCGCGCGCGGCGCGGCGTGGCGCCGTAGGCGAGGCCTCCGAGGCCGATGCCGAGCAGCGCGACCGCGAGGATGAGCCCGAAGGTGTAGACGGTGCCGCCGAGGAGAGGCCCCAGCATCCGGTACCAGACGAGCTCCATCCAGAAGAAGACGAAGCCCGAGAGCGCGGCGAAGGCGAGGACGAAGCGGGAGGGCAGGGGAGGGGCTTCGGCGGGAGAGGGAGCGGCCTCCGGGACCGGGACCGGCACTGGCGCAGGCACGGGCGGAGGCGCAGGTTCGGTGGAGGGAGGGGTCGGGACGTTCGCAGGGGCCTGCGCGTGCGGCGCGCGCGCTGCGTGCTGCATGGTGGAGGTGCGCGAGGGTGTGGAGAGGGCCCACGCGAGCAGCGCGACCACGGCGTTGGCGGCGCAGGCGGCCCACAGGGTGCGTCGCGTGCCCAGGGCCTCCAGGAGGCCGAAGGTGGCGCTGGTGCAGCCGACCACGGCCCCCAGGGTGTTCGCCGCGTAGAGCAGCCCCACCACGCGGCGGCGCGCGTCCGACGCGGGCGCGACGCTGCGGACCGCGGCGGGCAGGGTGCCGCCCATGAGCACGGTGGGCGCGCCGAGCACCAGGGCCGCGAGCAGCAGGCGGAGGAGGGTGCCGGCGCCCATGCCGAGGTGGAAGGTGCCGCCCACGCTGCGGTAGGCGGCGCGCGCGAGGTCGAACAGGGGAGGGGAGATCGCGGCGAGGGCAGCGATCGCGAGCTCCAGGGCGGCGTAGAGGCGGAGGGGGCGCGGGTGCGCGTCGGCGCGCTTGCCGAGCAGCAGGCTGCCAGCGCCGGTGCCTCCGATGAAGATGGCGAGCACGGCGGCGGAGGCCGCGGTCGACGAGCCGAAGATCAGGCGGAACTCGCGCTGCCAGGCGATCTGGTAGACGAGCGCCGCCGCGCCCGAGCCGAAGAGCAAGGCCGCGCTCACGGCGAGGGTGAGGGCAGAGGCGACGCTGCGGCCCGGGCGCAGGGGAGCCCTCAACCGCGGCGCCCGACCTGCGCCCCGGAGCGGGCGGCGGTGAGGGCGAAGGCGAGGGCCGCGCGCAGCGTCCCGAAGCTCTGCACCTCCAGCGCGACGCCGTGCTCGGTGAGCAGGCGCGCCAGGCCCGGGCCCATGCCCGACACCAGGCAGGTCGCGCCGAGGAGCCGGACGGCGCGCACGAGCTGGCCGAGGTGACCGGCGATGGAGGCGTCCAGGGACTCGGCGCCCGTGAGGTCGAGGATGGTGTAGGCCGCTGTTCGATCCACGATCGCCGCGAGGACGGCCTCGGTCATGCGCGCGGCGCGTCCGGTGTCGAGCGCGCCGAGGATGGGCACGGCGACGATGCCCTGCCACAGGTCGAGCACGGGCGTGGAGAGCTGGTCGATGGTGGCTGCCTGCGCGCGCTCGCGCTGCCGCAAGGCTTGCTCGGCCTGGTGGCGCTCGGTGACGTCGAACACGAGCGAGGTGACGCCGATGATCCTCCCGTCGCTGTCGGCGAGGACCGCGTTGTGCCACTCGCAGACGATGACGCGCCCGTCCTTGCGGATGTTCTCGTTGACGGTGCTGGTCGTGAGCCGCTGCGCGACGATGCTGTCCCAGTAGGTCTGGATGTGGGGCTTCAGGTCTTCGCCGACGACCAACTCCGGCCCGAACTTCCCGAGCGCTTCGTCGCGCGAGTAGCCGAAGATGCGCTCGGTCGTGGCGTTCCACTCGGTGACCTTGAAGTTCCCATCCCACTCGATGACGCCGACGGGCGCCTGACGGTACAGGAGCGCGAGCTTCCGCTGGGCGTGCTGGAGCTCCTCCTCCAACCCCCGGATCACGTCGTCCCGATCATCATTGCTGGGCAGCATCTAGCCTCGATACCGCGCGTCGTACTGAAAGGCACGTCTGGAAGATGCTTCTTTGCCGTCAGGATTGCGCACCACGACGTCGACCATCTGTCCGTCCGATCCAGGCGGCGTCGTGGCGTCGATCGTGGTGGCGTTCACCACCTTGACGCGCCCGGCCGGCTTGCCGCCGATGAGTATCTTGCTGTCTGCGCTGAAGCCCTTGCCACTGATGCTCAGCTCCGTCCCGCCGTCCACGGTGCCCCGGTTCGGGGCCACGGACTCGATGACCGGCGGGGGGGCTGCCTCGTACCGGAAAGCGCTCTTGGCGACGGTGTGACCCGCCTCGGGCGAGGTGATCTCCACGTCGACGAAGCCCGCTTCCCGGGAGGCGGGGGTGACGATCTCGATCTGGGTGGCGGACCGCACCACGACCCGGCTGGGGGGTTGCTTGCCGACCCGCACGGACACGTTCGAGGTGAAGTGCTCGCCCTCGATGACCGCCCGCGTGCCACCGGAGAGAGGGCCGGTGCGGGGGGTGACCCCGGTGATCCGGGGAGCCGGTCGCTCGACGTACGTGAACCCGTCTTCCCGTCGTACCAGGACGCCGCTGCCGTCGAGGAGATCGATGGCGACCACGCCGGGCTGCGCGCGCGGCGGTAGCTCGATGACGAGCTCGTTGCGGCTGACGACCTGCGCGCTCACCCGGATCTCGCCGATCCGGACCACCGTCGCCTCGTCGAAGTTGTCGCCGTGCAGGTGGATCTCCTGCCCTCCGCCGAGGAAGCCCTGAGCCGGGCGCACCTCGATCAGCTTGGGCGGCGCTGGCGGCAGCTCGTACGTGAACGCCCCCGGCGCACGCGCGATCTGCCCGTCGGGGTTCTCGATCTCCACGTCCACCGCGCCGGGCTGCTCCACGGGCGGCACGATGAGGTCCACCGTGTTGGCGTTGCGCCAGGTGGTCGCTGCGGCCTGACCCCCGATGCGGCCCACGCACCCGGACTCCAGGTCCTTGCCGGTGACGGTGATGCGCTTCGTGCCACCGAGGTAGCCGCGATCCGGCGACACCGCGAAGAGCCGGGGGTTGCCGAGGCGGTAGGAGAAGCCCTGAGGCGCGGCGCACGAGAGCCCATCGGGGTTGGTCAGCCTCACCTCGCCCCGCAGCGGCCCCTCGTCCTGCGCGGGGGTGACGAACCACACCCGCGTCGCGCTCTCGAACCGCACCTCCGGCGAGCGGGTGCCGTAGAACGAGACGACGCACCCTTGCTCGAAGCCGGTGCCCTCGATGAGCACCTCGGTCCCTCCCCGAGGGGGGCCTTCGGCGGGCAGGAGGTGGGCGATCTCGGGGCCGCTCGCATACAGGACGGCGCCCGCGACACCCTGCCCGTCGGGGTTCTCCACCTCGATGGGGCAAGGGCCAGGGGCACGCGGCGGTGCGTTCACCTCGATGAGCCCCGTGTCGATCCGCCGCGCATCACACACTGCCCCCCCGAAGCGGATCTTGCAGCCGTCGGCGAAGTTGGCGCCGAGGAGCCTGAGCGTCCCGCCGAACTGGGAAGACAGCTTGTCCGGCCTGACCGAGACGATGAGCGGCGCCGGGGCGCCCACGTGCTCCGGCGGCGCCGGCACCATGCTGGGGCTGCCGGCGTCGCCCTCACGCTCATCCCCCTCGCCTGCGTTCTCGCCTGCGTTCTCGCCCGCGTTCTCGCCTGCGTTCTCGCCCGCGCGTCCGGCCTCGGGCGCGTCCGCGCCTGTGCTGGCCGCGCCCTCCTCCTGCTTCGACCCTTGCTGCGTCACCTCGACCTCCTTGCGCGTGCTCCCGTCGTCGGTCGCCGCGGACTCCGCCGTGGTCGAGGCCTGCGCCGCGAGGTCCTCCGCCGCCTGGGCCGTCGCCCCCGGCAGGGTGTCCTTCTCGCCGGCTCCCGGGGCCATGTCAGGCAGCGCTCCCGGGGCGGCGAACGGCATGTCCGCCACCGCGCCCGCGGGTGCGAGGCGTACGGACGCCACCGCGGTGACCTCGGCTCCGGAGGCGCTTCTCTCTGCAACGCCGGGCACGCCGGGCACGCCGGGCGCTCCCGCTCGCGCCTCTCCGGCGTCGAGGGAGGCCCCTGCCTCGACGGGCGGCGCCTGCTCCAGCGCCACGGAGCGCCCTTCGGGATCGCGGATCCAGGCGCGGCGTTTGCCGTCGACCTCCTCGTCCCGATGCAGGTCGATCCCGCGGTGCTCGAGCCTCCGCACGAGCGCGCCGAGGTCGTCCACGAGGAACAGCAGCGCGGCATCTCGCGCCCCCTCGCCGAGCGGCTCCGCGCTGCCCTCCAGGACGAGGCGCGGCCCGCTCTCGGAGCCCACGCGCGCTTCGAAGCGGCGCGCTCCCGCGCGCGTGAATGTCACCCCAAGGAGGCGTCCGTAGAACGTGCTGAGCGCCTCGGGGTCGTTCGCATAGAGGACGAAGGCACCAACGCCATGGATCCGCATGCCACACCTTTCATCTTGGTCCCTGGACCTGGGCATCCTATCAGAGCCGCGATGACGGACGCCCACCGCCTGCATGACGCTCAACGTGGACTTGGTGACATGAGCCCCGCCGACTTCCGCGAAGCCGGCGCGCGGGTGGTCGAGCAGGTGGCCGGATACCTCGAACGGCTCGAGGCGCTGCCCATCTTGCCGCCGATCGAGCCGGGAGACGTGCGCCGACAGCTCTCCGCGGCGCCCCCCTCTGCCCCCGAGGCGCTCGACGCGATCCTCGGGGACTACGCCCGCATCATCGAGCCGAACATCACCCACTGGCAGCACCCGGGGTTCATGGCCTACTTCCCCTCGGTCGCGACCGGCCCGGGGATCCTCGGCGAGTGGCTCGCCGCGGGCCTGAACTCCAACGTCATGCTGTGGCGAAATGCCCCGGCCTCGACCGAGGTCGAGGAGGTCACCGTCTCCTGGCTGCGCCAGCTCTTCGGCCTCCCCGACATCTTCGATGGGATGTTCACCGACACAGCCTCCATCTCGTCGCTGCTGTCCCTCGTCGCGGCGCGCCACGTCGTCCCGGGCCTCGACGCCCGCGACGAGGGCCTCGCTGGCAGACCCGAGGTCGGGCGGCTGCGGATGTACTGCTCCACCGAGACCCACTCCTCGCTGGAGAAGGCGGCCATCGTCTCCGGCGTCGGCCGCGCCGGCGTGCGTCGCGTCGCGGTCGACGAGGTCTTCCGCATGCGCCCCGACGCGCTCGCCGCGGCCATCGCGGAGGACCGGGCCGCGGGCTTCCTGCCCTTCTGCGTGGTGGCCACCATCGGCACCACCTCGTCCACGAGCATCGATCCCACGGCGGAGATCGCCGCCATCTGCCGCCGCGAGCGGCTGTGGCTCCACGTGGACGCGGCCTACGGGGGCGCCGCGGCGGTGGCTCCCGAGATGCGGCACCTCTTCCAGGGCTGGGAGCACGCCGACTCGATCGTGGTGAACCCCCACAAGTGGCTGTTCACGCCGTTCGACGCCTCGCTGCTCCTCTTCCGCTCCCCGGAGGTGTTCCGGGACGCGTTCAGCCTGGTGCCGGAGTACCTGCGGGTGCGCCAGCAGGGCGAGGCGCACGACTACCACGAGTACGGCATCCAGCTCGGCCGGCGCTTCAGGGCGCTGAAGATGTGGATGCTGATCCGCTACTTCGGCGCGGAGGGCCTGGCCGCGCGCGTGCGCGAGCACTGCCGGATGGCGCAGGAGCTCGGGGGATGGGTGGACGCGCACCCCACCTTCCAGCGCATGGCGCCGATCCCGTTCGCCACCGTGTGCCTGCGCCACGTGCCCGTCGCGCTCGCCGGTCGTGAAGACGAGCCCGAGGTGCGGCAGGAAATCGACGCGCTCAACGAGGCGATCCTCGACCACGTCAACCGGAGCGGGCAGATCTTCCTGTCACACACCCGCCTCGGCGGCCGGTACACCATCCGGGTGAACATCGGTAACCCGCGGCAGACCATGGATCACGTGCGCCACTGCTGGGCGCTCCTCCAGGAGGCAGCCTCGTCCGAGGTCGCCTGACCGTCGTGGTCATGTGAGGAAAAGGGCGTCGAAGGGCAACGTCTCCCTGCCTTTCCCCGCCTTTCCTGGCGCATCCGCTGTACAAAAGAGCAAGCGCATGGAGCCGGAGCCCAGGGTCCCCGAGCACGATACGCTGGAGGACAACGACCCTCCGGCGGACGCCCGGGGAGACGTCCATACGCTGCTGAAAGGTGAGCCTCCGGTGGGTGCCCGGGGTGACGTCCACCCCAACGCCGAGACGGCGCTCGTCCCGCCCTCCGGCACCCTCGCCTCGGGCCTCGTGGGGGTGGAAGCGCTGAACGTCGAGCCCGGCACGGTGCTCGCCGGCAAGTACCGGATCGAGCGTGTCCTCGGCAAGGGCGGCATGGGCCAGGTGCTCGCCGCCGAGCACGTGGAGCTGCGCGAGCGGGTGGCGCTGAAGCTCCTCCTGCCCGAGTCGCTGGAGAGCGGCCAGGCGCTCGCGCGCTTCATGCACGAGGCCCGCGCCGCCGCGAAGATCAAGGGCGAGCACGTGGCCCGGGTCCTCGACGTGGGCAAGCTACCGAGCGGCATCCCGTACATCGTCATGGAGTACCTCGACGGCCAGGACCTCGCCGAGGTGCTGGTGCGCGAAGGGCCGATGCCGGTGCGGGACGCCATCGAGCTGGTGCTGCAGGCCTGCGAGGCCATCGCCGAGGCGCACACCATCGGCATCGTGCACCGCGACCTCAAGCCCTCGAACCTCTTCCTCGCCCGCCGCCCCGACGGCTCTCCCACCATCAAGGTCCTCGACTTCGGCATCTCCAAGACCCTGCCCCGCGACGGCAACGAGCCGCCAGCGAGCCTGCACATGACCCGCACCCGGCAGGTCCTCGGCTCCCCCCTGTACATGTCCCCTGAGCAGCTCACCTCGGCGCGCAGCGTGGGGCCCGCGACGGACATCTGGTCCATCGGCGCCATCCTCTTCGAGCTCGTCGCGGGCGCGCCCCCCTTCGCGGCCTCCACCATGTCCGAGCTGCGCCAGCAGATCCTCTTCGAGGTCGCGCCCTCGCTGCGCCCCCGCCGCCCGGACGCGCCGCGGCATCTTGAGAAGATCGTCCGGCGCTGCATGGAGAAGGACCCGGCCCACCGCTACCCCGACATCGCCGCCCTCTCGCGCGACCTGCGCGCGCTGGCGCCCCCACGGGCGCGGCCCTCCATCGACCGGGTGCAAGCGATCTACCGCAACGCCGGCATGTCGGCCCCGGCCGTGGAGGTCGCGCCTGCGCGGCGCCGCAGCCTGATGGCGGCCACCGCCCTCGGCGCGCTCGCCGCAGGCGTGGTGGGCGCGTTCCTGCGGACGACCCTCACCCACGCGCCGACGCATCCTTCGACCTCGCCGACCGCACTGACCTTGCCGACCTCGTCGACCTTGCCGACCTTGCCGACCTTGCCGACCTTGCCGACCTTGCCGACCTTGCCGACCTTGCCGACCGCGCCGGGCGACACGGACCCTGGGACCACCGCCGCGAAGGCCGCCGCGTCCCCTCAGGCGATCACGGCGCCCTCCGCGGCAACCTCTGCGCCTTCCACCTCGCCGCCCGCGCCAGACGCGCCCGAGCCCTCTGCCACGCCCGCCGTCTCCGCGGCAGCGACCCCGGCCGCCTCCGGCAGGAAGCCCGCATCCAGTGCGGGACGCCCCGAGGCAGCGGCGCCACCGCAGGCCCCTGAGCCTCCGCCTGCGGCGTCCTCGGCGGACCCCTACTCCCTCTCCAACATGAAGCTCAAGCCACTCACCAAGTGATCCCCCGCTCCTCTCCCGCGCGGCGCCTCCGTGGCCTCGCCATGATCGCGCTCCTCGCGTCGACGGCCCCGGGCTGCGTCGACGGCCCCGCCGAGATCATGATCGTGCTCGAGAGCGATCTCGCCGTGCCGAAGGACATCGAGCAGGTCTCCATCGAGATCGTCACCGGCGGCGAGGTGCAGTTCGCCTCGGACTTCCCCACCGCGGGCGATGCCCTCCAGCTCCCCGCCACCCTGGGCGTCGTCGTCCACGACCCCACCGCGCTCGTCACCTTCCGCGCCACGGCGCTCAAGGGCGGCGTCCCGCGCGTCACCCGCCAGGCCGTGACCCGCGCCACGGAGGGGGCGGTGGGCATGCTGCGCCTGCCGCTCTCGTGGTTCTGTGACGGGGTGGTCTGCCCGGGAGGAGAGGCGAACCCGGCCGACCTCCAGACGTGCCACGAGGGCGCCTGCGTGCCAGCCTTCGTCCCTCCCGCGGACCTCCCGGACTACGCACCGGAGGACGTGTTCGGGGGCGGAGACGGCTCGGGCGACGGCACCTGCTTCTCCGTCACCGACTGCTTCGCGCTGCCAGTCCCGAGATTCCTCGACGCCGCGACCTGCAGGAGCGTCGGGGTGAGAGCAGACCTCGCCACCGCGGTGCAGACCGAGGGTGACGGCGTGTGCAACCAGCAGGGATGCTTCGTCCCCCTTCCCGCATCCATGCTCTCCACCGCCCTCGCGGAGGACACCTCCCTCGCCTTGCCGACCCGGATCTGTGACCGGACCGGCACGACACAGGCGCTCGGTGTCGCGCAATCCACCTCGTGCGGCCCCTGGGCCCAGCCCCATCCCCTCTGCGGCCCCTGGGCACCGACCGCCGGGCCCGCCCTCGACCCCGTGGCGCCCGTCACCCTTGCCGCTGGCCAGCGGCACCCTCAGGCCCTCGTGCTCCACGGGGAGCACGTCTACTGGACGAACGCGGGCAGCGGCGCCGCCGACGGAGAGATCAAGCGGACCCGCCGCGAAGGCGGCACCCCCGAGCGCCTCGCCTCGGACCAGATCCGGCCCGCGGGCCTCACCGTCATCGATCCCGGCGGTGGAGACGCGCTGCGCGTGGCGTGGCTGAGCGAGGGGGAGCGGTCCATCTTCAGCGTCCCGGTGGGCAGCGGCCTCGACCCGCTCCTCCTCCCCCGCCTCCTCGCCGAGCGCGAGGGCACGCGCGGCGCGCTCGCCCAGCAGGGCGGCCGGATCCACTGGACCACGTCCCTCGGCTTCGTGATGGCACTCCCGGTGGGCGGCGGCGCTCCCGAGGCGTTCAACCTCGACGCCCAGGACCCCACCGCGATCGTCGCTGTCGCGGACGCGGTGCTCTGGCTCGACCGCACCAACCGGCGCATCTGGGCGCGGGCGGGGTCGAACGCGCCAGCGCCCGTGGTGTTCACGGAGGGCAACGCCGGCATCCTCGCTGCGGACGCGACGCACGTTTACTGGACCGTCCCCGGCACCCTGGGCAGCACCGACGGCAAGGTGATGCGCGCGCGCTGGCAGGGAGGAAACGACGGCACCACCCAGGAAATCGCGGGCGGCGAGGACTACCCTTACGCGATCGCCGTGGGAGGGGCCGAGGTGTACTGGACCACCTGGGGCCAGGGGAGGATCCGGAGCACGCTCACCGGAGGCGGCACGCCGAAGACCCTCGCCACGGGAGAGCCTCACCCGATGGCGATCTCCGTCGACGCCTCGCACGTGTACTGGCTCAGCGCTGGCACGAGCGGGGCAGCCTTCGCCGACGGCGCACTCCGGCGTGTGTCCCGGGGTGCCCAGAGCGTCTCACCGTAGAATGGGGCAGGGAACATGGCCGATCACGTGAGGTGGCAAGGTGCTGGGCGAGCGAGAAAGGTGGCGGCCACGGGGCACGTCCTCCTCGCCGCTGCGCTCGGCCTCGCCGCGCTTGGCGCGCAGAGCCCCGCCCTCGGCCCCGAGCAGACCGTCGCCCCTCAGATCCTCACGGCGGAGCGGTTCGAGGTCGACGCCCTCGCGACCGTCGCCGGCCCAGGAGGGTTCCTCGTCACCTGGCAAGCAGCGCCCTACAGCGTGAACAGCGCGCACATCCGCGCCACCTTGCTCGATCCTGACGGTCAGCCCCTCGACCCGGTGGGCGTGACCCTCGGCGAGTGGTCCGGGAGCCCGTACCCCTGGCTCAAGGCGACAGGCGGCACGAACGAGTACCTCGTCGTCTGGCAAGAGACGGATGGCAACACGCCCGCCGAGACGCTCCGCGGGGCGCTCCTCGCTCCTCCCGGCAGCGGCAACAACCCCATCCTCTCCCGGTCCCTGATCTCCCAGATCGGTCAGCTCGTCGGACCGCCCGCCCTCGCGTTCGACGCCGCGCCCGGCCACCCCACCTCCGGCAGGTACCTGCTCCTGTACGCGAACGCCGACGGCGTGTGGGCGCGCTGGATGAGCCCGACCCCCGACGGCCTCTCGGACCCGCCGGACACGGACTTCATGATCATCGACGGGAGCACGCCGGTCAGCGCACCCAGGCTCGCGGCGGCGTGCAGCACCGGTGGCTGCCTCGTGGCCTGGGAGGGGCTCTGGTACGACACGTCCACGCAGGCGCTCCAGACCGCGCTCTTCACGAGGGCGGTCTCCGGCCTCGACCAGGCTGGGCTCGGGCCCACGCAGATGGTCCTCCCGTTCGAGCCCGAGGAGCTCGGCGACCTCGCGCTGTCGGCGGATGGCGACGGGTATCTCCTCTCGTACGCGATCGACGCCGGCGTCCCTTCCGTGAACGTCCTCCAGCTCGATGCGGCTGGAGCGCCGCTCGACCCGACACCTCTCGTGGTCACCTCCGACCCCACGGCGCGGTTCCCGCTCCTCGCCCGCACCGGGCCTGGTGAGCACCTCCTGGCCTGGCTCTCGAATCACGCGACCGTCACCCTCACCACGCTCGACACCCAGCCGGCGCCGCCGACCTCGGGGCAGGAAACGGATCTCTCGTGGCTCGGGTCCTCCTCGCAGACCGTGGGCCTCGCGTGCACGGACGCGCCGACCCGCTGTGTCCTCACGGGCCCCTTCAACACGGGCGCGCTCACGCTGCAGGGCGCCCTCGTCGATCCCGATCTCGGCAGCGCGCCCGACGCTCCACACACGCTCGCCACGCGCCCCTCGGCCCAGCGCGTCCCGGACCTCGCTTGCGGGCGCGGCGGCGCCTGCCTCGTCACCTGGCAGGAGGCTGAGGGCTTCAGCAAGAACCCCTTCATGACCGCGGTGATCGACGCGCAGCCCACCGCGGACGAGCCCCTGGCGATCCGCGTGGAAGCCCCCGTCCGCATCGGCCAGGGCCTGCCGGACAGCAGGCCCACGGTCGCCGCCGCGTCCCTGGAGCCCGGCGCACGCCAGCGCTTCCTCGCGGCGTGGCGGGGCCAGTACGACCAGGTGGACTCGTTCCAGCAGGGCATCCTGGCCATGGTGCTCGACGCCTCTGGCTCCCGGGTTCCGATCACCCTGGCGCCGCCGGTCGACGAGCCCTCCCCCTTCACCGATCCCGCGGCCGCGGCCAGCAGGGACCATTTCATGGTCGCCTGGGGCGAGAGCCAGGGCGTGGACGAGAACGCCCTCCATGTGGCGCGCATCGGCGCCCGCGGAGACCTCGCTGGCGGTCAGCCCGAGGTGCTCTCGATCGATGACGACACCCTCCTTGGCGGTTACCCCCCGGTGATCACCCACGACGGCGAGGCCTTCCTCCTCGTGTGGCCCACCCACGACGCTCACCTGTTTCACCTCACGGGCTGGAGGGTGACGGCCACTGGCCCCAGACCGACCGCCGTGGGCGAGCCCTTCGTGGCTGCGGGCTCGCTCCAGACCATGCGGGCTGGATCCTACGCGCTCGCCTCGGAGGGCAACGGCGTGTCCCTCCTGATCTGGGAAGACACGTTCTACGGCCCCGGCGACGTGGACTACGAGCTGCGCGCCGTGCGCCTCGGGCCCACGGGCTTCCCGCTCGGGGACTCCGTGCGCGTGACGAGCGGCGTCTCGGTGCATCACCCGCGGGTCACCTTCGATGGCGAGGTGTACCTGGTCTCCTGGCAGCGCAGGCGCGGAGACAACGAGGAGAGCTGGGGCACGTGGATCGGGCGTGACGGCAGCGTGTTCCCCGAGGGGGGCTTCCCGCTCTCGGCCGACGTCCGCACCGACGAGGCGCCGTCCCCCACGCGCGCGGCGGTGGTGTCGAGCCCGGGAGAGGGCCTCACCCTCCTCGCCACCACCCAGTCCCGGTTCGAGGAGCCGGGCGGGGGAGGATACGTGGACCCCGCGCGGGTGCGCGCGAAGCTCCTCGGCAACCCCTGTCAGCGCGCCTCTGCCCCCGTCACGTGTGCCGGGAGCGCGTGCGTGGAGGCCGGCTGGTGCCACCCCCTCACGGAGACCTGCGAGGCGCAGGTGCCCCGGCCCGACGGCACCGTGTGCGAGGGGGGCCTGTGCGTCGCTGGCACGTGCGTCCCCTCTCCCGAGTCCACACCGCCCGCCGAGCCCCCTCCGGCTCCCCTCGACGTCGGCGATGACCCTGCCGCTGCCGGCTGCGGGTGCCACGCGGTGTCCAGCGGCTCCTCCGGCCTCCCTGGCCTTCCCGCCCTCCTCGGCCTCCTCGCGCTCCTCGGCTGCAGGGTCTCCCGCAGGCGCGCCGCCCGCGCGTGACCCCCTGCGCGCCCCAAGCGCTCAGCGCTTCAGCGGCGCATCTGCGCGAGCATGCGCAGTGCCGCCCCCGGCGTCTGCTGCGTGCGGATCCCCGACAGATCTCCCCCGAGCGCCACCAGCGTCTGCGCCACTGCCGGCCTGATCCCGGTCACCACGGCGCGCGCCCCGAGCAGCCCGAGGGCCCGCACGATCCCCACCAGCCGGCCGGCCGTGTTCTCGTCCACCGCCTCGATGCCCGTCAGGTCCAGGATCACGTCCCGCGCCTTGCGCGCCACGACGGCCCTGAGCAGCCGCTCCGTGAGCGTCGCCGCCCGCGCCTCGTCGAGCGCGCCGAGCAGCGGCACCCCCACGGTCGACGCGTCCATCTCCAGGATCGGCGCCGACAGCGTGAGGATCTCCTCGTTCTGCGCCTGGATCTCCGCCAGACGCCGGTCGAGCTCCGAGGCCAGCGCCGCCTTCTCCTCCGCCTCCCGCCTGGCCCCCTCCACGGCCGCCGACAGCTCGCGCAGCGCCTCGTCGCGCGCCAGCTCCGCGAGGTGCTTCTCGGTGATGTCGCTGGCGAACCCGAGCACCTGCACCTCCCCGGAGCGCCGCACCACGGGCTGCTTCGTCACCTGGAGGTAGCGCGGCTCGCCACCTCTGGGCGTGAAGACGTCCAGCATCGTCTTCGCCAGGCCGCTGCGGATCACCTCCGCGTCTGCCCGCAGGTAGCCCTCGCTCTCCTCGCTCTCGTGCACCTCGCGCTGGCTCTTGCGGAGCACCTCCTCCACGGTCGACCCGTGCAGCGCCGCGTACGCCTTGTTCACCACCACGAACCGCCCGTGGCGGTCCTTCACGAAGATCGCGCTCGGCATCGTGTCGATCACCGCCCGGAGCACGTGGTTCTCCTCGGCGAGCGCCTGCGCCCGGGCCACCTCGTCGCCCTCGCCGCGCACCGTTGCGGCTCCGCAGGCGTGAGGGGCGCTGGAGACCGGAGAGACCGCGGCGGTCGCCGGGAGCGCCGGGAGCGCCGGGAGCGCCCGCGCGTGCAGGAGCGCCAGCGCCTCCGTGCCCGGGATCGCCACCACCGTGAAGCGGTATCTCGCGTCGCCTTCCGGGGGCGCTGCAGCCTCCACCTCGGTGCGCTCCAGCTTCCCTTCGAGGACGGCACGCACCGCCGTCCGTACGGCTGGCGCGAGTGGGGCTCCCCCGGCTGGCGCCAGCGCCTCCCGCCAGAGCGCGTTCATCTCGCGGAATTCGAGGTGACTGTCGAGGATGGCGACCGGCTCGGGGAAGATGTTCAGAGCGACATGCATGGGGCCTGGAGAGGTGTCGAAACGATCGCTGAGGGTCCTCCTGTCCGCGCAGCCCGTCAAGCTGCCCCGAACCCCCGAGCCCGCCCGGAAGCCCAATCTTTCCCGCATCCTACGATGCCTCGCCCCTTGCGCACCAGCGCCGCGGACCCACGATGAGGTGACCTGCACCCCATGGATCTCAGGGCCAAGCTCACCATCCTCGCCGACGCGGCCAAGTACGACGCCTCGTGCTCGTCGAGCGGCTCCAGGCGCAAGGGCGATCGCAACGGCCTCGGCAACTCCGAGGGCATCGGCATCTGCCACAGCTACACGCCCGACGGCCGCTGCGTGTCGCTGCTCAAGATCCTCTTCACCAACCACTGCATCTACGACTGCCAGTACTGCATCAACCGCGTCTCCAGCGACACCCCGCGCGCCCGCTTCGTCCCCTCCGAGGTCGTCGCCCTCACCCTCGACTTCTACCGCCGCAACTACATCGAGGGCCTCTTCCTCAGCTCGGGCGTCATCCGCAGCGCCGACTACACCATGGAGCAGATGGCGGAAGTCGCGCGCTCGCTCCGCGAGGATCACGGCTTCCGCGGCTACATCCACCTCAAGGCGGTCCCTGGCGCCTCTCCCGAGCTCATCGAGCGCGCCGGCCTCCACGCCGATCGACTCAGCGCCAACCTGGAGCTGCCCACCCAGCCCGACCTCGATCGCCTCGCCCCCGACAAGCAGATCGTCACCGTCGAGCAGACCATGCGCCACATCCATGCCCGCCGCGAGCAGGCCGAGGAGGAGCGCCGGGGCAGCCAGCGCGCCCCCACCTTCGTACCTGCCGGCCAGACCACGCAGCTCATCGTCGGCGCCACCGCGAGCCCCGACGCGGCCTACCTCGCCGCTGCCGACCGGCTCTACAAGAACCACGGCCTCCGCCGCGTCTACTACTCGGCCTACAGCCCCATCCCCCGCCCGGACGCGCGCCTCCCCGCCAAGTCCCCGCCCCTCTGGCGCGAGCACCGCCTCTACCAGGCCGACTGGTTGATGCGCCATTACGGCTTCTCCGCCTCCGAGCTGACCACCCCGGATGCGCCGGACCTCCCCCTCGATCACGACCCCAAGCTCGCCTGGGCCTTGCGCCACCGCGCGCTGTTCCCCCTCGACCTCAACACCGCCGCCCGCGAAGCCCTCCTCCGCGTCCCTGGCCTCGGCGTCCACTCCGTGGACCGCATCCTCGCCGCCCGCCGCGTGCGGCCCCTGCGCGTCGACGACCTGGCCAGGCTCGGCGCCTCCGTGCGCAAGGTGCGCCCCTTCGTCACCGCCCTCGGACCGAACCCCGAGGCCCACACCCTCGACCGCGTCGACCTCCAGGCCCGCCTCGTCCCGGCGCGCCAGCTCGACCTGTTCGCCGCCCCCACCCCCCGCGTCGTCACCCCGGACCCTGCCGCCTCCCGCCTGCTCGTGCCCGTCCCCGACGCGCTCCCCGGCGCCCTCCCCACCGCGGGCCCTGCCCTGGGGCGCCTCACGTGACCCAGGTGGTCACCGTCGACGGCCTCCCCTCCTTCCGCGCTGCTGCGCGCGACCTCGCTGCCCGCGGCGTCCGCCCCGAGGATCTCATCTTCCGCGACGCCGCCGCCGCCCAGGCCTTCCTGCCCGGCCTCGACGGCAGCGCACCCGCCGCGCCCCACGCCGCTGGCACCTCACGCGCACCCGACGCCCCGCGTGCCCCCGACGCCCCCCGTGCCCCCGACGCCCCCCGCGTCCCCCGTCGCTTCCTCGACATGGCCGAGCATGTGGCCTGCCACCGCGACCCTGCCCGCTGGGCGCATCTCTACCGCGTCCTCTACCGCCTCCTGCACGGCGAGCCGCGCCTCCTCGACGACCCTGCCGATCCCGACATCCGCCGCCTCGCCCAGCTCGACCAGCAGGTCCGCAAGGACATGCACCGCATGCAGGCCTTCGTGCGCTTCACCCGCGTCGAGACCCCCGACGGAGAGCGCTACCTCGCCTGGCACCGCCCCGACCACCGCATCGCCGCCCGCGTCGCCCCCTTCTTCGCCGACCGCTTCGGCTCCATGCGCTGGTCCATCCTCACCCCCGACGAGGGCGTGCACTGGGACGGAGACACCTTGCGCTTCGGCCCTGGCGCCCCCCGCGCCGAGCACGACGTCCCTGCCGACGCCGAGCTGCTCGACCTCTGGCGCGCCTACTACGCCGCCATGTTCGACCCTGCCCGCGTCAACCTCCGCAAGATGCGCGCGGACATGCCCCTTCGCTACCACGCCACGCTCCCCGAGCTGCGCAACGTCCACGATCTCGTCCGTGACTCCTCCCAGCGCACCCAGATCATGATCGCCAAGCACGCCGCTCCTGCGCCCACCGCCTCCGACGCCTTGCCCGCGCAGCGCACCTTGCCCGCGCTGCGCAAGGCCGCCGCTTCCTGCCGCGGCTGTGACCTCTACCGCTGCGCGACCCAGGTCGTCTTCGGCGAGGGCCCCGAGGACGCGCAGGTGATGCTGGTCGGCGAGCAGCCCGGGGATCACGAGGACCTCGAAGGCCGCCCCTTCGTCGGCCCTGCCGGCAAGCTCCTCGACGACGCCCTCGCCGCCGTCGGCCTCGATCGGGGCACGCTCTACGTCACCAACGCCGTCAAGCACTTCAAGTTCGAGCGCCGCGGCACGCGCCGCCTCCACGCCCGCCCGACCCAGCCCGAGATCCGCGCCTGCAGCACCTGGCTCCGGGCCGAGGTCGACGTCCTCCACCCGCGGATGATCCTCTGCCTCGGCGCCAGCGCTGCCCAGTCGTTCCAGGGCCCCTCGTTCCGCCTCACCGCGAGCCGCGGCGAAGTCTTCGACGACACCCCCTGGGCCCCCTGGTGGATGGCCACCTACCACCCCTCCGCCCTGCTCCGCATGCCGGACAAGGACGCCAGGGCCGCAGCCACGGAGGCCTTCCACGCCGACCTCCGCAAGCTCGCCCAGGATCTCGGCCGCAGGTGAACCTCCGAGGAAACCCACGGCGAGACGTTCTGCTCAGGGGCACTGCGTGGCGGCTGGCGCGAGCAGTTCGCGGGGAGTGGGGCTCCGTCGGGGTTCACTCCCGACGGGGCGAGGGGACGCGAGTCCCCTCGTCGAGGCTCAGAAGATGGAGCTCGGGCTGCTTCCCGCCTCGGGGAGTGGCTGAATGTCGAGCCGCGCCGGCACGGTGCGCGGCACCGGCGCAGGCTGCATCACCCGCCGGGTCTCCACCGCCTCCTTCTGGTGCGCCCACGCCCAGCTCCTCGGCGGCTGCGCGCCGCTCTCCTCCGGCGCGGCCGTGGGGAGCGTGGCCTGCGCGAGCTTCCCGGCCGCGCGCTGCTTGCTCGACGCCCGGGCGAGGGCCAGCCCGTGCGCGCTCAGCGCCTCCACCTGCGGCCTGAACGTCATCGCGCTGAGCCCTGGCGCTTCCGGCTCCTGCAGCACCAGCGCCGCCCCGCACCCCACGGACGTCGCCACCAGCCCTGCCAGGAACGCCCAGCCTGCCCAGCTCGCGTGCCGCCTCGTCCCGCCTGCGCGCGCCTCCAGCCCTGACAGCGGCGACGTCGCGCTCGCCAGACGGAACGCCTCCAGCATCTGCTCCACCGAGCGGAACCGCCGGCTCGGATCCGCCGCGAACGCCGTCGCGAACCACCCGTCGAACCCGCGCGGCAACCCCCGCCGGATCGTCGACGGCGCCGCTGTCGCCTCCAGGAGCAGCTTGGTGAGCACCTTGGCCGGCGTCTCCGCGCGGAACGGCGACACCCCCGTGAGCGCCTCGTAGAGGATCACCGCGATCGACCAGAGATCCGTCTTCTCGTCCACCACGAGCCCCTGGAGCTGCTCGGGGCTCATGTACGAGAGCGTCCCGAGCACCGTGCCGTAGGCGGTGCGGGGAGGCATGTCCATGGAGAGATCCGACCGGAGACCCTTGGCCAGCCCGAAGTCGGCCACCTTCACGTGGAAGCTGTTGGAGGGCCCGTCCAGGAGCAGCAGGTTGGACGGCTTCAGGTCCCGGTGCACGATCCCCTCGCGGTGCGCGGCGATGATCGCGTCCGCCACCTGCTCGAACAGCGAGAGCGCCTCGGGCACGCTCATCTGCCCGTGCTTGTTCAGGTGATCGCGCAGCGTCCGCCCCTGCACGTACTCCATGACCATGAACGACCCCACCCGCGGATCGTGCCCGCTGTCGTGCACGGCCACGACGTGCGAGGTGCTCTGCGCCAGCCGCGCCTCCACCTGCGCCTCGAAGACGAACCGCTGCCGCGCGATCAGCTCGGCCGAGCTTCCCCGCGGCAAGAGCAGCTTGATCGCCACGTGCGCCCGGAGCCGGGTGTCCACGGCCCGCCACACCTCACCTGCCGCGCCCTGACCGAGCCTGTCGAGGAGCTGGTAGCGCTTCGCGATCTCCATCCCGCGCCCGCGCCACGAGGAGCGCGGCGGCTCTTCGGCCGCGCTCTGCGCCTCCACCGTGCTCGTGGTGCTTGGGGGGACAGGCGCTTCGACGGTATCGACATCCGACAGGTGGAAGAGGGGGGGCTCCATGGTACTCCGGTGCCGTCGTGCGCCCTCCGCGCGTGTCCCGCAGGGCACACGGCAGGCGCGACAGCCGTGCGTGATCGACCGTCCAGGAGGGGGAATCTCCCCTGAAGCGAACGGCATGCCGACGGATGACGCCGTGTGCCTCCGTCCACCCCTGGCGAAACGGCGGTGAACCGATCGCATCCTTGTGGAAGTTCACCGCCCTGCGGAAACCCCCGGTGCCATTCCGGAAGCCATGTGCTCTTCGGTGACGTCGCCCTCGGGGGCCCGTACCGGCCCTGCACACCCTGCCATTGCGCAGCGCGGGCTCACCTCGCGCGTGCTTGTCCATGGCGGTCGTCGCCTTCCTGTGGGGGTCCTTTCCTGCTCAGCGGATGCGCTCACCACCGTCGAGCGCGACACGCCGCGCCTCGATCCAGCGCCGCGCCTCTGCCTCGGTCGCACAGAAGATCGCCGGCACCTCTTCACCCTTCATGAGGAGCTTGCGCACGAGGATCATCATGTTGAAGATCAGCCTCGCGTGGAAGCTCGCTCCGTAGACGGCGTAGCCGCGGAAGGGGATGTCGGTCGTCTCGTTGATCGCCTTGCGCGCCTCGCTCCCCACGTGGCCCAGATCCGAGGCGTCGAGCATGAGCAGCACCCGCCCGCTCTCCGCGGCGAGGATCCGCTCGAACGTCAACGTCTCCCGCAGCTCCTCGGCGGACAGGTCGCCGTGCAAGACCACCCGGATCACGTCGGGCGGCTCCACCGCGAAGAGGTGGCGTCCGATCTGCACCTGCCCGCTCACTGCCGTCATCGATCGCCCTGCCCCCCCCGGTGACGCCTCGACGCCACGCGGATACCTGAAGATTCACCCACATCCTCGCGCGTGCGCCAGAGATCTCGTCCAGCGCGACGCGCAGAAGGACGTCCGTCCAGCACTCCCGCGCGTTCACCTCTCCTTCGGGTACCGTGAGGTCATGACCACGGATCCTGAGCGTGCGTTTGCCGTCCTGGTCAGCCTCGCCACGCTGGAGGCGGCTGCCGCGAAGGACGAACTGCCCGCGCTCCGTCAGCGCCTCCTCGACCTCGCCCCGAGCTTCCCGACCGGAGGCACCCGCCGCGTGGTGCTCGACGGCCTCGCCGCCGCGCTCCGGGTGGACCTCGCCTTCCTCCGCGCGCACCCCGAGGAGATCCTCTCCACGCTCCACGCGCGCTGCGTCTTCGACGGCACCCTCGCCGCGCTGGCCCAGCGCTGGCGCGAGGAGCGCGCCGCCCAGCGCCCCCACGTCCCCTGGATCCGCGCCCTCGTGCCCGATGCGCTCCTGCCCCCCGCGACGGCGCTGGGCGGCGCGCTCCTCGCCGAGCTGCGTGAGGCCGGCGCCCACGCGCTGCTCGCCCTCACCGACGAAGGACACGTCCTCCTCGGAGAGCCGCGAGAGCCGCGCGCGCCGCGTCCGCCGCGTCCGCCGCGCCCCTTCACCGTCACCTCCCGGCCTTGGAAGGGCGCCGCGCTCCACCACGCCGACACCGGCGCGCACCACGTCGACCTCCCCATCCCCGAGGGAGGGAACGCCAGCGCCTCGGCCTTCTCGCCCGACGGCACCCGGTGTGCCCTCGTCGGCTGCAGCGACCCCGACGGCGTCACCTCCTCCACGCGCCTCTGGTACGCCACCCCCGAAGCCCTCCGCGCCCTCCGCGCCCTCCCTGGGTGGGGCGGCTTCGACGGCCCGGACCCCGGCGCCCTCGACCTCGACGCGCGCGCCGGCGTCACCACCCTCGTCGAGCGCGCCACGGGCCGGAAGCTCGCCGCCATCCCCCTCGACGGCCCCTGGATCATGCACCCCGCAGGCCGCATCTGGGCCAGCCCCACCGCTCAGATCCTCCTCGAAGGAGGAGCCGCCCTCGAAGGACGGGCGCGGGAAACGGCGCCGTAGGAGCGTCGAACAGGACGGAATCGAGGGGCGCGGCGCGCTCTTCAGGCGACGGCGCTGAGAGAGACGCGGCGGGCGTTGATCCAGGCGTTGGCTTCGGCCTCGCCGGGCAGGAAGACCACAGGGTGGTCGTCGGTGGGGGTGAAGAGGCTCATCACCCCGGCGACGAGCCTGGCAATGATGCGCGCGTGAAACGACGTGCTGTGGATCACGGTTCCGCGCATTGGAATGCTGGAGCCTCCGCCGAGGGCCCGGCGGGCATCCGCCGAGACGGTGCCGAGCCCTGAAGCATCGGCGATCACCAGCACGTAGCCGTGCTCGCGGGCAGCGAGCCGATACTGCTCGAAGATGAGCAAGATCTCCTGCGCGGAGATATCGCCATCAATGACCAGATGGACAACATCGGAGGGCTGCCTCCATACCCGATGTCGTCCAATGTGGACGTCATTTGCACCTTCATCGATTCTATGCGACGAGGTGGTAGAGGAGGGGCGCGCGGCTGCTGCTGTACTCATACGCCTCCCGGAAATGCAATGGCTCCCACACGGGCCGGACAGTGCGGAATTACGCTGCTCCGGTAGCTGCTCCTCGATTCACAATCGAGAACGCCGCACGGGAACCATTCAGGCAATTCAACAAGGAGATTAGCAGACGACCGAGCCTGGACCCCATAGGAGGCTTCCCGATTCTGTCGCCACGTCGACCGGCGCGACTTCCAGGGAGGGGGCTGCGGCTTACCTCCACGTCGGCGCACCCGCCCGCAGTGGAACAAGCATGCACACGACGCAGGGGCTGCTCCGCGATCGGCTGCGGCTTCGATTCCGCAGTGGTGAAATGAGTCCTGTGGTGTGGTGCGCTGGAGGCTGTGACGGTGGGGCGATTCACAGGAACCTGACGCTCAGCCGCGCGATGAGAAACCGCCACATCCCGGAGGAACGACGGCCACCTCCTGGAGGAGGACGCTGACGTCTTGGAGGAGAACGGCGACGTCTTGGAGGAGGTCGGCGACGTCTTGGAGGAGGTCGGCGACGTCTTGGAGGAGAACAGCGACGTCTTGGAGGAGAACAGCGACGACTTCGAGGAGGTCGCTGACGTCTTGGAGGAGAACGGCGACGTCTTGGAGGAGAACAGCGACGTCTTCGAGGAGGTCAGCGACGTCTTCGAGGAGAACGGCGACGTCTTCGAGGAGAACGGCGACGTCTTGGAGGAGGTCGGCGACGTCTTGGAGGAGAACAGCGACGTCTTCGAGGAGGTCAGCGACGTCTTCGAGGAGGTGGGTTGATGTCCTGGAGGGTATGGATCGATATCCTCCAGGAGGAGAGAGTGATCTCCTGGAGGTGAAGGGGTGACCTCTTCGAGGAGATGGGGGTGACCTCTTCGAGGAGATGGGGGTGACCTCTTCGAGGAGATCACTTAAATCGTCGAGCTTGCTGGATAAATCGCCGGGAGCGCCGGGTCAGAGGCTGGCCTTCAGGCCGGCGAGGAGCGCGTTGAGCCCGAACAGGAAGCGGGCGTCGAGGTCCTCTTCGAAGATGTCGTCGAGGACAGCGTAGACGTTCGGGTAGGCGGCAGGAGAGAAGGTCGAGAAGTGCGCCCGGCGCTTGGACAGGTCGACGGGCTCGGGGTTCGAGCGCGGGTCGAGCGCCTGTTCCTCCATGGTGAAGCCGATCACGTAATGGAGAATGCTGAAGCAGCCCCAGGCGGCAGTGCGCTCGCCTGCACCTGCTTTGCGCAAGGCACCCATCATGGCCTCGCTCACGCGCAGCACGTTCTCGGTGACGATGTAGGTGCCCGCGAAGACCCGCGCGCCGTCGCGGCGGGAGAGCAGGGCTCCGCGCAGCTCGGAGGCGACCGCCGTCACCACGTTCTCCCAGCGCGCCCGTGACTTCACGGCGCGGGCCACGGGGGTGATCAGCGCGTCCGCCATTCCATCGAGCAGCGCCGTCTTGCTCGCGAAGTGCCAGTAGAGCGACGGCGCCTGGATGTTCAGCTTCTGCGCGAGCTTGCGCATCGTCACGCCCTCGATGCCCGCCTCGTCCAGCAAGGAAAGCGCAGCCTGCACGACCTGGTCTTTCTGGATGCGCAAGCTGGGCTCCCTCCTGTCGGTTGACACCCTAACACCGTTAGGTAAAACTAACGGTGTTAGGTTGGAGGAGGTGGCCGCATGAGACGGTACGAGGCGGACGTGGCGGTGGCGGGCGGCGGGCCCGTGGGCCTGATGGTGGCCTGCGAGCTCGCGCTCTCCGGGATGAAGGTCGCTGTCTTCGAGCGGAGGGTGGCGCGGGTCGAGCAATCGCGGGCGCTGACGCTGCACCCACGGTCGCTGGAGATCCTGGCGCTGCGGGGGCTCGTGGAGAGGTTCCGGGAGCGGGGGCACCCCATTCCGGTGGCGCACTACGCCGCGCTGGACACCCGGCTGGATCTCTCGGCGCTCGATTCATCGTTCAGGTTCACCCTGTTCATTCCCCAGGCGCTGACGGAGGCGCTCCTGGAGGCGCGCGCGCTGGAGCTGGGCGTGGACCTTCACCGGGGGCACCTGGTCACCGGGGTGGGCGAGGGAGACGGGGCGGTGGAGGTGGAGGGGACGTGCGGCGGGGACACGTTCGCGGTGAAGGCGCGCGCGCTGGTGGGCGCGGACGGGGCGCGGAGCGCGGTGCGCAAGCTCGCCGGGATCCCGTTCCCGGGCACGGAGGCGACGGCGAGCCTGATGCTCGGCGACGTGGTGCTCACCGAGCCTCCGCCGTCGGCGCCGCTCTCCGCGCTGAACACAGGGGGAAACCTGCTGCTCGTGCCGCTCGGAGACGGGGTGCACCACCGGCTGGTGGTGGTGGACCCCGAGCGGCTCGACGTGCCGCTGTCCGAGCCGGTGACCCTGGAGGAGCTGTCCCGGGCGACCCGCAAGATCGTGGGGACCGACTTCGGGATGACCAGGCCCTTCTGGCTCTCGCGCTTCGGCAACGAGACGCGGCAAGCGGCCACGTACCGCGAGGGATGGGTGTTCCTGGCGGGGGACGCGGCGCACGTGCACCTGCCAGCAGGGGGGCAGGGGCTGAACGTGGGCCTGCAGGACGCGATGAACCTCGGCTGGAAGCTCGCGGGGGTGCTGCGCGGGCTCGCGCCGGCGTCGCTGCTCGACACCTACCAGGAGGAGCGTCACCCGGTGGGGGCCCGGCTGCTGCAGGACACGCTGAGCCAGACGGCGCTGCTGCTCGCCTTCGATCCCGCAGGGCTCGCGCTGCGCGCCACGCTGTCGCGGCTCCTCACCACCCCGGAGGCGAACCGGATGCTCGCCGCACAGATCTCCGGCTGCGACGTGGTCTACCCGGATCCGGTGCTCCCGGCGCCGCCCGGGATGGAGGTCGCCCCAGGCCTCACCGGGCGACGCTTGCCGCGCTGCGGGCTGCGGCTCGAGGACGGCGCGGAGGTGTCACCCTTCACGCTCTTCCGCGAGGGCAGGTGGGTGCTCCTGCGCCGCCCCGGGACGCACGCGCCAGCGCTCCCCGAGCCCTGGGCGCGCTGGACGTCGGTGGTCACCGCCACGGTCGACGGTGGCGGCGAGGGCCTGCAGGGGTGGTCGTCGATCCTGCTCCGCCCCGATGGGCGGGTGGGCTACGTGGCGCGTGATCTCCGGAGCGAGCTGGTCGATCCGCGCGACGCGCCGTGACTGCATGGATCTCCGTGGAGACACGAGGGCCTCGCCTGCTGGTTCAGCACGCGTGGAGGAGCCTTTCGAGGTCCTCCACGCGCAGCGAGCCCGAAGTGTGTCATCCTGGATCGCGAGCCTCCTTCAGGCTCCGGAGATCGCAGAGGGCGCCCATGGACGAATCAGCTCGGCAAAGCCCGGCGACATCCCCGGACCCACCGGCCGCCTCCCCGTCTCCCGCCGACGCCCCGCGGAAGATGAGGGCGATGGTCCACGACGCCTACGGGGCCCTGGAGTTCCTCGAACTGCGGGAGATCGACCTGCCAGCCCTCGGCGACGACGCGGTGATGGTGCGCGTTCAGGCGGCAGGGCTCCACGTGGGCGACTGCTTCGGGGTGCGCGGCGAGCCCTTCGCCATGCGGCTGGTGAGCGGCCTGCTCAGGCCCCGGTACGGGGTGCCGGGGTTCGACCTGGCGGGTCGGGTCCACGCGGTCGGCAGGAACGTGAAGCGGTTCCAGCCGGGTGACGAGGTGTTCGGCGTGTGCGAGGGCTCCTGCGCCGAGTACGCGCGCGCCGGAGAGAACCAGCTCGCGCTGAAGCCTGAGAGCCTCACCCTGGAGGAAGCGGCGGCCCTGCCGACGTCCGCCCTCGCCGCCCTCCACGGCCTCCGCGATGCGGGGAAGCTCCGGGCGGGACAGAAGGTGCTGATCAACGGCGCGTCGGGCGGCGTGGGGACCTTCGCCGTGCAGATCGCCAAGGCGCTCGGCGCCGAGGTGACGGGCGTCTGCAGCACCGCGAACGTGGCCCTGGTCCGTTCACTCGGCGCAGACCACGTGGTCGACTACACGCGCGAGGATTTCACGCAGCGCGCGGAGCGCTACGATCTCGTCCTCGACAGCGTGGAGAACCGCTCCCTGTCGGAGTGCCGGCGCCTCCTCACCCCCGGCGGGACGCTCCTCCTCAACAGCGGCACCGGAGCGCAGGGTATGGACATGCTGATCCGGCTCGTGAAGCCGCTCCTGGTGTCCCCCTTCGTGCGCCAGAACCTGCGCCGCTACCTGTCGACGCCGAACCACGAGGACCTGGTCGTCCTGAAAGATCTCGTGGCATCCGGGAAGCTCCGCCCGGTCATCGACCAGACGTACCCCCTCGCCGGGACCGTGAAGGCCCTGCGCCACATCGAAGGCGGGCACGCCCGAGGCAAGGTCGTCGTGACGGTGTGAGCGCAGCCCCGTGGGGGCGGGCTTCGCGTGGGGGCAGGCTTCGCGTGGGGGCAGGCTTCGGGTGGGGGCAGGCTTCGCGTGGGGGACGCGCGTGGCGTCAGGAGGTGCTCTTGGCGCTGCAGCCCCTGGCGACCCAGCCGCCCCCGCTCTGGCGCTCCCGGAACTCCTCGCGCAGCTCGCTGCGGGCGTCGTCGCGGAGCAGCTCGCAGGGGTCGAACCAGTGGGTGGTCACGGCCCTCGCCAGCACCGGCGCGAGGTCGCCCTGGAACTCGGGGTTGTCGGGGCAGCGGTACTTCCAGAGCGCGCCGCGGGCGGGCAGGTCGGCGAAGCAGAGCACCTCCTTCACGCCCCCGTTGCAGTTCGTGGCGACCACGAGGTAGGCGCCGGGCAGCACGGCACCGGGCTTCACCCGGAGAATGACGTCGTGATGGAACTCGCCCTGCTGCCAGTGGTCGAGCAGGTCGAACTCGCCCACGGCGCGGCGCAGCTCGTCGAGGAGGGCTCCGAGGACCAGCGTTTCGGCGAGGCGGCGTACCAGCATCCAAGGAGCGTAGCACGGCGTTCCCGACGCGCCCCAAGCGCCCCAAGCGCCCCAAGCGCCCCAAGCGCCCCAAGCGCCCCAAGCGCCCTACGCATGGGAGGCGCCAGATCCGGCCGACACGCGCGCTGCGCGCTGCGCCGAAAACCGGGCGGGGTGCCGTGCCCGGCGGATCGGGCGCTGTCCGCTTGCCGCCAGCCTGCGGCGGTGGCCTGGTGGCGGGCATGCTCACCGTCCATCACCTGAACAACTCTCGCTCACAGCGCGTGCTCTGGTTGCTCGAAGAGCTGGAGGTCCCCTACGAGGTGAAGCGCTACGAGCGCAACCCGAAGACCATGCTGGCGCCGCCCGAGCTGAAGGCGGTGCACCCGCTGGGGAAGTCGCCGGTGATCACCGACGATGGCAAGACCATCGCGGAGACGGGGGCGATCATCGAGTACATCCTCGCGACGTACGGCAAGGGGCGGCTCGTCCCGCCGGAGGGCTCGCCGGAGCGGCTCAGGTTCACGTACTGGCTGCACTACGCGGAGGGATCGGCGATGACGCCGCTCCTGCTCAAGCTGGTGTTCTCGCAGCTCCCGAAGCGCGCGCCGGCGCTCTTGAAGCCGGTGGTGAAGATGATCGCGGGCAAGGCGCAGTCGACCTTCATCGATCCCCAGATCGCGCTGCACGTGGGCTACTGGGAGAGCGAGCTTGGCAAGTCGACGTGGTTCGCGGGCGAGGAGCTGACGGCGGCCGATGTGCAGATGAGCTTCCCGGTCGAGGCCGCGGGGGCCCGGGTGGGCTACCCCGACCGGCCCAGGTTGAAGGCGTTCCTGGAGCGCATCCAGGCGAGGCCCGCGTACAAGAAGGCGCTGGAGCGCGGGGGGCCCTACGGCGTGGTGGGAGGGACGTGAACCGGGAGGCGCACGAGGAGCGCGAGGAGCGCGAGGCGCTGCGGGAGATGGAAGGGCCGCGCCCCGGCGTGAGCGGGGTGGCGAGCGGGTTGCTCCTCGTGGCGGCGAGCGTGTTCGGGGGGGGCGTGCTGGGGCTGGTGATCGGGGTGCCGGTCGACAAGGCGCTGACGTCGGGGCACGGCTTCTCCGGGCTCGGGGGGATCGTGTTCGGCACGCCGCTCGGGATGATCGTGGGGCTCGTGGCGGGCGTCGTGGGGGTGGTGCGGCTGCCGCTGGCGGGATCCAGGCTGCGCCTGGCGGCGGTGGCGCTCGGGGTGGGGGTGGCGTGCATCCTGGCGATGGTCTTCGCGGTGCAGACAGGGTTGATGGACTGGTGACGTGGCACGGTACGCGCGTGCGCGTGTCGGCCCCGTGCATGCCGCTGTCACTGGTCGGCTACCGTGATGGTGCGCGGGTGGTGACGCCTGGGCCGCGGTGATGGCGACATGCGGCGATCGCGAGGGCGCGGCGAGGGCGCGGCGAGGGCGCGGCGAGGGCGCACGGGAACATCCGATCCTCTGCGTTGCGGCGTGTTGCGGCGCGTTGCGGCGCGTTGCGGCATAAGGAACGCGCGCTCTCCGTCTCTTGTACGGAGGAGGAGACCATCGTACAGTCGCTCCACGATTGGGCCCGCGTCCCTACGTATTGCGCGGTGAGCGCGAGGGGGCGCCTGAGGAGGCAGCGTGCGATGGCGACTCTGACGCTCAGCTTCGCGAACGGCGAGACTTCACTGTCGGTGCGGCGATTCTCCGTGGAGGAGGGCATCTCGAACCTCTTCACGGTGTCGGTGTGGGCGCGGTCCGAGAGCCCGAGCATCGATCTCGAAGGGATCGTGGGGCAGCAGGCGAGCCTCAAGGTGGAGAGCGGCTACGTGCACGCCAAGCTCGGGGGCGGGCGCTTCTGGAACGGCGTGGTGCGCACGATCCAGCAGGTGCAGGCGGTGCAGCCGACGGGGAGCGGCGACCAGCTCTCGACCTACCACATCAACATCGTGCCGAGGCTGTGGCTGCTGACCCAGCGGCGGAACTACCGCATCTTCCAGCACCTCAGCGTGCCGGACATCGTGGACAAGCTGCTCGGCGAGTGGCAGGTGTCGCCGACCTGGAAGGCCGAGCGCGGGCGCTACCCGAAGCTCGAGTACCGGGTGCAGTACGGTGAGAGCGACTTCGCCTTCCTGAGCCGGATGCTGGAGGAGGCAGGGATCTCGTACACGTTCCCGGACCAGGACGCGGGCGGCAACGGGATCGTGCTGGGCGACGAGCTGCAGTCCGCGGAGCCGCGGGCAGGCGGGCCGCTGCCGTTCATCGACAACGCGCTGAAGCAGACCGAGGTGGAGCACGTGACCAACGTGCGGCTCGGGCACGCGGTGCGGCCCGGGGCCCACACCATCCGCGACTACGACTTCCGGAACCCGGCGTTCTCGCTGTTCGGGGACGCGCCGAAGGCCGGCGGGTCGGAGGCGAACTACGAGCAGTACCACTACGAGCCCGGCGCGTTCCTCGTCGAGGGCGGCGGCGGTGGCGGGACGCCGACGGCCGACGACAAGGGCGCGGCGCGGTACGAGCAAGGGTTCGGCAAGGGCCGGGCCGGGCGGCTCCTCGGGGGCACCCGGAGCGATCGGCGCACGGTGCCGTTCAACACCAACATCATCGACATGTGGCCGGGCCACGTGATCAGCCTGGCGGATCACCCGCACGCAGAGCTGGCGTCGAGCGCGCGGCTTCTGGTGACGCAGTTCGCGGTGGAAGGGACGCCCGAGGGGGAGTGGACGATGGCGGCGCAGGCGGTGTTCGCCGACGCGCCGTACCGGCCCGCGCAGAAGACGCCGAAGCCGCGGGTGGAAGGCGTGCAGACGGCGACGGTGGTGGGGCCGGGCGGGGAGGAGATCCACACCGACGAGTTCGGGCGGGTGCGGGTGCAGTTCCCCTGGGATCGCGAGGGGCAGAACGACGACAACAGCTCCTGCTGGATCCGGGTGAGCCAGGGCTGGGCGGGCACGGGCTACGGGATGATCGTGCTGCCGCGCATCGGGCAGGAGGTGCTGGTGGGCTTCCTCGACGGCAACCCCGATCAGCCGATCATCGTGGGGCGCGTGTACAACGCGAAGCAGGTGGTGCCCTACAGCCTGCCCGAGAACAAGACGCGCTCGTCGTGGAAGAGCGACTCGTCGCCGGGATCGAACGGCTTCAACGAGATCATGTTCGAGGACAAGCAGGGCGAGGAGCTGGTCTGGGAGCAGGCCGAGAAGAACCGCCGCCGCCTCGTGAAGAACGACGAGACCATCGCCATCGGCCACGACCGGCAGAAGATGGTCCAGAACGACGAGTACGAGAAGACGATCGGCTTCCTCAAGGTGTACGTCGGCAAGGACCAAGACATCGTGGTCCAGCAGGACAAGCGCGAGCGGGTGGAGGGGAGCAGCCACCTCTACGTGTACGGCAAGCGCAACCAGCGCATCGAGGGGAACCAGTCCCTGACGGTGAAGGGCAACCGGCAGGAGTACGTGGGCGAGAAGCACGCGCTCGCCGTGGAGGACCAGATCCACCTCAAGGCCGGCGGGGCGATCGTGATCGAGGCGACCGACATCACCCTGAAGGCCCCCGGGGGGTTCATCCGGATCGACGACAGCGGGATCGTGATCCGCGGCAAGGTGGTGCGGATCAACAGCGGCGGGTCGGCAGGCAGCGGCGCCGGATCGAGCCCCGAGGAGCCCGAGAAGGCGATCGAGGCCGAGGTCGACGACGTGAGCAAGACGCTGATCGGCCAGTGAGCCCGCGGTGGATGCGGACGGCGTGTGGGTGCGGACGGCGCGTGAGCCCGGACGAGGAGTGAGCCCGGGCGGCGTGTGAGACGAATGGGAGAGGAGCCGTAGCGATGCCTCCTGCAGCGAGAATCACGGACAAGCATTTGTGCGCGAAGTGCCCTCCGAACGTGGACGCGGCGGGCGAGGGGACGGTGATCGTCGGCTTCCAGCCTCAGGCCCGGGTGAGCGATGCCCAGGCCTGCGGGGCGTCCATCACCAAGGGCGAGTCGACGGTGATCATCGGCAACCAGGACGCGGCGCGAAAAGGCGACCCCACCTCGCACGGGGGCGTCATCGGCTCGGGCTGCCCGACGGTGATCATCGGCTCGAACCCGACCTCGCTGAAGACCGACAAGCCGTTCTGCGAGGACTGCGCGCGGAAGGCCGCGGAGCGAGAGAAGCAGCAGAGCGCGGGGAGCGGGGCGTGACCGAGCCGCGGCTGATCGTGGAGGTGCGCTGGGGGAAGCTGGCCGGCACGAAGGCGGCCATCCCCCCCGGCGGGTCGCTCGTGGTCGGTCGGACCGATCTCTCGGATCTGGTGGTGCCGCACGACACGGAGCTGTCGGGGTCGCACTTCGAGCTGTCGTGGAGCGAGGGGGTGTGCGCGCTGCGGGACCTGGAGAGCCTCTCGGGGACCAAGGTCGGCGGTGAGGCGGTGCGCGAGGCCCAGGTGCCGCACGGGGGCTGGATCCACGCGGGCGAGACCGACTTCATGGTCTACGTGGAGGGCCGGACGCCGCCGAAGAAGAAGGAGCTCGACGCAGCCGAGGCGGCGGGGGAGAGGGCGCGGCTCGACGCGGCGCACGAGGCGCTGAAGTTCCTGCGGCAGAAGGCCGAGGAGGCGCCGCTCTACGCGGTGGTGGACGGGGCACGGGACAACCGGATCCTGGCCGTGCTGCGGGAGCACCTGGAGCGGCAGCAGTCGCTCTACGACGGGCTGCAGGGAGAGGTGATCGAGGACATCGCGCCGTATCTGGTGGGGCCGATGCTGCCCGACTCGGGGCTCCTGGAGCGGCTGGCGATGGAGGGGTGGGGGAAGCGCTGGGGGATCTGGTGCACGAGCGACGAGAAGTTCGTCGAGGTGCGGCGGCACTGGCGCAGGTTCCTGATGGTCGACCTGGAAGAGTCGGGGGAGCGGGTCTACTTCCGGTTCTACGATCCGGGGGTGCTCCGGGTGTTCTGGGGGACGTGCGACACGGCGCAGCTCACGGCGCTCTCGGAGGACCTGACGGGCCTCTTCGTGGAGAGCAAGGAGGGCGCGGTGGTGGCGCTGCCGCTCGTGCAAGGCGCAGGCGATGCGTAGCGTGGCGCGGGCCCCACGCGGTTTGGTGGCAAGAACGATCCACTGCAGAAGGACGGAAGGATAAGCCGTGTCCACTCTCGAGCTCACCCTCGCCTCAGGGCCGCGCGACATCACGGTGCGCAACTTCGCCGTGCAGGAGACCGTCTCTGCGCCCTTCGAGGTGTCGCTGTGGATCCGCACCCGCGATCACAGCCTCGACCTCGCCGGGATCGTCGGTCAGCCGGCGACCTTCACGTTCGTGGCAGGCTACGCGAACGTGGCCGGCGGAGGCGCGCGGTCGTGGAGCGGGATCGTGTCGTTCATCGAGCAGTCCACGGCGCTGCAGGACGACGAGGACGAGTCGGGGCTGTCGATCTACTACCTGCGGATCGTGCCGCAGCTCTGGCTGCTGACGCAGCGGTCCGGGAACCGGATCTACCAGCACCTGTCCATCCCCGACATCGTGAGCAGCCTGCTCGGGGAGTGGGGCATCGGGCCGCAGTGGCGGGTCGATCGGGGGAAGTACCCGAAGCTGAACTACAAGGTGCAGTACCGGGAGACCGACTACGATTTCATGAGCCGGCTCCTGGAGGAGGCGGGGATCGCGTTCACGTTCGCAGAGGAGGGGTCGGCGCTGATCTTCGGCGACAGGCTGCAAGGGAACCAGCCGCGCGCAGGGAAGCCGATCCCGTTCGTGGACGATCCGAACGAGGCCGCCGAGCAGGAGTTCGTGTCGGAGATCCGGATGAGCCGCGAGGTGAAGCCAGGGGCGCACCAGGTGGTCGACTACGACATGCGGCACCCGGACTTCCAGCTCGCGAGCGATGTGCCCGCAGTGTCTGGGCCCGAGGGGCGCTACGAGCAGTACTACTACGATGCAGGGTCGTTCTTCGCGGAGACGGGGCGAGACGAGAAGACGCCCATCGCCGACGACAAGGGGATGGCGCGACACGATCCGAAGTACGGGACGGAGCTCGGGACGCGCGATCTGGAAGGCGAGCGGGTAGGAATCCGCGAGGTGGCGTTCCGGGGGAACACGTACGACGTGGCACCCGGGGCGGTGATCTCGATCGCGCAGCACCCGCACCCGGAGATCCCGGAGGGGCGAGGGCTGCTCGTGGTGGGGTGCACGATCGAGGGGACGGACACCGGGAAGTTCAGCATGAACTCGCGGGCGCTGTTCGCCGACGCGCCCTACCGGCCGCAGCGCCGGACGAGGAAGCCGATCATCCACGGTCTGCAGAGCGCGACGGTGGTAGGGCCCGGTGGAGAAGAGATCCACACCGACGAGTTCGGGCGGGTGCGGGTGCAGTTCCCCTGGGATCGCGAGGGGTCGCAGGACGACAACAGCTCGTGCTGGGTGCGGGTGAGCCAGTCCTGGGGCGGGATGGGGTTCGGGACGGTGACGCTGCCGCGCATCGGGCAAGAGGTGCTGGTGGCGTTCCTGCAGGGAGATCCGGACCAGCCGATGGTGGTGGGTCGGGTCTACAACGCGGCCCAGCAGGTGCCCTACAAGCTGCCGCAGCACAAGACGCGGAGCACGTGGAAGAGCGATTCGTCGCTGGGGTCGAACGGGTTCAACGAGATCATGTTCGAGGACCTGAAGGGTCAGGAGCTGGTCTGGCAGCAGGCGCAGAAGAACCGCGACCGGATCGTGAACAACGATGAGTTCTCGACGATCGTGCACGACCGGCAGAAGCTGGTGAAGAACGACGAGAAAGAGAACACGACGAACAATCGTCGGAGCCTTGTCGGGAAGGACAAGGACATCGTCACGAAGAAGGACAAGCACGAGCGGGTGCACCGGGATGTGCACCTGGTGGTGAAGGGGAACCGGAACGAGCGCATCGATGGGGTGCAGTCGTTCGTGGTGAAGAAGACGCGGCAGGAGAAGGTGGAGGGGCGCGACGCGCTGAGCGTGGGGAGCGACATTCACCACCTGACCGGGAAAGACTGGGTCGGGGAGGCGGCGGACGCGACGCTGCGAGGGCCCGGGGGGTTCATCCGGATCGATGGGGGCGGGGTGACCATCAGCGGGACGATGGTGTGGATCAACGAGCGCGGGGAGCCCGGGAAGGGGGCGGGGAGCAAGCCCGAGTTCCCGGAGCAGCAGAAGAAGAAGAAGCCCGAGGAGGAAGGCGGCGAGGGCGAGGGTGAGGGTGAGGGGGCGGCTGGGGGAGAGGGCGGTTCGGAGGGGGCAGGGGGCGACGCGTAGAGGGGCGGCGGCGGGCTGGTGGTGGGGTGACCGGCGCCTGCGTTGCTGACTGACCGGCGCCTGCGTGCGCGGTGCTCTCGGCCCCTGCGTTGCTGACTGACCGGCGCTGCGAGCGCGGTGCTCTCGGCCCCTGCGCTGCGCCACCACCGCCCTCCTTCGCTTCGGCGCCGAGAGCACCGCGCTCGCAGCGCCTGCGTTGGCGCAGGGGGCGGCGACGGTGGGGTGGGGAGAGGGGGGCGGCGACGGTGGGGTGGGGAGAGAGGGGCGGTAGCCGTGAGGGGGAGCGGCTTTGGAGTGAAGGGGTCAGTAACCCGTGGGCCAGCGACGGCCTTTCAGCTCCCAGCTCTCCTTGGAGTACTGCTTCACCTTCACGGACTTGCTCTGGTTGCCACCGAGCATGATGTAGTGGCTGGAGGTCTCCTCGATGAGGAACGAGCAGTGATTGCCGGAGGCGGTCTCGCTCGAGTTCTTCATCGCCTGGTTGAAGATGACGACGATGGCGCCGACGCGGGGCTGGGTCGCGGTGCCCCAGTTGACCCAGCTCGCGGCGCCGGCGTTGTTGGTGCCGGTGATGCCCACCTGTTTGAGGACCCAGTTGATGAAGGACGAGCACCAGGCGTATTCGTCGCCGGCTCGGCCGAGGGAGGTGGTGGCGTGGTACTCGACGATGCGGGGGTGCGAGCCGTCGCCCGCCACGGTCTTCACGTCGCGCTCGGCCTTGGCGACGCGGAGCCAGGGGGGGTTGTCGGGGACGTCGTCGATGAGAGGGGGCTCGTCGCGGGACGAGCCGGGGGGGACGAAGCTCGAGCCCACATTGGTCACGGGGCCGTCGAGGAGGGCTGCCCACTCGGTCGCGGTGACGACGCCGGTGTCGGAGACGCCGAGGTGACGCTGGAAGTGCTTCACGGCGGACTCGGTGACGTTGCCGAACTTGCCGTCGGCGCCACCGATCCGGTAGCCGCGGCGGGTGAGTTCGGTCTGCAGGACGCGAACGGCTCCGTTCAGGTGAGGCTCGCTGGTTGGGAAGCCATAGCCTACGCGCAGGGTGGGTCGCTCCATGGCGGGGATCTTACCCAGGATCCATTGCGCGACGAAAGGCTCTCGGCAGCGCCGTGGAGGTGCGGTGGTCCGGAGGGGAACATGGAATGTTCCGCTGTCGGGTGGGGCTCTGCGGTGGTGAGGCGCGGTGCTGGAGGCGGTGGAGTTCCTCGACGGCAAAAATCTCCGGTGGCTGGCGGTGGTTTCGGTCGGTGGGTGGGCTGCGTACGATCGGGAGATGCGCGCCACGTTCGTCGCTTCCACGCTGATTCTCGCGGTCTGTTCCATGTTCGCTGTCCACTGCGGGGGTGATGAGGGGGGCGATGCGGGTGGGGGCGCCGGGAGCAGCGAGGGCGCGGGTGGGTCGGGCGGGAGCGGGGGAAGCGGTGCGGGCGGGAGCGGGACGGGAGGGGGCGGGACAGGGGGGAGCGGCGGCGGGGAACGTCATCTACGGGCGGATGATGATCCACATGGAGCAGGCGGCGAACGACGGCGTTCACTGGACCATGATCCAGGGCTCGGGGCCGCTGGAAGGTCACGACGGGGTGACCGCGCATTACCGGTACGGGGGGATGCACCAGGGGAAGATGATGGCCAACTACGAGACCTCCGGCGCGGCCACGGATGGCTGGAACAACGCGCAAGATCTGATGCCGACGGGGCGGTGGGCGTGCATGGAATGGCGCTTCGATGGGCCCCAGAACGAGATGCGCTTCTGGCTGGATGGGGAGGAGCTGCCGGAGATGTACGTGAAGGACGAAGGGCAGGGCTGCGGCGGGCACGCGCTCGATGACCAGTGGCTCGCGCCGACGTTCGAGCAGATGTTCCTCGGCTGGGAGAGCTACCAGCAGGACGACGCGCGCGAGGCGTGGATCGATGATGTGGTGCTCGACGACGCGCCGATCGGCTGCCCGGAGTAGGGCCTGGCGCTCGGCGCTCGGCGCGCGGGGGCAGCAGGGCGCGAGGCCTGCGTCAGCCCCGGGCGCGCCGGTGATGGGCGGCGTGCGTCAGGGGGCCGGGGTGGTGAGCTTGAGGCCCACCACCGAGACGAGCAGGAGGGCGAGGAAGAGCATCCGCGCGAGGGAGAGGCTCTCGCCGAGGAGCAGGGCGCCCGCGAGGGTGGTGCCGACGATGCCGATGGCCACCCACACGGCATAGGCGGTGCCCATGGGCAGCTCGCGGACGGCGACGCCGAGGAGCGCCATGCTGACGATGATGGCGAGCACGGTGAGCACGGTCGGGAGGGGCTTGGTGAAGCCCTCCGTGTACTTCATGCCAACGGCCCAGCAGGTCTCCAGGAGACCGGCGATGACGAGCAAGAACCAGGACATGACGGCACCTCGTGCGTCGTCTTGTCCTGACCGGGTACGGCGCGTCTCGTCCGGGGCCCCTGGCAGGGCCACCTTGGTGTCCGAGGCCAGGATATGGCGCCAGCGGCGGGCACGGTCAAGGAGCGGCGGGAGATCCGGAGGCGCCGGGGGCGAGGGTGGCGGTCAGGTCGAGGGAGACGAGGGCCTCCTTGTTGACCTTGGGGGCGAGGACGTCGAGCGTCTTCTGGGCGAGCTTGCCGAAGGCTTCGCGGGGCTGGACGTCGTGCTCGGCGAGGCCGATGGCGAAGGGCTTCACCGTCTTGATGACGGCGCTGACAGGCCGGTCTCCGGAGCCGTCCGGGAAGCGGAAGGTCACCGAGAGCTCGGTGGTCTTCTCGGACTTGCGCTGGTGGAGGAGGAACTCGCCCGTGGCCTTGAGGGTCACGGTGCGCTCGGCGCCGCTGCGCGCGAGCAGGTTGGGGTCGCCCTCGACCTCGACCTTGCGGATGGCGAACTGCGCTTTCTCGTTCTTCGCGCGCGCCTCGGCAGGGGTGTCGGGGGAGATCTCCAGCCAGGTGCGGGCGTGCTCGTTCTGCTTGTCGCTCTTCGACTCCTCGCCGAAGGTGCCGTCGTCCTTGGCGACGGTCTGGAACAGCTCGATCTTGCCGATGTCCACGGTGATGAGGCCCGTGGTGCGGGTGAGGTCGGTGAGGTCCACCGAGATCTCGCCGGAGGTGGCGCCGGTGACGCGGCCGCGGATCTTTTCCTTGGGGGCGTCCATCAGGAAGTCGACCTTGCTCTGGGGGGTGTCCACGGTGAGCCGGGAGGCGCTCGGGGCGGCGGGCTTGGCAGTCTCCAGGCTGGTGGCCGCAGGCGCGAGCGGTTCCTTCTCTCCTTCACACCCCGCCATGCAGGGCAGCGCCAGGGCGACCACGCCCGTGGCCAGCACGGACCTCAACCGCGTCATCGTTCCGCTCATCGTCTCCTCCTGCGTCATCGTCGCCCGGGCTTCCGTGCGTCTCGTCTCCCCGTGGCCCGCCAGGGGGCAGGACAGCTCGGGGATGATCCGCGCAGCCAGGGCCGTGGGCCCGTCGGCTGCTCCCTGCGTACGGTCGAGGTGCGCTCGCGTTTCGCGCGACCTTCGCGTCACGTCGCGCTTCGCGTCGCGTCGCCCGGATCCTGACGTCACGTCGCGCGTCGTCAGGCGTCCCCCGAGGCTGCGTACGTGCCTTCTCACCCTGCTCTCCATGCGCGCTTCTGCGCCGCAGGACACACGTTTCGCGCGGTTCGCGAGCTTCTGACACCTGTTTGCCAACACAGAGCCGCCAGGTTCGCCGCCTCGCCCTATGCTGATGGCGAAGGTTCACCATGGATGCAGACGCACGCCGCGCCGCGCTGGCCGGCCGTTTCTTCGACGCTTCGTCCGAGATGCTCTGCATCCTCGATCGGGAGGGGCATGTCGTCCTCGGCAACCGCGCCTGGACGGAGAAGGTGGGGATCTCGCCAGGGGAGGGTCTCCTCGGGCGCGTCTCCACCGAGCTGCAGGCCGAGGTGCTGCGCGCCCACCTGCAGGACCCGAAGGGGCGCTCCTGGGTGGGGCATCTCCGCAGGCCAGGAGGAGGCAACCAGCGCTTCGAGCTCTCCTGGACGATCGATGACGAAGGGCTGCTCCACATGGTCGCCCGTCACCTCGACGCGGAGCAGCTCGAGCTGCGCGCCGTGGAGCGGCTCCGCGCCCTGGTGCGCCAGACGGATCTCGCCATCATGGAGCTGTCCGGGCCGTCCGGGGTGGTCTCGTGGAACCCCGCGGCGGAGGCGGTGTTCGGCTACACGGCGGAGGAGGCGCTGGGCCGCCACCTGCACGAACTCGTGGGGGTGGTGGGGGAGGCCGCGCTGAAGGCGGCGAACATCAGCGCGACGCTGCTCGCGGGGCAGGTCGCCCGGCTCGTCACCCCGAACCGGACCAAGGATGGGCGCGAGATCACCTGCGCGTGGCAGATCTTGCTCCTGCGCGATGAGCGGAACGATCCGATGACGGTCGCCTGCTTCGCGCAGGAGATCACGGAGGTCGAGGCGCAGCGAGGGACGCTCGAAGAGCAGAAGCGGCTGCTCCAGGCGTTGCTCACGGAGAGCCCGCTGGTCCTGTGGGAGCTCGATCGCGAGGGGACGTTCACGCTGTCCATGGGGAGCGCGCTCCGCCGGCTGAAGCTGCAGGAGGGCGAGATCGTCGGCGCCAACCTCTTCGAGTACTTCAGTGCGTACCCGGCGGTCTGCAAGGCGGTGCGCGAGACGCTCGACGGCGCCTCCCTGTCCTTCCGGGCCGACGTCGGCGAAGGGAGCTGGCAGAACCACCTGACGCCTCGGAAGGACGAGGCGGGCAACGTGATCGGGATGCTCGCCGTCTCGTTCGACGTCACCGAGCAGGCGCGCCTGGAGGTGGAGCTGCGCCAGCACATCGAGATGCTCACCCGGCACAAGGAGACCATCCGCGCGCTGTCGACGCCGATCTTGCAGGTGTGGGAGGGGGTGCTGGCGCTGCCGCTCGTGGGGTACATGGACGAGGGGCGCGCGGCGCGGCTCATGGACGCGCTCCTGGAGGAGGTGGCCCGCACCGGGGCGCGCCACGCGATCGTCGATGTCACCGGCGTGGAGGTGCTCGACACCACCACGGTGCACCACCTGCTGAAGCTGCTCCAGGCCATCCAGCTCCTCGGGGCGGAGGGCATCCTGACCGGCGTGCGCCCCGCGGTGGCGCAGAGCCTGGTGGCACTCGGGGATACGCTCCCCGACGTGCCGACGCTGCGCGATCTGCAGGCAGGGTTGAAGCGGTGCCTGAGGATGCGGCAGCAGGAGCGGTGAGAGGAGGGAGCGGGGGGCGTTCCCTGGAGGTCGGCCGGGGAGGTGGCCCCGCGGCGTCACCCTGAGCGGTGTCGCGGGCAGCTCATCGGGCGCGTCGGCGGGTGGCGTGGACGAAGCGAGGATCCTGCTCCCACCCACGCGTCCTGTCGCGTTTCTGGAGGCCGCAGGGTCAGGTGCGTCCAGGCTCGTGCTCACGAGAGGTGGCGAGCGGCATGTCCGCCAGGAAGGTGAGGGAGCGCTTCCGGTGCCCGTCACTGGAGTACTGGTGAGCCCTCTCGCCTCTTCCGCGTCATGATTTCAGATCCGGCGTTCATGGAGAGCCCATCGTGCTGTGCGTTGGCACCCCGGAAATGGTCGCCGCAGCGGGCGCGCGTTTTGGTGGAAGTCAGCTTTTATCGCCCGATGGGAGATCTCGCTGAAATTCACGATTGTCGCGATGACGCGGCGTGTCCTGTGGACGCCTGGTGCGTTGCCCATCCTGTCGCACCATCACGCCCTTACTTGCACGGGGGGCGCTCTCGGTCATGGACAGCGGGGGAGAGGTCGGGGCATCCTGAACGGTTTTGCTGAATTCGATTTTGCGCGCGCTCGGATCGCGAATTGCGCGCGCTGGACGCGCATCGCTGCGGCGGGTTATCCTGACCGATTTCATTGAAGTGCAAAATGAAAGAGTTTCACGCAGTGCTGGACGTGGCGCATTCGCGCGCTGTAGTTTCGGTAGCTGACAACGAGCTCTCCGCACCCGAATGCGATCTCGATGTCTCCGAAGGCGACCACCGGGAGGTGGCGCCGCAGAGGAGGCACGCCGAGACATCCTGCACCTGCACCCGCGCAGGCGGCGGCATTCCTCTGTTCCGGGTGACGGGCCAGTACGCATTTACCAACCGGAGCAGACCCGTCATGAGACACCATCACCGCATTGCGAAGAGCGCCACGATTGCCTCCTTGCTCGCCTCCAGCGTCGCCATGGCGACGGCGGCGCAGGCGTCCACGCCGAGTACGCCATCCACGCCGAGCAGCGGCTGCGTCACCATCAAGCGCGGCGTGCGCGGGAACGTGTACGATACCTTCATCTGGGACGTGTCTCCCGGCCATAACGAGGGCACCTACGTCGAGTCCTTCACGGGGACCGGCAGCGGTGGCGGCGAGAAGCGCGCCCTCTTTGGCTTCGACGTCAGCCCGATCCCTGCGCGCTCGGTGGTCTCCTCCGCGAAGTTCTACGCGATGATCTCCAGCAACTACGCGCAGCCGGTGCGGGCGCACCAGGTGCTCGCGCCCTGGCAGGAGCTGGAGGTCACCTGGGCAAACCTGGGCGCCATCGACCCCACGGTGGCAGGCTCGTTCATCTCCGGGGGGTGGAGCAAGTGGGTCAACATCGACCTGACCCCGGTGGTGCAGTCGTGGGTGAACGGGGACGCCGCGGCGAATGGCATCCTGCTGGAGGAAGGGACGAGCAGCTCGACGTCCTACAAGACCAGCGACCACACGAACCTCTCCTACAGGCCCTACCTGGAGGTCTGCTACAGCGAGCCGAAGGCCTCCATCGGGACCACGGTGTGGTTCGACGGGAACGCCGATGGCTTCCAGGATGAGGGGGAGCTCGGCATCTCGGGGGTGACGCTCGACCTGTTCAAGGACGCGAGCTGCGTGGGGCAGGCGGCAGGCTCCCCGGTGGCGACGACGATCACCGACGGGAGCGGGAACTACCGCTTCAATGGGCTCAACGCCGGGTGTTACGTGGTGAGCGTCGACGACAGCACGCTGCCTTCAGGGCACGTGCTGACGAGCATCGATCAGCCGCTCGCAGTGGAGGTGGCGGCCGGGGAGGAGCTGCTCGACGCAGACTTCGGGTACGTGACCATCTCGTCGATTGGCGACATGGTGTGGCGCGACAGCGACGGCGACGGGGCCTACGAGCCCGAGGCCGGGGAGCTGGGCCTGAACGGGGTGCTCGTGGAGCTGTACCGGAACGGGAACCTCGTCGACTTCACGGTGACGGGCAACAGCCCTTACACCGGCGATCCCGGGTTCTACCTGTTCGACAGCCTGATGCCGGCGACCTACACGGTGAAGGTCTCCCAGGCGAGCTTCGAGGAGGAAGGGCTGCTGGTCGGGATGGAACCGACCGCAGATCTCGATGGGGGCTTCGACAACGCAGCCACGGTGGTCCTGGGGACGGGGGTGGACTTCCTGGACGCGGACTTCGGCTACCAGACGTCCTGCGGCAACGGGGAGTGTCAGGCGGGCGAGGATCATCTGAGCTGCGCCATCGATTGCGGTCCTCCGCCAGCCGTGTGCGGCAACGAGAGCTGCGAGCTGGGTGAGGACTGTTCGAGCTGCAGCGCCGATTGCGGGAGCTGCCCGCCGGTGTGCGGGAACGGTTCGTGCGAGTCGGGAGAGAACTGCGCGACCTGCGCCGACGATTGCGGGAGCTGCCCGGTGGTCTGCGGGAACGGGTCGTGCGAGGCCGGCGAGAGCTGCTCGTCGTGCAGCGCCGATTGCGGGAGCTGCCCGCCGGTGTGCGGAAACGGGTCGTGCGAGGCCGGCGAGGACTGCAACGGGTGCGCCGCCGATTGCGGGGCCTGCCCTGCGGTGTGCGGGAACGATCAGTGCGAGGCGACGGAGAGCTGCTCGAACTGTCCGAGCGATTGCGGTCTGTGCCCGGCCGTGTGCGGGAACGGGGCCTGCGAGCTGGGAGAGAGCTGCTCGACGTGCAGCAAGGACTGCGGGACGTGCGCGCCGGTGTGCGGCAACGGGGTCTGCAACAGCGGTGAGGACTGCTCGAGCTGCAGCTCCGATTGCGGTGCCTGCCCCGCGGCTCCTCAGGGGACCTGCAACCACGATTACTGGAAGAACCACCCGTCGTCGTGGCCGGTCTGCCAGCGGGTGCTGGGGCAGGTGAGCTACACGATCCAGCAGCTCATCACGATGCTGAAGCACCCGACGACGAATGACATGACCTACGAGCTGGCCAAGGAGCTGCTCGCCGCGAAGCTGAACGTGGGCGCAGGCAACCCCTCGGGCTGCATCGAGGGGACGATCGTGGCCGCCGATGCCTGGCTGAAGCTGCACCCGGTGGGCAGCAACGTGAAGCGTCAGAGCCTGTCATGGCTGATCGGAGCCGTGCTCACGGCAAAGCTCGACCTGTACAACGACGGAAAGCTCTGCGCCCCCCGCCGCAAGAACTAGGTACTGCGTACGGCGCATCAGGGCCCTGCAGTCCCTACGCTCCCGATGGTCGCTACCCCCGCGGTCAGCGGGGGCGTGGCGCCAGGGAACCAGGGCGATGTGAGGGGTTCGTCCTGAACCCCGCAGGTCACTGTCCCACCTTCAGTCGCAATGCGCGTCGCTCCCGAGGGCGCGGCGCAGGGCAGTGCGCTGGGCGGCGTTGAGCCGGACGATGCGGCGGCGGGCACGGAGCTGCGCTTCCGCATCGTCGATGTCCGCGGCGCCGCCGCGCGAGAGCAGGAGGCCCGCGGCGACCATCGCGGAGCGGCCGCTGCCCGAGGCGCAGTGCAGGTAGATCCCCTCCTGATCATGTAGCCGCTGGAGCAAGGCGAGGAGCGCCTCGGGGGAGGGGGCGGCGCCGTCGAGGACCGGGACGCACTGGTAGGTCAGGCGAGGTGCGTCGAGGGGATGGAGCGCCGAGGTGGGGTGAGCCGCGGCGCGACGGATGGAAGCCGTGGCCGAGAACTCGGCGGTGAGATCGACGATGAGGCGCACTCCCGCGGGGATCTCGTGGAAGAAGGGGCGGCGGCCCACCCAGATGCCAGGGGCGACCTCGTGCGCGGGAGGGTTGCCGTCGCAGAGGCGGACCAGGTGCCAGAGGCCCCACGTGAGCAGGAGGTAAGGCGCGAGCGGGAGGAGAGTCGAGAGGGCGAGGGTGCCATCGGTGCGCTTGCCGAGCAGGGAAGGGCGGGCGGTGAGGTACGCGGTTCCGACGAGGAGGAAGCTCGCGGCAGGCCAGAGGAGCCAGAGGGCCGCGCCTCCAGCGACGATGGCGAGCACGATGAGCGTGGCGCTCAGGAGCAGGAACAGGAGGGCGTAGCGCATGGGAGCGTCGCGGTGAAATCGTACAACGGAGGGCTTTGTTCCCGCGGCTGAGGGCATGGTCCGATCACGGGGATGCCGGGGGGGAACGGGGTTGTCAGAGCTGTCGGAACAGGCATGATTCTGCGCGGGGTCCCGCGCGCTGGCGACCTCCAAGGAGCTTTGGATGCGCTCTTCGTTCACTTCACTGTGTGCACGGATTCTGGGGCTTGGCCTGGCCACGTCGCTCGGGGTTGCGGCCTGCTCGGAGGAGGGGTCCTCGGAGACCGAAGGGACCGGCGGGAATGGCGCCGGTAGCTCGGGTGAGGCGGGAGGCGGTGGGGCAGGGCAAGGGGGCGCGGGACAGGGGGGCGGCGGGCAAGGAGGTGGGACCTCGCTGGCGGGGTTCTCGCTCGCGCTGGTTCCGTCGAGCCGCGCGGTGCTCGAAGCGGACGACGGGGGAGCGCTCACGGTGTCGTGCCGCGTGCTGGAGGACGGGGAGAAGGTGCACGACGAGATCGGCACTGCGATCACGGTGTCGCCCGACGCAGGGGCGACGAACGATGGAGGCACGTACACGTTCGCGAACGCGGGGATCTGGACGGTCGGGTGCCAGGCGGAGGTGAACGGGGAGGTGCTCACGGCGTCGCAGGAGATCGCGGTGCTCAACGAGGCGATCGATCCGGCGGCGGCGAGGCTGGGGCAGGGGCTCTCCGGGGTGCAAGCGGGGCTGCTCGGGATCCTCGCGGCGAACGAGGGGGAGGATCAGGCGCTCGTCGATGCGGTGGCTGCGCTCGATGCGGCGCTGCCCACGCTGGCGGCATCGACCTACACGGGGCTCGACGACATGCTGCGGCGCATTCCGGGTGGCTATCCGGATGCGGGGACGCTGACGGCGAATGGCATCACGGCCACGCCGGGGGACGCCGAGCTGGCGTCGCGGCTCACGACGCTGTCGTCCGCGCTGGGGGCGCTGCGGGCGACGGTCGCCGGGTTCGATCCCGCGAACCTCTCCGATGCAGATCAGGCGGCGCTCGCGGCGCTCTCGGCCGAGGTGGGGGCGGCGACGGCCGACCTGCGGCAGAGCGCGCTGTCGGCGCACGGGACCATCACCACCAGCGTGCAGGTGGCCGTGCTCCTGCGCGACATGCTGGCTCCCGCGGCGTTCGAGCTGGGGACGTTCGCGAGCGCGCTGGTGAAGGCGGAGGCGCCGGAGCTGTTCGGCCAGAGCGCGTCGGCGCCAGGAACTGGGGAGGCCTTCCGCGTGCACCGGCCGAACTTCGGGTTCCTGAGCCTGGCGCTCGGGATGTTCGGGGACAGCTACCTCCAGATCCACCTCGTGAACGAGTGGTACGGCGACTACATCGCGGAGCTGGACATGAGCATCAACAACCTCATCGCCCTGGAGCTTCTCGATTATTTCTTCCCGCCGAACCCGGAAGGGCCGGAGATCGAGATCCTCCAGGCGAGCGCGAGCATCGGGTTCGCGCTGCCCGGATACGATTCGTACGCGTACGGGCACGGGTTCAACAGCGAGCCCGAGTTCAACCTGATCATCGTGGTCGGGGAGGGCTGGCAGACCGTGCTCGACAACATCTTCACGGCGTGCGGCATCGAGGATGCCGACACGGTGCCGGAGATGGTGGACACCATCGAGAGCTGCATTCAGGACGTGGTGGACGCGGTGGACAACAGCATGATCACGCCAATGGAGGTGATCGAGCCGGGGGATCTCGCCGAGCAGGAGCTCTACCTCGGTGAGTTCCCCGAGGCCTGCAGCGGCTCGCTGCCCCTCGCCATCGGGCTGGTGCCCATCAACCTGGCCGTGGGGCGAGGGCCGTACTTCACGACGAACTGCATCCCCAACTGACGCGGCGCCGCAGGCCGCAGGCGGTGAGCCGGCGAGGCTGCCGTCGCGGCCTGCGGTTGTGCTGTCACGGGGAAGATCCGCGGATCCAGCACGAGGACCGGCGGCACGTCCTGGCTGCTAGGATGTGCTGCCATGACCCTTTTCAATCGGCTGGATGATGCGGAGGAGATCCGTCAGCTCAAGGCGAAGTATGCGGTGCGCGCCGATGCGGTGTTCCGCACGCCCGGGAATGCGAGCGCCGTCGCTCTCGGCGAGCTGTTCACGGAGGACGGGATCCTGGATCTCGGTCCCTTCGGGCGTTACGAGGGGAAGCCGGCGCTGCTCAACGCGTTCGAGAACATCCTGCCCCTGGGGACGGCCTGGAGCATTCACCTCATCGTCAACGGGATCATCGACGTGAATGCGCTCACGGCGACAGGGAACTGGACGTTCCTGATCTTCGCGCAGGCGAACACCACACCGTACGGGCCCGAGGCGCCCATCTACGGGGGGTACAACGATCAGTACCGGAAGGTGGGGGGGCACTGGAAGATCGCCGAGTCGATCTCGTTCTTCACGCAGCCGAGGACCTGAGCGGGGGTGCCGCGGTCAGGGCCTGGCGTCGGTGATGGCGTCGTAGGTCTCGATCACGTGTGACTCGGCGCGCGCGGCCGCCGTCCAGGCCTGCATCGACGGGAGGGCCTGGACGGCATCCATGTAGGCGCGGACGACGCCGTCGACAGGGACCGTATAGGTTTCGAAGCGCGTCACCACGGGGGCGTACATCGCGTCGGCGATGCTGAACTGGCCGAAGAGGAAGGGGCCACCCTGGCCGAAGCGCGCGCGGCAGGTGGTCCAGATCTCCTGGACGCGGCGGACGTTGGGGAGCGCGGCGGGGGGGACCTGGTAGTCGGGGACGCGGCGGCGGATGTTCATGGTGAGGGCGTCGCGCATGGCCTGGAAGCTCGACGCCATCTCGGCGCTCACGGCGCGGGCGATGGCGCGGGCGGCGCGGTCCTCAGGCCAGAGGTGGGCGTCGGGGAAGAGCTCCGCGGCGTACTCGCAGATGGCGAGGGACTCCCACACCACGAGGTCGCCGTGCCGGAGCGCAGGGACCTTGCCGGAGGGGGAGTGGGGCTCGATGAGCTTCGCGCGGTGCTCGCCCGGGTTGCCCAGGGGGATGAGCACTTCGTCGAAGACGATGCCGGCCTGGGTCAGGGCGATCCAGGGGCGCATGGACCAGGAGGAGTAGTTCTTGTTGCCGATGTACAGGGTGAGGTCAGCCATCGCGGCTGGACGCTAGCCGAAGTCGGTGTGGGCGCGTCAGGGGGTGTATTCGTGCGCGCCGACGTCGGGGAGGCTGGTGCCGTTCTGGTCGCCGTCCACGGGGCGGGGGAGGCCGGCCTTGTCGACGGGCGGGGCGTGGGTGGGGTCGGCAGTGTCGATGGCGGCGCTGCCAGGGGCGAGGTGGAGGTCGCCCGCGGCGAGGTCGAGGAAGGGGTTCGCGGCGGGGAGGAGGTTGCCGGCGGAGACGTTGGGGGTGAGGCCGCGGACCGGGTTGGCGTTGGTGCGCCAGTAGAGGTTGTTGGCGACGGTGACGGGGGGGTCGTAGTTGCCGACGCCGTTGATCCAGATGGAGTACGCCATGTCCCCGGTGGCGCCCTCGCGGGTGACGAAGGTGTTGTTGCGGATGTCGATGCCCGACTGCGCGCGGTCGGCGGCGGTGAGGCTGACACACCTCGTGGCGTAGATGGCGTCGTAGTAGGTCTGGTGGAACTCGTTGTTGATGATGGTCGCCTTGAACCGGGTGCCCGCAGGGGAGGTCGTGGCTCCGCAGGTGCCGGAGCCGCTCTGGCCCGGGAGGAACTCGACCGCGTCGTAGACCCAGCCGCCGTTGCTCGCAGCGGGCATGAACGTGCTCCGCTCCACGATCAGCTCGTGGGTGACGGGCGCGCTGGCCACGCTGCTCTGCACCCGGAAGCCGCGGTCGGCGGTGATGCAGGACGAGTCACGGAAGGTGATGGTGTAGGAGCCCTGGTAGAGCGCGAAGCGGCCGCAGTAGATGGTGCTGGTGGCCACGTCGGAGGCGACGAGGCTCACCCGCTCCATGGTCAGCGAGAGCGTCTCGCCGGGGAAGCTCAGCGTCGACGAGCAGAGGGTGTCGTTGAGGGGGCAGGAGGAGACGATGCCGCCGTGGTCGCCCACGACGCGGAGGTCGCGCAGGGTGGTGGGGGTGGGGTCGGGGTCGGGGAGGTCGATCGCCGAGATCTCGCCGACGATCTCCGTGGTCGGTCCGTATCCTTGCAGGGAGACGTGCGGGCGGAGGGTGAGGCTCTCCACGTACTGGCCTGGGCGCACGCAGACCACGGCGGGCGCGGTGGCGGCCAGGATGGCGGCGCCGATGGTGGGGTGGTCGTCGGGTACGGTGAGGTCGCAGGCGACGCAGTCGAGGTCTCCGGGAGCGGTGCAGCCGGTGGGGCAGCAGCCGTCGCCAGTCACGCAGGCGGTGATGGGGGTGTCCACGCAGGTGACGTCGCAGGTCTCGGGGGTGCCGGAGAGGACGGATGCCGTGCAGGCGTCGCCGTCGTCCGCGCAGGTCGCCGGACAGTCGCCATCGCAGGCCTCCCCGGCCTCGACGATGCCGTTGCCGCACACGGCGTCGGCGCCGCCCGCGCCACCCGCGCCACCCGCGTTGCCGCTGCCGCCGGCACCACCCTGCGCACCAGCGCCACCCGAGCCGCCTTCGGCGCCGCTGCCGCCCGCGCCACCCGCGCCGCCTCGCGCCCCCCGCGCCGTCGAGGAGCCCGACAT
>NZ_ASRX01000083.1 GCF_000601485.1 Chondromyces apiculatus DSM 436
AGGATCTTCGTCACGACGCCGGCGCCCACCGTCTTGCCACCCTCGCGGATCGCGAAGCGCATCTGCTCCTCGAGCGCGACCGGCGCGATCAGCTCGATGGTCATGGTGATGTTGTCTCCGGGCATCACCATCTTCACGCCCTCGGGCAGGTTCACCGTACCCGTCACGTCCGTCGTCCGGATGTAGAACTGCGGGCGGTAGTTGGTGAAGAACGGCGTGTGACGGCCGCCCTCCTCCTTCTTCAGCACGTAGACCTCGCCGGTGAACTTCGTGTGCGGCGTGATCGAGCCGGGCTTGGCCAGCACCTGGCCGCGCTCGATCTCTTCCTTCTCGATGCCGCGCAGCAGACAGCCGACGTTGTCACCCGCCTGCCCCTGGTCGAGCAGCTTGCGGAACATCTCAACGCCCGTCACGGTCGTCTTCTTGGTGTCGCGGAAGCCGATGACCAGCACCTCCTCGCCGACCTTGATGACGCCGCGCTCGATACGGCCCGTGGCCACCGTGCCGCGGCCCTTGATCGAGAACACGTCCTCGACCGCCATCAGGAACGGCTTGTCGATGTCGCGCACCGGCTCGGGGATGTAGCTGTCGAGGGCGTCGAGCAGCTCGCCGATCTTCGCCTCCCACTTCTCGTCGCCTTGGAGCGCGGGCAGCGCAGCGCCACGGATCACCGGGGCGTTGTCGCCGTCGAACTTGTACTTGCTCAGCAGCTCGCGGACCTCCATCTCGACGAGGTCGAGCATCTCGGGGTCGTCCACCGCATCGCACTTGTTCAGGAACACGACGATGTGGTTCAGGCCGACCTGGCGGGCCAGGAGCACGTGCTCGCGGGTCTGCGGCATCACGCTGTCCAGCGCCGAGACCACCAGGATCGCGCCGTCCATCTGCGCAGCTCCGGTGATCATGTTCTTGATGTAGTCCGCGTGGCCGGGGCAGTCGACATGCGCGTAGTGGCGCTTCGGCGACTCGTACTCCACGTGCGCCGCCGCGATCGTCACGGTCTTCGTCTCGTCACGGACCGTGCCGCCCTTCGCGATGTCGGCATACGCGATCGCCTTGGCCAGGCCCTTCTTCGACTGCACCTTGACGAGCGATGCCGTCAGGGTGGTCTTGCCGTGGTCGATGTGGCCGATCGTTCCCACGTTCACGTGGGGCTTCGTACGACTGAACTTCTCCTTGGCCATCGCGATGTCTCCTGCCGAATTTGGTCCGCGGCTACGTGTTCGCTGCGTGTTCTATACCGCTACTGGAGCCCACCATCGGGATTGAACCGACGACCTCGTCCTTACCAAGGACGTGCTCTGCCAACTGAGCTAGGTGGGCGTGATGGGTTTACCTCGGAGCGGGCGACCGGGTTCGAACCGGCGACGTTCAGCTTGGAAGGCTGACGCTCTACCAACTGAGCTACACCCGCAGTTGCTACCTTCAGGGTGGAATCCACTCCGGGGCGGCGTGAGGCTAACCCACTTCGTGTCTTTCGATGCACGAGATGTGCATCGGTGGAGGGTGATGGATTCGAACCATCGAAGGCAATGCCGGCAGATTTACAGTCTGCTCCCTTTGGCCACTCGGGCAACCCTCCAGGGTTCTGCCACTCTGCTTGTCCGTCTACCTACTGTCTGTCTACCTGACCCTCAAACCTGTTTCCCCTTCTACGCTCCTCTCGCTCGCCGGCTTGAACCTGGAGCTGACGAGGGGACTTGAACCCCTAACCCCCTGCTTACAAGGCAGGTGCTCTGCCAATTGAGCTACGCCAGCGACATCCCGCAGCTCTGTTTGTTTCGAAGGTAGACGGGTCCCGTGAAGGGAGGCAGGCTCTTAGCCCCCTGCAAGAGGCGTGTCAAGCATGACCTGATCCTTTTTATCTACCCTCGACGTTGCCCTCCGGTTCACGCCGTTTTCCCTGCTGGATCCTGAGCTTTGCGATCCTGCGCGGACCTCTCCGACAACCCTGCGCAGACCTCCTCGACAACCACTCACGCCCTGGAGCCGACCGCTTGCGTTCTGCGCGGTCCTCTTGCGATCCTGCCCCCCGCAGGCTGTCCGGGTAGGACCCTTGTGGACCACCCCGACACGCGACCGCGAGGCAGCGCCTGCCAAAGGCGCGCCTCGTGTGTCCCCCCGAGCGGTAACGTAGAGGATCGAACGCATGGATTGTCCCGCCTGTCACACGCCCAACACCGACGGAGCCCGCTTCTGCGCCAAGTGCGGCAGCCTCCTGCCCGTCAACGCTCCCGAAGGGGCAGACCCGCTCATCAACCAGGTGGTCGGGGGGCGCTTCCGCATCACTGGCGTGCTCGGGGAAGGCGGCATGGGGCGCGTCTACTTCGGCGAGCAGCAGATGGGCACCTCGGTCCGCAAGGTCGCCGTCAAGGTGCTGCTCGCGCAGTACGCCAAGGACCCCCAGGTCATGGCGCGCTTCAAACGGGAGTGCGGCACCGTCGCCGAGCTTGAGCACCCGAACACCATCCGCTTCTACGATTTCGGCGAGACCCCCACGGGCGACCTGTACATCGCCATGGAGCTCCTCAACGGCCAGTCGCTCGAAGAGGCCCTCGAAAAAGGAGGCGCCCTCGCCCCCGAGCGCGTGGACCGGATCATGGGCCAGGTCTGCGGCTCGCTCGAGGAGGCGCACGACAAGGGCATCATCCACCGCGATCTCAAGCCCGCGAACATCTTCCTGACGAAACGCGGTGGCGAGGCGGACTACGTGAAAGTCCTCGACTTCGGCATCGCCCGTCGCGACGAGCGCAACTCCAAGGCCGAGCAGAAGCTGACGCAGCAAGGCACGGTCCTCGGAACCCCGCCGTACATGAGCCCCGAGCAGTTCATGGGCAAGGAGCTCACCATCGGCAGCGACATCTACTCGCTGGGCATCGTCACCTACGAGATGCTGACCGGACGCCTCCCCTTCGACGCGGACACCCCCTGGGCCTGGGCGACGCAGCACATGACCGCGCAGCCATCCCCCTTCGAGACTACCCAGATCGGCGCCGCCATCCCCGCCAAGATGAAGACGGCGATCCTCCGCGCGCTCTCCAAGAGCCCTGAGCAGCGGCAGCAAACCGTCCGTGAGTTCTACGACGAGCTCACCCTCGGCGCTGGACCACGGCTCTCGGTCCTCGCGTCGGCGCACCATGCCACCTCGCAGATGCCTTCCACCTCCGGTGCCCCGGGCCCTCGGCCGGGAGGCACACAGATCGGCGAGCCCCTCTTCGTCGGCGGCCCTCCTGGCGGTGCCGGCAACACCATCATGGAAGCCAGCCCCCTCATGGGAGGTCCCCCCCCGGTCGTGCACGCGACCACGGGAAGCGCGCAGGTCTACCCTGCTCCTCCCCCCACCAGCCCGACGCCAAAGAAGTCTCCCGTTCCGCTCATCGCAGGCGGAGCCGTGGTCGCGGTCGTCGCGCTGATCGGAATCATCTTCGCCATGAAGGGCTCAGGCAACTCGGATGACGGCGGCGCTTCCATACCCATGCCTTCGAGCAGCTTCTCGACAGCAGTGGTCGCTTCCGACCCGGTCCCCTCCTCGGCGCCCTCCGAAGCGGCCTCCGAAGCGGCCTCGGCGCAGCCCGCGGGCCAGCCGTCGAAACCAAACACCGGCAGCCAGACCGGCCAGGGCTCCCAGCAAACCACGGGCACCCAGCCCACGACGCCCACGGGAGCAGGCGCGGGCTCTGCCGCAGACGAGGCGTGCAAGAAGGCCATCAGCCTCGCCCTCAACCACCCCTCGCTCGCCGTGAACCACTACGCGAACTGCGACGGACCGAACAAGGCAGCGGCCCGCAGCGCCATCGACAGCGGCGCCCGTCGGGCAGTCGCCACGAAGGGTTGCGCCGCCAAGGCAGATGCCCAGGCTGCAGCCAAGATCGGCGCGGGTGGCGCCATGAGTGATCTTCAGAAGAAGAAGTGCCGCTGACCTCACTGCCGGCACACCCTGGTCGGTATCCAACGTGCGAACTGGCTTGCCTCTTCCGCCCCCTGGCTTGACGCCCGAATTTAGCGGGTGCTAGATCCCTGACCGGAGCTGAGCCTCGAAGTCAGACAAGCATTCCAGCCCTCTGGCAAGCTGTTCCACGTCGGCTGCTCCCTCGACAAAAGCAAGGATCGCGGCACTCCCAGCCTTCACACCTCTTGACTTCGTAACCTGGGGGAAAAGGTCGCTCACCACGTATGGGCAGCAAATTTCACTGGATGGCCATTCACATGACGTGGCCGGACATCTGTCGCTCCTCGGATCTCGTCGGACGATGGGTCGCCCTCGATAACGTTCGCTACACCTGCGGGACTTCACACCCAGCGGAAGCGGACGTCGTGGATGCGGACGAAGACCTCGCGGACCTCTGCGCACGCATCCGCGCTGCCGATCGAACCGCGTGTGCGATTCTCTTCGTCGAGCGCGAGCCCGACCTCCCTCCCAGCATCCGCCGCCCCTCCCCGCCGCCCCCCCGCGCCGCGCACCACTGACGCCTGAAGCCGGACGACCTTCCGGCTTCCAGCCTCCACCCAGCACGCTTCGGTTTCCCCTTCATTCATACGGCAGGGGCTCACGCCCCGCCCCCCGCCGAGCAAAGCTCGTCGGAGCCCCCCACTCCGCGCTCCACCTGAGATTTCCAGAGCGCTCTGCCGCTTCGGGCCTGACGCCCGTCGCATCGGGAAGCGGACACTGGCCCCGGCTGCATGTATCAGTCGACGTGCGGCCTTCGTGACGCGCTTCTGGTCAGCGCCTCACTTCAGGATCGGCTTGAGCATCGTCTTGCCGTCCTTGATCACGACCTCGTAATCCACGGACCTCGACGGGTTCTTCTCTCGCAGCTTCGCAGCCTGCGTCCGCAGACTTTCCGCAAGGCGCTCGTACGTGATCCCCGCGGTCGACTCCTGCGCCGCCCGCTTCGCCTCCACATACTTCCCGTAGATCTGGCGCACCCGCTGATCGCTCAGCTCACTGGCAGACGGCGTCCCTGGCGAAGGCGCAGCCGCCGGCTGAGGAGTTGCAGGTCGAGGACCCGGCACCGCAGCTCCACCCGCGCCACCTGCCCCCGCTCTCACGGGCTCAGCTCTCGCAGCCGGCTCAGCTCTCGCAGCCACCTCCGGCCTTGCCGCGGCCTCCGGCCTTGCCGCAGCCTCTGGCCTCGCAGCCGCTTGAGGCTTCGCAGCCACCTCGGCTCGCGCCGCGGGCTCCACCTTCGCCCCTGCCTCTGGCCGTGCAGCACGCGCCGGCCCCGCTGGCGTCGCAGCCTGCCCACCTGCAGACCCGCTGGCAGCAGGGGCTGCGGCCCCTCCTTGCGTCTCCCGCTGCCGCCGCATCTCGGCCGCCAGCTCCGCAACCCTGCTGCGCGCTGGGGCCGCCACCTTCTCGGGAGCACCAGCGGGTGCCTGCGCAGACCCAGCCGCCCCGCCCCCCTTGGCGGCGGCTCCCTCTGCCGGCTGCCCCGCAGCCCGCCCCCGCGCTCCCATCCCGAAACCCAGCCCGAGCAGCGGAGACAGCGGCTTCGCCCCCGTTCCCGGCTTGCCCCCCGGAGCAGGGGACGCCCCCTCTCTCTGAGGCACCCCTGCCGGCGGCGCTTCCACCTGCGGACCTGCCCCCACCCCACTGGATGCAGCCGTCGACGCTTCCGCCGGCTGCCCTGCAGCCCCGGCCTGCGCACCCAGCGGTGGCGCTTCCACCTGCCGGCGTGCCCCGACCGCTGCCTCCTGACCTGCTCCACCACCCACACGCGGCGGGGGCGTCAACCTCCGCGGCGACGCCCCCGCTGGTGGCGGCGGCGGTGGCGGCGGCTCGGAGAACATCTCCTGGAGGTCATCCGCCTCCAGCTCCTCGAACTCTTCCTCCTCCGCCTCGCGCGCCTCGCGCCCGCCCGAGGCCCCCCCTGCGCGCTCCCGCTGCTGCTTCCCCTCGGCCTGCTGCTCCGCGAGCAGCGCGAACCTCTCCGCCCGCTTCCTCCCCACGATGGTCAGCGCCTCCTGCGCCCCCACCCGCTGCGCCGCGCGCACCACGTCACGCCGGTACGTCCCGTGCTCGATCTCGCGGGTGATCCTCCCCCAGTACTGCTGGAACGTGTTGTACCGCTGCACCAGCATCTGGAACTTGAAGCGCAGCCCCGTGTTCCGGATCTGCTCGCGCCGCATCACCCAGATCCGCCGATCCACGTCCTTGCGCGGAATGGTGGGCTCCATCCGCTCGATGCCCATGAAGTACTGCTCGTACAGAGCCCGGAGACGCTCCATCCGCGTCTCCAGCTCGGTGAGTTCCTGTTCGATTTGGGCGGCGTCCATGGTCCGTTACAGCGGCGAAACCCGCACGTTGTCGAAGCACACGGGCGCGTCCCAGTTGTTGAAGCCCAGGTGCTCGTGACCACGCCCTGCGAGCGGCTCGGGATCCGCGAGCTCGAAGTACGAGATCCCGTTGACCGACCACCGGACCGTCCGACCATCGGACCGCTCCACCCGGAACCGGTACACCTGACCGGGCGACACCGGGCGTGCCCGCTCGTCGTCGCTCTCCGGGTCCACCTCCACCTCGAACCTGTCTTCCCCGTGTTCGTCCATGCGGGCCAGCACGTGCATCGTGTTCTTCCAACCCCCCAGGATCACCAGGTAGCTCGTCGCGTCCGTGTAGCTCGTCCCTGTCGCCCCGCTCTGCCCGTCTCCCCACACCTCTGCCTTGAGGTCCCCCGTCTCCGACTCCGCGATCGCGTCGAACTCCACCACCGCGTTCACCGGCAGCGCGCGCCGCAGCCACACCCCTTTGTTCCGCGCCCCCCGCGCGCACAGCCGCCCGGACACGATCTTCCACCGCGGACTCAGCGCATTCCACTCCGCGCCCAGCTCGGCGCGCTCGAAGTCATCCAGGAACGCCGCTTGCGGTCCGCTGGGCACCGTCTTCACCGCCGCCGACCCAGCCGACGCGCTCCCCCGACCCGGGGTCGCCCCATCTCCTGTCGCTGGCCCTTCCGGCACACAGGACGCGGCGGCCAACAGCGCGAGCTGCAAAAAGATTTTGGCGCTGCCACTGCCCCGGTCCACCCCTCGGAGCCTAGCAGCGACCGCCCCCCACGACGAGGGGGCCCCTTCACCCCCCGACGCCCGCCCCCTCCCGCGCCGCCCCCTCCCGGCGCGCTTGCTGGACCCGTGGGCCGGGCGTAAGGAGGGTGCGCCATGCACCCCATCATGCTCCGCATCCCGCTTCCAGGCCCCTGGACGCTGCCGCTCTATGCCACCTTCCTGGCGCTTGCGGCCCTGGCAGGCGTGATCGCGATTGGGCTCTTCGTCACCAAGAGCCGAAGCGGCGCCCTCATCGCTGGCGTCGCCGCGGGAGCGGCTGTCTTCCTGGCCTTCAAGAACCAGGGCCAGACATGGACCACCCCCGCCGAGCTTCCCATCTACAGCTACGGCGTCATGCTCGGCCTCTCCCTCGTGGTCGGCTGGTATCTCACGCTGGGCCTCGCCGAACGTGACGGCCTCCCCAAGGAGGTCATGGCCAACTGCTACGTCGTCACCGCCTTCGCCGCCCTCGCCGGCTCACGCATCCTCTACATCCTCACGAACCTCCACGAGTTCGACTCCATCGCCTCCGTCTTTGCCATGCGCAGCGGCGGCCTCGTCGCCTACGGCGGCTTCATCGGCGGCTTCTTCGGCTCCCTCTTCTACCTCCGCGCCCACGGCATCTCCCTCCTCCCCTGGGCCGACGTCGCCGTCCCGAGCCTCGCCTCGGGCCTCATGATCACCCGCATCGGCTGCTACCTCTTCGGCTGCGACTTCGGCCGCCCCCTCTCCGACGCTGCGCCTGCCTGGCTCAAGAAGCTCGGCTCTTTCCCGCACTGGCCCGAGGGCACCCTCGACCACGGCAGCGGCTCTCCGGCCTGGTCTCACCACCGGCTCACCCGCGGCCTCCCCGACACCGCCGACTACTCGTTCCCCGTCCACCCCACCCAGCTCTACGAGTGCCTCGTCGGCGCGGGCCTCCTCGTCCTCCTCCTCCTCGCCCGCAAGCGCCAGCAGTTCCGCGGCGAGATCTTCTTCCTCTTCACCTTCGCGTACGGCGTCTGCCGCTACCTGCTCGAGATCCTCCGCGACGACGCCGAGCGCGGCTCCATCCCGCCGGCCATGGCCCAGCACTACCTCATCCCCCTCGGCCTGGTGATCTTCGCCGTCGGCTACTGCATCGGCTTCTCCGGCAAGATCCGCAGCATCCCCGTCCGCCGCGTCACCCAGGTCCTCGCCTTTGTCCCCGCGGTCGTCCTCTACGTCGCCCTCAAGCCCGAGACCTTCGCCCCCGACACCATCTACCGCTACTCCACCTCGCAGGCCGTCGGCCTCGTGACCGCCTTCGCCGTCTCGATCGCGTTCGCCGTGTACCACGGCGCGGCGCTCGCCCACCCCGAGTCCGCCATGGCCCTGACGCTACCTTCTGGCTCCGCGCCAGTCCTTGTAGACGACGGCGCCGAGGATGAGGACGACGAGGACGACGAGGACGACGAGGACGACGAGGACGACGAGCAACCCTCCGCGAAGAAAGCTGCAGCCGACAAGGCCGCAGCCAGGAAAGCAGCCGACAAGGCCGCAGCCGAGAAAGCCGCAGCCGACAAGGCCGAAGAAGAAGATGCAGCGATCGAGAAGGCACCGGCCGTGAAGCCCTCGACCAGGAAGAAGGCCACGAAGAAGAAGCCGAAGCCCGCCGAGCCCGAAGACGAGAAACCAGAGGAAGAGTGACCCCTGGCCCAAGCGCCAGAGCCCTCCTCCGCACGTCTCCGACCGAAGAAGCCCTCGCGCCCAGCAACGGGCCGACCGATCATGTACCCTTGCGCCGCTGTCGTCCTTACACGGAGGGCTCCGCCATGAGGCTCCGCGCTTCTGCTGCAACAGGTCTCCTTCTTCTCCTCACCGCTGCTGCCCTCCCCTCCGCGTGCGCGCCCAACGCTGCCGTCCCTCCTGGTGGTGACGGCGGCCCTGGTGATGGCGGCTCTGGCGGTGTCATCATCCAGCCGCCTGCTCCTTGCGAAAACGCCACCGACGCCGACAGCGACTTCGTCTCCGACTTCCTCGATCTCGCCCCCGACACGGACACCGACGACGACGGCACCCCCGACCACGCCGACACGGACAGCGACGACGACGGCGTCCCCGACGCCGACGAAGCCGCGAACCCGCTGCTCGACCCCATCGTCGCCGGCCACGCGCGCACCACCATGTGCGACCCCCTCGCCGACACCGACGGCGACGGCACCCCTGACCTCCGCGACCGCGACAGCGACAACGACGGCGTCCCCGACGACCAGGACCACGGCGAGTGCCGCGTCCTCCCCGACTGCGACGGCGACGGCGTCATCGACATCATCGAGATCGCCGCCGGCACCGACCCCACGAGCCCGGGCTCCATCCCCTCCGATGCTGGCCTCTACTTCGTCCTCCCCTTCGGGGCCGGAGAGCAGACCAAGGAGTTCTCCTTCAAGACCGGCATCGAGAGCGCTGACATCTACTTCCTCATCGACACCACCAGTTCCATGGGCCCCGCCATCGCCGACCTCCGGGCCTCCCTGAGCGACGAGATCCTCCCTGCCATCCTCAACGGCGACCCCAGCGCCGTCCCCCCCATCCCTCCCATCAGCGACGCCTGGATCGGCGTCGGCGCCTTCGGAGATGTCCCCTGGACTCCCTACGGACAGTCCGGTGACAACGTCTACCGACACCGCTTCGACACCCCCAGCGGCACCGTCACCGGCCACGTCTCCGCCCCTCTCCAGAACGGGAACGGCTACCTCCCCCCGGCCAACGTCACCTCCATCCTCGACGTCCTCGCGGCCGCGGGCGGCGGCGACAGCTACGAAGCTGCCACCCAGGCGCTCTGGATCGCCGCCACCAACCAGCCCTACAACCTCACCGGCGGCGGCACCTGGATCTCCGGGAGCCCCTACGGCTGCACCGATCTCTCCATGCGCGGCGCCCCCTGCTTCCGCCCCGGCTCGCTCCCCATCTTCGTCCTCGTCACCGACGCTGGCTTCCACAACGGCCCCAGCAACCAGCAGGCCTACAACCCCGGCCTCGTCGGCGGCGCCAAGACCTACGCCGCTGCCATCGCCGCCATCAAAGACCTCGGCGCCAAGATCGTCGGCGTCCCCGTCAACACCGGCACCCCTGCCCTCGCCCGCAACGACCTCGTCGACCTCGCCACCCAGACCGAGAGCCTCTGGCACGAGACCCTCTCCGGCGGCGCCGATCGCCCCCTCGTCGCCTCCACCGACGTCAGCCCTGCCAACGTCTCCACCGAGGTGGCCCGCCTCCTCGGCAAGCTCGTCGGCGCTGGCCTCAACGACGTCACCACCGCCCGCAGCAACTACGACTGCCCTGGCAGCACCGACTGCAACGGCGATGGCACCCCCGACCCCGAGTACCACAACATCGAGCTCGAACCTGGCCAGGGCCCCTACAACGCCTCCCAGCTCATCACCGCCATCGAACCCGTCCCGGCTCCGGCGCCGCCGCTCCCCTACAACAGCCTCGACGACACCACCTTCCACGGCGTCCGCGGCAACGCCGAGATCACCTTCCGCGTCCACGCCGAGAACACCACCCTGCAGCCCACGAACGTCACCGTCCTCCGCGCGCTCGTCCGCGTCGTCACCCCCTCTGGCCAGCGCCTCGGCGGCCCCCAGGGCATCAAGCCCGTGTACTTCGTCGTTCCCCCGTACATCCCGGTCATCGAGTGACAACCCGGCGCGGCCCCTGGCCTTCGCCGCGCCCTTCCCCTTGCGTGCCGACGTCCCCCGTGTCCTCGCGCCTGCGCCTCGCCTTCTCCTGCACCCTGCTCACCGCCCTCGCGCCCGCGAGCGCCGCGGCCCAGGCCCTCTCGGCCCCCGCGCCCATCGCTCCTGCACCGAGCGCCGCCGCTGCCCCCGCGCCCCTGACGCCCGCACCGAGCGCCGCATTCCCGCCGAGCGCCGCGCCCGCACCGAGCGCCGCACTCCCGCCGAGCGCCGCGCCCGCACCGAGCGCCGCACTCCCGCCGAGCGCCGCGCCCACGCCGAGCGCCGCGCCCACGCCAGCGCCTACCGAGAAGGCCCGCCTCCGTTACCTCCTCGAAGGCGTCGAGATCCGCGGCAACACCCGCACCGCGCCCCGCGTCATCCTCCGCTACGTCCGCTTCCGCGCCGGCGACGTGCTCGACGTCGACGACCCCGAGATCGAACTCACCCGCTACCGCCTCCTCGGCACCGGCTTCTTCTCCGCCGTCGACCTCTCCCTCCGCAAGGGCTCGACCCGCGGCGCCGCCCGCCTCGTCATCGAGGTCGTCGAGCGCAACACCTTCGTCGTCCAGAATTTCTGGCTCTCTCTCGCCGCCGACGAAGACACCGCGCGCAACGCCCGCCCCCAGTCGGCCTTCACGGGCGTCCAGGTCGCCGAGACCAACCTCGCCGGCACTGGCATCACCCTCGGCGCCGGCATCGGCCTCGCTGCCGACCAGCTCGCCCTCCGCACCCGCTTCCTCGATCCCTCGCTCGGCGGCACAGGCTGGTCTGCCGCCGCGACCTTGCTCTACACCGACGCCCGCGACTTTTTCGGCGGCCGCGACGTCTCTTTCGAGTCCCCCTTGCTCGAACAGAGAGAAGTCACCCGCTACGCCGTCGTCTCCTACCAGCGCTTCGGCGCCACCCTCGGCACCGGGCATGACCTCGGCATCTCCTCGTGGTTCTCCCTCGACTACCACCTCGAAGAGATCGACGCCGTCGTCCCCACCGTCGCCTCGCACCTCCGCGGCCAGACCCGCGAACCCCTCGACTTCGACATCCTCCCGGGCTCCACCGTCCTCTCCACCCTCCGCGCGGGCATCACCTACGACACCCGCGACACCCCCTACCTCGCCACCCGCGGCACCTACGCCTCCGCCAGCATCACCGCCGGCATCCCCCCGCTCGGCAGCGACTACGGCTACGCCCGCATCGACCTCGCCGCCCAGCACTGGCTCCGCCTCCCCTGGGCCCGCCACGTCCTCCGCCTCGAAGCCTTCGCGGGCGCCATCGCTGGTGACGCCCCCTTCTTCGAGAAGTTCTACGTCGGAGACTTCACCGACTTCCTCCCCGACCGCGTCCTCGACCTCGCCCCCGATCGCCGCCGCCCCCCGAACCTCCTCGGCACCGACATCGTCGAGGTCCGCTACGGCGACTTCGCAGCCAAGCTCGAAGCCGAGTACCGCATCCCCATCTACACCGGCCGCGGCTCCATTTACGGCATCGACCTCTTCGGCGCCCTCGGCATCTACGGCGTCGCCTCCGCCCGCGACCTCGACTCTCCCCCGAGCGGCTACGAAGGCTTCGCCCGCATCCCCGTCGACCTCACCGGCAACCTCGGCCTGCGCATCGACACCAGCGTCGGAGGCATCACCCTCGCCTTCTCCAACCTCATCGGCCTCATCCCCGCGCGCTCCGGGCCCAGCCGATGACGACCCACCGCGCCCTGATCCTCGCGGCCACCGCGCTCGTGGGCCTCATGCTCGCGCCCCTCCGCGCCCGCGCCCAGAGCGCGCCGCCGTCCCCCGAGACCCCGCCCCCGTCTCCCACCTCCCTGCCCGTCCGCAGCGCCACCATCGGCATCGAGACCACCGTCGTCCAGATGGGTGTCAACTTCCGCGACGTCGTCGACGCCGACATCTCGAAGAAGCTCCTGAGTGGCCTCCCCACCGTCCTCTCCCTCCGCGCCTACGTCTTCCGCGAGACCGGCGGCGACCCCATCGCCCTCGCCGCCCGCACCTGCCGCATCGTCTACGACCTCTGGGACGAGGTCTTCCGCATCCAGCTCACCCAGGCCGGAGGCCAGCTCAACACCGTCGCCGTCAACGTCGAAGGCGTCCTCCGCAACTGCGCCGAGGCCCGCAAGCTCCCCCTCATCGACCGCGGCCTCCTCCGCGACGGCGCCCGCTACTTCGTCGCCGCCCTCGTCGAGGTCAACCCCGTCAGCGCCGAGATCCTCGACCGCATCAAGCGCTGGGTCACCCGCCCCGCTGGCGACACCGCCATCGGCCCCGGCGACGCCCTCTTCGGATCCTTCGTCGGCCTCTTCGTCACCCGCATCGACAGCGCCGATCGCCGCCTCACCTTCCGCACCCAGGCCTTCCTCCCTCCCGACCCTCCGCCCCCTCCGCCTCCGCCCCCGCAACCCCCCCGCAAGTAGCGCCGCCTGCCCATGCGCCTCTTCCCCATCGCCCTCGATCTCAACGGACGCAGCGCCCTCGTCATCGGCGCCCACGGCGAAGCCCCTCACACCATCCAGCGCCTCCTCGCCGCCGGCGCCCGCGTCACCGTCCTCGCGCCCCCGGGCCTCGCAGCCTCCGACACCACGACCCGCGATGCCGAGACGCGCGACAAAGAGACTCCCGACGTCGCTCCTTCCAGGGCCGAGGCTCCCGACATCGATCCCGCGATCCTCGCGGCCGCCGACGCCGCGCGCCTCACCCTCCACCGCCGCCCCTTCCAGGACAGCGACCTCGAAGGCCAGGCCATCGTCTTCCTCGCCCCCCTCGACGACGCCCTCTCCCGCCGCCTCCACCGTGACCTCAGCGCCGCGGGTCGCCTCGTCTGCACCCTGGATCGCCCCGAGGTCTCCACCTTCTCCAACATGGCCGTCGCCGAGGTCCCTGGCCTCACCATGACCTTCAGCACCCACGGCGCGAGCCCCGCCACCGCCCGCCGCATCCGCGAGGACCTCACCGCCCTCTTCTCCGACCCCCGCTTCGCCCGCTACCTCGACGCCCTCCACCGCGCCCGCGCCGCCCTCCCCCGCGGCGAAGCCCGCATGGCCAGGATGCGCGCCGCGGTCCAGGGCTTCGCCATCGAGGCCCGCCTCCGCTTCCCCTCCTGGTTCGACCCCACCGAGCCCACCCCCGACTAGGCGCGGCGCCCCAGCGACATCACGGGGGTAGCGACCATCGGGAGCGTAGGGACCGTAGGTCCCTGATTTGCCGTACGCAGTACCGCGGCGCCCCTGGATCGCGGCCCGTGGCCCTCCTGTCACCCTCCCGTCACCTGCGCCGGGCCCGCTCACGGGCCCTCGCGCGCGCCGGGCCCCTCGCCTCCCGTTCAGGGGAGGGCCCCGGGACCACGAACCACCCCGCGCGCCACGGCCACCCCTCTCACCACACCGGACGACCCGGACGCGAAAACCCTTGCATCGTGCGCGCTTCGGAGGTTTCGTGAGCCCACACGCGCGAGCAAACCGCGAGGAGGACGAGGGGTATGCGTTCACGATCCAGCCGGCTGATGATGTCCACTTCAGCGGCAATGCTGTCAGGGCTTTTGGCATTCGCGAGCGCGAGCTCGGTGCAGGCGCAGCAACCTGCTGCCAAGCCTGCGCAGCCTGGTGGCGCGGCGGCCAAGCCTGCGTCGCCTCCTCAGCCCAGCGATCTCGCTCCCGCCAAGCCCGGGGATCTCGCCCCGGCGCAGCCCGGAGGCGCAGCTCCTGGTGCCACGACGGGCGCTGCCGCCAAGCCTGCAGCTCCTGAGAAGCCCAAGAAGCCGCTCACCGAGAAGCAGAAGAAGGACAACGCCAAGAAGGCCTACAAGGAGGCCGAGGCGAAGTTCGAGAAGGGTGACTACGCTGGCGCGCTCCCGCTCTACCGCGAGGCCGACGAACTCGTTCCTGGCGCGCCCCCCAAGTACAAGATCGCCCAGAGCGTCGACAAGAGCGGCAGCGCCATCGAGGCCGTCGCGGCCTACCAGGTGTACCTCGACGCCAAGCCCGATCCCGAGAAGTTCAAGGACCAGATCGCGTCGGCCCAGGCCCGCATCGACGAGCTGAAGAAGACCCCCGCCAAGGTCAAGGTCGCGGTCGTCCCCGAGACGGCCCCGAACGTGAAGTTCCTTGTCGACGACGTGCAGCAGGCGGGCCCCGAGCTCTCGCTCTCTCCCGGCAAGCACACCATCAAGGTCTCCGCCGATGGCTTCGTCGAGGCCAACCAGGAGCTCGAGGTGAGCTTCGCCGAGACCCGCGACGTCAGCGTGGCCCTGGCCGAGGCTCCCCCGCCCCCGCCGCCCCCCGCCGTCGCCGACCTCCCGGCCACGCCGCCCGCGCCCGAGACGCCTCCGCCGCCGCCCCCCGAGCCCCGCTCGCCGGTCCCGGCGTACGTGACCCTCGGCCTCGCCGGCGCGGGCGCGGTCGTCGGCACCATCTTCGGCGCCATGGCCCTCTCGGCGAAGAGCGACTTCGACGAGACCCCCACCATCGAGAACGCCGACGCGGTCGACCGCAACGCGCTCATCAGCGACATGTCGTTCGCCGTCGCGATCACCTTCGGTGTGACCGGCGCCGTGCTCCTCCTGAGCCGCGACGACGCCCCCCCTGCCACCACGGGCCTCACCACGAAGCGCCCGGCCCCCAAGAAGGGCAACTGGGTCGCCGCTCCTTACGCGACCCCGACCGGCGGTGGCGCCGCGGCCCGCTTCACGTTCTGATCCCGACCGACTGCTGACCGCTCCGTTTCCACATCCCAATTCTCCCTTCCCCTCCGGAGGCACCGCATGAGGCGCTGGCACACCTTTGCTGCCCTGACACTCCTGCTCGGGGCGACGTTCGCCGCGAGCACGGGCTGTGAGCTCATCGTCGCTGTCGACCGCACCACCATCCCCGGCGAGACCGGCGGCACAGGTGGCGCAGGTGGCGACGCCTCCGGAGGCGGGGCGAACGTCGGTGGAAACGGCGGCAGCGGCGCCGGCGGCACCGACCTCCCCATCGGCACCGCCTGCAACACCTCGGATCAGTGCACCAGCGGCTTCTGCGTCGACAACGTCTGCTGCGAGACCGCCTGCGACGCCACCTGCCAGGCCTGCAGCGCCGCCACAAAGGGTGACGGCGCAGACGGCACCTGCGGCAACGCCAAGAACGGCGTGGACTCCCACGACGACTGTGATGACGAAGGCGCCGACACCTGCGGCCTCGACGGCCTCTGCGACGGTGAAGGCGCCTGCCGCGTGTACCCGGCGGGAAGCTCGTGCGGCGCCGAGGCTGGTTGCGAGAACGGGACGCAAACCTTCCCCGATCAGTGCGACGGCGAGGGGGTGTGCATCGTCGTTGGCACGCAGATGTGCGGTGACTACAATTGCGATCCAGCAGGCATGGTCTGCCTGGAGGCCTGCACCACTTCGACCGACTGTGCAGATGGCAGCTACTGCAACGCTGCTAGCGAGTGCGTACCGCAGCGAGACCAGAGCCAGACGTGCGTCGGCGGGGCCGAAGACGAGTGCACCACGGGTTTCTGCGTTGACGGTTACTGCTGTGACACCGCCTGCGACGCCGAGTGCAAGGCATGCTCCAGTGCGAAGACCGGCATCTCTGGCAACGGAACTTGCCGCAACGTCGCCGTCAACACCGATCCGGATGACGAGTGCAACGGCTATACCTGCAGTGCAGGCGCCTGCCGCACTACCTGCGCCAACAACTCGCAGTGCGACATGGGCTACACCTGCTCCAGCATGGTGTGCGAGCAGCCCTGATCCGGTCTGCGTCTCCTGAACCCCCTCACCGGGCGGGAGACACTGGATCTGCGGTTTCACTCACTGTTGCAACGGTGCTCGGAGCCAGCCTCCTGACGCCCCCGTCGCTCCTGCCTCTCAATCGTACCCGCCCAAGCCGATCAAGCTGCGCACCAGCGCGCTGAAACGGCCCGTCTTCCGCATCCAGCGGGACTCCGTGAGCATGCTGGTGCGTCACTCGTGGCCACTATCTGGCGCCCCTGATCGGGCCTTCCGTAGCTTCCGACCTGCCGCACCGCGCGATTCGCAGTGCTGCAAGGAAGGTTCTCATGGAACGGACATCGGTAGCGGTCGCGAATTCATGGCTTCGTCCTGCGATCCTCGGATGGGTATTCACCGCACTGGTTGCTTGCGATGCTCTCTCCGGCATCGATGGCTACCACCGCGTCCACGGCAACGCGCCGAGCAGCGAAGGGGGCTCCTCGGGCGAAGGCGGCTCTCCCGGTCCTGGCGGTACAGGCGGCAGCGGCGCAGGCGGCACCGACCTCCCTGCCGGCACCCCCTGCAACACCTCGGATCAGTGCACGAGTGGCTTCTGCATCGACAACGTCTGCTGCGAGACCGCCTGCGACGCCACCTGCCAGGCCTGCAGCGCCGAGAGCAAGGCCGACGGTGCAGACGGTACCTGCGGCAACGCCAAGAATGGCGTGGACTCCCACGACGACTGTGAAGACGAGGGCGCCGAGACCTGCGGCCCCTACGGCCTCTGCGACGGCGAAGGCGCTTGCCGCGTGTACTACCCCGCGGGCAGCTCGTGTGGCGCCGAAGCCGACTGCGAGAGCGGTACTCAGACCTTCCCCGATCAGTGCGACGGCGATGGGATGTGTGTCATCGGCGGCACGCTGATGTGCGGCAGCTACGCCTGCGATTCGGCCGGCACGGCGTGTCTGACGACCTGCACAACCCAGGCAGACTGTACTGACGGCAATTACTGCAACGCTGCTGGCCAATGTGTGGCGGAGCTGCTTCAAGGCCAGCCCTGCACCGGCGGCATCGATGGCGAGTGCGCTACCGGCTTCTGTGTCGACGACGTCTGTTGCAACACGGCATGCGATGCCGAGTGCCAGGCATGCTCCAATGCCAAGAAGGGCTCTGGGGCGAACGGCACCTGCGGCAACATCGGGGGCAACAACGCCGACCCAGACGACGAGTGCGGCGCCTATACCTGCAACGCAGGCGCCTGCCGCACGAGCTGCACCACCAACAACCACTGCTCCACGGGCTACACCTGCTCCAGCATGGTGTGCGAGCAGCCGTGATGATGTCTTCGTGCTCTTGGATCTCTCACCGGGCGAGGTTCACCTGGCCGCGCACTGACTCATTCCCTGAGTCTCCGTCGTCGCGGCCTCCTACGCCTCCCCCTCTCTGCCCTCCTCTCCCCTCCGATCCGCCTCCGTCGACGTCGCCTCCTCCAGCGCGCGGTTCTCCCGCCGCGCCTTCTCCATCACCTCGCTCCCCGCCCCTCCCGACGCTCCTCCCTCCCCGCTCTCTCCCTCTCCCTCTCCTGCACCCTCGCCACCTCCTCCCGCATCCGTCGCCTCCTTCGGCTTCGGCCGGTGCAGCGGCAGCCCTGGGGCGTCGCCGAACGGCTTGTCCCACGGTTGCCCGGGCACGTCGGTCGCTCCCAGGATCCCCGGCTCGATCTCCCGCGCACGCTTCTGCTCTGCCATGCGTCCTTCTTTCTCTCCGCGCCTCGCCCGCGCTCCGCCCGCGCCTCGCCCGCGCTCCGCCCGCGCCCAGCCCACGCTCAGTGCTCTCGCGCCACGCTCTCCGGCAGCGCCTCCCCACCGGCACACCCGCGCCTCCACCCCTCGATCACCTGCAAGTCGATGGCCTGCACAGGAGTGCTTGCAGCCAGCGCACCCCGACCGGTAGCCCCTCGCCCCCGTGACGCCGTAACTCCCACTCCCCGCTCTCCTCCATCCCGCATCTCCCCCGCGGCGCTCTCCGCTCTTTCCCTCTTCCGCGCGTGCCCAGCGCCACATCTGGCCGGCTGCCTTCCCCTCCGATAGCCTGCTCTGGACCAGCGCGCTCTGCCGCATCTCCCCACGAGCCACCGCTGCCGCTTATGCCCCCCACATCCCGCGCGCCCTCTCGCTCTCGCTCTCGCTCACGTACCCTTGCGCTCGCGCTCCTCGCGGCGCTCCCGGCCGCGCTGTCCACCACGGTGGCCCTCGCCCAGCCTGCGCCGCCCAGGCCCGCGCCCCCCAAGGCTGGACCGGCCGCGTCGCCTGCGCCGCCTCCGCCGGGTCCCGCGCGCAGCGGAGCGCCCACGCGCGCCGATGCCCGCACCGATGCCAAGGCGATCGCCGCGACCACGGCCGCGCGCGCACAGGGCCTGTTCGACGCGGGCCGCTACGAGGAAGCCCTCATCACCTTCCGCCAGTCCGACGAGCAATTCCACGCGCCCACCGTCGTCCTCATGATGGCCCGCGCCCAGATGAAGCTCGGCCACCTCCGCGAAGCGCGCGTCCAGTACCAGCGCGTCCTCGACGAGAAGCTCGCCGACTACGCGCCCCAGGCCTACTTCGACGCCCAGACCAGCGCCGACAGGGAGCTCGACGCCCTCCTCCCGCGCATCCCCACCCTGCAGATCAAGATCGTCGGCGCCGATCCCAAGGGCATCCAGCTCTTCATCGACGGCCAGCCCGCGCCGCACGACATCCCCGTCCTCCACGACCCTGGCGAGCACGCCGTCGCCGCCTGGGCCCCGGGGCGCACGCCCACCACCCAGCTCGTCGAGCTGCGCGAGGGCAAGACCACCCAGATCACCCTCGACCTCAAGCCCGCCACTGGGCCCGTGGCGACCGCTGGCGCGCCCACCATCCCCGCCGCGTCCGCAGCGGCCGGCGCATCCGGCCCATCCGCAGCGTACGGCGACGGCGCAGCGCCTGGTGACCCTGCAGCGCCTGGAGCGTCCGCGTCCCTGAGCGGGCCGCCCGAGACCACCGCGGCGCGGCCCCTGGCCATCACCTCCGCGGTGCTCCTCGCCGCGGGTGGTGTTGGCATCGGCGCGGGCGCCGTCCTCGGGGCCATGGCCGCGGATCGCGTCGGCCAGCTCAAGGCGAGCTGCCCGGGAGGCGCCTGTTACGACGACGTCGCGGGCACCTACGACGCCGCGCAGAACCTCACCACCGCCTCCACCATCAGCCTCGTCGTCGGCGGCGTCGTCGCGGCCGCGGGCGCGGGGCTCCTCATCTGGGACTCGACCCGCGCCCAGCCCACGCCCACGACCGGCATGCAGGTCAGCGCGGGCCCTGGCTCGCTGAGCGTCAAAGGGAGGTTCTGATGCACCGCGACACCCTTCATCGCACGGCAGCCACCGCGCTCACCGCGCTCACCGCAATCTGCCTCGGCGCATGCGGCGTCGTCCTCGGCTTCGACGACCTCGAACGCATCGACGGCCAGAACCCGAACGCCACGACCTCCACCAGCAGCCAGGGCGGCGCTGGCGGCACCGGCGGCACCGGCAGCATCTCACCCACGGGCGGTGGGCAGGGCGGCATCGGTGGTGCGGGCGGCATCGGCGGTGCGGGTGGCGCGGGCGGCGCTGGTGGCACGGGCGGCGCGGGAGGCATGGGCGGCGCGGGTGGCGCGCCTCCGGGGTGTGATCGCGATGGCGATGGCGTCCTCTCTCTGGAGTGCGGAGGCCTCGACTGCGACGACGACGGCGACGGCTTCGGCGCCCCCGAGTGCCCCGGCTTCCCTGGCAACGACTGCGACGACACCAGCCCCGAGGTCAACCCCGGCGCTGACGGCTGGTTCACCCAGCCGCGCCCCGGCACCGCCTCCAGCTACGACTACAACTGCGACGGCGTGCAGGAGCGCGAGGGCACGCAGCTCATGTGCGCAGCGCAGTGCGTCCTCGGCACCAGCGGCTACCTCGACAACACGGCCTGCGGCGCCGCGGGACGCTACGGCCAGTGCATCGCCGGCGAGGCCGGCTGCACGGAGCAGGTCGACATCCCGAACCGGCTCCGCGGCTGCCGCTGAGCGACTCCACCTCGGCGCGCATCCGCCGAGCACCTCACGCTACCCGAACAGCGACATCACCTCGACGCGCAGCCCTGGGAGCGCCTCGCTCCCTTCCAGCGTCTCGCCCGTGCCCAGCACCCGCACGTGGTCGGGCGGCGTCAGCACCACGACCTTCTCCGCGTCCGGCTCGATCACCCACACCATGGCTGCGCCTGCCGCCAGGTACTCCATGCCCTTCTTCAACAAGTTGGCCAGAGGCTGCGCATCCCCGGCGATCTCCACGGCGAGGTCTGGTGCTCCGTCGAGCCAGCCGGCCTCACCGCGGCCTGTCGGACGCCGCTCCGCACGCACCATCGCCACATCGGGTCCACGCAGCACGTCGGGGCCGTGGTGCAGCTTCGTCCCCGGATCGCCGACCGCCACGCTCCACCCCGGGTGCTGTTCGGCGTAGCGGGCCAGGAGCAAACCCACCTTGAGCATCAGCTCTCCGTGACGCCACGTGCTCCTCGTCATCTGCACCCACTCCCCCGCGTCCAGCTCACCGGGGAACTGCTCCGGATCGAGCGCCGCCGCCTCGGCGAAGGTCAACGGCTTCCGATCGATCGCGCGTTCCGCCATGGCTCCCACCGGGGACGATAGCACCGCCACGCCTGGCCACCGACCACCTGCCCGCCGCGGGCCCTACCCCCGACCTGCCGACCATCTCTCCACGGCGAGCCCCTACCCCCCGACCTGCCGACCATCTCTCCACGGCGAGCCCCTACCCCCCGACCTGCCGACCACTTTTCTGGCCGCGAGCCCTCCCCACACAAAAGCTGCCGACCACTTTTCTGCTGCGAGCCCTCCCCACACAAAAGCTGCCGACCACCTGCCCGCCGCGTGCCCTCTCTGCAGGCTGGTCACGGGTGTCTCGCGCCTCCCCCGGGATGATGTGCCCACGGACAACCAGATCTGCCCACGCTGTCCTACCTATTTTGAAATTCTGAACGGTGGGGGGGTAGTTTCTGCGTAATCCCGTCCGTACTTTTTCGACATGAACCAACTACGGACCATCGGACTCGACGAGGACCTCGACGAGGTCGACGTCGAGCTCGCCCACACGGAGGCTGCCACGGCCTCCGACCTGCTCACCGCAACGTTAACTCCGGCGTTCACGCAGCTACGGGAGGATCTCGTCGCGCTGCGGAGCCAGGAGGTGGACCATCACGATGCCGTGCGGAACGCCGCCGCACGCGCCTTCCCCATCGACGATGAGCTGAACGGCATCACGGACCAGGTGAAGGTCCGGACGCTCGCGCTGGCCAGGAACGACTACCAGGACCAGCGCTACCGTCAGTACTTCGGAGATCAGAGCCCGAGCGAGCTGAAACGGCACGTGCTCGGCGAGCAGCTCGAGGTGATGCGCACCTGGGTGGCGATGCTCGACGCGCATGGCGACCCCGAGCTCGCGGAGATCAGCCAGCGGCTCGCGCCCATCGTCGAGAGGGCCGACGCGGTGGTGAACGCGCAGGCCGTGGCGCAGCAGCATCTCGATGCCTTCGAGGTGGGCGCGCGCAAGGCGTTCATCGACCAGGTGAACGGGCAGCGCAAGCTCGCCTTCGGCCGCCTCGGCGAGATCATCCACGCGACCCCGGAGCGCAGGCTGACGTCGAGCTACACCGAGCGGTTCTTCCTGCAGAACACCTCGGCGCGGATGACCAGCGTCGCGGCGCTCCAGCACCAGGTGAAGGTGCAGAAGGCGAAGCTCGCCCGGCTGGAGAAGCGCCTCGAAGAGATGATGTCGAAGCAGGCCCAGGCCAAGCTCGCACAGCAGGAGGCCGCCCTCGAGGCCCGCCGCCGGAAGGTGGCCGAGGCCGAAAAACGCGCCGCTGCCGCAACCGCAGAGCTGGAATCGCTCAAGGCACAACTGGAGGCAACGCGCTGACGGGGTGATGGCTGACAGATGGGTCGTTCTGGCAGGCGCACTGCACCTGAAGGCATTCTATGCTGCCACGTGCGTCGTCCTGACAGGCGCCTCGCGCTGACGGCCATCACGAGCTAACCCGTGCCCCGCACGTCGCCCTCAGCCCTCCCGGGGTGGCGTGCGGGGCTTTTTTTCGTCGCCATCACGCGCAGCGAGAAGCTCGCCCCCCCCTATCACGACGCAGGCGGCGGTTTCGTTCCACGCAGCGCTGCGTTTTTTCGCGACGCCCTCGGGGACACGCGGAGTGCCGGGATCTCCTGTGAGACCGGGACGGATGGCTGGACACGCTTTCGCCCGGAACTGGGCCCTGGCCAACAGCCGCGCGTAGCGTCCCAAGGTGCCCTCCTCCGGGGCACGCGCGGGCCATGCAGATCAACGCGGGAACCATCATCGACAACAAGTACCGGCTCGAACGCCCCCTCTCCCGGGGCGGGATGGGCATGGTCTGGGTGGCGCGCCACGCGCGCCTCGGGTCACCGGTCGCCGTGAAGTTCATGGACGCGGCGTTCGCGTCGTCGTCCACGTTCGTGGCGCGCTTCGAGCGTGAGGCACGCATCGCGGCGAACCTGCAAAGCCCGCACGTGGTCCACGTGCAGGACTACGGGATCGATGGGGGCGTGCCCTACCTGGTGATGGAGCTGCTCCAGGGCGAGGATCTCGGGAGCCGGCTGGACCGGGAGCGGCGGATGTCGCTGCCCCAGGCGGCGCAGATCCTGAGCCAGGTGGGGAAGGCGCTCCGGCGCGCGCACGAGTCGGGTCTGGTGCACCGCGATCTGAAGCCGGGGAACATCTTCCTGGCGCGCGTGGACGACGAGGAGATCGCGAAGGTGCTCGACTTCGGGATCGTGAAGGAGGCGCCAGGCCAGCTCAAAGGCGAGGCGACGCAGCCCGGAGAGGTGCTGGGGTCGCCGCACTACATGAGCCCCGAGCAGGTGCTCGGCGAGAGCGACGTGGACCACCGGAGCGATCTGTGGGCGCTCGGGGTGATCCTGTTCAAGATGCTCACCGGGACGCTGCCGTTCCCGGGCGATCAGCTCGGGGCCGTGATGGGCAAGATCCTGACGGAGCTACCGCCGCAAGCGACGCGGGTGGCGCCGGATCTGCCCGCAGCGATGGACGGGTTCTTCGCGCGGGCGCTGGTGCGCGACCGGAAGCAGCGGTTCCAGTCGGTGATGGAGCTGGTGGACGCGCTGCGGATCATCGCCGGGACCGGGCCGATGAGCCCGCGGGGGCCGGCAGAGAGGTCGACGATCCACTCGTGGACGAACGAGGTGGGAAGCGCGGCAGGCGGAGGCGGGGCGGGTGGAGCAGCGGGCGGGGTGGCGGCTGCGACAACACCGTGGAGCCAGCCAGGGAGCGGGGGGCAAGGGCCGGGGGGGAGCCAGCCAGGGGCGGGGGGAAGGCCGGGGAGCGGTGGCCATCCAGGGGCCGGGACACCGCCAGGGAGCGGGAACTATCCCGGAGGTGGTGCAGCGCTGACGGAGAGGCTGACGCCGGCAGGGTTGTCGGGGAGTGGACCTGCAGGGAGGTCTATGGGCTCGGGCAGTGGGCCGGTGTCCGGTGGGCCACTGGGCGCGGGCAGTGGGCCGGTGGTGGCGGTTCCCCAGGAGGCGCCGATCACCCTGAGCAGCGCCGAGGGACGGACGTCGGGCACGTCTCCCAAGAAGAACTTGGGCGTGGCGATCGCCCTCGTGGGCGGCATCGGGGTGGGGCTGGCCGTTGCGATCGTCGTGGGGGTGCTCGTGCTGCGCTCGCCGGAACCCAAAGACAGCGACAGGTTGGAGGCGACCTCGCAGGCGGCACCGTCGGCGACCGTCGCTGCGGGTGAGCCCTCCTCGACGGCCGCACCCTCCTCCGACCCAGCACATGCTCCTTCTGCGGCGGTGCCCGAAGTGCCACCCACGGCCGTACCAGACACGAGCGCCGTGGCGACGGGCGACGCGCCTCCTTCCCCGGCTTCCGCGGCTGCAAGCGCACCGAGCGCGGCCTTGGCCGCAGGTGCCCCCGGCGCCGCGTCCGCAGACAAGAAGCCCTCTGCCACGAAGGCGCCTGCCGCGAGCACCGCGAAGGGGCATAGGACGACCACGAAGGTCCCGGCCCCGGCGCCGAGTGCCACCACGACGAAGGCACCGAAGCGACCCTGGACGTGAAGCACTACGCGCCCGAAGCACGCAGGGCGCCCGAAGAGGAAGACGATGCACACCCGATGGCTCGTGACCGTGGTGAGTTTGTCAGTCGCGTTCTGCACGATCTCGGTCGCGCCCGAAGCGCAGGCCCAGTCTGCCGACGCGTCGCTCGATGAACGCGAGAAGGCGAGAAAGAAGGCGGAGGCCGCCGCAGACAGAGGCCTGGAGCACTACGAAGCGGGGCGGTACGACGAGGCCATCACCGCCTTCTCGGAAGCTCACCGGATCTATCAGGCCCCGACCTTCCTCCTGGAGATCGCGCACGCGCACGAGAAGCTCGGCCATCTGCGCGAGGCGCGCACGTACTACCAGCGGGTCGTCGACGAGAAGCTCACGCACTACGCGCCCAAGGTGTTCTTCGAGACGCAGGCCCAGGCGAAGACGGAACTCGCGGCGCTGTTGCCGAGGATCCCGACGCTGCAGGTGACCGTCACAGGGGCCCCCCCGGGGCACATCAAGCTCGTCATCGATGGCAAGGCGACGAGCAGCGGGAGCATCGCCCTGAATCCGGGCGAGCACACGGTGAGCGCCAGGGCGCCCCGGAGAGTGCCGCTGACGCGGCGGGTGATGCTGGCGGAAGGAGCGAAGGAGCAGCTCACCCTGACGCTGGAGCCACCTTCGAAGGCCAAGCCACCCACGGACGTCATCGCGGCGCCAGCGCCTCAGGCGGCTCCCGCGGAGAAGCCCACCGCGACCGGGTCGTCCTCCGGGCGGTCTCCGATTCCTGCCATCAGCGCCTTCGGCTTGGCGGGCGTCGCCACAGTCGTGGGCACAGTGACCGGGCTGATGTCGTTCGGAGCCGTCGATTCCCTCCCGAACGAGTGTCGCGACAAGGTCTGCTACGACGACGCCGGCGGGGACAGCTACGACCGCGCGAGCACGATGGCCACGATCTCCACGGTGAGCTTCTGGGTCGCAGGGGTGGGGGCAGCAGCGGGCGTGGCGCTGGTGCTGTGGCCAAGCGCCAAGGACGAGCCGGCGAAGGCCGCGCTGCGCGTGTCGCCGAGCTGGATCGGCGTGCAGGGGAGCTTCTGATGGAGGCCAGGATGCGCTGGAAGTGGCTGGGGATCACCGGCTGGGTGGCGGCGGCGATAGGGAGCGGAGCCTGCACGATGCTCTCGTCCCTCGAAGAGTACGACCGGATGGATGGCGCCGCGTCGAACGACGCTCTTGGCAGTGAGGGCGGCGCGGGCGGGGGAGGCGGCGGATCGGGCGGGGCCGGCGGCGCTGGTGGTGGGATGGGGGGGAGTGGAGGCTCGGGCGGGGCGGGCGGCACGGGCGGCACGGGCGGCACGGGCGGCGGAACTACCACCACGGATGCGTGCCCCGACAATGCGGGGATGGAGTGCTCACAGGACAGTGCGTGCGGTACATGCGCGATCGACTTCGGTGGACCGTGTTACGACGAGTTCGTTGCCTGTGCCAGCGACACAGAGTGCGTCAATTTCGCGGTTTGCATCAACAACTGCAGCAATGGCGACTTCGACTGTGAGGATGCCTGTGTCGCGGCTTATCCCGGCAGCGTGAGTACCTACGACGAGACCCAGTTCTGCGTGATCTGCACGGCATGTCCGCTGGCATGCGATGCCGCCAGCAATCCGACGTGCACGCCCTGAGCTGGTAGCAAGCGCGACGGCATTGGCACTCGCGGACGGTGGTCGGCGGGTGCCACGACGCACTTCGTCGCGTGCCCCTGTGCCGTGAGGGCAGTGAACGCCTGCGTCGTGGGCGCTGTGGGGCGCGCTGTCGTGGGCGCTGTGGGGCGCGCTGTCGTGGGCGCTGCGGGGCGCGCTGTCGTGCGTGCTCTGGGCAGTGCACGCAGGCGGGGACGGACGTGCAGGGCTCGGGGGACGTTCAGGGCTCACGAAGGGCCGTTCGGGGGCTCGTGGAGGTGCCTCCAACCGGCCACTGAGGGGAATACTGTAGTTGCTTTGCGGTGGCGCTCCTGCCTGGTGCCCGCCAGCTTGCCTGGCCGCGGAGGGGGCTTCAGATGCAGGTCGCGCCGGGGGTCGTGGTGGGAGGCAAGTACAGGTTAGAGAAACCTCTCTCTCGCGGCGGCATGGGTGCGGTGTGGATGGCGCGGCACGTCCACCTCGCGTCGCCGGTCGCGGTGAAGTTCATGTACGCGTCGTATGCGTCGTCGCCAGCGCTGCTCGGGAGGTTCGAGCGGGAGGCGCGCATCGCGGCGAGCCTGCACAGCCCCCACGTGGTGCACGTGCAGGACTACGGGGTGGACTCGGAGGTGCCGTACCTGGTGATGGAGCTGCTGCAGGGGGAAGACCTGGAGACGCGGCTGCAGGCGGTGAAGAGGGTGCCGCTGTCCGCGGCGGTGCAGTTCCTGACGCAGATCGGCAGGGCGCTGCGGAGGGCGCACGAGGCGGGGCTCGTGCACCGGGACCTGAAGCCGTGCAACATCTTCCTGGCGCGGTTCGAGGACGAGGAGGTGGTGAAGGTCCTCGACTTCGGGATCGTGAAGGTGCCAGGGAGCCACGTGGCCGGAGAGGCGACGCGGCCCGGGGAGCTGCTCGGGTCGCCGCACTACATGAGCCCGGAGCAGGTGCGGGGGGACGCGAGCATCGACTACCGGAGCGATCTGTGGTCGCTCGCGGTGATCCTGTTCCGGGCGCTGACGGGGGTGCTGCCGTTCCCGGGGGAGCAGCTCGGGAACGTGATGGCGAAGATCCTGGTGGACGGGTTCCCGAAGGCCACGGGGCTGGCGCCGGATCTGCCGCCGATGATCGATGTGTTCTTCGAGAAGGGGCTGTCGCGGGACCGGGAGCAGCGGTTCCAGTCGGTGCGGGCGATGCTCGATGACCTGCGCGCGATCGCAGGGCAAGGGCCGGTGAGCACGCGCGGGGGTGGGTCGGGGGCGTGGTCCCTGGAGGACGTGCCGGTGAGCGCGCCGGACTCGCCGCGCGGGCTGTGCTTCGGGGGGGCCGGGTGGGAGGAGCGGCCCGCAGTGGTGGTGTCGCTGCTGGACTCGGGGGAACGGGAAGCGCCGCTGTCGAGCGCGCGCGCACCGCTGTCGGCGCTGGCGGCACTGTCATCGGCAGCAGCTCCGGCGTCAGGGGAGGTGCTGGCCGCAGGGATGATGAACCGTGGCTGGAGGATGCGCGGGCTGTCGTCTGCGGTGGTGGGGACGCTGGCGAGCGTGCTGCTCGTCTCCCTCGGGGGAGGGATGGCGTTGCTCGAGGTGCGGTCGGCAGGGAAACACGGCAGCGATGCAGGGGCCGAGGTGATGTCGGCAGCGCAGGCGACGGTGGGGGGCGGAGGCACGACGGCGCACGGGGCGAAAGCCGCGGCTGACGCGCGGGGGGCAGCCGCGGGGATGCGGGGTGTGAGGGATGTGGATGGTGCGGGGGATGTGCGCGCCGTGAGGATCGCGGGGGACGTGGATGGTGCGGAGATGCACGCGGGCCAAGGAGAAGCCGCGGGTGGGGACGAGGTGGAGCACGGGGACGAGACGGCGCGCAGGGACGAGACGGCGCGCGGGGACAGTGCGACGACGGCGGGAGAGGGGACGTCGGGGGATGGGCAGGTGGGAGCGCCGCTCCTTGCGGTCGACGCCGACGCGGTGGGGAACGGGATGAAGAGGCGGGCGTCGGACAGGAGCGCCATGGGCGCGGCGCTGGGAGCCGGGGCAGTGGGTCACGACAGGGGGAGGGTGGGAGATGCTGGGGCACGACAAGAACGGGCGGGGGATGCGCAAGGGGACGTGGGGGACGCGAAGGATGGCGCTGGGTCAGGGAAGGACGGCGCTGGCGGTGGCAAGAAGCCGGCGGGGGACGCGGCGGGAAGTGGGGGGGGAGGCGGCAAGAGGTCGTCGGTCAGCGTCGGAGACCGGGGCGCCATGAACGGCGGGAGCCTGCAGGGTGAGGGGCTGGGAAGGGCACGGAGGGGGAGGAGCGGCGGCACTCCAGGGGTGATCGAGGCGAGGCTCCGCATGGTGAGGGCGGTGGTCCTGGAGCCGCAGCCTCGGGCGCCCGTGATGACGTCCGAGGGAGGACGCGCGGCGCCAGGCGCGGGTTCCTGGTTGCTGCCGCACGTGCTGCGTCGCTGAGGGTCGACCCAGGGTTTTGCGCAGCGTGCGCGCAGTGGGCGCGCAGCGTGCGCGCGGTGGGCGGGCGTTGTGCGCTGCGCTCGCTGGGTGTCGGGCGAGGCGTGTGCCGCGCAGCGTGCGCTCGGTGGGTGGCTGCGTGATGTGGTGGAGCGCGGAGCAGGACGGCGGGAATGTTGCGTGATGAGCGCGACGAGACCACCCGGGTTGCAGGGTTTTGCCTGATCAGCGTTGCCATCTCACCGGAGTGGGCCAGCACCACTGCACGGTGATGTGGCTCTCCCTCGCCGATAGCTTCCCTTGCTGCGTGCGGTGTGGCATTGCTGCGCCGGTCGCGTTCAGGACACAGACGTGACCCGGGGTGGCGCGACAGCGTGACCGGGTCGGCAGTACCGAGGGAGATGACGAACATGACGCTTGGAATTCGCACTGGCTTGATCGGCGCGGCTGCGCTGGTGGTGATGGGGCTGCTCGGGGCGTGCGGCGGTGACGACGACGGCAGCACCGGTGAGGGTGGCAGCGGCGCCGGGACGAGCACCAACACCGACACCAACACGGGCACCAACACGGGCACCAACACCAACACCAACACCAATGGTGAGGGTGGCGCTGGCGGCGGCGTGGGTGGTGCTGGCGGCGGCGAGGGTGGTGCCGGCGGTGCTGGCGGCGGCAACACCGCGCAGGCGGTGAACGGCTGCACGATCGACACGGCGACGGACATGACCAACTCGGCCGCCGTCTCCATCGCGTTCGGTGGCGCAGCGGGTCAGACCTACAACCCGAAGTGCCTCCTGGTCGCCGCAGGGACCGTGGTCACCTTCAACGGGTCGTTCCAGAACCACCCGCTGCAGGGCGGCGAGGTTGAGAACGGCACGTCGACGCCGGCGACGACCGGGCCGTTCGCGCAGGTGACCAACACCGGGACCACCAAGGCGTTCACCCTGGATGCCGCTGGGACGTACCCCTACTACTGCGTGCCCCACGCCGCGAACGGGATGAACGGCGCGATCTACGTGCAGCAGTGAGCCAACGCCTGCCGGGCTCCGCGTGACCGCGCGAGCCCTGGCAGCGCGTGAGCATCTGCCGGGCTCCGCGTGACCGCGCGAGCCCTGGCAGGTGACGAAAGCCCCCCTCCTCCGACAAACAGCAGGTTCAGATCCGCAGGACCGAGCGGCGCGGGCGCGCTCCGAGCTCCGCCAGCGTGGTGAGGGAAGCGCTCTCGCCTTGCGCGTCCTGCGCGTCCTGGGCTTCGTTCCAGAGGCTCTCGCCGTCTCCGTCGTCCGTGGCCGCAGTGCGGTGAAGGCTCGGCGCTTCGCCGTCGACAGGCTCGTCGTCCGCGCCGCCCTCGTCGACGGTGTAGGTGGGTACGAGGGCCGAGGCTTCCCACCGGGACTTCAGGCGCTCGGCGATGCGGGCGAGGAGGGGGCGCGCCGTCTCGCGCTCGGTGGCCGAGAGGAGGATGGCGTCGGGGTGGCCTTGCTGGAGCCAGCGGGCTTCGTCGGCGTCGAGGCGGTCGATCTTGTTGAAGACCAGGATGCGGGGGATCTCGACGAGGTGAAGCTCGGTGAGGAGGGCTTCGGTGGTCTCGATGTGCTGGTCGCGGGCCGGGTCGCTGGCGTCGACGACGTGCAGGAGGAGGTCGGCGTCGGCGGCCTCCTCGAAGGTGGCGCGGAAGGCGGCGAAGAGGTCCGGCGGGAGATCGCGGATGAAGCCCACGGTGTCGGTGAGGACGATCTCGCGCTCCTCCGGGAAACGGAGGCGGCGGGAGCGGGGGTCGAGCGTGGCGAAGAGCTTGTTCTCGGCGAGGACGTCGGCGCCAGTGAGGGTGTTGAGGAGGGTGCTCTTGCCGGCGTTGGTGTAGCCGACGATGGAGACCACGGGGACGCCGAGGCGGCCTCTCCGGCGGCGGCGGACCTCGCGCTGGCGGAAGAGGCGCTTGAGCTGGTCTTCGAGGAACGAGACGCGCTCCTTGGCGCGGCGACGGCCAATCTCCAGCTTGGTCTCGCCAGGGCCGCGCCCGCCGATGCCGCCGGTGAGGCGGGAGAGGGAGTCGTCCTTCTGGGAGAGGCGAGGGAGGGCGTACTTGAGCTGGGCCAGCTCGACCTGGAGCTTGCCGTCTCGGGACTCGGCGCGCTGGGCGAAGATGTCGAGGATGAGCTGGGTGCGGTCGATGACCTTGAGGTCAGTGTGCTTGGCGATGGCCGAGGCCTGGGAGGGGGTAAGGTTGCGGTCGAAGACCAGGGTCTCGGCGTCCAGCTCGGCGGCGCGGAGGAGGACCTCGTCGAGCTTGCCCTTGCCCATGACGTGGCGGGGATCGATGCGCTCGCGGAGCTGGAGGACAGTGTCGGCGATCTCGACACCGGCGGTGTCGGCGAGCTCGGACAGCTCGCGGAGGCTCTCCTCGGCGTGGGCGAGCGCGCCGTGCTTGGTCTTCTCGGCGACGTGGACGAGCAGGGCGCGGCCATCCTTGGCGGTGACCTTGCGGGTGCGGGAGCGCTTGGCGAACTCGTCTTCGAGGGCCTGGATGAGCTGGCCGAAGTCGACGTCGACGCGGCCGAGGAGGAGGGGGCCCACCGTGGCGTACGGCAGGTGCTCCTCGATCGACTCGGCGTCGCTGGCCTTCTCGATCTTCTCGTGCGGCGGGGTGTTGTAGGCGTACTGGAGGCTGCGGGGCTCGCCGCCGGGGGTGAGCTGGATGGCGGCGACGAGGTCGAGGCGCAGGCGCACGAGGTCGACGAAGTCGTCGCGGGTCAGCTCTTCGTTCCAGAGGTGGGTGTGCACGAGGCGCAGCGCGCGGAAGCGGCCCTGGGCGGCGCGGAGGCGGCCGATGTCGGGGAGCATGAGGCGGGTCGCGTCGCCGACGATGACGTAGTCGATCTCGCCCGAGCGATGGACGAGCGCGCCGACCTGGCGCCCGGTCTCGTGGGAGGCCTCGGCGAGCGCCTTGATCAGCTCGGGGGTGGCGATGACGTTGAGCGGGACCTTGCGCCGGTAGATGCGCTCGAGGAGCTTGGTGGCGTTCGGGCTGAGTCCGGTGGTGTTTCCGTAGAGGGTAGGCATTCGTTGAAGGTCGGCGCTGCCGGTCGGGAGAGGGTGCGCCAGAGGTGGCGTCCCAGGTCCGGGCCGGTGCCCTCGGTGGATCATAAGCATGCGGCGGGCCGTGGCGAGCCCCTTCGACGCATGACGAGGCGCGTTGGAGGGGTGAGGCGCGGGGTGAGGTGCCCGCTCCAGGTGGTGAGGCGCGGTCGTCGTCGTCGTCGGCGCCAGGGTACGGTCCTTCGGCTACGCTCGCGCGATGGCACTGCTGACGCCCCTGTCAGGCGATGAGGCGCGGGCCCTCGGGGAACGCTACGGGCTCGCGGTGGTGGGGGTGGAGGGGCTCGTCGCGGGGAGCGTGAACTCGAACTTCCGGTTGTCGCTGGAAGGCGATGGGGCGGCGTTCCTGCGGGTGTACGAGGAGCAAGGGACGGAGGGGGCGGCGCAGGAGGCGCGGCTCGTGGAGGCGCTCGCAGAGGGCGGGGTAGCGACGCCGCGGCCGATGCGGGTGCTGGGCGCTCCGGCGACGACACTGTCCCTCCACGCGGGCAAGCCGGTGGCGGTGCTCCCGTGGGTGGCGGGGGAGATGGTGTGCCAGCGGGGGGTGACGCCGGAGCATGCACGGAAGGTGGGAGCTGCGCTCGCGCAGGTGCACGCGGTGGGGGCGCGGGTCGAGGGGGCGGCGGAGAGCCGGTTCAACCTGGAGGCGCTGGGGGAGCGGCTCGCAGGCGTGCGGGCGCAGTGGGAGGCGGGAAAAGGGGAGACGGGAGAGGCGCGCAAGAAGGGGGATGGGGTGGAGGTGCGGTCGGATGTGCGGGCCGATGTGGAGGCGCTCGGGGAGCAGGTGGCACGGCTCAGGGAGGAGGCCCAGGCGCTCGGGGCGGGGCCCTCGGTGGTGATCCACGGGGACCTGTTCCGGGACAACGTGTTGTGGCGTGGGGGCGAGATCGCGGCGCTCCTGGATTTCGAGAGCGCGTCGCGGGGGAGCGCGGCGTTCGACCTCGCGGTGACGGCGCTGGCGTGGTGCTTCGGGGATGCTCTGGACGCGCGGCTCGTCCAGGCGATGGGGGCGGGGTACGCTTCGGTGCGGCGGCTGGGAAGAGAGGAAGAGGGGCGGCTGTTCCACGAGGCGCGGGTGGCAGCCGTGCGGTTCGCGGTCACACGGATCACGGATTACGAGCTGCGGCCCGAGGGGCGGCAGTACCGGGACTACCGGCGGTTCCTCGCGCGGCTCGGCGCGGTGGAGGGGCTCGGGCCGGAGGGGTTCGCGAGGCTGCTCTCGCCCGCTGCGGGGGGCTGATCGCGGCGCGCCCGAGGTTGCGCGGCCCGCGGGCAACCAGTACCTTCGCTGGATGGCGCAGGTCGGGACGCTCGATTTCAAGGCATTTATCGAGAGACGCAAGGAGCTCCGCGCCGGGGGAAGTCAGGGCGGCGGGCATGCGTACGCGTACACGTCCGACCACAAGACGCGTCGCCTCATGGAGAAGGGGGAGGCGGTGGAGCGGGCCGTGACCGTGGCGGTCCGGTTCCTCGAAAAGACGTGGAAGAGCGAGCTGCTCGGTCACGCGGTGAAGGTCGGTCCGAACCAGATCCCGCGCATCCACCGGCTGGCCGTGCGCTGCGCGGACACGCTGGGGATCGCGGTGCCGACGATCTACATCGTGAACAGCCCCCACATGAACGCGGCGACGTACGGTACGAACACCGACTCGTTCATCATGGTGCACGCGGCGCTCATCGATCACTTCACGGACGACGAGCTGCTCAGCGTGATCGGGCACGAGTGCGGGCACATCCACAACTCGCACGTGGTGTACATGACGGCGCTCCGCTACCTGGCGCAGGTCGCGTCGGTGTTCGACAAGAGGGCCATGAACGTGGCGATGCTCGCGCTGGCAGGCTGGTCGCGGCGCGCCGAGGTGACCTGCGACAGGGCGGGGCTGCTCTGCGTGCAAGACGTCGAGGTGTCGTCACGCGCGCTGATGAAGCTCGCGCTGGGGTCGACGAAGCTCTACGACGAGCTGAACCTGGAGTCGTTCCTCGCCCAGTACAAGGAGAGCCGCGGCGGGATCGGTCGCTTCGCGGAGATAACCGCGAACCACCCCTGGCTGCCGGCGCGGGTGCTGGCGCTGCAGGCCTTCGCGGAGAGCGAGCTTTACCGCAGGCACGCGGGGATCGGGGGCGGGGGCGCGAGCATGCAGGACGTGGACACCAAGGTGCACGAGATCATCAAGATCTTGGGCTGAGCGACGGCCTAGAGGCCACAGGAGCGAGGGGACAGATGCTCGAATCCTTCCACAGCCGCAGGGCTGACGTCATCGGGGTGCTGCGCGATCTGGTGGGCTTCGGTGAGGCCATCGGGGCGCGGAGCCTGGCCGGGCGGATCCGGTCGGACCTGGTGCAGAAGCTGGAGGCGGACCGCTTCCACCTGGTGGTGGTCGGGGAGTTCAACCACGGCAAGAGCACGTTCGTGAACGCGCTGCTCGGCAAGCGGGTGCTGCCCTCGGGGGTGACGCCGACGACGGCGGTGATCCACCACCTGGAGTACGCGGAGGAGCCGCGCGCCGAGGTGGTGTACGCCTCGGGGAGGCGGGCGACGCTGCCGTTCGAGGAGGTGCGGTCGTTCACGGTGGGCGGGGAGAAGGCGGCGCAGGCGCTGGGCGAGGGCCATGAAGAGGTGAAGCACCTGGAGGTGTCGTACCCGGCGGAGCTGCTCCGGGAGCGCATCGTGCTGGTGGACACGCCAGGGGTGAACGACCTCTCGCTGCAGCGCGCGGACATCACCTACAGCTACATCCCGCGCTCGGACGCGGTGCTGTTCCTGCTCGACGCGGGGCAGCCGCTCAAGGAGAGCGAGCGGGTCTTCCTGCAGGAGAAGCTGCTCGGGCAGTCGCGCGACAAGATCGTCTTCGTGGTGACGAAGCGCGACATCTGGGACGGCGACGAGGAGGCCGAGGCGCTGTCGTACATCCGGGGCGAGCTGTCGCGGCTCGTGAAGGTGCCCGTGGTGTTCCCCGTGTCGGCGGAGCGCGCGCTCGACGGCCAGCCCGAGGAGAGCGGGATGCCGCAGCTCCTGGACCACCTGACGACGTTCCTCGCCGAGGAGCGGGGCCGCATCCTCCTCGACAACGCGCTCGGCGAGGGGCACGAGGCGGCGCGGCTCCTCCAGAAGGGGCTGGATGCGCGGCGGCGCACCGTGCAGATGAGCCAGGAGGAGCTGACCCGCCGGATCGAGCTGCTGGAGAAGGATCTGGCGGGGCAGTCGAAGACCATCGAGGAGCGCCGGAGCGGCATCCGCGAGGAGGTGGCCGCCATCCGGGCCTGGGTGCGGCGCGATCTGGAGCGGTTCGTGGACGACGTGGGGCGGCAGCTCCCGCAGATCATCGACGAGGCGAAGGCCGACGAGGTGAAGGTCCACCTGGGCTCGTTCCTGGAGAAGACGCTGACCGAGTGGGCGCAGGCGGAGACGAAGGAGATCGCCGACGCGCTGGAGGCCCTGGCCGAGAAGACCATCGCCCTGGTGCGGGAAGACGCGCGCGACGTGGCACGGCGGCTGGGCGACACCCTGGGGATGGACCTCAAGGCGCCCGACGTGGAGGTGGACACCTTCCGCTACGACGTGGGGGTGTTCGCGCTGCTCACCATCGGGGTGGGGGTGATGTTCACGAACGCGCTGCTCGGGGGGTTGCTCGCGCTCGCGGCGCCAGTCCTCGCCGTCTACATGCGGGACAAGGTGGAGGCCGAGACGCGCAAGAAGGCGAAGGAGCTGGCGCCGGAGGCGCTCAAGGAGGCCGCGGCGAAGATCGGGCCGAAGCTCGACGAGATGATCCAGGAGTTCGCGTCACGGCTCGATGCCTGGGTGGTCACCGCCGGAGAGGAGCTGCACCGGGAGGTCATCGAGGTGCTCCGGGCCGCGCGGGATGAGCGGGCGCGGGCGGAGCCGGGCCACGAGAACGTGCTGGTGACCTGTGACCAGCAGGCCGAAACGCTGGCCGGACTCACGAAGAAGCTCGAGGCCCTCCGGAGCGAGCTGTGGAAGCCCGCCTCCGCGGACCCGCCGAACGCCCCGACGCCAGCCGTCCCCGGCCTGCTCGGCGACAACGGGTAGGGCTGTTTCGCCTGGATCAGGAGCCTGTCGGGTCGGCCCTCCCGCAGGCCCCTGTCCCTCGGCACTGCGCAATGCAGTGCGCAAGACGCAGGGATGAGCGTCGAAGCCCCGTACTGTCTGGCTTCAGCCCCGGTCCCCATGAGATGATGCCGACGTGGAGCTCGATTTCGCAGCACGCGAGGTATCGATAAAGCTCGTCTATTACGGCCCTGCACTCAGCGGCAAGACGACCAACCTCGAATCGCTGCACAGCGCCGCCGGCAACGACGCGCGCGGCAGGTTGATGACCCTCAACACGCAGGATGATCGGACGCTGTTCTTCGATCTCCTGCCGCTGACGTTCCGATCCAAGGATGGCGACGTCTCCTTGCGCATCAAGCTGTTCACCGTCCCCGGTCAGCCGATGCACGCCGCGACCCGGCGCCTGGTGCTCAAGCAAACCGACGGCGTGGCGCTCATCGCCGACTCCCGGATCGCTGCCACCCAGAGCAACGCGGACTCGTTCTTCGATCTGAAGGAGAACCTCAAGGAGCACGACAAGCACCTGTCGCAGATGCCGCTCGTGATCCAGTTCAACAAGCGCGACCTGCCCGAGAAGGAGATCCGCAGCGACGAGGAGCTGGAGAAGCTCGCCGCGCGCGGCAAGGAGCCGGTCTACAAGGCCATCGCGACCCGCGGCATCGGCACCGTGGAGACGTTCATGGGCCTCCTGCACCTGACCTGGGAGACGCTGGACAACACCCACCAGCTCTCGAAGCGGATGTCGATCTCGGGCGACGACCTCCTGGCGAGCGCGGCGAGGCAGCTCGGGGCGACCCTCCCGGTGGCCGATCTCCTGGCGAAGCGCATGGGCGGCAACTTCGATCGGAGCGCGCGGATTGTGCCATGAGGCGCGACAGCGAAGGTCGGGCTGACGTGAGGGCGGAGGAAGAGCCCACGGAGGCCGTCGATACACCGCGCGCAGGCAGGACGAAGGCGCCGGACAGCGGCGAGGCCCCGATCACGCTGCCGCCACCCGCTGCCGCGCCGGACGTGGGGTGGATCGGCATCGGACCTCTGGCGCTCGCGGACCTCGTGGACCAGGAGGCGCTCGGGGAGCTGGTCGTCTCGTTCTACAAGGTCTTCGGGGTGCAGATCCGCATCCTCGCTGCGGATGGGATGGTGCTCGCGACCTCGACGCCAGGGGCACCTCAAGGCGCCGCCGCCGGCGAGTCCGATGACGCGCAGTACCGCGTGCAGCCCATCGAGTACGACCGCCGGGTCATCGGCCGGATCCTGATCGGCCCCTACATCCCGGAGGACGCGAGCGAGCCCTCCGCGGTGCCCCGCCCCGGCGGCAAGGTGCCCGAGTTCCAGGGTCCGGCAGAGATCCTGGGCATGCGGCGGATGACGGAGAGGCAGCTCGATCACGCGACGGAGCACCTGCGCGCGGTGCTCGACTCCATCCTGTTCAGCGGTCACCGGGCGCTGCTCACCTCGACCATGCACGTGGCCTCCATCCGAGAGAGCTACCGCGAGCTGTCGGAGAAGAACGCGGAGCTCAGGGCAGCCTACGAGCGGCTCCAGGAGCTCGACCGCCTGAAGTCGAGCTTCCTCGCCACGGTGTCTCACGAGCTGCGTACGCCGCTCACATCCATCATGGGCTACAGCGAGATGCTGGCCGAGGGCATCGGCGGTCCGCTCAACGGCGAGCAGCGCGAGTTCGTGCAGACCATCCGCACGAAGAGCGATCAGCTCCTCGGTCTCATCATGAGCCTGCTGGACCTGTCGAAGCTCGAGAGCGGCACGCTGGCGCTGCGGCGGAGCGACGTGACCATCCAGGAGGTGCTCCTCGAGGCGGTCTCGACGATCATGCCCACCGCCACGAAGAAGAGCGTCGAGCTGCGGGTGTCCTGCGAGCCAGACCTGCCGCTCCTCCTCGGCGACGGTGACCGGCTGCGGCAGGTGTTCATTAACCTGCTCGAGAACGCCGTGAAGTTCACCGAGCCCGGCGGCCACGTGACCCTGAACGCCCGCGGCATCGTCGAGGACCCCGACGACATGCCGGGCCTCATCCTGGTCGCGCCGCTGCGGAGCGAGATCGAGGTCCGGGTGGCGGACACCGGCATCGGCATCCCCGAGAGCCAGCGCGCGAAGGTCTTCGATCCGTTCTACCAGATCGACCAGAGCTCCACGCGAGAGCACGGCGGCACGGGTCTCGGCCTGTCCATCGTCAAGCGCCTCATCGAGGCTCACCGCGGCTCGATCCGGATCGAGGAGAACCACCCGCGCGGCGCGGTCTTCGTGGTCGTGCTGCCGACCGCTGGCAGCGGCGTGGCCCCGGCGAGCAGCATCCAGATCCCCACCACGCGCGTCCTGCAATGAGCGACGGCCCGCCCGAGCGGGACACGAGCGCACCGCGGACCAGCTCGGAATTCGCGCGCATCGACGTCATCCGGCGGCTGCTCACCGAGGGCAGCCCCCTCGCGGCGCAGGTGCTCCTCGGCATCGGCGACGACGCCGCAGCGCTCGCGCCCGTGGACGAGCCGCTCGTCTGGACCGTGGACTGTGCCGTGGATGGGGTGCACTTCCGGCACGATCTGATGAGTTTCGAGGACGCCGGCTACCGCGCGACCATGGCCGCCGCGAGCGACCTCGCTGCCATGGGCGCGCGGCCCCTCGGCCTGCTCGCGTCGCTGATCTTGCCTCGAGGCCTGAGCGATGCGGACCTCGAAGCGCTGGTGCGGGGACAGCGGGCGGCCTGCGACACCATCGGCGCCCCCCTGATCGGGGGCAACCTGGCCCGCGGGCGAGAGCTTTCGATCACCACGACGGCGCTGGGAGCCACCCCGCGGCCCTTGCGGCGTGACGGGGCACGACCAGGCGACGAGCTTGCCCTGGCAGGCCCTGTGGGGCTCGCTGCGGCAGGCCTGCGCCTCGCACAGCAGGGTGGACCCGTCCACGCCGAGGCCCTCGCCGCATTCCGTCGGCCCCTGGCGCGCATCGAGGCGGGCCTGAGCGCACGAGAGGGCGCCCATGCAGGCATCGACATCTCCGACGGCCTCGCGTCCGACCTTGGCCACCTGATCCGCGCGAGCGGCATCCGCGCCGAGCTGGACGCCGCAGCGCTCCTCACGGACTCGCTCCGTGAAGCCGCCACGCTCGTCGGCGCCGACCCGCTCGACCTCGCCCTCCACGGTGGCGAGGACTATGCCCTGCTCGTGGCAGGTCCTTCCGTGGGCGCTCTACCTGGCTTCACACGCATCGGCCGGTGCATGGCGGGCACGCCGGGCACGCCGGAGATCCTGCTCGCCAGCGCCGACGGGCGCGCCACCGCCGTCACGGGCCGCGGGTTCGATCACTTCACGTAGTTGCCTTACTTGCACTCTGCCGGTGCGGCGACGCTGCCGAGCGTGCCCTTGATCGTGGCCATGGCCGATGCCCGCGTGACCTCGCCCTTCTTCACGCGCGCGTCCAGACCGCTGCAGAGCCGGGATGCGGTGAGCGCCTTGGCCTTCGAGTCTGCCGAGCGCCCTGATGACGCGATCCCGCTGAGCGCCGCGCAGCAGCTCTGGATCGAAGCGCCACCTACTCTCGGTGTCGTGGCAGGCGCCTCCGTCGCCGCGGGAGCCGGTGTCGCGGCAGCAGCAGGGTCCGCCGTGACGGCCGGAGCCGCCGAGACAGCAGGAGGCGGATCCGAGGCCACCGGGGTGTTCGACGCCGCCGCCGAGCCTACCGGGATCGTTTGCGGCTCTGGCTCGTCTTTCTTGCAGCCACCGAGGAGAAGAACGCCACTGACGACAAGCAACACAGGCTGGATGCGCGGGAACATACGCCGACTGTAACCCGGCTTCTGGCCCCGCGACTACTCCGTAGCCCCTCGCCCGAAGGCCCACCGAGCGCAGGGGCCGAAGCCCCTGCCTCACAGGACACGCAGCTCTAGCTGCAGCCCATGCTGTTGCCGCAGTTCAGGCACTTGTAGCAGGCGCCGTTCCGGACAGTGATGTGCCCGCAGCCGTCGCAGACTGGAGCGTCGCCCATCATGTCCTCGAGCTGCGCGTCCAGCGCGCTCGCGCTCCGCTCCACCGGCGGCAGCGCCGCCTCCGCCGTGTAGGTGGACGTCTGGCTCTCCTGGGCCCGCGACTCGGTGGGGTCCTGGATGGCGTTCGACTGGGGCTGCACCTGCGCCAGATCGTAGCGGGCCAGGTACTCCACCCCGAGCGCGCGGAAGATGTAGTCCACGATGGAGGTCGCGAGCCGGATGTTCTCGTGTCCCTCCACGATGCCCTGCGGCTCGAAGCGGGTGAACGTGTACTGCTCGACGAACGTCTCCAGCGGCACCCCGTACTGGAGGCCGATCGACACCGCCATCGCGAAGCAGTTCATCAGCGACCGGAAGGCAGCCCCCTCCTTGTGCAGGTCGATGAAGATCTCTCCGAGCGACCCGTCCACGTATTCACCGGTGCGGATGTAGATCTTGTGCCCGCCGACGCGCGCCTCCTGGGTGAAGCCGTGGCGCTTCTTCGGCAGGCGCAGCCGCGTCCGGTCCGCCTCTCGCGCAGAGCGCGGCGACATCACCACTGCCGTCGGCATCGGCATGGGCGTGGCCACTTCGACCTTCTCCGCCTTGTCTGCCTTCTTGCTGTCGCTCGTCGACGACAGCGGCTGAGACGCCTTGCACCCGTCGCGGTACAGCGCCACCGCCTTCAGGCCGAGCTTCCAGCCCTCTTCGTAGATGCGCTGCACGTCCTCCACGGTCGCGTCGTTCGGCAGGTTCACCGTCTTCGAGATCGCGCCCGACAGGAACGGCTGCACCGCCGCCATCATCTTCACGTGCGACATTGGCGCGAGGAAGCGCTTCCCCTTCTTGCCGCAGCGGTTCGCGCAGTCGAACACCGCGTAGTGCGCCTCCTGCAGGTGCGGCGCTCCCTCCACCGTCATCCGGCCGATGATCGCCTCGTTGGCCTCTTCCACCTGCGCCCTCGTGAAGCCCAGGTGCTCGAGCAGCGAGAAGCCAAAGCGTGCCCGCTGCTCGCGGCTCACCCCCAGCCGATCGTAGGCCTCCTCGCCGAGGATCCACGGTCCGAACGCGAGATCGAGATCGAACACCCCCGGGATCGCCGCCTCGACCTTCGCCAGATCCTCCACGGTCAGCCCCCGCTGCTTGAGCGAGGCGCGGTTCACGTGCGGCGCGGCGAGCAAGGTGTTGGTCCCGGAGACGTACGCGACGATCTCCTGCACCTCCACCTCCGGATACCCCAGCCTGCGTAGCGCCTCGGGCACCGACTGGTTCACGATCTTGAAGTACCCGCCACCCGCGAGCTTCTTGAACTTCACCAGCGAGAAGTCGGGCTCCACGCCCGTCGTGTCGCAGTCCATCAGGAGCCCGATGGTCCCCGTGGGCGCCAGCACCGTCGCCTGCGCGTTCCGGTAGCCGTGCTCCTGCCCGAGCTGCACCGCGCTGTCCCAGTCCGCGCACGCCGCGCGCCACAGCGCCTCCGGGCATCGATCCCGATCGATCGCGTACGCCGCCTCCCGGTGCATCCCCATCACCCGCAGCATCGGCTCCCGATTCCGCGCGTACCCCGCGAAGGGTGCCTTCGAGGCCGCCATCTCCGCCGACACCTTGTACGCATGACCGCACATGATCGAGGTCAGCGCCGCCGCCACCGCGCGCCCATCGTCCGAGTCGTACGGCAGCCCGAGCAGCATCAGCAGCGTGCCCAGGTTCGCGTACCCGAGCCCCAGCGGGCGGTAGTCGTGCGAGTTCTTCGCGATGGGTCGCGTCGGGTACGACGAGTAATCCACCAGGATCTCCTGGGCGACGAAGAACACCCGCACCGCGTGCCGGTAGCCCTCCACGTCGAAGCTCCCGTCCGCGCGCAGGAACTTGGTCAGGTTCAGGCTGGACAGGTTGCAGGCCGAATCATCGAGGAACATGTACTCCGAGCACGGGTTCGAGGCATTGATGCGCCCCGTGTTCGGGCACGTGTGCCACTTGTTGATCGTGGTGTCGTACTGCAACCCGGGATCCGCGCAGCCCCATGCAGCCTCGGCGACCGTGCGCCACAGATCGCGCCCGTTCAGCGTATCGATCACCTCACCGGTCGTGCGCGATCGTGTCTCCCAGTTCCCGCCGGTCGTCGCCGCCCGCATGAAGTCGTCGGTCACCCGGAGCGAGTTGTTCGAGTTCTGCCCGCTGATCGTGTGGTACGCGTCGCCGTTGAAATCCGACGAGTACCCGGCCGCGATGAGCGCGTGCGCCTTCTTCTCCTCGCGCACCTTCCAGTTGATGAAGTCCATGATCTCGGGGTGGTCCATGTCGAGGCAGACCATCTTCGCCGCCCGCCGCGTCGTCCCACCGCTCTTCGTCGCGCCCGCCGCCCGGTCGAAGACCTCGAGGAAGCTCATCAGCCCCGAGCTCGTCCCGCCCCCCGACAGCTTCTCTTGCTTGCCGCGGATCGCGCTGAAGTTCGTCCCTGTACCAGAGCCGTATTTGAAGAGGCGCGCTTCGCTCTTCACCAGCTCGTAAATGCTCATCAGGTCGTCCTGCACCGCCTGGATGAAGCAGGCCGAGCACTGCGGCCGCTCGTAAGCGTTTTGCGTCTCGACGATCTCGTCCGGCGCCCCCGTCTTCGTTCCCTCGTTCCAGGCGTAGTTCCCGCCGCTCCCGGTGATGCCGTACTGCTGGAACAGCCCGCAGTTGAACCACACCGGCGAGTTGAAGGCGCCGTACTGGTGCACGAGCAGGTACGACAGCTCGGCCTCGAACGTGTCGGCCTCCTTCGCGCTCGCGAAGTAGCCGCCGAAGTTTTCACCCGCCTCGCGGATGGTGCGCGCCAGCCGGTGAACCACCTGCCGCACGCTCGTCTCCCCGACGTCCTTGTTCCCGTGCAGGCCCGCCTTGCGGAAATACTTGCTGACGACGATGTCCGTCGCGAGCTGCGACCAGTCCGAGGGGATCTCGGCGCCTTCCATCTTGAAGACCACCGACCCGTCAGGGTTCGTGATCACGCTCGAGCGCCGCTCCCAGGTCACCTGATCGAGCGGGTCCACACCCTTCACGGTGTACCGCCGCTCGAACCCCAGCCCCCGCGCCCTGCTCGCCCCCTTCTTCTTCGCTCTCTCGCTTGCTTTCTCGCTCGCCCTCGCGCTGGCCTTGTCGTTCGCCTTCGCGCTGACCTTCTCGTTCATCTTCGCTTGCGCCGTGGAGCGTCCGGACGCCGGACGCCGTCCGGCCCCGTTCCGGGTGCTCGAGGATGTCACAGGGCCCCCCCCTGAAACGCCTCCCAGTGTCGACCTCGATGAGCGGGCTGCCTTACCATTCAGCTCTTCGAACCTGCCCGCGTCCCCCATCAACTCCGACTGGCCCATCCATGCCTCCATGAAAGCCACCACACCAGGCGGTAGCCTTTAGACAAAAGAAAGGCGCCCACGTCTCCGCAGCACGTACTGATAGTGTGAGTAGTACTGCGACCGGACCGTAGGCGCCAGTTTCTCTGTCCGTGACCTGGCTGCTCAGCGCAACCAGACGCGCATAAGACACAATCCCTGGTGGCCTTGTCAATCACGACGGCCATAGGCGGGGGTGACCCCCCGATTCGTGCACCCTTTCCATGGTAACTACGCGCTGAACGGCTGCGCCTCCCCAGGCTCTGACCAGGTTGCACACAGGTCCTCCTTTTTCGAGGAGGTTGGACGTGCCGCGAACCGTCTTTCGCCGCTGTCAAGCCCGGATCGAGAGCCGTCTTCACGCCCTCGATCCACCCTCGATCCAGCTCCTCCCCAGGTCACCCTCCCCTGGGCATCGACCGGGAAACCGCGTCAGCCTTCGGCCCCCGGGAACCAGGTCATCGCCCGCTCTTTCCCCGCGTGCAGCACCAGCGCCACGAGTTCCGCCGCCTTCTCGCCGCCTCGCAACCCCAGCAGCTCCATCACGGCCGGGACTGGCGTCGGCAACTGCGGCGGCGGCGGCACGTACCGCGACACCCTCACGATCGCGGGCTCCAGCCCAGCCGCCGGCGGTCCGATGCGCGTCCGCAGCTCCTCCAGCGCCACCTCGAACCCGCCAAGCTTGTCGATGAGCCCCCGCGCGTGCGCCTCCGTCCCGCTGTACACGCGCCCTCCCGCGAGCGGCTCAATCTCCGCCACCGGCCTCCCTCTCCCGCGCGCCACCACCTCCAGGAACGTCTGGTAGATCGCGTCGAGCTCCCGCTCCATCACCGCGCGCTCCTCCGCGTCGAGCTTCCGCGTCGCCGTGAGCATGTCCGACCGCGCCCCTCGCTTGAGCACGTCGATCGACACCCCGAGCCGCTCCAGCAGCGGTCCCACCGCGATCCGCGCCGACACGACGCCGATCGACCCCGTGATCGACTGCGGCTGCGCCACGATCGCCTGCGCTCCCGCCGCGATGTAGTACCCCCCGCTCGCCGCCACGTTCGACATGTACGCCACGACGGGCTTCACCTCCGCGAGCCGCAGCACCTCGTGGTGGATCCTGTCCGACGCCAGCGCGCTCCCCCCGGGCGAGTCGATGTGCAGCACCACCCCCCGGATCCGCGCGTTCTGCCGCGCCGCCCGCAGGCTCGCCACCAGCCGCTCCTCGCTCGCCAGCGGTATCGACACGCCCGGCACCATCCCCGGCACCAGCCCTGGCATCACCCGCGAGAGCGCCGCCGTGAGCCCCGACGTCAGCGGCGCCTTGTGCACGATCGCCCCGTGCACCTCGATCACCCCCAGGATCGGCCGCGGCAGCATCGGCCTGAACCTCAGCGCCCGCCGCGCCTGCGCGTAGCGCCCCCATGGCACCCGCGGCGGCGACCCGATCACCCCGTCCAGCTCGTCCTCGTACGCCACCGCGTCCACGATCCCGAACTCCAGTGCCCTCGCTGCGCCGTGCGGCCCGTCATCGATCCACCGCGCCGCCGTCGCCCGATCCACCTTCCGCCCCTCGGCCACCGCGCCCACCAGATCGCTGTACCGCGCGTCCAGCAGCGCCCCCGACTGCTCGCGCTGCGCGTCGCTCATGCCGTCGCGCACCAGCATCTCGCCAGCACTCTTGTACTCCCCGCGCGCCAGCACCTCCGGCTCCACCCCCACCTGCTCGAACGCGCGCCGCAGGTACACCCCCTCCGCCGCGTACCCCAGCGCCGCCACCTGCGTCCCCGGCCCGAGCACCACCATCCGCGCCGTCGACGCCAGCATCAGCGCCTGGTTGTCGGCGCCCATCGGCAGGTACGCCACCACGTCCTTCCCGGACGCGCGCAGCCCGAGCAGCACCTCGCGCAACGACGCGAGCGCCGCCGCGCCCCCGTGCACACCACCGATCTGCAGGAGCACCCCGGCCACGCGGCCGTCCTTCTGAATCTCCCGCGCGACCTCCCGCACCCGCTCCACGGAGAGCGGCGGCGGGGTCGACGATGGCCTCAGCATCCGCACGAGCGACCACGGACGCCGCGGAGGCGGCAGGTCCACCACCCCTCCGTCGATCTCCAGGACCACGTACCCACCCCGCGGTGCGGCGCGCCACCACCGTAGCGCGTGAAAGGGCAGGAACAGCAAGCGGAACAGGTTGAGAAGCAGAGAGAGGATCATGGGAACGTGCCCCCGGGGCCGTCGTACGGGTACACTGCCGCGAACCACCCCCCTGGTACGAGCATTGTGCCCGGGCCATGGCACCCCGCAACCCGACCGTGCACTCCGAGCCGCCCCCCACCCCCCCTCAGGACGCCACGGACCCGTCCACCCTGCGCATCGTCCCCCTCGGCGGACTCGGCGAAGTCGGCATGAACTGCCTCGCCCTGGAGCAGGGCGACGAGCTGCTCCTCGTCGACTGTGGCGTCACCTTCCCGAGCTCCGACCTCGGCATCGACATCTACCACCCCCGCTTCGACCACGTCCTCGGACGCAAGGACAACCTCCGCGGCATCGTCATCACCCACGGCCACGAAGACCACATCGGCGGCCTCCCCTACCTCCTCCGCCACGTCGATGTCCCTGTCTGGGGACCTCCGCACGCCCTCGAGCTCGTGCGTCACCGCCTCGAAGAGCACGGCTTCGCCGCCGACGATGTCGAGCTCATCCCCACCCAGCTCGGGCGCGAGATCGCCGTCGGACGCTTCGGCGTCGAGCCCATCCGCGTCGCCCACTCCATCGTCGACGCCACGGCCCTCGCCATCCGCACCCGCGCCGGCCTCATCGTCCACACCGGCGACTTCAAGCTCGACCCGAGCCCCATCGACGGCGAACTCACCGACGAGGCCCGCCTCCGCGAACTCGGCGACGAAGGCGTCCGCCTCCTCCTCTCCGACAGCACCAACGTCGACTCTCCCGGCAGCGCCGGCAGCGAACAGGACGTCGGCGCCGCCCTCCAGGAGCTCATCGAGTCAGCCCGCGCCCGCGTCGTCATCGGCGTCTTCGCCTCCAATGTCCACCGCCTCCTCGCCATGGGCGAAGCCGCCATGCGCACCGGCCGCCGCATCTGCCTCCTCGGCCGCAGCGTCGCCGCCCACGTCCGCGCCGCCCAGGCCGTCGGTCGCATCTCCTGGCCCTCGAACCTGCTCATCCCCCCCGAGATGGCCGCCGCCATGCCCCGCGAGCGCATCCTCGTCGTCGCGGGCGGCACCCAGGCCGAGCGCGGCTCTGGCCTTGCCCGCCTCGCCACCGGAACCCACCCCATGCTCCGCCTCGACGAGGGCGACCGCGTCATCCTTTCGAGCCGTGTCATCCCCGGGAACGACCGCCCTGTGATGGACATGATCGCCGGCCTCCTCCGCCTCGGCGTCGACCTCATCACCTGGATCACCGACAAGCGTATCCACGCCAGCGGCCACGCCCACCGCGCCGAGCAGCAGCGCATGATCGACCTCACCGAGCCCCACGCCTTCATCCCCATCCACGGCACCCTCCACCACCTCGTGCGCCACGCAGCCCTCGCCCGCGAGAGCGGCGTCGCCGACGTGGCCGTCGCCGAGAACGGCCACGTCATCGAGCTTTCCCCCCGCACACCCCTCGAGCGCAGCGGCAAGGTCCCCGTCGGACGGGTCGCCACCGCCGCCGGCGAAGAACTCACCGAGGAAGTCCTCCGCGAGCGCGCCCAGATCGGCCGCAGCGGCGTCGCCTTCGTCTCCCTCGTCATCGACGCCCACGGCGCCCTCGCCGCCGACCCCCAGGTGGTCGCTCAGGGCGTCGTCGACCCCTCCCAGAGCGGCGCCCTCAGGGCTGCAGCCCGCGCCGTCGCCCAGGCCATCACCGACGCCGACCCCCGCAGGCGCCGCGACACTGACCTCATCGAGCTGGCCCGCCTCGCCGCCCGCCGCGCCATTGACGCCAAGACCGGCCGACGTCCCTTCGTTACGGTATCCCTCACCCGCCTATGAACACCGAGCAAGACAGCCCGCCCGCCCCTCCTGTAGCCGCTCCATCCCTGGCCAGCTCCGACGCTGCCCCTCCTGGCGACCAGCGCGCGGCCACCTTCCTCGCCGCCGCCATCCGCCCCCTGCTCGAGACCATCCGCGCCGCCTCCGCCCGCGTCATCGCATCCGGCGCCGCTGCGACCACCTCCGGGTCCTCCAGCACCTCCGGTGCGCCCAACGCTTCGTCCGACGCTTCGTCCGACGCTTCGTCCGACGCTTCGTCCGACGCTCTGCCTGACGCTCCTGGCGCGCACGACCCTCCGGCCCGACCTGGCGCCGCCCACCCCACGGATCCCCCCGCATCCTCCGCGCCCGCGCTCGACACCGAGGCCGTGCACGACCTCCGCGTTGCCATCCGCCGCCTCCGCACCCTCCTCCACCCTGCCCGCACCATCTTCGGCAGGAAGCGCCTCCGCCCCGTGGAGGACGCCCTCCGCCGCGACGCCCACGCCACCAGCGCCCTGCGCGACGAAGAGGCGCTCCGCGAGACCCTCGCCGACCTCGACCTCCCCGCCGAAGCCCGCCGCGAGCTCGACCGCTGGGTCGCCCTCCGCGCCAACTTCGAGCGCACCCACCGCGCCGAGGTCATCGACCTCCTCCAGGGCAACACCCCCGGAAAGAAAAAGAAGACCAGGAAGAAGGCCAGAGCCAAGCACCTCCCCCTCGACACCCACCTCTCCCGCCTCGAACGCCGCCTCGACCGACCGAAGCGCAAGCGCCGCACCGCCTCTGCGCTCGCCCGCAAGGCCACCCTCGACGCCCTGGCCCGCGTCCAGGCCCTCTCCAGCGCCTACACCGCCGACGCCGTCGCCATGCACGAGCTGCGCATTCGCTTCAAACGCCTTCGCTACACCGCCGAGGCCTTCACCCCCATCCTCGGCGATGGCGGCAAGCAGATCGCCAGCTCCTCTGCCCGCCTCCAGAAGCACCTCGGCCACCTGCACGACGTCGACGAGGCCCTCGACCGCGCCTGGAACGCCCGCGACCTCGACGCCGCTGCCCGCGCCGCCCTCCTCGCCGCGCTCACCTCCGAGCGCGCCCGCATCGCCGAGAAGGTCAGCCACGACCTCGCCAAGGAGCTCCCCACCATCGTCGCTGCTCTCGGGGCCGACGATGACAAGAGCCCCACCCCGCCTAGCGACGCTTCCTGACCGTCTCCCTGTCCTCGACCTCCTCCCGCGCCGCGCGCCCACGCGCACCCGCGCCCTCGTTCCGCAGCTCCGGGCCGAGCCCGCAGTGACCGCCCTGACACCAGCAGGCACTCCTGCTGCATTCGCCGATGCCCTGGCCTATGGTCCCGCTCCAGAGGAGGCCACGATGTCGTTCATGCTGATGGTGATGGAGACGGGACCGCGCACGACGAATCCGCTGACGGAGCAGGCTCGCAGCATCGCCGCCGAGCGCATGGAGCGCATGCGCCGCTTCGGCGACGACCTCCAGGCGCGCGGCATCCTCCTCGCCGCCGACTCGCTCCGCTCCGACGCCGAGGGCGTCCGCGTCACCGTCCGTGACGGCAAGCGCAGCCTCAGCGACGGCCCCTTCACCGAGTCCAAGGAGATCGTGGGGGGCTTCTTCCTCGTCGCCGTCGAGACCCGCGAGGAAGCCCTCGCGCTCGCCAGCCAGTGTCCTGCCGCCGAGTGGTCCACGGTCGAGGTTCGCCAGAGCGGCCCCTGCTTCGACGGGTGACCGCCGCCTTGACCCCGCCTCGCCCGACACGTTGAAGCGCAGGGGCCGCGAAGCCCCTGCCCAACGCGCGCAGCCGTTACTGGCGGAAGATCTCCACCTTCTGCAACACCACGTCCGTGTTCGGCCGGTCTCCTGCCCCGCGCGGCGTGTTCGCGATCTTGTTCACCACGTCCTGCCCGCTCACCACGTGACCAAACACCGAGTGCTTGTTGTCGAGGTGCGGCGTCGCCTTCTCGGTGATGAACCACTGCGCCCCGTTCGAGGCCGGCCCCGAGTTCGCCATCGACATCACCCCCGGCCCCGAGTGGCGCAGCTCCGGGTGGAACTCGTCCTGGAACTTGTACCCCGGGTTCCCCCGCCCCCAGCTCCCCGCGAGCTCCGTGTGCCGTGAGTTCGGGTCACCGCACTGGATCATGAACCCGGGGATCACCCGGTGGAACCGCACCCCGTCGTAGAGGGGCGTCCCCTGCGTCGCCTGGCCCGTCTGCGGGTCCTTCCAGGAGATCGCCCCCGTCGCCAGTCCCACGAAGTTCTTCACCGTCTCCGGCGCGCGCTGCTCTTCGAGTCTCACCACGATCTCGCCGAGCGACGTCGTGAGCCGCGCGTGGAGCTGACCATTGCCGGGCACACTGATGGGCGGAAATTGCATGAGCTTCTCCTCGGTGGAAAATGTGTCCGCCTCTTAGCCCATCTCCTGCCCCGACGCAGCGCGCCTCACGCCTTCTCGAACAGCGTCGCGATCCCCTGCCCCACCCCGATGCACAGCGCCGCCATCCCCAGCCGCGCCCCGCGATCACGCATCGCGTGCACCAGCGTGCAGGCGATGCGCGCCCCTGAGGACCCGATCGGATGTCCCAGTGCGATCCCGCCGCCCCGAACGTTCACCTTCGCCGGGTCCAGCTCCAGCGCCCTCACGCACGCCAGCGCCTGCGCCGCGAACGCCTCGTTCAGCTCCACCAGGTCCACGTTCGGCGCCCGCAACCCCGACCGCTGCAGCAGCTTCCTCACCGCCGGGATCGGCCCCTCTCCCATCAGGTTCGGCTCCACCCCCGCCGTCGCCGTCCCCACGACCCGCGCCAGCGGCTTCACCCCCGTCGCCTTCACCACCTCCTCCGAGACCAGCAGCAGCCCCGACGCCCCATCGTTGATCGGCGACGAGTTCCCCGCCGTCACCGTCCCCCCCTCCCGGAACACCGGCTTCAGCTTCGCGAGCGCCTCCAGCGACGCATCCGCGCGCACCGACTCGTCCCGCTCCACCACCACGGCGGCCCCTTTCCGCTGCGGCACCTCCACCTTCACCACCTCGCCCGCGAACTCCCCCGCCTCCCACGCCGCCGTGGCCCGCTCGTGCGACGTCAGCGCGAACCGGTCCTGGTCCTCCCGCCCGATCCCGTACTTCTTCGCGACGTTCTCCGCCGTCTCTCCCATCGACTGCAGATCGAACCGCGCGCTCATCTTCGGGTTCGGATACCGCCACCCGAGCGTGGTGTCGTAGACCGGCGGCGGCGTCCTATCGAACTTCTCCGCCGCCTTCGGCATGGAGAACGGCGCCCGCGTCATGCTCTCCACCCCGCCCGCGATCGCGCACTCCGCCTCCCCCACCGCGATCATCCGCGCCGCATCTGCCACGGCCTCCAGGCCCGACCCGCACAGCCGGTTCACCGTCACCCCTGGCACCTCGTACGGCAGCCCCGCGATCAAGGCCGCCATGCGCGCCACGTTCCGGTTGTCCTCACCGGCCTGGTTCGTCGCGCCGAACACCACCTGGTCCAGCCGCGGCGCCACCCCTGGTTGCCGTTGCACCAGCGCCTGGATCACCAGCGCTGCCAGGTCATCCGGCCGTACCGACGCGAGCCCTCCCGCGTACCGACCGATCGGAGTCCTCACCGCATCGACGACGAACACGTTCCTGAGTGCACCAGCCATGGCCGCACTCTAGCCACCCCCCACGAGGGTTCAACGATAGACCCCCTCCACCCGGCTTGGGGGCGCGCCAGCCTGCTGACCCCACGGCCTGGTTCGTATGCCGGGGCCCGCAGCATCGTTATCATCAACTTCTGGCCCTCCGGACGGCACTGGACATACGGCCATGGAGATACCAACAGCACAGCACAGCCCGGTCAGAGTTCCACGAACTCCACCTCTCCACTCCACACGGCCACGAAATCGTCGCGCGACACGTTCACGGGCTGAAATTCACGCGGAAAGTACGGATCGATCGCCACCAGCATCTTCCCCACCCCATCAACGGCGACGATCACGATGGCATGAAGTCCTCGATCAAGATCACCGTACGGTGATCGCATCTTCCTCAGCCGGGCGAGCACCATCCAACTTGATGCATCCACCGTGACGATCGCAGAGGAGTGACGCCGTACGCGGGCAACGAGCAAATCTACGTTCTCGGCGAGCGACGGATCGAGGAACTCTCCCTCAAGCGCTGGATATCCAGATGTCTCTTCACCTTCGCCGCCCGAGCGAGCGTCGACGATCGCCCGACAGGCAGCCACACAAGAACCACTATCCCGCTGGAGTCGGTGCCACTCCTGAATGAATCCCCTCGGATCCGACTTCATGCCGATGGGTTGGCGCGCTCGGCCTCGAGATTGAACGAGAGCTGCTGCTCGCCGACAGGCTCACCGGACCTGTCGACGATGCTCACCCTCCATCCAGCATCACTGCGGGTTACATTGGCTGGATGATGGCCGACGCGCAGGGCGCGCGCGAGCCGTACGCCGACGATAGCGCGCACGTCTTCCTCTACAGAACGCAACGGTTTGCGCTTCTCATCGGACAGCCACGGGTGTTCCGGGAGCCACTCAGTGAGAGCCAGATCAAGCAAACGATGTGCTTCGACCCGATCGATGCGTCCCTCTGAGAGGGCTCCTGCAACCTCGTCGAGAAGCACCCCTTCGCGGACTCCGCACCGTGTTGGCGGTAGATCGGGATGTTCCGCCGGGTGCCTTTCCACATGCGGCCGTCGCAGCATCTGGCGTCGAAGGTCTTCGCCCAGCCCGAACACGTGCTTGATGCGAGAAACAGCGGTGATGCGCCCTACGCCGAACGCACTGCATACCGCCGTGACAGCGATCTCACTTACTGGATCTTGCCCCGAGAGCACCACACGAAGTGCGTCATCAGGCACTAGGAAGTGAGACGCAAACGCGCTCGCGCGCTGTTCCAGCCAAGGGAAGCTCTTGAACAGCTCCCAGGGACGTCCCCCCGCGGCCCGCGTTCCCAGAGGTGCCTCCGCGTCGCCGGTGCTGGTTGGGCTCACGAGCGCCAGGTTTCGATGCTCGTCTGTAAAGTCGCAGAGGAGGTGGCAGAGTTCGTGAGCGAGTGTCATGCGCGTCCTCCACCAGCATGAGGGCCCCTCAATCAGGTGAACCAGCGCAGTGGGTCGCGGAGAGAGCAGGGACGCGCCGTCAACGAGCGGCGACATCTCTTCCTGTCTCGCCCAGACAATCGTGATGCCGAGTCGCTCGAAGATGTCTCGCATCGAGGGGATGTGCAGGCTCGTAATCCCTAGACGATCTCGGAGCCAGGTCCCCAGCTCGTCGGCCTTGTACGGCGCCTCGGCCACACCGCACCAGAGCTCCGCGGGTGGCTCGGGCAGGGCAGGTCTTCCACCGCTTGATCCGCGTTGGAGGCGTTCGATCGTACGAGCCGTCTCGACGAATAGCGCCAGATCATCAGACAATTTGAGTACATCATCGAGCTTCCCCTCGTGAGCGGTCGCGCGCAGGAACAGGCCTGGCATTGCTGCTTTGGCGAGTTCGCCGTCCAGCAATTCATCAACTGTCAGAGCGAGGGCACGTGCGCAGCGCACAAGGAGGCTTGAGGGTGCGTCCTGAGTTCCAGTGTCCCATGCCTGTATGTCGGCCACGTTGACATCGACCAACGACGCGAATGCCTCGGCACTGAGACCCATCATCTCCTTGGCAGCGCGAAGGGCTCGGGTCGCTGAGTTCATGTGAGATTAAGTAGCCTGCGCATCGTCAGAGCGACACGACAATCCCTCACAAACTGTCCCGCTCGGAAGTCTGCCGTCCTCACCGCTCGCCCCCCCTAACGCATCGCCCTCCACCTCCGCCGCCCCGCGAGCAGCCCCAGCGCCCCCACCGCCAGCCACGCCCCCATCACCCCTCCGGACCCCATCCTCCCGCCGCCAGCCACCCGGCACCCGCACCCCTCGTCCTCGCCGGCTCCGTCACCATCTCCATCTCCGTTCCCCCCGTTCCCGGCCGCACCGCTTCCCCCCTCGCCGGCACCGCTTCCCCCGCTCCCGTTCCCACCCGCGCCGCTGCCTCCCGCACCCCCCGCGCCTTCTTCCAGCTCCTTGAAGCCCGCCACGATCGTCCACCCCGGGTTCCCCCCCTCCTCGAACCGGTACGCCCCCACATCGGCTGTCCCTTCCCGCGACACGCCGTTGAAGTCGTTGCCCACCACGTAGCCCGTGTCCGCCACACCCACGAGCGCCGACCCCACCTTGGGGAACACATCGTTCGGAGGCGCTCCCGTGTAGCTCGCCCCCACGAAGTCCGCCCCGATCTCCCCCGTCGCCGAGAACCCGTCGCTCACCCCCGCGACGCTCCCCACCCCCACGTTCCCGCGCACCGTGACTTGCGCCAGATCGCCGCCGAGGTTCAGCGCGTTCCCCGCCTGCGCGTACAGCGCGTTGTTCGCGATGACCACCGTCCCCGTCGCCCCCATCATCCGCAGCGCATCACCCCCTGCCTTCAGCACCGTGTTGTGGACGATGGTCAGGTTCGACGGGCTCCCGCTCTGGTGCGGCTGGCTCCGGATCCCGTCCTGCGCCGCGTCGAGCACGATGTTGTTCTGCACGATCGCGTCTGCCGCCACCTGGATCCCGTGGTCCCCGCACCCCCACATCACGTTCCGCTCGATGATGTTCACCCCCCCGTTCCCCACCGCGCTGTACGTGAGGATGCACGGGTAGTTCGTGTCATGGATGACGTTGTCCCGGATCACGTTCCCGTAGCTCCCCTCCTTCAGCTCGATCCCGTCCCCTTGCGCCACCGAGGCCTGGTTCGTGTCGTGCACCCAGTTCCCCTCGATCACGCTGTTGAACACCTGGCATTCGTTGTTGTTGCACCCGAGGTACATCCCCTCCCCCGTCCCGTTGGTGTGGTGGATGTTGTTCCTCCGGATGATCAACCCCTCGTAGCCCGACCCGGGGTAGTTCGCGCTCAGCGCCACGTCCGCCGTGTCGTGGATGTTGCACGCCTCGATGGTGATGAACCGGGTGTGGTCCATCCGGATCCCGTGCGACCCCCCCGTCACCTCCAGCCCCCGCAGCACCACGTACTCGTTCTGCACGAGGTTCACCGTGTTCTGCGCCGCGTCGGGCCGGGTGATCACCGGCACCTCTCCCTCCTTCGCCCGGATCACGATCGGCGCCTCCGCCGTCCCGCTCACCCCGATGGTGAGCTTCGACGTCAGCGAGTACGTCCCTCCCTGCAGCACCAGCACGTCCCCCGGCGTGAGCGCCGCGATGGAAGCATTCAGGTCATCTCCCGGACTGATCTCCGTCTCCACCGCCGCCGCTTGCCCTGCCAAGAGCGCCGCTGCGACCCCGAACCCGAGCCCCGCCTGCAACGCGCCACCCTGCTGTCCTGTGCGTGTCATGCCTGAACGCCTCCGAGGTGCCGAGCATACGCGCAACCTGCACCGCACCTCAAAGGCTCAGCCCGACCCCCGCATGCGCCTCCCGGCGCGTCCTCCCCCCGCCCTTCCCTCGGCGACCTGTGCTAGACGCGGCCCACGATGCGACGCTCGACCCCGTGCTGCTCCCCCGTCGCCGTGGCGCAGCGGAAGCTCCTCGACCTCCTGCGCGACCTCGACGCTCGTGCGGTTGCCGAGGTGCTCGAACCCTTCGCCACCCCGGAGCGCATCGCCCGCTTCCGCGGCGTCTTCGCTGCCCGCCTCGACGCCATCACCGTCCTCATGGACGCCTGCTACGACCCCCAGAACGGCGCCGCCGTGGTGCGCACCTGCGACGCCTTCGGCCTGCAGCGCATGCACATCGTCGAGCGCAGCGAGACCTTCCTCGCCTCCACCAACGTCGCCCGGGGCTCCGAGCGCTGGGTCGACGTCCACACCTACCGCACCACCGCCGAGGCCCTCGCCGCCCTCCGCGCCACGGGCCACGAGCTGATCGCCACCCACCCGAACGGCGAGCTCCAGCCCGCGGACCTCCGCCACATCCCCCGCTTCGCCCTCATCCTCGGCAACGAACGCGACGGCATCCACCCCGAACTCAACGCCGCCGCCACCCGCTCCGTCGCCATCCCCATGCGCGGCTTCGCCGAGAGCCTCAACGTCAGCGTCGCCGCCGCCATCCTCCTCCAGCACGCCACCTCGACGCGCGAAGGCGACCTCCCCGAAGCCGAGAAGGCCTACCTTTACGCCCGCGCCCTCATCCTCACCATCCCCCACGCCCCCGAGATCCTCGCCGCGCGCGGCATCTCTCTGCCCGCCCCGCTCCCCATGGCGGCCACCGGGCGCCAGGGCGCGGGACGCGTGCGCTCACCCTGAGCGCTCTGCGCGGGCCCGCCTCACGCGTGGGACGTGCATCTCAGAACTTCCTGCTCCCCGGCCAGTTCCCGGGCGACGACACACCGGGCAACGGGAACTGCGCCAGTGGCGCGCGCCGTGCCCGTTGCACTCCCAGGATTCCCCCCGCGATCGCGGCGCTCAGGCTGAACACCGCGCCCGCCAGCGCCCCCCACAGCGCCGGCTCGGCCACCTGTAGCCCTGGCGACCCGAGCAGCCCCGTCATCATCACGATCACCACGGCCCAGGTGAACGTTCCCGCCAGGGCCCCATCCAGCGGCCGGAGTGACCCGTGCACGAAACCAGTCACCATCCCGGCCACGAACAGCGCCAGCACCTGCGCCGCCACGTTCCATGCCGCGAACCCTTCCGCCAGCACCCCGTCCCCGGTCGAGGCCCCGATGGCCGCCCCCAGGTAACGCAGCACCACGAACACTGCGAGCCCTGTGAACCCCCCCTTCAGCACTGCCGACCACGTCCATGCCCGTGCCGCGCTCGCCGCCACTTCATCGATCACGCGTGCCATCGCCTTCCTCCATACCGTCCCGAGGCGTAACGCAGCCCCTTTGGATCCGGAGGAGGAAGCACGAGTCGCGCCATTCCTCGTGGCTACATGTTCTCGACCGACTTCAGCATCTCCGGGATGAAGTGGACCCGCGGGCGCAGCAACTGCTCACGCCGCCCCACTGCCCGCACCGAGATCTGTGCGGTGTGCGAACCCAGCCCCTCCGCCGTCATCACGTCGTCCGTGAAGACGTACCCGTAGCTGTCGTCCTTCTTCTTCTTGCCCCCCGTCTCCTGCGCGTACGCCGGCGCCGCCATCGCCACGGCCACCAGACCCGCCACGCCCATCACGAACACCTTCGCGCTCATTCCCTGCCTCCTTGCCTCTCTCCGACACCACTCCTCCCGCGCGCTTGGGCACACCGCGCACGATCTTCACCCTCCTCACGAGCCTCGACGCCCATGCCCGCGCCCACCCATCCCAGGCTCCCCCCGCCTCCGTGGTACGCTCCCTCGCGTGAAGCGCGTCGACTTCTTCTATGACTTCTCCTGCCCCTACGCCTACCTCGCCCACACCCAGATCGAGGCTCTCGCTGCCCGCACCGGCGCGGACCTCGCGTGGAGCCCCTTCCTCCTTGGCGGCGTCTTCAAGGCCCTCGATGTCCCCTCGTTCCCTGCCGCGGGCATGCCCTCGTCCAAGGCCCGCCTGAACGGCCTCGACATGCACCGCTGGGCCGACCACTGGGGCGTCCCCTTGCGCATGCCCCCTACCCATCCCAACCGCACCGTCCTCGCCTTGCGCGCGGCGCTCGCCTCCGGCGACGACCTCCCCCGCGCGAGCCGCGCCCTCTTCCGCGCCTACTGGGCCGAGGCCCTCGACATCTCCAGCCCCGACGTCGTCCGCCATGCCCTCGACAGCGCGGGCCTCGACGGCGCAGCCCTCCTCGCGCGCGCCGACGACCCCGCCCTCAAGGACGATCTCCGCCGCCGCACCGACGAAGCCCTCGCCCTCGGCGTCTTCGGCGCCCCCGCCTTCCTCGTCACCACGCCCGACATCCCTGGCGCCCTCTTCTGGGGCCAGGACCGCCTCGACTTCGTCGAGCGCGCCCTCACCGGCTGGATCCCCCCCGACATGCGCACCGCCCATCCTTCTTCCTCCGAGGTGATCTCGTGAAGCATGTCGACTTCTGGTTCGATGTCTCCAGCCCCTTCGCCTATCTCGGCGCCGCCCAGATCGACGCCCTCGCCGCGCGCCACGACGCCACCGTCAGCTACCGCCCCTTCTTCCTCGGCGCCCTCTTCAAGCGCATCGGCACCCCCGAGGTCCCCCTCTTCGCCGCCAGCGCCCCCAAGCAGCGCTACTACTACGCCGACCTCCACCGCTGGGCCGATCACATCGGCGTCCCGTTCCGCTTCCCCACGCGCTTCCCCATGCTCAGCATCAAGCCGCTGCGCATGCTCATCTCCCTGCCCGACGCCGAGCGCCCTCGCCTCGCCCATCCCCTCTTCCGCGCCTACTGGGCCGAGGACCGCGACATCTCCGACGACAAAACCCTCGCCGACATCGCCACCTCCGCCGGCTTCGATCCAGCGCCGCTCCTCTCCGCGACCACCGACGACCAGATCAAGACAAAGCTGCGCGACGCCACCGAAGAAGCCGTCCAGGCAGGCATCTGTGGAGCCCCTACGTTCATCGTCAACGGACTTCTCTTCTGGGGCCAGGATCGTCTTCTCTTCGTCGAGAAAGCCCTCAACGGATGGGTCTCCGCCACCGAACGCGAGGCGTGACAACCGCACCTGGCTGCGTATCCTTGGTGTCCCATGCAGTTCACCACCGCGACCAGGAGCCTCGGACTCGCCCTCGGACTGGCCACCGCCATCTCCCTCGGCAGCCCTCTCGCGGCGGCTGACACCCGCGAAGCCGCGCACACCGAAGACGCCTCCGGCTTCGCGGTCGGCGCCCGCCTCCAGGCCGTCGACAGCGTGACCGTCTCTCAGGCGGAGATTGCCAAAGGCTCCAAGGTGAGCGTCATCAAGCTCCAGCACCGCCAGGGCCACATCGCCAGCATCGACGTGGAGCTCGCCGACGGCTTCATCGCCCGCGTCCCCATCCAGAAGGCCCGCTCCGCCTTCCGCGTCATCGACAACTGACGCTCCCTCCTTCGCCCAGAACGTCACCCCCGTCCCACGCGCGCCAGCGCCGCCCAGGCCGGGCGCCGTTTTAACTTCGCCGCGCGCCATCCGCGCGGCTTCCTCGCCTCGCCCTGGCTCGACGCGCTACCTTCCGCGGCATGCTGGGAAGTCCGCGCAAGCTCCGGGTGGCCGTGCTCTTTGGCGGCAGGTCGGCAGAGCACGAGATCTCGCTGCTGTCGGCGCGCTTCGTGGTCGAGGCGCTCGACCGTGACCGCTACGAGCCGGTGCTCGTGGGCATCGACAAGGAAGGGCGCTGGCTCCTCCAGGAAGAGGCCCTCCTCCTCGGCGCCGCGCGTGACCCGCGCCTCGCGCGCCTCAACGCCGCCATGCCGGAGGTCACCCTCGCCACCCGGCCCGGCGCCGAGGGCGCGGCCATGCTCACGCCCCTCTCGGGTAGCTCCACGCCCGCTGACAGCGCGGGCAGCGCGGGCGGCGCGCAGGCCTCGGGCATCGACGTCGTCTTCCCCGTGCTGCACGGACCCCTCGGCGAGGACGGCAGCGTGCAGGGGCTCCTCGAGCTCACGGGCGTCCCCTATGTCGGATCCGGCGTCCTCGGCTCCGCGGTCGGCATGGACAAGGACGTGATGAAGCGCCTCCTCCGCGAGGCCGAGCTGCCCGTGCTCCCCCACTTCACCCTGCGTAGATCCACCTGGGAGCGTGACCGCGCCGGCTGGATCGACCGCGTCGCCGCCCTCGCCGAGGGAGGCACCCCGAGCCGGAGCGCGCCCATCTTCGTCAAGCCCGCGAACCTCGGCTCCTCCGTGGGCATCCGCAGGGTCACCGCGCCCTTCGAGATCGAGGAGGCCATCGAGCACGCCTTCGAGTTCGACCTCAAGGTGGTGTGCGAGCAGGGCGTCCCGGGGGCGCGCGAGATCGAGTGCGCCGTCCTCGGCGACGACGAGCCCATCGCCTCCATCCCCGGCGAGATCGTGATCGACCACGCCGACGGCTTCTACTCCTACGCCGCGAAGTACATCGACGAGCGGGGCGCCTCCATCAAGATCCCCGCCGACCTCGACCCCGCCGAGGTGAGCACCGTCCAGAACCTCTCGCTGCGTGTCTTCCGCACCCTGGAAGCCTCCGGCCTCGCCCGCGTCGACTTCCTGATGGGCGAGGACCGCCGCCTCCACGTCAACGAGATCAACACCCTCCCCGGCTTCACCGCGATCTCCATGTACCCCAAGCTCTGGGAGGCGAGCGGCATCCCCCCGCGCGAACTCGTCCAGCGCCTCATCGAGATCGCCCTCGACCGCGGCGTGCGCCGCCGCCTTCTCCGCACCAGCGCGGGCCTCAAACCAGCCCCCGAGAGCACCTGATGCGCACCGTCGTCCTCCACGCCACCGGCGGCCCCGAGGCCCTCCGGCCCGAGGACGTCCCCGATCCCGTCCCCGGCCAGTTCGCAGGCGATGGTCGAGGCCGGCGATCTCATGCCCGTCATCGACCGCACTCTCCCCCTGGATCAGGCCGAAGCCGCGCACCGCCTGCTCGCCGAGCGCTCCGTCGTCGGGCGCATCGTGCTCATCCCCTGAGCCTGTCCACCGGACCGCGCGCACGCGCACGGAGCCTCTCCCGGGCTTTCCCCGGCGCCCGGGTGTGCGCCCGAGGCAGTCTGCCGGCAGGGCATGGCCTTTGCCATTGGATCTTCCTGGAGGTGTGTCCGTGACGACGAGACAGATGCAGATCCTGAGCGCGCTCGGCAGTGGCCTCGTGGGCGCGGCGGTGCTGACGGCCGTGCACCAGATCGCGCGCGCGCTGACCCCGAATGCCCCCCGCATGGACGTGCTGGGGCGCCGCGCCATCACGAAGACGCTGAAGCACGTGGGCATCACCCCGCCCCGCGGGGACACGCTGCAGCGGGTGGCGCTCGCGGGAGACCTGGTCTCGAACTCCCTCTACTTCGCGCTGGCGGGCCTCGGCGCGGGCCGTTATGCGCGGCACGCCCCAGGGCGCGGCCTCGCCCTCGGCCTCCTCGCGGGCCTTGGCGCCGTGGTGCTCCCGCCGAAGATGCACCTCGGCCGCTGGCCGAGCCGCGCCTCCACGGCCACCAAGGCCATGACCGTCGCCTGGTACACGGCCGGCGGCCTGGCGGCAGGCACCGCGCTGCGAGGCGTGCGGCAGTCGGCCTGGGTCTAGGTGGCGCGCGGCGGATCGGCTAGCGAATCGGCTAGGAAGAGGAGCACGATGAGCAACAGCGAACACACCTCGTGTGGTCACAGATCCGCCGACATCCCCCCCGACGACCCGCAGCGCCACCTCACCCACGCGCAGCCGGACGCCGATCCATCGCTGCCCCGCGTCTTCGTGGCAGGCGGCACTTACACCATCCTCGTGCGGGGCAAGGACACGGCGGGGCGCTACTGCCTGATCGACATGCACGTCCCGCCCGGCGCTGGCCCGCCGCTCCACCGCCACGATTTCGAGGAGATGTTCACCCTCCTCGAAGGAGAGATCGAGCTGACCTTCCGCGGCGCCAAGGGGCCCGCGCGGGCCGGCGAGACCGTCAACATCCCTGCCAACGCGCCGCACTGCTTCCGCAACACCTCGGACAGGCCAGCGCGCATGCTGTGCATGTGCTCTCCGGCCGGGCAGGAGGAGTTCTTCCTGGAGGTCGGCATCCCCGTCACGGGACGGACGGCGACGCCCCCCGACTTCGACGAGGCCGCCAGGGAAGCGCAGAAGGCAAAGGCCCAGGCGCTCGCCGCGAAGTACCGCAACGTGTTCCTGTGAGCCTGTCTGGGTGCCCAGCCGGCGTGCCTACATCCTTGACGGGTACGTCTCGGGAACCTCCGGTCGCCGCTGCACCTCGACGTCCCCGCGCTGACTGCGCCCCATCTGCGTGAGCAGGTCGACGACCTCCTCATCGCTCGTCTGCGTGAAGTCGCGGTACCAGAGGCCCACCGCCTGGAAGCTCGCCGGGATCATTGTGCACACCACGTCGTCGACCTCGCGGCGGACGTCTGCGGCCGTGTCCGCCGCGCAGACTGGCACCGCGAGCACCAGGGACTTCGGCACCTGCTTGCGCAGCGAGCGGATCGCCGCCCGCGTCGTCGCCCCGGTGGCGAGCCCATCGTCGACGAGGATCACCACGCGGCCATACACGTCGAGCGGCGGCCGGTCACCGCGGTAAGCCTTGAGGCGTCGGTCGATCTCGGCGAACTCCGACCGCGCGACGCCCTCGATGTACTCGCGGGTCACGCCGAGCATCGCGACGGTCTCGGCATTGAGGTAGAAAGCGCCGCCCTGAGCGACGGCGCCGATCCCCAGCTCGGCATGCCCAGGTGCGCCGATCTTGCGCGCGATCAGCACGTCGAGCGGAGCGCCGAGTGCACGCGCGATCTCGCAGCCGACCGGGACTCCGCCGCGCGGAAGCGCGACGACGAGGGGGTTCTGGGGCCGCAGGTGGGCCAGCCGCGCCGCGAGCTGGCGTCCTGCATCGGCTCGGTCCTGGAAACGCATGTCCATCGTTCTTGGAAGAAACGTGCCCGATGCCCCGACGGAGGCGCGTGCTCGACGCGCTTCCGGGCGCCCCTCCGTATCGAAACCTGACCACCGCACCGAGCCCTGGCCATCGCCTCACCCCTTCGGGCATGCTCGGCGCCATGGCCACCGAGGTGCGCGGGCGCGTGCGCGGGCGCGTGCGCGTGCGCGTCCACGATGGAGTCCTCCTGGAAGTCGAGGAGCACGGCGAGGGCGCGCCGCTCGTGCTCATCGCCGGGATCGGCTACGACCGCTGGGCCTGGCACCGGATGGTGCCGCTCCTCGCGCGCCACCACCGGGTGATCGCCTTCGACAACCGGGGGATGGGCGGCTCGGAGCGGCCACCCGGGCCATACTCGGCCGACCTGCTCGCGCGCGACACGGCCAGCGTCATCGAGGCGCTCGGTCTGCAGCGGGCGCACGTGATGGGCCACTCCATGGGCGGCTTCGTAGCCCAGGCGCTCACCCTCGCGCGCCCGGATCTCGTCGACCGCCTGATCCTCGGCGCCACACACTTCGGCGGGCCGCGCCACGTGCCGATCTTGCCGGAGGCGATGGAGGTGCTCACCGCCGTGGGCCTCGGCCCGGAGGAGCGGCTGCGGCGGGGCATCGCGATGAGCTGCATGAACGGCTTCGCGGAGGCGCACCCGGAGCTGCTCGCCGCGTGGCTGGATCGCCTGGTGACGTCGCCCGTGGATCCCGCCGCGTACCGGGCGCAGCTCGCGATCGGGCTCGCGCTGTTCGCGGAGGAGGCGAGCTTCGAGCGCCACCTCGGCAACGTGAAGGCCCGGACCCTGGCCCTCTCCGGCGCGCACGACCGGGTGGTGCCTCCCGGCAACGCCACGCTGCTGGCGCAGGCCATCCCGGACTGCCGGGTCGCGCTGCTGCCCGATGCGGGGCATTTCTTCCCGATCGAGGCGCCCGACGCTGCCGCTGCAGTCATCTTGGAGTTCCTCGCAGCGCCCTGATCCAGGGCAGGCGATCCGGCGCGAGGCCCTCGCTCTGGATTCTGCACAGCACCTCGCACACAGCAGGCTCTTGGAGCTGCGTGCTCGATGTCACTGCACCGTGGTGTATGCCTGAGAAGGGTGTGTCGGGCTTTCAGGATGGAGCAGCCGAAGCTTTCCAGCAGCTACCATGCTGGTGAGGTACTGCATCCGTAGTGCATCTGGATTTCGACCCGTGAAGGTCGAGAGCTCCGCCAGTGTCAGAAATCGGCCCCGGCACAGGTCGAGGAGCACAGCTTCCACCTTGAACCGTCCGACCCGCTTTTGCGTACGGACTCCCTCCGCAAGCTGCATGAGCCTGGCTCGTTCAGCCGGAGAAGAGGGGTTTCCCGGGGACCTGCCGTCGGAGCTGGCCCCGCGATGTTCGGAGCTGGCCCCGCGATGTTCGGAGCTGGCTTCGCTATCTTCGGAGCCTCTCCATCGTGCCTGGCTGTTCGCGAGCAACCGGCTCAGGTCCGCAGGCACCTCTCCCTTCAGTTCTGCTTCGAAGATGAGCGCGGAGGGCGGTGGTGGCGGCTCACCAGGAAAGAAGTACTTCGTCCCCTTGTGCCTGCCTGCGCTCTCCAGCAACCCACGCTGAACGAGAGCCCCGAGAGCCACCGTGATGTCACGCGAGTGGACGTCGCTCATGCTGCGCACACGGGAGTGCGTCACCTGTCCCTCCAGCGCGATGGTCACGAGCGCGAGCTTCTGCACCTCCGAAAGCTGCGCGAAGGTGTCGACTCCGTGCGGAGCTCCGTCTTTGCTTCGGGTCGCTCCTGATAATCGACCATGTAGTAGGGGAAGTTCTCCTTGATCTCGGCGAGCTTGCCGAACATCAGCAGTCCCGCATCTGTGAGCCCTTCCTGCTTGGACTGCCGGTCACGGCGCCAGCCGCCGATGAGCCGGAGAAACTCCTGATCTCCTTCCGCATTCCATAGGTGATCAGGCCGGAGACTCTTGAAGTGATTTCGGTAGCGACCGACAGTACCGACGTCGAGATCGGACAGGCCGTAGGGGGGAAGAATCCGCGAGTCTCGGTCTTCCTCGACCTGCTCGGCGAGCATCCGCCTCACCACTTCTTCAGTGCAGCAGAGGGCAACTCGCCCTTGCCGTCGCGACCAGCAGCTTTCTTCGCCTCGAGGTCCCAGCTCTCACCAAGCTGGACGAGTTTCTCGGAGGAGTCTGTCCGACGCATCGAAGGCGTTCCCTGCCGGAGGAGTGTTCTGCTGGGGGCTGACCGTACCATGAGCGATGCGGCCGGTTCGGAGAACGCCGACGCGTAAAATTCAGCCGATCGGACGAAGTCACGCCGGCATGGCGCGAGGGGCCGGCCCGCTAGGAGTGGCCGGGAACACCGTGGTATCGTCCGCGGCTCATGGCCGGAGAGACCTCGCGCTCCGTGGAGGTGGTGCCCGTAGGACAGGTCGCGGCTGCCACCGTGCTGTGGCGCATGAGCGGCCAGCTCGCGGTCACCGTGGTGGTCAAGGCGACGTTCGACCTGGTGCCGGACGGCGAGATGGAGCTCACGGAGCCCGAGCCGATCGTCACGGCCGAGGTCCACCACGGGGGCAGTCCGGTACGCAGCGTCCTGGCGACGAGCGATCTGGCGCCGTTCCTGCCGCGCGCGGACGTGGTGCTCACCGGGCATGCGCACGCACCGGAGGGGCGCTCGGTGGGGCGGCAGGTCGTGCGGCTCTCGGTCTACCGGGAGCAGGCGCTGCTCGACAAGACGCTGTTCGTGCACGGTGACCGGACCTCCGGAGAGCCGGCGCCGTTCCAGTCGATGCCGCTCGTGTACGAGCGGGCGTTCGGCGGGATCGGGTGGGCCGACAACCCGCTCGGGGTGGGGAGCAACCCGCAGGGGCAGGCGGCGAGGCCACCGAACATCGAGGTGCCCAGGAAGCCTGGCGTGACGGGCGGGTTCGGGCCCATCTCGCGGGCGTGGCTGGCGCGGCGGCGGCTGGTGAGCGCGCTGGATCGCAAGGTACTGGAGGCTCCCATCGTCGAGCTGCCGGAGACGTTCGACTGGACCTACTACCAGGCGGCGCCCCTCGATCAGCGCGTGCCGTACCTCGTGGGCGACGAGTGGATCGAGCTGGAGGGGATGCACCCCGTGCTGCAGAGCGTGCAGTCGTGCCTGCCAGGAGCGTTCGCCGAAGCGCGGCTCTCGGTGGACGGGCACCCGGGTAGCGGACAGGTGGTGTTCCGCGCCGACACCCTGCGGATCGACGCGGACCAGGGCCGCTGCTCGGTGGTGTGGCGCGCGGTCGTCCCGGTGGTGGGGGAAGAGGCGCTGGCGAAGCTGCGCATCCTGGTCGGGGTGGGCACGCGCGACAGGCCCATCGCGTGGCCCGAGGAGCCGGCGCCTGCGGCCGGGAAGGACGCGGCGGCGTGGCGCGCGATCGAGCGCACGGTGCTCCTGTCCACGGGCGGCGCGCTGCGCGAGGCGGCGCGCATCGTCGACGCCGAGGAGAACGGGGACGCGGCGCTCCGCGTGACCCCGGGGCGCCTGGCCATGCCGGCGGAGACGGCGATGGACGTCACGCTGGACGTCGCGCCCGAGAAGGCCGCGGCGGCGCCCATCCCGTTCCAGGCGATGCCGCAGGCGTCAGGTCCGCAAGGCGGTGCGCCCATCCCGGGAGCGCCCTGGTCGGGGATGCCGGCCGGGAGGGTGCCGGCCGGGGGGGTGTCGGGCGACGAGCACGAGCTGACCATCACCTACACGCCCCTGGAGATCGCGGCGATGCCACCGCCGACCGTCTCGCCCTGGGCGCGGATGCCAGCGCGGCGGCGCGAGGAGAGCGGCGCACCGGCCGCACCGGCCGCACCGGCCGCA
>NZ_ASRX01000084.1 GCF_000601485.1 Chondromyces apiculatus DSM 436
CCGTCAGGGTGGTCTTGCCGTGGTCGATGTGACCGATGGTGCCCACGTTGACGTGGGGCTTCGTACGACTGAACTTCTCCTTGGCCATGGCGCCTCTCTAACCTCGCTGCTTTGAGACGATCTCGTCTTGGATCGCCGTCGGAACCGGTGCGTAATGAGAAAACTGCATCGTGTGGGTCGCTCGACCCTGCGTCTTTGAACGAACGTCCGTCGCGTAGCCGAACATCGCCGCGAGGGGAACCTCGCTCTTGATCACGCGCGCCGAACCGCGCTGACCGATGTCCAGGACCTTGCCGCGGCGTGACTGGAGGTCGCCGATGACGTCACCGAGGTGGTTCTCGGGAACGACGACCTCGACGGCCATCATCGGTTCGAGGAGCTGTATCTTTGCGATCTTGCAGGCCTCCTGGAAGGCCAGCGACGCCGCGACCTCGAAGGCAGGACCCGAGGAGTCGACCTCGTGGAAGCTGCCGTCGAAGACCCGCACCTTCACGTCCACGACCGGGTAGCCGGCGAGGACGCCACGCCCCATGGCGTCGCGCACGCCCTTCTCGATCGAGGGGACGAACTCCTTGGGGATCACGCCGCCCACGAGGTCGTTGACGAACACGAACCCCGCGCCGCGCTCGGCGGGCTCCAGGTCGATCACCACGTGACCGTACTGGCCATGACCGCCGCTCTGCCGGACGAAGCGCCCCTCCACCTTCTTGGCACTCCCCACCACGCTCTCGCGGTAGGCGACCTGGGGGCGGCCCACGTTGGCATCCACCTTGAACTCACGCTTCAGGCGGTCGACGATGATCTCCAGGTGCAGCTCGCCCATCCCGGCGATGATGGTCTGCGCCGTCTCCTCGTTCGTGTACGTACGGAACGAGGGGTCCTCGTTCATCAGCTTCTGCAGGCTGAGCGAGAGCTTGTCGAGATCGGCCTTGGTCTTGGGCTCGATCGCGATCGAGATCACCGGATCGGGGAACTCCATGCGCTCCAGCACGATCTGGTGCTTGTCGTCGCAGAGGGTGTCACCCGTGTAGGTGTCACGAAGTCCGACGGCGGCGTAGATGTTTCCCGCGTAGCAGACGTCGATCTCCTCGCGCTTGTTGGCGTGCATCCGGAGGATGCGGCCGAAGCGCTCACGGCGCCCGCGCGTGGAGTTCATCACGCTCGCGCCGCTCTTCGTGGTGCCGGAGTAGACCCGGAAGAAGGTGAGCGTGCCGAACTGATCGTTCATCACCTTGAAGGCGAGTGCCGCGAACGGCTCCTCGTCGCTCGCCTTGCGCGTGACCGTCTTGTCCTTCTTGTCCGGAAGCGTCCCGTGCACCGGCGGGATGTCGAGCGGCGACGGCAGGTAGTTGGTCACGGCGTCGAGGAGCTGCTGGACGCCCTTGTTCCGGAACGCGGAGCCACAGAGCACCGGCACCAGCTTGAAGGAGAGCGTCCCCGCCCGGATGGCGCTGTGGATCTCCTCCTCGGAGATCGCGTCGAGGTCACCGGCGATGAACTTCTCCATCACCTGCTCGCTGGCATCCGCGCACGCCTCGAGCAGCTTTTCGCGGAGCGCGCGGCAGCGGGGGAGGATGTCGGCCGGGATCTGCTCCCAGGTGAAATCCTTGCCCTTCGTCTGCTCGTCGTAGATCGCTGCCTGCATGCTGATGAGGTCGACGACGCCGACGAACGAGTCTTCTGCGCCCACCGGATACTGAAGGGGGACCGGGTTTGCCCCGAGGCGCTCCTTGATGGAGTCGACACACATGTCGAAGTCCGCGCCGACCTTGTCCATCTTGTTGATGAACGCCATCCGCGGGACGCCGTACTTGTCGGCCTGGCGCCAGACCGTCTCGCTCTGGGGCTCGACGCCGTTACCGCCATCGAACACCGCGACCGCGCCGTCGAGCACCCGCAAGCTGCGCTCCACCTCGATGGTGAAGTCCACGTGTCCGGGGGTGTCGATGATGTTGATGCGGTGCGAGACCCCCTTGTGGGGGCCAGTGCCGGGCGTCCAGAAGCAGTTGGTCGCGGCGGAGGTGATGGTGATCCCCCGCTCCTGCTCCTGGACCATCCAGTCCATCGTGGCGGCACCCTCGTGGACCTCGCCCAGTTTGTAGTTCACGCCCGTGTAGTAGAGGATGCGCTCGGTGACCGTGGTCTTGCCCGCATCGATGTGGGCCATGATCCCGATGTTGCGCGTCTTCTCCAGGCTGTAATCGCGGGCCACTGTGTCCTCCGGGTTCTGGCGCGTGAGCGATGTTGCGAGGCCAGGATGCAAAACACCCTCTCCAGCCCGGCCCACCTCCGATTGGCGGGCACATGATCCTGGAGAGGGTGTCGGGGTACGGCGGCAGATTGTCGCCCTGCAGAGGTTCGATCCGCGTTGCGGATGCCGTTGAACCCGGGGCCTGCTCGTAACCCGATCCTTATGTGGCCTGTGCCATTCTCTCTACGCGACTCCTAGCCTGTGGGCTTCGGGGTGGGTTTCGGGGATGTGTGGCTCTGGAGAGGTGCCTGAGGGCTTTCGGACGGCCGCCGTTACCAGCGGTAGTGAGCGAACGCCTTGTTCGCTTCGGCCATCTTGTGCGTGTCGTCGCGCTTCTTCACCGCGTTGCCACGGTTCTGAGCGGCGTCGACCAGCTCGGCCGCGAGGCGCTCACGCATCGTCTTCTCACCACGGCCACGCGAGTAGTTCACCAGCCAGCGCATGGCAAGAGCCACGCGCCGCTCCGGGCGAACCTCGACGGGGACCTGGTAGGTCGCGCCGCCGACGCGCCGGCTCTTCACTTCCAGCTTGGGCTTCACGTTGTCGAGCGCCTTGCGGAAGATATCGATGGGCTCTTCCTTGAAGCGCTCGCGGACGATGTCGAAGGCACCGTAAAGGATGCCCTCCGCCGTCGACTTCTTCCCCGAGTACATCAGGGAATTGGTGAACTTGGCGACGAGCTTGTCCTTGTGCTTGGGGTCCGGAATGATCTTCCGCTTCGGGACTTCACGACGACGGGGCATGGGATTCCTCTGCTAGCTCCGGATCAGCGCTTCGGCCGCTTCACGCCGTACTTCGAGCGCTTGCGGTTGCGGGTCGCCTTGTTGGTCGAGCTCGGGCCTGCGGCGCCCGAGGCGTCGAGGGTGCCGCGAACCACGTGGTAACGCACACCCGGAAGGTCCTTCACGCGGCCCCCGCGAATGAGCACCACGGAGTGCTCCTGCAGGTTATGCCCTTCACCCGGGATGTAGCTCGTCACCTCCATCTGATTGGTGAGCCGGACGCGGCACACCTTGCGGAGGGCCGAGTTGGGCTTCTTCGGAGTGGTGGTGTAGACGCGAACGCAGACGCCGCGCCGCTGGGGGCACGACTTGAGGGCTGGCGACGCCGTCTTGTATGCAGTGGCCTCGCGGCCCATTCGAACGAGCTGGCTGATGGTCGGCATAGTGCGTGAATGTCCGCCGGGTAGAAGCGGGGACGCGGAGAATACCCAGGCAGAGGATGGAGTCAAGCAGGGGTATGCTAGACCCTCGCGGATCGGAGCCGCTCTCGCACCAGAGGCCCCGATTCGGCGGCTCTTGGCGCCTCCTCCGGCGTTCGATACCGTCGCCCCGTGAGTAAGAAGCCCACCCGCGCCGAGCGCAAGGAAGTTCGGCAGCGCGCCGAGCGTGCGCGCCTCGGCAGTCTTCCGCCGGCGACCACGTCCCGCCCGGGCGCGACGCCGCTGTTGAAGAGTCCCCCAACCGCACCCGCGAAGAGCAACCCCACGGCAGCATCTCGGGGTGGCGAGCCCGCCCCTTCGCAGCCTCCCATCACTTCCCGCCCGAAGGGCTCGCGCCGCGGGGCTCCAGAGCGAGCGCGCGCGTCCGCCTCGGGCCCTGCCCGTTCCGCGTCCGCAGCGTCGACCGCCACGACGGCGCCGTCTTCCGTGGAAGCGCCACGCAGCACTTCCGTGGGGTCTCCTTCGATCGCGCCCCCGCCATCACCCGACAGCGTCGCTGCCAAGCCTCCGCGGGCCGCGCCGGCGGCAGCGCGTCCGGCCCGTTCGGTGCGCGCCTCCGGGACGCGTCCCGTCCCCGCTGAGCCCGAGCCGAGCGCCGGAAGCACCACGATCGCTACCCGCAGCAACCGCGCGTTCCTGGTGTTCGGGGGACTCATCGTCGTCGCTGGCCTCATCACCGTGCTGGCGCGCTCCAGGACCCAGAGCACCACGGAGCAGGCCACGCCGGATCCTTCGATACCAGCGACCGCTTCTCCAGAGAGCGATCCTACGCGTGAGGCGCCGACCGCGCCCCCGTCGACCGCTGCACTTTCTGGCGCCACTCCCGGCGAAGCGTCAGGCGCAGCGCCACCGCGAGAACCTGCGACAGCATCGCCGGGGAACGCGCCAGCGGAAGGCGCGCAAGCTGCCGCCACCACGGGCCTCTCCGCATCGCCCTCGACTTCAGCCGCAGTTCCTCCGACGGTCCCCCCCGCAGCCACCGCGACGCCAGCGCCACCCGCGGATGCGACGGCGGCAGCGCCCGCGAGGACTGCCACTGCGGCCAAGCCCGCCATCACCGCCACACCCTCGCCAACCGCGGTTCCCCCGGCGCCGCGCAAGCCTGCACCGACGACGCCGAAGCCCCCTGCCGAGTCCCAGGACATCTACTGAACCGAAGAGGAACCGGATGATCTGCTTGCGCTCCTGCTCCGTGGTTCCGTCCCCCAGCACGCGCGTGCGCCAGCACGTGCGTCTCGGGTCGATGGTGGCGCTCGCAATGGGCATCTCTGCGCTGTCGACCTCGACGCTCGCGCAGCCCACACCTGCGGGGCCTGCTTTGCCCGTGCCCCCTACCTCGACGCCTCCAGGGGCGACTGCACCCTCGGCGACGTCAGCGCCCTCGGCGCAGGGCACCGCGCCTGGATCCATGCCTCCCGGGGGAGCACCAGGCACTGGTGCACAGATGGCACCTCCCGGCGCAGGTGCACCGCTGCCACCTCCCGGAGCGAACGCACCGCTGCCACCTCCTGGCCCCGGCGCGCAGACCGCGCCCCCGGGCTACCAGCCCTATCCCCCACCGTACCCCTACGGCGGTTACCCGTATCCGTACGGGTACTACCCCCCGCCCTACCAGCACCAAAGCCCCACGCCGGCGCAACCGACGCTCCCGCCGCTGCGTCGAAACGACACCACGATGATGGTGAGCGGAATCGCGCTCACCTTCACCGGCGCTGCTGCGTCGGTGGCGAGCGCCCTGCTGATGTCCTTCGGGACCTCCCGCTACACGATCTACTGTAGCCCTGGTGGGGGCTCGGTGCTCTACGCTTGCCGCGACGAAGACGATGTCGGGCTCGTGGCAGCAGGATGGGTCACCCTCGGCGTCAGCATCGCGGCCATGGGCGCTGGCATCCCGCTCTGGATCATCGGTGGCAAGCGCGTCGTGGCGACCGCGACGAAGGAACCCGAGAAGACCAGCCGTGAGCACGCCCCGGGCCCTACCGTCACCCTCGGGCTCGGCTCGGCATCGGCGCGCTTTGCATTCTGAGCTCCCTTGAGGAGGGCTCGGGTTCCTCGTTCCGATCCCGGATCCACCCGACCGGGGGGTCCTCCACGAGGCCCGCAGGCGCGCCCCCAAGCCTGGGCCCGGCTCTCCCTGATGGTTGGGGAGTAAACATCGTGGAACACTGCAGGCAGTGCGGCGAACGCTCCCCCACGCGTCCACCGTCCACGGCGAGATGCACACGCAAGAGTTCTCCGCGAAGTCGAGCGCGATGGCCCGTGCGCTCGGCTCCAGCGCGGACCAGGGCTGGCCCTTCGATCTCGTGTTCAAGAACGCCCCTGTCGGACTTGCGTTCCTGGATTGCCAGCACCGCTTCGTCGCGGTGAACGATCTCCTTGCGGAGCTGCACGGGTGTCCTCCCCCGGAGCACATCGGGCGAACTTTGGCCGAGGTGGCCCCTGGGCTTTGGCCCGCCATGGCCCTGCACATCCGGCAAGTCATGGAGACCGGAGAGCCGGTGCTCGATGCGGATGTGCGGGGAGAGTCACCGCCGGGCTCGGGACAGCAGCGCTGTTGCCTCGCGAGCTTTCTGCCCATCCGCAACGGCAGTGAGATCATCGGCATCGGGTGTGCGCTCGTCGACGTCGGTCGGGTCAGAACGCTCCACGCTGCGCATGAAGCCGACGAGGGCCTCTTTGCCTCGTTCTCGGCAGAGTCGCGGCATGACCCGGACGCACCGGAGCCGTCGCGCAGGCTGTCGAGCCCACGCATCCTGTCACTCCTCGGCCGCGCCAGCGCGGATCTCTGGGCACCAAGTGACGTCGGCGCAGCAGCGCGCGCACTCGCGCGCCTCCTCGTCCCCGAACTCGCTGACTTCTGCGTCGTTCACCTCCTCAACGAGACGGGCCGCCCTGAACTCATCGCCGCCGCGCACGCGATCGCGAACGGCAAGGAGAGGCTCGAAGAACTCGACGCCCGCTACCCTGCGCTCGGCGAGGCTTCGGCGGGCGCGCTCACGCCCAAGGCTTCTGGCTATGCATCCACGATCCGCACCGGTGAGCCCGAGATCCTGACGCACATCTCCGAAGCAGGGGCCGAAGACGGCGGGCGCATCGCGCGCTTGCAGACGCTCGACGCCAGCACCGTGCTCACCGTGCCCCTCCGCGTGCAACGCCACCTGATCGGGGCCATTGAACTCGGCAGGATCGGCGCCTCACGCGGCTATGGCTCCGACGACCTGCACCTCGCGCAGGACCTGGCAGAGCGCGCTGCCATCGCCATCGACCGGGCGCGCCTGTTCACGGCGGCGCAGCGCGAGCGGGCGCGCGCGGAGGAGGGAAGCCGACTCAAGGACGAGTTCCTGGCGCTCGTCTCCCATGAGCTGCGCACCCCGCTCACCGCGATCCTCGGCTGGACACGGGTCCTGCGCACCACGACCATGACGCCCGACAAGGAGAACCGTGCCCTGGAGATCGTCGAGCGCAATGCCCGCTCGCAGGCGCAGCTCATCGAGGACCTGCTCGACATCGCCCGCATCGCCAGCGGCAAGCTCCAGATCGAGACGGCTGCCGTGGACCTCCCGCTCGTGGTCGAGGGCGCCATCGAGGCCGTGCGCGCGCCCGCCGCGGCGAAGAACCTCGCCATCGAGCTCGCCGTCGAGCCCAGCCTCGGTGCGGTCCTCGGTGACGCGGGCCGCCTGCAGCAGGTCGTGTGGAACCTCGCCTCGAACGCGGTGAAGTTCACGCCGGAAGGTGGCCGCGTCCAGGTGAGCCTCGTGCAGCACGGCGACTGGGTCGACCTGATGGTCAGCGACACCGGGCAGGGCATCCGCGAGGACCTCCTGCCCCACGTCTTCGAACACTTCCGCCAGTCCGATGGCCCGAGCGGCCGCCCCATCAACGGCCTCGGCCTGGGCCTCGCCATCTCCCGGCACCTCGTCGAGCTGCACGGCGGGACGCTCGTCGCCGAGAGCGACGGCGAAGGGCAGGGCGCGACCTTCCGCGTCCGCCTCCCCGTGTCACGCTCCCCGCGCCGCACGGCGCCCGCCGTCATCGACGACATGACGAACTCGACCACCGCCGATGCCCCTTCAGTGCGGCTCACGGGCGTGCGCGTCCTCGTCGTGGACGACTCCCCGGACGCGCTCGATCTCCTCAGCGCGGCGCTGGAACAGGCAGGCGCGCAGGTCACCGCCGCCGCCAACGCCGCCGTCGCCCTCGAGCGCATCGCGCAGGACCACCCCGACGTGCTCATCTCCGACATCGCGATGCCCGGCCGCGACGGCTACGCCCTGATCCGTCAGCTCAGGACCCTCCCACCCGAGCAGGGTGGACGCACACCTGCCGTGGCGCTCACGGCCCACGCCCGCGCCCAGGACCGCACGCGCGCCCTGCTCGAAGGCTTCGATCTCCACGCCCCGAAGCCCATCGATCCTGCCGAACTCATCGCCGTCGTGGCCCGCCTCTCGGGCCGCATTCCCTAGCGCCCCCGCGCCGCTCCCTGAAGCGCGCCGCGCCGCGCACCCACCTCAAGCGGAGTCCTGGAGCGCTCCCGGCTCGAGCATGCGCAGCAGCGCCGTGAGGCTCGCCCGCGCCCTTGGATGCCGTGCCTCGGCGAGCGCCACGTACGCCTGCGTGGTCGCTGCGGTGATGTCTGCTGGCCTCGCCTCGCGCCAGCCGAGCAGCGGCTCCGTGACCTGGATCCCAGGGCCGTGACAGAGCCCGCAGGCGCCCCTGTCACGCCGCCCCAGCCCATCTCCGCCGCAGCGACTGCAGATCGCGACCCGCACCGCGCGCGTCTTCGCGAGGCCTGCGATCTTTCGCGCAGCCTCCCTCATGTCGAGCAACCCACGTCCACCGGGCACCTCGAACCCGAGCAAGGTGGTCCTGCGCACGGAGACACCGTTCACCGTCACGGTCTCGCCGAGGAGCATGGTCTGGAGCAAGGCGACGATTCGTTCCAAGGCGCCCTCCATCTGCAGCGCATGATCGCGACGCTGCAAGAAGAGAACGTAACAACCGCACCCTGTATCGCAACGACCGGAGCGAGTGCTAAGGACAAGGTATGTCCCAGCGCGCGCAGGATGAACCGACTGGACCATCTTCCGCTTCCCCGACGAGCCCGCTGACGGGTCTTGCCGTGCTCATCGTGGAGGACGACGCCGATAGCTGCGAGCTGCTCGCCATGGTGGTGGAGGAGCAGGGCGCGATGGTGCGCACGGCAGGTGACGCCACTGCCGCCCTCGATGCCCTCGGTGAGCACCCGTTCCACGTCGTCGTCAGCGACATCGGCCTCCCTGGTCAGGACGGCATCTGGCTCGTCGGCGAGGCCCGTCGGCGGAGCTTCACCCTCCCCTTCATCGCGCTCTCCGCTTACGCAGACACCCTGGCGAGTGCCAGGGCCCTCGAAGCCGGCTTCGTGCTGTACCTGGTGAAGCCCATCGATCCTGCCCACGTCATCGCCGCCGTGCTCCAGCACAGCGTCCGTGATGTGTAGGCGTCGCAGCACCGCCTCGACCGCCGCTCCATGGCGGGTGTAAGAACTCCCTGTGTCACCTGGCCCTGATCCGTCCTCGCGCACGACGTCGCAGCGGCCACCATGGCTGCTCACACGACGACGGGCCTTCGGTGTCGCGGTGTTCGGGTACAGCGCGCTGCACCTCGCCGCGCGACACCGCCAGGGTGACGGCCGGGCCCCCTTCCCCGCAACGCACAAGCAATGAGCCTCACCTGCCTTCGGTGGACGCGGGTGAAGCGCGCTTGCCCTCCCCTCCGGGCTCCGCGACTCTCTGCGACCCCGCTCCATGCTGAACACCTCTGCCATCTTCCTCGCGGCCGCCGTCATCGCGGTGCCGATCTTCACCCGGCTCGGTCTCGGATCGGTGCTCGGGTATCTGGCCGCTGGGGTGGTGATCGGTCCCTCGGGGTTCGGGTTCGTGGGGGAGGTGGAGCAGACACTCCACTTCGCGGAGCTGGGGGTGGTGCTGCTCCTGTTCCTGGTAGGGCTCGAGCTGGAGCCGGCGCGGCTGTGGCGGATGCGCGCGTCGGTCTTCGGGACGGGAGGGGCGCAGGTCGCTGTCACGGCTGGCATCGTGGCAGCCGCGGCAGCCGCCCTGGGGCTCGGGTGGAGGGGGGCGCTCGTGGCCGGGGTAGGGCTCGCCATGTCCTCCACGGCGTTCGCGCTTCAGGTGCTCGGCGAGAAGAACGAGATGGGGTCGCCCCACGGGCGCTCGGCGTTCGGGATCCTGCTGTTCCAGGATCTGGCCGCGATCCCGGTGCTGGCGCTGGTGCCGCTGCTCGGGACCACGGGGGCGAGCGGGGGGAGCGGGTTCACGCGAGTTCCGGTGGTGCTCGGGGTGATCCTGGCGCTGGTGGTCGCAGGGAGGCTCCTCCTGCGACCGATCTTCAAGTTCGTGATGGCAGCGCGGAGCCACGAGCTGTCGGTGGCGTCGGCGCTGCTGGTGGTCCTGGGGACGGCGGTGGTGATGCACTCGGTGGGGCTGTCGATGGCCCTCGGCGCGTTCCTCGCGGGGGTGCTGCTGGCGGACTCCGAGTACCGGCACGAGCTGGAAGCGAACATCGAGCCGTTCAAGGGGCTCTTGCTGGGGCTGTTCTTCATGGCGGTGGGGATGTCGGCGAACCTGCGGGTGCTGCTCGACAGGCCAGCGGTGGTGGTGGGGCTCGCGCTCGCGCTGGTGGGGGTGAAGCTCGGGGTGCTGTTCGCGCTGGGGAAGGTGACGCGGCTGCCTGGGAAGTCGGCGCTCAGCCTGGGAGTGGCGCTGTCGCAGGGGGGTGAGTTCGGGTTCGTGATCTTCGGGGCGGGGCGCGAAGCGGGAGTGGTAGGCGCGGAGCTGGTGGAGCTCCTGGTCATGGTGGTGACGCTGTCGATGGGCGTGACGCCGCTCCTGTTCCTGCTGCGCGATCGGGCGTTCAGCCGCGCCGCTCCCGGCGAGGCGCGGGAGTTCGACGCCATCCAGGAGAACGGGTCGCGGGTGATCATCGCGGGGTTCGGGCGCTTCGGGCAGATTGTGAGCCGCCTCCTGCGGGTGAAGCGGATCGGGTTCACGGCGCTCGACGTGAGCCCGACCCACGTGGACTTCCTGCGAAAGTTCGGGAGCAAGATCCACTACGGCGATGCATCACGCGTGGATCTGCTGCGGGCCGCGGGGGCAGAGCGGGCCGAGGTGTTCGTGCTGGCCATCGACGACGTCGAGGCGTCGGTGCGCACGGCGAAGGTGGTGAGGCACCACTTCCCTCACCTGCGCATCATTGCCCGGGCCCGGAACCGGCAGCACGCCTACGCGCTCCTGGCCCTGGAGATCCCGACAGTCATCCGGGAGACCTTCGCCGCCAGCCTGGACGCCGGGCGGGTGGTGCTGGAGGAGCTGGGGCTGCCGACCACGGACGCCAAGGAAGCCGCGCGGCGGTTCGCCGAGCACGACGAGGCCTACGTGCGATCCGTGTACAAGCTGCGCGACGACGAGAAGGCGCTCATCGCCTCGTCGAAGCAGTACGGCGAGGAGCTCGAAAAGGCCTTCGAGCAGGACGCTCGCTAAGCTTTCCGGAGGAAAAACTCGATCACCGTGCCCAGCTCGTGGCGGGAGGCGACGAGGAGGACCAGCATGCCGGCCTGCACCACCGAGGAGCCGCGGGGGGCCTCGATCGTGCCGTCGGGAAGGTGCATGGCCGCGAAGACGCAGGAGCCCGGGAAGCCAGGGTCGGCAGCGATGGCGCTGACCGGACGGCCCACGACTGCGGACTCGGAGGGCACCTCCAGCTCGAAGGCCACGGAGAGGCCCTTGCCGAGCAGGAGCGCGTTGCGCACGGCGGTGTGCTCGATGGCGGTGCCGATGGCGCCGATGAAGACATCCATCTCGGAGAAGATGCGGTCGACCTTGGCGCGCTCGTAGACGCTGCGGTACTCGGGATCGCGCATGCGCACCATGACGCGGCGGGCGCCAGCGGCCTGGGAGAGGAGGGCGACCGCGAGGTTGTCGGCGTCGCGGCGGAGCATGGCGGCGACGACGTCGGCGCGCGCGACCTCGGCCTCCTTGAGGAGCAGGGCGTCGGTGGCATCGCCGACGAGGGCGACGAGGCCGTGCTGCTCGAAGGCGCGGGCAGTCAGCGCGGTATCGCGGTCGACCACGGTGACGTCGTGGCCTCCCGCGCGGAGGTGAATGGCGACGCTGAGCCCGGCGCGGCCAGCGCCTACGATCACGATGCGCATGTGTCAGATCCTCGGGCGCACAACGTCATTGTTCGTGGGGGTCGGGGGCATGGTGCATCATCTCCATCAGGGTGCGATCGATGTCGTTCACCTGGGCGCTCGCGGTCTCGTTGTCGATGAGGCCGCGGCGCGCGGCATCGACGAGGGCCGCTTTCTGGGCGTTGAGGAGGGACAGGTCGACCACGTGGTCGCGCGCGGCCTCGCCCTCGGGTCCCCGGAGAGCCTCCTCGGCCTTGATGACGCGGACCTGGAAGGCAGCGCGGCGCTCCGCGTGCTCCTTGCGGGACACGAGGCCGGCGGCGAGGAGCTCGTCGAGCTCGGCCTGACCGCGGCGGGCGGCGATGAGGGTGGCCTTGGCGTGGTTGAGGCCCTCGGCGCCAGGGGCCCCGCGGAAGGCCACCTTGAGGAGGAGCAGCAGGCGCTCGAACGGCAAGGCCTGGGTCATCAGGGTGACGAAGGTGACGCCGAAGACGATGGTGATGAGGCGCTCTCGGAAGGGGACGGTGGCCGGGAGGGAGAGCACCGCCGCCATGCTCAGGGCGCCCTTGATGTTGCCGATGACCATCACGTGCTGCCAGCGCATGGGGACGCGCTCGCGCGAGACGGCGCGCATGATCGCGAAGCAGCCGTAGACGGCGATGGCACGGCCGACGTGGAGCGCCACCAGGGCGAGGGCGATGGAGGTCGCCTCCTCGATGAGCATCGAGGCCTGGATCTGCAGACCGACGAGCAAGAAGATCAGCACGTTGAGCGCGAAGCCGCTGGTCTCCCAGAAGCCCTGGAGGGCGAGGACGCGCGAGGGCTCCAGGGCGTCGCGCGCGGCGCGGCCGACGATGACGCCGGCGACGACCACGGCGATGACCGGCGAGGCGTGGACGCGCTCCGCGATGAGCGAGGTCGCGAAGACGAGGACCGTGGAGGCGAGGATGGCGGTGAGGTGATCGGGGGCGCGCCGGAGGACGGCGGCGCCCATGATGCCGAAGAGGACGCCGAGGCCGACACCGCCGAGCATGGCCATGCCGAGCGCCTTGGCAGTCTCCGAGGTGGAGAAGGCGCTCGTGACGATGGCGCGGGAGGTGAGGGAGACCAGCACGAGGGCGGTGCCGTCGTTGAAGAGGCTCTCGCCCTCCATGATGGCAGCGAGGCGGTGCGGGACGCGGACGCTCCTGAAGGCGAGGAGCACGCTCACGGTGTCGGTGATGGAGAGCAGGGCGCCGAGAAGGAGGGCGACCGTGAAGGGCAGGTCGAGCGCGTATGTCGCGACGGCCGCGGTGCCGAGGAGGGAGATCGCCACTCCGGGTACGGCGAGGGCCAGAATGGGGCGGCTGGCGGCGCGGAGGCCGTCGGCGTCGGCGAAGAGCGCGCCCTCGAAGACCAGGACCGGCAGGAACGCGATGAGGATCAGCTCCGGATCCATCGACGTGCTGGGGAGCACGTTGAGGACCACGAGCAGCAGGCCGACGACGACGAGGGCGACGTTGTAGGGCACGCCGATGCGCTTCGCGCCGATGGCGACCGTGGCGCCGACCGCGATGACGAGCAGGAGGCTCTCGAGATGCTCTCTCACGCCGCGCTCCGCTCTGGCCTCAAATGCCTACCACCGGGTTCAGGACGGCGGCGATGGCCTGCGAGATCTCCTCCATCTCGCCGTCGCCGTTCACGTGCACCACGCGGTCGCCGGGGAGGAGCTCCTCGGCCCTGCGGTAGGCGCCGGCGAGCCGCACCTGCAGCTCCGCGTCATCGTACAGCTCGCGCGCGCCACCGCGGCCCCGCCGGCGCTGGGCGGCGATCTCGGGATCGACGTCGAGCACCAGGGTGAGGTGCGGGCGGAGGGCATAGCGGTTCAGCTCCCGGATCCAGCGGAGCATGGTGCCCGAGGAGAGGGGGCCGACGAGGTGCTCGGGCTCCTCCTGGGCCGCGGCGGTGACCTGGTAGGCGAGGCTCGACAGATCGTAGCGATCGGAGATGACCACGTAACCGTCTTCGAGCAGCGGCGTGATCTCGGCCGCCACGTGATCGAGGCGGTCGGCCGCGAAGAGGAGCGCCATGATCTGGGACTGGTTCACCGAAGGGAGGCTGAGCCGCTGGGTGAGCACCTGGCGGATCTGGGCGCCGAGCGGCCCGCCGCTCGGCTCGCGCGTGACGTGGACGAGGCGACGGCGCGCGCGCAGGTGCGCGGCGTAGCGCTCGGCCTGGGTGGTCGTCCCGGAGCCATCGATGCCCTCGATGACGATGAACTTGCCGTTCGGCGCCTGTCCCGCCACCCGCACCGAGGGGGCGCTGGAGTCCCGTCTGCCCATCATGTCGTCTGCGCTTCCCTTACACTCTTCGAGCTTCCGCGGATGCGGATGCGGATGCGGGCCCAGGAGAAGCATCGCCGACGCGCGGCGCGCTGTCTTCTCCGAGGACGAGGTTGTCGATGAGCCGGGTGGTCCCGACCCGCAGGGCCAGGGCGAGCAGGGCTCGCTCCCCGGCGTGCTCTTCGGCGCCGAGGACGCGGAGCGACTCCGGCTCGGCGACATCGATGTAATCGATGCGGTCGCTGATGCGCGCGAGGCGGGCGCGGACCCTGGCGACGAGGGTGCCCGCGCGGCGCTCGCCAGCCTCGAAGGCACGCGCGGCCTCGGCGAGGGCATGGGGGATCTCGGCAGCGCGGCGCCGGTCCTCGGGCGAGAGGTAGGTGTTGCGGGAGGACAGGGCGAGCCCATCGGACTCGCGCACCGTGGGGATGCCGACCACCTCCACCGGCAGCAACAGGTCTCGGACCAGGCGGCGGATCACCATGAGCTGCTGGTAGTCCTTGCGGCCAAAGACGGCGACGCAGGGGCCGGCGAGGGCGAACAGCTTGGTGACGACGGTGGCCACGCCCTCGAAGTGACCCGGGCGATGGGCGCCGCAGAGAGGCGCCGCGGTGGCGCCCGGGTGCACCCGGGTCTCCTCGCCGGGCGGGTACATGGTCGAGACCTCGGGCGCAAAGAGCACCGACGCACCGGCGGCCTCGCAGGCGGCGCTGTCGCGCTCCAGCGTGCGCGGGTAGCGCGCGAAGTCCTCGCCGGGGGCGAACTGGGTGGGGTTGACGAACAGCGTCACCGCCACGAACGGCGCCCGTTTCCTGGCCTCCCCGATGAGGGTGAGGTGCCCCTCATGGAGGGCGCCCATGGTGGGGACGAGCCCGACGCGCGCGCCTCCCGCGCGGGCTTCTTCGCACGCCCTGCGGAATTCTTCCGGGTCTGTCCGGAGCTCCATGGGTGGACCCTACCAGACCTGCGCTAAAGTCGAACGCTGACGATGGCCGATTCGACACCTGCCCCCTCCGAGACCCCCCTGATCCCCGCCACGGACGATGTCGCTGGCGCGGCCCATCCCCTGGTACCCATCGAGGACGACCCGGCGCATTACCTGAACCGCGAGCTGTCCTGGCTCGAGTTCAACGGCCGGGTGCTCGCCGAGGCCGGCTCGGACGCCCCCCTCTTCGAACGGTTGAAGTTCCTCGGGATCTTCTTCTCGAACATCGACGAGTTCTTCATGGTGCGCGTGGCGGGCCTCCAGGCGCAGACGCTGCGAACGATCACCGAGATCCCCCCCGACGGCCTCACCCCGAACGAGCAGCTCGCGGCGATCAGCACCAGGGCCCACGCCCTCTTCGACGCGGCGTACCGCCTGTGGAACGAGGACCTCCTCCCGGCGCTGAAGAAGGCGGGGATCGTGCTGATGAAGCCCGAGGACCTGGAGCCCTCGGCGCAGACCGCGCTCGACGAGCGCTTCTGGACCGACATCTTCCCGGTGCTGACGCCCCTCGCGGTGGACCCGGGGCACCCGTTCCCGCACCTGCGGAACAAGATGATCAACCTCGGGATCATGTTCGCGCGGGAGCACGAGGGGCAGGAGCCGGGCTTCGCGGTGATCCAGGTGCCGGCGATGCTGAGCCGGCTGATCCGGGTGCCGGTCGAGGGTCAGGGGCGCACCTTCGTGCTGCTGGAGGACGTGATCGCCCGGCACGTGAAGCAGCTCTTCCCGTCGGCGAAGATCCGGGGCACCTACCCGTTCCGCGTCACGAGGAACTGGGACCTGGAGATCGACGAGGAGGAGGGGGAGGACCTGCTCGCCACCATCCAGGCAGAGCTCCGGCGCCGCGACCGCGGCAACGCCGTACGCGTCGAGATCGGCATGGGCGAGGGCGTGGAGACCAGCGTCGCCCGCCTCTGCCGGGCGCTGAAGATCGACCAGCGCTCCGACGTGTACCGCGTCAACGGCCCGCTCTACCTCGCCGACCTGATGACCATGGTCGCGGACGACGAACGCCGTGAGCTGCGCGACGAGCCGTTCACCCCCCAGGTGCCGCCCGCGCTCCGGGACCCCGACGACATCTTCGCGGTGATCCGCGAGAAGGACGTGCTCCTCAACCACCCGTACGACTCGTTCGACCCCGTGATGGAGCTGGTGTCGCGCGCGGCCGACGACCCCAACGTACTGGCGATCAAGCAGACGCTGTACAGGACGGGCGGTGACTCGCCGATCCTGAAGGCGCTCGCGCGCGCCGCGGAGAACGGCAAGCAGGTGACGGCGATCGTCGAACTGAAGGCGCGCTTCGACGAGGCGAGCAACATCCAGTGGGCGAGGATGCTGGAGCAGAGCGGCGTGCAGGTGATCTACGGCCTGCTCGGGCTGAAGACCCACGCGAAGGCCCTGCTCGTGGTGCGGCGGGAGAAGGACAAGCTGCGCCGCTACGTGCACCTCAGCACCGGCAACTACAACCCCCCAGACCAGCCGCCACTACACCGACCTCGCGCTGCTCACAGCGAACCCCGAGATCGGCGAGGACGTGACCAGCCTCTTCAACCTGCTCACGGGATACAGCGCCCCGCCCCGCTGGAACCGGCTGGTGGTGGCCCCGCTCGGGCTGCACGAGGCGATCCTGGGCCTCATCGCCCGGGAGGCGCAGCACGCGCGCGCGGGCCGCAAGGGGCAGATCGTGGCGCAGATGAACGCACTCGTGGACGTGGACGTGATCGACGCGCTCTACGCCGCCTCACAGGCGGGCGTGGAGATCCACCTCGGGGTGCGGGGCATCTGCTGCCTGAGACCGGGGATCCCCGGCCTCTCCGACAAGATCCGGGTGAGGGCGATCATCGACCGCTTCCTGGAGCACAAGCGGCTGTTCCGGTTCGCGAACAACGGCGAGGACGAGATCTACTTCTCCAGCGCCGACTGGATGCCGCGCAACTTCCACCGCCGGGTGGAGGTGCTGACGCCGATCATGGATCCGGAGCTGCGGGCCCGGGCTGGAGAGGTCCTCGACCTCGTGATGTCGGACAACGTGAAGTCGTGGGAGCTGTCTGCCGACGGGACGTACCACCGGGTGACGACCCCGCAGCCACCGTCGCCGGTGGTCAGGGCGCAGTCGCGCCAGATGGAACGGGCCCGGGAGCGGGTGAAGCAGCTCAGCGACCCCCTCTCGCGCGGCGGGGGCAGGTTCCACATCCTCCGCATGCCGGCCGGACCTCCTCCGGAGCCCCGGCTGCGCAAGCACAGCAAGCGCAAGCGCCAGCCTTGAGTCGAGCAAGGCCCGGCCGCCCGCAGCGACGACGCTCGGCCTTCCCTCAGCCCTTCAGTTGCAGACGTTGCTCGCGACGATCACCTCGTCGAGGTTCCAGCCAGACACGTTGGCGACGCTGACGGAGCCGATCCGGAACCCGAAGCGGACCTTCATGGCCGGGCTCTTGTAGGCGGTGACCTCGTGGGACATGCGGGTCCAGGCCGCGTCCTTGATGCCTGGCGACGCGCCGCTCTGCCAGATCACGGTCCACGCCAGGCCGTTCCACACCTCGACGTAGTTGACCATGTACTGGGTGGAGCTCGACGCGTAGTCGCTGTTGAGCCAGCGGCGGTACTCGAGCCACACCGGCCCCGGGACGCTGGTGTTGATGGGCGGGCTCTCGATGTAGTTCGTGGAGTGGATGACCTTGACGATGTTGCCGCCGAGGACCACGCCCGCGACCCCATTGTCGTCCGTGCTGGTGAAATCGAGCGCCGGATCGGGGTTGCCCGTGGTGTGGCCTGTCGAAGCAGCCGCCGCCCCGATGGCCCAGAGCTGGTGGGAGGAGCCATCGGTCTTCACGCCAGGGACGAAGGTCCACCCCGCGGCGTTGCTGGCGAAGGTCTCGGAGAAGTAGACGGAATAGGCGCTCGTATCGCCGCCCTGGCAGGCGCCGGCGAGGCAGGTCTCGCCGACGGTGCAGGGGTCGCCGTCATCGCACCCCATGCCGTCGTCCTGCGGAGCAGGCGCGCACAGACCGCTCGCGGTGCACACCCCCACCGAGCACGCGCCGATCCCCTGCTCGCAAGCGTCACCGGGCAGGACGGTGTGCGTCGCGCAGGTGCCGGTGCCCGGATCGCAGTACCCGTTGGCGCAGCCGACGCTCAGGTGACTGCAGTCCTTCGCGGTGCCTCCCGCGCAGAAGCCGGCCTGGCAGGTCTTGCCGGTCCTGCAGAGGTCACCCGAGTCGGAGCACGCGGCCCCCTCGTTGCCGGGGAAGCCCTCGCAGTCCCCCGTCGCCGGGTTGCAGGCGGCGACCTTGCAGGAGTCCGGCAGAGGGAAGAACGAGCAGTTCCTGGGCGCGCCCGCGCAGACCCCCGCAGTGCAGGTAGCGTTGACCTCGCAGAGGTCCTCGGACACGCACGCGGAGCCGTCGTCCTGCAGAGCGAGGCCGCAGGTCTCCGTGTCCTCGTCGCAGACCACCTGCTCGCAGGTGGCGGGTTCGATCCCGCAGGTGGTGAGCTCCCCGGCGCCACACGCGCCTGCGTTGCAGGTCTCGCCGGTGGTGCAGAACTGACCATCGTCGCAGGGCTCACCGTCAGGTGTGGTGACCGTGGTGCAGATCTTCTGGGCGACGTCGCACACCGCCTTGAAGCAGGGCGGCGCCGTGATGGCGGAGCAGTCGACCCCGCAGGGGAGGTCCGGCCCACTGCCTCCACCTGCCCCGCCACCTGCGCCACCCACGCCGCCCCCGACCCCCGAGCCGCCAGTACCGCCAGGCTCCCCGGCGCTGGCCCCCGCCGTCGTCCCTCCCTCGATTCCACCCTCGACGGCCTTCGAACACCCCGGCAAGGCCAGACCGATCGCCACCAGCGCCCAAGGAACACAACGGGTCATGTCGTCCGGCCCCCAGGAAGTTCGCCCGTCATCACCCCCGAGGAAGCCGCGGCGGACGGGCCGCGCTGCGTTTACCCCCCCGGCCGACGCGGGTACGGCGTTGCCGCCGGAGTGAAAGAATAGCCGAATCGGGTCGTACTTGTCGTCGCTTCGGAAGAAGGATGATCGTAACATGCGTCGCAGGTGCTGGGACGCGTCCCGCCTGTGACAGGACGCGCCCGAGCGCGCTGCGTTTCGCGCGCTCGGGCGGTGGGTCCACCGCGCCATCACCACGATCCTTGTGACCTCAGAGGAGCGCTGAATGAGCTTCCGCAAGCTTGTATTTCTGGTCCCGCTGTTTGCGACCGCTGGTTTCCTCGCGCCCTGGGGCTGCTCGGCAGCAGGGGGTGGTGACGGTGACACGAGCGCCAATGCACCCACGTCGAGCAGCACAGGACCTGGCTCGGGCGGAGGCGGAGGGACAGGGCCGACGAGCGGCAGCGGCGGCGAGGGCGGCGGGCTCGTCATCGGCACTGGCGGGAGCGGGCAGGGTGGATCGAACCTGGATCCGGACGCCGCGTGCGCATCGACCAGCGCCGCAGCCCAGATCGTGCCCCTCGACATGATCGTGCTCCTCGACAAGTCGAGCAGCATGACCGGCGCGCGGTGGAACGGCGCCGTCGCGGCTCTGCAGACCTTCTTCAGCGACCCGGAGTCGGACGGGATCAACGTCGGGCTGCAGTACTACCCCCAGAACAATGGCTCCTGCGACTACACGATCTACGACGACCTGACCGTACCCATCGCGGCCCTCCCGCTGAACACGCCCGTCCTCAACACCTCGCTCGACGACGAGAACCCGGACGGGGTCAACACCCCGACCTACGGCGCGCTGCGGGGCGTGCTCTTCAAGGCGACGGCGCAGCAGGACGCGAACCCGGACCACAAGGTGGTCGTGGTGTTCGCCAGCGACGGCGCGCCGAACGGCTGCAGCACGCAGGACACCACCGCGGCCATCGCGGGGCTCGCGAGCCAGGCACTGAGCTACAACGGCGTGCAGACCTACGTCATCGCCATGTCGGGCTCGGACGTGGCGAACCTCAGCCAGATCGCGCAGGCAGGCGGCACCGTGGCGGCCTACGACGTGACCGGCGACATCACCCAGTTCTCCCAGAAGATGAAGCAGATCCGCGCCAACGCGATGGACTGCACGTTCCCCATCCCGCCTCCTCCCATGGGCGAGGAACTCGACCTCGCCAAGGTGGCGGTGAACTACACCAACGCCGACGGCGACACGATCGAGCTCCCCCGCAAGAGCGGCTCGGCCCAGTGCGGCAGCGGCTCGGGGTGGCACTTCGACAAGCCCATCACCTCCACCCCGCCCCCCACCGAGATCAGCCTCTGCCCGGCCTCCTGCAGCGCCATCCGCGCCTCCACGGCCAACGAGCTGCACGTCCTCTTCGGCTGCGCGCCCGACGTCGACTGACCTCCCCTCCTCCCCTGGCCCCCCTCCCCCGACCCCCGTCAGCTCTTCAAGGCCTCTTGAGCGCCGCCAGGGCTGCCGTCAGCTCCGCCTCGGAGTACGGCAGCCTCGCGAGCGCCGCCTGCTCCTCCGCGAGGGCTTGCGCGATCTCCTGCTGCGCCTCCCGGGCCCGGCCCACCCAGGCCGAGCCCTCGCCGGTGCGCGCGGCCATGCCCACGATGCCCTCCATCATCTTCTTCCCCTTCTCCAGCAGCACCCGGTAACGCAGACGCATCGCGCCCTCGAAGAGCTGCTTCTTCTCGGCAGACGCTGCGGAAACGGGCGGGGTCACCTGCATCAGATCGCGGTGGAGATCGCGGTAGAGCTGCCCCACCCGGTAGCCGGCCATGGCGCTCCATCGCGCGTCGAGGCTGCGCATCGCCTCCGTGTACGCACTCTGCGCGTCGAGCAGCCCCTGACAGCGCCTCTCCAGCGCCTCCGCGAAGTCTGCCGGCAGGGGCTGGAACCGGATTGCCTCGCTGCGCCGCCGCCGCACCTCACCGAGGGCGAAGCTCACCTGCGCCAGCTCCAGGGGAGGCTTGCCGGCCTCGCCGAAGCGGTGCTCCTCGATGATGTCCCGCGCCCGCGCCACCTCACCCGCGGCCTCGTCGACGCGATCCAGCTCCACGAGCCCGAGCGCGCGTGCCCCGCGGGCCTCCACCACCTCCAGGAGCGCGAGATCGGTCCGGGCGAGCAAGCGCTCGGCCACGCCGATCACCTCGGACCAGCGCTCCAGGTAGGCGGCCGCGCGCGCGAGGCGGAGCAGGGCACTGCGCGCGTGCTCGCTCTCCGGGTGCTCCTGGAGCAGGGCCCGGTAGCGCTCGGCGGCCGTCACCTGATCGCCGAGCTCCTCGTGGGCAATCCCGGCGTTGAGCAGGCACGGCGGCGCGATCGCCGGCAGCGCAGGCGCCGAGGTCACCGTGGCGAGGTGGGCGAGCCGCTCGAAGAGCGCAGCCGCCTCGCGGGGCTTCCCTCCCTCCAGAAAAGCGCGCGCCCGCGCGAACTGCGCAGCAAAGTCCTCCTCGGAGTAGGGCGACACGACCACCGGCGCGACCTCGATCACAGGCCCGGAGCGCGCGGCCCCCGGCGCGGTGCGCACCGTCGTGGCTTGCGTGGACGCACAACCCACGGTGAGGGCGTTCAGGAGGACCAGCGCGAACGTCGCGGAGAACGAGGAGAACGCGAAGCTCGCAGGTGCGGAACGAACGCGCATGGCCCGGAAGGATACCGCACCGATGCAGCGAACGCTGCGGGGTGATCTCTTGCAGAATGCAAGGAAGAGGCCGCGATGGATGCGCGTGTTCAGGCGGATCGACCCGCGAAAACACCTGCATCCAGGGCCTCCAGTGCGATACTCTGATGCAACATCTCGACGCACCGGGTTGACCGGCGACGAGCCTGGCAGCTTCGGCGCTCCGAGAACCGTTGGCCCTCATCGGTCCGAGGGTCACCCTGGAGGTGGTTACATGAAGCAACAGGTCGTCTCTCGCGCGCTCGAGGCCATGGCCCCGCAGGAAAGGCTCAACCTTGCCGAAGCGCGTCACCGAGAATGCGAAGCTCGGTTGAGGGAGCTGGGACGGCGCACGTACATGACCCCTGCCGAACAGGTGGAGGCTGCCGACCTGAAAAAGAAGAAGCTCCTCGCGAAAGACGAGATCACCTCGTTGCGTCGCAACTTGACCTGACCCAGGTCGTCAAGGGCTGCGGACACCACGTCCGCGGCCTTCCACTCCACAGCGCTCCGCAGCGCCCTGCACGGCAGCGCTCCACGCCTCTGCAGCGCTACGCCCCGCAGCGCTACGCCCCGCAGCGCTACGCCCCGCAGCGCTACGCCCCGCAGCGCTACGCCCCGCAGCGCCCCGCAGCGTTACGCCCCGCAGCGTTACGCCCCGCAGCGCCCCGCAGCCCTCTACATCCCAGCCGTCTGCGCAGCTCAGGGAGCTGGCGTGGCGGGGGTCCCGGGCACGGCCCCAGGCGCGGTCACGTCCTGGGGGGCCGCGGGTGCGGCGCCGGGGGCAGGAGCGCCGGCCGCACCCTCGGGGAGGGCCTCGGCGCCTCCGTACACATCGAGGTTCAGCTCGGTGAGCGTGCCGGTCAGGCGCGTCTTCTGGTCGTTGCTCACGCTGCCGGGCGTGTTCTTCTCGATGGCGGCGGCGAGCGCGAGCCAGTGGCGCGCGTTGTCCCGGAAGGCCTTGCGCGGGTCGGCGATGCCCTGCCCCTGCGGCGACAGCTCGGCGAGGCGGAAATCGGTCATGCCTCGCAGGTAGGCGTACTGGGCCTGCTCGGCGTCCGAGAAGGAGTCGAGATCAGGTTCGAGCACCCGAAAGAGCGCGAGGGCCTGCTCGTACTGGTTGGCGTCGTAGTGGGACCGGGCGCGCTCGAGATCTTGCGAGTACGTAGCGCAGCTCGCCCCGGCAAAGGCGGCGCAGAGGAGGATGGCCCAGCGGACCTGACGGCGCATGCTCGGAGCCTAACGCCCGGGTCTGCTTGCGAGCAAGCGCCAAGAACCGGATTGAAAGCAGGGGATTGCGGGGATTCACCCGAGGATCCGCTCTGACACCACCAGCCTTACGGGGAGGGACGTGCCCTTGCGTGTCGCTCCTACCTTGTCACCTCGGCCCCCGAGGGGAGGGCGAGAGGGCCCCCGAGGTCCAGGGGAAGGTGTCCGGAAACGCCCGCAGTGCTTTCGACAGCCGCAGGGTTCATGTCAGGATTCACCCGAAGAAAGGGTCTGCAACACCCCTCGAGGCGGTCGGCGAACGAGCCGCGCGCCACGGAGGTTCCCGCAGCCCGTGAAGGATGGTGATGGTCGAGGGCGCGACGGCACAGGCTCCGGAGGGAGCCGCAGGGGAGGAGCCCCTGCCCAGGCAGTTCGGCAAGTACACGCTGCTTCGCAGGCTCGCCGCAGGGGGCATGGCCGAGCTGTACCTCGCGCTGCATCGATCGGTGGCCAGCTTCGAGAAGCTCGTGGTCATCAAGCGGATCCTGCCCTCCATGAACCAGGACCGCGCCTTCATCGAGATGCTCCTCCACGAGGCGCGCATCGCCGCGACGCTGTCCCACCCGAACATCGTCCAGATCTTCGACGTCGGCCAGCATGACGGCTGTTACTTCATCGCCATGGAGCACATCCACGGCGAGGATGTGCGCTCCATCGTGCGCGCCATGCGCCGCAAGAGCGTCGCCGAGTTCCCCCTGGAGCACGCGCTGACCATCTGCCTCGGCATGTGCGCCGGCCTCGCGTACGCCCACGAGAAGCGCGACCTCGAGGGCGGCGTGCTCGACATCGTCCACCGCGACATCTCCCCCCAGAACGTGGTGGTCACCTTCACGGGCGACGTGAAGATCGTCGACTTCGGCGTCGCCAAGAGCGTGCAGGCTGGCGACGAGGCCGAGGACGGCAAGCTCCTCAAGGGCAAGGCGCCGTACATGTCTCCGGAGCAGGCGCGCGGCGACGCCATCGACTGGCGGAGCGACATCTTCGCGGTGGGCGTGGTGCTGTTCGAGCTGACCACGGGCAGGCGCCTCTTCAAAGGGTCGAGCGAGTACGAGACCCTGCACATGATCACCGAGCGCGACTACCCGCGCCCCGTCGAGCTCAAGCCGGGCTACCCCCCGGCCCTCGACGCCATCGTGATGAAGGCGCTCGCGAAGCGGCGCGAGGACCGCTACCAGAGCGCCCGGGAGATGCAGGGCGAACTCGAAGCCTTCATCCGCGAGGAGCGCGTCGCGGCCTCCCAGGTGGGCCTCTCCTCCTGGATGCGCTTCCTCTTCGAGGAGAAGCTCGACCAGCAGAAGGCCGTGCTCCAGGACATCAAGCAGCTCGCCGACGTGCTGAGCGCGGAGCACCCGACCCCCGACGAGGAGCAGATGGGCAGCGGCGCCGGCATGATCGCCGGCAGCGGCGTCAGCCCTGCCCCCGCGCCGCGGCGGTCCTCGACGGGGATCGCCATCGCCGCCGTGTCGGTGCTGGCGGTGGTCGCCGCCAGCGTGCTCTACCTCCGCGCCGGGCAGCCCACGCGCGGAGACGCCGACCCCGGCCGCGCACCGGGGGGAACGGGGCAGCGCGACGCCCCCGGGGACGTGGCGCAGGCCGCGCCCGCGCCGACCCGGGGCTCCCTTGAGATCACCACCGATCCTCCGGGCTGCTCGATCTGGATCAGCGGCGACCTGCAGCAGGAGGTGACACCGACGCGGATCGACAACCTCCCCCTCGGGCGCGAGCTCGAGCTGAAGCTCACCCGGGAAGGCCTCGAACCCCACCGCGAGAAGATCGTCCTCACCGCCACCGAGGCCTCGCGGACCATCACCAGGAAGATGGCGCTCGGCAGCGTCACCATCGCGCTCAAGGTCACCCCGCGCGCGGCGGTGTGGGTCGACGGCGTGCCCTGGAAGGGCGACCCCGACCGCATCGAGGGCATCACCGCCGGTGAGGAGCACAAGATCGTGCTCGCCGCCGACGGCTACGTCCCCAAGACGCTGACCATCAACGCCAGGCCCGGTGAGACGCGGTCCATCGAGGAGCGCCTCTTCAAGCTCCCCCCCGGCGCCAGGTAGCCCTGCTCCTCGCTCCCGGCCCTGCGCGCAGCAGCTTTCCTGGTCCGCTCTTCAGCTCAGCCCCGCGGCTTGCGTCGGTAGAGGAGCCGCGTCACCGGCAGCCCATCCTCGATCGCGCGGTGCTCCCTCGGGCTCCGCGCGTTGAACGGGTTCTCCGCCAGCTCGGGCGACCCCGGCGCATCCCCTGCGGGCTCGAACGCCGCGTGCGCCCCGATCTGCTCCGCGTACTGCGCCGCGCGCTCCTCCACGTCGGTCTGCACGAACAGCTCCCCGCCGTCCTTCAGGAGCCGCGCGATCTCGTCGAGCAGATCGGGGCTCATCACCAGGCGCTTGTGGTGCCGCTTCTTCCACCAGGGATCGGGGAAGTGCAGGTAGAAGCGGGTGATCCCCCCATCGGGCCTGAGCCGCCGGAGCGCCTCGCGCGCGTCCGCGTTGAGCGCCCGCACCCGCGCCCCGAACCCCCGCTTTCGCAGCCGCTCGTCCACGATGGCCGACCACTTCAGCCGGATCTCCAGCCCGAGCAGCCGCGCCTCGGGCGCCGCCTCGGCGCGCTCGAACAGAAACCCGCCACGACCGGGACCGATCTCGATCTCCACGGGGCCCCCGGGCGCCGCCACAGTCCCTGCAGCATCAGCGCTCCCTGCAGCGTCGCCGCTCGCCGCGGGCACCGCACGAAACACGTCGTCGATGGAGACGTCCGCGCCCTCGGGGAAGCGAGCGGCGTGGGCGTAGGGATGGTTGGGGCGGGGTTGAAAGGCCATGCGTCGCGGGGCGTCTAGTACCTCGTTTCCCCGGTTCCTCCCAGGATCTTGGCGCGACGGCGGCGCGAAGCGACGGTGATCGCGACCACCACGCGCGCAGGGCCCCCAGGCCCCGATCCCGCGCACGCAGGGCGCCGGGCACCAGGTGACCGCTGCTCGGCGGGTCATGCTATGGCCGCCACATGGCCCGCCTGCTCTCGCGGCTCGCGCAGCTCGTCGCGCATCTCGTCGCCCGAGTAGGCCCCGGCGCGCCTGCCTTGCTCGTGAGCGCGGTCCTCGGCGCCCTCTGCATCCGCGCCATCTTCCTCCGGGCCGGCCACCCGGCCCTTCCCCTCGACGACGCCTTCATCCACTTCCAGTTCGCGCGGCAGCTCGCCGGGGGAAGCTTCTTCAGCTACGTCCCCGGCGAGGGCTACTCGAGCGGCGCGACGAGCTTCCTCTGGCCCCTGCTCCTCGCCCCGCTCCACAAGCTCGGGCTGCACGACCTCTCGCTCGCCTGGGGCGCGTGGCTCCTCGGCACCCTGGCCCACGCGGGCGTCGCCGTGGAGGCAGGCCGCCTCACCCAACCCCTCGCGGGACGCGCCGCCGCGATCGGTGCCGCCGCCATGTGCCTCGCGTGCGGCGCCTTCGCCTGGTTCGCATGGAGCGGCATGGAGACCATGGCGCTCGCGTGGATCCTCCTGCGCACCGGGCGCACCGCCGCCCGCTGGATCGAGCCCGAGCCCCCCGATCCCCCCCGCTCCCTGCGCCGCGCCACCACCCTCGCCCTGCTCGGCGCCATGGCCCCCCTGGTCCGGCCCGAAGGCCTCCTCGCCGCCTTGATCGCCGCGACGGCCCTCGTGATGCGCCCTGCCTCCCCCTCCCTCCCTGCCTCCCCCTCCCTCCCTGCCTCCCCCTCCCGCTTCTCCCTTCCCGCGCTCTCCGCTCCCTCCGCGCTCCTCGCCCTCGTCCCGCTCGCGGGTGTCGCCGTGGTCCCCGCGCTCAACTGGGCGTTCACCGGGAACGCGCGCGCCACCACCACCCTGGTGAAGTGGCTCATCGGCAACCCCAGCTACCAGGGCCGCGCCCTCCTCGCCGCCATCCGGGGCAACGTTCATCTCCTCTTCACGGACGTGCTCGATGGCGGCGACTGGACCGCGCTCTTCCTGCCAGCGGGCACCTGTGTGCCGCTCTTGCTCGGCCTCGTGGCGCTGCCCTTCGCAGCCTACCGACAGCGCCGACCTGCCCACGCCGTGGTGGTCGCGGCCCTCGCGCTGGGCGTGCTGCTGCCCTGCACCTACCTGACCTTCCTCTGGAACCGGCTGCGCTACGTATGGCCCTTCGTTCCTGCCTGGTTCGTGATGCTCGCCTGCCTCGCCCGCAGCCTGGGTGACGCGGCCGAGTGGGCGCGGCGTGCCCTCGCCGAGCGCCTCCGTCGCCCGCTCCTGCCCGTCGGCTGGGTGGCTCCCCTCGCCCTCGCCGCGTGCACCGGTGCCCTCGCCACGCTGCTCCCCTGGACCATCCAGGACCTCGCCGAGTCAGCCCACGCCATCGACCAGCAGCAGGTATGGCTCGGACGCTGGGCTGCGCAGCACCTGCCCATGGACGCCGTGATCGGCGTCAACGACACCGGCGCCATCGCCTACCTCTCTGGACGGCGCACCTTCGACGTGGTCGGCCTGACCACCCGTGACGAGGCGCGTTACTGGGTGGCCGGGGTCGGCTCCCGCTTCGAGCACTACGAGCGCCTCCCCCCCGAGCGCCTCCCCACCCACTACATCGTCTACCCGCGCTGGATGGACTGCCCTCCCCTCCTCGGCCGCGAGCTCGCCTCGGCCACCGTGCTGGAGCAGAGCATCCTCGGCGAGGCCACCATGATCGCCTACGAGGCGCGCCACGAGATCCTCGGCAGCGGAGAGCACCCCGCCCACCTCGATCCAGGCGAGCAGGTCCTCGACACACTGGACGTGGCCGACCTGGAGTCCGAGGCCGCGCACGCCTACGACACCGCCGGCAGCCGCGACCCCGACAACCGCGTCGCGCCCGCGCTCCCCGGCGGCGCGCTCTCCGCGCCCTCTCCCTCCTCCGGCCCCTCCCTGGTCCCGCCCATCTTCGGCGAGGGACAGCCCCGGCTCTTCCCGCCGCCCATCGCCGACGGTGGACGCTACAACCGCCGCGCCGACCGCTTCCTCCTGCGCACCCCGCGCCCTGGCGCCGCGCGGCTCATCCTGCGCGTGGCCTCCGACGACGGCGCCACGGTCAGGGTGCGCCTCGGAGGAACGGAGATCGGAGACGTGGAGATCCCCGCCGCGGGGGAGATCGCCGAGGAACCAGGGCCTCAGGAAGGCGCGTGGGTCGAGCGCACGATCGACGTGCCGCCCGCGTGGACCCCCTCCTCAGTGCAGGCCGGGAGCGTCGAAGAGCACGGGTTGCCCGAGGGAGGACGTACGACCGTGGAGATCGAGCTGCTGCGCGGCAGGGAGTTTCATGCCTTCCACTACTGGCTTGCTGGACGCGAGCCGTGACGACTGCGGCGTCGTGGCCGTCGCCGTGGCCGCCGTCACCGCCCGCCCCACGGTTCCTGCGTCGAGCTGCAGCCGCTCCCGCGGCGCGAAGATCACACAGATCGCCAGCGCCGCCGCGTAGAGCGTGCCCGCCATCGCCACCCAGGAGAGCATCCCCGGGGCGCGCCGCTCGCCCATCCGGCCCGCCCCACCCGCCCGAGCCGAGAGCGACGCCACAGGCGCGGTCCGGGGCGCGACCTCCACCGGCACGATCTGCGCACGGATCTGGAGCGTACCGAGCACCAGCACCGCACGGTCCCCCTTGACCAGCGTCACCTCGGCGGGTCCCCGGAGCAGCCGGGCCAGACCGTCGGCCTGGTGCAGCCGCGCCCGCGTGCCGGCCGGCACGAAGAGCGTGAAGCGCCCTCCCACCACCTCGGCGATCACCTCGCTCCTGGCCGCGGGGACCTTGGCGATCGCCTGGGCATCCACGCCCACGTGAGCGCGGCCGTCGAGGATGTGCCGTACGCCGACGACATCCTTCCCCCGCATCACCACCAGCTCCAGCGCCTGCGCCTTGCCCGTCCCGGTCTCAGGGCTCCGGCTCACATCCCGCAGCCCCTGCACCCCCAAAGTTGCTCCTGCGTCCTGCATGGTCTCCTCGCGGTGCGGGTCCAGCCGGCGCTCCGACACCGGCGAGCACCCCAGCCTTCCCTCTCCTGGCAACCTCCCTCAGCACGCGGCGTTCCGCGCCCATGCGCGCAAAGACGTGTCGCTCCGGGCGGCCTGGTGTAGATCGCGCCTCGGTGAGGAAGCGCGCTCTTGGCAGAACGGGCATGGAGGTCTCCGAGCTTTCCGTCGGCACCTGGGGGCTGTCAGGCGACGCCTACGGGCCCCTGGCGGACGCCGAGGTCGATCGGGTCATCGACCGGGCCCTGTCCGTCGGCGTCACGCTCTTCGACACCGCGGACGTATACGGCCGCGGAGACATGGAACGCCGCCTCGCCAAGCGGCTCGAAGAGCGCTCCTGGGTCCACGTCGCCACCAAGATCGGCACCGACCTGGAGTCCTCACCCCCCCGCAAGCACTTCGACCCTGCCTACCTCTTCACCGCCTACGAGCGCTCCCAGGAGCGGCTCAAGCGCGAGGTCATCGACGTGCTCCTCCTGCACAACCCCTCTGTGCAGGCCCTCGGCAGGAGCGAGACCGTGGGGTTCATGAAGGACCTCAAGGCCAAAGGGAAAATCCTCGCCTGGGGAGTGAGCGCCGGCACCGCGGACCAGGCCCGCGCCGCCATCCGCAGCGAGGCCGACGTCATCGAGCTCGCCTACAACATCTTCGCCACTGCCGACCTCAACGACGTCGCCGCCGACATCGAGGAGAGCGGCGTCGGCGTCCTCGCCCGCTCCGTGCTCGCCCACGGCCTGCTCGGGGGCCAGTGGAGCCGCGACCGCGAGTTCTACCCCGACGACCACCGCAGCGACCGCTGGACCCCCGCCGAGCTGCGCACCCGGGTGAAGCAGGTCGACGCCCTCCGTCCCCTCCTCGGCGGCGCGGTGATCTCCACCCGCTCCCTCGCCCTGCGCTTCGTCCTCGCCAACCAGCTCGTCTCCACCGCCGTGCTCGGGCCGCGCTCCGTGGGCCAGCTCGACCAGCTCGTGCGCGAGTCGGGCCTCCCTCCCTACCTGCGCGACACCACCATGGCCGACCTCTCGACCCGGATGAAGAAGGTGGGCGTGGAGATCTGACCCGCCGCCCCCGCGCACCGCCCCACGAACGCCAGAGGAGCAGAGAAGCCAGGTGCAGGAACACGAACGGGAACTCGCCGAGCTGCTCCGGATCGGGCGGGAAGCTTCCCACCTGGTCATGGAGGTCTACGCCACCCCCTTCACCGTCGACCTCAAGGGCCCCGACGACCCGGTGACCCAGGCCGACCGCAGGGCCAACGATCTGATCTGCGGCGCCATCGAGGCCGCCTTCCCCGGCGAAGCCATCCTCGCCGAGGAGAGCGTGCCGAGCGACCCCGCGGAGATCGCCGCCCTCGCCCGGCAGCCCCGCGTCTTCTACGTCGACCCCCTCGACGGCACCCGCGAGTTCGCGAACCGCAACGGCGAGTTCGCGGTGATGATCGGCCTCAGCATCGCAGGCCGCGCCGCCCTCGGCGTGCTCGTCCTGCCCACCACCGGTGAAGCCCTCGTCGGCTGGAGTCTCCCGGAAGCCTCGGCTCAGGCATCCGCGCACGCCTCCGTGCAAGCCTCCGCGCACGCCTCCGTGCAGGCGCCTCACGGCTCCGAGGCGCTCCAGGGAGCCTTCCTCGAAGCCCCCGACGGCAGCCGCAGCCCGCTCCGCGTCTCCACGACCCGCACCCCCTCCGAGGCCGCCGCAGTGATCTCCCGCTCCCACCCCCACCCGAGCCTCCGCCCCCTGCTCGATCGCCTCGGCATCGGCCGGGTCGTCCAGTGCGGCTCCGTGGGCGTCAAGGTCGCCCGGGTGGTCACCCGCGCCGCCGACCTCTACGTGCACACCGGCACCGGCGCCAAGCTCTGGGACACCTGCGCCCCCGAGGCCGTGCTCCGGGGCGCTGGCGGCGCCTTCAGCGATCTCCACGGCGACCCCATCGGCTACGGCGGCCCCGATCTCGTCCTCAGCCGGGGCATCGTCGCCACGAACGGCGCCCTCCACGATGCGGTCCTCGCCGCCGCGCGCCCCGCGCTAAGCTGACCTCAATGCGCGACAGGGCCGAGGTGGTCATCATCGGGGCGGGCATCATGGGCCTCGCCATCGCCTACAACCTGGCGCGGCACCACGGCATCACCGACGTCGTGGTCCTCGACGAGAGCTACCTCTGCGGCGGCGCCAGCGGCAGGAACGGCGGCGGCGTGCGGGCCCAGTTCTCCAGCGCCGACAACATCCAGCTCATGCAGGAGAGCATCCGCCTCTGCCGCGACTTCGCGCAGGAGATGAAGATCAACATCTGGTTCCGCCAGGGCGGTTACCTCTTCCTCGTGCGCAGCGAGGAGGGCCGCCGCATGCTGGAGCGCAGCGTCGCCGTGCAGAACGAGCACGGCCTTGGCACCCGCATGCTCCTGCCCATCGAGGCGCAGCGCGTGGTCCCGGAGCTGTCCATCGAGGGCGTGGTCGCGGCGAGCTTCAACCCCGACGACGGCGTGGTCTTCCCCTGGCCCTTCGTGTGGGGCTACGCCCACGCCGCCGAGAAGCTCGGCGTGGAGATCGCGACCTTCACCCGGGTCACCGGCTTCCGCACCCAGGGCGCCCGCATCGACGCCGTGGTCACCAACCGCGGCGAGATCCGCACCCACAAGGTCATCAACGCCGCCGGCGCCTGGAGCCCCGAGATCGCGCGCATGCTCGGCATCGAGCTGCCCAACCACCCCCACCGCCACGAGATCTGCTCCACCGAGCCACTCAAGCTGTGGCTCGGCCCCCTGGTCTCCGATCTCTCGAACGGCCTCTACTTCTCGCAGTCCATGCGCGGCGAGATCGTCGGCGGCATCTCGAACGAGGACGTCCCCGAGGGCCTCGACATGGGATCGAGCCACCGCTTCCTCGCCCTCTACGGCCGCGCCCTGACCCGCACCTGCCCCATCCTCGGCAGCGTCAAGGTGCTCCGCCAGTGGGCCGGCTGCTACGACCTCACCCCCGACGCCAACCCCATCGTCGGCCCCGTCGACGAGTTCGAGCACTTCTACCAGGCGTCAGGCTTCATGGGACACGGCTTCATGATGGCCCCCGTGATGGGCCGCCTCCTCGCCGAGCACGTCGCGGGAGGCCCCGACACCCCCCTCCTCCAGAAGTGGAACCTGCGCCGCTTCAAGGAAGGCCGCCTCCTCACCGAGTCGATGATCATCGGCTAGTACTGCGTACCCTCGATCAGGGACCTTCGGTCCCTGCTCTGAAAAGGACTCCAAGGTCTCTGAATCAGAAGCCTTTTCCTCGGGCCCTGTGGAGGCGCAGCCTCCATTCGAGACTACGCTCCCGATGGGTACTGCGTACCCTCGATCAGGGACCTTCGGTCCCTACGCTCCCGATGGGTACTGCGTACCCTCGATCAGGGACCTTCGGTCCCTACGCTCCCGATGGTCGCTACCCCCGTCACTTTGCTCGAACGCCGAGCCGAGGACCCTGGACGAACTTGGGAACGGAGTACCAGGGACACCTCGGACCTGTTCCCGGAACACCTCGGACCTGTTCCCGTGACAACTCATATGGTGTCACGCGGACACCTCGGACCTGTTCCCGGAACACCTCGGACCTGTTCCCGGAACACCTCGGACCTGTTCCCGGAACACCTCGGACCTGTTCCCGTGACAACTCATATGGTGTCACGCGGACACCTCGGACCTGTTCCCGGAACACCTCGGCCGGGAGTGGTCCGCCTGCGCTCTGGCCCCTGCGGCGAGGCCCCATGCCGGCACTGCCCTCCTCCGCTCCGGCGCCGAGCGCCCCTCCCCCGCCGCGCCGGTCAGACCGGCTCACGCGCCCCCCCCCACCACGGGTGAGTCGTCACCGGGACACCTCGGCCTCTTGGCGGAACGTGAACACCACCCACTCGGGTCGCATGTTGAGGCGCACCGGCAGGATGCTCACCCCGAGACCGCTGGTGACGTACATCGTGTCGCTGCCCTGATGCACCCAGCCGTACGCCCACTCGCGCGGCGCCACGCTGGGGAGGGTGAAGGCGCCGTAGAAGGGCACATAGACCTGGCCGCCGTGGGTGTGCCCCGCGAGAGCCAGCCCCCGCAGGGAGGGCAGGCCCATGAAGCTCCCGGGGTCGTGCATCATCAGCAGCACGTGCGCGTCCGGCGGGATCGCCGCCAGGGTCTTCAGAGGGTCCGCGTGCAAGGTCAGATCGTCGCCGACGCCGCCGAGCCACAGGCCGGCACCAGGGATGGGCACGGCCTCGTTTTCGAGGACCCGAACGCCATGGCGCTCCAGCGCTGCCCGCACCGCGTCACCGTCGAGCCACCAGTCGTGGTTGCCCAGCACGGCGTACACCCCGAGCCGCGCTTTCAGAGCCGCGAGCGGTTCGAGCAGCTCCTCCAGCACCTCCTCCTGCGCGGCCCCGTGGACGTCGTGCTGCGCGATGAAGTCGCCGGGCAGGAGGATGAGGTCAGGCTGTGCAGCGTTGATCTCCGCCACGATGTCCCGCGCGCGATCGACGGTCATCACCCGCCACAGCGGCTGGTTGGTGAGGTGCCAGTCCGAGGCCACGGCCACCTTGAGACCCTCGGCGCCCCGCCACCCCGGGAGGGTGTGGTCGATGTCGCGCCGCGCGACCCAGCGAGGCTCGATCAGCACGGACCAGATGGAGGTCAGCACGAAGAGGATCCCCACCACCCTGCTGAACCACGACGTGCGCCTCGGCGTACCCGCCGCACCCGCCGCACCCGCCGCACCTGCCGCACCTGCCGCACCGCCCCGCCGCAGACCGGAGGCCAGCCGCCGCCACCCTCGCCTCTCGGCGCTCTCTTCTCTCATCCGCCTCGGCTCCCCTCCCTGCGCTCCGGCCCTCGGGTCTCCACGGTGCACGCGCTGCAGACCGCCCTCAGGCTCCCGGAGTGCAGCACCGGCGCGCCTCGAACCGGCCGCGATCGACAACCACCCCGGGCCGAGGTGCATTCCCCGGTCGAGAACTGGCCCATGCCGCGGCGGATTCCCTATAGTTCGCCCTCCCATGGGGCAACTCGTACTCGTGACCGGGGCGTCCAGCGGCATCGGCCTCTCCGCGGCCGTGGCCTGCGCCGCCGCTGGACACCAGGTGGTCGCCACCCTCCGCAACCTCGACCGGCGAAGCGCGCTCGAAGCCGCCGCCAAGGCGCAGGGGGTCCAGGTCGACGTCGAGCAGCTCGATGTCACCGCGACCGACGTGCCCGAGCGGATCCGGGAGCTGGTCCTCAAGTACGGGCCCTTCACCGGCCTCGTGAACAACGCCGGCGTCGCCGTGGGCGGGGCCTTCGAGGAGCAGTCCGAGGAGGACGTTCGGCTCCAGTTCGAGACCAACGTCTTCGGACTGATGGCCGTGACCCGGGCGGTGCTGCCGTCCATGCGGGCCGCGCGGCGGGGCCGGATCATCAACGTCTCCAGCGTCTCGGGGCTGGTCGGGCTGCCCGGGGTCAGCGTGTATGCCGCCACCAAGCACGCCGTGGAGGGCTTCAGCGAGGCGCTGCGCTGGGAGCTCGCGGGCTTCGGGGTGGAGGTCTGCCTCCTCGAACCGGGCACCTTCAAGACCCCCATCTACGGCGAGAACCAGCGCCGCGCCTCCCAGCCTCTCCCCGACCGTGCCTACCAGGCCCTGACCGCGGCCGTGGAGCGGATCATCCTCGGCGAGGCCGCCAAGGCCCCTCCGCCCGACGTGGTGGCGAAGGCCGTGGTGAAGCTCCTCGGGGCCGACGCCCCCCCTTTTCGCACGCTGATCGGGCGTGATGCGCGCGCCCTCGTCACGCTGCGCCGCGTCGTACCTGACCGGCTCTTTGCGCTGGGGGTCCGCCAGAAGCTCGGCGTGCATGATGTCGATCCCGACCGCTCGCGTTGACACGTCGTTCCGTGCCGAATAGTTTCGGCGCTCTCGTGCGCGCGCCCGGGGGGGCCGGCTGCCCCAGCTAGCGCGCTCTCTCGGAGGAAACATGGTCCGCACTGTCCGTCGAATTGCGCCGCTACTCCGCTCCCTCCTCCTGGGGGTCGCCACCGTCTCGACGGTGACGGTCGCCGCGGGGACGCTCGTCGGCTGTGCCGATGAAAACGAGCCCAGCACCTGGGTCAAGCGGCTCGACGATCCGGCTACCACCCCCGCCGCGGTCAACCGCCTCGTGCAGTTCTTCGAGGACGCGATGACCCGCGACAACAAGGACCGCAACGGCCCGACGGTCAAGCCGCTCCTCGACACCATCATCGAGCCCCTCACCCAGAAGTGCGTCGCGGGTGACCTCGACGAGCGCTCCAACTCGAAGCTCATCAAGTTCATCTCCGACACCCGCGACCCGCGCGGCGCCCCCTGCCTGATCAAGGCCCTCAAGGACTACAAGCCCGAGTCGACCGAGGAAGACGTGCGCTGGGCCTGCCGCGCCGTCGGCGCGATGAAGCTCAAGGAGGCCGCGGGCCCCCTCATGGAGGTCTTCCAGAAGATCAAGGTGTCGAAGCCCAAGGCGGGCGCGATCTACCGCGACGTCTACGACGCCATGAAGCAGGTGAACGACCCGGCCTGGGAGACGCAGCTCCTCACCAACATCGGCCGCCCCATCGTCGACACCAAGGACATCCCCAACCTCCGCGACGAGATGTTCTGGCAGATCACCTCGGCGGAGATCCTCGGCCTGCAGAAGAGCGAGAAGGCGGTGACGCCGCTCCTCAAGATGCTGCTCTCGCCGAACAAGTCGCAGGGCCACATGACGGCCATGCTGGCCCTCGTGAAGATCGGCAAGCCCGCCGTGCAGCCGGTCGTCGACCTGCTCGACGGCAAGAACGCGGAGCTCGTCGAGTACTCGAAGGTCGAGCAGCTCAAGGGCGCCGAGAAGCCCACCGCGGAGCAGAAGAAGGCGGCGGAGACGGCGCACATCAGCCAGTCCGCGCTGATCCTCGGCACCATCGGCCGCGCCGACAGCGTGGCCCCGCTGCTCGCCGCGCTCACCAAGAGCACCGACGACTCGGCCAAGGCGATCATCGCCCGCGAGCTCTCCAAGGTCCCCAAGTCCCCGGAGACGGTGACCGCCTTCCAGCAGACCTACGAGAAGCTCCCGCTGAACGCCTCCATCCCCCCGGGGATCGGCGCCCGCGAGACGCTGCTCGAGGCGTCCGGCAGCTACTTCGACGCGAGCTTCGTCCCCTGGATCGTGAAGACCGCGCTGGAGGCCAAGGGCGAAGAGGCCGACGTCGCCCCCATCCGTGACGCCTCGCTGGCGACGGCGATGAAGCTGATGACCGCCGACCAGATCGCCGAGGTGGACAAGCTCTTCACCAAGGCGCAGACCGGCGCGGACGGCAAGCCCAGCACCGTCGGCAAGGCGTTCGAGAAGGAGTACACCATGGCCAAGGCGCTCCTCGGCGAGTGCAAGGCCGACGCGGAGTGCTACCTGGGCAAGGCCGCCGACAACGCGAACCAGCAGAAGGACACCCAGTTCAAGGGCATCAAGGCCGCCTACATGATGGGCATCTTCGGCAAGCCCGAGCTGCGCGAGAAGATCATCGCGTCCATGCCCAAGCTCACCAACGCCGCGGTGCGCTTCGTGTCGGTCACGGTCATCGACCAGCTCTCGCCCCAGGGCGACGCCGCCGTGGCCCAGAAGCTCCAGGCCATCGTCGACGAGGCCGAGGAGAAGCGGAACGAGGAGATGATCGCCGCGAACTCGCCCTTCAAGACGGTCATCTACCGCCTCAACGCGCGCTCGCAGTGAAGTGACGCAGGGGGGCCCAGCGCTCGCTGCGCCCCCGCCTTCCCTCCCCGCGGGCGCTCCCTCTCCGTCCCTGTCCCTCTCCGCTCCTATTCCGTCCCTTTCCCTTGGGAAGGGGCCTCGCGGCCGCTACGCTACGCCCGCATGATCGTGCTGGAGGTCATCCAGGGGCTCTCTGCCGGGCGCACCTTCGAGCTGCCGGGCGAGATCGTCACCCTCGGCCGCTCTCCCGAAAGCCGCGTGGTGCTCGAAGACGCCCACGTCTCCGGCGAGCACGCGCGCATCGTCAGCACGCCCGATCGGGTGATCCTCCAGGACCTCCGCTCCACCAACGGGACGACCCTCGTCCGTGACGGCGAGCGGATCGAGGTCACGGCCGACCAGAGCCCCACCGCGCTGCGGAGCGGCGACGTCATCGAGCTCGGCTCTGGCGACACGGTCACCTCGCTGCGGGTGACCCTCGTCGAGGAGAGCGACGAGGCCCGGGTGCTCTCGCTGCGCAAGCTCGACGAGGTCGAGCCCACGGCCGAGAAGCTCGAACGCGACCCCACCGCGCTCTCGGCCCTCTACGCCGCGCAGAAGCGCATCGGCGCCGCCACCGACCTCGACCTCGTCCTCGTCGCTGTCTCCGACGCCTCCCTCCTCCTGGTCCCCGCCGCGACGCACGTCACCATCGTGCTCCGCGACGACGAGCAGGACGCCGACACCACCGCCGCCGCCTACGTCCCGGTGCTCACCCGGGTGCGCCAGGACCAGGGCGGCAGCGGCCCCCCGAGCGGCCCGGTGCCCATCACCCGCAGCGTCTACCGGCGCGTCATCCGCGAGCGCGCCGCGGTCCTCACCGCCGACGCCCCCGGCGACGTGAGCAGCACCGAGTCGCTGATCGGCGCCTCCATCAAGAGCACCATCGGCGTGCCGCTCTGGAAGGGCGAGGAGATCATCGGCGTGCTCCAGGTCGACAACCGGAGCGCCCCTGGCGCGCTCGGCGCCCGCGACGTGGAGACCCTCCTCGTGCTCGCCGCCAACGCCTCGCTCGCCGTGGCCAACGCCCGGCTGATCCAGCGCCTGGTCCTCGCCGAGGACCGGCTGCGCAAGGAGAACACCTTCCTCAAGGGGCGCGAGGAGAAGCGCCGCGGCGGCAAGGAAGCCGAGATCATCGGCCAGAGCGAGCCGATGCTGCGGCTCATCCACCAGCTCGACAAGGTGGTCGACACCCGGGTGACGGTGCTCATCGAGGGCGAGACCGGCACCGGCAAGGAGCTGATCGCCGCCGCCGTGCACTACCGCTCGCGGCGCCGCGACAAGCTCTTCGTCGCCCAGAACTGTGCGGCGCTCGCCGAGAGCCTGCTGGAGAGCGAGCTGTTCGGGCACAAGAAGGGCTCCTTCACCGGCGCGCACGAGGAGAAGAAGGGCCTCTTCGAGATCGCCGACGGCGGCACCCTCTTCCTCGACGAGATCACCGAGACCCCGCCGTCCTTGCAGTCGAAGCTCCTGCGGGCGCTCCAGGAAGGCGAGATCCGCCCCGTCGGCGGCACCTCGCCCAAGCATGTGAACGTGCGCATCGTCGCCGCCACCAACCGCAACCTGGAGCAAGAGGTGGCCCAGGGCCGCTTCCGCGAGGACCTCTACTACCGCCTCAAGGTCTTCCCGCTGCGCATCCCGCCCCTCCGCGAGCGGCGCGAGGACATCCCCCTGCTCGCCGACCACTTCCTCAAGCGCTATGGCCACGAGATCGGCAAGCCGGTGGGCGGCTTCGCGCAGCAGACCATGGAGCTGATGGTGGCCTACAACTGGCCAGGCAACGTGCGCGAGCTGCAGAACGAGGTGCAGCGCCTGGTGATCCAGGTCGACCCCGGCGCGTTCGTGACCCAGGACCTGCTCTCCCCGCGCATCCGCCAGGTGGAGGGGCTGGTGACGCGCGCGGGCGTCACCCGGGGGACGCTGCGCGAGATGATGGACTCGGTCGAGAAGTTCTTCCTCATCGAGGCCCTCCGCGAGCACAACAACAACAAGACCAACGCGGCGCGCTCCCTCGGCATCACCCGCGAGGGCCTGCACAAGAAGCTGCGTCAGTACGGGATCTGAAGCGCCGGGAGGGCCTCAAGAGCGCAGGGCTGGATCGCTGCCCGTCGGCCTGCGCGCCTCGTCGCGGGACGGCTCGGAGCCGAAGCCCACCCTCACCACGCCGGGCGGCGCCGTGTGGTCGTCGCCGTAGCCCACCGTCACCACGCTGGGCGGCGCCGTGTGGTCGTCGTCGACGTTGCCCGGCGGGGGCGGGAGGGAGCGGCGCCCGAGGAAGGGGACCCGGCCGATCGAGTCGGGCACCATGCTGGTCCGCTCGCGCTCCAGGCGCGCGTTCAGCTCGCCGCCCACGAACAGCGCGAGCGCGAGGAGCCACAGCCAGAAGAGGAAGATCGCGGCGGTCGCGAGGGTGCCGTAGAGCGTGGTGTACCGGGCGAGCTTCGCGACGTAGAGCGAGAAGCCCACCGAGACCGCGACCCAGAGCACCACGGTGAGCGCCGCGCCCGGGAGCACCGGCCGGGTGAGGCCAGGGCGCTCGGCGATGGCGATGCGAAAGAAGACCGCGACCGCCAGCACCAGGATGGAGGCGGGCAGCGCGACGGCCACCACCTGCGCGCCCACCGAGCCCGAGATGGTCGCGAGCAGCACGCCGAGCATGGCCACCCCGGGGAAGCCCACCAGGCTGGCGAGCACACACCCCGCGGCGATGGCGCGGCGGTGGTACCAGGAGCGCGCGGTGCTGCCGTAGATGGTCTCGAAGACGCCCATCGCGGTGGACAGGCCCGACGACGACACCCACACGAAGGCGATCCCGAGCGGCGCCACCACGGAGGAGTCGCTCATCCGCTGGATCTCCACGGTCACCGCCTCGGAGACGGCGACCGGGGCGGCGCGGATCAGCGGCCCAAGGAACAGCTCGGAGCTCTGGTGCAGGCGGCTCAGCACGTGCCCCACCAGCGCGACGAGCGGGATGAGGCTCAGGAAGGCGTCGAACGCGATGGCGCTCGCAGCGCGCGGTGCGTCGTGCTTGTCCAGGTTGTCGATGACGCTGAGCACCACGCGCACCCAGCGCTGCTGCGCGATGGCGCGCCCGAGCTCGCGCAAGTGGAGCAGCACCGGGCCAGGGTGGCCCCCCTGGCGTCGGGTTGCAACGGCATCCCGCATCCTGCACCCGCCCACATCAGAACCCCGGCAAACGCCTGAGACGTCACCCACATCACCCCCTGGGCCCGGGCAGCCCTGGCACGACGGGATCGATCGGCGTCGGCACGGCGGGTGAAGACGCAGGTGAGCGTGCCCTCACAGGTGCAGGGTTGCACGGTCGCGCACCGCGAAGCGCGCCGGCAAGCCTGGACGGGGGCGTCACCCGGGAGGAGGCAGCGTGCATCGACGTGACGGCGAGCAGGACGGCGACCAGAACGGTGCGCGGCTCGGGTCCAGCCCGGGCGACGCGGAGCTGTGCTTCGTGGGCCCGCTGTACGAGCTGTGCGCGATCGGGCTCTGCCGGCCGGCGCTGGAGGCCTTCTGCGCCGGGGTGGTCCCGGCAGAGAGCGGCGCGGTCGCGCCCGTCACCCCCCTCATCGATCGCACCTACCTCCTCAAGATCCTCTCGGAAGAGGTGAGCCGTCAGTTCGGGCACCCGCTCCGTCCCATCGTGGAGCTGGTGCTCAACGCCGTGGACGCGAGCGCGGGCCTCCCACACCCGTATCCACCCGCTCCACCCGCGCCACCCGCTGTGGAGGTGGTGGTCGCCGAGGGGCAGGTGGACGTGATCGACGACGGCGAGGGCATGAGCCTGCGCACCGTCCTCTCACGCCTGCTCATTCCCTTCGCGACCGACAAGCGGCCCGGCGTGGATCTCGGGCGCTTCGGGGTGGGCTTCTTCTCGGTGCTGAGCTTCGGCCTCTCCCACCCCGAGGGCTTCGCGCTCGACCTCACCACCGGCGACGGCAAGGAGGGCTGGGCGATGCGCGTCACCGCCGGGAGCCCCGAGCCGACCGCGCTGCTCTGCTCCGTCTACCGCGTGACGCCGCAGCGCGGGACGCAGATCCGGGTGACCTCGCCGCTGCTCCACGCCGAGCCGGTGCGGGCGTACCTGCGCGACACGCTCCACTTCTTCCCCGCCGAGCGCGCGGTGCTGTGCGTCGACGGGGTGTGCATCAACGACGGGAGCCTGATCAGCGGCGGCCAGATGCTGCGCGACGCGCTGACCGGGCGGGCGACGGGCCCCACCTCGCCCTCGGGCCGGTTCCACATGGGCGGTCGGGGTCTGTGCACCAGCATCTCCGCCGCGACGTTCCACGCCGGGGTGAAGGTGGAGCCCTGCCTCGCGGTCGCCGAGCTGGCGCTCCTCGATTTCCCCGCCTCCGTGGAGCTGACCGAGGGCCGCGACGCGCTCAAGCCCGGCCCGGCCCTCGACGCGATGGCCACCTCCTTCTACCGGCGCCTGGTGCGCCACGCCGAGGTGATCGGGGCCGACCGCGCCACGCGCGACAGGCTCGCCGAGGTGGCCGCCCAGATCAGCGCGCTCATGCTGCGCGCCGCAGGCTGGAACCAGTGCGCCGCCGAGATCGCCGCCGCGCTGCTCGGCCCGAACCGCTACCTGGTCACGCCCGACCGGCGCGAGCCCGTGCTCGGGTTCTTCGGCCCCGCCATCACCGAGCGGCTCTTCGTGCCGGACAGCTTCTGGGCCGAGCGGCAGTGGCAGCCACACCTCCCCGGCGAGCGCGAGCTGCTGGAGCACACGCTCAGCATCCAGCCCCCCGAGCCGCTCGCCGTCGCCGCCCGTCGGCGCCCTGATCTCGCCGGCCTCGCCCTGCTCGCGGCCCGGACCAGCGCGCCGACCACCACCCAGATCGCGCTGTGCCGGCCGTCGTCGCACGCGCTGACGCCGCGGCCCATCGACGAGGGCGCGATCACCGCGGGGATGCGCGCAGCCCTCGACGCCGAAGGCGATCTGTCCGCCGCGCCAGGCCCCCTGCCCTGCCTGGCGACGCGGCGCTTCATCCTGGTGCGCGAGGACAGCCCGGTGGTGATCCAGCCCTCCGGGTGGCGCGGCTGGTACGCGCTGCGCGCCGCATTCGACCGCGCCGCAGGGCTGCGCGAGGCGGAGTTCGAGCGAGATCTGATCGTGGGCGAAGCGCTCGGCACGCCAGCCGTGGGTCTGCGCGCCATGGATCCGGGGCCGGCGCCCGGAAGCGCCACCCTCCCCCGGTCGGGCGCGATGGTCGCCAGACACGCGGGGAGCGTGGCGAGCGTGGCGAGCGTGGCGAGCGTGGCGAGCGTGGCGAGCGTGGCGAGCGTGGCGAGCGTGATGAGCGTGGCGGGCGCGGCGAGCGCAAGCAACGTCGGGAGCGTCGCGGGGACCGTCCGAGGAGGTGCGCGGTGATGTCGACAGCGAGCGGTCTGCTCTCGGAGCTGGTGCTGGTGCGCATGCACGGGCGCGCGGACGAGTACCTGCGCGCGAGCGAGCCCGAACAGCGGCTCCTGCTCGCTGCCTGCCGCGATGAGGCCACCATCCCGGACCTCGCCGAGCGCATCGTGAGCCGCACCATCTACACCCAGGCCGCGACGCGCGGGGCGCCCTTGCGCGAGCTGGTGCAGAACGCGCTCGACGCCTCACCGCAGGGCGCGCGCATCGAGCTGCGGCTCAGCGAGGACGGGCACGAGGTGCTGATCTCGGACCAGGGTCCGGGGATGAGCCGCAACGAGCTGCTGGAAGACCTGCTCGTGCCCTTCCGGAGCGCGAAGGAAGGCGGGGCGACCACCATCGGCGAGCACGGGATCGGGTTCTTCTCGGCGCTGGAGATCGCGCCCTGCGTGGAGGTGGTGAGCCTGACCCGCACCGGCGCCTGGCGCCTGCGCGTGGAGCCCCACGGGGATGGGCCTCCACACCGCGACTTCACCTGGACCATCGACCCCGTGACGCGGCGGGGGTGGTCCGCAGTGCGCGGGGCGACCGGGACGACGGTGCGGCTGATGCTGGCGGCGGCGACGAGCCGCTCGTCCCTGACCGCCGATCTGATGTCGGTGGTGGGTCTGGTGGACCCGGCCGAGGCGCGGATCTACCTGAACGGTCTGCTCCTCAACACGGGGCGGAGCCGGCTGCGCCGGGTGGCGACGGCGCCCGTGGGCCGGCTGCCCGACGGGCGGACACCCGGTGAGCTGACGCTGTACATCGGGCGGGGCGAGGGCCTGGAGCCCCAGCTCACGCTGCTGCAGAAGGGGCTGACCATCGTGAGCCGCATGGATCCATTCCTGGGAATGGGCCAGGGGCTGCACCGGGATCTGGCGCGGGCACTGACGGCAGCAGGCTACGGGATCGTGGCAGAGCTGCCGCTGGGGGTGCCGCTCAACAAGGGTCGGTCAGCCGTGGCGGCATGCGCGACGCTGGCGGTGGAGTCGGCACTGGCGGCGGCCTTCGAGCGGTTCATGCTCAGCGACGCGCTCTACGATCGGGAGCTGCTGCGGGCCGTGGATCACCGGCTATCGTCGGTGCTGGATCGGTTGATCGCGGCAGCGATGGTGGGAGATCCCGTGCAGCCGCTGGTGGCCGCGCCGTCGGTGCCGCAGGCGGCAGGCATGTCGGGTGGGTCAGGCGGAGCAGGTGCGTCGGGCGGAGCGGGTGCGTCGGGCGCGTCCGCGTCAGGGCCGACAGGCACGCCGGGTACGCCGGGTACGCCGGGTACGCCGAGTACGCCGGGTACGCCGAACGAGGGTGCCACGCGGACACCCACCGTGGCGGCCCCCGAGGAGGTGGTGCGGTTCGCGGCGGGTCTGCTGGACGCGGCGCTGTTCACGCTGGTGGGTTACGACGGGGCGCTGACGCCGACGCGGTACCCAGCGACGCTGCGGCAGCTCATCGACGCCCACCGGTGCGGGGTGCTGCGGCCGCTGGACGGTCGGACGCCAGCGCCAGGGCTGCTCCACTTGCCCCTCGACGAGCCGCTGGCGCAGGCGCTGTGGCGGCGGCTGCTGGCGTCAGGGGCACCCGTGGCGGTGGTGGAGGGGCCCGTGCGGGCAGCGCCGCCCATCCCGGTGCCGCGGACGTCGCGGGAGCAGGTGCTGAGCCGCGCCGGGCACGTGAGCGGGGCGCGGTCGGTGGTGGCAGCGATGGTGATCCTGGAGAAGATCGACGCGGCGATCTCGCAGTCGGCAGATCTGGGCGCGTCGCCGGTGTGGATGCACCAGGATCTGTACGGTCCGGACGAGATGGCGCACACGGATGGGAGCGGGATCAGCGTGAACCTCGCGTCGTCGCGGGTGCGGGCGCTGATCGGGGCGGCGCTCGGGGGGGACGATCCGGCGGCGCTGAGCGCGCTGGTGGATCTGATGCTGCACGAGAAGGCACACGTCTCGCTCGCGAGCTTCGTGCCGAGGCCGCAGGCAGAGCACGGGACGAGCTTCTACCGGCGGAAGGAGTGGCTGCGGCGGCGGTTCCTGTATGCGATCGAGATGGGGATCGTGGCGGATCCGATGCGGTGGCTGGGGGTGGTGCGTCGAGGGATGGAGGTCGGGGGGCTCGGGGGGGTGGTGCTGCCTTCGACGGAGGTGCTGGCGAGGGCGCTGGTCGAGCCGGTGACTGCCGTGGCGGCTTAGGAAGCGCGATCGTATCGAGCGGCGGTCGGGGCGGGGCTCAAGGGCAATTTCGACGCGATCGCGGAGATGGGTAGGCCGGTGGCAGTGGCGTCGCGGGTTCGCGCGCGACGAAACCTGGGGGCGCTGCCATTCATCGACCCGCGACATTCACCAGCACCTGGTCAGGGCCAGCGCGCGGAGCGCCCCCCGCTCGGGTGGCCAGCAAGGCGACATGCGCCGGGCTACTGGGTGGTCCCGCTGATCTCGTGAATGATGACGGTCACGTTGCTGTAATAGCTATTGCTGTACGAGTTCTGACCGTCATACGTGGTCCGACTCTCCGTCGTTCCATACTCGTCGATCAACCCTGTGATCTCGGCGAGCTTGTCCTTGCTCCCTGTCACATAGGGGTACTCCCCCGTCTCGCTGCCCTCGTCCTTGACCACCGAGCCCCCGCCCGGCAGGAGGCAGCCCTCGATGTGGGTGGGCTTGTTCCCGGAGTGGATGTTGACCAGGCCGCGGTTGCCGAAGCGGGTCCGCGCGGTGCCCTGATCGGTCTGGATGAACCGATAGGGACCTTTGCTCCCGGGGTTCACGATCATCCCGTAGGTGCCGGCGGTGATGCGCTGGTCCGAGCCCGCCTCGCGGCTGGAGGGCCCGGCGGCCTCCAGCATCTTTCCCGTCACGGTCTTCAGCACGGTCGCGCCCTGCTTGGCGACGAGATCGAAGCTCGAAATGGTGCCGCCCTCCTGGGCGTCCTTGGTCTCCAGGTCGGGGTTCTTGGCCCACTCTTGCTCCCGGCGAATGGTCAAGACGATCTCGACCGGGCATTGCTCCTCGGTATCGCAGACCGCCGCATTGCTGTCGCTCTGCTGGTCGGAGTCCGCCACCGCGCCCGCCACATCATCACTCATGGAACCTCCACTCCGCCGGGTGCTGCGCTGCCGCGCGCTGCCACATCGAGGAACGCCATCACGGGCCGACAGAGCGGGTCCTCGACGAAGCGGACCCCGAACAGCCACGCGAGGAGGATGTACCGGGTGAGCGCGCGCTCTCGCAGCCCCTGGCGCTCCCCGAGGTCCTGGGCGACGCGCAGGAAGTGCTCCACGTGCGGCGTCGCGACGAATGCCTCGCGCGCGGGGGTCATTGCGACGAGCGCGCGCTTCAGGCCCGGGTGGTCCGGGTGGACCAGGTGCTGCTCGGCAGCGCGCACGGTCTCCTCGAAGCCCTCCAGGGGATTGCCTGCGAAGAACCCTTTCGCCGCGGGCGCCCCCAGGTTGCGGGCGAAGGTGCGGATGCTGAAGTTCGTGACGCTCTCGACGCGCGAAAGCGTGGGCTCCTCGTGAAACAGCCAGAGGCACCGCGGATCGTCGAACAGGAACAGGCCAGCCACGCAGGCGCACGCCAGGTAGATCCGGATCTCACCGCGGCGCCTCAGCGCGTGCGCGCCGCCCTCGGCATGAGCGAGGACCACCGCCTCCCGCACGTCCGCAGACGCACAGGCCCGCAGGCGCGGCTCGAAATGGCGGCGGAGGAAGGCCTCCGTGTCCTCGGCGAAGTCGTCGAGCAGGGTTCGCCGGAGCGTCGCGACCTGTTCCCTGGTGAATGCGACCACGGCGATGAGGACCTACTTCGAGCCGCTGCCGATCTCGTAAATGACCACGGTCACGTTGTTGTAGTAGGCGGTGTTGTACTTCTCCGCGCCGTCGTAGGTCGTCATCGACTCGGTGGTGCCATATTTGGCGATCTGCGCCTTGATCTCCGAGAGCTTGGACTGGCTCCCGGAGATGGAGGGGTACTCCGAGATCTCGCCCTTGCCGCCCTTCTTGGCAGGGGGCTCGGTGACCTTGTTGGTCGTGGAAGCCGAGCCTGGGAGCAGACAGCCTTCGAGATCGACGGGGTTGTTGCCACCGTGGATGTTCACGGCCCCGCGCGTGCCGAAAGAGGCGGTCGCCGCGGCCTGGGTGGTCTGGATGAGCCGGTAGGGGCCCTTGCTCCCCGGGTTCTTGATCAGGCCGTAGCTGCCCGGCGACACCCGCTGGTCACTGCCCCGGGTCTTGCTGGAAGGACCGGCGGCCTCCAGCATCTTGCCGGTCACGAGCGGCTCCTTGTCGCCCACCTTCCACAGCTCGAAGTCGCCGATGGTGCCGCCCTGCTGCACGTTCTCGCTGGAGGAGCCGGGCTTCTTGTTCCACTCCTGTTTCCGAAAGACCTTCAGGATGAGCTGGCAAGGGCACTTCTCCTCGGTCTTGCCCGCCGCGTCCTTGCCATCTTGCCCCTTGGCACCCTTGACGGCACTTTTGACCTTCTTGCTCATGGCCCCTCAGGTGGTCGGACCCGCGTCTGCAGCGCGGAGGAACGGTAGCACGGGGCGGCACAGCGGATCGTCGACGAAGCGGACCCCGAACAGCCACGCGAGGAGGATGTACCGGGTGAGCGCCTGACCCCCGAGCCCATGGCGCTCCGCGTGCTCGCGGGCGACGCTCAGGAACTGCGTGAGGTGGGGCGTGGCGACGAGCCTCTCGCGCGCCGGGGTCATCGCCAGGAGCGCGCGCGCCATGACCGCCCCGGGTCGGCGCAGCTCGCGCTCGGCGGCGAGCACGGACGCCTCGTGGCCATCGAAGGGATCGTCGGCGAAGAACCCTGCGATCGGCGCCTCGCCCAGGTTGTGGGCGAAGGTGTCGAGGTTGAAGTTGGTGACGGCGGCGAGGTTCTCTGGCGCCGGGACCTCGTGGAAGAGCCACTGGCACCTCGGGTCCTCGAACAGGTACAGGCCGCACACGCAGGCGCACGAGAGGTAGATGAAGATCTCGCTGCGGAGCGTCAGGTCGTACGCCTCACCGAGCGTGAGGGCCAGGAGCACCGACTCCCGGACCTCGGCGGACGAGCAGGGTTGCAGCCTCTCCTCGAAGTGCTGACGGAGGAAGACTTCGGCGTCGGCGGTCAGCTCATCCCGCTGGGCTTGCCGGTAGGCGTCAATCTGTTGCCGCGAGAAAGCGACCACGGGGACCTCATGTCTGGGCGGTGGCCCACGGAGGCGCGGATCGCCGCTCGGACCTGCGAGATCTCGGGCCGGCGAGGCGCAGCGCGGAGCATCCTACCACGCTCGGCCCCGGTCACCGCGCCTGGTCGAGCCAGGGCGCGAGGAAGGTCTGCACATCCACGTGGTCGGCATCGCGCAGTGCGTCGAGGGGCTCGCGCGGCACGCGACCTCGCCCGCAGGGTGACGCCTGAAGTCGCTCATGTTCCAGCACGTTCACCGGGCGCGACCACCGGCGCCACCGTGACCATCCAGGGAGCGATGGCGGCCTGCACGTGCGCGTGGTCCACCTCGCGCAGCGCGTCGAGCTTCCCGGGGTGCACGCCGAGCTTCTCGCAGACGTGCAGCAGCGCCAGGTGGACATCCCAGGTCACCCGCGGCGGTTCCGCGAGCAAGGGCAGCAGCGCCTGCACCTCCGCGACGGCATCGAGGTTCCCGAGCCCCTCGACCGCGGCGCACCGGACTCCCTCGCGCCTGTCCTCCCTCACCAGCGTGACGAGCCGCGGCAGGGCCTCCTCGGGCCGCGCGTGCATGAGGTAGCTGCTCAGCGTCTTCACGGCGTGGGCGCGCAGCGTCGTCGGCGCCTGGAGGTGCTCCCAGAGCAGGCCTGCCAGGGCCGGCGTCGGCGCCACCTCGCACAGCCAGTAGATGGCGCTCGTCCGGACGAGATCGTTCCTGTCCCGGGTGAGGCGCACGAGCGCCTCCACCTCGTTCCACCCCGCGAAGAGCTGCGCAGCACCACCCCGAACCCAGCGGTCCGGATGCGCCGTGAGGAAAGCGACCACGCGCTGCCGCTCCGCGAGGTGGCGCGCATCCTCGAAGCGCACCTGGAAACGATCCTTCCGCTCCCACCAAGGCCCGTCGAGGTCCGCGTAGAGCGCCAGCAGCGCCTCGGTCGAGAGCGCGTCCTCCGACGGCTCTCCCTGCGGCGCCTCGCCCGGGAGGGCCCCGGCGGACCCCTGCGCCACGTCCTCCAGGGCAGGGGACGGTGGCGACGCTCTCCCGCCGGAAAAGATGATCTCTGGCGCCAGGAGCGCGTGCTCTTCCGGCTCGCTCCCCGCCGCGACGAGGTCGCGCACGGGCGCCATCCAGCTCCCCACGTGCTGTCGCGCCGCGGGGGACAGGCCATCGAAGCTGAAGCCAGAATACGGCCCACAAAGCTCACGCAGCGTGTGCTCCGCCTCCATCTGCACCCTGTCGCTGGCGTGCCTGCGCAGCGCATCCACCGCCCGGAGGCAGCGCTGGCTCGGGTAGGCCGCGAGCGTCTTCAAGGCCGCGGCGGCGACCTCCGCGTCCGCATCGCCCGTGGCCAGGAGCAGCTCTTCCTCGGCGATCGACGGCTCGTCCCACGCCAGCGCGTCGGCAGCCGCCTTCCGCACGCGAGGATCCGCGTGCCCGAGCGCCGCGATCTTCATGACGAGGAGGCGAGGCTCCTCGCAGTCGAAGTCCAGGGCGCAGATCGCATCGAGGTGGAGCGGATGCTCCGGATCGGAAGCCACGGGCGCGATCAGGTCTGCCTCGGGGAGATCCATGGCGCGCAGCGCATGACGACGCAGCACCAGATCTTCCCCTGCCCAGTACCGCCGGAGCGTCGGCGCTGCTGGCACGTGCCCGCATCCGAGCAGCACCCGGCCCGCGCCCGCGCGCACCTCGTCGGGCAGCGCAGCCGCCTCCAGCAGGCCCGTCAGCGGCGCCTCGGCCCGGGGATCGTCGAGGACCACCAGCGTCTCGACGATCTCCTCACGCGCTGCGCCCGAGAGGCCAGGCTCCGCGAGCCAGCCGAGGAGCCGCTCGGTCCAGGAGCGATCTTCGAGATCGCAGATCTCGTCGTGGGGAATCGCCTCCGGCGCGCCTCCCTCACCCTCGTCCCTGCTCACTGGCTTGCCCGCTGGACCGTCGAGGGGATGGCGCATAGCCACGCATCATACCCCTCCCCTGCCCTGCCCGGGCACCCGAGCAGAGCGAGGAGGCCCCGGCGCGACCCTCTCCAGCCGCGCCGCGCCGCGCCCACCTCCCCATTCCACCGTGGCGCTTCAGTGCCTGCGGGGCGGCCCTTGCTCCAGATCCTTCGCGAGCGCCTCGCGCTGCTCCGGCTCCAGGAGCGGCACCACAGCCGCGAGCGTCTTTGCCATCCGCTCCAGGTGTGCCGCCGGACCGTGCACGCCAGCCCCACCGGGCGCCTTGTCACCTGCGGGCGGCGCGAGGAACGTCCTGGCGTCGAACGTGTCCGCCGCGAAGCTCTCCAGCCGGGCGCGCATCTCCACCCGCATCGCCTCGACGTGCTGCTTCATCGCCTCGTGATCGGCGGCCGAGGGCGGCGCAGGTGTGTCCGCCTCCAGCACGCGCGCGATCGCCTCCTGCTGGTCCTCGTCCAGATCGAGCCTGCCGAGCAGATGCCCGAGCGGCCCCCCCGGAGGCGGCCCCCCTGCGCGCTCCCCCTGCTTCCCCGCGCCCTTCCCGTGCGGCCCGTGCGCCTCCGCCCGCGCCGCGAGCGTGTCGACGAGCGCCCGGCGCTGCTCCTTGGTGAGCGTCGCGTGCAGCGTCTGCAGCGCGTTCGCGACGGCCGCGCGGTGCGCCTCGAAGCCTGCGCCCGGCGTCCCCGCCTTGGCGACCACCGCTGCCACGTCGACCTTCCCCGCGCGCACCCCCGCCGCGAGCACCGCGAACGGCGCGCGCCCCTCCGGACGCTCCCCCTTCATCCCGGCCCGCAGCGTCTCCAGCGCGCCCTCGATCGCGCTCTCCTGCGCGTCCGTCAGGTCCAGCTCATGGAGCGCCACCACGAGGAGGTGGTCCGGCCCGGGAGGCCCGGGAGGCCCGGGAAGACGCCTCCCGGGTCGGCCACCCGATCGAGCTTCATCCCCGTCCGCGACCCCGTCTGCATCCCCCGCGAGCGGCGCCTGCGCGACCCCGGCCGCTTCGGGATCCTTCATCGCCCCGTTGTCTTCCACGCACCCCGCCGCGCCCCCCAGCGCACCGACCAGGATCACCAAGCAAGACATGCCCCAACGACGAAACGACATCACGGTCTGCCTCCTCAACGCACGCACCGCCATCCTGAGCGGCCCAACCGATCCGCCGTCGCCATCGCCTGCCGCGTGTCGCCCAGCGTCTCGTCCTGAGAAGCTAGCCCCTGCCTGTGACCGGAACCTGAAGGGCAGGTGTGCACGTGTTAATCCCGCCCCTCCCCGCAGCGTTCCCGCGTCAGATTCCTGCTGCGGATCCTGCTCGTGTCCTGCGCCGACTTCCTGCGTCGACTTCCTGCGCCGACTTCCTGCGTCGACTTCCTGCGCCGGTTCCACGTGTTCGCCCCTGCGCGGCTACATCGCGCGCATCCGCGCGAGCAGCTCATCGGCGACCCCTGGCAAGTCCTGGTCGTCCGTCCTGCGGGGCCCCCGGAGCGCCCACCGCGCGATCGCCAGCACCTCCGCCGGGCTCACGTAGAACTCCGCCATCAGCCGCTTCGGGATGCGCTGCACCATCCCGTGCTCCGCGTCGTACGACGTCGTGCGCCGCGTGAAGCCGACCCCGAACACCCCCTCCGCGAGCGAGACGCACGCCTCGGCGAGGTCGCTGGGAAGCAGCCTCGCCGCGGGCGCCTGTCCCGCCGTCGCTTCCGCGCTCACGGCTCCGGTGGCCCGCGGCAGCACCCGGACCTGCTCCAGGAAGCTCAGACACGGGTCGTACCCGCGCGCCTTCCACGAAGCCACGAAGTCGGGCAACGCAGCCTCGAACGCCGCGTTGGCCTCCTGCATGCGCAGGAGCTTCTCCGCCCGGGCTTCCTCGGCCTTCGTGGCACCTTTCGCGCGCGGCGCGGGGACCGGACCGACCTCCACCCCGTCTCCGAGGTACCCCTTCGCGCGAAGGGCAGCGACCTTCTCCTCGAACAGGCGCGCCGCCGCCTCCTCGCTGGCGCGGGTGATCACGCTCCCCCGCTCCCGCAGGTACACGCACTTGCCCCAAACCGCGATGCTCTCGCGGCGATCACGCCATGCGCGCCCGTTGTCCTCGGCCGCGAGCACGAAGTGATGCCAGGTCACCAGGTCATCCTGCTTCGTGCCGTCCGTCATGCGCCATCCCCGTGTGCTTATCCAGCGGCCTTCACGTCCAGCCAGTAGTTCTGACCATAGCGGCTATCCCAGGCCGAGCAGCCCGTGTGATCGCTGTTGTGGAACCAGATCTCGATCTGGCTGGTATTCGCGGGGATCTTCACCTCGCACGCTCCCGAGGAGACATCGGCGGCTTGCTCCTCCTTGCTCGGGTGAAACCGGAGATTGGCGGTGAGGCTCCACGCCTTCTGCCCGTAGCGCGTCGCCCGGCACTGACACAACCTCTCCGCGGCGTAGTCGATCTGCAAGGATTCCCCGGCGCGAATGTCACCGCTCTGCTCGTGTGACCAGTCCAACGTGAATTTCACGGTAGCCATCGTCGCTCTCCTTTCAGGGACATGGCGGCCCGCTCAGGGCGTCGCCCTGGGCGCGCTGCCAGCTTCGAGCTGCTCCACGTACTCCTGGCAGCAGCAGAATTCGGTCGTGGTGGTCGTACCCGATCTGGCGCGGGCTGGCGCCTGGGTTGGTGACGCGACCAGCACGCAACGACCTGACACGCGATGGACAAGCTGGCGTGCAGTCCAGGACGGAGGATGGCGGCGGGACGACCCTCCGGTGCCTCACAGGCACGCCCCATCCAGCGGATGACCCTCCTGGTCGCCGGGGCCCCTGGGCCAGGATGAAGCGGCACGCCATCGACCTACCTGGCATACGCGGCGCACACCGGAGGTCATGTAGGAGTGGCAACGACACAGGCCGTCTGCGCCGCCCCTCACGCTGGAGGATTTCCGAAGGGATCTCGAAGAGATAGCAGGACGACCGCGCGCGCGTCCGCGGCTGTCCGCGGCGCAGTTCTGTGGGTCAGATGACCCAGGCCTCAGGGTCGATCGACCCTGTCCGATAGGTCGACCGATCCCGTCCGATGGGTCTACCGACCCTGCTCGATGCGTCCACACACCCCGCTCGATGCGTCCACTGACTCCGCCCGATGCATCCACCAACCCCGCCCCATGGGTCCCTCGACCCTGTCCTCAGCGTCGCTCGACCCTTCCTGAAAGTCGCCGACCCCACCCTCGCACGGCTTCGCGTGCACGGGGTCAAGCCCTGGGCTTCGCGCCTTTCAGGAGGCCGAAGCGCTGCAGGCTCTCGGCGGCGGCGACGAGCGCCTCCTCGCTCGAACGCGGCGTCCACCCCAGCGTGCGCCTCGCCTTCGCACTGGTGGCGTTCTTGACCTTGCCCAGCTCCGGCACCATCTGCCGCATCGCGGGCGCGAACAGCGCAACGACGCGGACCACGAAGTCCGGCACCTCGCGCGTCGGCACCCTGTGCGCCACAGGTCCCAGGCGCCGCTTCAGGATCCGCGCCATCTCCACGATCGGCAGGAAGTCGCCCGCCACGGCGACGAACCGCTCGCCCTTCGCGGCGGGGTCGGTCATCGCGCGCAGGTGCAGATCGGCGACATCGCGCACATCGACGATGCCGAAGTAGAGCCTGGGGCAGGCTGGCAGCGCGCCTTCGAGCAGGCTTCTCAGCACGACGACCGAGCTCGCGTAGTCGGGCCCGAGCACCGGTCCGAAGATGGCCGTCGGGTTGATCACCGAGAGCTCGAGGCCGCGCCCTTCCGCCGCCACGAAGTCCCACGCGGCGCGCTCGGCCACCGCCTTCGACTTCACGTAGGCCGCGACGTCACGGCCAGGGTCGGTCCAGGTCGTCTCATCGAACGGGGCCACCTGCGGCGCGTGCCCGTAGCCGATCGCCGCGAACGACGAGGTCAGCACGACCCGCCTCACACTGGCGTCTCGCGCCGCGCGCAGCACCCGCAGCGCGCCGTCCCGCGCAGGGACGATCACCTCGTCCTCGTGCCTGGGCGCTCCGATCGGGAGCGGCGACGCCACATGCTGCACGTAGTCGCAGCCCGCGACGGCCTCTGCCCACCCGGCGTCACGCTCGAGATCTGCGGCGAAGAACGACAGGCGATCGCCCGGATCGGGGCCTGCTTCCTTCAGCATGGCGCGCACCTCGGGCTCGCGCCTCAGGCTCCGCACCGTGGTGCGCACGCGGTGGCCCGCAGCGAGGAGCTGCGCGATGACATGACTCCCCACGAACCCGGAGCCGCCGGTCACCAGGACTGTCGCGCTGTCATGCATGGTCTGTGGTTCGTTTATCGCACGAATGGCTGGCGCGAGCCCCGACAGTGGCACCCACGTGTAGCCCAGGAGGCGTCGGGCAAAGTAGGACCGTCCGGCAGACGTTGTCAGGCTTGGAAGGGAGTTCCTTGGCCTTGGCGATGCATGTGGTCCACCCGTGCGTCCGTGTCACCACGAGCCACTCGTGGTGCCCTTTTTTGTAGGCAAATCTGGGTCACAAGCACTGCTTCGTGGGTGACACGGTTTCGCGCTACGCTCGGAACCACATCATGGGACAGCCGGCCGGAAAACAGCACCGACCCGCGACGTACGCCGATCTTGAGGCCGTGCCCGCGCACCTCGTCGCGGAGATCATCCAGGGCGTGCTGCACACCTTCCCCCGTCCAGCGAGCCCCCACGGCGCGGCCGCCACATCGCTCACGATGGACCTGGGGCAACCGTTTCAGCGAGGCCGAGGTGGGCCAGGCGGATGGTGGTTCATCGGAGAGGCCGAGCTTCACCTTGGGGAGGACATGCTCGTCCCGGATCTCGCGGGCTGGCGCAAGGAACGGATGCCGCTGATCCCCACCGTGACGTTCTTCACGCGGCCGCCGGACTGGGTCTGCGAGGTGCTGTCACCCTCGACCGCGACCCACGACCGCATCCGGAAGATGCCGGTCTACGCCCGCGCCGGGGTGACGTGGCTATGGCTCCTCGACCCCATCGCCAGGTCCCTGGAGGTGTTCCACCTGCTCGACCGGAAGCGCTTCGCGCAGGAGCAGACCTTCGCTGAGGGCGATGTGGTGCGAGCGAGCCCCTTCCACGCCATCGAGCTGGACCTCACCGCCATCTGGGACGCCATCGCGCCGGAAGGCGGGTGACCCCCCTCTCGTCACCAGGTCCAGATTGACAGCTCAATCTGCCTAGCGGCCAGAGCATCCCGACGTCCTCAATGGGCCAGGCTCGTTCGGAGCGCGTTACTTCCTCGATGGAGCGCTGGTCGGCGAGCAGACGCTGGCCATCGTCGTGGAGAATGAAGGGATCCTGTGCATCGAGATCGATGCTGCGGGCGATGACAGCGGGTCACGACACCGGATGACGGCACCGGGTGACAGTGGCGCGCTGAGCTGACGGGGAGAGGCAGAGGGACACGCGAGGACGCGCGCTGACCATCGCCGCTCGCAGAAGAGCATTGGTCCACCTTGCGCGTACCAAAGTAGCGGTCCTTTCCGGCATTCTGGTAGAACCGTGTGTCAGGACACCGTCATCACGGGCAAGAACACCACGCTCGTGTGATGCAGCCCTCAGGAGGCCTTCCGTACAGAACCGTGCAGCGCTCCACCCTTCTTGCTCATCCTCAGCAAGGCGCAGAGCTGCTCTGCGCAGGTTGCTGGGGTTTCTGGTGCCCTCTCTCTTCCTGCTGGTCGCGCTCTTCCCAGGGAAGCGCTGACGCAGGATGCAGACGGCGACGGTGTGCTGGACACCCAGGACAACGGCCCATCCGTCGCCAATCCCAACCAGCAGGACGTGGAACAGGATGGCGTCGGCGACCTCTGCGACAACTGCCCGGCCCTGGTTAATGGGTCATTCCCATCTCAAAAGTCCTCGAACCGAGGATCTCCACCCTGTGATCACTGGCCGTTTGGCGAGCTGGGAGATCACATCAGGAAGTTTTGGGATAGGAACTTTTTAAAGTTAGTTGCCGTCGACAGTGGTCGTCGGCGGTTGCCGTTGATGGATCGGAGGGGAGTATCCGCCCGGTCTGGGTCATTATGACGGGCGGCTGCCCGAACGCGTAGCGAGATTGCTCGCATGCCCCCGGAGGTCGAGATGGCGACGACCAGGTGCGCATCCCGTTCTGGGCCCGCACTGGCTACTGCATCGTGGCCAAGCGACTCGCGCAGGGCCACTTCCATCTCGGCCGCAAGCTCTCGACGGGAGCCACCCACGTCGAGGTCGAGGCAGCCGAGCTTACGCTGATGCTCGAGGGGCTCGACCTGTCCGCTGCGGTGCAGAGAAAGCGCTGGCGGCTTCCGGTGGCTGGTAAAAACAGCGCGTCAATTGAAGGCTTGTGCACGCGCACAGGGCGGCTACAGCGCGCCAGGTGACCCGCCGCTCTGCTTCCGCCCTCAAGCCTCCCAACGACCTGGAGGATGTCCGCCGCAAGCTCGACCAGTTCGCGGACGAGGGACACACCTCACGAAGCTCATTCCTGCAGGGAGCGCCATGATATGTGATTTGACCCACCAAGAGAACCGCGCGCCATGTACGTGAGCCGCACGACATCTGACGACAACTCGTGTAGTGTGCTCCACACTGAGAAGATGCTGGTCCGAGACTACAGGCGGGAGGAGGAGGGCACCATGTCGTGTGCACACCAGGAAGGGTTACCGAGCGTCCTTCAGGCGGCGTGGCGCCGGGGTCTCCTTCGCGTTCGCGGCTCTCGGGTCATGCCGAGCACCGCCGATGCGCCCACGCAGGTCACCTCGCACCCTGCGACATGCCGGCAGGGTGCGCCGCTCGCCTCGACTTTTTCAGCACGGAGTCACGCCTCTTCTTTCTTCACTTTAAACGCCACGCCGCCTGCCCGGCCGAACGTGCGAAGCCACGCCTCGCGCCCGGGGCGACCCCCATCCCTTCACGAGAGGACTCCGCGATGAGCTCCGATCCCACGCCACCTCGCGCTCCACATGCGAGCAATGACGCCAGCAGCGACATGCCTCGCCACCCTGAAACCCAGGAGGAAGGCCCGAGAACCAGCACCGCCCACGGCGCGACGCCGCAACGGCCGCCACGGATCGCGACAGGTACCAGGGCTGCCGTCCGCGAGCCCGTCGCCGGGGCAGCGGAGGGTTCCTTGATCCAACGCGCGGTCAGTGGTTCGGACGCAGGTGGACTCCTCGGCCTCGCGGCGCTCGCCCAGCCAGGTGGCGCGCGACGCCTCCCGGACCTCATGGGATCGGCCGACGAGGCCCCAGAACCACACCGGGGCAGCGGGCGGCCCGCCCATCCACCAGCCCACTCTTTCGGGACGCCGGGGGGCGCTGCCATGGGTGCAGCCGTGGGCGCCGCGCAGTCCATCACGGATGCCGGCGTGGGGGGAGGCGGGGGAGGCGCGGAGGGAGGCCGTGGCGGGCTCGCGGTCCGAGTCGCATCGGGTGACGCGCTCGATGTGTACCAGTTCTCCATCCACGAGCGCCTCTCTTCACTCTTCAGCATCACGCTGATCGTGCACAGCAGGAACGCCGACATCGCGTTCGACGACGTGGTGGGTCAGGAGGCAAACTTCGAGCTGAGCCACGGGCCGCACAGCCGCACGTGGACGGGGATCTGCAACCACATCCAGCAACTCCGCGTCGAGGAGGACGGAGAATCCAGCTATGAGCTGAGCATCGTCCCCTCGCTGTGGCTGCTGACCCAGCGGCGCAACCACCGCATGTTCCAGCAGATCTCCGAGCTGGACATCGTGAAGAAGCTGCTCGGCGAGTGGTCGATCCCCTTCGAGGAGAAGCTGACTGAGACCTACAAGCCGCGGAAGTACCGCGTGCAGTACGGGGAGAGCGACTTCGCCTTCATGAGCCGGATGCTGGAGGACGCCGGGATCACATTCTACTTCGCGGCGGTCAAGGGGAAGACGACGCTCATTCTCGCGGACGCACCGCAGTCGAACCCGCTGCGCAAGCCCAAGATTCGCTTCCACGACGACGCGACCATGGCCGGCGCGAACGAGCACGTGACGGGGGTCCGCATCGGGCAGCGGGTGCGGCCTGGCCGTTACACGGTGCAGGACCACGATTACCGGAGGCCTCCGAGCTACAAGCTTTCGAAGACCGCAGACGCCGCGGGGGGCAGCGTCGATTCAAGGCTGGAGCGGTTCCATTACGCGCCCGGAGCCTTCCTGTTCAGGGCGGACAAGGGAGACGACAGCCCGGTCGCCGACGACAAGGGGAAGGCGCGCGCCGACGACAAGGAAGGAGAGGCACTGACGCGGAAGCGGCTGGAGGCGAAGCGGGCCACCGGGAAGCTCTGCACCTTCTCCACGGACGCGCATGATCTGGCCCCCGGGATGGTGATGAGTATGCTCGACCACCCAAAGTCGGAGCTGGGGCCCAACAAGAAGCTGCTGATCGTGGAGTGCAGCATGAGCGGGACGCAGAATGGCGAGTGGATGCAGCACTGCGAGGTGGTGAGCGCGGCTGCACCCTACCGCCCGAGCCTGTCCGCGACGAAGCCAAAGGTGAACGGGGTGGAAAGCGCGACGGTGGTGGGGCCGGCGGGGGAAGAGATTCACTGCGATGAATTCGGGCGGGTGCGGGTCCACTTCCACTGGGACCGCGAGAGCAAGATGGACGACAACAGCTCTTGCTGGATCCACACCAGCCAGCCCTGGGGCGGCGCCGGCTTCGGAGGGATAAACCTGCCGCGGATCGGGCAGGAAGTGATCGTCGACTTCTTGGGGGGTGATCCAGATCGGCCCATCATCGTGGGGAGGGTGTACACAAACCTGCAGAAGGTGCCGTACAAGCTGCCAGACAACAAGACGCAGAGCGGGTGGAAGAGCAATTCGACGGGCGGGGGCGGCGGCTACAACGAGGTCATGTTCGAGGACGCGAAGGGCAAGGAACTGCTCAGCATCCAGGCGGAGAAGGACCTCAAGAAGCTCGTCAAGAACAACGAGGACGTCACCATCGGCAAGAACCGGACGAAGCGCGTGAAGGTCAACGACAGCCTTACTGTTGGCGGCAACCGCACGCACATGATCGCGCAGAACGAGCAGATCAAGGTAGGCGCGAATCAGGCCGTCGCGGTGGGCGTCAACAGGTCGACGCAGGTGGGATCGATCGACTCGACGATGGTGGGAGACACCCACGTAGTGCTCATCTCGCCCCCTGGGGAGGGGGGCATCGGGGCTGGCTCGACGTCGATCACCATGAAGAACAAGAAGATCGTCCTCGACACAGGCGCTGGAGCGAAGATCACGCTGGCAGGATCATCCATACGGATCAAGGCGAGAGACATCTCCATACTCGGAACAAATTCTGTCAATGTCGTTTCTTGTGGGAAGTCCACTCTGGGAGCAATGAACGGTATGACTGTTAGCTCCCAATCGGGCAACCTGCTCATCGTGGGCAAGCCAAAGGTGAAGATCAACCCCGAGTAGGCGGCAGGCGTGCACACGGATCGAGGTTCATATGCCGAAAGCGGCGAGAGTTGGCGATTTTCACCTATGCCTCGCGTTCACACCACTACCGCATGTGGGAGGCCCCATCGTATCGGTCTGCTCGCCGAACGTGGAGACGAACTCCAGGAACCAGGCGCGCTCCGGAGATCGACTTCAGTGTATTCCGAGCATCAACTTCATCGTCACCGGTTCCGGGAGCGTCGAGATCAACGGTCAACTCGCAGCGCGAAAGACCGACAGGACGATGCACCAGCCATTGGGCCTCATCACCGCAGGATCGTCCAACGTTGAAATCGGTGGCCCCAGGGTAGGGGCGACGCTGGGAAATCGCAAGAAGGGGCTCAAAGCCTGCAAGGCGGCACGCGTGGGACGAAACCCGCCTCCAGGCGCCACTGGTCCAGACGGAAAGCAGCTGCTGGCGAATACCCGCGGCCAGAGCTACAACAACTGTGGCGTCGAATCGTCGCGCCAGATCATCAATCAGAGCCACCCAGGCTCACCGCGCACACAGGAGGGTCTGCTTCAAGAAGCCTTTGATCACGGGGATGCCATCAGAGACCCTAAAGGGTTGTACTATAGCGGTGGTACATACACCGATACCATGGAGAACATCCTGGAGCGCAATGGCGTCCCTGCGCATCTTGAGAGTGGTTCGATGCAGAACCTCGCCCAAGCCGTCGCTGGCGATCAGGGCGTCATCGCAACGTTGATGGCAGGCACGATGTGGCCCGTGAGCAACCCTGGCCAAGGCGCCTATCCTCCTCCCGGCACGGGTGGACATGCGGTGCTTGTCACCGGCGTGGAGTTCGACGCTGACGGGAACGTCAAGAATGTCATCATCAATGACACCGGCACAGGACAATGTGGCATCCGCGTGCCTGCCAGTACCTTCCAAGAGGCCGTGGACGACTACAACGGTGGCCTGGTGATCACCGATGAACCAATATGGTAGCATACCATCCCAAAGCAGGATGAGATGAGCGAGGGAACCTTGGAACTGCTGAGCATCAAAGAACTGATCCGCGCTGCTCGACGGTATCCGCTCGCGTCACGGACCGACATTCACATGTCGCTCCCCCTGCCGATGCGCCAGACAACAGGCCTCGCGGTCATGTTCCTCTATTGTCAGTCCGTGACGAGTGTGCAATTCGGCCTTCAGCTCATGCCACCGCAACGGGCAGCCCTCCTGGATGCGTCCACAGGACAGGTCGAGAACGAGAAGGAAGTGACCCCCAAGGATTTCCAGCAACCTCACGCCATCCATCAGGTCATCGGGACCTACGAGATCCCTTCTCACTTGAGCCGACAGCAGTTCATCGAGCTTCGTGAGGCGCTTTACCGCGTCTATGACCTCACGATGCCTGCCTTCAGATCTGGTCCCCGCGACGCGCTACCCGAGGTGAGAGACGCGGCGAGGAGCTTCCTGCAGCTCTTTCCGCAGGTCGCGGAGCAGCCGCTGCTGCTCTATTACCAGGCAGCAGGTCGTGAATTCTTCGCGTGGCTCCGCGCGATCATCTCTGCATGAGCAGACCGCTCATACCCTCTCCCGCGCCGCATCGATGGCCACGCGCACATGCTCTGCCAGCGCGGGCTCCTCCGCCATTCGCTGAAGCCACACCCTCTCGATCTTCATGATCGAGCCCCGCGGCAGGGCGAGTTCTGTGAGCACCTCGTCGAGGGTCCCTCGCTCACCGGCCACGGAGATCCGAGCGTAGTCCTCGGGCACGATCCGGCCTCGCTCCAGCTCGAGCTGCGCCACGTACGCCGCGTCGAAACGATGGAGCTGGGCCTGCTTGCCGCGGGAGGTCTCCGCCCGGATCGCGTCCGTCCATCGCCGTTCGGTGGTTGACCATCCGTCGGCAGAGATCCCCTCCCCCTCCAGGATCTGGCTTTTCGCCTCTTTGTTGCAGGCAATCCGCGCGGTGATCGCGGCGCAACGTTCAAGGGTGACGTCGGCGGCGGGGGTCTGCGGCGCGGTGATCGGCACGACGGCTGTCTGTGCGCTCGGTACCGAGGGCTGTGCTTGTGCAGGCTTCACGAGGTCCGGCGCGTCGTCTCGCGCCAGCATCTCCGGCGTTGACAGTGGCCCGATCAGGGGCGGCGGAGGAGGTACGTCGCGCGGTTCCATCTCCACAGGCAGGGTCGGAGCAGGTAGCGCGACGGCTCGCTCCAGTGGGGCCACCCACGGCGGCACAGCGCTGGATCCGGAGACGACGGTGAAGCGCGGGATCTCCACAGGTGGCAGCTGGGGTGCGGGAGCGCTGTCTGTGCTGGAGAATGGCAGCGCCTTTGCCGTGGGCTCCACGAACGCTGCCGTCACTGTCGACGCGGTGACCCTCGGAGAGAATGGCGGCCGAGCGAGATCGGTCTCCCGTCCGGACACAGCCACTTCAAGGCTCGGTGCGCCTTCCGCGAAGGGCAGGACGTTCACGCGGCCGACCACCCCCAAAGGCGCCACCGTGGTCTGGAGCCCCTGTCCGTCGCCCTGTCCTGCTTCACCCGCGCTCGCGGGCACTGCAGGAAGTTGCCGGGAGGCTTTGAGCGGGGCACTGAGGGTGCGGACGTCGTCCTCCTCCTCTTCCCCGCCGAGGTCGGTGATGCTGGGGCTGGAGTGGGGTCCCCTCTGGAGGTCTGGGCTCGTAGGGGGACGAGGTGGGGTGGAGAGGTCTTCGAGCAGGCCGGGCGCGGAAGGGGTGGCCACGGCATGGGGAGCAGAGGAGGCCGCGGCACGCTCGGCGGTGATGGTGATGCGGCCCTGATCCTCGGCGTGGATCAGGGAGAGTCGGCCGCGCCAGACCAGGGTGCAGAGAGCGCGGTCGGTGTCGATCCAGAGGGTGTCGCAGAGGAGGGGGATGTCTTCGCGGCCCATGCTGCCGCGCTCGGCGACGGCGCGAGGGCGGAGGCCGAGCAGGCTGGTGACGAGGCGGGGGTGCTCGGGGTGGAGGTGCTCAAGGACGAGGCGTTCGTTGTCGTGGAGTTCGGGGAGTTGCTGGTCGGTGGGGGCGACGTTGAAGAAGGTGGGGTCGAAGCCTTCAGGGAGGGGTTCCTGCCACCAGCGATCATGGGGCCAGATGCCAGCAAGGGGGCCAAGGCGGGTCCAGCGGAGGGGCCAGGTAGGGGCAATAGGGCCGAAGCCGATGGGCGGGATGAAGTCTTCGCGGCGGGTGATATGCAGGCCGGGGGGCTGGAGGTTGGGGAGAGGGATCTGGCCGTAGGTGTTAGGAATGGCGTCAGGGCGGACGCCAGCGTGGTTCCAGGAGTCGGGGCCACCTGCGGCGCGCTCGTAGCGGAGGGAGACCTTGGGAACACGGGGGCCCTCGCGGAGCTGGCCATCCAGGGTCCAGGTGCGGTCGGCCCAGGCTTCGAGAGATTTGTCGAGGTCGCCGACGATGAGGCGGGCGACAATGGAGCGGGCCGGGTAGCCTTGAGAGGCATAGGCGCTACCGACGAGGACCACGTCGGCGCGGGGCTTGAAGGGAGCAAGGTCGGAGGCCACGGCGAGGCTGCGGGAGGGATCGTCGTTCCAGTAGGCGTCGTCTTCGTGGACAGGCTCGGGGTTCTCGTGGAGGGGGGATTCGCCAGGCTGGAGGCGGTAGGTGGCCTTGCAGATGAGGGTGAGGGCCCAGCCACCGCGCGCGGTGGGCCAGATGCGGGAGGCGACACGGAGGGCGGCAGAACTGGTAGTGAGGTGCACGGGAACACTTTAGCAGCGTAAGGGAGTCAGAGGACCAAGAGCACGAATGAATTCGAGGCTGATCAGGCGTGACGACTTAGTCATCGGTGAATAATGGCTCGCCCAGAGGATCTGTCTCGCCTGGACATCTCTGCAGTCTCTGCAGACGATGCGTCACATCTGCTCGAGTGCACGCGCAGGAACAGGGTACGTTGATAGGCGACATGTTCGAGTTCTGCAGGTTTCACTTCAAGTTGAACGCCAGCGCCTTGATGTTCTGGTTCGTAGTTCTGATTCTCCACGGATGGGGGTGACAAGTGATGTTGGGCAGAAGGCTAAAGGACGCCTATCAAAAGCTGCGAGCGACGTGACTGGATCCTGTTCTTGGTGGCGATAGCGCGCTCCCTCTTGACGCTCCTCCGCACATCCAGCGAAAAGACGGGACTCGACACTACGCTGAAGGGCGGAAGCCACGAAGAACCGCACGCTATCGCTTCTTGCCAGGGACCCTGCTGGGTATGCGCCCGACCATGCACTTGGTCGGGCGCATACGAGGGTACGACCCGCCAGCGATTGCAGCCGAGGTTCATGCAATATGAGCTGAAGGTCGGGTGAGTTACCGAGATCTCGTGGGCAGGGAGGAAAAGACGACGAGCTGTCCGCAATTTTGTATGTAGGAGGGACCGTTTCCACGGCGGTCTCCTGCACCGTCAGGGAGGACGGCGCTCCGATGCGCAAGAGCTTTGACCGACAGCAACTCCTCATGCAGCCCTGGCTCAATCACCCGCAAGCAAAGCAACTCGGACACATCGCGTAGGTCCTAGACGCGTTGCCCGAAGCCACGGAGCTTGTGCTCAAGGACCTTGTAGGGGGGTGGCGTCGACCCTGGCGCGGGCAGGCAGGGCATGAGTGCCGAGCAAGTGCTGCGCGTACTCATCCTCAAGCAGATGCAGAACTTCAGCTACGAGGAGCTGGAGTTCCACCTCGCGGACTCGACCACGTACCGCGCCTTCTGCCGTCTTGGCATCGTGGTCGCGGGCCCGAGCAAGTCCACGATGTAGCGGAACATCAAGGCAGTCTGCGAGCAGAGGCTTGGAGAGATCCATCGGATGATCGTCGCATACGCGAAGCGCGAGGGCGTCGACAACGGCAAGCGCGTCCGCGTCGACTCGACCGCCGTCAAGTCGGAACTGCTCGCGCCACCGTCGGCTGGGGTTACGGCCATCGCGGGATCGCGCCTTTTAGGACGGGAACGAATTAGAGCCAGGTCGACCTCGACAATGACGGGCGCGGGGACGCCTGCGATCCCAGCACCGACATTGACAGCGACGGCGACGGCCGCCTGGACGCGCAGGACAACTGCCCGCTCGTCTCCAACCCGGCGCAGGAGGACGCGGATGGGGATGGCCTCGGCAACGCCTGCGACCAAGATGCCGATGGCGATACCGTACTGGATGCCGCCGACAACTGCCTGTCCGCGTCCAATCCCTCCCAGCTCGACACCGACGGCGATGGGCAGGGGGATGCTTGCGACGGTGACGACGACGGCGACGGGGTGGCCGACCAGGCCGACAATTGCCCGCTCGCCGTGAACCCTGACCAGAGCGACGCGAACGGCAATGGCGCCGGGGATGTGTGCGATTGCGACGATCCGGCCCACACTTCTTGCGAGGACGGCAATCCCTGCACCCTGAACGACACTTGCCAGAACGGGGTGTGCATCCCGGGGCCGGAGGCCGAGTGCCCCGACCCGGTGAACCTGGTCTGTCAGCAGGGCGCCTGTGAGCCGACGAACGGCGCATGCATCCACATCAGCAAGGTCGAGGGGACGCCGTGCCTCGAGGGCGGCATCTGCATCGCAGGGGGGTGCTTCACCGAGCCCACGGGTGAAGGGGGCTCGAACGAAGGAGGCGCAGGTGGGGCAGGTGGTGGGAACGCTGGCTCCGGAGGGGATGCCGGGGGCGCGGTCACCACCGGGAGCGGCGGAGCGGCAGGGGGCGGTGGAGACACTGCGGACGCGGGGGAGGCGCCTGGTTCGGGGGTCCGCATTCACGGGAACGGCTGCAGCGCGGCCGCCACAGGTCCGTCGAGGAGCAAGCCTGTCTTGCCCGCCGCGCTCGTGCTCCTCGCCCTCGGCGCGGTGATCCCGCTCCGCCGGGCTCTCCGACGGCAGGGCTGACGAGGAGCGCGCCGTGGCCGACCTTCAGCGGGACGGCCGGGGTTCTGAAGACGCTGAGGCGGGACGGGGGCGGCGGCTCAGCGCTTCGCGCGGCGGGAGGCGCGGGGGGCCTCGGGAGGGGGGGGCGGGGGCTCGG
>NZ_ASRX01000085.1 GCF_000601485.1 Chondromyces apiculatus DSM 436
CCTCCACCCGCCCCCGAGGGCCGGCCAGACCGGCACGACCCCCGCTCAGGTCAGGCCGCGTTCCCGCCGACAGCCACCAGCCGAGGACCGGCAGGCGCCTCCGCCTCCCCCAGCCCGAAGGCCTCATGCAGCACGCACATCGCCTTGTCGGCCACCGCCTCGTTCACGAGACAGCTTATCCGCAGCTCGGTCACCACCAGCCCCGAGACGGTGATGCCCTCCTGCGCCAGCGCCCGGCAGAGCCGCGCAGGAATCGACGGATCCGAGCGGATCCCGATCCCCACCAGCGACACCCTCGCCAGCCCTCCCGTCACCCGCATCTCCCCGGTCTTCAGTCCGGCCACGAGCGGGTCCAGGTGCTGCCGTGCGCGGAGCAGGTCCACATCCGGCAGGGTGAACGCGATGGTCGTGGTGGTGGACGTCTCCGCATCGCGCGCATGGCAGAGCATGTCCACGGCCACGTTGAGCTCGGCGAGGAGGCTGGCCAGCGACACCACCAGCTCCGGCTGGTGCTCGATGCCGGCCAGCTCCACCCGCACCTGGCCCTTGGAGCAGGCGAGGCCCGTCAGAACCTTCCCCTCCAGCGCCCTCTCCCGGTTCACGATCCAGGTCCCTTCTTCACTGGTGAACGAGCTGCGTACGTGCACCGAAACGTCGTATTTCATCGCTATCTCCACGCTGCGTACCTGGAGGACTTTCGCCCCCAGAGACGCGAGCTCGATCATGTCCTCGTATGCCACTGACCTAAGCTTGCGCGCCGTGGGGCAGAAGCGTGGATCGGCGGTGTAGACACCGTCCACGTCGGTGTAGATCTCGCAGACGTCGGCACCCAGCGCTGCTGCCAGAGCGACGGCCGACGTATCCGAGCCCCCGCGACCGAGGGTGGTGATGTTCTGACCCGAGTCCACCCCCTGGAACCCGGCGACCACCGGGATCTGCCCGCGCGCGAGCGTATCGCGCAGCGGACCTTCCTCGACCCAGAGCACCCGGGCCTTGGTGTAGGCGCTGTCGGTGAGCACGGGGACCTGGTGCCCGAGCACCGAGCGCGCGTCGCCGCCTTCGGCGTGGATGGCCATTGCGGTCAGGGCGACTGACACCTGCTCTCCCGTGGCGACCATCACGTCGAGCTCCCGGCTGTCCGGGAGCGGAGCGAGCTTGTGCGCCAAGGAGAGCAGCCGGTCCGTCTCGCCGCTCATCGCGCTGACGACGACCACCACGTCGTCGCCAGCGCGCTGGCTCTCCAGCGACAGCTTCGCGACCCGGCGGATGCGCTCCACGTCGGCCACCGACGAACCACCGAACTTCTTCACCAGAAGCCGGCGCTTCGTCGGCGTGGATGGCTGATCTCCGGACGAGGTAACGGCGCGGAGGACCCTCACTGGGCGGCCTCCTCGTAGTCGTTGTCGCCCGCGGCGAGGCCCCAGCGCAGGCCCTCGGCCATCACGATCTTCTGCAGCCGCGAGAGCATCGCGTTCACGTCCTCGCGCTGGAAGATGTTGCGCCCCACGCACAGGCCGGTCCCCCCGTGGAGCACCACCTCGCGCGCCATGGCGAGGATCTCCTCCTCGGAGCGCACCACACCGCCCGCGAAGAACATCGCGGTGTGCTCGTGCACGCCCCTCAGGATCGTGGGGATCTGCGCGTGGCTCGCGGGTGCCGCCAGCTTGAGCGCGTCGGTCCCCAGCTCCACGCAGGCCCGCACGAGGTGGCGTTGCCGCCTCATGCTCAGCTCCTCCGTGTCGCAGACCACCTTGTCGTAGAGCATGGTCAGCACCGGCATCCCGTAGTGCCGGGCCTCGTCCACCAGCTCTCCGAGTTCGGTCAGGTTGTGGGCGTCGTTCTTGCCGTCGAAGTTGAGCTGCAGCGATACCGCGTCGGCGCCGAGGCGGAGGGCTGCCTCCACCGAGGTCAGCCGCTCCTTCCGGTCCGGCTCGGCGGAGAGGGACATCATGCCGTTCAGGTGGACCATGATGCCCTTGCCGCGCAGCAACCCGAGCCGGCCGAGCCGCTCGACCATGCCCTTGTGGGCGATGACCCCGGTGATCCCCGGGTGACCGATCCAGCGCGCGACTTGCTCAGCGCTGTCCAGCCCCTCCACGGGACCGATGGTCAGCCCGTGGTCGATGGGGACGATGATGCCGCGCCCGGATTTACGGTCCAGGAAACGCGACCAGCGGATCTGCTTTGCAACTCCATCCATGGGAAAAAGCGCCTCTCAGGTTTCGATGATGTGCTCGTCGACCTTGATACCCACGTGCCGCCCGGGCTCCGCGATGTGCCCGAGGACCTTGTGGCCTGCCTTCAGCTCGGTGATGTTGAGCGGCTTCGCGTCGTCCGAGAAAATGCGCACGTGCCAGTCGTCCTGCATGATCACGTTGATCCGTTCCCCGCTCTTGAACTCGGACTCGATGAGCCGCAGCGGCCGCACCTCCGTCTTCATGCGCCCGACGCTGCCGCGGCGCGTGGCCCCGCTGCGGTCGACGAGCATGAGCGGCGAACCTGCACGCAGCTCGCTCATGTAATCGGTACGATTTCCGAAATTGTAGACGTAGCTATGGACCGCACCCGCATTCACGCGGAACGGCCGCAGCTCCATGTACGGCAAGAAGAACACCTCTGGGCAGCAGAGGATCCCGCCTTGCGACGTGGAGCCCACCAGGATCCCTTCCGTCGGCGAGAAGAGCGTCGTCGTGTCGATGCAGCTTCGATACCCCATCCCGATGGGAACGCTGCGCACGATCGTGGCGACCTCGAGCTTGGTCGCGGTCCTGTCGAGCCGGCCCAGACGTGAGACGAAATCGCTCAGCACCTCGTGCGAACGGGGCGAGAACATCACGCCTTCCGCGCCGACCTCCATCACCCCCAGGGTGACGATCGCGTCGTCCACGTCCGTGGGCGTGCTGATCTCCTTGATGAGCACCGTGCGCGTCGCCTGCAGCGTCGCGATCACCAGCTCCAGCGGGATGTTCGTGGGATCGCGGAAGCGCACCATCATGTAGGCGTGCTGGCAGCCCTCCGCGATCGACGCGTGCAGGCTGTTGCCGTCGTCGACGTACGCCCGGTAGCAGGTCGCGAATCCCCGCTGCGACGCCTGCTCCAGGAGCTGCACGTCGTGGCTGGCGATCACCACGTCCTTGCCGTTCTGGGGCAGGCCCGCGAGCCGCGCCAGATCCTCCAGCTTCTCCGCGTGGAACACCTTCAGCATGCGCGACGGAATCGCCTGCGCCATGGTGGCCACGTTGGCCGGGTAGAGGACCACGCCCGTGTACGCCAGGTTGACGATGCGCTCCAGCATCCCCTGGCAATCGTCGGGGCTCGCCAGCCCTGACGTGTCGAACCAGACCACGAGGGCGTGCTGCTCCTCCATCCGGTTCCGGTCACCCTCGTGCCGCTCCAGGCGGATACGCTCCCGCTTCGCCATGGATACTGCGTCGTTGATCCCCTTCACGAGCGGTGGCGGCGTCACGCCGCTCGGGTGGCTCCCCGAGCCGCTCAGCGACCCCTCGTGGACGCTGCTGCCGCTGCTCCCGTGGTGCATACCGTGGCCATTGCTGCCGTTGGTGTTGTGGGAGCTGCCATTGGATGATGAAATGTTCATGGTGAGACCGTTCTCCTGCTGTTTAACCCGGAGCGCCGCTGTGCTCGCGGTCGATGTAAATGGGTTTCGCCGACATCCCGAATGCGATCTGCTCCCTCCGATCGTAAAGAGTCCCCTTGGGGACCAGCTCTACCGAGAGCCGTGTTCCGTGCGTCTGTTCGAGCCGCCAGAGGAGGTCGGGCTCGATGCGATCCTCGTCGCGCTCGCGCTCCACCACGAAGCGCAGCCCGCCCTTCGTGGGCGTCACCCGCCAGAAACGACGGCTCGGCAGCTCCGAGACGATCGCCTCGAGTGTCCACTGATCGAAGGGCCGCTCCCCGATCCATACCGTGTCCGCGGCGCGCCCCCGGATCTCCAGCGTCGCGTCTTCCCCGCACGCGCAAGGCTCCTCCAGGCGGCGCCCCCGATCTCCGGTCTGGTAGCGGATCATGGGCATTGCCCGCGGCGTGAGCGACGTCACCACCAGCTCTCCCGTCTCCCCCGGCGCCACCTCCTGCTCCAGGCGGTCGTCGAGGATCTCCATCAGGAACTGGTCCTGCCAGGGGTGGAGCCGCCGCGCCTGGCAATCCATGGCCTGAGGCCCGGTCTCCGTCATCCCGTAGTTGTCGTAGACCGGGATGCCCCAGATCTCCTCGAGCAGCCTCCGGCGCGACGGCGAGAGTGGCTCTCCCGCGCAGCAGATGGCCCGCAGGCGCGGGAAATCGCGGCGCGGATCGAGCCCTGCCATCTCTGCGGTCTCCGCCACCATCACCGCCGACAGCGAGAGCGTGGCGAGCACCGTGATGTCGAGCCGCCGGAGCAGCTCCACGACGCGCGGCAATGGCGTGACCGTGGTCCGGCTATCGGCGGGGATGACGCATGCCCCCGCGTGCTGCGCCGCCGCGTGCACGAAGTGCCCGATGGTGGACAGCGCATAGGGGAAGCGCACGAGCACCCGCTCACCCCCCCTGAACCCCACCCCCCACTGCGCGAACCGCTCCCGGATCTCCGAGAGGTCACGGTTCGTGTACCACGCCGACACCGGCTCGCCGGTGGTCGCCGAGGACTCGTGGTACTGCGACAGCGCGTCTCCCGGCACGCACACCAGACCGTGAGGAGATTGCCGCCGCACGTCCTCCTTGGTGATGAACGGGATCCGCCTGAAATCGTCCCACGACTGGACGGGACCCTCTGGCAGACGACCCCGGTAGAAATCGGAGCTACGCGCGTGCTCCAGCACCTGATTGATGGCCGCAAGCTGGCTCGATGCGCTCATGACACCCCCCTCCGGCCTGCGCTCAGGAGCATTCGATGCGGAGCAGATCGCGGATGTTCCCACCCAGGATCTTGTCCCGTTCGCTCCCCGTGATGGGGAGCAGGAGCAGCTTCTGCAGCTCCACCGCAGGGTGGGACAGCGGGAACTCGGAGCCGAAGATCACCTTGCTGGCTCCTGCCCGCTTCACCGTCTCCTGGATGTGCAGGTAGCTCCCCAGCGACGTCTCCACGAACAGGTTGTCCAGCGTCGCCGCCGCGGCCGAGGCCTCGGTGTCGGCGGGGCCGGCGCCCATGTGCTCCAGCATGAATGGCGTGCGCGGGTATCGCCGCGCCAGCTTCACGTAATCGTCGGTGTTCGCCCCTGGCCTGAAGGCCACGTGCGAGCAGATCGGCGCCTCGTGTGCGGCGCAGATCTCGATGAGGGGCGCGAGCACCTCGTCTCCGAACCCGAACCGGTGCACGAGCGGCGAGATCATCAGCCCCCGGAAGCCCTTCTGGAAGAAGCGCTCCAGCGTCTCCCCGGCCCCTGGCGCGCACGGGTCCACGCAGGCGAACCCGTACAGACCCTGGCTGAGGCGCAGACCCTCGTCGATGTACTCGTTCTTCGGCACCGGCTCGGGCTTGCGCTCGCCCCTGATGTAATCGCCCATGTGCCGCACATCGAGCATGCCCCCGGGGCTGATTACCCCTCGCTCGATGCCGCCCTGAGCGAGCTGCTGCAGGTACAGCTCCGCGGAGCCGTACGTCGTCGGAGACACGTGCGCGTGCGCGTCGATGATCATCGAACCCCCTCCTCGCGTGACGGTGTGAGTCAGTTGCGAACGACGCGCGCCGCCTTCACGGTGGGGCGGGGCATCTGCTCGACGATCTCCAGCTCGAACGGCAGCCCCGTCGCCGTCTCCATCTTGCCGGCGAGCACCTCGGCGAGGCCTGGCCGGTGCTTCGCCCCGCGTGCCAGCTCGCAGCGCACCTTGATGCTCGACTCGTCGCACACGGGCATGACCATCTCGAACCAGTTGCCCACCTCGGGCATCCGGAGCAGGTGCTCCTCCAGGTAGATCGGCGACAGCGCCCGCCCCCGGAAGCGGATCTGGTCGAACGCGCGCCCCCTCAGGAAGAACCGCGGCATCCGCGCCCCGCACCCGCAGGGCGAGAGGTCGAGCACCCCGAGATCCCCCGTCCTGAACCTGATGACCGGGCTGTCGTAGCGGAGCAGCGAGGTCACCACGATCTCCCCCGGATCCCCCGGCGCCGCCACCAGCCCCGTGGCCGGATCGACCAGCTCCATCAGCACGTGCGCCTGGGGCACGTGGTAGCCGTTGTGCTCGTCGCACTCGATGCCGAGCACCCCGCACTCCAGCGACCCGTAGAAGAAGCTCGCCTGCGCGCCCCAGATCTGCTCCACCCGCTTCCTGAACGCCGGCGAGCACCCCTCGCCGGTGAGCCAGATCTTCTTGAGGTTCAGGGTGCTGAGATCGAGCGACACCCGCTCGGCTTCCTCCGCCAGGGTGATCGCCCACGAGGGACTGGTGACGATCACCGTGGGCCGCAGGTCCTTCATCACCTTGATGGTCTTGGAGGGCGTCGAGTACGCGCCCCCCTTGCCCGCCGGGATGACCGTCGCCTGGTAGCCCTCCATGAACGTCTTGTGGAACGACAGCCCCGCCGTGCTCATCTCGTACGGCAGCGCGTTCATGCAGATGTCACCGGGCCCCACCGGGAACAGCTTCGGGTAGCGGGGCGCGAGGTCGTGGAGGATGTAATCGCTCCAGGTGGACATCTGGTAGACCTCCTGTCCCCCCGTGGTCCCGGTGGAGACCTGGATGAGCGCGATGTCCTCCCTCGCGCAGGTGAGCAAGAGGTACGGGTCCTGCCGCAGCTCGTCCTTGCTCAGGAGCGGCAAGCGCGAGAGATCCGCCGTGCTCTTGATGTCCACAGGCATGACGACCGCCTGGTCCATCTTGGCCTGGTAGAAGCTCGACTTCTCGTACGCACGCCGGGCGATGGCCCGCAGCGATTCGGACTGGAATGCTTCCAGCACGTCGGCAGGCATTGAATCCGCTTGCTCCAAGCTGGAGAGATAGCGGGAAAGGGCCGGGGCCATTTGCATGGCCTGAAGGGTTTGCTCGAAGATGGGACGCCTTCGCATGGTGTTGTTTCCGGGCGCCGGGGGGGGCCTCGCCCATGCGGCGAACATCGTGGCACACGCTCCATGAGGGCGCCATCGACCCACGTCTCTATCGCTCACCTCCAGTGGCACGCACCTGCGCACCTGCGGACGACCTGGCCGCGCGCGGTGTCAATCGGAACCCGCGCTGCCCTCGCCAGGTGCACCGCGGTTATGGCCAGGCCGGGCGTGGTGATGGCCAGGCCGGGCGTGGTGATGGCCAGGCCGGGCGTGGTGATGGCCATCGGGGCGACGTCGTGGCCCGATCGCGCTCGACCGCCCGAGGCGCTGGCGCGCGCGTGCCAGCGCCTGCACGCGGTTCCGTGCCGAGCGTCGTCCCGCAGGCTGGGCGCAAGAAGCGCGCACCGGGGGGCGCCTTGTGGTAGCTCCCTGCGCCGACTTCCATGTCCTCCCCCACCCCTGGCTCTCCAGCCGCGCGCTTCCCCCCGGGCAGCCGCGCGCACCTCCTCCACGCCATCGCGCTCGTCGCCCTCCGCGCGGCCATCGCTGGCGGTGGCCTCCTCGCCGCGCGCGCGTACCTCGGCCCTGATCAGGGCCCCCTCGGCGGCTCGCGCGCCTCCTTCGCGTTGCTCGGCATCCAGGCCGCCCTGGTGCTCGTCCTCGGCTGGCTCGCCCTGCTGCGTTTCGGCCGCGTCAGCCTCCGCGACCTGGGATTCCGCGACCTCTCTCCCGGCAAGGTGGCGCTGGGCGTGGCTGCCTTCTTTCCCTGCCTGGTGTGCATCGCCTCCATGCTCCTCGCCGCCGGGATGACCCCTCCCGCGCTCCTCGACGCCATCCTCGCCCAGCCCTTCCCGGTGCGGATGCTCTGCCTCGGCGCCGGCATCGTCGCCGCCCTCGCCGACGAGACCCTCTTCCGCGGCTACCTCCAGCCCGCGCTCATCTCCCGCCTCGGCAGCGCTCTCGGCGTGATCCTCACCGCCCTCCTCTTCGCCGCCACCCACTTCCCCCGCTCTGCCACCCAGCTCGTGACGTGGATCTTCCTCGGCCTGATCTTCGGCGTCCTCCGCGGCCGCGACCAGCCGCTCTGGGCTCCCGCCATCGCCCACACCCTGGTGTGGGCCGTGATCGGCCCGATGTGATGCTGCCCCGGCGCCCTCGCCCCCGGACGCGCCAATCGGGCGCGCGGCCCCGAAAGCCCCTGCGATAGGCTATGCAGGACGCGATGGTTGCCGCCGACCTTTCCCCCCTCCTCGCCCGCGCCTTCCACACCGACACCGCGACGCGCGCCACCGCCGCCCTCGCCGAGATCCGTGAGCAGCGAGGAGGCCGCGCCGCCCGCGTCCGCGCCTACGAGGTCGTGGTCCCCGAGGGCGCCGACCGCGCCTGGTTCGAGGCCAGCCTGCTTCGCCCCCTCGTGTACTTCTGCGAGTCTGGCCGCGCGCCACTCCCCGCCTGCCCTGGCGTCTTCGTCGCCCTCTTCGCCGGCGACACCCTCCACTGCATCGATGCCTCCGAGGTCGTGTCCTTCGGCTGCGCGCTGCTCGGCGTCGACAGCGAGGAGCTGGTCCGCCGCTTCGGTACCGGCGAAGTCCGCCACGCCCTGCGCCGCGACGACTGACCCGCCCGTCCCCGGTCCTCGCGGCCTCGGTCCGGGAATCCCCGCCTCTGACGTGCCTGACGTGCCTGACGTGCCTGACGTGCCTGACGTGCCTGACGTGCCTGACGTGACTGACGTGCCCGCGAGTACGACCCTCGGACCGCGACACCACCTGCGCCATGGCCGGCGGTGTCGTGGCCCTGTTCGCCGCCCCTCGATTCCGGCCGTATGGCTCGCTGCCCGCGAGCCCCTCGCACTCGGCGCGCCGAGCGCCTTTCTTACCCAGGGCTGAGGGGGGGCGTCAGCTACTTCGGAATCCCTCAGGAAGGCAAAGTCGAGAACAGCTCCTCCACGTCGCCGACCACCACCGCGCGGCGGATCCAGTGCTCAAGCTCGGCAAGGTCCCTCGTTGCGAGGACGCGCTCCCGGATGCGCTCGGAAACCTCCAGCCCTCTGCTCTCCAGAACACTGAGCACTGCCTGAGCCTTGCCCCTGAACAGCCCCTCTTGCAGTCCCTCGTCTCGTCCCTGGGCCACGTAGCTGCGCGCGAACTCGCTCTGGTACTCGTAACCGCCCTTCATTTTCGCCTCCAGACTTCGCTTCGCCGCCTCGTTCAGCGACGGTAGTACCACATCCACGTAGAGTCGCTGTTGCTCGCCCCCCAGCCCGGCAGCCGCAGCTATCGCAGCAATGGCGATGGACACCCCAACATCACTCTGGCCGTGCGCCATGGCCGAGAGCACGGCCAGCTCCGGCCTCAGTCGCGCCTCCTCAGGTTCGGTAATTACCGGAACGGCCTCGGGACTAAGCACGTAAGGCTGCAGCACCAGACGCGGCGGACCCACCAGGATGGGCTCCGCACTCCGGCGGGCGATGGCGGGGTCGGTGGTCACCACCAGCAAGCATGCCGGGCATCGGTAACGCGCGCGCACGGCGACCAGGTACGATGGCCACGAGTATGCCTTGTCGGGATCACGCCCGAGCTGCGCCTCGACGACGATGGCAAGGACCGGCTTTCCATCGAGCAGCAGCACCACCAGGTCGGCGTGGTGCTCGACGGGCACGACCTCGGTCAGATCGGCGGGCTCGATGCGGGCCTCGCTGAAGGTGGGCACGGGAGCCCCCAGGGTGTCGCGCAGGATCTCGGCCGCGAGTGTGGGCCTGTTCTTGAACAGAAGCAGCAAGGCTTCGTGGGTCAACGAGGGCACGGCATCTCTCCTCCTCGGAGCTGTCTGGTCACCTGCACGCGACGCGGTGGTGCCCAGTGGCTTGGCGTGCTCGGACTCCCGGGCGGCTGCACCTGCTCCTTCTCCTTTCAGTTACGGAGAGCGGTGCCGTCTTATCTGGCTTTGCGCAGTGACCTGGCTCTACCCAGCCGCATGTCCACCCTCTCTCCGACGCTCACGGCGAGCATCGGGAGGAGTGTTCCGGGATTCTGGTCCAGGGTCCGGGATCCCTGGTCGTGGGTTGAGGACCGACGATGAGGGGTTTGGCTTCCCTGGTCGTGCTTCCGGCTTCGACGATGAGGGGTCCAAACTCCCTGTTGCCCGTGGGGGCGCTCACGTGTCAGGGCAAGGTTGCGGGGAGTCTGGGCAAGAAAGCCCACCTTCGGGCTACCGGGTTGCCTGCTCCTCGGGGTGGGGTCGCCTGAAGTAGGCTGCGCGCCATGGGCTTGCTCTCCCGTCGCTGCCTCGTTTCTCTGCTCTCGCTCGGACTGGGAGGTGCCCTCGCAGGATGCGGCTCTGCCATGCCGGGGGCGGATGGTCCTGCTGCTGCCGCCGCAACACCGGGGAAGGCGAAGCGTCGGGGCAAGGCAGAGCGGCTCGCGGAGGACCCGAAGATCGGGGTGTACACCTCGATTCCCTGGGGGTTCGACACGGCGTCGTACTGGATCGAGGGGCCCGAGGGGCTGATCGTCATCGACACGCAGTTCCTGGTCTCGGCGGCGGGGGAGATGATCGAGGCGGCGGAGGCCATCACCGGGAAGAAGGTGAAGCTCGCCATCGTGCTCCACCCGAATCCCGACAAGTTCAACGGGACGTCGACGTTCCAGGCGCACGGGGTGAAGGTGGTGACGTCGGCGCAGGTGGTGGCGCAGATTCCGGAGGTCCACGTGAAGCGCACGGAGGCCTTCTTCGAGCGGTACAAGCCCGACTATCCGGCGGAGCAGCCGAGGCCCGAGAGCTTCGGCGATGCGGATCAGGAGCTGTCAGCGGGCGGGGTGACGGTGAAGGTGCGGGTGATGGGGACGGGGTGCTCGGCGGCGCACGTGGCCGTGGAGTACGGGGAGCACCTGTTCGTGGGCGACCTGGTGGGGAACGGGACGCATGCGTGGCTGGAGATCGGGGAGGCGGAGGCGTGGATCGAGCGGCTGAAGGAGCTTTCGTCGCCGCCACACCGCTTCGTGCATCCAGGGAGGGGCAAGTCGGGCGGTCCCGAGCTGCTCACCTGGGAGGAGGGCTACTTGCAGCGGGTGCTCGCGGAGGTGGCGAAGGAGGGTCCGGTGATGCCGCCACCCGCGGGAGCGCTCGATCGGGTGAAGGGGCGCATCCTGGAGGCGTATCCAGGGCTCGCGTACGACGTGTTCCTGGAGCTCGGGCTGCCGGCGGTGTGGGAGACGCAGGCGCTGAAGGCGTCGAAAGGGGGAGGCTGACGCGAGCGCCTGAGGCGGAGCAGGAGCGCGGGGGCGGGGCAGGAGCGCGGAGGCGGGGCAGGAGCGCGGGGGCGGGGCAGGAGCGCGGGGTTTCAGGGCTTCCGGTTCAGGAGACCCATCCAGCCTTCGAGGGCGCCGTAGGAGATGACGTCGCAGATGTCCTCGACGAGGCGGATGCGATCCTTGTGGGCACTGGCGATGCCGTTCTTGAGGATGGCGGCGGGCCAGCCGCGCTCGCGCGCGCCGCGGAAGGTGTTGAGCACGCAGAACTCGGCGCAGTAGCCGCTCAGGATGAGCATGTCGATGGAGCGGGCGCGGAGCTGGGCGTCGAGGTCGGTCTCCCAGAAGGCGTTGCCGGCGCGCTTGTCGATGCGCAGGTCGCCCGGCTCGGCGGTGATGCTCTCGTGCAGACCGAAGGAAGGGCTGCCGGGGATGCGGGTCGGCTCCTCGATGTCGGAGACGATGATCACGGGCGCCGAGGCCTTGCGGAAGAGGGCGATGGCGGCGTTGATGTACTCCACGGCGGCGTGGAGGGAGGGCTTCTCCGGGTTGCCCTCGGCGAAGAACTCGTTCTGCATGTCGATGACGAGCAAGGCCAGGTTCATGAGGCGCATGCTCTGCTCCCTGAGCTGCGCTGACAAGCCCGGGGCTCACCCCTGACGCGCCAGTCGCGGAGCGCTCCGGTGGGCGCCTGGCGCGGAGGCAGGAGGTGGCTCGGAGCAGGTGCGGACGGGGTGGTCGCACGTGCTAGCCTCGATCCATCAACCCGGCGTCGGTCGGACCGGAGGGAACATGGACATGAAGCGAACAGCACGTGCAGTGGGCGTGGCGGTGGTGAGCGTGGCGCTCGCCGGATGGATGGCCGTGGGGTGCGGCTCCGAGGAAGGGCAGGAGCCCTCGGGAGGGAGCACGTCCTCGGGGACGGGAGGGCAAGGGGGGCAGGGTGATCAAGGTGGAGGAGGAGAGGGGGGAGGCGCGACGGGCACCGGAGGGCAGGGGCCAGGGTGCACGCCGGGGGCGACGATCCTCTGCTACTCGGGGCCGCCAGAGACGGTGAACGTGGGCATCTGCAGGTGGGGGGAGTCGACCTGTCACGCGGACGGGAGCGGCTACGGGGCGTGCGAGGGCGAGGTGCTGCCGCGGGAAGAGGTGCTCGGCGACGCGGTGGACGACGACTGCGACGGGACGACGGTGGCCGTCGGCGAGAGCCTGGTGGCGCGGTACTACTTCAACGAGGATCCGGCCGCGGGGGTGACGCAGGTGGAGGACACGTCGTCCCAGCCGCTGCCGCTGCAGATCAGCAACCCGAACCCGTCGATGCCGGTGCTCTCGGTGGCGGCGGACGCCGAGGGGCACCGGGGGCTGACGTGGACGACGGCGGGGAGCACGGCGACAGCATCGGCGCCGTTCGTGGGGACCAAGGTGCAGACGCGGCTGAACGGGAACCAGGCGTTCACGATCGAGCTGGTGGCGCGCATCGAGGGGATCGTGAACTTCTCGCGCCTGGTGTTCCTGGGGCGCTCGGAGTCGTCGCAGAACCCGTTCGATGCGCTGGTGCTGCGGTTCGACAATGCGGGGCGGCTGCAGGCGTACATCGAGGACACCACGGTGGGGCGGTGGGCCTACGATTACGTGAGCGCGGGGAGGTCGGTGCTGCAGCTCGTGGTGGACAGCACGCAGCCCATCCCCGATCAGCGGCGGAAGCTTTACGTGAACGGGGTGCTCTTGCCCGCGTTCGATACCAACGCGCCGGCGCAGTTCTCCAACGTGAACCTGGGGACGAGCACGGTGTTCTCGGTGGGGAGCCGGCCGGGAGGGAGCCACTCGATCCGGGGGACGATCTACTACCTGGCGCTGTACGAGACGGCCCTCGCGGAGGCGGAGCTGCAGGCGAATGCGACGCAGCTCATGGCCGACGACGATACGGTGCCGTGAACGCAGGGAGCATGAATGCATGAAGGCGAGGTCAGAGCGCGTGACGGCGCTCTGACGATTGCCTCACGCGCTGGCCGTCATTGTGGGCGCATGACGCGGATGGGGCGGCCCTTGCTGTCGGTGGAGAGCTCTCCAGCAGCCGTGGCGGCGGGGGGAGGGTCGCCCCGGCCGACGGTGAAGGATCGGACGGAGGAGAGGCGGCGGGCGCCGAAGGTGCCGGTCACCTGTACGGCGAGGGTCGCAGCGGTCGCGGGGGGCGTGTAGCTCACCTGGAGGGGGACGCGCTCTCCAGCGCGGGCCGTGCGGGCCGGGTTGGGCGTGGATGCGGGCGGGGCGTGGAGCACGAGGCCGTCGGCGCCCCAGACGGAGACCGTGACGTCGGTCGCGTCGGCGCGGAAGAGGATGGCGATGGAGGCGGTGCTGGCGGTGGGCTCCGCGGTGATGTCGACAGGGGCCTGGACCTTCGCGGTGACGTGGGGGTCAGGGGGCGGCGGCACGGGGTCCGGCTGGTGGCCGGTGCTCGGGGGCTGCACGGGCGAGGTTTCCTGGATGGCGTCTGGCGTCGGCTGCTGGGCGGTGCCAGGGGCGTGGGCGCTGTCAGCGGCGCATCCGCCGAGCATGAGCAGGGACAGGGCCACGAGGAGGGTCTTCATCGGCTGGTCCTTCAGGGGCTTGAGGCTGGCAGTGCCCGCGGGCGCGTCGTTGCAGGGGTCCCGGTGCGTCTCGTCTCGGTCGGGTCTGATCATGGGGTGATCTCCAGCGACACGGGGTAGGTGCCGGGGTTCATGCCGTAGCCCTGGACGTTGATCACGTAGGTCTCGCCGGGCTGGGTTGCGACGGTGACCAGCTCGTTGCCGTCGGCGGTCACGGCGAAGGCCAGGAGATCGCCGCGCTGGTAGACGAGGAGGTCGACGTCCTGGGTGGCGCTGGAGCGCACGGTCAGGGAGGGGCCGGTGGCGTTGAGGCGGACGTAGCGGTTCTGGGCGAGGGCGTTGTAGTCGGCGCCGCCGACGAGGGTGAGGGCGAGGGTGTCGCCAGGGGCGGCGTCGACGTAGACGGGGAGGGTGCCGGGGAGGCCGCCGCTGTGGGTCTCGCCGGTGCCCCAGACGTCGAGCACGGGGTCGATGCCGAGCTGGTCGCTGCCGCTGTCCGCGCGGTGGTGGGCGACGAGGGTGTCGATGGCGGCGGCGTCTCCGGGGTGGCGGGCTTTGAGGGCGGCGATGAAGGAGAAGAGGGTGGTGAGGGCGGGGGTCTGGCGGAGGTCCTGGGTCATCACCTCGTGAATGGCGCCGAGGCCGAGGGCGACGGTGTCGAAGGGCTCGGGGGGAGCGGTGGCGCCGTCGTAGAGGTCGAGGAGGACGGCTTCGATGGTGGTCTCGGAGTACCAGCCAGGGGACGAGGCGGCGCTGGTGTCGTTGGCGTCGACGTCCCAGGAGAAGCCGCTGGCCTGGGCGGGGCCCTGGGTGTCGCGGTAGGTGGTGTCGGGGTCGAGGATCATGGCGCTGAGGGCGTTGCCCCAGCCTTCGCTGAGGGCGACGCGGGGGTCGAGCAGGTCTCCGTAGCCGTGGCCGCCGCCAGGGCTGTCGGTGCGGGAGAGGCGCGATTCGTAGTAGTGGCCCCACTCGTGGACGAGGACGTGGGTGTCGAACTCGTCGGTGTCCACGCCGTCGTCGCCGAGGATGTAAAGCTCCTGGTCGTCCCAGTGGGAGGTGCCGATGCGGCCGCTCTGGATGGAGCCGTCTTCGGGGCGGTTGTCGGGGCTCCAGTTGATGTGGAGCGGGGGGAAGTCGGTGGGGCTGGCGCCCGCCGCGATGAAGCGGCGCGAGGCGGTGAGGGCGGTGTCGAGGAGGGCGAAGGGGGCAGCGGCGCGGACGCCGGTGTACGTGTCGCCACCCCAGCCGGTGGTGGCGGTGAGGTCGAGGGTCACCTCGTCTGCGAGGTCGAGGAGGGCGCTCTCCAGGGTGTAGATGGCGTCGCTGGCGGTGTTGTCCTCGATGACGATGGGTGGGGAGAGGGACTCGGCGTAGACGCGGATGCGGGCGCGGGTGCGCTCGGGGACGTCGATGGTGTAATGGCCGTCGTCGTCGGACGCGGTCTCTGCGAGGAGGGCGCCATCCTCGGTGAGCAGCTCGACGCGCGCGGCGCGGATGGGGGCGCGGGCGGTGGCGGCGTAGTCGAGGCCGTCGGCGCCCGGCAGGTGAGGGACGCGCTCGTAGGTGAGAGCGCCGACGATCGTGGAGCGAGGCGTCGGGTCAGGCTCGGAGGACGTGGTGGTCGTGGTGGCGGGGGCGTCGCTGTCGTCGCCGCAGCCAGCGGTGAGGAGGGATACGCTCAACCCGAGGCAGAGACGGGCGGCGAGAGCGACGGGCGCGGTGGGGCGCGCTGCGATGAGCGTGGTGGGGAGCGTTGCGGTGAGCGTGGCGCGCGAGGAGGCCATCATGCTGCGTGCAACGTACTGGCGTGCGCTCGACGCGGCAATCTGCGGGCGGCGTGCGGGGGGTGGCAGGCTTGCGTTCTCGACTTGCCGCCTCCAGGATGGGCAGCGGCTGGAAAGTACGGCAGCGAGGCTGGAGAGGAGCGATGGCCGACACCGTCGACGCGGAAGAGGCGCCGCAAGGGGGGATGCGTCCGGAGGAGCGGGGTACGGCTGTGCGTGAGTTTCTGGTGGGCATCGGGGCTTCCGCGGGAGGGCTGGAGAGCCTGAGCGCACTCTTCTCCAGCATCTCTTCCGACCTCGACCTCCCGTACGTGGTAGTCCAGCACCTGTCGCCGACGCATCGGAGCTTGCTGGCGCAGCTCATCGGCAGAGAGACGTCGATGCGGGTCGTGGAGATCGAGGACCAGGTCGTCCCCGAGCCGAACACGGTCTACATCACCCCGGCGAACTGGAACCTGCTCTACCAGAAGGGCCGTCTGCGCCTGGTCGAGCCGGCGAGGGAGGTATCGCCCAAGCCGTCGGTGAACTCGTTCTTCGCGTCGCTCGCGGAGCAGAAGGGGGAGGACGCAGTGGGGATCGTCCTCTCGGGGACAGGGTCGGACGGGGCCAGCGGGATCCGGGCGATCAAGGCGGCTGGGGGGGTCACGTTCGCGCAGGATCCGAGCACGGCGCGCTACAGTGGGATGCCGCAGGCGGCGATCGACACCGACCTCGTGGACTTCGTGCTCTCGCCCGAGGACATGGCGCGGGAGCTGACGGTCCTCGCCCGCTCGCGGGGGGCGATCACCCTGCCGCGGGAGGAGGCGCCGCCAAGCTTGAAGATGCTGCTCGGGCGCACGAGGCAGCGCACGAAGATCGACTTCTCCGGCTACAAGGAGACCACGGTGTGGCGGCGGATCGCGCGGCGCATGGCGGCGAACCGCGTGCGCACGTTCGACGAGTACCTGGCGCTCACCAGGCAGCGGCCCGAGGAGATCGATCGGCTCAGCAAGGACATCCTGATCTCGGTGACCTCGTTCTTCCGGGATCGGGAGGCTTTCGCGGCGCTCCGGAACGCGCTCGCGCAGGTGGTCCGCGGCAAGCCGGAGGGAGCCGACATCCGGGTGTGGGTCGCCGGGTGCGCGACGGGCGAGGAGGCGTACTCGATCGCGTTCTTGCTCTCGGACCTGCTCGGGCCGCGGGTCAGGAACCACGGCGTGCAGATCTTCGCGACGGACGTCGACGAGGAGGCGCTCTCGGTGGCGCGCCGGGGGCTGTACCCGGCGGCGGCGGTAGCCGACGTCGATCCGGAGATCGTGTCGCGGTACTTCATGGTCCGCGGCGATCACGTGGAGGTGTCGAAGGCAGTGCGGGAGATGGTGCTCTTCGCGCGGCAGGACCTGGTGCAGGATCCGCCGTTCCTGCGGCTGGATCTGGTGAGCTGCCGCAACGTGCTCATCTACTTCAACCCGACCCTGCAGTCGCAGGTGCTCTCGGTGTTCCACTACGCGCTCGCGCCGGGCGGGGTGCTGTTCCTGGGCAGGAGCGAGAGCATCCTGCCGCACCAGGGGCTGTTCGAGCCGCTCCACAAGGTGGGCAAGCTGTTCCGGCGCAGCAACGCGCAGGTGGCGCCCTCGCTGCGGTCGCTGGGGTTGTTCGGGGTAGTGCGTGAGGCGCGCGCGTGGCGGGCCGGGGGGGCGTCGCGGGACAGGCACCCCGCGGAGCGGCTGCTCGCGGCGGCGGCGCGGGCCTACCTGCCTCCCAGCCTGCTCGTCGACGGGACGCTCGACATCCATTACGCGCACGGGGAGGTGGGCGGCCTGCTGGAGTTCCCCTCGGGGCGCCCGAGCCACAATGTGGTGCGGGCGCTGCGCCCGGAGCTGCGGGCCGAGGTGCAGATGCTCATCCACCGGGCGCGTCAGCGGCAGGCGCCGGTGCACGGGGCGCCGCGGACCCTGCTGGTGTCCGGGGTGTTGCATACGCTGCGCGTGGCGGTTCACCCCGTCTCGCCAGAGGGCGTCGGGCTTGCGGCAGGGGGAGGCGGCGGGGCCGAGGAGCTGTTCCTGGTGAGCTTCGAGCCTGTGGGAGAGTGGGCGGCACAGGTGGGGCATGAGGACGCGGGCGAGCAGGAGGGGGCGGCGTTCAAGGCGATGCAGGAGGAGCTCGTCAAGAACCGGGAGCACATGCGGGTGCTCGTGGAGGAGCTGCAGTCGCTGAACGAGGAGCTGCAGTCGCTGAACGAGGAGCTGCAGAGCTCGAACGAGGAACTGCAGTCGCTGAACGAGGCGCTGGAGAGCTCGAACGAGGAGCTGACCACCGTCAACGAGGAGCTGCAGGTCAAGGCCGCCCAGCTCTCCGAGGCGAACGCAGATCTGGAGAACATCCAGTCGAGCGCGGCGATCCCCATCCTGGTAGTGGACGAGCACCTGCGGGTGACGCGCTTCAACGAGGCAGCGGCGCGCGCGTTTACGCTGCGACCCGCGGCGCTGCTGCGCAGCGTGACCGAGGTGGCGTTCGAGCCGCCCCTGGACGACGTGGCGGGCAAGCTGGCCTCCGTGATCCGCGAACGCCGGACGCACGAGGAGCAGATCGGCGACGGGCGCCGGTGGTTCCAGGTGCGGATCTCGCCCTACCTCACCGCGACGCGGGCGGTGCGGGGGGCGGTGCTGACCTTCTCGGACAGCACCAGGCTGGTGATGGCGGAGCGCGATCTGCGGGAGAGCCAGGAGCGGCTCCTCGCGGTGATGCACAACTCCACGGCGGTGATCACGGTGAAGGACACCGTGGGTCGCTACGAGTTCGTGAACGCTCGGTTCGAGGCGCTCACAGGGCTGGCGGCGGCGGCGGTGCTGGGGAAGACGGACGAGGCGGTGCTATCCGAGGGGTTCGCCGCGACGTGCCGGGATCGGGAGCTGGAGGTGCTGCGGCGGCGGCAGGCGGTGACCTCGGAGGATCTGCTGACCGTGGGCGGCAGGCCGCGCTGGTATCTCGCGGTGCGCTTCCCGCTCCACGACCAGGGCCGCGCGGTACGGGCGATCTGCACGCAGCTCACCGACATCACCGAGCGGAAGGAGATCGAGCAGGTGAAGAGCGAGTTTGTCTCGCTGATGAGCCACGAGCTGCGCATGCCGCTCACATCCATCCGCGGGTCGCTGGGGCTCGTGGCGGGCGGGGTGGCGGGGGAGATCGGGCCGCGCACCCGGGAGCTGGTCGAGAACGCGCTGGAGAGCGCGGAGCGGGTGTCGCGGCTGGTCAGCGATATCCTCGATCTGGAGCGGCTCGAGTCCGGGCGGCCCGGGTTCACGGCCGAGACGCAGGAGATCGCGCCCATCCTCGAGCAGGCGCTGCTGCTCGGTGAGGAGCTGGCCCGCGAGTACGGGGTGACGTTCCGGCTGGTGGAGCCGATGCGGGGGGCGATGGCGCGGGTGGATGGGGAGCGGCTGGGGCAGGCGGTGGAGAGCCTGCTCGTGAACGCTGCGAAGTTCTCGCCGCCAGGAGACGAGGTGCGGGTGGAGGTCTCGCGCCACGAGGGAGGCATGATCCGGATCGGCGTCTCCGATCGGGGGCGGGGCATTCCGGAGTCGCTGCGCGGGCGGGTGTTCGAGAAGTTCGCGCAGATGGGGGGGCGCGACGTGCGCGAGGGGCGCGAGGGGCGCGAGGGGCGCGAGGCGCGTCAGCGGGGGGGCGCGGGGCTCGGTCTGGCGCTCGCGAAGGCCATCGTGGAGGCCATGGGGGGGCGCATCGGGTTCCACCCGAACCCGCACCTCGGCACTACATTCTACATCGATCTGCCAGAGGCAACCTGACCGCGAGAGGCGCGCCCCGGCCCCGATCGCGGCCAGGCTGGGGGCCGCGCTGGAACCTTCCGGCGTTCGCCGGCTCCGTGCTACCAACGAGGCGACCATGATGATCCTGGCGGCCCTCGGGGCGAGGAAGACCCGCGCGTGAGCGCTCCGGTCGACGCTTCGGTGAGCGCTTCGGTGGAGGCTCTGGCGGAGGGCGCGCCGGCTGCGGTGCTCGAGGCCACGGGGCTGGTGAAGCGGTTCGGGAAGGTCACGGCGGTGAACGGCATCGACATCACCGTCCGCGCCGGCGAGGTGGTGGGGCTGCTCGGCCCGAACGGGGCCGGCAAGACGACGACGCTGCGGGTGCTCGCGGGGATCCTGCCTCCCACGGAGGGGCGCGTGCGCGTGGGCGGGGTGGACGTCGCGGAGAGACCGCTGGAGGCGAAGCAGCGCATCGGGTTCCTCTCCGGGGACACCCAGCTCTATCAGCGCCTCTCTCCGCGCGAGGTGCTGCGCTACTTCGGGCGCCTCTACAGCATGGAGGCGGACCGCCTGGAGCGGCGCATCGAGGTGCTGGTGCGCGATCTGGAGATGACCGAGTTCGCGGCGCGGCCGTGCGGCACGCTCTCCACGGGGCAGCGCCAGCGGGCCAACATCGCGCGCGCATTCCTCCACGAGCCGGAGCTGCTCATCCTCGACGAGCCGACCAACGCGCTCGACGTGCTGAGCGGGCGCTTCATCGTGGAGTCCATCCGCCGGGAGCGGGCGGCGGGGCGGGCCATCCTGCTGTCGACGCACGTGATGAGCGAGGCGGAGTACCTGTGCGACCGGATCGTGCTGGTGCACGAGGGGCGGGTGATCGACCAAGGGACCCTGGCCGAGCTGCTGGAGCACACGGGGGAGAAGAACCTCACGGACGCCTTCCTGCACCTCGTGGAGCGGTGTCAGGTATCGGCAGCGTCGGCAGCGCCGGCCGTGCCGCAGAGCAAGGCGGCGGAGGGGGCAGGGGAGGGGAGATGATGCGGTTCGCCATCATCTGGACGATCCTGGGCAAGGAGCTGCTGGAGACGCTCCGGGACAGGAGGACGCTGATGCGTCTCGTCCTGCTGCCGGTGATCCTCTACCCGATCTTCGCGATCGGGGTGAGCAAGCTCCTCGGGGATGAGTCGGCGGCGCGGGCGGCGCGGCCCTCGGTGGTCGCCGTGTGGGGGCGGCTGCCGGCGTCGTTCGAGCGCGTCCTGGGTGAGGCGGAGCGGGTGGAGGTCCATCCGTGGGCGGGCGCTCCCGAGGAGGTGCGGCAGAAGCTCACCGAGGGGTCGCTGGCGCCGCCGCCCTTCCCGGATCCGGTCGACGAGGAGGAGGCGATCGAGAAGGGGAAGGCCTCCCAGATCACCGCGGGGTGGAGCGAGCCCGACAACGAGGTCCTGCTCGCGGCGAGGGCGGCGCTCGGGCGGCGCGAGGTGGACGCGGTGCTCGTGGCGTGGAGCGATTTCGCGCCGGCCATCGAGCAGGATCGGCAGGGGCAGGTGTCGATCTACTACGACTCGGTGAGGCCGGACTCGACGACGGCCCGGGGTCGGCTCGACCGGGCGATCACCCGCGCGCGCAAGGTGATCCGCACCGAGCGGGAGGTGAACCACAAGGTCCCGGAGGGGTTCTCGACGCCCATCGAGGCGCTCTTCCGCAACGCGGCTCCGGAGCAGCGCCGGGTGGGGCAGCTCCTCGGGTCGATGATGCCGATGATGCTGCTTCTGATGTCCCTGCTGGGGGCGTTTCTTCCGGCCATCGACCTGACGGCGGGCGAGAAGGAGCGGGGGACCATGCAGACGCTGCTCTGCGCTCCGGTGCGGCCCCTGGAGATCATCTGGGGGAAGTTCCTCGCGGTGTGGTGCATCGCGGTGCTCACGGCGCTGGCGAACGTGATCAGCCTGGCGTTCACGGTGCGGCGGCTCTTGCCGGACGTGGAGTCGGTGGCGCCGAGCGTCTTTCTGCTGACCTTCGGGCTGCTGGTGCCGGTGACGTTCCTGTTCTCGGCGCTGTTTCTCGCGCTCGCGGTCTTCGCGCGCGACTTCAAGGACGGCCAGAACGCGCTGATGCCGGCCACGGTGCCGCTCACCCTGCTCGCGGGGGTGGCGTCGCTGCCCATCCTGGAGCTGGACCCGTGGACGTCGCTGGTGCCGGTGCTGAACATCGCGCTGCTGATCAAGGCGCTGTTCCTCGGGGAGGTGAAGACGGCGCTGATCTTCTGGACGCTGGTCTCCTCGGCCATCTACGCGGCGCTCGCGCTGCTGCTCGCCGCCCGGGTCTTCGCCCGGGAGCAGATCCTCCTCGGGGGGCAGGAGGGGGCGCGGGCGGTGCTGGGGCTCGAACGTCGGGGGGGTGGGGTGCCGAGCGCCACCTTCTCGATGACGGCGCTCGGGATCATCCTGGTGGTGTTCTATTACGGGAGCCTCTCCGTCGCGAAGCTGGGGGTCGCGAAGCAGCTCGCGGTGACGCAGCTCGGGATGTTCCTCTTGCCGACGCTGGTGCTCGTGCTCGGGTTCGGGTTCTCCGCGCGGGAGACGCTGGCGCTGCGGCTTCCCCCCTGGCGCGGGGCGCTCGGGGCGCTGCTCGTCGGGCTCTCCGGGGGGGTCGTGGCGGCGGGGTTCCTGGTGAGGTTCCTGCCGCCGCCCCCGGAGCTCGCGAAGGAGCTGGGCAAGATGGTGCTGCTCGACGGCGCGCCGCTGCCGCTGGTGCTGCTGCTGACCGCGGTGATGCCCGCCGTCTGCGAGGAGCTGCTCTTCCGGGGGCTGCTCTTCTCGGGGCTGCGCCGGCTCGGGCCGGTGATTGCCATCGTGGGCTCGTCGCTGGTGTTCGGGCTGGCCCACGGCTCGCTCTACCGGCTGCTGCCGACGCTCTTTCTCGGTCTGTCCATGGGGTACGCGCGCTACCGGACGGGATCCATCGGGGCGGGGATGCTGATCCACGTGCTGAACAATGGGCTCGCGGCGAGCCTGCTGTACTTCGCGCCGGAGGTGGCGGCGTCCACGGAGCAGGTGCCTTGGTCCATGGCCTTCGCAGGGCTCGCGGTGTACGCGGCGGGGATCGCGCTCCTCCGCAGTGCGGGCGACCCGGAGCCGAGGCCGACGCTCACCACGACGTGAGGGGAAGCGCGGCCCACCTCCTGGTTCAGTGACGCACCCCGGAACGTCTGCGTCGTCCGCGCCTGGCGGCAGCGTGCATCGGCATCAGGGTGGCGCTACATGCATCGCATGAACACACGACATTCTTCTCTGTGCCTTGGCTTCCTCGGTCGCGCCCTGGTGGTGAGCACGGCCGCCTTGCTCGCCTCCGGGTGCGGCGGCACGGACGAACCTGGTCCTGCCGGGGAGACCAATGCGTGCAGCGCGCTGCAGGGCAAGACCTTCGGCGAGGGGACCGTGGAGGCGGCGGAGACGGTGGAGGCCGCGGACGGTGGTGGCGCGACCTGTCGGGTGACGGGGCTCATTCGCACCTCGCTGCGCTTCGAGGCCCACCTGCCGGAGCAGTGGAACAAGAAGCTGGTGTTCGGGGGCGGCGGGGGCTTCGATGGGTTCATCTACCCGGTGCTCTACTCGCCCTCCGCCAACAGCGGCGGGTACGTGAGGGTGTTCTCCAATGGCGGTCACGAGGCCGATCCGGAGGCTGCGGCGGGCGATGCCTCGTTCGCGCTGAACAACCCCGAGGCGCGGGAAGACTTCGCCTACCGGTCGAGCCACAGGACGCTGGAGGTGGTGAAGCAGATCGTGCAGACGCACTACGGGGAGGCGCCGGCGCGTAGCTACTTCGAGGGGTGCTCGAACGGCGGCCGCGAGGCGCTGATGCAGGCCGTGCACTACCCCGAGGACTACGACGGGATCGTCTCCCGCGCGCCTGCCTACGATTTCACCCACCTCATCATGGCCTTCGTCAACAACGCCAGGCACACCCACTGGACGCCGGGCGGTGCGCTCGACGCGGCGGCGCTGAAGACGCTCACGGACGCCGTGCTCGCCGAGTGCGACGCGCTCGACGGGCTCGAAGACGGTACTGTCAGCGACGTCTCTGCGTGCACCTTCGACCCCGAGACGCTCCGCTGCGCCGCCGGGGGCAACGGCGAAGGCTGCCTGACGGATGCTCAGGTGGAGACCGTGAGCGCGGTCTACGGGCCCACCATGATCGGCTCGCGCGACGTGTACCCGGGCTGGGGTCCGGGCGGGGAGAGCGATCCGGTCGGGTGGGCGTTCTGGCTGGGGACGAACGCGGAGGAGCCCTCGTTCCAGCTCGCGCTCGCCGAGGGACTGGTGAAGTACTGGCTGCTGGAGGACCCCGCGTACGAGGTCGCGTCCTTCGTGCCGGAGGAGCATGAGGCCCGCATCGATGCGGCGGCCGCGCAGCTCGACGCGGCGCCGGATCTCGGGGCGTACTTCTCGCGGGGAGGGAAGCTGGTCATGGCGCACGGCACCACGGACTGGGCCATCAGCTACAAGAGCTCCATCGACTACTTCGACGCGGTCGCGGGCGCGGTGGGTGGCGCGGCCAGCCGCGATGCTTCCATGGAGTTCTTCCTGCAGCCCGGTGTGCAGCACTGCGGTGGGGGGAGCGGGGCCGATACGGACGATCTGCTCGCGGCCGTCGATGCCTGGGTGGAGAAGGAGCAGCTTCCCTCGGCCCAGGGGCTCGTCGCGGAGAAGATCGCAGAGAGCGGTGAGGTGACGATGCGCCGCCCGCTGTGCAAGTACCCGGCGTTCCCGCGCTACGATGGCAGCGGGGATCCGAACGCCGCCGAGAGCTTCACCTGCGTCGATCCGTGACGTCGGGTGTGGGCCTCTGGCCATCGACGGAGGCGTGCCTTCGTCGGTGGCTCACTGGCCGAGGGGGGCTGCGAAGATGCCGAGGTGATTCGCCACGGGCCGCTCCCGTCCAGGGATGCGGGTGTGGATGGGCATGTTGAGCACCTCGGGGGTGCGGTCCTTCCCAGCGATGACCAGGGCGGTGGAGCCGCCTCCGTCGAAGAGGGCGGCGTCGTGGCCGCCGTGCCGCTGGATGAGGGCGACGAGGTCGGAGAGGCCCATGCCTTCGCTGTAGCTGGGCTGGCGCCCGTCCACGGCGACGAGCAGGAGCTTCCGTCGCGCGCGGTCCAGGGCCACGGCGCTGCGCGGGTGGCGGTTCCTGGCGAAGGCGGTGTCGGCGACGCGGGGCGCGCCGCCCTCCAGCAAGGTGATGCCGGAGATGGCGTCGAAGGGCTCTCCAGGGGGCGTGTCGAAGGCGGCCTTGCGGTCGTGGCTCAGGTAGAGCGTGCGCGGACGTGGGTTGCGGTGCTTGCGCGAGTACACCACGCCTCCCGAGGCGGCTTCGCCGTCCACGGACACGGGGTCGCCCGGGCGGGGGTAGTAGTCCCAGGGGGAGCTGGACCACCACGGGTCGAAGAAGTCGCCGTTGATCGCGATCTGGACCTTGAACTCGGCGAGGAATGCGGACGTGGTGCGGCCGATGAGCGGGAGATCTTTGACGGGATCTCCCGGGGTGACCAGGAAGTCGATGCCCGGGGACGCGAGGTCGACGGTCACCACGTGCGCGATGGTTGGCCACGGTGTGTCCTCGACCTCCCGCGCGTAGAGGACGCCCTGGAACAGCGGGCGCTGCGCGTCGTCGGGTCGGATCCGGTGCGTCCAGGCGAAGTAGAGGACGCCGGTCAGGACCACGAGCGCCGCGACGACCCAGGCAGTGACCCGGAGCGCGCGGCGAAGCAGGCGACGGGCACGCGGTGACAGAGGTCAGTCCCGGATGTCGAGCCTGGGGTCCGACTTCTTGCGCGGGGGCTTTCGCCGTCCACCGGCGCCGTTCCCGCTGCCAGCCACCGTGCTCACACCCGCCGTTCCGGCAGGCGTGACCTTCGCCGCAGGGGCCTCGGAGGTCACGCGCACAGGCGCCTTCGTGGACACGGACTGACCATCCACGGCCTGGCCGTTCTCCGCGGGGACGTCCACGGTCACCGAGGCAGGTGACGCTGCTGGCATGGCCGTTCCGATCGACAGCACCTCGGGCTGCCGGATGAGGAGGGGGGCCTCCTCGGTGAGCCTGGGCGCGCCGGCCGCTGCAGCTTCGGCTCCCGACTGTGCAGCCGCGGACGCCGCCAGGTGCACTCCGGGCAGCGCGGGAGCGGTCACCCGCGCGCTCCCGGAGCGCGTCGCCAGGAACAGACCTCCGGCTCCTAGCATCACCGCGAACAGCGCCCCCGCGATCCATGCGCCCGTGCGCACCGGCTGCTCGGACTCCGTACGGCTCAAGGGAGACGAGGAGGGGTGCAGCTCGCGGCTGCCTCCGAGCGCCTCGCGCCGCGCGTCCTCCGAGGGCTCCGGCAGCGCAGGGGGGGGCTCGCGGATCAGGGCCGTGGGGTCGGCGGCCTTCACGCCGAGCGCAGTGGACAGCGCTGTCACGGCCTCCCCGGCCGTCGCGAACCGAAGATCGGACTCGCGCGAACAGCAACGCAGGAACCACTCATCGAAGCCTCCGCCGAGATCTACGCCGCGGCTGCTCGGGGTCGAGATGGGCTCGTAAGCCACGAGCGACACGAGGTGCGCGAGGGACCGGGGCTGCCAGGCGTCTTTCCCGGTGAGGAGCTTGTGCGCGATGACGCCGACGGCCCAGATGTCGGTCCAGGGGCCCACCTCGTCGTTCTGTCCACGCGCCTGTTCGGGAGCCATGTAGAGCGGCGTGCCGAACACCTCGCCAGCAGCGGTCGTGCCGATGCCACCCGTGCCTTCGGTGGCCACGTTGGGGTCGATCTTGGCGATCCCGAAGTCGAGGATCTTGATCCAGGGCGTGCCGTCTTCGCGGCGGCTCAGGTAGAGGTTCTCGGGCTTCAGATCGCGGTGGATGATCCCGAGCTTGTGAGCCTTGTCCAGGGCCCGCGCGGCCTGGGTCAGGTAGAGAAGGACCTCGGGGGCAGGGATGGCGCCGCGTTCCCGCACCTCCCGCTCCAGGTCCTGCCCGCGGAGCAGCTCCATGATCAGGAAGGGGGCGTTGCCGAGCTCCGGCGCCACGTCGGCGTCGGTGACACGCACCACGTGCTCGCTCTCAATCTGCGCGGGGGCCCGCATCTCGCGCCGGAACAGCTCGACGGAACGGAGGTCGTTCGTCGCTGCTGCGCGCAGGAGCTTCATGGCCAGGAGTTCGCCCGTGTGGACGTGCCGGACCGCGTAGACGGTCGACATGCCCCCTTCGCCGAGCGCCCGTTCGATGCGGTAACGTCCCGCAACGACCGTTCCCTCGTGGAGGTTCTGCTCCTTCGCCATGCGTCCTCGTGGGCAGGGTAACTGCTCGCCAGCCTGGCGTGAAGCCTCGGGGCTCGGCAGGTGCTGTCCGGCACGCGCGCCCGAACGCGCGCGGGTGCGGCAGACTTACCCGCCACTCTGGCTCACCGGCGCGATCGTGCAAATTCGCCGGGCTTTCTCGGCTGAGGGGTGTCTGGGGCGGCGGGTCTTCACCGAGTCTGAATGCTGCGCGGGAACGTCACGCATCGCAGCCGGCACCGGCTTTGCCCTTGGTAAGCAGAGGAGTTTCGAACATGGCCATCATGAGGAGCGACAAGACCGTCCTCGATCTGCTGAACGAGCTCATCGAACTCGAGTACGAGGCCATCGAGGCCTACGAAGCAGCCGTCGGTCGGGTCGCCGAGAGCCGGGATCGCGCCCGTATCGAGGGGTTCCTGGAAGACCACGTGCGTCAGGTCAGCGAACTCTGCGCCCTGGTGCGCCAGCTTGGCGGTGAGCCGGCAGGGGCGAGTGATCTCAAGCAGATGCTCAAGCGGGGGAAGGTGGTGATCGTCGCCCTGTTCGGCGACAGAAAAGTGCTCGAGGCGATGAAGGTGAACGAGGCGGAGTCCGAGCGGCTCCACGCGCGGATCGCGGCACGGCCCCACCTGCCGCAGCCGGTCCGGACAGTGATGCGTCGGCACCTCGCCACGGAACACCGACATCACACCTGGATCGTCGATCGCCTGGACGCGAGGGCCAGTCAGCTACGCCTGTGAGGGGACGTGCGTTTCCCGTGGCCGTGCGCGACTGGCTGCCGTAGATGTCGGGCATGCCCGCAGCAAGATTCGATGAATCAGGGCGCAAGGTGCGCCTTTCCGACATCTCCACGGATCCACCGGACGGGGTGACCAAGGAGGAAGCGGCGAACCGCTTCGAGTCGCTCAACCAGGAGATGTTCCGCCTGCAAGAGCTGATGTGGGGCGCGCGGTTGAACAGCGTGCTCGTCGTCCTCCAGGGTAGGGACGCGGCCGGGAAAGACGGCTCGATCAAGCACGTGGTCGGCGCGCTCAATCCGCGCGGCGTGAACGTGGTGTCCTTCGGGGTGCCGACCACGGAGGAGCGAGAGCACGACTTCCTGTGGCGCGTGCACCGGCATGCGCCGCGGCGGGGGGAGTTCGCCATCTTCAACCGCTCGCACTACGAGGACGTGCTCGTGGCGCGGGTGCACGATCTGGTGCCCAAGCCGCTGTGGAAGGCCCGCTACGGGCACATCAGCGACTTCGAGGAGCTGCTCGCGGAGCACGGGACCATCGTGCTCAAGTTCTTCCTGCACATCAGCAAGAAGGAGCAGGAGAAGCGTCTCCTCGAGCGCGAGCGCGATCCGTCGACGGCGTGGAAGCTCAACGTGAACGACTGGAAGGAGCGGGAGCACTGGGACGACTACACCGACGCGTACGAGTCGGTGATCGAGAAGTGCTCGGCGCGGCACGCGCCCTGGTACGTGGTGCCGGCAGACTCCAAGTGGTACCGCAACCTGGTGATCGCCGAGGCGGTGACGGCGGCGATGCGGCCTTACAAGCAGGCATGGCTCGACAAGCTCGACGCGGACGGAGCCGAGGGGCGGCGCGCGCTCGCGGAGCACCGGCGGGGGCACGGGGGCCGCGAGGAGGACTGAAGGGGTGATGCCTCGGCGCCTCAGGGAGTGAGGCCAGGAGGCTGCAGCGCCGGAGGACGAGGGCGTCCAGGGCGCGGAAAGTGCGGGGAGGCCTGCGCGGCATGGGGGTTGCCATCGCGCCAGGCATTCACGAGCCGGCCCTCCAAGAGCCGACGATCCACGCTACGAAGGAGACCATGCGACACCATCCGTTTGCCGGCGCTGCAGGCGCGCTGGCCACCGCCCTGATGGCGCTGCCCGCGGCAGCCCAGGACCTGCCCAAGAAGCTCGAAGCTCCGAAGCACGAGTACCTGACGGAGAAGCCGAGTGACCGGAAAGAAGGCCTGAGCGGGCTGCTCAACGTCGGCGGTCAGCTCAGCATCAGCGACAACCGGAGCGTGCTCGGGCAGACCGACGGGATGAGCTTCCTGTTCGGGTTCAAGCTGGACAGCACGCTCCTCTACAACAAGGGGCCGTGGGAGTGGCGCACGGTGATCGGCGTCGCGGGTGGGATGGCGCGCACGCCGCTCATCGACGAGATGGTGAAGGCGCGGGATTTCGCCAACGCCGACTCCACGCTGCTGTACCACGCGCTGCCGTGGTTCGGACCCTTCGTGCGGGTCGCGGCGAGCACCACGATGTTCCGCGGCGCGGACGTGAGGCCGGTGGAGACGGCGTACCTCATCCAGCGGGTGGACGGCACGGTGGACAGGGTGGAGACGCAGCGGCTCACGATGACCGATCCTTTCCGACCGCTGACGCTGAAGGAGTCGATTGGGCCGTTCGCGCAGCCGGTGACCTCGGAGGCATTCAGCATGGAGGGGCGCGCTGGCGTCGGGGCGCGGCAGTCGTTTGCGCGAGGGCAGCTCGCGCTCTCGGACGACGCGGCGACGCCGGCGGTCGAGGTGCAGGAGCTGAGCGATGCGTACCAGATCGGTGCGGAGGCCTCGATTGAGCTGTGGGGCACGCTGCCGGAGAAGGGAGTGTCGTACCGGCTGATGGGCGAGGTGCTGATCCCGCTGGCCTACTCGGCGCTGCCGACGACGGAGGACCGGGGGGCGTTCGAGCTGGCGAACCTCGCCCTGGTGGGGACCCTGTCCTTCAAGCTCGTGGAGTGGGCGAGCATCGACTACGAGCTGCGCCTGGTGCGGGAGCCGCTTCTGGTCGACAAGCTGCAGGCGCAGAACAACCTGCTCCTGTCGCTCGCGCTGGCGTATCCGGAGAAGTCGACCGAGAAGAAGTGAGGCTGCTGGGGGGGCGCGCCGGGGCTCAGGCGCCGAAGAGGGCGCGGAAGATCAGGAAGAAGATGGCCGAGAGGGTCATCGAGGCGGGGAGGGTCATCACCCAGGCGAGGCCGATGTTGCGCACCGTGGAGCGCTGAAGGCCGGAGCGCTGGGCGACCATGGTGCCGGCGACGCCGGAGGAGAGCACGTGGGTGGTGCTCACCGGCAGGCCGATGATCGAGGAGAAGCCGATCATGGTGGCGGCGACGAGTTCGGCCGAGGCGCCCTGCGCGTAGGTGAGGTGGGACTTTCCGATCTTCTCGCCGACGGTGACCACGATGCGCTTCCAGCCAACCATGGTGCCGATGCCGAGGGCGAGGGCGATGACGAAGAGGACCCAGTTCGGCGCGTAGTCGGTGAGCGACTTCATCTGCTTGCGCTGCCTGGTGAGCTGCTTCTGTTCGTCGGAGGTGAGGCCGAGGTCGCCCTTGCGGACCATGTCTTCGATGGCGCGGTCGGCGAGGAGGATCTGCTGGCGGACGCGGAAGCGGTCGTCGCGGGGGATGTCGGCGGTGGTGCGGCTGCTTTCGAGGATGCGGCTGACGCGCCCGAGCTCGGCGAGGACCTCGGTGACCTTGCCGGCGCTCCGGGCGTCGTGGTGCTCGCGGACGATGGTGGTGACGTTGCGGGTGGCCTCGGCCGCGAGGGTCATCTGCTCGGGGCCGGCGGTGACGTTGACGGCGAAGCTGGCGGGGACGAGGCCGATGAGGATGAGCATCACCAGGCCGACGCCCTTCTGGCCGTCGTTGGAGCCGTGGGCGAAGCTGACGCCGCAGCAGGTGGCGATGAGCAAGGCGCGGATGCCGCGCGGGGGAGGGGTGTCCTTGGGAGGTCGCGCGAGGATGGCCTTGTCGCGGGCGAAGCGCTTGATGAGGAGCATGAGCAGCGCCGCGAGGGTGAAGCCCATGAGGGGTGAGACGAGGAGGGAGAGGCCGATCTCGCCGGCCTTGCTCCACCGCACGCCGTCGCCGAAGGTGTGGCCGGGGGTGAGGGAGTTGGCGATGCCGACGCCGAGGATGGCGCCGATGAGGGTGTGGGAGCTCGACGCGGGCAGGCCGAAGTACCAGGTGCCGAGGTTCCAGGTGATGGCCGAGAGGAGGAGGGCGAGGACCATGGCGAGGCCAGCGCCGACGCCCTTGGAGACGAGCAGCTCCACCGGGAGGAGCTGGATGATGCCGATGGCGACGGCGATGCCGCCCACGAAGACGCCGATGAAGTTGCAGATGCCCGAGAGGACCACCGCGACGGGGGCGCGCAGGGCGTTGGTGTAGATGACGGTGGCGACGGCGTTGGCGGTGTCGTGGAAGCCGTTGACGAACTCGAAGCCGAGGGCGATGGCCAGGCAGACGAAGACCAGGATCTGGTTCGTCGCGCCCAGCGACGGATCGAAGAGAGCTTCCATGCGCGCGCTACCGTAGAAGGCAACGGCCGCAAGAGTGTGTCGGCCGTGTGTCAGACCGTGTCTGGTTCAGCGGCGCTGGCGTTTGTCCTCGGGGATCCGGCCGAGGTCGCCCGACATGTCGGCGGCGGCGTAGGCGAAGGCGGCGTAGGCGGCGGCGGCTTGATCGAGGTCCTCGCGGACGATTTTCGCCATGGTGTCGTTGGGGGTGTGGTGGACGTCGAAGTACCGGGTGGCGTCCTGGTGGAGGTCGGCGAGGGGGACGCCGAGGGCGCGGAGGGGGATGAGGTCGGAGCCGCCGTGGGCGTCGTCGGGGATGAAGGTGACGCCGAGGGGGACGAGGGGTCGGACGAGGGCTTCGAAGGCGGGGCGGGCGGTGTCGGAGCCGAGGAAGCTCGCGGTGAGGACCTTGCCGTCGCCGAGGTCGGCCTCGATGGCGATGAGGTGGCGGGGGATCTCGGCGGCGTGCGCGGCGGCGTAGGCGCGGGCGCCGGAGATGCCGAACTCCTCGTTGGCGAAGAGGACGACGCGCACGGTGCGGCGTGGCTTGCGGGGGAGGGCGGCGATGGCGCGGGCGGCTTCGATGACGATGGCGCAGCCGGCAGCGTCGTCGAGGGCGCCCGGGGTGAGGTCCCACGAGTCGAGGTGGGCGCCGAGCAGGACGATCTCGTCGGGGGCGCTGCTGCCAGGGACTTCGCCGAGGATGTTGGCGGACTCTGCGTCGGGGAGGACCTTGCTGTCGAGGGTGAGGGTGAGCTTCGCGGGGCCCTTGGCGAGGAGGCGTTCGAGCATCTCGGCGTCAGGCACGGAGAGCGCCGCGGCGGGGATGCGGGGCGCGTCGGCCTGGTAGAAGACCGCGCCGGTGTGGGGGATGCGTTCGACGTCGGTGCCGACGGAGCGGATGATCACGGCGGCCGCGCCCTTGCGGGCGGCGGCGCTGGGGCCCGCGGTGCGGATGGAGACCGCCTTGCCGTAGCCGGTGCCGGTCTGGGTGCGCTCCATGCGGGCGTGGAAGAAGACGATGCGGCCCTCGACGGCCTTGCGATCCAGCTTGTCGAGGTCGGCGACGGTGGGGACGGCGATGACCTCGGCGGTGATGCCGCGAGGGGGGGTGGGGGCGCTGCCTCCGAGCGCCGCCACGACGAGATCGCGGGGGTAGGGGGCGATGAGGTGCGCGGCTTCATGGCCGCGCTGCCAGCGGGGGACCTTGACCTTCTCGGCGCGGACGTTCTGCAGGCCGTGCGCGGTGAGGGTGCGCTGTGCCCAGGCGACGGCGGCTCGATCACCGGGGCTGCCCGCGAAGCGCGGGCCGACTTCGTCGACGAGGGAGCGCGTGGTCTCCCAGGCCTGAGAGGAGGAGAGGACAGCGTCGCGCAGCGCCTCGACGGTGCCCGCGGAGGGAGCGGGGGGGTCGGCGGCGATCTGCGCGGGGGCAGTGGGTTCGGGGCGGCTGGGAGGGGTCATGGCGATGGGGGCAGGAGGGGAGCCGTGGATGGAGTTCGGGGGGTGGGGCGGGGCGGAGCATCCTGCCGTGGTGGTGAGCGCGAAGGCGAGCACGGAGGCGGCGCGACGAGAGGTGGTCACGGAGCGAGGATCACCAGAACGAGGCGCGAGACAAGCAGCCGCTGGAGGGGGCGAAGGAGAAGGGAAGAGAGGGATGGGGGGTGGGGGTGGGCTCACATACGCCAGGCCTTTCCGTTCCTGGGGAGGGGCCGGAGCGTCAGCAACGCGACGGTGATCCTTCGTGCGCAGACTGACGGCGCCCGGGGGTGGAGAGGGGCTGGGAGATGGCGGGGCTCCGGAAGATTGAAGGATATCGATGGCTTGCGCGGATGGGTTGGATGGGATCGGATCGTGCATAAGGGGATGCCCGCATGGCCACGTACGGGGGCGCCGGTACGTTGACGCACGCGGGTGGCCATGAGACTCCGCAGGATGTGCTGTTGCACTGAGGGCGGACTGCACGTTGCGGTGAATGCGAGCTGAGAGCGAGGTGGAAGTAGTGAAGACGACGCTCCGAACCATGGTGCTGGCAGCGGCCGGCGTGCTGGGTACAGCGGCGATTGCGCAGGCGCAGCAGCCCGCAGCGCCAGCCCCCGCTCCCAGCCCAGCGCCTGCGGCACCCGCTGCTCCGAGCGCGCCGTCAGCCACGACGCCCGCGTCCGGTGCGCAGGTGGCTGCGGGGGCGCAGGGTGCAGCGGCGCCAGGCCAGGCAGGTGCGGTGGCAGGTCAGGTGGGTGCGCAAGATGCCCCGCCTGCATCGGAGCAGCCGCCGCCGCCGCCGCCGCCGACGCTGCCGCCCACGGAGACGCCGCCCGCGACCGAGCAGGTGACGCCGCCGACGCCGCCGGCTCCGGTGCAGGCGTCAGCGCCGGGTGCGGCGTCTCCCGTGGTGGAGGAGCCGAAGTCACCGCCGCCGCTGCGGTGGGCCGGCACGTTGCTGAACTGGAACCACAGCGCCACGACGAGCATCTTCGGCGTGGGGCAGGAGATGATCGGCTCGGACGCCGAGGCCTATACGTGGGCGTTCACGTTCGTGCCCGGGTACATGATCTACCGTGACCCGGTGAACCAGCTCCGCGTGAGCAGCTCGCTGACGCTGCGCTGGGATCTCACGAACAGCGATTTCAGCACGCGGGAGCGGGACGTGGACCTCAACGACATCCCGCTCCGGCTCGCGTACACGCGCACCCTGTACTCGGGGGGCGGTGCCGGCGAGGGCGCTGCGGCGGCAGGCGCCGCGGCGGCGCGGGATCCGACGCTGGCCGGCGGCGGCGAGTACAAGACCTGGGGTATCGCCAGCGGTGGCTTCGATCTGCCCACGTCGCGCTGGAGCCGCTACCAGGGCCGCTACCTGGCGACCTCGCTCGGGGTCGGGGTGCGGCAGATGGTGAAGCTGCTCGGCAGCAACGCCGATGGGCTCAACAACATCATCTTCACGCTGAGCGAGACCTGGCAGCACCAGTTCAACCGGGCGTCGACGGCCACGAACCCGGACCTGCAGCGCCCGCGCCAGGATGCCGGTGGGTCGACGGGCATCTCCGATCAGCTCACCGGTGGTGCGCTCGTGCAGAACCAGCTCATCACCGGGTTTTCGTTCTTCATGCCGATCTACGGCAACCTCCAGCTCAACGGGCTCGCGCAGCTCTGGAGCCAGTTCCCGGCGTCGTTCGAGTCGGCGAGCTGCGAGGCGCAGACCCTGACCGGCTGCGTGCAGGGTTCCCGCATGGAGGACCGGACGAGCTACCGCGCGCTCACCGTGTTCGACGTCAGCCTGGCGTACCAGGTGCTGCCGGAGCTGCTGGTCGACGTGGGCTACAACAACACCTCGTTCCAGCTCGGCGAGGATGGGCAGCGGCGGAACGTCTTCTTCAGCCCGGTGGGCTCGACGTTCTACGCGGACATCACCCTGACCCTCGACCAGCTCTACAAGCGGCTCTCCTCGCCGCCGGAGCAGCCGAAGGTGGGTCGCGTGGTGCAGCGGTAGGGAACGGTCAGGGAGCCGCTCCGAGGCCTCTGGTTCTCAGAGGGATCTGGCGCGGCTCCTGCTTGGCGGGGGCGCGATGAGCGCAGGATTCCCGCCTTCACCGGCCTCCAAGGCAACCCCTCCCTCCGCGTCACCTCCTCCTTCCGCGTCACCTCCTCCTTCGCCTCCTCCTCTTCCCATCCCCGAAGGGCTCTCCCCTGGAGAGCGGCTCCTGCGCATGAGCTGGGTGTCGGCGCTGCGCTTCAACGAGGCGGGCAGCCCGGAGATCCGCCCGCAGGTAGTGATCGAGCTGGGGACGCGGGTGCACGTGGTCGATGTGCGCGAGGCGGAGGAGATGCGTGGGCCGCTCGGTCACATTCCGGGGGTGAGCTGGGTGCCGTTCGAGGAGGTGCGCCGCATCGCCGAGGTGCTGCCCGCGGATGCGCCGGTGGTGCTGGTGTCCCGCTCGGGGGAGCGCGCGGCGGCGGCGGCGCGGGTACTCTCGGAGGCAGGGATGACGTGGGTCGCGTCGATGGCGGGGGGGATGGTGGCCTGGCGCGATCTGGGGTTCGCGACGCTGCAGGAAGGCGGGTTCGAGCGGCGCACGGTGGAGACGCTGTCGGAGTCTGCGCGAGAGCTGGTGCAGGACGCGGGAGACGCCGCCGAGTCGCCCCCGGAAAAGCTGACGCTGGCGCAGATCCGGGAGCACGTGGGGGATCCGCGGTCGGTGCAGTGGGTGAAGATGGCGGCGTTCCTGCTGCACGGGAAGATCTCGTGCGTGGATGGGCGCGATGATCATGGCGTGGTGGGGACGCCGGGGGGCGATGCGGGGGAGCTGCTCCTGGCGATCGCGGCGGCGGAGGCGCTGCGCGGGAAGCCGGTGAGCCGAGAGGGGTTCGCGAGGCTGATGGCGGCCTACCTGGAGACGTTCGGGCACTTCTACGTGCACACGGACGTGGCCTCGATGAACCGGTTGATCGCGGCGATGAGGGAGGATCCGGAGCTCGGGCCGCAGCTCCCGCCCACGAGCATCGATGGGCTGCAGTGGACGCGGTATCTGCAGCGGCCTCCGGAGCAGGTGCAGCCCTTGATGCTGAAGCACGTGGCGGTGGCGGAGCACATCGGGTGCGGGCACCTGCGGTCGATGTTCCAGGACGGAGAGGCCTACGGGGCGCGCTCCGAGCTGGTGGGGTGGTTCTTCGAGGAGTTCTTCAGGCTTCGCTGGAAGGGGATTCCGGAGGCGGAGACGGTGGTGCTGGGAGGGGGGCACCGCGAAGGGGCGGTGATCAACGTGCGCCTCTCCGACGAGGTGTGGCCGTTCACGCGGGTGCCGCTGGTGTCGCCGGCGTGGGGGGCGACGCAGATCTTCGTGAACCATCCAGACGTGGTCACGTTTCTGCGGCGTCAGGTGGCGGCGTTCCTGGTGCGGCGGCCTGAGACCGGGCTTCAGCGGGGGGATCTGGAAGCGCTGTGTGCGAAGGTGGCCGAGCTGGGCGCGCAGCAGCTCAGCGCCACGCTCGCGCGGCTCGCGGCGGGGTTGCCGGTGTATGACGTGCGCTTCCAGGAGGACCTGAAGCTCCAGGTGGAAGCCGCCGGGTGAGCCGCGCGCGTCCCCGCGTGTCAGGCGTGGAGCGATCAGTCGTTGCCCTCGTAGTCGCCGGGCTCGAGCGGAATGTACTCGTCTTCGTCGCCACCCTCGGCGATCTGGCGGGCGCGGATGACCTCCACGGCGAGGTCGATGACTTCGAGCCGGGTGGACGTCGCGTAGTACTCCTCCTCGGAGACGGGGGGGAGCTTGGCCAGGCGCGCGGCGAGCACCCAGCGGTCCTGGTCGTGCATGTGGAGGAGGGCGAGGGCGTCGTCGCGGCTCTCGGCGGCTGCGCCGTTCGTGCCGTGTGACACGCCATTCGAGCCATGGTCGCCGACGCCGTTGGTGGGCGCCGACGCCTCCTGGGCCTCGTCCTGGTCGTCGTCGTCGTCCTGGTCGTCGTCGTCGTCGTCGTCGTCGCGCTGGTCGTCCTCTTTCCCCTGGGAGCCCTGGGGTGCTCCAGGTGACGTCTCCCGGCTGATCACCTCGCGGATGAACAGCATGGGGTAGAACGCGAGGTAGACGGCCTCGAACTCCAGCCGCCACCCGAGGGGGTCGTCCTCGTTCGCGCTCCACCAGGCGACATGCTGGCGCCGGACGACCTCGCCGAAGTAGGCGCCAGCGGACTTGGCGAGGAGGTCCAGGGTCTCGGCCTTGGCGGCCGCGACGGCCCGGGCCTGCTCCAGGTAGTGGTCGAGGAGGGGGAGCGTCTCGGGCGTGTGGTCGAGGCGTACGCCGACGGCCTTCTCCACGAACTGGATGCAGCTACGGGCAAGATCGGCCACCAGTTCCGGTGCCGCGTGCTCGTTGGCCTCTGCGTCGTCTCGCAGCGTACCGACCCCGTGGTCTTTCCTAACCATCAGTTAGCCACCTCTGCGTGCCATGTAGTACACAGCACTCGCACGCGACAGAGAGGATCTTCTCTCGTTGCAAAGTTCAGCAAAAAAGCCGAGAACGTTGGACTGTCATGCGTGAAAGGGGGCGCGTGGGGACTTGATGGGACCTGATGGGACCTGCGGGATCGATCTCGGTCGATTGGGTTGGAATTGATACCGTGAATTCGAGGACCTCATGCTAAGCTCCGCCCTCACGTCGAGATGAGACTCGGGATCTTCAGCGACACGCACGCCAACTACGAGGCGCTCAGCGCTGTGCTCGAGGCGTACAGGAAAGAACGCATCGACGTTTATTACTGCCTCGGCGACACGGTCGGGTACGGCGGCTCTCCCAACGAGTGTGCCGACCTGGTCCGCAAGACTGCGAAGAAGACCATCCTCGGGAACCACGACGCAGCAGTCGCGGGCCGGATGGACTATTCGTACTACTACGAGGCAGCGCGTCACGCCCTGGATGCGCACGCGTCGATGCTCTCGCCAGAGAACACGGCGTGGCTGAAGAGCCTCACGTACATGGAGAAGCTGACGGACATCGGCGTCGATCTCTGTCATGGCTCGCCCGTGCGGCTTGAGGAGTTCGAGTACATCTTCGCGCCGGAGCAGGCGCGGGAGTGCTTGCCCATGTTCAACGACCTGGGCCACATCACGCTGATCGGCCACTCGCACCTGTGCAAGGTGTTCGCGTTGACGCCGACCACGGTCGAAGAGCTCCCCGCGATCGACTTCACGCTCGAGGCGAACCGCAAGTACATCGTCAGCGTCGGCTCGGTGGGGCAGCCTCGGGACTACGACAACCGCGCGAGCTACACGATCTACGACAGCGATGCGAAGCGGTTCGAGTTCCGCCGCGTCGAGTACGACATCGAGAGCGCTGCCGAGAAGGTGCTCCGGGCGAAGCTTGAGCGGAACTTCGCGCACCGGCTCTACATCGGCGTCTGAAGCGGCGTCTGAAGCGCTGACGGGAAGGGCGGCGCGCGGGCCTCGAGAGCCGCGCGCGCTTCCGTGTGCGGCTGTTACCGGGGTTTGCAGTGGTAGATCAGCGTGGAGGAGCTGCTGGTGGCTGGCTCCTCGCTGAAGTCGCCGTGGAGTGCGGTGATCCGGAAGCCGTTGTAGTGGAGCAAGGCCTCCAGCTCCTGCGGGTAGAACTGGCGATGGGCGAGGGGGGTCATCCAGGATTCGCCGCCGTTCACCGGGGAGAACTCCATGGCCACGAAGAGCACCTGGCGCATCTTGTCGTAGTCGAAGCGCTCCGTGTACTTGACGACGCTCGAACCCGAGGAGGCGTCCGGGTAGCGGAAGCGAGGGGTGGCGTAGGCGCGGGCGGGATCGCGCGCCAGCTCTTCGGGTTCGGGCATGGAGACGTCGAAGACGAGCTGGCCGTGCGGGAGCAGGTGCTCTCGCGTGCGGGCGAGGAAGGCCTCCATGTCGGCGCGCGTGTAGAGGTGCAGGAGCGCGTTGAAGGGGCAGATCACCAGGCGGAAGCGCTGGTCGAGGCGGACCCGACGCATGTCGCCGCGGCGGAGGGTGACGCGCTGGGCCACGTCGGCGGGCTCCTCGCGCAGGGCTTTCTTCAGGTCGCCCAGCATGGGAGGGGAGAGGTCGACGCCGAGGATCTCCACGCCGGTGCGGGCGATGGGGAGGGTGATCCTGCCGTTGCCGCAGCCGTACTCCAGCACCGGGCCGCGCCGCTTCAGCGCGAGGTCGACGTAGTAGCGGACGTCGTGGGTGCGGCGGGCGTAGGTCTGCCGGTAGTAGGCGGGGTTCTCGTAGTGCGCCGAGCTTCCCGCCTCCAGCTCGAGGTCTCGGGGGGGCTTCCTGGAGCGAGAGGGCGAGCTGGAAGGCGCGCTTGAGGGCGCGCGGGAGCGAGCCGCGGAGGGCTGCTTCAGGCGCTTCTGAGGAGGGGGAGACACTCCCGGAGGGTAGCGGTCAGCGGTTGGCCGAGCCGACCTGCTTCAGCCACTCGTTCACGACTTCGTGCGAGCTGCGGTTGAAGTGGACCTTGCCGGCCGCGATCTCGCGGAGGGCCGTGACGGCGGGCTTGTTCTTGGTGCGGACCTCGGGGTCGGCACCCTTCATGATCTGCCGCGTCCGCTGAGCAGCGAGGATGACGAGGGCAAAGCGGTTCTCTTCACGCTCAAGACAGTCTTCGACGGTGACGCGGGCCATAGGCCGCCATGGATACCCCTGTCTTTCCTGGTGGGCAAGCGGTCATCCATCGGGTTGCCCTCTCGGCCGTGGCCGGCTAGGAGATGCGCCGTGGCTGAAGAGAAGGATTCCATGCTCCCTCCGCCTCCCAGCCCGGCCTCCGGGCTCAAGTACCGGAGGATCATCCTGAAGATAAGCGGCGAGGCTCTCTGCGGAAAAGAGGGGGGCTTCGGCATACATCCCGAGACGCTGCTCCGGGTCGCGGCAGAGATTGCCGAGCTGCAGCGGATGGGGGTGCAGATCGGCATCGTCGTCGGCGGAGGGAACATCTTCCGCGGGCTGAAGGGTGCCAGCGCCGGGATGGATCGTTCGCAGAGCGATTACATGGGGATGCTGGCGACGGTCATCAACTCGCTGGCGCTCCAGGATGCGCTGGAGAAGCAGGCGGTGCCGACGCGGGTGATGACGGCCATCGAGATCCGCCAGATCGCGGAGCCGTACATCCGGAGGCGGGCCATCCGGCACCTGGAGAAGGGGTACGTGGTGATCTTCGGGGCGGGGACGGGGAATCCGTTCTTCTCCACGGACACGGCGGCGGCGCTGCGGGCCATGGAGATCCAGGCGCAGGCGCTGTTCAAGGCGACCAAGGTGGAGGGCATCTACGATCGCGATCCGCAGCGGCACGAGGATGCGCAGATGTTCAACCGCCTCACCTACGATCGGTTCCTGGTGGACAAGATCGGGGTCATGGACTCGACGGCGGTGACGCTGTGCCGGGAGAACAAGCTGCCCATCCGGGTCTTCAAGCTGACCACGCGGGGGAACATCCTCCGGGTGTGCCTGGGAGACGACATCGGGACGGTGGTGGGGGAGGAGTCGTAGTGGGTCGCGCGCTCGTGGCTCCGGGGGGGCGGCTGGCGTCGGTGGCGTCGAGGGCGTCGAGGGCGCTGCTGGCGTCGAGGGCGTCGGTGGCGCGGCTGGCGTCGAGGGCGCTGCTGGCGTCGGTGGCGCTCGTCGCGGGCTGCAACGAGTCCGCGCTGCAGCCTTCGTCGTCGTCGACGGAGGGAGGGGAGCCTGCCTTCGGTCTCACCGCAGAGCAGTCGTCGCGCGTGCTTGCCGAGGTGGACGGGAAGCCGATCACGCTCGGGGAGATGGGCAAGGCGCTGGAGCGGATGGATCAGTTCGACAGGCTCCGGTACCAGTCGAAGGAGCGGCGTCGGGAGCTGCTGGGCGAGATGATCGATGTGGAGCTGCTCGCCGGTGAGGCGAGGCGGCGGGGGCTCGACAAGGAGCCGGAGGTGAAGCTGGCGATCCAGCAGGCCCTCCGCGATGCGGTGCTCGCGCAGGCGAGGAAGGGGCTGCCAGCGCCGGCCGAGATTCCGGAGGCGGAGGTGAGGGCCTACTTCGAGGCGAACGCGGAGAGGTTCAACGAGCCCGAGCGGCGCCGTGTTTCGGCGATCGTCCTGAAGAGCCGGGGCGATGCGGAGAAGGTGCTGGAGCAGGCGCGGAAGGTCGCGAACGCGGCGGCGTGGGGGGAACTCTTCAACAAGCACTCGATCAACGCGCCGAAGGAGCGCGGTGCGAATGCGCCGATCGATCTCGCAGGGGATCTGGGCATCGTGGGGCCTCCCGGAGATGCGCGCGGCGCGAACCCGCAGATCCCGGAGGTGGTGCGGGGGGCGGTGTTCAAGCTGGCCAGCGTGGGGGATGTGGGCGGGGAGGTGCTGGAGCACGAGGGGAAGTTCTTCGTGGTCAGGCTGAGTGGGCTCACGGCGGGGCACCGGCGGACGCTGGCGGAGGCGGATCGATCGATCCGGGTGACGCTCCTCCAGCAGAAGGTTCAGGAGCGGGAGCAGGCGCTCACGGAAGAGCTGAAGAAGAAGATCAAGGTGGAGATCGACGAGGCGGCGCTCGCGAAGGTGAACGTGAGGCTTCCGGGGGCACCCGGCGGGGCTCCTCCCGATGGCGCTGCTCCCGGCGGGGAGTCGTCGGCACCGTCGGCACCCTCGGCACCCTCGGCACCACTTGCTCCAGCAGCACCACCGTCAGCGCCCACGGGAGGCGCTGCCCAGCCTGATGGCAAGCGGTAGTCCGCTGATCGCCGCCAGCGCGCTGGTCAGGCAGGACGACGCTGCGCGACAGGCGCAGGGGCCTGTGTCGGGCCGGCATGCGGTGCCCCGGAAGCGGCGGTCTGGACCGAAGGACTGGGGGTGGCAGCTCCGGCACGCGATCGATACGGCGGAGGGGCTGGATCGGGAGCTGTCGCTGTCGCCCGAGGAGCTTGCAGGGGCACGGCGGGCCGAGGAGGCGGGGCTGCCCATCCGGGTGACGCCTTATTACCTGGGGCTCAGTGATCGGACGGATCCGCGCTGCCCGATCCGGCTCCAGTGCGTGCCGCGCGCCGAGGAGAGCGTGGAGGTGCCAGGGGATCTCGCGGATCCGCTGGGGGAGGAGGCGCACGAGGTCGCGCCGAACCTGGTGCAGCGCTATCCGGACCGGGCGCTGCTGCTCGCGACGGACAGGTGCGCGGTGTACTGCCGCTTCTGCACGCGCTCGCGGATGGTGGGGGACGGAGGGGGGGTGGTGTCGCTGGAGCGGCTCGGGCCGGCGTTCGCTTACCTCGCGGCGCATCCGGAGGTGCGCGACGTGATTCTCAGCGGCGGGGATCCGCTGACGATGTCGACGGATCGGCTGGTGCGGGTGGTGGCGCGGCTGCGGGAGGTTCCCAGCGTGGAGACGATCCGGCTGGCGACGCGGACGCCGGTGACGTTGCCGCAGCGGATCACGGGGGAGCTGGTGCGGGCCCTGAAGCCGCACCATCCGCTCTGGGTGATGACGCACTTCAACCACCCGCGCGAGCTGTCGCCGGAGGCGGAGCGCGCGTGCAAGCGGCTGGTGGACAGCGGGTTCCCCGTGATGAACCAGACGGTGCTGCTGCGCGGGGTGAACGATGAGGCAGCGACGCTGGAGGCGCTCTTCCGGGGGCTCGTGCGCTGGCGCGTGCGGCCCTACTACCTGCTGCAGGCGGATCCGGTGCGGGGGACGGGGCACCTGCGGACGGCGGTCGGGCGGGGGATTGCGATCATGGAGCAGCTCCAGGGGCGGCTGAGCGGGATCGCGCTGCCGAAGCTCATCGTGGATACGCCGCGGGGGATGGGGAAGGTTCCCATCGGGCCTGACTACGTGGTGTCGCGGCAGCCGGGGGTGACGCGGCTGCGGACGCACCGCGGGGTCGAGGTCGACTACGTGGACCCGCCGCACGGCAGCTAAGAGCTGGCCGACAAAGCGTCGCGAGCGCCCCGCGGCCAGGAAGGCCGACCGAGGAATCCTCACGGATTTCGCGGGAGGCCGACCGACGACGCGGGGCGCGCAGCAGCGTTGCCGGTCAGCTCTTCAGCGCGGGGCTTGCTGGGCAGGGACGCGGGTGATGGTGTTGAGGGGCGGGAGCCGCGCGGCGGCGATGAGCAGCGGGTTGAGGAGCATGGGGCGGAGCAGGGTCTTGCCCTTGTCGTCGAGCTGCTGGAGGAGTGCCTCGGTCTGACGGATGGCGTCGACGAGCTTGTCGCTCACGAGGCGGGCGTCGACGTTGGGGTTCTGGTCTTCGAGCTTCTGGACCTCGTCGCGGACGCCTTCGAGGATGCGGACGTACTTGGCGAGGGAGGTGTCGGTGATGGGGGTGGAGCCGGCCTGGGAGCCGGGGACGCCGAACTCCACGGTGCGCTTGAACTCGTTGGGGACGGCGCTGAGGCGGCCGCGGATCTTCTTCACGTCGACGTTGAAGCGGAGGCCGCGGGTCTGGGAGGCGAGCTTGGTGTTGATGGCCTGGTTGATGCGGTCGGTGACCGCCTTGTTGCCGAGGGCGCCCTGGTCGCGCTTCCACTGGGTGTGGTCTTCGAGCCGGCGGAGGATGCGCAGGAACGGGTAGTCGGGCTTGGCCAGCTCGATGTACAGGGCCTTGGCTTCCTTGAGGTTGGCCGGGGTCTGCACCTGGAGGTCGGCCATCCACTCGGTCCACTGCTGGATGTAGAGCTGGTCGTAGTCGTTCGCGAGGGTGTCGAGGTGCTTGGCGATGCTGTCGGCCTGCTCGTCTCTGCCGAGGGGCACGACCCACTGCTCGCGTTCGAGGAGGCCTGCGCCCTCGGCGATGTTGGCGAGGACCTCGAAGTGGCCGACCTCGGTGTAGGGGCCGTCGACTTCCTTGAAGCGCTTCTCCTTCTGGAACAGCTTGCTGGTGACGTATTTGAGGACGTCGGGGCGGTCGGAGAAGATATCGGCGAGGGTCTGCGGGGGGAACCGCCGGTTGGAGCGGCTGTTGTCGCCGGTCTCGTCGTACTTCTCGTCGATGAGCGAGTTGACGAAGAGGTCGTAGTAGCGCTTCCGCACCGGCACGGCCTGGAGCACGCCGCGCACCTTCTCCGCGAGGGCGGTGTCGGTGGGGATGGGGGTGACCTTCTTCCCCTTGAGCAGCGTCAGGTAGTAGTTCACGTGGCCGGTGAGCTGCTTGCGCAGGTCGGCCTCGGGCAGGTTGGAGATGGGGCGCAGGACCTCTGCCCAGAGCGAGGTGTACTTGCCGGTCGCGTACTCGACGTCGAGGTTCTCGATGTCGTTGAGCATGAGGTAGGTCTTCAGGTAGGTCCGCTCGCGCAGGTACTGGTCGCCCTTGGCGAGCTTGAGCCGCGCTTCGAGGAGCTGCTTGCAGGGGATGACGAAGCCCTCCTGCAGGCTCTTCACGTAGACGGCCACCGCGGGGCGGTAGATGGTCTCGCCTTCGTACATGGTCCAGCCCATGCCGACGGGAGAGCCTTCGGTGCGGTAGGTGTCGATCTCGCCGAGCCTCTCGTACATGGGCTTCAGCGTGTCGAGCTTCTCGGAGAGCTGGCGGGGCTCGTTCCACTGGATGGCGGCGACGGCGCGGGCGCGCTCCTCGGTCTCGCGGAGGAAGCGGCGGTTGTTGATGAAGGAGGTGATGCCCGGGATGGCGAGGATGATGCCGAGGGCCGCGGCGGCGCCGCTGACGGCGAAGCGGACGATCTTCTGGCGCCTCATCTCGCTGGCGCTGCGCGCGGCGATGTCGGCGTCCGGGAAGACGACGTTCATGAACATGTCGTGGAGGAAGTAGCTCTTCGACTCCACGATCTGCTGGGCGGCCGTCTCCTGGGTGCGGATGCCCATGGCGTGGCCCATGCGCTGGAGGACGCGGTCGAGGGGGCGGCCTTCCTGGGTGCCGCTCGTGAAGTAGAAGCCGCGGAAGACGGGGGTGCCCTGGAAGGCGTTGACCGCGAACATGGTCGAGATCATCTCGGCGAGGTTCCGGCGGATGCCGGAGAACTCGAGGGGGAACTGGAAGATCTTCTCGCGGGCGTCGCGGCTGCGCTCGGCGACCAGGCGCTTGACGGCGCGGCCGTGGAGGTGGCGGGTGAGGACGTCGAACTCGGCCTCGAAGACGCGGCCGGGGTCGGTTTTGTCCGCGTTCATCTTGACGGTGGTGCCCCAGGCCTGGGAGCGGTCGCTCTTGCGGAGGTCGCCGAAGAACTCGATGAAGCCGGCGATGAGGTCGCACTTGGTGAAGAGGACGTAGACCGGGAGCACCATCTGGAGCTGGGTCATCACCTCGTCGACGCGGGCGCGGAGCTTCTTGGCCATGGACTCGAGCTGCTGCTCGTTGGCGTCGATGACGTCGGTGATGCTGACCGCGACCAGGATGCCGTTCAGCGGCCGGCGGCTGCGGAACTTCTTGAGCATCTGGAGGAAGGCGATCCACTCGTCGTGGTCGTCGGCCTCGGTGGTGTAGCGGCCGGCGGTGTCGAGGAGGATGCCCTCGTTCGTGAACCACCAGTCGCAGTTGCGGGTGCCGCCGACGCCGCGGACGCCGCCGCCGCTGCGGGGGTCGGCGTAGGGGAAGACCATGCCGGAGTGCTTGAGGGCGGTGGTCTTGCCGGCGCCGGGGGGGCCGATGATCACGTACCAGGGGAGGGAGTAGAGGGCAGCGGTGCCGCTCTTCTTGCCCTTGCCGAGCTTGGAGCTCTTCAGCGCGGCGATGCCGCTCTGGACCTGGCGTTGCAGCTCCTGGATCTCAGCGCGCCGCTCGGGGCGGGCGTTCATGGCCTGCTGCGCGCCCTGGTTGACGATGGCGCGCTCCAGCGCGGAGGCGGCGCGGCCCATGAGGAACCGGCGGTAGATCAGGACCGCGATGACGCCGAGGACCACGAGCACGCTGAGGACGATCGGGATCGCAAGCGCGAGATCGAGCGTGTACCAGAGCGCCCAGGCGATGAGGATAAACAGCCCAGAGAGTATCCACCACACAGCGGCGACGATATCATCACCCCGCGGGGGAACCAGCACGCTTCACCGGGGCGTGCAGCTTGCCGGGGTGCGGCAGGGCGGGGCGCGGGCAGGGCAGCGGATCGCGGGGATTCCTCGTCGGCCAGAAACCGGGGTGGCGGGAGGCAGGCGCTCGCCAGTCCTCCGTTTCCGAAGTCCGTACCGGGTCCTCGGCTCCGCGTTCGAGCGAAGTCACGGGGGTAGCGACCATCGGGAGCGCAGGGGCCGAAGGGCCCTGATTCGCCGTACGCAGTACCTAGAGCGAGAGGGGGATGGTCTGGCGGAGCTCGATGGTGAACGGAGCGGCGCCTCGTCCTTTGCGGATCGCGGCGGCCATGCGGTGCCGTTCGGAAGGGCTCCAGAGGGCGAATTGCCAGCTCTCGGGGTCGTCGACGAGGCGGGGGTCGAAGGCGATGCGGAGGTCGTCGCGGGCGCGCATGGGGCGTGACGCAGCGGCGGGGCCATCGTCGCCGAGGAGGAAGGTGAACTGTTCGAGGGGGAGGGAGAGGCCCATGCCGCGGGCCTTGATGTAGGACTCTTTGAGGGTCCAGTAGTCGAAGAAGCGGTCGCGCTGGCCAGAGGGGGGGACCGTGTGCAGCGCGCGGACTTCTTCGGGGGAGAAGAAGCGGTCGGCGATCTCGACGGTGCTGGAGGGGCGGTCGATGAACTCGACGTCGACGCCGACGTCGGTGTCGAGGGTGACGAGGCAGGCGATGAGGCCTTCGGTGTGGGAGAGGTTGAAGCGGAGGGGGGGGATGCCGGTGGGGGCGGCGATCTCGGGGCGGCCCTTGTCGCCAGGGATGAAGCGCCAGGCGCGGGGGTCGACAGGGGCGTAGCGGGAGAGGGTGGTGCGGACGAGGGCGCGGGTGACGAGGTGCTCGTGGCGGCCCTTGGGGAAGTAGAAGCGGGCCTGGCGCTCGGCTTCCTCGGGGGTCATCAAGGCGCGGTAGGCGGCGAGGAGCGCGGGGTCCTGGATGTCGTCGTGGAAGACGTACCAGAGGTGGGCCACGCGGGGCGGCAGGTCAAGCACGGGGGGGCTCCGAGGGCGGTGCAGGTGGTGCGGAGGTGCCGCTTGAAGAAGAGGAGGTGCCGCTTGAAGAAGAGGAGGTGCCGCTTGAAGAAGAGGGGGTGAGGTGCACGAGGCCGGGGGGGCCGGGGAGGATCTCGCGGACGCACTGGTCGGCGGTGAGGCTGGCGGGGCGCTGGCGGGGGTAGCCGAAGGAGACTTCCTCGAAGCGGACGCCGTCGATCCAGTCGGTGCGGGGGATGTGGAGGTGGCCGGTGACGACGACGGCGGCGCCGAAGCGGAGGTGCCAGTCGTGGGTCTTGCGGGTGCCGCACCAGATGGAGAAGCGCGGGATCCAGCGGAGGCGCACCAGGTCTTCGCGCATGGGGAAGTGGTTGATGAGGACCTTGGGGAGGTTCGGGGCGGCGGCGAGGCGGGCTTCGGTGAGGGCGACGCGGGCGTGGCACCAGGCCTGACGGCTGGGGTGAGGGTGAGGGTCGAGGAGCATCTCGTCGGAGCAGAGGAGGCCGCTCTCGACGGCCCAGGCGACGGCGTCTTGCTCGGCGACGTGGGCGGGGCGGAAGCTGTAGTCGTAGAGCAGGAAGAGGGGGGCGATGAGGTGGGGGCCGCCGTCGCCGGTCCAGGTGACGTACGGGTCTTCGGGGGTGAGGACGGCGGCGGCGCGGCAGATGTCGACGAGGCGCTGGTAGCGGGCTTCGCCGCGGGGGGCGCCCTTGGTCTTGTCGTCGGGGTGGACGTAGAGCTCGTGGTTGCCAGGGACCCAGACGAGCTTCGCGAAGCGGGGGCCGAGGGTGTCGATGACCCAGCGGAGGTGGTCGTCGGTTTCGCCGAGGTCGCCGCCGAGGATCAGCCAGTCGTCAGGGCGGGGGGTGATCTCGGCGAGGAGTTCGCGGTTTTTAGCGTAGCCGACGTGGAGATCGCTGATGGCGAGGAGCTTCATGCAGGGTCAGCGTTGATGGCGAGGAGCTTCATGCAGGGTCAGTGTTGCAGGCAGGCCAGGACTTCGGCGCAGGGGTAGCGGCTGGCGCAGTCGAGCTTGAACTTGTGGGGGGCCTTCTGGCATTCGAGGAAGGGGTCGCCGGGGGTGGAGCGGTCGGTGGCGATCTGGCAGGCGTTGAGGCGGGCGCAGGAGGCGGCGGCGTTCTGGGGCTTGGGGAGGTCGGTGGTGGGGTCGATGAGGGGGAAGGAGGCGACCTTGGCGCCGAGGCCCTGGACGGGGCCGCAGATGACCTGGGGGCGGCTGGAGCGGACGATGGCCTTGTACATGGCGGCGAGCTGGTTGCAGGTGGCGCCGTCGCCGCAGCGGGCGACGAGGGCGTAGCCGCCGCTCATCTCGTAGGGGGCGAGGAAGACTTCGCCGGCGGCCGGGGAGGGCTGGGTGGTGACGCGGAACTGCTGGTTGGCGAGGAGGGCCTGGCGGCTGGTGGACCACTCGTAGGAGGAGCCGACGCTCTTCGGGGCCGAGGCGAGGACGACGGCGGCCGTGGTGCAGCTATCGGGGATGGTCTTGATGGCCGTGAGGTCGTAGCCGGTGGTCGGGGTGGCTGCGGCGGCGGCTCCCCCAAGCGCGGCCGCGGTGGCAGGGGAGCCAGGGGTCGGGGCGGCTCCGTGCGCGCCGGAGGCTCCGGGAGCGGCGTTTCCCTTGGTGGCGCCAGGGGATTGCGCGGCGGCGCGGGTGACCTCGGGGGAGGTCTCGGCCTTGTCCTGTCCCTGGCATCCCGCGGCTGCGCTGACGAGCGCGAGGATCACGAAGCTTCCGAGCGTGGCGCTGTGCATGTCCGACCTCCCTCTTGGTGCGGACAGGCATCCTCGCGGGGCGGGGGGGCGTCAAGCCGCGCCCGCGGGCGTGTGGGGGGATGGGCAGACATCCTGTTGCGTGGCGATACGGCCTTCTCGCAGACCGCGCACTTCGATCGCTGGCACGAGCAAGGCGTAGGCTTCGTGTTCGGCTTCGACGCCTCCAAGCCCATGGTGGCACGCACCGAAGACGACCGCGTGGACGCGCATGGAGCTCCGCTCTGGAGGGCTCAAGCCCGCCCCGCCGAGCTTCTCCGCGAGCTCAGCCGTCAGTTTCAGGGATCGAAACTTCCAGTCATCCACACGTCGTACCGACGGTATCGCGACCGTGACGCTCGCATTGATCTGGCTGCAGGTCGCGCGTCACACTGCAGGCCCTCGGCAGCGCTGCACTGTGAGCATCGGCCATGCGTCGAATGCAGGGTGGTGAGGAGCGTGCCGAGCCGCAGCCCATGCACCGGACCTTAACGCGAGGCCACTCATGAACGACGACCGAAGCTCCCGCCGGCTCCCTGCTGGCGCGGCATCCCGCGCTCCTTCTGCCCTGACCTCGGCGTCGACCGCGACCCCTGCGACGACCCCCGGTGGCTTTTCACCCGTGACATCCCCAGCGCCCTCGCTGCCCAGGGGCGGCGGCGCGATCCGAAGCCTGGGCGAGGCCTTCCGCGTCGCCCCCGCCACCGGCACCGGTGGCTTCGACATCCCCCTCCCGCTCACTCCGGGCCGACAGGGATCCGGCCCCTCGCTCTCGCTCTCGTACGACTCCGGCGCGGGCAATGGCCTCTTCGGCCTCGGATGGCAGCTCGCTGCCCCGGCAATCACCCGCAAGACCGACAAGGGCGTCCCTCGGTACGACGACGCCCGCGACTCGGACCTCTTCCTGCTCTCGGGCTTCGAGGAGCTGGTCCCTTCCCTGAACACCAGCGGGACCCTGGACGAGACGCTGCGCCAGGACCACGACGTGCGCCGCTACCGCCCCCGTCTTGAAGGCGCTTATGCCCGCATCGAGCGCTGGCGCAGCCGAACCACAGACGACGTCCACTGGCACGTGACCACGCGCGACAACGTGACCCACGTGTACGGCGCCTCCCACGACGCGCAGATCGCCGACCCGAGCATCCCGGTCACTCCTGCCGGTACGAGCGCTCCTGCCGGTACGAGCGCTCCTGGCGGCACGAGCATGCCCCGCCGCGTCTATTCCTGGCTGCTTGAGCGCAGCGAAGACGACCGCGGCAACGTCATCCTCTACCGCTACGTGGCCGAGGATCTCGCCAACGTCTCACCGGCCCTCTACGAAGACGCGCGTCGCCGCGGCCTCGCGCCCTTCACCAACCGCTACCTGAAGCGCGTGCTCTATGGCAACACCGTCCCCGGTGACACCAGCGGCACGAGCTGCATGCTGGAGGTGGTCCTCGACTACGGCGAGCACGACCCGGAGCAGCCCACGCCTGACCCCGCGCCCGACCGCCACTGGCACGCGCGCCTCGACCCCTTCTCGCAGTACCGCGCCGGCTTCGAGCAGCGCACCCACCGCCTCTGCCAGCGCGTGCTCATGTTCCACTGGTTTCAGGAACTGGGTCCCGAGGCCGCCACTGGGCTCGATCCTGACCGCGTCCCGGCGCGGAGCGCGGTGCCGACCTTGGTGCGATCCGTGGACCTCACCTACGACGAGAACCCCTCGCTCAGCCGGCTCCTCTCCGTCACCCAGAAGGGATATCAGCGCCCCGCGGGCAGCACCGGCGCCTACACCATCAAAGCTTTTCCTCCCGTGGCGCTGAGCTACACCAAGGCCTCAGCGCAGCGGCAGGTGAAGCAGCTCGACCGCGACACGGCCGAGGTCCTCTCCAGCCGCACCTTCGAGGGCCACCAGTGGGTCGATCTCGAAGGTGAGGGACTCCCTGGTGTTCTCTCCGCGCAGGGTGGCGCCCTGGTCTACCAGCGCAACGAGGGCGGGGGACATCTCGGCCCGCCCCGGCGCCTCCGTGACCGCCCAGTGATCGCGGCGGGCGTCTCCCCGCAGATCCTCGACCTCGCGGGTGACGGCCAGCGCAGCCTCGTGCAGTTTTCGCCCCCTGTCGCCGGCTACCACGCGCGCACCGAGGACGATGGCTGGGGCCCCTTCACGCCCTTCGCCTCGCAGCCGAACATCGACTGGAACGACCCCAACCTGCGCTTCATCGACCTCAACGGCGATGGCCTCGACGATCTCCTCCTCGTCGGCGCCACGAGCTAGACCTGGTATCCCTCGCTGGGCAAGCGCGGCTTCGGCCCGGCGCGCTTCTTCCCGCGCGGACGCGACGACGCCCGCGCGCCGACGGCAGTCTTCTCCGACCCGCGCCACACTGTGTTCCTCGCCGACATGAGCGGCGACGGCCTCACCGACCTGGTGCGCATCGAGAACGGGAGCGTGAGCTACTGGCCCAACCTCGGCCACGGCAAGTTCGGGGCGAAGGTGGTGATGGCGAACGCGCCCCGCTTCGCGCCGCCGACCCAGTTCGACGCGCGCCGGATCCGCCTCGGGGACATCGACGGCTCCGGCACCACCGACGTGCTCTACGTGGGCGGCGAGGGTGGCGTGCGGGTGTGGTTCAACCAGGCCGGCAATGGTTGGAGCGCGGAACAGCAACTCGGCGTGTACCCCGACGCCAGCGCGCGCGTGGACTTGGTCGACGTGCTCGGCAGCGGCACGGCGTGCCTGGTGTGGCACTCGCCGCGGAGCCGCGCGGTCCACTACCTGGACCTGTGCGGTGGCCAGAAGCCCCACCTCCTGGAGCGCATGGTCAACAACCTGGGCTTGGAGCGGCGCATGGCCTACGCGCCCTCGACGCAGTTCTACCTGGAGGACCGCAAGGCGGGGAAGCCGTGGGTGACGCGGCTGCCCTTCCCGGTGCACGTGGTGACGCGGGTGGAGAGCTACGACCACCTGAGCCGGGTGCGCTTCGTCTCGGAGTACCGCTACCACCACGGCTACTTCGACGGGGAGGAGCGGGAGTTCCGGGGTTTCGGGCTGGTCGAGCAGGTGGACACCGAGGCGTTCTCGGCGGCGCGCGGGAAGGGGCTGTTCCCCGAGGTGACGGCGGTGAACGGGGAGCTGCCGCAGCCGCCGGTGCTGACGAAGACGTGGCTGCACACCGGGGCGTGGCGCGGGGGCGCGGCGATCAGCCGGCAGTACGAGAGGGAGTACTTCGCGGGAGAGGTCGGTGCTGGCGCTGGCGAGCCCGCGCCTGGGGCAGGGGAGAGTGCGGGAGAGCCGCGGCTGCCGGACACCCTCCTGCCGGAGGGGCTCACCGTCGACGAAAGGCGGCAAGCCTGTCGCGCGCTACGCGGCCAGACCCTGCGCCAGGAGGTGTACGCGCTCGACGGCTCTCCCGAGGCGGCGATCCCCTACTCGGTGGTGGAGAGCAGCCACGCGGTGCGCCTGGAGCAGCCGGCGCGGGGCAAGACGCCGGGGGTGTTCCTGGTCTGCCCGCGCGAAGCGATCTCGCTCTACTACGAGCGTCACCGCGACTCCCAGGGCAGGCTGGACCCGCGCGTGACGCACGCGCTCACGCTCCAGGTCGACGCGTACGGTGTCGCGACCAAGAGGGTGGCGGTGGCCTACCCGAGGCGACACGGTACGAGCGCGGTAGCCGCGCAGAACGCGCTGCACGTAACGCTGACCGAGATCGAGGTCGTGCACCTCGCGGAGGCCGTCGAGGGCTACCGGCTGGGGATCCCGCTGTCCACCCGCACCTTCGAGCTTCACGGGCTCACGGCCCCCGCGAGCCTCTACACCTTCGAGGGAATGGCGGCGGCCGTGGCCGAGGCGAGCGGGAAAGCCGCGCGCGCCTACGAAGACTGGCCACCCGCCGCTGGAGCCGAGCTGCCCGCAGTCTCCGAGCGGCGCCTCCTCGAAGACGTGCGCGTGCGCTACCAGGACAGCACCGACCTGCCGGCACCCCTCGACCTGGGTCAGGCCGATCCCCGCGCTCTCCCCTACGAGAGCTACCAGCTCGCGCTCACGCAGGGGCAGATCGACGCAGCCTTCAACGACGGACAGCCGCGCGTCTCCTCGGCCATCCTGCTCGAAGGCGGCTACGTGCAGCTCCCCGGCACACCCGGGTGGTGGATCCCCTCCGGGCGGCAGGTGTTCGATGCCGCGACGTTCTACCTCCCCACCTCGGTGATCGATCCCTGGGGAGCGGCCAGCACCATCGCGTATGATCCCTACGCCCTGCTGGTGGAGCGCACCGAGGACGCCCTCGGCAACGAGGTGGTCGTCGTCAACGACTACCGGGTGATGTCGCCCGTGGAGATCACCGATCCCAACGGCAACCGCAGCGCCGTGCGCCTCGACGCGCTGGGCATGGTGGTCGCCACCGCCGTGATGGGCAAGGTGGGGGACCAGGACGGCGATACCCTGGACGACCCCACCACCACCCTGGAGATCGACCTCTTCCGCTACATGAACGCCGGCAAGCCGAGCGTCATCCACGCCCGCGCCCGCGAGACCCACGGCGACCCGAGCACCCGCTGGCAGGAGAGCTACGCCTACTCCGACGGCTCCGGCCGCGAGCTGATGCGCAAGGTCCAGGCCGAGCCCGGCCTCGCCCCCGTCCTCGACGCCGACGGCCATCCCGTGATCGGCACTGATGGCACCCCGGAGATGGCCTCCACGACCCCGAACCCCCGCTGGGTCGGCACCGGCCGCACCATCGTCGACAACAAGGGCAACCCCATCAAGCAGTACGAGCCCTACTTCAGCACCACCTCCGAGTACGAGGACGACGAGGCGCTCGTGCACTGGGGCGTCACCCCCATCCTCCGCTACGACCCCCTGGGCCGGCTCGTGCGCACCGACTTCCCGGACGGCACCTGCGCGCGCGTGGCGTTCACGCCCTGGTTGCAGACCTCCTGGGACGCCAACGACACCGTGCTCGACGAGGGCAACCTTTGGTTCGCCGCCCGTCAGGCCGGTGCCACCCCCACCCCCAGCCTCGCCGACCAGCGCGCCGCCACGCTGGCCGCAGCCCACGCCGACACAGCCTCCATGGTGCATGTCGACCCGCTCGGACGCGCTGTGGTGAGCGTCGCCGACCTGGGAGGCAACACCAGGCTCCTCACCAGGACCACGCTCGACCTCGAAGGCAACCCGCGCGTCATCTGGGATGCCCGCGGCAAAGACTGCATGGTCCACACCTTCGACGTGGCCGGCCGCAAGATCCACCAGCACAGCGTCGACGCCGGCACCCGCTGGATGCTGTCAGACGTGCTCGGACAACCCCTGCGGGGATGGGACAGCCGCGGCCACACCGTCCGGACCACGTACGACGTGCTCCGGAGACCGATCGAGCTGTGGGTACAGCACGGCACCGACCCGGAGGTGCTCGCCGAGCGCACCGTCCACGGCGAGAGCGTCCCCAATGCGGCCTCCCTCAACCTGCGCGGCAGGGCCTACCAGCAGTACGACGGCGCCGGCCTCGTCACCAGCACCGGCTTCGACTTCAAGGGCAACCCGTTCGGAAGCACCCGCACTCTGGCCGTCGACGTCCAGACCCAGCTCGACTGGGCTGCGACGCCGGCTCCTGCCCTGGAGACAGAGACCTTCACCAGCACTGCCGCCTACGACGCCCTCAACCGGCCCATCAGCACCACCAAGCCCGACCAGAGCGAGACCCGGCCCACCTACAACGAAGCCGGCCTGCTCGAAGCCGTCGACGTCCGGCTGCGCGGCGCCTCCACCTGGACCTCCTTCGTCGTCGACATCGACTACAGCGCCAAGGGCCAGCGCGAGCGCATCGCCTACGGCAACGGCGTGCTCACCGAGTACACCTACGACCCGCTCACCTTCCGCCTCACCCGCCTCAAGTCGACGCGCGTCTCGGACAGCGTGGTCCTGCAGGACCTGCGCTACACCTACGATCCCGTCGGCAACATCGTCCTCATCGACGACAAGGCGCAGCAGAGCCTCTACCACAACGGCCAGCTCG
>NZ_ASRX01000086.1 GCF_000601485.1 Chondromyces apiculatus DSM 436
GGGAGGGCAGCGTGGGGTGGGGGAGGGCAGCGTGGGGTGGGGAGGTTGCGGTTGGCTCTGGGGGGCGAGGTAGGGGGCGGATAGCTATGCGTGGGTGGTCGCTCAATCGAGCACGGCCGGTGCGCTCACGTAGACGTATTCGATGGGGATGTCGCGCGCGCCCAGCTCGACCAGCAGTTTATCGAAGCCGGTCGCCGATCTGGGCAGCCGCTCGATCTCGCGTCCATTCGAAGTGAAGAGCCCCAGCGCGTCCTCCAGCATCTTCGATTCGGTCCAGTTGTCATTCTGCGCGAAGCGGGCGCGAGCGATGGTGGTCAGCGCGTGGGTCGTGAGCTTGTTTCCTCGCGTGACATGGATGACCTCTTGCGAGAGCGACACGACGCAGGGAATGCGGCTCGAACCGATGAGGCCGCGATGCCGGGCGATGAAATGCCACGGGATGAGCGCCAGAAAAGGCAGGACTGGCGCCACGGTGGCGGCGATGACGAGGACACCGACGCTCGTGCGGAGCCACGTGGGCGAATGCTCATCCACGAACACGAAGAGGAGGAGCGCTGCCGTGCCGATCGCCAGGATGGTGAGCCCCTCTTTCCAGTAGCCGCCAGATCCTCCCGCCATTCGCGCATAGTCGGGGGCAGGTGATGCTTCCCCGACCTCCTCATGGTCTCGTTGTTCGTCCGCCACCCTTCGCCAACCGATTCCACGGCTACCACTCCGCGCCCGCGGCCGTCCATCTCAGTCGTGGGCCGATAACCGGCATCGAGCCGGAGCTGGATGCGTGGACCTGGGGCGCATGCACCGGCCGGGTTGGGGAATGCCTTGCTGGTCGCGACAGACGAGCGTCGGGTGAGGGACGTCACGGCGACTCACGAGGAGTGGGAGAGGGAGACGTCGGGAGCCGACGATCCAACGGAGGTATTTCCACCGCGGAAACGGTTGGGGAGGCGACCGTCGGAGGTCTTGTCCCTGTGGAAACGGGTGGGGAGGCAAACCCCCAACCGCCGCGGAGGGGTGGCTCTGGCGGCCAAGGTGGCAGCGGCGACCCGCCGGCCGTCTGTCGCGACGGCTTCATAGACCCTCCCGAGGAGTGCTCGGCGCCTCTCGACGAACCAGCCTCAGGGATGTGGCAGGTGTGCGTCGCCGCTGGCGATCACAATGCCCCGTACGCTACGTGGGACTTCGTTCGGCTGTGGGTCTGGGCCTGGTGACGCCATCCGCGCCAGCCTCTCACCCCTCATCCGGCGCGAGGGCATCCCAGATGGCGGTGAGGTCCAGCTCGATGGTGTCGAAGGGGCTGGCGCGTACCACCTCGCCATCGACGAACGTCTGCTCCTGTGCGTAGCGCTTCCGATCGAGAAGGTGAAACACCTCCAAGGACCTCGCGAGAGGGTCGAGGAGCCACAGCCACGTCACCCCGGCCCGAGCGTAGACCGGCATCTTCCGGAGGCGGTCGTGGGTCGAGGTTGAGGGGAGAGGACTTCACAGAGCCAGTCCGGCGGAAGCGTGAAGAAGGGCGCGGCAGGGATCTTCGGCATGCGCTCCCGTCGCCACCCTGGGCGCTGCTGCTTCTCGGCCGGCTGTCCCAGGGTGTGGTTCCGAGCATATGCGTGCCTCAGCAGGTCGCAACCGTGGGCATCATGGCCAGGGTCGTCATCGCCGTCGCCTTCTCACCAAGTGCCGCGCTCTCCGCCCTCAGGCAATCGTCTCCTGGAGCGCGCGCCAGAATGGTAGCAGCGATCCGTCGGATCGGGTTCGGAGCGACCAGGTCGAAAGGTCATGGCGGGCCGGGGGCCGAGGGACGACATGGGTCTTTCACTGCCCTGGCGCGGGCCAGGGCGCGCCTCATCGCTGGAACAGCATGGCGATCCTGGCAGCAATGAGCTTCGTCACGAACTTGAAGGGATACATCGAATGACTGGGCACGTCGTCCGGAAGCACGCTGCTCTCCGGCTTGAACTTCGTGCAGACACGTACCTCCAGGGGCGGAGCGTCTCCCTGGAAGCGCGCCCGGTACATCGAGACCCAGTGCTTCGAGTCGTCGAAGTCGAGGACCATGGCCGCGTTGCAGCAGGTGGCGACGACGCGGTTCGTGGCTGACTTCTCCCTGAGCTTGTGGCGCTTCAAGAGCTGGGACCCCTTCGTGCACCGGGCGCGATCCTTTCGGTAGAGGACGAACTCGGTCCCGCCGTCGGGGCCCTGGACGGGAGAAGCACCCGGCAAGGCTTCGATCCGACGGGCACCTTCCTGGCAATCATCGCAGTAGCAGGCGGCGCACAGGATGGGAGCGCCGACCGCTTCGAATTCGACGCTCCCACATGCACACCGAGCAATCCTGAGGTTCTTCGGCGGTCCGGACATCTGCGGCTCCTGCTCTCGTCGTGCCCGGCCGCTACGGCTTCCCGGACATGAGGGCGCCTGGATTCTAGGCTACCTTCGCCGCCTCCGACATCCGCAGCGCCATTCGACGCGAACAATGGCGCCGCTGAGGTCGAATTGACGCCCGGCGATCTCTATGACATCAACTGCGCTGCCTTGAAGAGCACGGTGCGAAGACCACGATGTAAGGGGCCTGGCATCCGGAGGCGCTGGAGCGACCGACCGCCCGTGATCGACGGAACGATGAGGCGCCAGGCATGACCTACATCGCGATGCCACGAGGGCGTCGCTCGCGCATCCGCCCGCGCATCCGTTCGCGCATCTTCCGCGCATCTTCCGCGCATGAGGCGTGCCTTCGAGAGTGACCCACACGGGATCCGGTCGCCACCAGGGAGGACCAACGACATGCAGACGATTCAAGCTTGGAGTGCCGCATGAAGCTCGACATCAACGGGGTCGTGCGCGACATCGACGCGCCACCCGACATGCCGCTCCTCTGGGTCATCCGCGATCTCGCGGGGCTCCCGGGGACGAAGTTCGGGTGCGGCATGGCCCAGTGCGGCGCCTGCACCGTGCATCTCGACGGGCAACCGGTGCGTTCCTGCGTGCTCCCGGTCTCGGCGGTCGGGGCGCGCAAGGTCACCACGATCGAAGGCATCTCCAGCGACGGCTCACATCCCGTGCAGCGGGCGTGGGTCGAAGCGGACGTCGTGCAGTGCGGATACTGCCAGTCCGGGCAGATCATGACGGCCGTTGCGCTCCTGGAGAAGAGGCCGGATCCGACGGACGCCGACATCGACGCGGGGATGTCCGGCATCGTCTGCCGCTGCGGCACGTACAACCGCGTCCGCGAGGCGATTCATCTCGCGTCGCGCCTGAAGCGAGGTAACCGATGAACCGACCGCGTGACACACAGATCTCGCGTCGCGGCTTCATGCGCGGCGCGGGCGCCTCGCTCGCGGGGCTGGTGCTCTCGTTCTACGTGCCGGAGCAGATCGCGCGCGCGGCGCCTGTGCAACCGAAAGCGCTCCCTCCTCCGAACGCATTCGTGCGCATCGCGCCGGACGACACGGTGACGGTGGTGATCGCGCACTCGGAGATGGGCCAGGGCATCTGGACGACGCTCGCGATGCTCATCGCCGAAGAACTCGAGTGCGACTGGGCGAAGGTGCGATCGGAGCATGCGCCCGCTGCGGCGGTGTACATCGGTCCGGCGGGCGGGATTCAGATGACGGGCGGTTCGTCGACCACGCGCGGCGAGTTCGAGCGCTACCGCCAGGTCGGCGCGGCGGCGAAGGACATGCTCCTCCGCGCGGCCGCGGCGCGGTGGAAGGTGCCCGCGAACAAGCTCGTCGTCGAGAAGGGGGTCATCCTCAACGGAAAGCAGAAGCTGCGGTACGGCGAGGTCGCGGAGGCTGCGATGAAGCTCCCGCCTCCCGCGAGCGTGAAGCTCAAGGAGCCGCAGGCCTGGAAGCTGATCGGCAAGCCGATGCGAAGGCTCGACTCGCTCGACAAGATCACGGGCAAGGCGACGTTCGGCATCGACGTCACGCTCCCCGATCTGCGCACGGCGGTCATCCTTCGCCCCCCTGCGTTCGGGGCGAAGCTCGTCCGCTTCGACGGCGCCGCGGCCCTGAAGGTTCCGGGCGTCGAGAAGGTCGTCCCGGCGGGGGACGGGGTCGCCGTCGTGGCGAAGCACTTCTGGGCGGCGAAGCTCGGGCGCGACGCGCTCGTCGCCGAGTGGCAAAAGCCTGAAGGCGGCGGGGTGAACTCCGACGTGCTGCTCGCCGAGTACCGGAAGAAAGCGCAGGAGCCAGGCACGACGGTCGCTTCCGTCGGCGATGCAGCAGCCGCGCTCTCCTCTGCGACCACCAGGTTCTCGTCCGAATACGAGTTGCCGTACCTCGCGCACGCGCCGATGGAACCGCTCAACTGCACCGTGAAGATCGACGGCGATCGCTGCGAGATCTGGACGGGGACGCAGTTTCAGACCGTCGACCAGAAGGCCGCCGCGACCATCCTCGGCACCACGATCGACAAGGTGCAGATCCACACCACGTTCCTCGGCGGCGGCTTCGGTCGGCGCGCGAACCCTCGGTCCGACTTCGTCGCGGAGGCCGTGACCGTCGCCAAGGCGGCAGGCGTCCCCGTGAAGGTGGTATGGACGCGCGAGGACGACATTCGCGGGGGATACTACCGGCCGGCGTACGTGCACCGCATGCAGGTCGCAACCGACGCCAAGGGCAATCCTTCGGCGTGGGACCACGTCGTCGTCGGCCAGTCGATCCTCAAGGGGACGCCGTTCGAAGGGTTCGGCGTGAAAGACGGGATCGACAACACGTCCGTCGAAGGCCTCGCCGAGTCGCCCTACCTCGAACGGGTGAGCGCGAAACGCGTCTCGCTCCATACGATGAAGACGCCCGTCACCGTCCTCTGGTGGCGGTCCGTCGGGAACACGCACACCGCATTCGCGATAGAGGGCATGATCGACGAGCTCGCGCACGCGGCGAAGCGCGACCCGCTCGAGTACAGGCTGGCGCTGCTCGACCACAGCCCTCGCTTCGCGGCCGCGCTCAAGCTCGCGGCGGAGAAGGCAGGCTGGGAGAAGCCTGCGCCTGAGGGGCGCGCGCGTGGCCTCGCCGTGCATGAATCGTTCGGCAGCATCGTCGCCGAGGTGGCGGAGGTCTCCATCACCGAAGGGCGCATCAAGGTTCACGAGGTCACGTGCGCCGTGGACTGCGGCTCTGCGGTGAATCCGCTCGGGGTCGAAGCGCAGATCCAGGGCTCCGTCGTGTACGGCCTCACGGCGGCCCTCTACGGAAAGCTCACGCTGAAAGACGGGCAGGTGCAAGAGAGCAACTTCCACGATTATCCGCCGCTCCGCATGTTCGAGATGCCGAAGGTCAGCGTGCACATCATCCAGAGCGGCGCGCCGATGGGCGGCATCGGGGAGCCTGCGACCGCGCCGATCGCGCCCGCCGTCGCCAACGCGGTGTTCGCGCTCACGCAGAAACGTCTTCGATCCCTCCCTCTTCGCCTCGCATGAGCACCTCCATGAAACGTCTGGTTCTCCCGCTCTGCGTCGCCTTCTCGCTCCCCGCGTGCGGCGACAATCACCCGCCCGCCGTCAGCCCTGTCGCGCCGAACGCCGCGGGGCTCGCTGCGTTCGAGACCGTGCGCGAGGTGTTTCAACATCCGCGCTGCCAGAACTGCCACCCCGCCGGTGACGCGCCTCTCCAGGGCGACGACAGCCACGTGCACGCGCAGAACGTGCTTCGCGGCAAGGACGGCCACGGAAACATCGGTGCAGAGTGCACGACGTGCCACGGCCCCGCGAACCCTCCGAGCGCATTCGGCGCGCACGTGCCGCCCGGGAACGTGAAGGGCTGGCACATGCCCACGGAGGACCTGAAGCTCGTGTTCGTGGGCCTCACGCCGCGCGCGCTCTGCGAGCAGATCAAAGACCCCGCGCGCAACGGCGGAAAGGACATGCCCGCGCTGCGCACCCACCTCGACGACCCGCTCGTCGTCTGGGGCTGGGCACCGGGGTTCGGGCGCGCGCCCGTGTCGGTCCCGCGCGATCGGTTCCTCGCCGCATGGGAGACGTGGGCGGGCGCGGGCGCGCCATGCCCGGGTGACGCGACCGCGTCTCGCTGACGGCAAGGCCGCGCATTCCGAACCCGAGTGCCGCTGGGAGGTGCTTGCCCGCCATGAAGGATGCCGCCGCGATTGCCTCTGCTGCTGCGACCCTGCGCGCGCGCCGCGAGCCGTTCCTGATGGCCACGGTGGTGCGCGTTCAGGGCTCGTCGTACCGCCGTCCAGGCGCCAGGCTGATCGCCACGGCAGAGGGGCGCCTGGCGGGCACCATCAGCGGAGGTTGCCTCGAAAGGGATCTCCTCCGCACGGGCTTCTGGCGCGCGCGCCATGGGCCCGTGCTCGTCCGGTACGACTCGCAAGACCTGGACGAGGGTGAGCCCGTGCTCGGCTGCGGCGGCATCGTGGAGGTGCTGCTCGAGCAAGGGACGGCCGGCGCCGAGGACGACCCGCTCGCCCTGCTCACAGGCGTGCTCTCGTCCGATCAAGCCGCGGCCCTGGCCACCGTCTTTCAGACGACGGACCGCAGCATTCCGCTTGGAGCACGCTGGGCGCTGAGGGGAGGCTCGCTCGCCGAGGCCTCACACCCAGGACACCCGCGCGCGCCCGGTCTTCTCGACGCCATGGCGTCCGCCAGCGCGAAGGTGCTCGCAACGGAGCGCGCTGCGTGCCTCGAACTCGCGACGGACCAAGGGGTCGTCGACGTACTCGTCGAGCCGATCCTGCCGGCTCCGCACGTCTTCATCTTCGGGGAGGGCCCCGACGTGCTTCCGCTCGTGACGATGGCCCGGCACCTTGGGTGGCGGGTGACCGTGTGGGGCGCCCCCGACTCCCTGGGGAACCGTGCGCACCTGGTCGCCGCCGGGGCGGTGGTGGAGAGCGATCTCGAGGTCGTCCGGGGGCGCGTGGACGCGAGTCACCGCGCGATGGCCGTGGTCATGGGGCACAGCCTGTCGCGCGATCGCGAGGCGCTGAGGGCGGCCCTCGCGTCGCGCGCGGTCTACATCGGCGTTCTCGGTCCACGCCACCGGACCGCCTCGCTCGCGGCCGAGGTGTCGCACGGTCTGCTCGCGGATCCGCGGGTTCACGCGCCGATCGGCCTCGATCTCGGCGCAGAGACCCCGGAGGAGATCGCCCTGTCCATCGCGTCCGAGATCCTGGCCCGCATCCGCGGGGCCAGCCACGCGCCGCTCCGGCAGCGGGAAACGATCCACGGCGGCGCCACCTGAGGCTGTGGACCGGGCGCTGGAGGCCTGCTTCTCCGCCAGGGCGGACGTGGTGCTCCTCCATGCACGGACGGGGGGCGGGCGCGCAGGCGACTTGAGGGAGCGAGGGCAGGGCTCCTGTGGCAGGGTGCGCAGACCATGCGCGCCGATCGGTTGCTGAGCCTGTTGATGCTGCTCCAGAGCCGGACGCGGCTCACGGCCGCGGATCTCGCGCGGCGCCTGGAGGTGTCGGCGAGGACCATCTACCGCGACCTGGAGGCGCTGTCGGGGGCAGGCGTGCCTGTCTACGCGAGCCGCGGCCCGAACGGCGGTGTCGCGCTGATGGAGGGGTGGCGCACCACCCTGACCGGCCTGACCCGGGCGGAGGTGGAGGCGCTCGCGGCGGTCGCGACGCCGGGAGCGCTCGACGACATCGGCCTCGCGGCGGCGCTGGAGAGCGGGCTGATGAAGCTCGCGGCGGCGCTGCCAGCGGCGCAGCAGCCGGACGCGGAGCACGCGCGGCAGCGGCTGCACGTGGACGGGTCGTCGTGGTTCCAGGAGCGGGAAGAGGTGCCGCAGCTCGCGGTGCTGCGGGACGCGGTGTGGCAGGACCGGAAGGTGGAGCTTTCATACCGGGACTTCGAGGGGGCGGAGAGCGCGCGGGTGGTGGAGCCCTACGGGCTCGTGATCAAGGCGGAGCGCTGGTACCTGGTGGCGGGGACGCCGAAGGGGACGGCGGTGTTCCGGGGGGCGCGGGTGGAGGGGACCCGGGTGCTGCCGGAGCGGTTCGTGCGGCCGGAGGCGTTCGATCTGCCGGCGTTCTGGAAGGGGTACTGCCAGCAGTTCGCGGAGAAGCGGGCGTCGTACGAGGTGACGCTGCGCCTCCGCGGCGAGAGGGAGGAGGCGCTCGGCAAGGTGCGCTCCGCCGCCGATCAGGCGCGCATGGCGGAGGCCCCGCTGGGCGAGGACGGATGGAAGACGGTGACGCTCGATTTCGAGCGAGAGTCGATCGCCATCGGGCAGCTCTTGACGCTGGGCCGAGCGGCGCAGGTGATTGCGCCGGAGCAGTTGCGGGCAAAGCTCAAGGCAATGGGCGAGGATCTGCTGGCGCTCTACGCCGAGCAGGCCTCGCCGTGACATGGCTGGAGGCCAACCCGGAACCCGCCGTCGCGCTGGGCTGAGAGGGCCGAGGGGTCCTTCATGCAAGCGCGCGCCGCAGCGCCGCGACCTGGCTCGTGCGGAAGGCCTTCGCGACGTTCATGTGCTGCAACCTGTCGAAGCCGTGAAAGACGCCGGGGATGATCTCCACCTCGACGGGGACGCCGGCAGCCTTGAGGCGCTCCGCGTAAGCGATGTCCTCGTCGTGGAAGAGGTCGAAGGTTCCCACGCCGATCCAGGTGGGCGGCAGGCCTGCGAGCGACTCGGCGCGCGCAGGGGCGGCGTACGGCGGCACGTCGTCCGCGCCGGGCTCGCGTCCGAGGTACGACGTCCATCCGAACCGGTTGCTCTCCGCGCTCCAGATGCGGTGATTCGCGCCGTCGATGGTCCTGTTCACCGTCCGGTCGTCGAGCATCGGATACACGAGGAGCTGGAAGGCGACGGGGATCTCCTTCCGATCGCGCGCCAGGAGCGTGAGCCCGGCCGCGAGCCCACCACCGGCGCTCGCGCCCGCGATGACGATCCGATCCGCCCGCACGTTCAGGGCCTCGGCGTTCGCGTGGAGCCACGTGAGCGTCGCGTACAGGTCGTCCATGGCCGCGGGGAACGGATGCTCGGGCGCGAGGCGATACGACGGCGCGATGACCGTCACGCCCAGCTCGCGCGCGAACGTCGCCGCCATGGCGTCATCAGGGGCAGGAGAGCCCATGATGAAGCCACCGCCATGGATCCACAGCACCGCCGGCATCGGTCGCGTGGCGCCCTCGGGCACGAAGACGCGCGCTGTCTGGGCCCCCGGGATGTCACGGAGGGACGCGCGCACGCCCGGTGTGCTGCGCGGCGCGCGCATCCCTCCACGGAGCCGGCGCGTGACCTTCACGAACCGAGGGCCGAACGAGAAGCGGGGCAAGAAGCGCGCGAGGAGGGCCAGCTCAGGGTGAAATGTGCTCATGTCGTATTCTCCCGTGTGATCGATGCACTCGCCAGCGGCGGGGCCATGAGACATCGATCACGGATCCAGGTCACGCAGGACTAGGATGAGGCGATGGAACGACGCGAGGAAGACACGGAGCTGGAGGTGGTCGCCGAGGATGGCGTCGCGGTGGTGGAGGGGGCGCCGGAGAAGCAGTTCGTGGCGAGCCTCAAGGATGTGGACCGGGTGCTGGAGGCTTGCTTCTCCGCCAAGGCGGATGTGGTGCTCCTGTATGCGTCGAACTTGACGGAGGACTTCTTCGACCTCAGCTCGGGGCAGGTAGGGGCGCTGCTGCAGAAGCTGAGGAATTACGGAATCAGGCTCGCGGTCGTGTGGCGTGCAGGGGATCCTCCGTGGAGTAGCCGGTTCGGAGAGATGGTGGCCGAGGAGCGGCGGGGGGACTTCTTCAGGCTCTTCGAGACCCGCGAGGCGGCGCGGGCCTGGCTCGGTGGCTTCCAGGGGACCTCGGGGTGAGGGAGGGCCGGCACGCGGAGAGAACCCCGGCGCAAGAGCGGGACGCACAGCCCACCGCCAGCGCACCTGCCGCGCAGGCGACGCCGCAGGTCGGCGACGAGCCGGTGCAGGAGCGGGCCGCACAGTCCATGCGCATCGGTGTCATTGGTGCGGGATGGCTGGGCGACACCGGAGCTGCGTCGCCTGCTCGGTCTGCCCGAGGGGAGCTGGGCAGCAGAGTAGGCCTTCCCGTCGTACATGGATGAATGCTCCACGGACATGAGGGCTCACTGCGGGTTTCCATGGTGGGGAGATGGCCCTATCCTGTCGTGATGGGGAACGTGATCGTTCGGGCGGTTCCGCTGCTTGCGCTGGTGACGGGGGGGCTGCGTCTGGCTGCCGGATGCTCGGCGGCAGGGGACCGGGATCCTGGTGGCTCGGAAGGCGTGGGCGGTGGCGGGGGTGTCGCGGCCGTGGGCGGTGCAGGAGGCATCGGCGGGAGCGGCGGGAACGGAGGGAGCGGGTTCGGTGGCGGCATCGTCGGGGGGTGTCCGTCGCCGCCGACCAACGAGGTGCTCCAGGCGGGCATCACGCCGTCCGAGGCCGCGGTGTTCGAGGCGACGCCAGGGTTCGCGCCGCCGTTCGTGTTCGATCCGCCCTCGGGCGTGGTGCTGCCGGGCGGGTGGCCGTCGCCGCGCTTCCTGGTGCACACCGCGGCGATGCCGGGAGTCGTGCGGCTGGAACTCAAGGCGGGGGAGCTCGCGGTGGGGTACGTGGGGCGGCCCGTGGCGAGCCCGCTCGCGCACAGCGACAGCGTGGTGCAAGGGACGTGGTGGACGGTGAACGCGCCGGACTCGTTCTGGGATGCGGTCCGGTGCGAGGCGGGGAGCGGGACGCTGTCGTGGCGGGTGCTCTACGCGGCCACCGGCGCGCAGGCGCCCGGCGGGGTCGCCGAGGGGTCGATGCGGCTCCTGGAGGGGGCGGAGGAGCCAGACATGACGTTCTGGCAGATCGAGGACGTGTCGGGAGGCGTCTTCTCCATCGAGCGGCTGGCCGTGGGCGCGAACCCGAGCACGCTGGTGAGCGGGAACGGGGGGTGCGTGGGGTGCCACGTGGTCTCGCCGGACGGGAAGGACGTGGCGTACCAGCGGCCGGGAACAGGGGGGAGCTGGCGGATCAACGTGATGAGGCCGATGGCGAGCGGGCCGGTGACGTCGCCGGCGCTCTCGGCGTCGGGAGCGATGTTGCTGTCCAGCACGTCGCTGGGAGCGCCGACAGCGTCGGCCGGGGCGTGGAGCGATGCGACGGGGCGGTGGCTGACGGCGGTGGCGCTCTCGGGTGGCGCGACGCAGCTCGGGAGGCTTTCGCTGGTGCAGGTGGACGCGGCGGCGGCGGCGATGACGATCGGGCCCGAGCCAGTGCCAGGCAACGCGACGTACAAGGCCGCGCTGCCGGTGATGGCGCCCGACGGGGGGCGGATCGTGTACGTGGCGACCACGGGGATGGTCGACGGCAGGACCACGGAGAACACCGGCGCGAGCTTCGATCTGTGGCAGGTGCCGGTGACGACCGTGAAGGACGGGGCGCCGACGTTCGGCACCCCCGCGGCGCTGCCGTTCGCGTCGGGGACGCCCGAGGGCGAGATCTACCCGGCCTTCTCGCACGACGGAGAGCTGCTCGCGTACACGCGCGTGGGGGCGGGGCGGGGGGCGTACGACGAGGAGACGGGGCAGATCTTCGTGGTGACCGCCGATGGAGCGTCGGCGCCCGTGTCGATCGCAGGGAACCTGGCTCCGCAGAACGCCGCGGTGTACAGCGGGCTCGGGCTGACCAACGCCTGGCCGAGGTTCGGTCAGCAGACGGTGGAGCGGCCAGAGGGGCGGTATTACTTCCTGCTGTTCAGCAGCCGGCGTGGCTCGCCGCAGCTCTGGGAGTCGCGGGTGGGCGGGTCGGTGGCGCCCGGGGGGAGGCCGCTGCCGAGGATCTACCTGGCGGCAGTGCTGGTGACGCCGGAAGGGGAGGTGGCGAGCTTCCCGGCCGCGCTGGTGCCAGGGCAGCGCGTGGACGCGGGGGCGCACACGGCGGACTTCACGGTGGTCACCTCGGTGCCGCCCCCGCAGTGAACCTCCGCTGAACGAGGCGGCGGGCGCGGATCGTCTTCAACGGAAGGGGATCTGCGCGATGCCGCAGGCTGCGGCGAGGGTGGCGAGGGTGGCGAGGGCGACGAGCAGGATCGTCGTCTTCAGGGCGGCGCCCTCGATCTGGTCGGCGATGAAGGCGTCGGCGGTGGTCGCGAGTTCGTCGCGGACCTTGAGCAGGTCGATGCCGCCCTGCTGGTGGGCCTCTTCGCGAAACCGGGCGAGGGTGAGGTGCTCGATGAGGCGCAAAAGCGTCCTGTCGATGGCCCGCCGGAGAGCGCCGCCGAGGCCTCCGCCCTGCGGCGACGCTTTGACCTGGTGGATGACGGCGAGCCGGAGGCGGCTCGCTGCCTCGTTGAGGGGGAGCTGCTCGATGGCCTGCGCGGCGCGGGCGCCGCGGGAGCCGTGCTCTCCCTCCTCGTCGAGACCGAGGAGGCGCTGGAAGAGGGCGCGCACCAGCGTGCCCGCGAGGCGGTGCGCGCGCACGATCTGCAGGATGCCGGCGGCGAGGGCGCGCTTCCATGCCAGAGGGATGCCTGCCGCGGTGCAGACCCCGAGGGCGACGAGGGCGCCGAGCGCGCCGCGGAGCACGACCCCCTCGGCAGCGATGGCATAGGCGGCTGCCGCGAGGATCAGGGCGAGCAGGGACATCGCCGCGGCGGTCAGGAAGAAGGCGCGCAGGGCGGGGGTCAGAGCTTCCTTGGCACCTTGCGCCGCGTGAAGATAAGGGCGGAGATCAGCCACCCTGAAAGGAGAGCACGCGATCCGCGTGCTAAGGAAGGTGGCCAGGGGGGAGTGAAGTGGGACATCGCCATGGCAGGCGGTTCCACGGGCGCTCTTCGGGGAAGCGAAGAAAGGACGGCGCACGATGGAGCACAGGTTGCTAGGGGGCTCGGGGTTCAAAGTTCCCGTGCTGGGGCTCGGGACGGGCACGTTCAACAGGGGCGATGAGGCCGCGCGAAAGTTCGGCGCCACCGATGTGACCGAGGCGAAGCGGCTCTTGGACGTGTCGCTCGATGCCGGGCTCACCATGTTCGACACGGCGGATGTGTACTCCGGCGGGCTCTCCGAGGAGATCCTGGGGGAGGCCATCAAGGGGCGGCGCGACAGGGTCATCCTCTCGACCAAGGCCGCCTTCCGTCACGGGCCAGGCCCGAACGACGTGGGCTCGTCGCGGTTCAACCTGATCCGCGCCTGCGAGGGGAGCCTGAAGCGGCTCCGGACGGATTACATCGACCTGTTCTACCTGCACATCTTCGACGCGCTGACGCCCGTGGAGGAGACGCTGGGAACGCTCGACGACCTGGTGCGGGCCGGGAAGATCCGGTACGTCGGCTGCTCGAACTTCTCGGGGTGGCACCTGATGAAGTCCCTGGCGGTGTCGGAGAAGTACGGGCTGCCGCGGTACGTGGCGCACCAGGCGTACTACTCGCTGATCGGCCGCGACTTCGAGTGGGAGCTGATGCCCCTCGGGCTCGATCAGAAGGTGGGGACGGTGGTGTGGAGCCCCCTCGGGTGGGGGCGGCTGACCGGGAGGCTGCGGCGGGGGCAGCCGCTGCCGGATGGCTCCCGCCTGCACAGCAAGGAGGTCTGCGCGATGGGGCCCAAGGTGGACGACGAGTTCCTGTTCCGGGTGGTCGACGCGCTCGAGGCGGTGGCGGCGGAGACGGACAAGGCGGTGCCCCAGGTGGCCCTGCGCTGGCTCCTCCAGCGGCCCAGCGTGTGCTCGGTGGTCATCGGCGCGCGCAACGAGGGGCAGCTCCGGCAGAACCTCGGCGCGCTGGGCTGGAGCCTGACGGCCGCGCAGATGGCGCGGCTCGACGCGGCGAGCAAGACCCCCCCCGCATACCCGTACTTCCACCAGGACAGCATCCGGGAGCGCATCCCCTCGCCGATGGCGTGAGGGGCCTGTAGGCGTGGGCGCGATGTACTAGGCTGGGCGGCGGTGAGTCAGCACGTCCGCCCCCTCTACGAGCTCCGTGACGAGGCCCGCACCGCGAGGGCCCGGGGAGAGCTGTCGCGCGCCCGCGACGCGCTCTGGGGGGCCCTGCAGCACACCATCGCCCGCGAGGAGGAGTACGTCGCGCTCACGGGCGAGATGCGCGAGGTGCTCGCCCTCCAGGGCGACATGCGCTCGGCGCTCACGGTGGCGTGGTACGCCGGGACGGAGCAGACGCAGCGGCCCCTCCTGGAGCACGTCCCGCCCATCGACCGCGCCCGCACGCTGCTCGCGTGGGCCGATCGGGAGACCTCGGCGTCGCGGCAGCAGGGCCTCTACGCCAAGGCCGCCGAGGCCTACGAGGAGGCCGGCCTGGTGGCGCAGGCGGCGATCGCGCGGGAGCGCGGCCAGGACTTCGAGCGCGCGCGGGCGCTCTGGTCGCGCCTCGCGCAGATCCTGTCGTCGTCGGGGGCCGACTTCTACGCGGCAGGGCTGTCGCGCTTCAACCTGGCGCGCACCTCGCTCCGGACCGGCGATACCGCCGCGGCGCGGGAGGCGGTGTTCTCGTCGGTGCACCTCCTGGAAGAGGCCGCGGACCGGTACGAGACCATCGGGCAGCGGGAGCGCGCCTTCGACTGCTACCAGGTGCTGATCGCCATCGGGCGCGAGAGCAGCGTGTTCGAGCACGTGCTCGAGGGCTACGTGAACGTGATCCGCATCCTGCGGGAAGACCACCTGCGCTACTACGCGCTGCAGTCGTACGAGGAGGCCGTGGCCGCGGCCGAGAAGCAGGGAGAGACCTCGGCCGCGGCGACGCTGTCGCGGGAGATGGCGGCCTACGCGCGCAAGGAAGGGCTGCCCATGGTGGCGAACTTCGCGATGCTCACCCAGGCGCGGCTCTGGCAGGAGGTGTCGACCATGGCGCTCCGGCGGGGGACGCCCCCGGAGATCGCCGAGAACGCCCTGCTCGCCGCGGTGATCGCGCTCGGAGAGGCCGGGCAGTACCACAAGGTCGGCGACGTGTACCGGGCCCTGTCGGAGCTGCCGCTCGAGGAGTCGCGCCGCAAGCACTACGGGAAAGCGCGGGCGCGGTACCTGGAGGCGCAGGATCTCACCATCGATGCCTCCCCCTTGCCGGCGCAGCTCCGCCACGAGGTGGGGTTCCCCGAGGTGTGGCACGTGGACCTCGTGGAGTGGGAGCAGGCCGGGAGCGCCAGCCAGGCGACGGGCGACGTGGTGCTGGACCCGGGCCAGTGGTCGGAGGTGACGCGGCGGCGGGCGATGCTGGCGCGGCTGACGGCGCTGGCGATCGAGGCCCAGGAGGAGAAAGGAGGCGCGTCACGCGACGCGCCCGTGCTGTACGCGACGCTCGCCGAGCAGCTCTCGGCGGTCGAGCTGTACACGATCCTGTCGCCGCTCGAGCGCCTCTTCCGACGGCCGGAAGCGTCGGTGCGCGGCGCGGTGGTGCGGGCGCTGTCGCGGTTCCTCTACAAGCGCACCTTCATCACCGTGCGCGACGCGCTGGTCGATGCCGACCCGACGGTGGTGCACGAGGCGCGGAAGGCCCTGGAAGAGCTGCGGTTCCCGCACGCCTTCGATCCCCTCGCCCGCGTGTACCGCGAGGCACAGAGCCAGCAGACGCGCCAGAGCGCGGTGCGCGCGCTGTCCAAGATCGACACCTTCGAGGCGTCGGAGCTGCTGCTGGGGATCATCCGCCACGACGGGAGCGAGGAGCGGGCAGCCGCGGTGGACGCGCTGAAAAAGGTCCGGGGGATGAAGTTCATCGACCTGGCCCGCGGAGCACTCCCCGAACTCACCGGAGCCCCGCAGGCAGCCGTCCGGGAGATCCTCCACGACCGCGGTGTGAGCGTCTGAGTCGCCACGAGGGGACGCACGTCCCCTCGCCCCGTCGGGAGTGAATCCCGCCAGGGCCCACAGGTCAGGCGCTGGGGAAGCCTCGCGTCATCACGCTCCTGACGCTCCGAGACAGCCCTAGACATACGGTGATGACCTCACCCTCGAATCCTCGGGCCCCCTACGGTCACACGCTCCTGGATGGCCTAGATCTAGGGGGACGGCGCGCTTGGGGGAGCGCCACGGTGCCAGAGCTGTGGTGGGGCAGTCCGGCCGCTACGTGACGCCGTCCGAGCCCCCGTGGGTACGCTGCTCGACAATCGTCGACTTCCCAGCTACCCCCGGCGGCTCGCTGTTTTTTTGTGGCCCCATGGACCGGGTGGCAACGTGACCGATGCGAGGGGGTGCGCGCAGCGTGGAAGCAGCCACCCGCATGACGCGCTGACGCGCTGTGGCAGCCGCGCCTTCACGGCTCGTGACGCACCACGGTCAGCGCTTCAGCGGAGGGTACTCTCCAGCGCGGTCACCACGTCGGTGTAGTGGAACTTGTAACCCAGCTCGAGGGCACGCTTCGGGTGCACGTTCTGGCCGGTGGTGATGATCTCCGCGGCATCGCCGAGGCCGAGCCGGACCACCGCCTCGGGGACGCGGAGCCAGGAGGGGCGGCCAAGGACCTGACCGATGGCCTTGGCGAGCTCCTCGCCATTCACGGGGTTCGGGGCGACGACGTTGAAGGGGCCCTGCACGGACTCGTTCTCCATGGCGAGCAGGGTGAGGCCCACGACGTCGTCGACGTGGATCCAGGAGATCATCTGGCGGCCGTCGCCAATGGGGCCCCCCGCGAAGAGGCGGAAGGGCGTGATCATCTTCTCCAGCGCGCCGCCGCCCTCGCCGACGACGATGCCGATGCGGAGCTGCACGGAGCGCACGCCCTGCTGCGCCGCGAGGACCTGCGCGGCCTCCTCCCAGCGCACCACCACGTCGGCGAGGAAGCCCTCGCCGGCGGGGGCGTCCTCGTCAAAGACCTTCTCCGGAGGCTGCGGGCCGTAGTAGCCGATCGCCGAGGCGCAGATGAACGACGTGGGTTTCTTCTTCGCGCGGGCGATGGCGTCGCCGAGCAGGCGCGTGGTCTCCACGCGGCTGCGGATGATGTCGCGGCGTGCGGCCTCGTTCCAGCGCTTGGCGATGGGCTCACCGGCGAGGTGCACGAGGCTGTCGACACCGTCGATGGCCTCGAACCAGGGGCCCGCCTGGTCAGGATCCCACGCGACCGCGCGCGTGCCGGGCAGCGCCCGCTGCGCCCGCGCCACGTCCCGCGAGAACACGATGACCTCGTCTCCACGGGAGAGCAGCTCCTTGATGAGCGCCCGGCCGATGAACCCTGTGCCCCCGGTGATCAGGATCTTCTTCACGGCCGGCCTATCTACCACGCTTCCCAGTCCAGAGGTGGGGCTTCCGGCGGCGAGCGATGGACGCTAGAGGGTCGCGCGATGACGCTCCTCGACACCTTCAAGAAGCTCCCCCTCGGCGGCGTCGATCGCCGCGCTCTGGTCGGCGCCCTCTCCGAGCACGGCGCCAGGGCAGCCGCGGATTTGCTGCGGGTACACCGCGCGCGTGTTCAGCCCATGGGGACGAAGATCGCGCCCGACGCCGCGGTGCTGGTGCTGGGCGGGTCGAACGGGATCACCCGGGCCGTGGCGGTGCAGCTCCTCTTCGGGGAGCGGGCGGCGGTGTACGGGGTCCACCTCGACAGCGAGAAGATGCAGATCGGCCCCCACCACGTGCAGGCCCTCACGGCGGCAGCGGCAGCCGAAGGGGTCGACGCCCGCTTCTGGAACGCTGACGCGACGCGTCCCCAGACGGTGGAGGAGGTGGTGGCGGCGCTCAAGGAGCGCTACCGCGCCGTGCACCTCGTGAACGGCATCGCGGCAGGGGCGACCAAGCGATACGCCGAGCACGGGACGACGACGGTGCGCGACCTCGACGTGGCGTTCGATCCGGTGCTGCAGGTGCCCGACTTCTCCAGGCCGGAGAACATCCGCAAGCTCGGGCTGGTCGAGGTGGAGGTGGCGACGGACGCCGACATCGAGCGCACCAACCGCTTCATGGGCACCTCGACCCTGCTCTGGGCCGAGCCGCTCGCCGCAGCGGGGCTCCTCGCGCCGGGCGAGAGCGTGGTGGCCTTCTGCGACTACGACTACCCGGCCGATGACCCGGTGTACGCGATGGGGCCCCTCGCAGGGGCGAAGGTGCTCCAGCGCAAGTCGATGCAGGAGATCCGCGGCCGCTTCGGGGTGAAGACGGCGAGGATCTGCTACCCGCCCGTGGCGACCACGGCGCTCGGCGCCATCCCGGGTGGCCTCCTCATGTACGGACTGAGCGCCCAGATCCTGAAGGAGCGCGGGGAGCTGCGGGACGTGCTGGACCTCGGGCGCGAGACGATGGCGCTCTGGCGGCCGGACTGGGAGGGCGAGGAGTTGCGGCTCGACAGCGCGTACCAGGCCGCCCTGCCGGAGTTCAACGCGCGCAAGGACAAGCTCGCGCCGTCCGACATCCCGGGCGCGCTGCACCTCCTCTTCGAGGAGGGAGACGGGGGCGCGTCGAAGAAGCCCTGACGCGCCCCTCCGGTCAGCTTCTCACTCGGGCGCTGCGCAGCTCGCGCCGCTCGTGTCGCCCGCGTTGTTCTCCTCGCGGCACTCGTTGTTCCCGCCCATCGCGTTGACGGCGCAGGTGTAGCCCTCGTTGTCGGCGCAGCCGCGCACGTCGACCATGGACCCGTTGCTGGGGGCACCTTCCCAGTGGCAGACCACCGGCTCGCAGTCCCCTGGCGCGATGGGCTGAGCCGTCGCCTGCGGGCCGTTCGCGCAGGTGATCTCGGTCTGGGTGGCGTTGTCGTAGTAGCGGACCTGCACCCCGGCGCCGACGACCAGCGCTCCCTCGTTGCACACGCTGGCCACGAGGTTGAGGTGCTGCGGGCAGCCGCCGATGTCCAGCGACATCGCCACGGTGATGTCGGGCGCCGCGAACCTGTCGAAGCTCGGGAGGTTCTGGCGGAAGTTGTTCATGACGCCCGCCACCGTAGCGTCGGTGGGCTCGCGCCAGTTCGGAGGCTCGTTCATGGGGATGGCGCCCGTCTCGCTCACGTTGGTCACGTGGTAGCTGTGCTGGTTCCAGATGCGGCGGGTGGAGACCCACGAGTCGGTGGGGTCGCCCCAGATCTGGATGCCGTCGGTGGCCGCCGAGGTGCTGCTGCTGGCGTTCTCCACGAAGATGATCTCGGCGTTCCCGTCGTTGTCGACGTCGGCCACGATCGGCATCTCCAGGCGGGTGTGGGAGTTGTTCGGCACCTCGAGGAGGATCGCGCCGTCCGAGCCGCTCATCACCCGGAAGAACGACTCGTCGTTGTAGACGACCTCGGCCTTTCCATCGCCCTCGAAGTCGAACACGCTCGACCCGGTGGAGCGCGAGCTGCAGTCGTCGTTGCGCCTCTTCCAGCGGATGCCGGGATCGCTGCACTGGGCGGGCAGCGGCGTGGCGAGGCACTCGAGATCGGCGACGATGTAGTAGTCGGCGCTGGCCACGCCGATCTCGGCCATGCCGTCGCCGTCGAAGTCCGCGATGGTCGGCGGGCCGCCCTCGTTCAGGATGCAGTTGAGGAGGGGGATGTTGATCCGCACCGGGGTGTCGTTCACCAGGAGCGGCGTGCCGTCGTGGTTGAGGATGTAGATCACGCCCGTGCGCACCGAGACGATCTCGCCTTGCTCGTCGGCGTCGAAGTTGCCGATGGCGGTGAAGCCGTCACACGGGTAGGCGTTCGGCGCGCCGCAGTTGGCGGCGGTGGAGGGGGTGGGGTACTCGTAGGTCCAGATCGGCGTGCCGTCGATCTCGTACATGGTGTTGCCGGCGAGCACGTTCAGGTTCCCGTCGAGGTCGGGGTCGCCGACGGTGCTCACCGGCCCGAGGAAGGCGTTGATGCCGACGCCCGCGGTCCCCGCCCACTTGAGCGTCCCGTCGGCGCCGTTCAGGACCACGCGGCCCTGGATGACCTCGGGCGCGCCGTCGTGATCGATGTCGGCCAGCGCGGGCGTCGTGCCGGCGAGGTGGCTGCGCTCCTGCTTGGAGGGGTGCATGCGGTTGATCCACTTCACGGTCCCGTCGCGCTCGAAGGCGATGGTGCCCCCGTTGACGAGGGTGGCCACGAGGTCCGGAGAGCCGTCGGCGTCGATGTCGCCCGCCGCGAGGCCGCCCGAGTTGTCGAGCCACACCCCCTGCTCGCCGGTCTGTGCCTCGATCTCGGGGGCGCCGACGGCGAAGTGCTCGGTCATGGTGCCGTCGGCGTTGCAGGCGCCCGACAGCACGCGGAGCGCGCCGTTCTGGTTGCAGCAGCCGTCCTCCTGGAAGCGGTAGGCGATGAAGGCGATGTCGGGGATGTCGCTGGTGTCGACCTGATCGTCGCCGTTGTCGTCGGTCAGGTTGATGACCACCGGCGTCATCACCACGTCGTCCCGGTCCGCGTAAGGCCCGGCCGGCGCCGGCTCGTTCCACGCACACTCCACCGCCGGGCTGAACGCGCTCGCCGGAGGGATGAAGATGCAGGCTTCCCCGGTGCCGCCGCCGCTGCCCCCCTCGCCGCCGTTGCCCCCGCTGCCGTTGCCCCCGGCGGAGCTGGCGCCGGAGCCTCCCGCGCCTCCACCTCCCGTGCCGGTGGGCGTGTCCCCGCTCGTTCCTTCGTCCTCGCCTCCGCAGGAACATCCCGAGGAGGTGGAGGCGAACGTGGCGAGGAGCAAGAGGGCCAGGGTGGGGAGATGCAAAGTGCGCCGCATGACGCACGAAGATACATGAACCCGCCTTGGCGCAGCGACTTCACGGCGCGGGTTTGGTCGGCGGCGTGAGGCCGTGCTACGGCCTCGGACCGTGAAGGCCATCATCATCGGCGCAGGTCGCGGCAGCAGGCTCCGTCACCTCACGGACGAGATCCCGAAGACGCTGGTCCCCGTGCTCGGGCGGCCCATGCTCGACGGGATCCTGGAGGCGCTCGCCGCAGGCGGGTTCGCGCGCTCCGACGTGGTGTTCATCTGTGGGTACCGGGCCGAGGTCATCAAGGCCGCCTACCCTGATCTGACCTACGTGGAGAACCGCGACTGGGAGCACAACAACATCCTGCTCTCGCTGCTCTGCGCCCGGGAGCACCTCTCGGGTGGCTTCGTCTCCACCTACGCCGACATCGTCTACAGGCCCCAGATCGTGGCCGATCTGATGCGCTCACCGCACGACCTCACCCTCGCGTGCGACACCGACTGGCGCCGCCGGTACGAGGGCCGCTCGGAGCACCCGGAGACCGACGCCGAGAAGCTGCGCGCCGAGGGCGAGCGGGTGGTGGAGATCTCGCGGCGCATCCCCTCCGCGCAGGCGACGGGTGAGTTCATCGGGGTGATGAAGGCCTCGGCCCGGGGCGCCTCCGCGCTCGTCGAGGCCTTCGACGAAGCCCGGGCGCAGTACGCCGGCCAGGTCTTCCGGGAGGGGCGCCCGTTCGAGCGGGCCTACCTCCTCGACATGCTCCAGCACCTCGTCGAGAAGGGCGCGCCGATCCACAAGGTCGACACCCACGGCGGCTACATGGAGATCGACACCCTCCAGGACGCCTCGCTCGCCGAGACCTGGTGGCGCGGCGGCGAGCGCGGAGCGCCCTAGTACTGCGTACGGCAATTCAGGGACCTTCGGTCCCTACGCTCCCGATGGTCGCTACCCCCGTGACTTCGCTGGCTACAGGTCCTTCGCGCAGCGGAAGCCGATGCCGGGCGCGTTGGCCGTCGCGAGCTGGTGGAAGCGCATGGCGGGGTTCAGCCACAGCGCGAAGCCGCCGTTGTAGGCGCCGCCGCGGATGGCTTTCCGCTCGCCCGCGGCCGCGCCCTTGGGGTTCACCTGCTCCTCGTCCTTGTAGACGGCGAACCAGTCGGAGGTCCACTCCCACACGTTGCCGACCATGTCGTAGAGGCCGAAGCGGGTCTTGCCGTTGGGGAACGAGCCGACCGGCGCGGTGCCGCTGAAGCCGTCGTCGGCCTCGTACATGCGCGGGCTCGGCTTCAGGCCGCGCTCCGACTCCCACTTGGTGCACTCCGAGCCGCAGGCGTTCATGAACGTCTGATCGCCGGGAGCATTGCCCCAGGGGAACTTGCGCCCATCCGAGCCGCGGGCGGCGTACTCCCACTCGGCCTCGGTGGGGAGTCGCCCGCCCTTCACCTTGCAGTACTTGTCGGCGAGGTCCCAGGTCACGCAGTTGATCGGGTGCTTCTCGAGCCCGGGCTTGCCGAAGGTGCACTGATCGCCGAGCGTCTTGAGCAGCTTCTGGTGGTCGGCGTCGGACATCGAGGCGTCCTTGGAGAAGTCGGGCAACTCGGGCGGCGTCTTGCACTCGCCCATGTCGGAGCACGCCTTGTACTCGCCCGCCGTGACCTCGTAGATGTCGATGCAGAACGAGTCGATGGTGACCTTGTGGGCAGGTTGCCAGAGCTTGAAGGTGGGCTCGTCGGAGCCCATGAAGAACTTGCCTCCGCTCACCAGCGCCGTCCCTTCCGGGCAGCCAGCAGGCACCGCGGCGGCGCTCGTGATGGCGCTCGCGGAGGGGTTGCTGGTCGCCACCGCGGTGGGCACCGGCGAGGCCGGAGGCGGCTCGGGAGGAGCGTCGCCGAGGAACTTCGAGGCCGCGAACCCGACGCCACCCAGGGTCGCGAGCACCCCGATGCTGCCGAGGATCAGCGGGACCGGCGAGGAGCGCCGCGCCGGGACGGCGGTCGACGTGGCGGGTACGAAGGATGCCACGTTCGTGTCGGGCCGCGCTCCCGCAGGCATGCCCGAGGCCATGGGCGTGGGTTGCGAGGTGGGCATGCCGTCCGGAATGCTCACCATGGAAGGGCGCCCGCTCCGGAGCAGGCCGCTGCTCGGCCCCGGGTTCCAGGTCGCAGCGTTCGGGTGCACGGCGTGGTGCAGCGCCGACCAGAACTGGCCCATGGTGGTGAAGCGGTCCCCGGGAGCCACCGCGAGCGCCTGCGCGAACACCGCCTCCACGGCCGGGCCGAGATCGAGGCCGAAGGCGCGCGGCGTGGGGCGGCGCATGGGATCGCGGCTCTCGACGGCGAGCTGCAGGTAGTCGTCGCCCTGGAGCGCCGACCGGCCGGTGAGCACCTCCACCAGGATCAGCGCCATCGCGAACACGTCGGTCCAGGGGCCGGTCGCCCCGTGGCTCCGGCTGAACTGCTCGGGCGCGCCGTAGTTCGGCGTGAAGGCGGTGATCTCCTGCCCGGTCTGCGCCAGCGCCGCTGCGGCCGCGGCGTGCTCGGACATGACCTTGGCGATGCCGAAGTCGAGCACCTTCACGTGGACGCCGGGCGCGCGTGGATCGCCGGTCACGAAGATGTTCGCGGGCTTGATGTCCCGGTGCGCGATCCCGCGCGCATGCACCAGCTCCAGCGCCACGGCCGCCGGTTCGAGCAGCCCGATGGCTTCGAGCAAGGAGCGGTTCGGCATCCCCGAGCGCCCCTCGTCCCAGAGGACGCTGTCGAGCGGCTTCCCTTCGAGCCACTCGAGCACCATGTACGGGAGCCACTGGCCCTCGGGGCTCGTGAACGTCCCGATGTCCCGCGCCTGGACGATGGCGGCAGAGCGGCTCGACAGCTCCGCCATGAGGCGCCCCTCCTGGATGAAGCCGTCGAGGAGCTTGTCGCGCTGCTCCGCGGGGGCGTTGGCCAGGATCTTGAAGCACTTCAGCGCCACCGGCTGTCGCCAGATGGTGTGCTCGGCCTTGTAGACGACGCTGAAGCCGCCCTCGCCGACCGCGCTGTCGACCAGATACTTCTCGGCGATGACCGTACCACTGATGCCGAGGGGGTCGCGGCTAGCCTGGGAACTCATAAGCTCCTTGGAAAAGGGACGGCATCTTAGCGACGCTGTGGGCTGAAAGGGACCCTCGTGTACGACGAAGGCCCGCTTCTCTGGGTGGAGCCGGGTGGAGCGACCCCCCCGGCAACCGCGCTGGTCCGGCCTTTTACCCTCATTTGGGCCAAGATCACACCCGTCCCCACGCGGCCCCCGCCGCGGCGCCCAGCGAGAGCCCGCCCAGGATGGGGAGGCCGTGCCCCAGCAGCACGTGATCGAGGGCGTTGCACCCGCAGCAGGCGTGGATGCCGATGGCGCCGAGCAGGGCAGAGAGCGCGCCCACCGCGGCCCCCCGCCAGGACGGCGCGGTGAGCAGGGAGCGGCGCAGGAGCAGCACGGCCAGGGAGAAGGGGACGAGGGCCATGAAGGACCCGAGGAGCATGCAAGCGCGCGTGGCGCCGAGGGGGACCGCTCCTCCTGGCTGAGCGTCGAGCAGCGCGAGCGCCGCGAACCCCGCCGGGAGCCCGAGCGTCAGCGCCTGCACGACCCGCAGCCCTGGCGGCAAGCCGTACCTCCCAGGCCGCATGAGCCACGCCGCCGCGACCACCGCGAGCACCACCAGCATCACCAGCGAGGCGGCGGTGACGGGAGTGCCGATGTCGGAGCGCAGGCCACTCCACGCGACGACGCCCGCGATCCACCCGACCGAGAGGATGCCGGCGAAGGCGAGCAAGCGCCTGCGCTGGGGACGGGTCGGGGAGTCCTCGGCGGAGAGCTCGCTTTCCTGTGTGGGAAGGCGTGCGGGAAGGCGTGCCAGGTGGCGCGCGACCCGGGCCGCCGGGTCGGGAATCTCGTCCAGCCCGGGGAAGAGGGGCTCCATGCCGGGTCGTCCTCCGATGTCATGCCCCATGAGGTCCTCCCGAGCGCGGTCTCCGAACGCTCCTACGCGGCTCACCCCCTGTCGGCTTCGCGGGATCGGCAGTCCCGTGCTGCTTTGTGTCGTTTGCCTGCCGCGCCGCGCCCAGCTCCGCGCGGAGGGCCTCGTAGGCGCGGAAGGCACGGAGCTTCACGGCCGTCTCGGTGATCCCGAGGACGGCGGCCGCCTCCTGGACCGACAGCCCCTCGTAGCGGATCAGCACGAACGCCTCGCGCTGCGTCGCGGGCAGCGAGGCGAGCACCCGCTCGACCGTGTGCGCCATCTGGGAGGCGATCGCCAGGTCCTCGGCATCGTCGCCGCGCCCATCGAGCGGTTCGAGGGAAGGATCGCTGGGCAGCCGCTCTTCCTGGCGCAGCCGCCGGGAGCGGGCGTGATCGAGGTGGACGTTGCGGGCGATGGTGTACACCCAGGGCAGCACCGCCCCGCCGGCGGCGAAGGTGGCGCGGGCCCGGTGCAGGCGGAGGAAGGTCTCCTGGGTCAGGTCGTCGGCGAGCGTGGTCGAGCCACTCAGCCTCACCAGGAAGGCGAAGATGCGCGGGTGGAGCGCGGCGTGCAGCACCCGGAAGGCGGCGCTGTCCCCGCAGGCGTACCGATCCATGGCGCCGTTCAGCGAAGACTCATCCATGGACGCGCGCGTGCCCTCCCTCGCCTCGCTCCTCGTCCGGAGGTGCCGATGAACCGAGCAGCGCCCCGCGCTCTCCGAGATCGGCGAGCAGGGCTGCCGTGCCTTCGAGCACCGCGCCATCCAGGGCGTGGCCCCCGGCGGCGCACGCGGCGAGCACCGCGCCGCGCAGGGTGGCTCCCGCGAGCAGCCGCTCCAGGATGCCCGCCGCCAGCGGGCTCAGCTCCAGGTAACGCGCGTCGTGCTCCTCGTCGCGGTACACGAGGAGCGCAGTGGGCGTCCTCGCCGGCACATCCTGGGCGTCCTCGTCGGAGAGGAGCTGGTGCACGGCGTGCTCGTAGCGCACCAGCGTCACCGCCTCGTGGAAGCGGACGCCGCGATCCAGGGAGAGCTCCTCCTCGGCGGCATCCCGGCGCGGGCGCCCTTCGCGAGGCGCTCCGGCAGCGGCGCGGGTCGCGAAGCCGATCAGCTCGTGCCGCGCGAGATCGCCGAGGTAATCGGGGACGTCGCGATCCGCGGCCCAGCGCGGCGCCGCCCAGCGTACCAGCTCGAAGGCCACATCGCGCACGTAGGGGGAGCGCGGCAGCTCCTCGTCGAGGAACGCGCTCACGTACCTGTCGAACGCCGCGCCGAGCCGCGCTGCCGTCCGCGGGATCTCGATGCGGATCGCGCCCGTCAGCCTGGCGCGCACCAGATCGCGGTACACGAGCAGCCGCTCCGGCGGCAGCGCTGCGAGCGCGTCGAGGTCGGCGCCGGAGACGCCTTCCCTGGCGAAGAACGCCCTCGGATCCGCGGTGATCTCGTCGGCCCGCGCCGCGCCCACGGTGCGCTGCAGCGCCCTGAGGATGGCGATGCCCTCCGCGTCGCTGGCGAGGGTGGTGATCTCCGGCAAGCGCCGCGCGCCTGTCGTCCGGGGGCGCTCTGGAGGGGACGGTGACACGGCGTCCGGAGCGCCGGGACCGCCGGGACCCGCCGCGAGGCCGAGGCGGTACGCCTCATCCACCTGCACCATCTCGCGGAGGAGCGCGTCGAGCGGGGGCACCGCATGGTCGCGCTCCAGCACCACCGGGACCGGCCCGGTCCGCGCCACGGCCCGGGTGAGGAGCTGCAGCACCGGGTCGATCACCGGCGCCCCGTGCGTGTCGATGAGCATCTCACCGCGCCGCCCGTGGCCGGCGACGTGCATCGCCACCACGCGCTCGGGCGGCATGCGATCGAGGAAGGCGCCGGGGTCGTAGCCGTGGTTCTGCGCGTTCACGTAGACGTTGTTCACGTCGAGGAGGAGCCCGCAGTCGGCGCGCTCGAGCACCTCCACGAGGAAGTCGGCCTCGTCGAGGGGCGCCCTCCCCGGCACCAGGTAGTAGGTGATGTTCTCGACCGCCACCCGGAGCCCGAGCCGATCCTGCGCCTCGCGGATGCGGGCCGCAGCGTGGGCAGCGGCGGCGCTGGTGAGCGGCAGCGGCAAGAGGTCGTGCAGCGTCCGCCCCTCCACCCCCGAGAAGCACAGGTGGTCGCTGTGGTAAGGCGCGCCCACCTCCTGGAGGAGGCGCTGCAGCTCGCGCAGGAAGACGGGATCGAAGGCGTCCAGCCCGCCCAGGGAGAGCGCGATCCCGTGGCTGAGCACGGGGTAGTGGGCGCGTACCCGCGCGAGCGCCGCGGGGATGAACCCGCCACGGCGCATGTAGTTCTCCGGGCAGATTTCGAGGAAGGGGAGGGGAGGGGGCGACCCCTCGGCGAGGCCTTCGAGCAGCGCGTCCAGGATCTCCCAGCGGAGCCCGAGGCCGACGCCGGTGGGCGTCGCGGTCCGTCCCTCGCTCGCGGTCACCATCCCCCTCGTCGCGGCAGGATCAGGCGCAGGTACCCGCACCGCAGGCAGCGGCGGCGTCGGGCTTCTTCGCGGTGGGCTTCTTCGCCGCGGGCTTGGTGGCGGGCTTGGCAGGAGCGGCCGCAGGCGCGGCGGCGGCGTTCGTGGCCGGAGCTGCGGCCTCGGCGGGCTTGGCCTCGGTCGGGGCCGCGGAGGCACCTGCTCCAGGGTCCGCAGGCGCTGCGGCGGGAGCATCGGCAGGAGCAGGGTCGGCGGCCGGCGCCGTCTCCTCGGCCGGGGTCGCGTCCTGCGCGGCGGGGACCTCGGTCGCGTTGACCGGCGTCTGGGATCCACCGCAGGCCGAGATCATGGCGCCCGCGCCGAGCGCCGTGAGGGTTTCGAAAATGCTCTTCTTCGACAGCATCGTGTCCGCTCCTGGTGTGTCCCGTATCTATGCCAGTACGTCGCCCGCGTGAACCGCTTCGGCGCTGGAGGTAGTACGGACGGGACTGGCTCCTGGTTTCGCACCTCCGCGTGCCCCCCCTGCACACGCCGGCTGGCCCGCCCCGTGCAAAGCTCGGCTCCCCGAACCAACGCACACGCAAGGCCGCGTGCCGGAGGCTCCCCGAGAGCCTTCCATGATGGCCCCTGACGGAGATCGCTGCTCGGCACTGCCCGGGAGCGACGTCCGACCGGGGCCAGCGTGGAGGAGGCGTCCAGGGGCTCGCCGCCGCATCACGCCGTGAGCCTGACCCGGAGAAGTACGCATGAAGACGGTGGGACTCCTGGCGCTGGGCCTCGCCAGCGCGACGGCTCTGCTGTTTGTGCGCCCCGCGCACGCCCAGACCAGCGGCTACTACAGCGAGTACATGGCGCTCACCCAGCGCGAGCTGCCGCCGGCCGACGAGCCCCTGATCCGCACGGTCGAGGAGCCGAGCTACGCGATCGAGGGTGGAGGTGGGGTACTCGGCTACCTCGGAGGCGCAGCCTCGGTGGGCCCCGCGTGGACCGTGCGCTTCTCGCTGGCCTTCAGCGCGCGCTTCGCCGGAGAACTCGGCTACACGGGCGCGACCAGCGCGACCTCGCGTCCTGACGAGAACCTGCACATGGCGGCCTTCGACGCCTCTGCCAGGTTCAACATCCTCCGCGCCGACGAGGCCCCCGTGCAGCCCTTCGTGGCCGCGGGCCTCGGGTACGCAGGCTTCTTCGGCGACCGGGGCGACCCCTTCACGGTGACGGTGCCCGTCGCCGCGGGCGCCGAGCGGTTGCTCACCGAGAACGTGAAGATCGCCGCCCGGTTCAACGTGCGCCCTGCCTTCTTCGACGAGCTGGGCTCAGGGTCGGAGGTGGCCGGCGCCGACACCTGGCAGATCGTCGGCCAGGTCGGTGGTGCCTTCTGAGTTTCCCTGGCGTCTCCACGCGAGGACGCGCTGCGAGGACGCGCTGCGAGGACGCGCTGCGAGGACGCGCTGCAAGGACGCGCTGCAAGGACGCGCTGCGAGGACGCGTCCCCAGACTGTGGACGTCAGAACCTGCCGCGCGCCCCGATCCACCCGGGCGCTGCCACGACGCTCACCTGCTCCTGCGCCTGTCCACCCGGGCGCAGGATGAGCAGCGTCACCCCGGCGGCTGCTGCCACACCGGCGACCACGAAGCTCACCGTGGAGACCGTGGCCACCGTGTTGGCCGAGTCGAGGCGCGCCTGCTCGCTCGGGCTGCACTGCCCACCCGGACATGCCTCGTTGAAGTCGCTGACCTTGCTGAACGTCATCAGGCCCGTGACGGCGCCGATGCCCAGCCCCACCCCGGCTACGCCGAACGCCGCGATCGCAGGAACGAGGGAGCCCTTGCTGGCCCTGGGCTCTTCGGCCGGCACCTCGGAGGCTACCGGCGTGGCTACCTCCGGCCCCGTGGTCACCGGGGGAGGCGTGGTGCTTGGCGACGCGCCCGGCGCCTCCGCGGAATCGGACGGAGGGAGCGCCGCCAGCTCCTTGCGGGCCTTCTCCTGCGCGTCGAAGAACTCGGGCGGCGCGTAGTTCGCGAGCTTCTCATCGAGGATGTGCTGGTAGACCGTCCGCGCCTCGGCCGGGTGGTTCAGCAAGGCATGGGTGCGCGCGATCATCAGCATCAGCGTGGGGGCGTGGAAGGAGCGCTCCGCCTCCTCGAAGGCCTTGAGCGCCTCCTCGTGCTTGCCGGCCTCGAACAGCGCATAACCCTTGTTGGCAAGGGTGCGGGCCCGCTCACGGCCCTCTGCGGATGCCGGGGCAGGAGCGCCCTGCGCGTGCCCGAGAGCGGGAACCAGCACCGTCAGCGCTGCCGCGCAGGAGAGAATCCACCGGTAATTCATGTGTCCACCCACCGGCGCCAAGCTACCAGAGACCGCCCCGCGAGCGGTAGCTCACGAGCGTCGCAGACGTCGCAGACGGTCGCGAAGTTTGCGCGAAGAGAACCGTGGGGCATGTGGACGGTCGTGCCTTGCGCTCCTAGACTTTCTCGTCGATGAGCCTGCATCACCTCGCCGCACAGGGCTTCTCTGCCGCGGCCGACGCCTACGAGCGAGGCCGCCCCGATTACCCCCCGAGGGCGATCGAGATCCTCGCCGACTCTCTTCGCTTGCAGGCGGGCCGCGCGCTGCTCGAACTGGGCGCAGGCACCGGCAAGATGACGCGGCTGCTCGTCCCCACTGGCGCGCGCATCCTCGCCATGGAGCCGGTCGAGGAGATGCGCGGCAAGCTCGCCCAGGCTGCCCCGAGCGTCGAGGTCCTCGACGGCGTGGCCGAGGCCATCCCCATCCCCGACGCCTCCGTCGACGCCGTGGTCGCCGCCCAGTCGTTCCACTGGTTCCACGCCGACCTGGCCCTGCCCCAGATCCACCGCGTCCTTCGCCCAGGCGGGCGCATGGCCCTCGTCTGGAACATGCGCGACGCCCGGGTCCCGTGGGTCGCGCGCCTCTCCGAGATCCTCGATCGTCACGGTCGGGAAGCCCCTCACTCCTGGAGCGGCGCGTGGCGCGCAGACCTCGCGTCGAGCGCGCTGTTCGAGCCCGTCGTCGAGCGCGAGATCTCCCACAGCCAGGACCTCGACGGGCGCGGCCTCGCCGAGCGCGCCGCCTCGATCAGCTACATCGCCGCCCTTCCTCCAGCCGAGCAGGCCCTCGTCCTCGCCGAGGTGCGCGCGCTCGCCGACGAGCACCCCGACCTCCGTGGCCGCGCCACCTTCCCCTTCCCCTACCGCACCGTGGTCGCGGTCTACGCCAGCCGCTCCTCGCGCTGAGCGTCCTCATCCGTGACCTCCTGCCCCCTCCGCGACCCCCGCGGATGACCACCCCCGATCTCGCCGTATTTCCCCAGCTTTCTCGCGCTTCCTCGCCCCTCCCCCGGTCCGCCGCTTACCCACCTGGATCATCGAATCTCCACCAGCGGGCCCCTGAAGCACCACGCCCGACGCCCGGAGAGCCTCGTTTGCCGACAACGCTGGGGCAAAATCGCAGGCCTGGTGCACGAATGCCGGATTCTTGCCTTGTTTGCGGGCCTGTCTGCGCGCGGCACAGCCCATGCTAAAAGCTAGCCTCGAACAACGACGCAAGACGCGACACACAAGCCGCTCGCAAGCCAGAAGAAGAAGAGGAAATCGCCATGAAGAAGATCTTCGCCATCGCCGCTCTGTTCGTCGCCAGCGTTGCCGGGACCGCCATCGCCGCTGACACCGCCGCCCCCGCGAACTCCGACCTCAAGGTCACCGCGCCGACGTCGGTCAAGACCGGCGAGGCCGTCTCGGCGACGATCTCCGTCACCACCAAGAACGGCTACCACATCAACAAGGAGTACCCGAACAAGCTCACCCTCACGGCCGTCGACGGCGTGCAGATGGACAAGACCACCTTCGTGTCCACCGACGGCGTGGTGAAGGGCCCCAAGGGCGACGAGAACGTCCTTGAGTTCAGCCTCCCCTTCACGGTGAAGGCCGCGGGCGCCAAGGAGATCAAGGGCAAGATCAAGTACGCCGAGTGCAAGGCGACCGAGTGCATCCCTGTCTCCCAGGAAGTGGTGATCAAGGTCTCCACCAAGTAGTCACGGCCTCGGCCCACTGGCCTCCCCGAGGGCGCGCCGCGTGCGCGCCTTCGGCGTTTTGTGCCTCCACCTGGCATCGCCCCCCGTTGTCCGCGAGCCTCGTTGGAGTATCCTCGCCCCCTCGATGACCCGTCGCCCGCTGAGCGTCCTTCGCCTGCCGACGCTGCCGGCACCCGCAGGAGAGAGCGGCTTCCACATCAAGGGCGTGGTCTACGCGGGCATCTTCTCCCGCATCGCGCAGGAGCCTGGCGGCATGGACCGGCTGCGCGCCGAGCTCTCCGACCAGGCCTTGCTCGCCTTCTACGACCAGCTCTTCCTCACCTCGGGCTGGTACGACATCTTCCCCGTCGTCCCGCTCTTCTCGGGGATCGCCAGGGTCGGAGGCATCTCCTTCGAGAAGGCCACCATCGAGGGCACCCGCGCGCGCGCCACCGAGGACCTGAGCACCATCCACCGCCCCTTCTACCGCGGCGCCACCCCGGCCCAGGTCGCCTCTCGCCTGGCGCGCGGCTTCGCGCGGTACATCGACTTCGGTCAGGCCACGACGACCGAGCACGCCGACGGCACGGTCGAGATCTCCATCCAGGAGATGCCCACCTTCCTGCTCCCCTGGTACATGCCCTCGGCAGCCACCTTCTGCCGCATCGCCCTCGAAGCCGCCGGGGCCCGCGAGGTGCGCACCCTCTGGCGCGCCCCCGAAGACGGCGGCTACCGGGGCGACGTCCCGCTCGCCTCGCTCCAGCTCTCCCTCGCCTGGCGCTGACCCCGCGCGGACAAAACGGGCAGGGCGCCCGGGGGCATTGAGTTGCCCGCGTGGCGCCCTGTCTCTTGCTCTATGAGGTGTCTCGGTGTGAACGTGTCAGGAGCCGGTGATCACGGAGAAGGCGGGGGGGCAGGGCGCGACCCGGCCAATGGTCACCCCGCGCTGCGCCTGCGTGTAGTAGCTGGCATTGCTGGGGCCAGCCTTCCAGTTGTAGCCCTCGATCACGCCCGTCGTCGGGTCCGTGTACAGCCGGATGTACGCCGTGCCCGGAGCCGCGGTGATGGTCCCGCAGCCGCGGCTGTCGTTGTAGGCCACGCCGCCGATGGTCGCGCACCCGTGGCTGCTGCCGGTCTGGTCCGCAATGGCCACGATCCACTGGTCGAAGCTATTGATGGGGCCCTGCGGGGTCGCGAGCTTCTTCACGTCACCCACGATCACCACCGTGTGGCCGCTGTACACGGGCGCGGTCGCCTCGTCGATGACGACGATATCGCCGGGCGCCACGTTGTCAGCGAGGCCGTCGCTGTTCGTGTCGACCAGGGTCGAGATGTTGGTGAAGTTCACACCGTCGAGGATGTAATCGTAATAGATGGGGGAGCTCGGGCTTCCATAGCCCCAGATGTCACGCACATCCGAGACGTTCAGCTCATAGGCGAACCGGAAGGCCGACGTGAAGAATGGTGCGCCATTGCCGGTGAGGAGGCCCTCCTCGACGATGCTGAGCGCGGCGCCGGCGATTGCTCCGCAGGTCTGTGCGCTGGCGGTCGAAGGGGCGAGGGCAACGAGCGAGAGGGCAGCAGCGGCGAGGCAACCGGAGAGCTTCAACATGAGGGAGACTCCTTGACGACGAACACGTTGTACCAATTGGATGACTGGGCCTCTCGGCCCGCCGAGGATGTAGCTGCAGGAGACCTGCATCGTGCATAAAAGCCAGGAAGGCCATTCTCGTCAAGCCAATCGACCACGGCAGTCTCACTCTGGTCGCAGGGTTCCTCCCTCCGTCGCAATGTCTGCGAATCACGCTTACATCTGCCCTGACGCCCCCTCAGGACGCACACCCGCATCAGGCCTTTGCCGCACCGCGTGAGCCGGAGCGTGAGCCGGAGCGTGAGCCGGAGCGTCACCTGGAGAACGGCCCGCGACGCCATGCAGCCCTTCGCGTAGCCTCCCGCCGATGCTGGCGCTGGCCATCGAGGCCCGAGGGCTCTGCAAGACCTACCGCGGCTGGTTCCGCAGCACCGGCCACGAGGCCCTCGTCGACCTCGACCTGGCCATCGCCTCGGGGGCCGCCTTCGGCCTCATCGGACCGAACGGTGCGGGCAAGACCACCTTCATCAAGGCCCTCCTCGGCGTCCTCCGGCCCACCCGAGGCCTGGTCCGCGTCCTCGGCCAGTCCCCCGACGACCCCGCCACCCGCGCCCGCATCGGCTACCTCCCCGAGCGCCTCCACCTCCCGGCCTCCTTCACCCCCCTCCGCTTCCTCGAAGGCGTCGCGCGCCTCAAGGGCCTCTCCGACATCTCCCACGAGGCCCGCCACGCCCTCACCCGCGTCGGCCTCGCCGGGGACGCCTCCCGCCGCATCGGCGGCTTCTCCAAGGGCATGCGCCAGCGCCTCGGCCTCGCCGCCGCCCTCCTCGGCAAGCCCCTCCTCCTCATCCTCGACGAGCCCACCGACGGCGTCGACCCCATGGGCCGGGTCGAGATCCGCACCATCCTCGCCGAGGAGCGCGCCCGCGGCGCCACCCTCTTCCTGAACTCCCACCTCCTCTCCGAGACCGAGCGCATCTGCGACCGCATCGGCATCCTCGCCGGCGGCCGCCTCGTCCGCGAAGGCCCCCTCGAAGCCCTCTCCGGCTCCGACACCCGCCACCGCCTCCGCTTCGCCCCCGGCTCCGACCCCGAAGCCCTCCGCGCCGCCGGCCTCACCCCCACCCCCGACCCCGACGTCTTCCTCGCCGACACCCCCGACCCCCTCACCCTCAACACCCTCCTCGACCGCGCCCGCGCCACCGGCGCCCTCCTCGTGGAGCTGCGCCCCGACCTCCGCGACCTCGAACAGGTCCTCACCGACGCCCTGACCCCTCCTCCTTCCTCCCGGAGGTCCCCGTGAAGACCTTCACCATCGCCGCCGACCTCCTTCGCGAGGCCGCCTCCCGCCGCTGGTTCCTGGCCCTCGGCCTGGCCATCACCCTCATCCTCCTCGTGCTCGGCCTCGCCCTGCGCATCGAGGTCGTCGACGGCGCCCTCGCCGCCTCCCGCCTCTTCGGCCGCACCCTCCACAACCCCATCCGCGCCGCCGACGTCGCCCTCCGCCCCCTCTTCCGCGCCGCCTCCTACCTCATCTTCTACGGCGGCCTCCTCTTCGGCGCCGTCGCCTGCGCCGACTTCGGCCCCAGCCTCCTCGCCCCCGGCCGCATCGAGCACGTGCTCTCCCTTCCTGTGCGCCGCTTCGAGCTCATCCTCGGCACCTTCCTCGGCGTCCTCGTCCTCTCCCTCCTCGGCGCCCTCTACGGCTCCACCGGCCTCGTCGTCCTCTTCGGCGTCAAGACCGGCGTCTTCACCGCCCGCCCCATCGTCTCCGCCCTCCTCGCCAGCGCCACCTTCTCCGCCCTCTACGGCGCCATGCTCGCCGTCTCCATCGTCGCCCGCAGCGCCGCCCTCTCCGCCGCCACCGGCCTCGCCCTGCTCGGCCTCGGCGTCCTCGCCGGCTACCGCGAGCGCGTCGCCACCTTCCTCGAAGCCGGTCTGAGCCGCGCCGCCTTCGAGACCTTCACCCTCGTCCTCCCCCGCATCTCCACCCTCGCCGACGCCGCCTCCGACATCGCCGCCTCCACCCCCATCGATAGCGGCGCCCTCCTCGCCAATCTCGCCGGCGTGTGCATTTATGGCCTCGCCGCCCTCGCCCTCGGCATCCACTTCTTCGAGCACCGCGATTTTTAACGAGGGAGCTGTCACTCCCTACGCTCCCGTTGGTCGCTACCCTTGGAATGCGCTCCCTGCGCTGCCGCTGGTCGCTACCCTTGGAATGCGCTCCCTGCGCTCCTGTTCGTCGTCGTGAGTGGATCCGAAACTAAGCGGCCAGATGCAGTTCGCTGCTGAAGTCCTTGATAAAGTCCTTCATTGCCTCTCGGGGGCTCGTGTCATTCGCCACTCGCAGACCTGCGGCGGGTTTGCCAGCAAGAAGATCCTGCAGGTTGGCGGCGATGCGATCGCTGAGCGGGTTGATGGCCTGGGCATCCTGCAGAAGCCCGACGGAAGTCTTGTTCCCGGGAGCGAGTTTGAGGCTCGCGATAGCTATCCACTCCATGAGGTTCGCTCGGAGCACCGGGGCACGCGTCCGCGCCAGGGCTTGCTGGGCCATGTCGCGGCAGCGGCGGAGCTCACCGCTCTGGAGGGCATCATGCGCCAGGTAGAGATACGGCCAGAGGAGCGGAGTCCCCTTTGTGACCGCGCGCTCGAAGTCGCGGAGTGCAGCCGCGCGGTCGGTCTCGAGTGACACGAGCCCGCGGGCAGTGAGCGCATCATCGCTCTCCGGGTCCACCGCGAGCGCGGCCGTGTAGGCTCGCTTCGCCTCCTCAGGCTGTCCCAGGTGCTCGTGGCAGAGGCCCTTGACGACGTAGCCGCCCACGGTCAGCGACGAGAGCCGCTCGTCGGCGGGCAGCTCTGCGTCCAGCTCCAGGGCGTTGTCGAGCACGAGGAGCACGCGGTTGTACACGGCCGCGCCGGCGCCCTCGTCAACGTGCCGCGCAGCGTGGAACAGGACGTCGGCGGCCTTGAAGAAACGGCGCACCGAGGGGGCCTGCTCGCGGAGGATGTCGTTGGCCCGCTCCAGAGCCTCCTCCATCCGTCCTGACATCATCAGGGCATCAAGAGCGAGATAGGCATAGGTGTCGTTGTCCGGTGCGAGTTGCGCGGCGTGATCGAAGAAGGCCAGCGCCGCCTTGAAGTAGCCCAGGGACGACCAGCAGCGACCTCGGAAGTATGCGGCGACGTGCGCAGGGATCTGGGCGCGAAGATCGCGGCGGCGGAGGAGCGCGAGAGAACCAACCCAGTCCTGGCGGTCCCAGGCATCCTTGAAGGCCGCCTTGGGTTGGACCAGGTCCTCACCGACATCGAGCACCTCGTCGCCCGCGAGCATGAAGAGGTCGCCGGAGAGATTGTCGAGGAGGGCGCGGCGCTCCGGCGACAAGGTCTCCCAGATGTCAACCATCCGCTCGCGCACCAGATCCGCTTCGTCGTCATTCCCCCTGTCCGCACGGATGAGGACGTGGAGGTCGAGGGTGAGCTGTTCGAGCGCGCGGCTCGCGTTCGCCTCGCCGCGTGCGGTGTCAACGATCGCTTTCACCATTCCTCCATCCCTCGCGGGTCGCGTGGAGCGCAGCCTGGTAGGCGTCAAAGCCCATCTCGTGCCTGGGCTCGACGTTGCCGTGATTGTCGGCGTCAGGTTTCAGGACCAGTGCAGGCGCCACCGGGGCCGCCGCGAAGCTCGCATTCACGGCACCGAAGCGGAAGACAACGGTGGACTCGCTGCCGCCTGCATTGCGGTTCAGGTGCTTGAGCCGACGGGGAAGGAACATCGCGGGAATGTCGGTGATCCTGGGGCGCACGGACATCCCTCCTGTACCAGGGCGGACGCGCCCCTGTGCATCCACGGGGATATCGTTCGGCGTACGGGCGCCCAGGGCCATCGCGCTTGCACCAGTCCTCGGGAACGTCCCGTCGGCCTTCATCGCGCGGTACATTCGTGGCGGTGTCGGCTCATCCGCCGCAGCGGCAGCTGGTCCGCCCGGTGCTCCCGCGGTTTCATTGTTCGGTTTCTCGCTCACCTCTCTGCCCCTCCTTCCCGTCGCCCGCCCAGCGTGTCGCCTGCCCAGCGTGTCGCCTGCCGGTGCCGGCTTGATAACATAGGCCCTGGCCGTGGTCGTCGCGACGTCGCCGATCTGAGCGAACAGGACGGCACACTCGGGATGGCCGGCGATACGGATGCGAGAGCGCGGCAGCATGGCCACAGGCGCCGGTGTAACAGCAGGGCACACGGGGCTCTGGCGCTCCCGCAGGTCGCTACCCTGGGGGAGTGCTTCGCTGTAAGGCCTTTCGCCGAAGGCAGGGCGCCTCACTCCACAGCCTCTCCATGGAGGTTCCCCTGCTGCCCCGCCCCGCCCCCGCTATCCTGACCCTCCATGAAACAGCGCGGCTGGCTCCTCGTCTTCGTCGCCCTGCTCGCCGTCGCCGCCTTCCTCATGGCCCGCTCCGACCGCCCCAAGCCTCCCCCGCGCGTCAGCAAGGTCGACTTTCCCCGCCGCGCCACCCCCCAGGACACCGAGCGCCGCACCCGCCGCCTCACCCTCCCGCCGGTCCTCGACGCCGACCCCGAGAAGCGCGACCCCACCCCCCGCGACCCCCTCCTCGTCGCCCTCCCCACCGACCCGCGCAAGAGCGCCTTCGTCTTCGAGGTCGACGACCTCAAGACCTCCCCCATCGGCCAGATCTGGATGGACTGCCTCCTCGCCCGCGAGAACCAGCGCCGCGACCGCCTCGAAGACCAGCTCGGCCTCGACTTCTTCGAGGACGTCGAGCGCGTCGCCTTCTCCACCGAGCGCGTCGCCGTCCTCGGCCTCGGCGCTGACACCCCCGCCATCGCCCCCCGCGGCATGACCGCGACCCCCCACGGCGACCGCGGCCAGATCTACACCCGCGACGACGAGGGCCGCGGCCCCCTCATCGCCACCTGGGGCGACGACATGGTCCTCGTCAGCCCCGACCGCGCCTCCCTGGAGGCCGCCCTCGATCGCCTCGGCGGCAAGACCCCCCCGGAGAAGCCCCTCATCCCCTCCGAGGCCAGCTACGGCGACATCTACGGCATGCTCTCCCCCGACGACGCCGCCGACCTCCTTCCTCCCGAGCAGGCCGAGCTTGCGGCCCGCCTCCGCGAGGCTGTCAGCAAGGTCGAGATCCACGTCGACGCCTCCGAGGACGTCGCCCTCGTCGCCAACGTCGACGGCCCCGACGCCGAGTCCGTCTCCGACCTCGCCAAGTCCCTCGGCGCTGCCCTCGCCGTCGCCCGCGCCGCCTCCTCCGACGAAGGCGACGACCGCCTCGCCGGCCTCCTCGACTACGCCTCCGTCCGCCCCCGCGACGGCCGCTTCTCCCTCGACCTCGCCCTCCCCATCGACGTGCTCAAGACCCTGGGCCCCTGCCGCAAGCGCGACCGCCCCCGGGACCGCGCTCCCGAAGGCGAGCCCGAGCCCGAGCCCGACAACGAAGCACCCGGGCCCGAAAACGAAGAGCCCGACCAGCCCTGACGAGGTGCTGGCCGGGCTCCTGCCCGATCCCTGAGGCTCTCCCTCGCTCAATTCAGCGCGTGGAAGTCGCCTGCCGCGTCCACCGCCCACACCTGCAGGTTCACCCCATCCGGATCGCCGTTCAGGTAGATGGCGCGGATCCCCTGCGCCTCCAGCTCCGCCACCAGCGCTGCGGAGATGCCCTGTTCGAGCCGCGGCTCGAACATGAACTCCTCCGAGAAGTTGTGGTGACCGGGCCGGTACGTCTGCGAGAAGTACCCCGTCAGCACGATCGGACTGCTGGTCAGCCCCGTGATCCGCGTCTCCACCCACTTCAGGAGCGGCGCCGTGTAGCCCGCCGTGACCCCCGTGGGCGGCGGCGGCCAGTAGAACGACGTCTCCACCGCGCCCCCGTCCGGCAGCGCATACGACCGCTCCACCAGGATTGCCCCGGGCCCAGGCGTCCCCGTGGGCGGGCACGTCGAGAGCAGCACGCCCTCCTCCGTCACCAGCTCCGTCGTCCCGTCCCAGTTGAGCGACTTCACCGGCGTCGCGTACGTGGCGTTCAGGTTCAGCCTGTAGTCCCGCAGCATCGTCAGCGGACCCTCTGACGGCGGCAGCAGCTCCCTCACCCCTTCCGACGTGAGCGAGAACGTCGTCAGCCCTGCTCCTGCCCCGTGCGTGAAGCTGTCGGTCGTCGTCTCCGCCGCGTACCCGTGCGTCGCCCCCGGCCACGACGACGGGCTCCCCGTCAGCGTCGTCACCACCCCGCCGCTCCCGCCGCCCAGGAACGACAGGCTCGCGTCTGCGAACAGCGTGCTCCCCAGCACTGCCGGCGTCAGGAACGTGTTCTTCGTCGCCAGGTTCCCCTGCACCTTCAGCCGGTGGTTCGCGAACACCGTCCCGGCCTCCCCCTGGAAGGTGCACGCTGTGTGCGGATCGTCGATCAGGTACGGCGTCAGGCTCGGCGTCGTGTCCGGCTGCGCCACCTCGCGCACCTGCTTCACCACCAGCTTCCCGGGCGTCATCTTCTTGTACTCGAAGTCGAGCATGAACGACGTCTTGCCCGGGTGCACCTGCATGAACCGCTGCTCCACCTGCCCGAGCAGTCCTGCCAGCGCGAAGTAGTCTTCATCCCACTCCATCACGTGCGCGCCGAGCGGCACCAGCGTCGACCCCGAGATCAGGTTCCCGTAGTACGACCCGTCGAAGTCCTTGCTCACCTGCACCACCTCCGGCAGGGCCCCGCCCTCCGGATTGGTCACCGACGTCGCCCCGAGCTGCGTCACCAGCTTGGCGTGATCCCCCGTGAACGGCAGCCCGTGCGCCAGCGTCGCCACCCCGTTCGCCATCTCCTGCGGATCGGGATACGAGTAATGCACCAGCACGCCCATGCCCACCTCGGCCTCGTTCACGCCGTAGAGCAGCCGCGCCAGGAAGGCATTGTCGTTGTAGAAGCTCGCGTACACCTTGCGAATCGCCCGGTACACGCCCTTCTCGTCGGACTCTCCGGCATCGCACAGGCTCGGCCCTGCTGAATCTGCGTCGGTATCGTCCGCCCAGCAGCCGCTGTAGCTATCGTACAGCCCGGCCCCGGTGAACACCGCGCTGTCCTCCACGTTCGTCGAGCTGCGGAACCGGATCTTCTGCGTCGGGGTGAACCCCGTGAGCGCCGCGGCAATCGCCTGCTGCTGCGCCTGCGTGAACACCGTGTCCTTGGTGATCCGATCCCGGATCTCCGCGAGATCCGCCTTCAGCGCCTGCAGGTTCGGCGGGTAGGTGTACCCCCCGATCTTCGCCTCGATCTCCTGCCGCAGCGTGCTCCCTCCCGGCATCACCTGGTCCAGGAACTCGTCCCACAGGTCGAACGACAGCGCGACCGCCAGGTCCGAGTTCTGCGGAATCGCATCCCGCAAGAGCCCATAGTTCGCCGCCTTCCCGCCGAAATGGACGATGTCCGCCGGCCCCAGGTTCTCTGTCGACCCGTAGTAGGCCCCCAGCGTCTGCTTCGGCGGCAGCCCCAGATCTGCGGGCCGCTTCAGGTCGTCGAGCTGCGTCCTGTCCGCCGGCGAGATCTTCCCCTCCGCGTCCACGATCGCCACCCGGCAGAACGTCCCGTACTCCAGCGACGCCCGCAGCGCCACCTCCTGCCCATCCAGCCCCTTGGCGAGCTGCTGCTGCGCCTCGGTCCCCAGCGAGGCGAACGGAATCCCGAACGACGTCGCCAGCAGCGCCGTGTGCGAGTTCGGCGTCGACGGCGACAGCGACAGGATCCCCGCCACGTACGGCACCTCTGCCGGCACCGCGTCCGTGAGCAGGATGTCCTGCGCCGTCAGCTCCCCGTTCGCGTACGCCTCGTCGATCATGTCCGGCGCCACGTAGCGGAGCCTCCCCACCGCCCACCCCGTCGCATAGCAGCTATCCCCGACGGTCCACCTCTCCACCGAGCTCACCGGGAACCCGCTCGCCGCGAAGAAATCGCTGTTGTCCCGCGCCGACTCCTGCTGCTCGTACGTCGGGAAGTAGAACGGCCGCGTCCCGTCCGGCGCCACGATGCTCTCCCGCACCAGGTCGAGGACGATCCGCGCCATCTCCGGGTCGTACGCATCCTGCCGCACGAGCTGGATCCCGTACTCCGGCACGCTCTCTGGCCGCGGCGAGATCAGCACCGCCCCCAGGATCGCCTGCTGCCCTTCCTCGTAGAGCGAGACCTGGTTGTACTCCTCCAGCGACATGTCGAAGAACGGATCGAGCCGCGCCGTCGCGAACTCCCCGTGGAACGGGAACAGGTTGCTGTTCTGGTAGTAGACCTTCGTCGGATCGTGCATGAGCACCGTGAACTTCACCCAGCTCGGCGTGAACGGCTCGAACGGCACCACCGCGAACGGATCCCACGGAAAGCTCAGCTCGTTCTTCCAGTCCTCCGAGGGCGTGATCTCGATGGGGTACGTATCGACGGGCCACTCGTACCCGCCTCCTTCCCCGCCGTCTCCGCCCGAGCCGCCGACACCGCCGCCCGCGCCTCCGTTGCCGCCCGAGCCCGTCGTCCCGGGGTCGACCGGGACCTCGTCATCGCAAGCCGCCCCGAGGAGCCCCGCCCCCGACAGGGCCACGGTCAACAGCGCCAGCCTGCTCATGCGTTGATACTTCATCAGAGTCCTCTCCGTCCAAGACCCATGCCACCCTGCCCAGCCAGGCCTCATCCCCTCCCGCGGCAGGGCAAGCATGCCTCGATCCTGGCACACGCCGACACAACCCCGCTGCACCGTGCGACACCTCCACCACGACGCCACCCAGCCTCTTCCAGTCTCGCGAGTGCCCATGAAGACGAGCCCAGCAGCACCCGAGCCCACCCCTCCGGAGACGATCCACCGTGGTGACCTGTTCTGGATCGGCCCTGACGACGCGCGAGGCCCTGCCCCGAGCTACGCCCACCCCCACGTCGTGGTGCAGGACGACCTCTTCAACCACTCCCGCATCACCACCGTGGTCGTCTGCGCCTTGACCTCGAACCTGCACCGCATGCACGAGCCCGGGAACGTCCTGCTCGACGCGGGCGAGGGCAACCTCCCCAGGCAGAGCGTCGTCGTCGTCTCCCAGATCTCCTCGGTCGACAAGGCCCGCCTGGGCGAACGCATCGGCTCCCTGTCCGACGCGCGCGTCGAGCAGATCCTCGACGGCCTGCGCTTCCAGCAGACGTCGTTCTTCCGGCGGTAGTCGTGGCGCTTTCTGGATGACCGCGGCAATGGCCAGCAGAGGTGACGGCCAGCAGCCCCCATCCCGTCTGCTGTATCCCGGAGCAACGAGCCGCGAGCACGCGTGAATCGCCCTGCTTCGCGCTCTCCGAGACCTCTCCAGGACCCCTGTGATCCCGCGGTATTCCGCGAAGGAGCCTCTTTTTCCCAGTCGATCGGCGATGCATTCCCGTGGCAGGTTCCGGCGCTGTCGCGGTGCGGACGCCAGCGACCAGGCCCTCCCCCACAGGAGCGACGACATGACAGCCTCCATCTCCGACCTGCTCGCCCAGCTCAAGGCCCCTGGCACCTTTGCCGCGCGCCTCTCCGCGCCCGCAGAGGATCTCGACATCGAGGTGACCGGCGTCGGCCCCCTGCGTTTCCCCATCAGCCCGACGGTCGCCGGGAAGCTCCGTGGCGTGGCGCGCCCCTCGCCCTTTGGACTGCGCGAGCAGACCCTGCACGACCCGAGCGTGCGCAACACCTGGGAGATCGCGCCGAGCCGGGTGAAGATCGCCGCGCGACGCTGGAAGCCCGCGCTCGCGGCGCACCTGCGGACCCTCCAGGCCGAGCTGGGTATTCCCGAGGAGCGCGAGATCGAGGCGGTCTTCGACAAGCTCCTCCTGTACGAGGAAGGCCAGTTCTTCAAGCCTCACCAGGACTCGGAGAAGAGCGACGAGATGGTGGCCACGCTCGTGGTGATCCTGCCCTCGGCGTACAGCGGCGGCGCCCTGACCGTGGAGCACCGCGGCGAGAAGAAGCACTTCCGCCGCCTCGCGAACCAGAACACGGACCTCTCGCTGCTCGCGTTCTACGCCGACTGCTACCACGCCGTGAGCCCGATCAAGCGCGGCGTCCGGGTGGCGCTCACCTACCGCCTCTCGCTCCGGAACCACGCGCAAGGCGGGCGCCCTCTGACGCCATCCGACCTCGTGGACCGCCTCACCGACAGCATCCGCGAGCACTTCGCGGTGCCCGTCAGGAGGCGCTACAGCCAGTCCGAGCCGGCGCCGCCCGAGCGACTCGTCTACCTCCTCGATCACGAGTACACGCAGCGAAGCCTCTCCTGGAGCCACCTCAAGAACGGCGACGGCGTCCGCGTCGCCGCACTGCGGACCGCGGCCGAGCGCCTCGACGGCGAATGCTTCCTCGCGCTCGCCGACGTCCACGAGGTCTGGACGTGCGAGTACGACGACTGGGAGGAATACGGTGGTTCGTTCGGCTGGGACGATCCAGAGGATGAGGCCGACGAGACGGACGAGTACACGCTCGGCGATCTTCTGGACAGCGACATCGCGCTTCACCACTGGCTGGACGCTCAAGGCAAGCCCATCGAAGGCGTCCCCGGCGAGGTCAGCCTGGCAGAGCTGCACCTCACCCGCCCCTCCACCGATCTGGCTCCCTTCAAGAGCGACTACGAAGGCTACCAGGGCAACTACGGCAACACCGTCGACCGCTGGTACCACCGGGCGGCCTTCGTGACGTGGCCCCGGGACAACACCTTCGCCCTGAAGGCGCAAGCCTCGCCCCAGTGGGCCGTGGACGAGCTGCTGGCGCTGCCGCGTGGAGACACGGCCGCGCTCGAAGCGAAGATCACGGCGCTGCTACCCCACTGGCCACGCACGGCCGGCGCCGTCGAAGGTGCCCGCTTCTTCGCCAGGCTCATCAAGCTCTCGACGCGCATCCACGACCCCGCGCTCGCGCGCGAATGGCTCTCGCCGCTGGGAGCACACCGCCTCCAGAATCAGGCGATGCGCCGCGATCTCGTGACCCTCGTCGACAGGCACGGCCTCCCCTGGGCCAGAGACCTGTTCTCGGACTGGGCGGAGCGCCCGCACTGGGCCACGCCTCCCTTGGCCTCCCTGCTCACCGACCTCTGCGAAGCGCTGTGCGCGAGCCAGCGCCCACCCTGCGAGGCGCTCTCCAGGTGGCTCCTCGAACGCGAGGCGAAGACGGCGCGCGAGCGCTGCGTCACCGCCCTGACCCAGCAGGAGCCCTGGCTCGACCTCGATGTCTTCGCTCCCGGGTCCACCCACCTCGCTCACGTGCTCGCGGCGGCCGCGGCGGTGTCCACCCCCGAGATCCTCGACGACCTCACCACCTCCCTGCTCGACGGAGACCAGCGCTTCCCCACGGCCTTCTTCGTGCAGCTCTCCCAGGCTTGTGTTGCCAGCTCCCCGGCCTTCCGCGCCCAGCTTGCCGGCTCGCGGCTCCACCGCACGTGCGTCGAGCGCCTCGACGCGGTCCTGAAGGCGCCCGTGCGCGCCCCCGATGACTGGACCCTCACCCACCCGCTGCCCTGCACCTGCGCCGACTGCAAGGTGCTCTCCAGGTTCCTCCACGCCCCCGACACCGAGCACGACTGGCCCTTGAACAAGGAACGCCGCCTGCACATCCACCGCATGATCGACGGCGCGCAGCTACCCGTCCTGCACACCACACGCCGGCAGGGAAGCCCGTACGTCTTGCAGCTCCGCAAGGACGCCTCCCTGTTCTCGCGTGAACGAGCCTACCGCGCGCACGTGAAGGCCACGCTGAGCGCTCTGCGCGCCCTTCACGCCCGCTGAGCCTCGCCCCGTCGAAGCCTGGCCTGCCCTGCCGAGAGGCCTCTCCGTCCTCAGTCCAGGCTCTCCGCCACCAGCCGCGGCGTCGCCTTCGCCGACTCCACCAGCACCTTCGCCTTCACCTTCACCTGCGCCCCTGCCGCGGGCATCTTGTGCTTGGCCACATCGAAGAAGATCAACGCTCTCCCGGCGTCGTCGACCAGGTGGAAATAATCGAGCTTCCCCGCGTCCTCGCCCGTGATCTCCCGCGCATTGAGCGCGCGGTTGGCGTCGTCGATCAGCTCCACGCGGCCCTCCAGCACGCAGATCGCGTTCTCCGTGAGGTCCGTGTACGACCGCGTCGTGCACTCCGGCGTGCTCGTCCGCGCCATCAGCACCACCGCGAGCCCCACCACCCCGGCCACGATGACCCCCACCAGGCCAGCGACGAGGGCCTTGGAGCGCGGCTTCATCGGCGGGCGCGCTGGCGGACTCGCTACAGGTTCATCCATGACACGCGATGAGAGCACGCCCTCACGCGGCGCCACAACCAGGCCTCCCCGTAGCCTGCCGTCCGTCGCTTCATGAGCGTGGTGTGCCCGAGACGCAGCCAGGACACCCCTGCTTGGCCACCTTGAAGAACACGTTCGCCTTCCCCGCACCCTCGACCAGGTGGACGTCGTCGAGCTGCCCGCCGCCCAGCCCTCCCGCGCCCCCCGCCTCACCTCACGCCTGCGTGCGCGCCAGGATCGCCTCCGCCACCGTTCGCTGCACTGCCGCGATCAGCGCGTGCCCCATCCCCGGAACCTCCACGCAACGGCTCCCCGGAATCTTCCCCGCCAGATACCGCCCGTGTGGCGGCGGATTGAGCGGATCCGCCATCCCCTGGATCACCAGCGTCGGCGTGGTGATCCCCCCGAGCTCCGCCCCCCGCGCGAGCGCCACCGGCTCCGCCAGCAGGTGCGTCATCGCTGGATCCAGCGTCCCCGCGTGATCCATCACCCGCTCCTCCATCGCCCGGAACGCCTCCGCATCGAACGGCAGCACCTCCCCCGAGAGCACCCGCCACTCCGCCACCCGTCGGTCCAGCTCCGCCTCCCGATCCCGCACCCCCTGCGCCCGCCCTCCCAGCGCCTCCAGCACCTCTCTCCTCGGCGTCGGCAGCCCATCCAGCGACGGCAGTCCTGCCATTGCACGCTGCATGTTCCCCACGAAGTCCACCCCCAGCGCCGCCGTCATCATCACCGTCAGCGTGCGCAGCCGCTCCCGGTGATCGAGCGCCAGCACCTGCCCCACCGTCCCTCCCATCGACATCCCCACCACGTGCGCCGCCTCCACCCCGTGCCCATCCAGCACCCCCACCGCATCCCGCGCCAGGTCCTCCACGCTGTACGGACGCGCCGCAAACGCCCGCCGCGTCGACGTGCCAGTATCCCGGTGGTCGTACCGGATCACCCGGTGCCCTCCTGCCGCCAGCATCTTCACGAACGCCTCTGGCCACACCAGCCCCGACGCATTCGCCCCCATGATCAGCAACAGCGGCGCCCCCTCCGGATCTCCCACCGCCTCGCTCCAGATCTCCACCCCTCCCACCCGCACCCTGCGCTCCGTCATGCCCTCGTCTCCCCGTGTTCGGTCATCCGAGCCGCCGCTCTCCTGACGAACTTTCCGGCGACCCTGCTGCGCGGCGAAGGGTAGCAGCGCCCCCACGGCCCTCGTGCCTCCCGCCCGCGCTGATACCATGCTCCCGTGCACCTCACCTCCAGCGCTGCCGCTCTCCGCGTCGCCTCCCGCATCTGGCCCACCGCGCGCGGCGGCTGGAACCTCACCCTCGTCTGCAAAGCCACCTACCGCCTCCAGCCCGGCGAATCCCCCGTCCACGACACCCCCGAGCCCGTCTTCGAGGACGACACCCACTGGAACGACGACCCCACCCGCAGCCTCGCCATCGCCTCCGATCTCGCCCCCTTCAAGCCCCGCGCCGATGTCGTCCTCGTCGGCAGCGCCCACGCCCCGCGCGGCGTCCCGGCTGCCTCCATCGTCGTCCGCCTCGTCGTCTCCGACCTCGACAAGTCTCTTGAAGCCTTCGCCCCCCGCGCCTGGACCCAGGACGGCCAGCTCCGCGAAGGCCCCCGCGTCACCAAGGTCTCCCTCCGCTACGAGCGCGCTGCCGGCGGCCCTGGCTCCTGGAACCCCGTCGGCGTTCGCGCGGATGCGCCACCCGACGCGCACGGCCAGGTCCCACTCCCCAGCCTCCAGCCCGTGGGCCTCCACGTCACCTGCCGTGAGGACACCATGGACCCCATCGGCTTCGGCCCCATCGCGCCCACCTGGCCCTCGCGCCGGGACCGCCTCGGCCGTCACGCCGGCACCTGGCCTCACGACCGCTGGTGGGAGCAATCCCTCCCCGAAGGCTTCGACCCGGGCTTCTTCAACGTCGCCCCCCGCGACCAGCAGATCGCCGAGCTTCACGACAACGCCCGCCTCGTCCTCGAGCACCTCCACCCCGACCACCCCCGCCTCGTCACCAGCCTCCCCGGCCTCCGCCCCCGCGCCAGCGCCGCCCGCCCTGGCAGGCTCGCCGAGGAGATCCCCCTGCGCTGCGACACCCTCTGGATCGACACTGACCGAGGCCTCTGCACCCTCGTCTGGCGCGGCCGCCTCTCCCTGAGCCACCCCGAGGAAGCTGGACGCATCGTCGTCACCGCGGAGGGCACCGGCGCCTCTCCCGCATCGAGCCGTGCCGAGCCCTCTTCCGGCACCCGCGTCCCCGCGGCACCTCCCAGCCAGCCCCGGCAGCCTGTGGACCCCGAGGGCACCCTCAGCCCGGGCCTCGATGCCGTGCTCACCCTAGACCTGGAGGAAGACGACGACGCCGGCCGTACCCTCAGCCTCGCGGCCCGCGCCGCCCAGCGTCTCGCCGCCCTCCCTTTCCTCGACGACCTGCCTGAAGACGGTCGCGCGACCCTGCCCATGATGCCCGCGCCTCCTGCCGGGCAACCCGCCCCCTCATCCGATCCGCGTTCCGCCTTCCAGCCCCGCGTGGACACCGGCACCCTCGTGCAGCTCGACCCCGCGTCTCCCGTGCCGGGCCCTGGCAGCGCAACAGCGCCCGCTTCCCAGCCCCGCGTGGACACCGGCACCCTCATGCACCTCGAATCGCCGCTCCGCGCGGCGACCCCGGGCAGCGCCGCGCTCCCCTTCGCGCAAGAGCCTCCGCCCCGCGCGGCGACCCCGGGCAGCACCGCGCTCCCCTTCGCGCAAGAGCCTCCGCCCCGCGCGGCGACCCCGAGCAACATCGCGCTCCCCTTCGCGGTCCCCTGGACTCCGCCCGCGTCTCCCACCGCCCCGCTCACCGTCACCGATCGCGGCGCGGTCGACCCCCCTCCCGAGAGCGCGCTGCCGCCCGACGTCACCGAGGAGTTCCCGGCATTCTCCGTCCCCCTCGCGGCAGCCCCACCCATGCCCTTCCGCACCGCCGCCAGCGCTGCACCTTCCTGGGGCACGCCCGCCGACGCCGCCCCTCCGACCGCGACCCCGAGCCGCGCTGCGCTCCCTTTCGTGGCGACACCTGCGACCTCTTCCCCGGCAGCCGCGCCGCGCCCCGAAGCCGCGCCTCTCTTCACGCCCGCCGCCGCGCCGCCGCCTCCACTGTCCGCCGCCGCGCCGCCGCCGCCGCCGCCGTACGCCGTCGCTCCGCCGCCCCTGGTGTCTGCTGCTGCCTCCACGGACGCCCCGTCCTCCGGCCTGCGCGAGCCCCGCCTTCACCTCTCGCCGGAGCCTGCGCCGAAGCCCGCGCCGAAGCCCGCGCTGGAGCGCCAGCCCCCTGAGGGCCAGGCGCCGCCGGGCACCGAGGCCGCCCCGCCGCCCGCCGAAGCACCCGCGTCGAGGACCCCGGCCGACGTTCCCCTGGAACGGTGCGCGGAGATCTCTGCCTCACTCGCCTGCCGCCCGGCCGAGAGGGCGACGATCCTGAAGGAGCACGACCTCGCCCCCGAGACGTGGGCGACCGTCGAGCGCCGCTGGGTGGAGGCGATCCGCGGCGAGACTGCCCAGGGGAAGCAGGCGCTCCTGAAGCGGTTCGACGCCGCCTACCTGGAGCGGCTCGAAAAGGAGCGCGGGCCCATCCTGCCGGTGGAATATGCCCGGATCACGGTCGCGCTGGAGCGGGGCCAGGTCGATCAGGTGCTCGTGGACCTGCGCATCCCGAAGACCGCCCTGATGCGCGTGGAGCGGGTGTGGCTCCGGCGGATGGCTGCAGAGCCAGCGCTCGATGACGGCGTGCGCGAGGCCGTCGCGGCCCAGCGGGAGTTGTGACGCGCCCCGGCAAGGCGGCAGGGCGACAGGGCAGGGCGTCTGGGCGGCAGGGCGGCAGGGCAGGGCGGCAGGGCGGCAGGGAAGGGCGGCAGGGCGGCAGGGCGGCCAACGACGCGCCGCGTACGGCTGGATCCGCGCGATGAACGCCCCGCTTCGAGGCAGCGTGCGCATGGCGTGCTCTGATAGCCTGGTCGTCCCGCCATGACCGAGCTCGCTGCGCGCGTTGGGGATCCGCACGTCTGCCCTGCCCATGTCGGAGGCCCGATCCTCCCGCCGGGGTGCCCCACCGTCGTCATCGGCAACCTGCCCGCGGCCCGCGTCGACGACCAGTGCGAGTGCCAGGGCGCGGTCGACGTGATCGCCACCGGGGCAGGCACGGTGCTCATCGGCGGCAAGCCGGCGGCCCGCATGGGCGACACGACCGAGCACGCGGGCGTCATCGTCTTCGGCTTCCCCACGGTGCTCATTGGCTCGGGCGGCGACCCCGTCGACGACCTTTTCAAGGACCCGTACCTCAAATCGTTGATTGGCATGAAATTCGAGGGTGAGAACGACCCCGAACTCCGGAAGGCGATGGAGACGCTCGCCAGGCATCGCGACGACCCGGATCACCCCGAGGTCGCCGAGGCGCTGGCGAAGATCGCGGAGCTGCGAAAGCGACCTCTCTCGGAGCTCCAGCAGGAATGGAAGCGCACCCTGGATCTCGAGGCCGAGCAAAGACGGAGGATCGCCGAGAAGGGGCTCGACCCGATCGAGGAACTCAACGAGAAGAACCGTGATTTCATGGGCACGACCTCGCAGCTCCGCTATGGCAAGGTCGTCGGAGACGCGCTCGGTGTGGACCCCGTCTTCGGCGCGTACCTGAATCCCACCGGGGGGCTCGTCGGTCCGGGCAACAAGGCGGTGGATTGCAACGACTCCGCGCTCGGGTATCACGGCGCTGTGCACGACGCCGCAGGGTATCTCTACAACTATCAGCAGCGGGGCCCCGGCTACAATTACCTCCGGCGTGAGAATCGTGACACCAGCGATCCGCTCAGCGGACAGCGATCCGGCATCGAGTACTGGCGAGGCCAGCTCCCGGACCGAACCCTGAAGCAAAAGGTCGTGGACCGGCTGGGTAACCGCGTCATGGATGGGGTCGTCCCCATCTGGGACAACGGCGGCTCGACCGTCTGGGAAAAGGGGAACAAGGCCTACGAGCGCATCTCCGGGGGTTACAAAGATGCCCAGGAGACCGAACGCGAGGCGCGCGAGCGTGTCCGAGACGCCTCCTCCGATGCCTGGAAATGGCTCACGGGTGAGAGCGAGGAACCATGAAGGCATTCACCCTCGACATCGACGAACTCGCGGCGCTGGTTGGCCTCCTGAATGCGCGCAAGCTCGTGGGCCTCGACGAGGCGCTCTTTCAGGCGTTCACCGAGGAGAACCTCCCCCGCCTCATGGCGAAGCTCCAGGCGCACGGCTGGGTCGAGCCGGCGGAGCGCCCGGGGACGTGGCATTTCGATGAGGACCTGATGCAGACGCTGGCCGTCGCCGTGGCCCCCGAGATCGCGGTGCTGGCGCGGACGCTGGGGCCGAGCAGGTCGATCGTCTTCTACCTGGCCGACGACGAGACGACCGGGATCGCGGTGACGGACGAGCAGGCCCTCGTCGCGCGCCTCGACGATCACGGGGAGATGGTCGCGCAGGTGATGATGTTCCTGAACGAGAAATGGCCCGCGGAGATCATCGTCGCCCGCGTGGCGGGGCAGGACTTCGACGCCGGCCGCCGCGCGGAGGTGGACGCCTCGGGCCTGTCCATCGCGCCTGCCTCGGGGCGCGCGCCTGCCTCGGGGCTCATGCCCGCGGGGAAGACCCCCTGGAGCACCGAGGCCGTGACGGCGTTCCTCCGCGGTGCGGTGGACGAGCTGCGCGCCGGCCGTCGGCGCTGGGGCTGATCCACGCGGCAGGCGCCCCCGTCAGGGCCCCGGCGGCGCCCGGCGTCACGAGTTGATCTTCACCATCGGCCCGCCCTTCACGTTCACGTCGCCGCCTGACGAGACCAGGTTCAGCACGTTGCCCCCGAGCACGTTCGTCACCCCGGGTGATACCACGTTCACCGCGCTGGTGCCGACCACGGTGACCTCGCTGGCCACGATCGAGATCTTGGACCCGTCGACGGTGATCGACGCTCCCGCGCCCGAGTCGAAGACGATCTTCTTGTCCTTCATCGTGGCCGTCGTCGGACCCCCACCACCGGCCGCCGCGCCGCCGCCACCGCCGCCACCGCCGCCTCCGCCGCCTCCGCCGCCGCCGCCGCCGGCCGTGGGTCCGTCGGCGGGCACGATGCTGATCATGTGCGTGTCGCCCACCGTCGTCGCGTCCACCGCGCCGACCATCGTCGAGCGGTTCACGCCCACGGCCAGGGCCTGGTTCGACCCCACCTTGACCTGCTCGTTCTGGGCGACCATGTGGGCGCGGTTGCCGCCCACGGTGAGGCTGTCGTTGGCCTTGACGCGCTTCGTGCGGTTGTTGCCGATGGTGACGTCTTCGTTGTTCTTGACGCGCTTCTTGAGGTCCTTCTCCGCCTGGATGTTGAGCAGCTCCCGGCCCTTGGCGTCCTCGAACATCATCTCGTTGTAGCCCCCGCCGCCGCCCGTCGAGTTGCTCTTCCACCCGCTCTGCGTCTTGCTCTCCGGCAGCTTGTACGGGACCTTCTGCAGGTTCGTGTACACCCGCCCGACGATGATCGGCCGGTCCGGATCCCCGCCCAGGAAGTCCACGATCACCTCCTGCCCGACGCGCGGCAGGTTCATCCCCCCGTAGCCGGCCCCGCCCCAGGCCTGGCTCACGTGGATCCAGCAGGAGCTGCTGTCGTCCATCTTGCTCTCGCGGTCCCAGTGGAAGTGCACCCGCACCCGCCCGAACTCGTCGCAGTGGATCTCCTCTCCCGGAGGCCCCACCACCGTCGCGCTCTCCACTCCGTTCACCTTCGGCTTGGGCGCGGACAGCGGGGGTCGGTACGCCACCTCGGCGCTCACCGCCTCGCACTGCTGCGTCCACGCGCCGTTCTGCGTGCCCTCCAGGCTGCACTCCAGGATCAAGAGCTTCCTGTCCGGCCCCAGCTCCGACTTGGGGTGGTCGAGCATCCCCATCACCACCCCCGGGGCGAGATCGTGCGCGTCCGTCGAGAAGGTGCACTGCTTCCCGGTGGCCCGCTTCGCCTCCAGCCGCTTCCGCGCCAGCGCCTCGCCCTCTTTCTCGTCCACCCGGCTCTTGCCCTTGTCGTCCGCGACCGGGTTGTCCTCTCCCTTGTCGGCCCTGAACAGGAACGCCCCCGGCGTGTAGTGGAACCGCTCGAGCCGCGACTCCACCCCGCGCGCCAGCGCCTCGGCGCTCTTCGCCAGCTTGTAGGTCGGCGGTCGCCGGTAATCGTGGTCCTGCATCGTGTACCGGCCCGGCCGCACCCGCTGCCCGAAGCGGACCCCCGTCACGTACTCGTTCGCGCCCGCCGTGGTCACGTCGTCGTGGAAGCGGATCCTCGGCTCCCGCAGCGGGTTCGCCTGCGGCGCGTCGGCGAGCACCAGCCGGGTCTCCTCCTCGCCCTCCACGAAGTAGAAGGTGATCCCCGCGTCCTCCAGCATCCGGCACAGGAACGAGAAGTCGCTCTCGCCGTACTGCACCCGGTACTTGCGGGGCTTGTAGCTCTCGGTCAGCTTCTCCTCGAACGGGATCGACCACTCGTCGAGCAGCTTCTTCGCGATGTCCAGCTCCGACATCTGCTGGAACATGCGGTAATTGCGCCGCTGGGTGAGCAGCCACAGCGTCGGCACCAGGCTCAGCTCGTAGACCGACTCCCCCTCCTCCTCGGCGCGGAGCTGCTGGATGTGGTTGCACAGCCCGGTCCAGGTGCGGCTGTGGTCCCCGTGCCGCAGGTGAAACCGCGCCTCCTGCCCCACCACCTCGTCGAACGCGAGGTCGGCGTTCCTGCTGTGCACCACGAGGGTGACGCTGAACAGCGCGGAGAGCCGCTCGTGCACCGAGACGTGATGCACGTCCAGCGCATCCCCCGTGGCGATCTCCACCGCGAGCCCTGCCTCCCGGCTGCCCGCACCGCCCGCGCCGCC
>NZ_ASRX01000087.1 GCF_000601485.1 Chondromyces apiculatus DSM 436
AGAGGGGGTGGGCGCGCCAGAGGAGGTGGGCGCGCCGGAGAGGGTGAGGTGGGGGCCAGAGGGGGTGGGCGCGCCAGAGGGGGTGGTGGCGCCGGAGAGGGTGGGCGTGCCAGAGGGGGTGGGCGCGCCGGAAGGGGTGGGCGCGCCGGAGGGGGTGGGCGCGCCGGAGGGGGTGGTGGCGCTCGCTGTCGCAGGGGTGTCCAGTGGGCGCGCGTGGGAGAGGGTGGCGGCGTCGCTGGAGAGGGTGGCGTCCGGGGGCGGCGGCGGGTCGGTGAAGGGGCGGCGCGCGTGCTTGCCGAGCCAGGTGACCGCGATGGAGCGGCCCGTGACGTCGGTCTCGGCGCCCTGCGCGGTGGCCCAGCGGCCGAGGGCTTCGCCGAGGGCGTCCATGCTTTGCCAGCGGAGCTGGCGGTCCTTGGTGATGCCGCGTTCGAGGATGTGCCAGAGGTCGTCGTCGATCTCCGCGAGCGCCGGCGGGGGCTCCGGGGCGTCTTCGAGGATGGCGGCGAGCAGGGCGTTGTAGGTCCTGCCGCCGAAGGGGAGCCGGCCAGTGATCGCTTCGTAGAGCACGATGGAGAGGGACCAGACGTCGGCGCGATCGTCGATGTCCTCCTGGCCGCGGGCCTGCTCCGGGGACATGTAGGCCGGGCTGCCGATGGCCGCGCCCTCCTGGGTGACGCGGATCTCGTGTTCGCGCTGGCGGAGCTTGGCGATGCCGAAATCGACGACCTTGGGGAGGAGCGCGCCGCGCTCGTCGGTGGCGAGGAGGATGTTCTCGGGCTTGAGGTCGCGGTGGACGATGCCCTTCGCGTGGGCGGCGGCGAGGGCGCTCACCACGGGGAGGAGGGTCTGCACGGCGGCGAGGGGCGGGAGGCGCTTCTTGCGCAGGAGCAGGGCGCGGAGGGGCTCGCCGCGGATCCATTCCATGACGATGAATGGCTCGCCGTGCTCGGTCTCGCCGAAATCGAAGACGCGGACGATGGACGGGTGATCGACGCGCGCGGCGGCGTGGGCCTCGCGCATCAGGCGCTCGGAGGAGACCTCGGTGGCGGTGTCGCGGCGGATGAGCTTCACGGCGACGTCGAGGTCGAGGGCCTCGTTGTGGGCCTGCCAGACGGCGCCCATGCCGCCCGTGCCGAGGATGCGTACCAGGCGGTAGCGGGAGCCCACCAGGGCGCCGGGGTGCTGGCTCGGAGGAGGAGGGAGGGCGAGGGTCTCGGCGGGAGAGGCCAGGGTCGGCGCCATCTTGGGATCTGTCGACTGCATCGTGGGCGGTGGCGTCTTGCTGGCAGTGTGGCGCGGTGTCGCGTGGCGTCGCGTGAAGCCTCGACGGCGCGCGCAGGTCCTTCGAGCGTCGACTGTATCCCAGGTGCCTCCGTCCGGACCACCGGAGCCGTGCCATGGACACCCGTCAGGAAGGCGATGTCGTACCACGTCCCCTGGATCCGGGGATCGCGGTGGTCGCCGCGTTGCCGCGGAGATCTGGCGCGAACGGGAGGTTGCTGGAGCAATTTCGGCTGCTACCGGATCGCCTCCCTCCGGACCGTCCACGGACGCGCTGCCGCGGGGGGGCGATGGTGTCGCGTGTCGCTGGACGTTCGCCACGCTGGCCGGGAAGTTATGCCCATTCAGCGCTGATGCGCGCTCTCCATTTCCTCTGCAATGCGAGCATCCGCTCTCGGCGCGCAGCATCCAATGCCCTAGCGCAGGGTCCACGTCGCCTTGCACCGTCCGCACCACTTCGAATTCGACGGGGTACGTGGCCAGGACGGTGAGGAGTTTCGAGGCGATGCTGCGGCCCGCGTACCTCGACCTATGGATACCACCTCCGAACGCGATAACGAACACGTGCACACGTCGTCCCAGCCGAGCTTTGCCGCCGATAGGGTGATCGCGGAGCGATACCAGCTCCTCCATCGCATGGGCGGCGGCCCGGCGGGCGAGGCATGGACGGCCCTCAACGTCTTCACTGGCCGCGAGGTGGCCGTGAAGGTGCTCCTGGCCCCGGGCGACGAGCTGCGGCGCAGGCTCGATCGCGAGGCCCGCTCGTGCGGGACGCTGCGCCACCGGAACGTGGTGGAGATCTACGATCTGGTCACGCTGGAGAGCGGAGCCATGGTGCTGGTCCAGCAACTCCTCAAGGGAGAGCCGCTGGCCGAGCTGCTGAGCCGACGGGGACGCATCGCGCCGCCGCTGGCCGCCCACATCGGCCGGGAGGTGGCACTGGGGCTCGCCGCCGTGCACGGGATGGGCGTGGTGCACCGGAACCTGACGCCCTCCAGCGTCTTCCTGCACCGCGAGACCGAGGACGGGCCTCCGATCATCAAGCTGCTCGACGTGGGTCTGGGCCTGTCGCTGGACGGCTCACCCGCCGAAGGCGCGTCGACCGCGCGGGTGAACGAGCTGCTGCCCTACATGAGCCCGGAGCAGATCTGCATGCCGGCCGACGTGGACTCGCGGTCGGATCTGTGGGGCCTCGGCATGCTGCTCTTCGAGATGCTGACCGGCCAGTACCCGTTCCAGAGGCATGGCGACAGCAGCGCGCTGCTGATGCAGATCCTGCAGGGGGACATCACCCGGGTGTCGCGGGTCGCGCCGCACGTGGTGCCGGGGCTCGTCGACGCCGTGGCCGGGTGCCTGTGCCGCGACCGTGACCACCGTCAGGGGCCCGCGGAGCAGGTGGCGAAGACGCTCGCGCCCTTCGTGGGAACCGGCGACCCGTGGCTGCTCGCGGGAAGCGCGCTCAAGGCAGGAAACGCGAACGGTGTGAGCGCGGCCAAGGCAGAGCGCGCGAACGGCGCGATCTCGGTCAAGGCAGAGCGCGCGAACGGCGCGGGGCAAGCGGTGAAGGCGAGCGCGGTCGTCGCTGCCAGCCGCGGACCTGCAGGCAACGCTGGCGCCGGGAGCGGTGCCGGGCCTGCCGGGAGCGCCGGGAGCGGTGCCGGGCCTGCCGGGAGCGCCGGGAGCGCCGGGAGCGCCGGGAGCGCCGGGAGCGCGGGCAATGCTGGCGGCGCGGGCAGCGCTGGCGACGTGGGCAACGCGGGCAGCGCCGGGCACGCGAGCGGCGGCCGTCCCGTGGGGAACGCCGGGAGCGTGACCCGCGCGGGGAGCGCCGTGCCCGCTCCGCCTCCGAGCCCGCTCTCCGGAGCCGCGCCGAGCGTGCAGGGGACCGATGCGCAGGGGAGAGAGAACGACGACGACATCACCAGGCCGTTCTGCGCGTCGATGATCGGGCTCAAGCCGGCCGTTGCACCCTCGCCCGCCTCGATGCGCGCGACGCCTCCCGCCTCGGTGCGCGCCGAGGAGCCGGTGTCGATGCGCTCGGAGCCGCCCATCTCGGTGGCAGTGTCCTCGGAGGTGCCGTCAACGTCACCGTCGCCAGGGAGCGCAGACGCCGTGGCGAAGGAGGTGGTGACAGACGACGACGACGAGAAGACGCTGCCCTTCCACTCGTCGATGCTGGACGCGCTGGCGCTGCCTTCCGTGCGCGTCTCGCAGGATCCTGCGTCGCCGTTCTCTCCGCTGCCCCTGGCCGCCCTGAAGGAGATCGCGGCCGCCGTGGGGGTGATGAAGCCTCCGGCAGCGCCCGCTGATCCGGCGGCGTTGGGGGGAGGCACGCCTCCGCCGCTTCCACAGGCGTCGCCAGCGACGGCCACACCCTCGCCGATGCTGGCTGGACTGGCGCCTCCACTCCCGATGGGGGCAGCGCTGGCACCCCCGGCGGCGCTGGCACCCCCGGCGGCGCTGACACCGTCGGCACCACAGGGAGCGTCGGCGCCGCAGGGAGCGTCCGCACTGACCACGCCCCTGCCGTCGGGCCCGCCAGCGCTGACGCCGCCCATGCCGCTGGGCGCTCCGGCGCTGGCGGCTCCTGGTGCTCCCTCGCCGTTCGGTCGGTCAGTTCCGGCGCTTCCTGCGCCGCCGGCAGTACCAGTGTTTGCAGTCCCCGGGATGCAAGGCGCGCCGGCACCGGGGCGGCTCGCACCAGCCGTTGCAGCGAGCGCGGCGGGCGCGGTAGACGCAGTGGGCGCAATGCCGCCCGGTCTGCCGTTCGCGGCGCCCGTGCCCTACAAGGCGCCCGGAGGGCTGCCCATGCTGCCACTGGAAGCGGCACTGGCCGCGCAGGCGCAGGCGTCGAGCGCCGCGATGCCGACCCCGGTGCCCCAGGGGCCTCTGGCCACGAAGCGGGCCTCTGCGCTGCTGAACCGTCCGGCGTTCCTGGCGATCGCGGGGCTGTTCGTGACGGTGCTGGGTGGGGCAGGGGCGCTGTTCATGCTGCTACCCCAACCCTCCCCTGCCCTGGCGCGCGAGCTGCCGCGCATGGAGCTGCCCGTGGCGGTGACCTCGGCTGCGCCGGCTGCGTCTCTGCAGGCCGAGGCGCCCGCTGCAGCGCCCGCCGTGGAGCCGTCCGAGCTTCCCTCGGGAGAGCCTTCGGAAGCGATGAAGGTGCGGGAGATCATCCTCGATGAGGAGCCCGAGGAGTCCGGCGAGGCAGCCCCGCCGGCCGCGGCAAAGAACCCCCACCATGCCCGAGAGGCGGCGCGTCCAGGCGCAGTGTCCGCGGGCGCGCCCGCGGCAGCCCCCGCCGACAAGGCAGGGCCCGCGTGGTGCAAGCGGCCGCGCTACGTGCACCGCGGTCAGTGCGTGAGCAAGCCTCCCTCCCTGTAAGGTACTGCGTACCCTGGCTCAGGGACCTTCGGTCCCTACGCTCCCGATGGTCGCTACCCCCGTGACTTCGCGCGAACGCCGCGCCGAGGACCTGGGACGAACTCCAAGGAAACCCAGCGCGCGACGCTGCGACAAAGGGCACTGCGTGGCGGTTGGCGAGAGCGGTCCGCGCGAGGGAATGCGAGTTCCCTCGTGGAGACTCGGAGTGGGGGCCCCGACGAGCTTTGCTCGGCGAGGGGCGGGGGCGCGAGCCCCTGCCGTGTAAAAACCTCAGTGTACGGGGCGGGCGTGGCTCTGGGGGTGGACCGCGGTGGGCGTCATCGGGTGCGAGGTGGTGCGGCCACGCGCTGCGAGGAGAGAGGCGCTGGCGAGGATGAGCAGCGTCGCGAAGACGCCGAGGTGAAGCCACACGGCGCGCGGGGGCGCGGTGCGGGAGACAAGGGGCGCCTCGGAGTCCCCCGCGGTGAGGACGGCGTTGCGCCATCCCGGCCTGGAGGGCGGGGAGAGGGGCGTCCTCCGGCTGGACACGGGGCCGAGGGAGCGGGTCGCGCCAGCGGCAGATCCGGGCGGCATGCCGGGAGTCGAGGCCTGGCTGCGCCGCAGCAGCCGTTGCAGGAGGGACGAGGTGTCGCCTGGACGCGGTGCGCGTTGCGGCCGTGGCGTGCGCCGCAGCGGGAAGTCTTTCATCCGCTGGAGGAGAGGGCGGGTGAGGAGCAGCGCGCGGGCGATGCCGCTGTCATCTTCGGGCAGGTCGGCGAGGCGGAGCACGAGGTCGTCAGGACCGAAGTCGTCGGGAGGGGAGGGGACGAAGGCGACGGAGAGGCCTCCCGCGATGTCGACCCTGCTGCCGAAGGTGATGGCCGTCCAGCGCTGGCCAGACCGGTAGAGGATGGCGGCGATGCGCGAGGCGGCGCGGGCGATGCGCGCGAAGGTGTGGTCTCCGTCGAGGAGGAGGAAGATGCGGCGCGGCCGGGTGTCGGTGCTGCGGGAGAGGTGCCTGGCGAGGGTGCTCGCGCGGAGAGAGGGCAGGTCGTGGAAGCCGGCGAAGTACCAGGCGAGGAAGTCGGGGACGTCGGCGGGAGACGTGGCCATGGCGTGCACATACTGGCGGTGGAAGGCCTCGGGGGTGCACTGGCCTGCGCCGCCCAGGAGGTGGCCGTGGAGGGTGAGCGTCGCGGCGAGGAGGGCGTCGGCGGTGAGCTCGCGGTCGACGGCGACGATGGCGTGGGCGAGGGGCGGGTCGGGGCGCCCGAGGCTGTCGGTCTCGCCGATCATGCGGAGGCCGAAGAGCAAGGCGATGGCGCCGTGTCCGGGCTCGTGCTGGGTGTCGTCGCGGGAGAGGTTGCCGATGGCGAAGGCGAAGGGAGCGCCGCCCGCAGGGTCGATGTACGGCATCAGCCGGCCGAGGTGGCCGAGATGGGTGTGGGTGAAGGCTCCCTGGGGCGCTTCGGGGCAGCAGATGAAGTCGATCTGGTGCTCGGGGACGTTGCCGTGGAGGGCGTGGAGCCACGTGGCCCCCTCGGGTGCGCGGTACGGCGGAGGGCCGTAGGTGCCCCTGGGCTCAGCGGGGGACATGGCCCGTCCAGAGGCGCGCGCGCCCGTTCATGGTGATCGCGGCGGTCGAGGGGTGCACCCGGTACGCGGCGAGGGCGCCTTCGTCCGGCGGCGGGAGGAGCGTGGCGCGGGCAGCATGCGGGAGGCGCGCAGCGCGTACAGGGGGCTGGAGGGACGCGCGGGGCGGCAGCAGCGAGGCGCGGGGCGGCGGCAGCGAGCCGGCCGTGGCGATGGTGGGGGCCGGATGGAGGGTGGGGATGGGCTTGAGGCGCTGGAGGAGCTGGGTGTCGTGGCCGCTCTTCGGGAGGATGCGCTCGACGAAGTGGGCGAAGAGGTGGTGGGTGCTGTGGCCGTAGATGGCGGACCCGACGAGGACGCGCAGGTCGATGAGGGGGCGGTACTGTTCGAGGGCGCCGATGAGTTCGCGGTAGCAGGCCCTCGCGGCCTCCTCGACCGCGGCGGACGTGCCGGAGAGGACGTCGGACTTGTTGATGAACAGGACCACCGTCTTGCACGTGGAGAGGTTCTTCGGGCCGAAGAAGAACCGGAGGACCTCCGGCTGGAAGGCGCGGAGCTGGGCGCGGATGCGGGCCTCGTCGACGGCGCTGCCGTCCTTGCCGGCGAGGTCGACGACGAGGAGGAGGCCGTGAATCTCTTCGAGGATCATCTCCTGCTGGGCGTCGACGATGTGCTCTCCGCCCCAGTCGTGGATCTCGAAGACGTGCTCGACGAGGCGCTCGTTCGAGGCAGTCACGCTGACAGTACGCTCGTAACGCTCGGTCTTGGTGCCCTTGAGGGCGCCGAGGTCGATGAGGGGGTTCGCCCACTTGAGGGTGAGCGAGGTCTTGCCGGTGTACTTGATGCCCAGGGTGAGGATCCGGTAGGTCCGCCGCGTGCGCGGGGGGCGGAGGGCGAGCTGCTCGCGGTGCCAGGAGATGTCGCTGTCGAGGTTCACGAGGCACTCCTCCTTCTCCCGGAGCTCGTTCTTCAGCCGGGCGTAATGCCTGGCGATCCGGTCGCAGTCGGCGTTGCGCAGCTCGAGCTCGCGGCGCACCACGGAGACCTCGGTGCGGAGGTCGTCGGCCGCGCTGGCGTGGACGTGATGCTGCCGCCTCTTGCGCAAGGCGTGGAGGGCGAGGACGGCGCCGACGGTCGCGAGGCCAACGAGCGCCAGGCTGGTGGTCACGAGGGTGAACATGGACATGCATCGCTCTCGCCCCGAGGAGTGTCGGCGCGCGTCCCAGGCGGCATGGCGGCGTGGTGCGCCGTCGATCTCCAGGGCGCCGCTTCCTCGGCAGGTATCCTCTGAGATGCCAGAGCGCACGGCAGAGCGCGCGAGGATCGCGCGAACGAGCCTGTCAGCGAGGCTCCTGGTGGCGTCACGCCGCAGCGGGGCGGACGTCGTCGCGCTGGGCGGCGAGGGCGGCGAGGGCGGTGAGGCGGGGGAGGAGCGAGGTGAACTCGAGCTCCGCGAAGATGCGGGAGAGGCCCTCGGTGTCGAGGGGACGAAAGCGCGGTCCAGGTGCGAGCGGGACGTCGTCGCGCAGGGCGGCGAGGTCGCGGAAGAAGACGAGCCGTTCGAGGTGGGGCCGGAGGGCCTCGCGGATGCGCGGCGGGTCCACCGCGTCGATCTGGGCGACGAGGGCGGCGATGCTGCCGAAGCGCTGGAGGAGGCGCGCGGCGATGCGCGGGCCGATGCCGGCGACGCCCGGCAAGCGGTCGGAGGGATCGCCGACGAGGGCGATGTAGTCGGGGAGCAGGGCGGGGGAGAGCGCGTAGCGGGCGACGACGGCCGCCTCGTCGTAGAGCGTGGCCTCGACGCCGCGGGCGACGTAGAGCATGCGCGCGGGGCCCTTCACGGTCTGGAAGCAGTCGCGATCCCCGGAGACGACGAGGGGGCGCTGGCCTCTCTCGGCGAGTTCGCGGGCGAGGGTGGCGAGCACATCGTCAGCCTCGAAGCCGGGAGACGAGAGGGCGGCGAGGCCGGAGGCCTGGATGAGGCTCGGCAGCCGTTCGAGCTGCTCGCGCGCACCCTCGGGGCGGGGCGCCTCGCTGCGGCCCTGCTTGTAGCCCTCGAAGCCCGTATGCCGGAAGGTGGGCTCGGGCAGGTCGAGGGCGAAGGTGCCGCCGAGGGGGCGCTGCTCGCGGAAGAGCTTGAGGAGGAGCACGCTGAGGCCATAAAGGCCCGCGGTGGGGACGCCCGCCCGCGTGGACATGGGTGGAAGGGCATGCATGGCCCGGTAGAACAGGGAGAAGGCGTCGAGGAGGAGGACGGGGCGGGGTTCGTCGCTGGGAGCACTCACCCCGAGAGCATGGGGCGCGGGTCGGCGGCGTCAGGGTGGAGGGCCGTGCGATCGGGCACCGGGGAGGGCCGGGCTCGGAGGTCAGGTGGACTCTGCGGAGGAGTCGGTGAGATCTGCGGAGGAGCGGGTGCTGGCGGCGCGACGCTGACGCCAGCGGGCGAAGCGCCGGAGGGCGAGGGAGAGGCCCGTCCACACCAGGAAGAGGCCCCCGAGAGAGGCCAGGGCGGCGACAGCCTGGCCTGCGACGCCGAGCGCCTCACCCGTGTGCAGGAAGCGCATCCAGCGGCGGGCTTTGTGGCCCGTGGAGTACGCGGCGAAGTCCTCGCGGGCCACGACGGCGCCGGTGTACGGGTCGAAGGTGAGCTGGGGCGAGGCGAAGAGGGGCCACGGGTCGCGGTCGCGCACGGAGATGCGGACCGCGTCGGCGGGTCGCGTCGCGGGTGGCGGGGCGGGAGGCGTGGAGGAAGGCGCAGCATCCGCGCGGGAGGGCGGGGGACCCTCGGGGAGGCGCACGGTGATCTGCTGCCAGGGCGGCGCTTGCTGCGCGGCGAGGGCGACGAGCGCGTCGAGGGCGAGGGGCTTCGCGTCGGGAGCCGGGGGAGTGATGACGGGCGCGGGAGGCTGGCCGGGAGGCTCGCTGCCGGTGACGGTGTAGACCAGGTTGGAGGCCCACTTGTAGGAGATGACCATGCCGGTGGCGGTGAGCACGATGAGCACCGGCGCGCTCCACAGGCCGATCACGTTGTGCCAGTTGAAGTCGCGCGCCTTGCCGTCGAGGTGGCGCTTGAACCAGAGGACGGCGCGCACGTTGCGCCAGGTCCACTTGCGGGGGAACCAGAGGTAGAGGCCGGTGATGGCGAGGACGAGGAAGGCGGCGTTGCTGACGCCAGTGACGGCGCGGCCGAGGTCGCGGTTCTCTCCCTTGGCGCCGAGCCAGCGGTGGAGGTCCTCCATGAGGCGGAAGAAGCCCGTCCAGCGGGGCGCGGCTTCGCCGAGGACCTGGCCAGTGTAGCCGTTCACCTGGTGGGTACCCGCGCGGCCGAAGGCGACGGCGACCGTGGCGTTCGGGTCCGCGTCGAGGGTGATCGCGGTGGGGCGCGCCTCGCGCGTCTCGGGAGAGGCAGCGCGTACACGCGCGAGGATGTCCTCCAGAGGGAGGCGCGCCGCTCCGGGAGACGGCGGCGGTGCGTGCCGGGTCTCCTGCGAGGCCCACTGCATGATCTGGGGCTTGAAGGCGAGGGCGACGCCGGTGAACGACATCAGCGCGATGACGAGGCCAGCGATGGCGCCGGCGACGAGGTGGGTCCAGAAGATGGCTTTGCGCAGGGGGAGCGTCATGGGGAGCGGGGGCCGCCAGGCGATGGTGGAGGGACGGTGCGGGGGCCTCCTCGGGGGCAGAAGCCTACGGCGCGCGGGCGCTGGCGATTAGGGGGAGCTGGCCGGCGAGAGTGTTCGTCGACGCGAACAATGAGCGGCCGGGCTCCTCACACCAGCAGCTCGATGCCGCGGGTGAGGTAGTCGCGGGCGACCACCATGTCGTGCACCTCGTCGGGCCCATCGGCGATGCGCGCGGCGCGGCTGTGGCGGTACCAGGCAGCGAAGGGCATGTCGTCGCTGAAGCCGAGGCCGCCGTGCATCTGGATGGCGTCGTCGAGGACCTTGAGCAAGGTGCGGGCGACGTGGTTCTTGGCCATGGAGGAGTACGGGCGCGCCTCGGTGCCCTTGCCCTGTTCGATCATCCAGGCGCAGTGAAAGGTCATCAGGTTGCCGGCATGGATGGCCGCGGCATTCTCGGCGATCATTTTCTGGATCATCTGATGGCGCGCGAGGACCTGGCCGAAGCTGTGGCGGGTGGAGATGTACTGCTTGCACAGGTCCAGGGCGCGTACGGCGAGGCCGAGCCAGCGCATGCAGTGGGTGAGGCGCGCCGGGACGAGGCGCTTCTGGGCGAGGCGGAAGCCGTCGCCAACCGCGCTGAGGACGGCATCGTCGCCGACGCGGACGCTGTGGAAGCGCAGCTCGGCCTCGCGGTGGGCGAGGAGGGGCTCGGCCATGACGGGGATGTCGCGCACGTGCTCGACGCCCTCGGCGTGGCGGTCGACGAGGAACATGGTGGCGCCACTCCTGGGGTCGTCGCTGGTGCGGGCCATGACGATGAGGAAGGCCGCGTCGCCGCCGCCGGTGGAGTACCACTTGTGGCCGTCGATGACCCAGCCATCCCCGTCCTTCGTGGCGCGGGTGCGGAGGTTCGAGGGGTCGGCGCCCGCGCCGGGAGCAGGCTCCGTCATGCAGAAGGTGCTGGTGATCTCGCCAGCACAGAGGGGCTTGAGCCAGCGGTCCTGCTGGGACTTGGAGGCAGCGCTGAGGAGGAGGTCCATGTTGCCCTGGTCGGGGGCATCGCAGTGGAAGACGCGAGCGCCGATGGGCGAGCGGCCCATCTCGCGGAAGAGGGCGCACATGCCCATGATCCCCAGGCCACGGCCGCCATGCTCGGGGGGCAAGTGCGGTGTCCACAGGCCAGCCGCGCGCGCCTCGGCCTGGAGGCCGCGGAGGGTGCCGTACTGGCGCTCTCGGTCCTCGGCCACGATGGCCGCCTCGGCAGGGATGATCCGTTCGTCGACAAAGGCGCGCACCTCGTGGCGCAGCGCGCGGAGCTCGGGAGATAGGTCGAAATCCATGATGCCCCTGGTCCTCCTCGGGGCCAGGAGACCGCGGAAGCGGGCCGGTTGTCGAGTACTGCGTACCCTGGCGCAGGGACCCACGGTCCCTACGCTCCCGATGGTCGCTACCCCCGTGACTTTGCTCGAACGCCGAGCCGAGGAGCTGGGACGAACCTGGGAAACCGAGTTCAGGCGACGTGGTCAGGTGTGACGGGCGGCGTGTCGGGTGGGGCGGGTGGAGCGGAAGACGCGAGGGGAGCGCCGGTGAGCTGTCGCTCGACGAGGCGGCGGTAGAGTCCCTCCTCGGCCATGAGGGTGGCGTGGGTACCGGCCTGCGCGAGGCGGCCACCTTCGAGGACGAGCACGCGATCGGCGCCCATCACCGTGGAGAGGCGGTGGGCGATGATGAGGGTGGTGCGGCCCTGCATGAGGCGGCTCATGGCGCCCTGGACGAGGTGCTCGCTCTCGGCGTCGAGGGCGCTCGTGGCCTCGTCGAGGACGAGGATCTGAGGGTCCTTGAGGACGGCGCGGGCGATGGCGACACGCTGCTTCTGGCCGCCGGAGAGCTGGGCGCCGCGCTCGCCGACCCGGGTGCGGTAGCCGTCCGGGAAGCGGGTGATGAAGTCGTGGGCGCTCGCAGCGATGGCCGCGGCTTCGACCTCGGCGTCGGTGGCGTCGGGGCGGCCGTAGCGGATGTTCTCGGCGATGCTCGAAGAGAAGAGCAGGGGCTCCTGGGAGACGACGCCGACGCGGCGGCGGAGCCAGGCAGGGGAGAGGTCGCGGAGGTCGCGGCCGTCGAGGAGCACGCGGCCCTCGGTGGGGTCGTAGAGGCGAAGGAGGAGGGAGGCGATGGTCGACTTGCCAGCGCCCGAGGGGCCCACGAGCGCCACCGCTTCGCCGGGGCGGACCGTGAGATCGATGCCGCGGAGCACGGGGGCGTCGGGGCGGGAGGGGTAGGCGAACGAGACGCCCTGGAGGTCGAGGTGCCCCTCCACGTGCCCCGGCTCCTCGCCGGTCGCGAGGGACATGGCCGGGTTGCGGTCGAGCATCTCGAAGATGCGGTCGGCAGCCCCGCTCGCGCGCATGAAGTCGGCCCAGAGGTCGGTGAGGCCGCCCAGGGAGAAGGCGACGAGCAGGGTATACACGAGGAACGAGGTCAGGCCTCCGACGGTGAGTTCGCCCCGCGTCACCAGGCGCCCGCCGTACCAGAGCACCAGCGCCACGGCGGCGTAGCCGGCGAAGCTGGCGATGCCCATGAAGGTGGAGCTGATGCGGGCGCGGCGACGGGCGACGTCGAAGGCCTCCAGGACGGCGGCGGCGTAGCGCCTGATCTCGGTGGGCTCGGCGGCGAAGGCGCGCACGGTGCGGATGCCGGCGAGGCTCTCCTCGGCCACCTCGCTGGAGCGCGCCAGGGCGTCCTGCACCTCGCGGGCGAGGCTGCGGACGCGGCGGCCGTACGCGAAGGCGCCGAGGGCGATGGGAGGGACCACGCCGAGCATGAGCGCGGTGAGGCGGGGCGAGGTGTAGAACAGGAGGGCGACGCCGCCGATCACCGAGGCCACGAAGCGCAGCGCCATGGAGATGTTGACGCTCACGGCGTTCTGGAGGGCGCCGGTGTCCGAGGCGAGGCGGCTCGTCAGCTCTCCGGTGCGCCGCTCGTCGAAGAAGCCGATCTCCTGCTCGAGGAGGCGGTCGAAGAGCTGGGTCCGGAGGCGGGCGACCACGCGCTCGCCGGCGATGGTGAAGATCGCCGCGCGCGCCGCGGTGGCGATGGCCTGCACGAAGAAGACGGCGACGAGCCACGCTGCCGCTTTATCGACCGCGGCGAGACCGGCGCCCCCCTCGCCGAGGGCGCCATCCACGATGCGGCGCAGGACCTGCGGAAAGACCAGGCCCGCGCCGCTCCCCACGGCCAGACAGACCAGGCCGAGGGCGATGCGGCCGCGCTCGGGGCGGGCGAGCGAAAGGATGCGCCAGATGGAGGCGGAGCGTGGCGCAGAGGCCAGGGTCTTCTCGCCGGTGCTCATGAATGGTTATGCTCGCAGGAGAGTCCCGTGAACGCCCTGTACATCGCGCTCGCCGTTCCCTTCTTCGTCGTGCTCATCGGCGCGGAGATGCTCGTCAACCGGCGGCAGGGAGACCTGCGGTACACGTTCCACGACACCATCACGAGCATGAGCTGCGGCTCGGGACAGCAGGTCATCGGCCTCCTGATGGCCGCCGTGGGGTTCGGTGGCTACGCGTTCGTGTACGAGCATTTCCGTGTCGCCACCCTGTCGCCGAGCGCGCCCTTCGCGTGGCTCGTGCTGCTGTTCGGGGTGGACCTCGGTTACTACGTCTACCACTGGGCGAGCCACCGGATCTCGTTCTTCTGGGCGACGCACATCGTCCATCACCAGAGCGAGGAGTACAACCTCTCCACGGCCCTCCGGCAGAGCTGGTTCACAGGCTTCACCTCCTGGATCTTCTACCTGCCGCTCGCGGTGGTCGGCTTCCCGCCGTTGATGTTCCTGGCCATGACCACGCTGAACACGCTCTACCAGTTCTGGATCCACACCCGCGCGGTGGGCAAGCTGGGCTGGCTGGAGAGCGTGCTCAACACGCCCTCGCACCACCGCGTGCACCACGGCATCAACCCGCGCTACATCGACAAGAACTACGCGGGAATCTTCATCCTCTGGGACCGGATGTTCGGCACCTTCACGGCGGAGGTGGACGAGCCGGTGTACGGCACCGTGAAGCCGCTCCGGAGCTTCAACCCGCTGTGGGCCAACGTGGAGCACCTCGCCGAGCTGCTCCACAGGTCGCGCCGCACCCGGCGCCTGCGCGACAAGCTCCTCGTGTGGGTGATGCCACCGGAGTGGATGCCCGCCGATCTGGGAGGCCCGGTGACCGTGCCCGAGGTGAGCCGCGAGGCGCAGCGGAAGTACGCCGTGGTGGTGCCCCGGGGGCTCAACCTGTACGGCGCGCTGGGGTTCGCGGGGATGGTGGCTGCAACGACGCTGCTGCTCTGGGGAGCGGCGCGGATGTCGTTCGCCGAGCTTTCGTGGGGAGCCGGCGTCGTCCTTCTGGGGACGGCGACGTGGGGTGGCCTCGTCGAGGCGAAGTCGTGGGCGGTGCCCCTGGAGTGGGCGCGGCTCGCGGCTGCGGCGGGCCTGGTGGTGTGGCTCGCGCAAGGGACGTCGACGTTCGCGGTGGCATCCGCGGGAGCCGTGGCCGTAGCGCTCGGCCTTTCCCTGTGGGTGGGGCGCTACCTGCGCAGGCGGGTGAGCGAGGCGCCGGCCCTGGTGTCGGCGTCGTGATCCCGGCCGTGCCGCCTCCCCGCGGTTGACGCCCACGCCCCCCTCTGCCATCCCGGCGCGGCCTTATGCGTCGATCGCTGCTCCTCCTCGCCTCCACGCTGCTCCTCGCCTGCTCCGCGGCGCCCCCCGAGCCTGCGGGTCGCCCTCCCGTGGCCGGTCCACCCGCGACGCCGCCCCCGTTCACCCCCGGTACTGCGGTCGCGGCGAGCGGACCCTCTGCGAGCCCCTCCGCCGACCCCGGGCCTGCACCTGCGCCCTCCGCCAGCGCGGCGGCTGAGCCCGCGGGCCCTGCGTCATGTCCTGCCGACATGAAGCTCGTCGAAGGCGAGTACTGCACCGAGGTCGAGCACACCTGCAAGAAGAGCTGGTTCGACAAGTCGAACAAGAAGACCGTGTGCGAGGAGTTCGAGCCCACCGCCCGCTGCATCGGGCAGAAGGTGAAGAAGCGCTACTGCATCGACACCTACGAGTGGCCGAACGTGAAGGGTGAGCGCCCCGAGGTGATGAACCGCTTCCACCAGGCGCAGATGAAGTGCGCGGCGGTGGGCAAGCGCATGTGCAGCGAGTCGGAGTGGACCTTCGCCTGCGAGGGCCCGGAGATGAAGCCATTCCCTTACGGCTACGTGCGCGACGCCGCCAAGTGCAATGGCGACCACCCCTGGGACGACCCCAACATGAAGGCGGTGGCGAAGCGGGACCCGAAGGAGCTGGCGCGCCTCTGGAAGGGCGTGCGCAGCGGCTCGCAGCCGCAATGCATCAGCGATTTCGGGGTGGCGGATCTGCCGGCGAACGCCGACGAGGTGGTGTCCAGCGAGCAGCCCAAGAACAGCCGCCGCGGCGACTTCGACAGCGTGCACAGCGGAGGGCCCTGGTACAAGGGCGTCCGCAACCAGTGCCGGCCCAAGATCTACACGCACGACGAGGACTTCTACTATTACTTCCTGAGCTTCCGCTGCTGCGGCGAGGCCGACGGCAAGCCCACGGATCCGCGCACGGAGCGGCAGATCCAGGACGGGTGGTCGCTGCAGAAGGTGGAGCGGCGCGCCGGCTTCACGCTCGATGCCATCAAGGAGAAGCTCGAGCTGAAGAAGCAGGGCAAGTGCGACTGCTCGGACAAGGACATCCTCTGCAAGACGATGTGCGGCACGCTGCTCGGCCCGGGCGCGGTGGACGCCACCCACTGAGGGCGAACGAGGGGTTGCGGTTCAGCCAGACGTCCTGGCGGCGATGGCTCGCCGGATCATCTTCTCCACCTGGGGCGTCGTGTTGATCCAGAGCAGGTGCGTGTTGGGGTGGTCACCCGGAAAGACGCGGAAGATCTCATCCGCAAATGCCTGCCCTACCGTCTCGACACCACTGAAGTCGAGCACGACCTCCTTGAAGCGTTCGAACCTGGCCAGCAGGCGCTTGGCTTGCGAGCGGGAGACGAGGTTCTCGTCACCAAAACGTGCGAGAGAGACGGGGACGAGCGTCTTCACGAATCCGTAATTCTCGTCGAGAGTGTCCGAGAAGCGGTCGAAGACCTCGGTCATCGTTCTTCCACTCAGCGTGCTGATCTTCATGATGACCCGTGTGCCCGTTACGCTTTCTTCAGCGAACGAATTTTCGAGAGGTTGATACGGCTCTCGTTTGTCGAACAGCATGCTTTTCCCACTAGTACAAACCAGTGAGACATCACCGGACTCGATCATGAAGGTGTCAAACATCCGGGAGGTGAAAAAGATCCCCTCTCCGCTGTGTCTCTTCGGATCCGTCGTCAGCTTGCCTTTGGAGAGTTCCAGCACTGCAAAACGCTCGTCAGGAAGGGCGAGAGCGGCCGAGATCTTACGGAAGATGCCCACACCATCGTCGTGAATGACGAAAATGATCGACACGCTCGTACGGCTCACCGTGACCGTCGCCGTGCTGCTTCTTGAGTGATCCACGACGTTGTTGAGCATTTCCGTGAAGCCATAGTGGCAGATGTCACTCACATTCTTGGTGACACCTTCAAGCCGCGGACCAACACGAGCTCTCCAGACGTCGTGCTCATCGAGCGAGGGATTGACTGGCAGCTCAAATTTCTCGCCCGCTATGACGACTGGTGAGTACTGTCGGCTGCGGGTCGCTCCAGAAGCGACGAGCTTGCCCTCGTCGATCAGTCGTTTCAGGTGACGATTCACCGCCTGACGGGAGATTCCGAACCGCTCCGCGACCAGCTTCGCGATATCGCCAGGGTGTGCAGTGACCTTCTGGAGGATGAAGGCGTCGATTTTTGCCGTGCGGGCCGGTTGCCCCCTGGAGGAGGGCGGGGCGGAGCTACTCACGTTCGTTTTGTAAACCCGATCGCGAATGATTGTCAACTTAGAATGACTCGACTGTCAACGCGACCTGATGGCCTTCACATCCCCGCAGTGCGGAAACCGTCCTCAGTCGGGGTCGACCGCCGGAGGAAAGGCGGCTAAGACGGCGCCCGCGAAAGGGAGGAATCATGAGAATTCTTCGTTCCCTCACGACGATTGTTGGTCTCTCATTGCTCAGTGCGTGCTCGGGTGCCCCACCCGCCGAGCCGGCGCCGCCCTCGGCACCCCCGGCCGCCAGTCCCGCCAACCCCGCGGTGGCGCCCCCTGCCGCGGCGATGCCGATCAAGGCCCCGCGCGCGGACGCCAACCTGATCCCGCGCAAGGTGCTCTTCGGCAATCCGGAGCGCGCCGCGCCCCGGATCAGCCCGGATGGGAAGCACCTGGCGTTCCTGGCGCCCGATCAGGGCGTGCTCAACGTGTGGGTGGCGCCGATCGGCGACCTCAAGGCGGCGAAGGTGGTCACCCAGGACCGCAAGCGGGGGATCCGCATGTTCTTCTGGCCCTTCGACGGCCAGCACCTCGTCTACCTGCAGGACAAGGACGGCGACGAGAACTTCCACATCTACGCCGTCGACCTCAAGACCAACGAGACCAAGGACCTCACCCCCTACGAGGGCGCGCGCGCGGAGTTCGGTGGGCTCAGCGAGAAGATCCCCGGTGAGATCGTGGTGGGGCTCAACGACCGCGACAAGAAGTACCACGACCTGTACCGGGTGAGCCTCAAGAGCGGCGAGCGCAAGCTGATCTACAAGAACGAGCAGTTCTCGGAGATCATCACCGACGACGCCTTCAAGGCGCGGCTCGGGTCGAAGATGCTGGGCACGGGAGGGCAAGAGGTGCTCGACCTGAGCGGGAAGGAGCCCAAGCCGTTCATCGCCTACGGGCAGGAGGACAGCCTCACCACGAACCCGCTGGGGTACGACGCCGCGGGCAAGATCCTGTACTTCTTCGACAGCCGCGGGCGGGACACCGCGGCGCTCGTCACCCTCGACGCCGCGGGCAAGGCCACGGTCCTCGCGCAGGACTCGAAGGCGGACATCCAGGGCGTGATGGCCCACCCGAAGACCGGGAAGATCCAGGCGGTCAAATCGGACTACGAGCGGCGCCAGTGGCAGGTGATCGACAAGGCGCTCCAGGCTGACTTCGACGCGCTGAAGACGGTCACCGACGGGGACTTCGACGTCATCAGCCGCACCCTCGACGACAGCAAGTGGACCGTCGCCTACGTGCTCTCCAACGGGCCGGTCCGCTACTACCTCTACGACCGCGCCAAGAAGAAGGCCGACTTCCTGTTCACCAACCAGAGCGCGCTGGAGAAGGCGCAGCTCGCGAAGATGACGCCGGTGATCGTCAAGGCCCGCGATGGCCTGGACCTGGTGAATTATCTGACCCTGCCGGTCGCCTCCGATCCGGACGGGGACGCGAGGCCGGCGCAGCCCTTGCCGACGGTGCTCCTCGTCCACGGCGGGCCCTGGGCGCGCGATGGGTGGGGGCTGAACCCGATGCACCAGTGGCTCGCGAACCGCGGCTACGCGGTGCTCAGCGTCAACTACCGGGGCTCCACCGGCTTCGGGAAGAAGTTCGTCAACGCGGGCGACAAGGAGTGGGCCGGCAAGATGCACGACGACCTGCTCGACAGCGTGAAGTGGCTGGGTGACCAGAAGATCGCCGCCGACAAGCAGGTGGCCATCATGGGCGGCAGCTATGGGGGCTACGCGACGCTGGTGGGCCTGACGTACACCCCCGACACCTTCGCGTGCGGCGTCGACATCGTGGGGCCGTCGAGCCTGCTGACGCTGCTCCAGTCCATCCCGCCGTACTGGGCCCCGATGCTGGAGCAGTTCGCGAAGCGGGTCGGCGATCCCCGCACGGAGGAGGGCAAGCAGCTCCTCCTCAGCCGCTCGCCGCTCACCAAGGTCGACGCGATCAAGCGTCCGCTGCTCATCGGCCAGGGCGCGAACGACCCGCGGGTCAAGCAGGCGGAGAGCGACCAGATTGTCAAGGCGATGCAGGACAAGAAGATCCCGGTGACCTACGCCCTCTACCCCGACGAGGGCCACGGGTTCGCCCGCCCCGAGAACCGGCTCTCCTTCTACGCCGTGGCCGAGACCTTCCTGGCGCAGTGCCTCGGAGGGTCGTACCAGCCGGTGGGCGAGGACTTCAAGGGCTCGACCATCCAGGTGCCGGCCGGTGCCGACTCGGTCTACGGGCTGAGCGAGGCCTTGCCGAAGCGCTGAGCGAAACCGGTCCGCACACCCGGCGTAGACTCGGGTGATGGACCCCTCCAAGCTGCACACGCATCCCGAGGTTGCTCGCATCCTGGAGCGGCGGCGGTTCCTCAAGAACGCCGCCGCAGGGACCCTCCTCGTGGCCCTGGGCGGCGGCACGTACGTGGTCGCCGCGGCAGACGACCCCCGGGCCAAGACGCAGCGTCCAGACGGGCGCCCGCGGCTCCCTCCCGGCCAGCGCATCATCGACGCCCTCAAGCCCATGGGCGGCGATCCCGGGGACCCGAGCCCGGCCAGCTTCAAGCTGCACGTGCACGGCGAGGTGGAGAACCCGGTCACGCTCGACTTCGCGAAGCTCCTGGCCCTGCCGCAGACCGACCTCACCTGCGACGTCCACTGCGTCACGGGCTGGTCGATGTTCGACGCCACCTGGCGCGGCGTCCAGCTCGCGGAGCTCGCCAAGCTGGTGCGGGTGAGGAGCACGGCGCGCTACGTGATCTTCGAGGCGGCGAACAGCTACACCTCCAACGTGCGGCTCTCGGAGGCGCTCGCGCCCGGCGTGCTCGTCGCGCACCAGCACGGAGGCAAGCCGCTCAGCCGACCCCACGGCCCGCCGGCGAGGGCCCTCGTGCCGGATCTCTACTTCTGGAAGAGCGCGAAATGGCTCACCGGGATCCGCTTCTCGGCGCGGGATCGACCGGGATACTGGGAGACCCGCGGCTACCACAACCACGCCGACCCCTGGAAGGAGGAGCGGTATGGCTGACAAGCCGCGCGGGAGGCGCTTTTCGTGGCGTGGTCTGGTGCGGGTCGTCCACGGGGACCTCGGGCATGTCGCGGTCGGTCTCACCTTCGTGTACGCGCTGAGCGGCCTCGCGGTGAACCACATCGCGGACTGGGACCCGAACTTCAGGAACCACGAGGAGGTCCACGAGCTGGGAGGGCCACTCGCGGGCAATGACGAAGGCATTGCGCAGACCGTGCTGGCGCGGCTCGCGATCCGCGACACCCCCCAGGAGGTGTACCGGGCCGCGGACGACCAGCTCGACGTGGTGTTCGAGCGGCGCACGCTGCACGTCACGCCGAGCACCGGCCGGGTGGTGGACGAGGGGCAGGAGCCCAGGTTCCTCCTGCGCATGGCCAACTGGCTGCACCTCAACCGGGGCAAGAAGGCCTGGACCTACGTGGCCGACACATACGCCGTGGGGCTCCTGGTGCTGGCGGTGAGCGGCGTGCTGATGCTTCCTGGTCGCCGCGGATTGCTCGGCCGAGGAGGCCTCTGGCTGCTCGTGGGGGTGCTGGTCCCCGTGCTCTACGTGCACTTCTCGGGCGGGCCCTGACCCGGAGGCCGAGGGACAGCGGCCTCCTCAGGAGGGCTCTTCAGGAGGATCTGTGGTCTGGCCAAGGGGGGGTCCGGGGCCGGGGCGTGGGTTTTCTGGGAGAGGAGGCCTCCAGGTCTGCGGGGGCGAGGATGTTCCGGGAGAGGAGGCCTCCGGGGCCGGGGGCCATCGCCCTCGCCGAGGCGCGCGTCGTGGCCATCGACGATGCCTTCGACGTCCTGGCGGTGGCCATCTCCAGCGCGCTGCTCGCGGAGCTGGGCGGCAACCGCAAGGCGGAGCGCTACCTGCGGTACTACGGCGCGGCGCCGCCCTGGAAGCTGAAGCGGCCGGTGCTCGGTGAGCAGCTCGCGACGATGCGCGACTGGGTGCCGTCGCTGACCGCCGAGGAAGCACCGCCGACGCTACAGGGCTACGGGCAGCAGCTCGCGGAGCGGGTCATCGAGGCAGACCAGGCGGTCACCGCGCTGGCCCAGGCGACGCAGCGGCGCACGGACTTCGTGATGATGGGGGCCCGCAAGGCATTCGTCGACACGCTCAATGCGCTGCGCCTGACGACCTACGGGCAGGTGGCGGAGCTGCCCCACAAGCGCCCGGATCTGAACCTGCCCCGCGATTTCGGCGACCGGTTCTTCCTGCGCGACACGAGCCAGCGGAAACCTTCGGTGTCCGAGGTGGAGCAGGGGGTGCTGCGGCTCCGCGATCGGCTGCAGAAGCAGGAGGACCTGCTCGCGAAGCTGCAGGAGGAGGCGGAAGAGGAGGCGCGGCTCCAGGAAGAGGCCGAGGCGCGCGCCGCCGAGGAGGTGCTGCTCGCGGCGGAGCGCAAGCGCGCCGAGGCCCAGAAGAAGCTGGACGCGGCGAAAGCGAAGGCCTCGGAGCGGCAGAAATAAAGCCGGGCGGCGCCTGATAATCAAAGGGGCTAGGTCTGCCCAGGGCGCCCGGCTTCATGAGATTCACCCTTGCAGCTACGGTCCCTCCCTAGTGCATCGCCCTGAGCCTGGGGTGCTTCCCGACCCTCTGGGGCCACTTCCCTGATGCATAAGCAGTTGATCTCGCGAGCTTCTCCGCCAAGGGCGTCATGCTACGTTGGCTGCACTGGTGGTTTCTGAGCGGGATCTACGTTTTCACCGCACGGGGGTATGTGCGGGGGACGTTGGCCTGCATCCTGGCGGCAGGGGAGAGGTTGTATGGCTATCCAGACTGAACTGATTCGCACGGTATACGAGGCGACACGCGGCACTCGTCCGGTCCAGACGTCGAGCGATCGGGAGAGCCTCGAGATCGACGTGCCTGGCGTCCAGCTCCGTGCCTGGCTCACGCCGGACATGCGTCTCGATCTGGAGATCAGGGTGACCGCGTGGGGGAAGGCGGAGGAGAGGGCGCTCTACGACGCCCTCGACTGCAGCAAATCGATGGTGGCGGGCCTGCTCCTCTGGGAGTGGTCCGAGGTGCGTCGCACCTGCGCCGCGTCGGTTCGCCGCAGCGCCTGAGCCGCGCTCTGCAATGCCCTTCGTTCGAAGCGAGGGCGTGAGATCGAGGGGGACGGGGTATAGACCACCGCCGCCGCTCGTCCTTTCCCGATCTCCTGCAACTCCTCTCCCCGACATCTGAATCCCGGAAGCCACCAGCAAGCAGCCGGGAGCCATTCTCCCGTTATCGAGGAGCCATTCCCCCCCGTGATCGGGGGGCCATCTCCCGGTACCTCGGCGAGGGAGGGGGGGCGCTCACGCCGCCCGGGCCGAGCGGCGGACGCGCAGTGAATCCAGGGTTTCGAGGAGCTGGTCCAGATCGAAGGGCTTGTTGATCAGCGCCGTCACGAGCGGGTGGCGGGTATCGACGCAGAAGCCTGGATCGGACAGCGCAGTCACCAGGACGATGGGCAGGGACCGGCCCTCGGCATCGAGGGTTTCCATGAATTGCCGTCCGTCCATTGTCGGCATCACACAATCGAGCACCAGCATGTCCACGTGCACGCCAGCGCGCAGGCGCTCCAGAGCCAGGAGCGCATCGGTGAATGCTTCCACCCGATAGCCTTCGGCTTCCAGTACATCGCGCAAGGTATCCACGATGGCCTCGTCGTCGTCGACGAGCATCACCGTCCATCCATCCACATGTTTGCCGGATTGATTGCTGCTGTCTGCGCGCACACCTACCTCGTCGAGGATGCTGGGGCCCGCAACGCCGTGGTTCCCAGAGAGGGAATCGCTGGCTCGGCTTGTTTCGTGCCAAGCGCACACGGCAACGCTGGGTGCTTTACCGTCCTTGCTGTGGTGCTGAGCGAGGCCCATGTCCAGGGCTTGCGTAGAGAACTGCGCAGATCCTATCCAGCTTTTCCTGAGGCTGCTGGATGCTGCAGGCGGGCGACTTCCAGGGGGTGGTCGACGCCCTTGAGGGAGGCCGTGGCGCGCTCCACGATCCAGTCGGCTGACAGGGCTCCGGTGAGCACGGCACGGTCGGCGAGGGCTGCCTCGACCACGAGCTGGCCGCTCCCGGCCTGACCCTGGAGCCGGGCGGCGATGTTCACGGTCTGGCCGAAGTAGTCGAGGGTCCCGTTGGCGGCGATCGCGTAGCAGGGGCCCGTGTAGAGGCCGAGCTTGAGGTGGGTGCGGGCGGCATGCGCGTCGCGTGTGCGCAGGTCCTCGAAGGCCGCCAGCACCGCGAGGGAGCCCTTCAGCGCCTCGGTCTCGTCGGTGAACGTGGCCATGATGGCGTCACCGATGGTCTTCACCACGGCACCCCCGTGCTTCTCCAGGACCGGGAACAGGAGGTCGAAGTGATCCTGCACGAGCTTGAAGGCTGCCGCGTCGCCGAGGCGTGAGTAGAGCAGGGTCGAGTCGGTCAGATCACTGAAGAACAGGGTCACCCGCGAGACCTTGAGCGCCTTGCCCGGGCGGAGCATGTCGCGGGAGAAGTCGCGGCGGAACTCGGGGAGGCTGGTCACCATCCGGGCCGTCGCGCCTTGCTCTGCGAAGACGAGCTGTTCGAGCTTCGCGTGGAGTTCCGCGGGCCTCCGGTTCTCCAGCAAGAGCACCCCTCCGGGGGCCACCCGGATGGGGCTCGCCGCGCCGGGATCGGCGGCGTCCACGCGGGTGGATGCTGCAGCCTCCTCGGTGACCACCACGGGCGCGCTCGCCCCTCCACGCACGAAGAGCCGGTAACGCCAGGATGGCCCGGCGCCAGGGGAAGCCTGGGCGGTCGGGATGTCCAGCCGGCCCACGTCCGAGGGCGGCAGGATGGCCTGCGAGAGCACGTGAGGCGTGCGCGCGGGGCCCCCGATGCAGTAGGTCCCCGTGTCCACCAGGCGCACCGCGGGGGCGGGCCTGAAGACCGCCTCCACCGCCTCATCGAGGTCGAGGTTGAAGTTCAGCTCGCAGAGCTGGCAGTGGCCGTGCTCCGTCAGATCGGAGAGCGTGGGCACCGCGTCCGTGGCCGTGCGGCAGCTCGGGCAGATGACCTCCCAGCGCAGCTCGAGCATTCCCGCCCGCACCCCGTGCAGGCAGGCCGCGAGCAAGGCGTGCCGTTCGAGGTGCCATGCATCGGCGAGTTCGAACGGACGGATACGGCCCACGGTCACGTCGTCTTCTTCGCGCAGCAGGGCGGCCAGGCGATCTGCCAGGTCGGGCACCGCGCGGCGCAGCAGGGTCACGGCGCGCGCCAGGGCCACCTCGTTCACCGCGGCCGCGGGGTGAGTCCGGGCGGGCGCGTCGTCCACGGTCCCCTCGGTCGCGTGCTCGCGGTCGAGGCGCTGGATCTCCTCCGCGAGGCGGCTCAGGCCGTGCCAGGCCTGCATGCGGAGCAGAGGGGAGACCAGCGGCAGCGCCGGGGTGACCGACACGCGCACGGTGAGCGACGTGCCACCGTCGCTGGGGTCGAGCAGGAAGCTCAGCTCCAGGAGCGCCGCCGGGCCGGAGCGAAAGCGCCTGAGCACCCGGAAGGTGCGCGGGTACACCCACTCGAAGGGGCGCTCCTCGAACTCCACCTGGAACGCCCCGATGCGGGTGGCCACGTGGTAGCGCGCGGCCGTCGACCCCGAGAGGGGCTTCAGGGTGAGGCGTCCCAGGCCAGCGGCGCGGTTGAGCCGCTCGGTGTCCGTGACCAGCGACCAGAGCTGATGCGGGTCACTCCGGCACGCGATGTGGCGTTCGATGACGATCGGCTCGCGCATGCCTGCTCCTCTGGGAGTGGCGTCTCTGCCTGCCTGTGATCCGCCCGCGCTCCGCTGGCTCAGCCCTCTCCGACGACGGCGTGGTGCTCTCCGCCAGGGACCTTGTTGTGGAGCTTCACGGGGGACCGCTGTCGCAGCTTCAGGCGCATGTTGATGAGTTCCACGGCGAGCGAGAAGAACATGGCGAAGTAGACGTAGCCCTTGCTCACGTGCTGGCCCGTGCCGTCGGCGATGAGCACCACGCCGATCAGGATGAGGAAGCTCAGCGCCAGGATCTTCATGCTGGGGTGGCGGTTGATGAAGGCCCCGATCCTGCCGGCGAACACCAGCATCACCCCCACCGCCAGGACCATGGCGATCACCATGATCGAGACGGCCTGCGCCATGCCCACCGCGGTGATTACGGAGTCGAGCGAGAACACGATGTCGAGGAGCATGATCTGGATGATCACGGAGGTGAAGGAGCTGCGCTCCTTGCCCCCCTGCGCATGCTCTTCCTCCGAGACCTCCAGCTTGTCGAAGATCTCGTGGGTGGCCTTGCCGACCAGGAACAGGCCACCGACGAGGAGGATCAGATCCCGCCCCGAGAACCCGTGGCCGAACAGGGTGAACAGCGTGGCCTTCAGGCTCATCACCCAGGAGATGGTGAGCAGCAGGAGCAAGCGCATGCCCAGCGCGAGGAGCAGGCCGACGCGACGCGCCACCGGCTGCTGCTTCTCGGGCAGGCGCTCGACCATGATCGAGAGAAACACGATGTTGTCGATCCCGAGCACGATCTCGAGGGCGCTCAGGGTCGCAAGGGTGATCCAGCCATCAGCATGAAGAAGAGGACTGAAGTCCATGTTGTTCCGATGTCTGTAGCACGGCGCGCCGCGGCATCGTTCCTGGTCCGGTAGGGCCCTGATCTTTCGCGGGGATGCAGGCGCCTCGGAGCCTTGACGGGGAGGGGCCACCCCATGTAGCGCTGGATCGCATTGGCCCCGGCCGTGGGCGAAACGTCCTCACTGACGTGAACCCAATGACGGAGCAGGGGGGGAGTCCGCGCGGAGGGTGAACGTGACACGAGTACTCGAAAATTACATTGGCGGAGCCTGGAGCCGCTCCTCGGGGACCACGCTCCTCGATGTGAAGAACCCCGCCACGGGCGAGGTGCTCGCCCAGGTGCCGCTGTCGACGGCGGGTGATGTGGATACGGCCGTGAAGGCTGCCCGGGCGGCGTTCCCTGCCTGGCGGGCCACGCCGCCGGCGGTGCGCGCGCGCTATCTCTTCAAGCTCCGCGAGGTGCTCGACGCGCACCGGGAAGAGATTGCCGCGATCTGCACTTCCGAGCACGGCAAGACCCTGTCCGAGTCGCGCAATGACTTCGGCCGCGGTATCGAGAACGTGGAGCACGCCGCGGGTATCCCGACCCTGATGATGGGCCAGAACCTGGAGGACGTGGCGACGGCCATCGATTGCCAGACCATCCGGCAGCCCCTCGGGGTGTTCGCGGCGATCACGCCGTTCAACTTCCCGCCCATGGTGCCGCTCTGGTTCTTGCCGTACGCGATTGCCACGGGGAACACCTTCGTCCTCAAGCCCTCGGAGCAGGTCCCGCTCACGCAGCGGCGCATCTTCGAGCTGATTCAGAGCATCGGCCTGCCGCCCGGGGTGTTGAACCTCGTCAATGGCGGCAAGGACGTGGTGAACGGCCTCTGCACCCACCCCGACGTGGCGGGGGTCTCGTTCGTGGGCTCGTCGTCCGTGGCCCTCCACGTTTACCGGACCGCCGCCGAGCACGGCAAGCGCGTGCAGGCGCTCGGGGGCGCCAAGAACTTCATCGTGGTGCTCCCGGACGCCAACCGCGAGCGCGCCATCGCCAACGTGGCCGAGTCGATCTACGGGTGTTCCGGCCAGCGCTGCCTCGCGGGGAGCATGATCGTGGGCGTCGGCGAGGCGTACGAGTGGGTGCGCGAGGCCCTGCACGAGGCGGCGCGCGCCATCGTCCTCGGTGATGGTTCGAAGCCGGGGGTCACCATGGGGCCCGTGGTCTCCGCCGCCGCGAAGGACCGGATCCTCTCCTGCATCGAGCAGGGCACCCGCGAGGGAGCGCGCCTCACCCTCGACGGCCGTGGCGCGACGGTGGAAGGCTGCCCGAACGGCAACTGGATCGGGCCGAGCATCTTCGAGGACGTGCAGCCCGGCATGAGCGTCGCGACCGAGGAGATCTTCGGGCCTGTGGCCTGCCTGATGCGCGCGCAGAGCCTCGACGAAGCCATCGCGGCCGCCAACCGCAGCCGCTACGGCAACGCCGCCTCCGTGTACACCACGAGCGGCAAGGCGGCGCGGCAGTTCCACAACCAGATCGAGGCGGGGATGGTCGGCGTGAACATCGGCGTCGCGGCGCCCATGGCCTTCTTCCCCTTCGGCGGCCAGAAGGCCAGCTTCTACGGCGACACCAAGGCCCACGGGCCGACCGCCATCGACTTCTACACCGAGCGCAAGGTCGTCATCACGAGGTGGTTCTGACATGGCAAGGAAGGTCATCGGCGGGCTGATCCAGTGTTCCAACCCCATCAATGATCCCAGCGCGTCGGTCCCGACGGTGCGGGATGCGATGCTCGAGAAGCACCTGCCGTTCATCGAAGAGGCCGGCAAGAAGGGCGTCCAGATCCTCTGCCTCCAGGAGATCTTCAACGGCCCCTACTTCTGCCCCTCGCAGGATCCGCGCTGGTGCGACATCGCGGAGGCCGTGCCGGGTCCCACCGTGGAGCGGATGGCGGAGTACGCGAAGAAGTACCAGATGGCGATGATCGTCCCCGTGTACGAGCGGGAGATGGCGGGCGTCTACTACAACACCGCCGCCGTCATCGACGCCGACGGGACCTACCTCGGCAAGTACCGGAAGAACCACATCCCGCAGACCAACGGCTTCTGGGAGAAGTACTACTTCAAGCCGGGCAACCTCGGTTACCCCACCTTCCAGACCCGCTACGCGCGCATCGGCGTGTACATCTGCTACGACCGCCACTTCCCCGAGGGGGCGCGCCTGCTCGGCCTGAACGGGGCGGAGATCGTGTTCAACCCCTCGGCGACGGTGGCTGGCCTCTCCCAGTACCTGTGGAAGCTCGAGCAGCCCGCCCACGCGGTGGCGAACGGCTACTACATCGCCGCGTCGAACCGGGTGGGCACCGAGGCGCCGTGGAACATCGGCAAGTTCTACGGCACGAGCTACTTCTGCGATCCGCGCGGCAACTTCCTCGCCGTCGGCAGCGAGGACAAGGACGAGCTGGTGGTCGCGGAGATGGACCTCGACCTCATCGAGGAGGTGCGGCGCACGTGGCAGTTCTTCCGCGATCGCCGTCCGGAGACCTACGAGGACATGGTGAAGCTCCTGCCCTGACGGCTGACGGCAGGGGAAGAACGCGCGAGAAACGCTCTGGGAGGTCGAGATGGGCATTCTGATCAAGAACGGCGAGATCATCACGGCGAGCGATCGCTTCGTGGCCGATGTCTACTGTGATGGCGGCCGGATCGTCGCTGTCGCGCCCGGCCTGGAGAAGCTCCGGGCGGACGACACGGTCATCGATGCATCGGGTCAGATCGTTCTCCCGGGCGGCGTCGACGCGCACGTGCACATGGAGCTGCCGTTCATGGGCACGGAGAGCTCCGACGACTTCGAGACGGGGACCGCCGCGGGCGTGGCCGGGGGGACCACGACGATCATCGATTTCGTGATCCCCGCCCGTGGGCAGCACCTCCTCGACGGCTATGCGATGTGGATGGAGAAGGCGAAGAAGTCGGTCGCCGACTACGCCTTCCACATGGCGGTCACCTGGTTCAGCGACCGCACCATCTCCGAGATGGAGACCTGCGTGCGCGAGCACGGGATCACCTCGTTCAAGACCTTCATGGCCTACCGGGGCGCCATCGGCATCGAGGACCCGGAGCTGATCCAGGTGATGGACAAGTCGGCGGCCATGGGCTCGCTGGTCACGGTGCACTGCGAGCACGGCGACGCCGTGGTGGCCCTGCAGAAGAAGTTCCTGCGCGAGGGCAAGACGGACCCGAAGTACCACGCGCTGAGCCGCCCGGCGCCGGTGGAGGGGGAGGCGACGGCCCGGGCCATCATGCTGGCCCGGATGATGGGCAACCCCGTCTACATCGTGCACGTGACCTGCAAGGAGGCCGTCGACGCCATCGTCGAGGCGCGCACCCGCGGCCAGGTGGTCATGGCCGAGACGTGTCCCCAGTACCTTCTGCTCGACGACTCGGTCTACGAGAAGCCGGACTTCGAGGGCGCGGCCTACGTCATGAGCCCTCCCATTCGACCCAAGGGGCACCAGGACGCCCTGTGGTCGGCGCTCGCGGCAGGGCACATCCAGACCGTGGCTACCGACCATTGCCCGTTCAACCAGGTGGGCCAGAAGGAGATGGGAAGGAACAACTTCTCCCGGATCCCGAACGGCGCCGCGGGCATCGAGAACCGCCTCGGCCTCCTGTGGACGGCGGGCGTGGTCGAGGGCCGGTTCGACGCGCACAAGTTCGTGGACCTCTTCGCGACGCAGCCGGCGAAGATCTTCGGGCTCTACCCGCGCAAGGGCGCCGTGGTGCCGGGCGCCGACGCCGACATCGTGGTCTTCGATCCCCACGCGACCGACGTGATCAGCGCGAAGACGCACCACCACCGCTGTGACCGGAGCATCTTCGAAGGCTTCAAGGTGAAGGGCAAGCCGAGCCACGTCATCGTCGATGGCCGGGTGCAGTTCAAGGACGGCAAGCTCGACGTGCAGCGCGGCGCTGGCCGCTACCTGCCCCGCCAGATCCATACGTTCCCGCAGCCCGTGCGGAGCTGAACCCACCCTCTCTGTGACCGGCAGACGACGCCGGCAGACGACCCGAGTTCGACTATGAGCGATGTGTCTGATGCGATGAAGGGCGCCGTGGCGGGCACGGCTGCGAAGGGGAGGGATGGCGCTCCTTTCCTGGTGGCGGCGCTCTCCCCCGGGAGGACCGAGGAGCGCTACGAGGACAAGCACCCGCGCTACACCGAGGCGGAGGCGGTCACGGAGGCCAACCGCTGCCTCTACTGCGTGGACGCTCCCTGCATCAAGGCGTGCCCCACCGAGATCGACATCCCGACCTTCATCCACAAGATCTCGACCGGCAACGTGCGCGGCGCGGCCCGCACCATCCTCACGGCCAACCTGCTCGGCCAGTCCTGCGGGCAGGTCTGCCCCGTCGAGGTGCTCTGCGCGGGCTCCTGCGTCTACAACACGTGGGATCGGGACCCCATCCGGATCGGCCGGTTGCAGCGCTACGCCGTGGAGACGGCGCTGGAGAAGAACCCGGCCCTGTTCCAGAAGAAGGCGCCGACGGGGAAGCGCATCGCCTGCATCGGAGCGGGGCCAGCCTCGCTCGCCGTCGCCGGCTGGCTCGCGCTGGAGGGGCACCGCGCGGTCATCTTCGAGCGCAAGCCCCTGCCGGGTGGCCTCAACACGCTCGGCGTCGCGCCCTACAAGATGAAGGCCGACGAGTCGCTCGGCGAGATCGAGTGGCTCCTCTCTCTCGGTGACATCGAGCTGCGCCACGGGGTCTCGGTGGCCGCCGAGGCACGGGGACCGCACGAGATCGCCGCGCGCTCGCTGCTGGAGGAGTACGACGCCGTGTTCCTCGGGCTGGGCCTCGGAGACGACTCGCAGCTCAACATCCCCGGCGAAGAGGGCGAGGGCGTGGTGGGCGCCGTGGCGTTCGTGGAGCGCCTCAAGGTGGACCCTGCGCTCGCCGTGGAGGGCGTCCGGCGCGCTGCCGTGATCGGCGGCGGCAACACGGCGCTCGACGTGGCGCACGAGCTGGCGCTGCTCGGCGTCGACGTGTCGCTGATCTACCGCCGCGGGCGCGCCGCGATGACGGGGTACGCGCACGAGCTGGACAGCGCCCGCGTCGACGGGGCACGGCTGGTCGAGGACCGGGCACCCGTGGAGGTCCTGCGCGAGGACGGCCGCGTCGTCGGGGTGCGCCTTGCGCGCACGGAGGGGGGCCGTCCCGTCGCCGGGGGTGAAGAGGTGCTGCCCGTGGACCTCGTGGCGGTGTCCATCGGTCAGAGCCGCGCCACGCAGGTGGCGCTGGCCTTCGAGGGGGTCGCGCTCGATGGCAGGGGCAGGCTCCTCGTCGACGAGGCCACGGGACGTACGGGCAACCCCAGGGTGTGGAGCGGCGGGGATTGCGTGAACGGCGGGGACCTGGTGGTCACCGCGGTCGCCGACGGCAAGCGCGCTGCCCGCTCCATCCACGCCGCACTCGTCGACGCCACGTCGCCCGCGGGAGCCTGAGCCATGGCCGATCTGTCCATCGATTTCGCGGGCATCAAGAGCCCAAACCCCTTCTGGCTGGCCTCGGCGCCGCCTGCGAACACCGGCGACCAGGTGATGCGCGCCTTCGACGTCGGCTGGGGCGGCGCGGTCTGGAAGACGCTCGGCAACCCGATCGTCAACGTGTCGAGCCGCTTCTGGGCCAACGACTACGGCAGCACCCGGATGATGGGGCTCAACAACATCGAGCTGATCACCGACCGCCCCCTGGACGTGAACCTCCGGGAGATGCGCGAGGTGAAGCGCCGCTACCCGAAGCACACCCTCATCGCCTCGCTCATGGTCGACACCAAGGAGGAGTGGCGGGAGATCATCAAGAAGGTCGAGGACGTCGGCGTGGACGGCCTGGAGCTGAACTTCGGCTGCCCTCACGGCATGTGCGAGCGCGGGATGGGCTCCGCCGTGGGCGCCGAGCCCAAGGTGCTCCAGGAGATCGCCGGGTGGGCCGTCGACTGCGCGCGCACCCCGGTGATCATCAAGCTCACCCCGAACGTGGGCGACATCGTCGAGCCTGGCGAGGCCGTGGAGCGCTCCGGCGCGCACGCCATCTCGCTCATCAACACGGTCAAGTCGATCATGGCCGTGGATCTCGACCGCATGGTCCCTCTGCCCCGGGTGGGCGGTGCCTCCACGAACGGCGGCTACTGCGGCCCTGCCGTGAAGCCCATCGCCTTGCACATGCTCGGCGAGCTGACCCGGCACCCCAAGGTGAGCCGCCTGCCAATCTCCGGCATCGGCGGCATCTCCACCTGGCGCGACGCCGCGGAGTTCATCGCCCTCGGCGCCACCAGCGTCCAGGTCTGCACCGCCGTGATGCACTACGGCTACCGCATCGTGGAGGACATGCTCGAAGGCCTCAGCGACTACCTGGATTCCCAGGGCATGCGCTCGATCGAGGAGCTGCGCGGCCGCGCCGTGCAGAACTACGCCCACTGGGGCGACCTCGATCTCAGCTACCGCGTGGTGGCGGACATCGACCCTGTGAAGTGCATCGGCTGCCAGCTCTGCTACGTGGCGTGCATGGACGGCGCGCACCAGTGCATTCACCTGCCTGGCCGCACCGAGGAGCAGTCCCGCAAGGCGGGGCATACGCACATCCCGGCGCAGGTCCCCGACATCGTGGCCCTCGGCAAGGGCGCCCCCGCGGGCGTGCGCGTCCCCTTCGTGGACGAGGAGGAGTGCATCGGCTGCAACCTCTGCGCCCTGGTGTGCCCCGTCTCCGGCTGCATCAGCATGAAAGAGCTGCCGAGCGGCAAGCCCCCCGAGACCTGGAACGACCGGGTGCAGCGCGGCGACGACGTCGTGCCAGGCGGCCTCGATGCCACCGCCGCTGCTCGGGCCGAGCGCGGGCGCGCCTGATCCCCCATGTCCCTCTCCAACGAGGATCTCGCCCCCACGCCTGCCGAGAAGCGGACGTGGACGATGTGGCATTACGCTGCGCTGTGGGTCGGGATGTCCGTCTGCATCCCCACGTACACCATGGCCTCGGGCCTCATCGACCAGGGGATGAGCTGGAAGGAGGCGATCGCGTGCGTCGCCCTGGGCAACGTCATCGTCCTCGCGCCGATGATCCTGAACGCCCACCCGGGGACCCGGTACGGCGTGCCTTTCCCGGTGCTCGCCCGCGCCTCTTTCGGTGTGCTCGGCGCCAACATCCCGGCGCTCCTCCGGGCTCTCGTGGCGTGCGGCTGGTTCGGCATCCAGACCTGGATCGGCGGTCAGGCCCTGTACCAGCTCTTCGCGGCTGCCGTGCCCGCCATCGTCGAGCCGCTCTCCTCGGCCACCTTCAAGGCCGCGGTGGGCATCCAGCCCGGTGAGCTGCTCGGGTTCGCCGTCTTCTGGGCCATCACCCTGCGCTTCATCCTGCGCGGCACCGAGTCGATCAAGTTCCTCGAAAGCTGGGCTGCCCCGTTCTTGATCGTCATGGGCCTCGTGCTGCTCGGCTGGGCGTACACCCGCGCTGGCGGGTTCGGCCCCATGCTCGCCCAGCCCTCGAAGCTCGAAGGGCGCTTCTGGAAAGTCTTCGGCCCTGGCCTCACGGCCATGGTGGGCTTCTGGGCGACGCTCTCGCTGAACATCCCCGACTTCACCCGCTACGCGAAGAGCCAGCGCGATCAGGCCCTGGGACAGGCCATCGGCCTGCCGGGGACCATGGTCCTCTTCTCCTTCATCGGCGTGGCAGTCACCTCGGCGACCCCGATCATCTTCGGGGAGACCATCTGGGACCCGGTGAAGCTGCTCGGCAGGATCGGGGGCGCCTTGATCCTCATCGTGGCCATGTTCGGTCTCGGCGTGGCCACGCTGTCGACCAACCTCGCGGCGAACGTGGTCTCTCCGGCCAACGACTTCTCGAACCTCTCCCCGTCGCGCATCTCGTACCGGATGGGGGGCGTGATCACGGCCGTGATCGGCGCGCTGATCATGCCCTGGAAGCTCATCGAGTCCTCCCAGGGGTACATCTTCGTGTGGCTGGTGGGCTACTCGGCGCTGCTCGGGCCCATCGGCGGCATCATGATCGTCGATTACTTCCTGGTGCGGAAGAAGCGGCTGGACGTCGACGACCTCTACCGCCGTGGCGGCATCTACGAGTACTCGAACGGCGTGAACTGGAAGGCGATCATCGCCATGGCCATCGCGGTGGCCGTCAACCTCCCAGGGTTCCTCGCCGAAGCCATCCCATCGCTGAAGGACGCCGTCCCTCCGCTGCTCAAGACCCTCTACACCTACGCCTGGTTCGTGGGCGTGCTCGTCGCTGGATCCATCTACTACCTGCTGATGGTCAGGTCCGTGCGCGAGCCCTCCGAGCCGGGCGCGGCGCCCGCCTCCCCCGGCTGAAGAGCAGACCGGCAAAGCTGCTGCGCGCCCCGCGTCGTCGTTCGGCCTCCCTCGAAATCCGAGAGGATTCCTCGGTCGGCCTTCCTGGCCGCGGGGCGCTCGCGACGCTTTGCCGGCCTGCTCTTGCGAGCTCATACGCCTCCGGAGGGCCAGGTCGCCTACCTACTGGTGCTGCACCTGTAGATCGTAGAGTTCCACCTCACCGTAGGCGCTGCACGACTCGCCCGTGATCTTCTTGCTCCCCTGGCAGGACGACTGCACGTAGGCGCCCGCCTTGAAGTAAGCGCCCGTGAATGACTTTGGATACGAGTACGCCAGGGTGCCATTGTAATAACATTTGACCACGTTGTTCTGGACCTCGAACTTCACGGTGAACCGGGTCCCCAGCACGTAATTCGACGTCAGCGTGGGACCATCGTCGCCATTCAGATCGATGAACAGCTTCTGCCCTTCCAGGCGGAAGACGATGACGTCGTCGTCTCCGTCGTGAATCTGCCCGACGACGATGTGCTTCTTCACGTCGGGGAGATGCGTCACCTTCTGATCGATGAACAGGGTGTGCTTGCCCGAAGAGGACGACCAGCTCGCATTGCTGGCGCCATTGCTGGTCATCTCCCGGAGCTCTGACCGCGGGTATCCCGAGCCGCTCGTGGTGTAGCCGCCGGTATGGGCCTTGAACGCAACCGCGTCGCCCGTGGCGTTCACGCGGAAGTAGGTGCTGTCGAGGAAGGTATCGAGTTCGGGTCGCTTGATCTCGTCCGGGCTCCCTGCATGCGACGTGTCGATGGGCAGCGTGAGCTTCCAGTGGGTCAGATCCAGGACCTCCGACGGGTACTCGGCCGGCTCTTCGGGATCGGGCTCAGGGTCGGGCTCGGGCTCGGGCTCGGGAGGGGGAGTGTCCGTCGTCGCCAGGGTGAAGTTGTCGAAGCGCCCCGTCCCGCCGTTGTAGGCGCCGTAGAGGGCCACCGACGTGGCGCTGCCCGAGCTGAAGGTGATGGTCGCCCTGCTCCAGGCGCTGCTGTTCAGGCTCTGGCTACCCAGCACCGTGGAGCCTGCTTTGACACCCACAGTTCCCTTCCCGAGGACCCAGGCTTCGAGGACGTAGGTGGTGTTCGGGGTGACGGTGACCGTCTGCTCCACACGATCCCCGGAGCCCGTGACCTTTGCCGACTTGCTGCCGGAATGCTTGTCACTGGTGGAGATCTCGAACAGCGACTCGTTTCCCCAGCCGGTCTTGTCGCTCTCGAAGCCAGGATTGGTGAGCGCGACGGAGATCCGGGCAGAGGACTCCGAGGCGCTCTCGGTACCTTCCGGGTACACCTCGTGAGAATCACCATTCATGCACGCCGTGAGCAATGCAATGGGTAGCAGCAGGGCACAACCCGAGGAACGTCTCGTCGAGAGCCGCTTGATTCGCATCGGCCGAGTCTATGTGCGACCTCTCCGGAGTCAAGCGACGCAGGCGGTTTCGCCGGGCCACCTGTCATGCAGCAGCGCTGCGTTTCTCCCGCAATCGTGGCGGCCATTTGAACTGCGGGTGTCGCTCCCGGAGGGCGCAATGGAGTCCAGGGGTGCACCTGTCTCCACCCTGCCGCCGCGGGACGTACCTGCCCTCGCTGCCATCGGCCCTGCGAGACGAGGTGAGCGAAGCGCGGGTACCCCGGCCAGCAGCGCGAGTCCTTCTGGTAGGCCCGACTGGCCTTTGATAGCTTCCGCCCATGGTTCAGAGGCAGCCCACGAGCGCCGGTGAGCTCGAGCTCGTCGTGGCTGTGGGCACAGAACTCACGGTTCACCCTCTGCCAGCGTCGGGGCGCCTGACGCTGGGGCGTGGCGCTGACTGTGACGTGCGCATCGATGACGGCTCCGTGTCGCGGCGCCATGCCATCCTGGACCTGGGGCCCCCGTTGCGGATCGAGGACCTGGAGAGCGCGAATGGCACGCTGGTCCGCAAGGCGCGCGAGCTCGCGGACCGGGCAGAGACGAACGAGCTGCGCCCCCGGAGCGGCGGCGCGTTTGAGCTCGTGCCCGGAGACCGCATCCTTCTCGGCAGTGTCGTCGCCGTTGTGCGGCGTCGTGCGGGCAAGTCGGGCGAGGACCGCCGGGTGCCCGGTGCCCAGGTGGCCCCGATCGTGCGCGAGCCGGCCATGCAGCGGCTCTACGAGGCTGCAGAGCGCGCCGCCCGGGGCACCATCAGCGTGCTCCTCCTCGGCGAGACGGGCGTGGGCAAGGAAGTGCTCGCGCGGGAGATCCACCGCCGCTCGCCGCGCGCGCAGGGACCCTTCGTGGTCATCGACTGTGCAGGCTTGCTCGGCTCGGTGCTCGAAGGCGAGCTGTTCGGCCACGAGAAGGGCGCCTTCACGGGCGCGACCGAGGCGCGGCCCGGGCTGTTCGAGGTGGCCGACGGAGGCACCGCGTTCCTCGACGAGATCGGCGAGCTGCCCTCTGCATTGCAGATGAAGCTCCTGCGCGTGCTGGAGGAGCGCACCGTCACCCGGGTGGGCGGCAGATCCCCGCGCCGCGTGGACGTGCGGTTCATCGGCGCGACCAACCGCGCGCTGGCTTCGGAGGTAGAGGCCGGGACGTTCCGGCGAGACCTGTTCTACCGCGTGAGCGCCATGACGCTCGACATCCCCCCGCTCCGGGAGCGCCCTGCCGACATCCCCGAGCTGTGCGGCCACTTCATCGCAGAGGCGTGCCACAAGCTGGATCGTCCTCCGCTCCCTCTCTCCGACGAGGCGCGCGCGGTCCTCATGGCCCACCGCTGGCCCGGGAACATCCGGGAGCTGCGAAACGCGATGGAGCACGCCGTCCTGCTCTGCGGGGGCGACGTGATCACCCCCGCCAACCTCCCCCTTTCGCTCGACGTTCGCTCTCCCGAGGCCCGCAGCGTGGCGGTCTCGGAGAGCGCTCGTCCTCCCGGGCAGGAACCCCCTCCTGCGAGGGCCGCGGTCGACGGCCAGACCAGCGCGCGCAGCGCCGTGCAAGCCCCCGAGCGCACGGCGGTGGCGGAGGCCGCAGCGCCGCCCGTGGCACCACCCGCCTCCTCGGTCGAGGAGATCCGGGCCGCCCTCGATGCCATGGAACGCAAGCGCGTCATCGAGGCGCTGGAGCGCTGCGGAGGCAACCAGACCCGGGCGGCAGAAGCCCTCGGCATCTCGAGGCGAACCCTCGTCACGCGGCTCGGTGAGTACGGGCTGCCTCGCCCGCGCAAGCGGGGCGCCGAGTGACTCGTTCCCCTGTCAGGAAGCTTCATCCCCTGGCGCTCTTCCTCGGGCTCTTGCTCGCTGCCTGCGCGGCTGGTGAACCCTCCCCCGAAGGCCGCGACACGGAGGAAGGGGACCTCGCAGGCCCGCCGGGGGAGGCGCTCGCCCGCAGCGAGGACGGCGCTGGCGCGGGGGATGGCGACACCGCCTGCGGCGTCTGCGATCGCCAGCTCGGGTGCGTGACGCCTTCCTGCGGCTGCGGCGCCATCTGCATCGTGCCGCCCTGCGTTCGCGACGACAGCGGCGTCTGCACCACCTGCCCCGCCTTCCAGTGCATCCCCTCGCCGCCCTACTGCAAGCGTGATCTCGACTGCCCCCTCGGTGAGTGCGCGGCCGGTGCCTGCACCTGCGTGGAGGACGCCGACTGCGGGGCCGACCAGCGCTTCCAGTGCAACGGCGGGATCTGCGCGGCCCGCAAGTGCACGAGCAGCGCAGACTGCTGCGACGAGTCCGGAGCCTGCCTGGCCTGCTCGGCAGACGGCTCGTGCAGCTCCCCGATCCTCTCTGCGCCCGACCCCTCGTTTTCCTGCGCGTTCAGCGCCACCGAGGGCAACACCGCGGGCCTCGTGGCGCTCGTGGCCACGCTCCTCTCCGCCGCATCCCTCGTGACCTCGCGCCGAGCCCGGCGCCGCTAAAAGGTGGAACCTACCGCGAGCTTGGGGAGCCAGAGCAGGAAGGACCCGAAGGCCTGCTCCTCTCCGAGCGCTTTGTTTGGCGCGCAGGCCAGACGCTCTGCGTACTCCACCCCCGGGCCTGGGCAGACGGCATCCACGCCGATGGCGCGGTCACCGAACACGGGCCCTACCGAGGGCGAGAAGAGCATGCTCATCGACAGGGAGACGCGCAGCCGCCACCACGCGAGCTCCACCCCGATCTCCGGCTCCACGAACGCCGGTGTCGCCCGCAGCACCTGGTCCCGCCCCTGGATCGCCAGCGGGGCCTGCTCCGCGCCGTCCGGTGTATACGCCGCGCCCGTCACCCCATCCGCCACCTGCGCCGAGGCGAGGGCCACCGACAGCCTCCCGAGCCCCGACAGCTTCCAGCCGATGGGCATCCGGTAGCTCACCCCCGCCCCGAGGTACGACGCGCGCAGGAGGAGCAGGTGGTCGAGATCGTACACTGCCAGCGCTGCTCCCAGCCCATCCGGACTGGGGATCTCGAGCGAGCGCTGGAACGTCGAGGCCACCGTGAGATACCCGGAGTGAAGCTCGAACGCGAGGCCGGAGCGCATGAGATACCCGGCACGCACGCCCACCACCGCGCCGCTGACCCCGGGGCAGGTGCCGCTCGCGCAGACCGTCTCGACGGCCGACTCGGCCCCGCTGCCGAGGCTCCCTCCACCTGCATAGCCACCGTAGGCTTCCAGGAACCACCCCCGACTCAGCGCGTCCATGGCGCCTGCGGGTGACGCCGTGAACCCCAGCGACGACCTCCGGCGCTCCAGCCGCGCCTCCACGGACATGTCGATCCCGTGCCTCACATCGACGATCGTCTCGTAGGGCAGGTGCCCCTCGCTGATCACCCGCAGCCGCCGCCACCCCGTGAGCAGGCGCAGAGGACGTTCCAGCGGCAGCCTGCCCCGCGGCCGACCGTCCACGAACACCTCGCCATCGATCTTGCTCGGGATGACGAGCCGCCCCGTGCGCCGGCTGATGTCGGCCATGCGGGCCGCGAGCTGCGCCCGATCGGTCTCGCTGAGCTGATCGCGGAACCCTGCGATCAGCGCCTCGTACATCTCCAGTGCTTCATCGAACCGCCCGAGCTTGTCCAGGCAGCTCGCGGCGTTCCGGGTGTTCTGGTACGAGGGCACGAGTTCCCGCGAGCGCAGGAAGTGATCGAGTGCACCCTCCTCGTCGCCTGCCTCCAGCAGCACGTTGCCGCGCCGGAACAGCGTCTTCGCCTCGTCGAGCCGCCGCGCTGGCGAGAGCGCCGACGTCTGTGGCGCCGCCTCGGGGGGCGCTGCCCACGCGCCTCCCCCTGCGGAGACGAGCACGACGAGCGCCATGAGTCCCGTGAGCACCGCGACCCGCGCCCCGGCGACCGTGTGCACCCACGTCCCGCGAACGCTCCGCAGACCTCCAGGGCGGCGCACGAGGCAGATCCCTGCGCTCACCAGGAACCGATCGGATCGAGCGGCCGTGGCGCGGCCGTGACGGGCGGGGGAGGGGAGACGACAGACGGCGCTGGCGCGGCGCTCGGCGAAGGCGGAGGCGGAGGCGGAGGCGGATCCTGGGCCACCCGGCTCGGCCCCGACCGCGCCGTGGACGACGACCCCTCCGCGCTGGCCGTGCGCAGCGGACCTCCCCGCGTGCCTGTGACCTCCGCCTGCACCTCCTGGATCTCGCGCAGGATGGCGCTCTTGCGCGTGTCCCCCTCCTCCCTCCTGAGCTGCGCGATGAGCATGTTGATGCGCTCCTGCGCCTCCTCCAGGCGCAGGTTCTGCTCCTCGGTCAACTGCCGCCCCTGCTGCTCCTGGCGAAGGATCTCCCTCACCGCCGACTCCTCGGCCTGCACCGCCCGCACGTAGGCGGCCCCGACACCGAGCAGCGACAGCGCCGCCACCCCTGCCGCGGCCCACGCCGTGAGCCGCGCCTTGCGCTCCGCCCGATGGCTCGCGCGCAGGAACGCCTTCGCGCCCTCGGTGACCCGCAGCCCCCCGCCGTACCCGAGCTCCTGCGCCATCGCCAGCCGCCGCCGCTGCCACAGCGCCACCGCCTCCGGATCGGCCTCCCAGCGGGCGGCGTCTCGCTCCAGCTCCTCGGCGAGCAGCCGCTCCTCCCGCGCCTCCGCGACCCACCCCCGCAACCTCTCCCACTGCGCGAGGAGCGCCTCGTGCGCCAGCGTCAGTCCTCCCTCCCCGGGCACCACCAGCCGCACCTCGACGAGCGCATCGATCACCTTCTCGGCCTCCGGCCCTGCCTGTGCCAGCAGCTCCTCGCGCCTCCGCGCCGCCCGCGTCCCCTCCGCGGTCGTCAGCGCGAGCAGCACCTCCCGCGCCGCCTGCAGCGCCTCTGGCCGCGCGCTGCACAGCGAGAGCAGCGTCGCCTCGGCGTGCCGTTCGAGCGCCCCGGCCATCCCCCCGAGTGCCCCGAGCCCCGCGCGCGTGATCTGCCGCGCCGCCACGTCCCGCCTCTCCCACAGTGCCCCGAGCGCGAACTGCGCCAGCGGCATCGCTCCTGCGGTCTCTCTCAGCTCCGCGAGCACCTCCTCCCGCAGCGCCTCGTCCTCGAACGAGTACCCGTACGCCGCGAGCGCTTGATCCACGATCTCGCCCCACTCGATCGCGCTCACCGGCTCCACCAGCAGGAGCCCTCGTGGCAGCGCGCGCCCTAGCTCCGCGATCCCCAGGAGCGGGTCGAGCAGGTCTCGGCGCGCCGCCACCACGGCCCGCACCCCCGGCAGCGCCTGCTCACCGAGCCGGCCGATGAGCTGCGCCGCCCACCTCCCGCTCGTCTCCTCCGCCACCGTCGCCAGCTCCTCGAGCTGATCCACGAGCAGCACCGCTCCACGACCGCTCGCCTGGGCACGGTCTGCGAGCGCCGCCACCACGGCCTCCGGCCCTCGCTCCACGGCGCCACCCACGAGCGGTGCGAGTGCCGCCCCGAGCGCTGCCTGCGGATCCCTCCCTGGCTCCACCGTCACCGTATCCCACCGCGAAGGCCACCCCCCGAGCCCTCCTTCCGCGAGTGCTGGCAGCACCCCGGCCCGCGCCAGGCTGCTCTTCCCGCTCCCGGACGGACCCACCAGCGCCAGCAGCCCGCGGCTGCGCAGCACCTCCAGCGCCGCTGCCACTTCCCGTGTCCGCCCGAAGAACACGTCCCGGTCTCGCCCCTCGAAGCGGCCCAGCCCCCGGAAGGGCCCCTCCTCCTCGACCGGGAGCGTCCGGGCCCGTCCCAGCAGCTCGCGCCGGATCTGCTCCAGCCGCACGGCTACCCCCTCCGCAGAGCGCGGCCGTGACGCCCGATCGGGCGCGATCAGCCCGTCCACCAGCTCCGCGAGCGCTGCTGGCACGCTGGCGGCGACGGACCCCACCGGCGGTGGCATCGCGCGCCCCGTCAGCACCGAAGGCTCCATCCTGCCCGAGCGCGCCGCCGCGGGCACGTGACCCGTCAGGCACTCGAACAGCGTCGCCCCGAGCGCATACAGATCGTTCGCTGGCGTCGACGGCGCGTTCCCACCCAGGCTCGCCGGATCGATGTATCCCAGCGTTCCCGACTGCATCCCCGAGATCTGCAGGGTCTGGTCCGGATCGAGCGCGGCCACTTCCTGCAGCGTCTCCTGGTGGCCCTCGACCGACCCCCGCGGACCCCCCATCGCCTGCTCTGCGGCGGCGATCCCGAAGTCGATGAGCTTCACGACCCCCGCCGCCTCGATCACGTTGCTTGGCTTCACGTCCCGGTGCACGAGCCCCGCCTGGTGCACCGCGCTCAGCGCCGAGGCGAGCGCCGCGCCCACCGCCAGCACGGCCGCGACCTCCATCCCCCTCCCTGCCGACAGGCGCGCATTGAGCGCGGTCCCGGCCAGGTGCTCCATCGCCAGCCCCATCACCCCCAGCTCTTCGTCGATGGGCAGGGCATAGAACCGCACCACGTTGGGATGCTCCACCTGACAGAGCGCCCGCGCCTCGTCCACGATCCGCGCCCGCGCCATGCTCGGCGTCACCCCGCGCGCCACGTCCTCCCGGCTCGGCTCCAGCGAGAACAGCTTCACCGCTGCCGTGCGCAGCACCGCATCCCCGTACACCTCACGCGCGAGCCATACCGGCGCGAACCCCCCCCGCCCGAGTGGCTCCACGAGCAGGAACGGTCCCAGCCGGCGCTCGGCTTCGGGACGATCCAGGAGGCGCGCGAGGGCGGGAGAGAGGTGGACCATGCCGTTCGCCGCCAGCGCGGCGGTCTGGCCCGACGATGCGGCAACTCCGCGACGGGGTCCAGAGGAGAGCGTCATCCCGCTCCCCACCCGCCCTCCCCTCGACCCCCACCCCGCCCTGGCCCGGTAGCCCTTCATCGTGGCCAGCCCGAGCGTGCCAACCCCCACTCTTGCATCGCACCTCCGCCCATCACCCAGCGACGCGCACGCGATACGCGCACCCACGCCATCGTGGTGCGATTTTTCATCCCCCCTCCTCCACCCCCTCCGCCGCTTTGCCCGCCAACCCGAGGCAGGTCCCCGGAATTAGAGATCAGCACGCGCCTCTCCTTCGCACCGGCGCTGCTCTCCAGAGGAACCCGATGCCCATCGAGCCGCATATCCAGCCACGGTCAGTCCACAGCACCGCGCTGAGCCTCTGCGCGGAGGTGATCTCATGAGCCACGCCGAGCGCATCACCTTGCTCACCGCGCAGCGACCCGCCCTGCTCCGCCTCGTCCAGGAAGCCCGGCAGGGGCATCCTGACGAAGACCTTGCCGCCTACCTGGCCACGGTGCGTGAGCCGAGCGGCTACCTGCTCGCGGTGGCCCTGAAGCGCCGCTTCGGGCACCCCGACCCCGAGACTGTCCTCCGTCACGCGCTGCTCGGCCAGGGGCCCTCCCATGCCTTCGTGGCCGGCATCACCACCGCCACCACCCTTGCCGAGGTCCTGGGCACCCTCTCTCCGAACCTCGTCACCCTCTCCGACCAGCTCCGAGGCACCCACCCACCCGACGCGCCAGGCACCCCTCTGCGGGTTCTCGTCGCCGCCCGCGGAGGCGCCGAGATCTTCGCCATCCCCGAGCTATCCCCTTCCTGACACGTCCCTCCACGAGATGCCTCCACCTCTGTAAGCTCCAGGAATGCGTATGAACCTCGACGACCTGATGGCCGAGCTCGAAGGACTCGGCACCGAGCAGAACCGCAAGATCTACAAGCGTCACGGCTCCGGCGACAACGTTTTCGGCGTTAGCTTCGCCCACCTCGGCGCCATCAAGAAGCGCATCAAGACCGACCACCTCCTGGCCCGGAAGCTCTGGTCGACCGGCAACGCCGACGCCCGCGCGCTCGCCACGATGATCGCCGACCCTGCCCAGTCCTCGCTGCAAGAAGCGGATTCCTGGCTCGTCGGCGTCCGCCAGCACGGGCTCATCGACATGTACACGAAGGACGTCGTCTCCCGGGCCGCCTACGCCCGCGAAGCCATGGAGCGATGGACGGCTTCGGAGGACGAGTTCATCGGCCGTGCCGGATGGGACGTCCTCGGCCAGCTCGCGGCCAGTGACCCGTCGCTCCCCGAGTCCCTCTTCTCCAGCCGCATCCAGGAGATCGAGGCCAGGATCGGCACGGCCAAGAACCGCACCCGGGAGACCATGAACCAGGCCCTGATCCGCATCGGCACCCGCACGCCTGCCTTGCGTGTGCAGGCCCTCGCCGCTGCCCGGCGCATCGGCAAGGTCGAGGTCGACCACGGAGACACGGCTTGCAAGACCTCGGATGCCGTGGCCACCATCGAGAAGATCTGGGCGAGGACGGGGGAGGGGACATCCGCGCCGCAGGCTGCCGGGACGAAGAAAGCGGCGAAGACGACCAGCAAGAAGAAGGCCTCGACCCCCGCCAAGGCCGCCGTCACCCGGAAAGCAGCGGGCACCAAGGTGGCGAGCGCAACGTCGAAGAAGACAGGCGCCTCTCCCCGCCCCACGCGCAAGCCCTGAGAAGCTCCCCACCGATGCACCTCACACCGCAGCCCCCAGCGCGTCCCGCATCCGCTCTGCCTCCTGGCTGGACGCGCGCCCCCCTCTCCGACATCGCGGACGTGAACCCCCCGCGTCCTCTCCAGCGGGGCAGCAACGCCCCCTTCGTCGACATGGCCGCCGTCGACGGCCTCCTGCCGCGGCTACGCAGCGTGACCGAGCGCGCATTCCCTGGCAGCGGCGCCCGTTTCCAGAACGGCGACGTCCTGCTCGCGCGCATCAGCCCCTCGCTGGAGAACGGCAAGACAGCGATCGTCGACGCCCTCTCTCCCGGCGAGGTCGGCTTCGGCTCCACCGAACTGACCGTCCTCGGCCCCCGGCGCGCCACCGCCGCGTACCTCTACTACCTCCTGAAGTGGGACGCCGTTCGCGGCCCCCTCATCGCGCGCCGCGTCGGCACCTCTGGCCGCCTGCGCGTCCCCACTGCCGCCTGGGACGAGATCTCCGTCGCCCTCCCGCCCCTCGCCGAGCAGGACCGCATCACCGCCATCCTCGGCGCCGTCGACGCCTCCCTCGCCGCGGCTCAGGCCCTCGCCGCGCAGCTCCACACCCTGCGCGCCGCCCTCGTCCGCGACACCTTCACCCGACCCTGCATCCAGCAACGCGGCGACCAGCTCTTCTCCCTCGGCGGTGGCCATCCCTTCTCGGCCATCACCCCCGACCCCGCGGGCGACACCCTCTTCCTCAAGGTCGACGACCTCGCCCACCCCGACAACCGCCGCAGCATCCACACCGCCGCCGCGCGCTTCCAGGCCTGCACCCACCCGGGCATCCGCGTCCATCCCCCGGGTCACCTGGTCTTCCCCAAGCGCGGCGGCGCCATCGCCAAGAACCGCGTCCGCGTCCTCGCCCACCCTGCGGCCGTCGACCCCAACCTCATGGTCCTCGCCCCGCGCCGCGCGCTCCACCCTCACGCCTTCGCCGAAGCCCTCCAGTTCCGCGGGCTCGCCACCTTCGCCGACGACGCTGGCATCCCCCAGATCAACTTCAAGCACCTCTACCCCGTCCGCTTCGCCGTCCCTCCCCTGGAGGCACAGCGCGCCCTCCACGAGACCCTCACCGCCCTCGACGCCCGCATCCACACCGAGCACGCCCGCCAGGAGGCCCTCCTCGCGCTGCGCAGCTCCCTCCTCTCCGACCTCCTCACCGGGCGCCGCCGCCCGGCCCCCACCGTCCCCGAACCGCCTCCCCAGCCCCCCATGTCCTGACGCTCCATCTCCCCGGGAAGGCCCCCCCCGCGCGCCGCGCAGCCCAGCCTCGGGGCTCAGGCGCCCTCGACGTCTCCCGACACCTCCACCTGCCCCCCACCCACCCGCCACCGCGTCTGCGTGCAAGCCCGCGCGAACGCCGCATCGTGCGTCACCAGGAGCAGCGCCCCCGGGTAGTCCGAGAGCGCTTTCTCCAGCCGCTCGATCGAGGGCAGATCCAGGTGATTCGTCGGCTCATCCAGCACCACCGCCCACACGTGCCGCCCGAGCCCCAGCGCGATCATCAGCTTCCGCGCCTCACCTGGCGAGGGACGTGCCGATCCCAGCAGCCTCTCCGGCTCCACCCCGAGCGCTGCCACCAGCGACATCACCCGCCCTCGTGCCACCGGATCCAGCGCCCGCACCTCGGCGGCCAGCGCCTGCTCCGCCTCCTCGCCCAGCTCCTGCGGCACGTAGAGCACCTTCTCTCGCGGCACCCGCGACGCCTTGAGCAGCGCCTCCACCAGCGTCGTCTTCCCGCCGCCGTTCGGCCCCTCCACCCGGATCCGATCCTCCCTCCCCACCGACAGCCGCACCTCCCCCAGCACCTGCTTCCCTGTGGCCCCACCGGCCCGGATCTCCGGCGCATCCAGCACGAACAACCAGGGCGTCGGCGACCGCTGGTAATCCACGAACACGCTCCTCCCCCGCTCCTTCTCCACGTGGTGCTCCCCCACCGCGGCCTGCGCCTCCTCGTGCTGCTTCCGCAGCAGCGTCACCTGCCGCCCCGCGTTCTTCTCCCCCCACTCTGCCGTCACCTTCGCCAGCATGCCCCGCGCGTCGTGATCTTTCGGCCCCTTCGCCCGGTTGCGTGTCCTCCGGTTTGCCGTCGCCGAGGCCAGGTCGCGCCGCGCGTCTCCGAGCTGCCGCTTGAGCTTCTTCTCCTCGCCGCGGGCCCGCTGGTGGGCCTCCACCTTCTCCCGCCCCTCGGCCTCCCAGAGCGCCTTGGCCGCGCTGTACCCGCCCGGGAAGGTCCGCACCGTTCCCCGATCGACGCGCACCGTGTCTTCCGTCAGCTCGTCGAGCAGCACCCGATCGTGCGACACGCACACCCCGATCCCTCGGAACCCCCGCAGCGCCCCCACGAGCAGCGCCCGCGCCTCCGCGTCGATGTGGTTCGTCGGCTCGTCGAGCAGCAGCACGTCCGGCGCAGCCCACAGCGCCGCCCCGATCTGCCACCGCTTCCGTTCTCCGGGCGACAGCGTGCTCCACCGCCCCAGCGTCTCCGGATCCAGCGCCAGCATCGCCCGGAGCCGGCGCGCCTCGCCCCCCACCTCTGCCGCGAAGGCCTCAATCTCCTCGTCCGCGTGTTCCACCGCCTGCGGACACAGCACGACCCGTGCGCCCTGCGGCTCCACCAGGACGTGCCCCTCATCGGGCGTGAGCGCCCCCGAAAGGAGACGCAGCAGCGTCGTCTTCCCGGCGCCATTGGGCCCCACGAGGCCCGTCCATCCGGGCGCCAGGTGCACCTCGGCGTCCGACAGAATGGCCGCCACGTCAGAATAGGAAAATGAAACGCGAGAAAGCCGAATCGACTGCATAACCGCTCCTGAATCGTCGGGCGGCGCGCACATGCGCCAGCCCGGGTCACGGGAATGCAGGCTGCCCAGCGACCACGGCGCGAGGCACAAGGGACCAGCGCGGGGGCGACAGCCTGCGGACCGGATTCAGGAGCGGAACTTCACGTCGTCAAACCTCGCGTCAGAGCCATGCGTCGGGGCATCCCGTCAGTGCATCCCTCGGTTGCGTACGCCATGGCCCTTGGCCCATGCGCTGGGGTCTTGCACTGTGACGCACCAATCTCATACCAAAGGCCAGCGCCTCGCGCAACCCTATGACCGATCTCGACCCCAATCCCTTCGGCCCTGACCAGCCTTGTTTTGGTTGCAGCCCCGACCATCCCATTGGGTTTCACCTCCGCTTCGCCCGCGAGGGCGACGAGGTCGTCACCCGCTTCACCCCTGGCCCTCAGTATCAGGGCCCTCCGGGGATCATGCATGGCGGCCTCGTCACCACCCTCGCCGACGAGGTCGCCGCCTGGGCCGTCATCGGCCTCCTCGACCGTTTCGGCTTCACCGCCTCCATCCAGGTCCGCCTGCACCGCCCCATGCGCATCGGCGTCGAGGTGGAAGGCCGCGGCAGCATCCTTCGTCACTCCTCGCGCACGGCCACCATCGCCGTCCGCCTCTCCCAGGGTGGCGTCGACGCCCTCACGGGCGAGCTCACCTTCGCCATCCTCGACCAGGCAGCCGCCGAGCGCCTCCTCGGAGGCCCCCTCCCTGAAGCCTGGCGCCGCTTCTCCCGCGCCTCGACCTGAGGCTCAGCCCTTCGCGGTGAGCCTCAGCCCTTCGCGGCGGCCTTACCCTGACCCTTCACCCCGGCCACCAGCGCCGCGCGCACCGCCTCGTTGCCGGCCAGCGGCTTGGGAAGCGCCACCTCTTCTCCGGAGCGCAGCTTCAGCGCGAGGCGCCCGCCCTCCGCCACCACCTTCGCGATCGCGTCCCACCGCACCGAGCGCGTCTGCCGCCCCATCGCGAACGTCACCCCGTGCTCGAACACCACCGTGAGCCGCCGGCTCGTCGCCCGCCGCAGCAGCTCGCTCACCACCAGCAGCCCGAACGGGATCACCCACAGCGACCAGTCCGAGAGCATCTCCGGCCAGTCCCGCCGATCGGCCGTCAAAAATGCACCCACCAGCACCACCATCGCCGCAAATGCCAGCACCTGCCCTGCGAGCGCGAGGAACACCGACGCCCGCGACGGGCTCACGATGCGTTGTAGCGGTCCAAGATCTTCTCTCGCTTTGCCCTTAGGAATTCGCATCTTTCTCGTCCCGGTGCGCAGCCTAGCCGACGCGCGCCTTCGCGTCCCGCGCGCCCATCCGCCTCTCCCCCACGCCGCATCACCTGGCGTATACCCCCTCTCCGTCTCCCATGCCGTCACCCCTCAAGGCGCTCAGCCCGAAAGACCTCCAGAGCCACCTCTGGGCCGGGGCAGACATCCTGCGGAGCAGCGTCGATGCCAGCGACTACAAGCTCTACCTCTTCGGCCTGCTCTTTCTGAAGTACCTCTCCGACCGCTTCGACGAGCACGCCGAAGCCACCGCAGCCTCCGCATCTCCCGTCACCTTGCCCGTCGCACCGGCGGACGACCCCTCTCCCTTCAAGGTCCCCCCGAGCGCCCACTGGTCCACCCTCTCCAGTGCCGAGCACCCTGCCAGTGCTCTGAACGACGCATGCGTCGCCCTCGAAGAAGAGAACCCTCGCCTCCGCGGCATCCTCGCGGGCATCGACTTCAACGACCGCCGCCTCGGCGACCCCGAGGCCCGTGACGCCCTTCTCTCGCGCCTCCTCAAGCACTTCACCCCCCTCGACCTCCGCGCCGCTTCCCTTGCCGAGCCCGACATGCTCGGCAACGCCTATGAGTTCCTCATCGAGCGCTTCGCCGAGAGAGCCGGCAAGAAGGCTGGCGAGTTCCGCACGCCTCTTCAGGTCGTCAATCTCGCTGTCGCCCTCTGCCCTCCTGAAGAGGGCATGCGCATCTGCGACCCCACCTGTGGCTCCGGCGGCATGCTCCTCGGCAGCGCCCGGGATCTCGCCCACCGCGGCGGCGACCCGCGCACCCTTCGTCTCCACGGCCAGGAGAGCAACCACGCCACCTGGTCCATCTGCACCATGAACCTCGTCCTTCATGGCCGCATGGACGCCCGCATCGAGCGCGGCGACACCCTGCGCGACCCCCGCCTCCTCGACGACCAGGGCCACCTCCTCCGCTTCGACCGCATCTTCGCCAACCCCCCGTACTCCCTCGCCGCCTGGGGCCACGACGACATCCTCAGCGACCGTCACGACCGCTTCCAGCGCGGCATCCCTCCCCGCACCCGGGCCGACTACGCCTTCCTCCAGCACATCGTCGCCACCCTCGACACCCGCGGCCAGGCCGCCATCGTCATCCCTCTCGGCGTCCTCTTCCGCAGCGGCATCGAGGCCACCATCCGCCAGAAGCTCCTCGCCGAAGACCTCGTCCAGGCCGTCATCGGCCTCCCCCCGAACCTCTTCTTCGGCACCGGCATCCCCGCCGCCATCCTGGTGCTCGACCGCGACAAGCTCCCCGCCCGCCAGGGCAAGGTCCTCTTCATCGACGCCTCCCGCGACTTCGAGGAAGGCTCCCCCCGCAACCGCCTCCGCCCCGAGGACGTCGAGCGCATCGTCACCACCTTCCACGCCTTCGCCGACGCCCCCGGCTACGCCCGCGTCGCCGCCCTCGAAGACATCGCCGCGCACGAGCACCACCTCACCGTCACCCGCTACGTCGCCACCGCCCGGACCACCCCCTCCGAGCCCCCCACCGTCGCCGCTGCCCTCACCCGCCTCCGCGCCCTGGAAGCCGACCGCTCCGCCGCGGACGCGCATCTCGGCGCCGTGCTGCGGGATCTGGGGTATGAGGGAGGAGAGGGCAGCGAGGGAGACGAAGGAACGTGACGGACCACATCGAGCGCTTCACCGCGAAGAACTACGGATGCTTGAAGGACGTCACGGTGCAATTGACGCCGCTCCACGCCTTCATCGGCCCGAACGACAGCGGCAAGTCGACGCTGCTCCGGGCGATAGAGCACGTTCTCGCCAATGCAAAACTCAATACTGAGGTGCCTGCAGGGGTCTCACTTCCGCTCGCCAACCCTGAGGTCTCGGTGAACTCTTGGTTGGAAGTATGTTGGCGGAACGTAGTGTATCGATTGAGGCGTACGAATGGATCATTCGGCGTGGATGTCGACATCGGTAATAGAACTTTTGGTACGTCGGTTCTCAGAAATCGAGAAGCGCCAATGTTTGGGTTCGCCTTTCGTAACTGGATTTCTCGAAGCCCACGCATGTTGCGTCTCGATCCAGATTCACTGTGCCACCAGAGCCAGCTAATTCCCAAGCAACAGGCACTTGCAACAGACGAAAGAGGCGCCGGTCTGCCCGGAATCTATGACAGAATAATTAATAATAACGTGGAGGCCTTTCTTCCAATTAAGCAGCAGGTACAGAAGCTCTTTCCGAGCATCCAATCCATCGGTCTGGAGAATGTCTCTAGTTCGTCCAAAGAACTCCAGATTCAGCTTACGTCAGGCGAGTGGATACCAGCGAGCCACGTCAGTGAGGGGTGTTGTACTATCTCGTTCCCGTCCCAAAAGGGGGGGAGCCTCGATCCGGTGCGTATCCGAGATCTTAGCCGGCGCGAATCTGCGGCGGCGGTGCGACCCAGCAGCGATTGCGGTCGAGGTTGCTGACGTACGGGTCGACCAACGAGAGATTTTGCCGAGATCTCGTGCGGATGAGGAAAAGGCGAGGCGCTGTCCGCAACTTTGTATATCGGAGGGTCCGCGTTCACGGCGGTCCCCTGCACCGTCAGGGAGGACGGCGCTCCGATGCGCAAGAGCTTTGACCGACAGCGACCCATCATGCAGCCCTGGCTCAATCACCCTCAAGCAAAGCAGCTCGGGCACATCGCGCAGGTACTGGACTCGCTGCCCGAAGCCACGGAGCTTGTGCTCAAGGACCTCGTTGGGGCTGGCGTCGACCCTCACACAGGGCGGCAGGGCATGAGCGCGGAGCAAGTACTACGAGTGCTCATCCTCAAGCAGATGCAGGACTTCAGCTACGAGGAGCTGGAGTTCCACCTTGCAGACTCGGCCACGTACCGCGCCTTCTGCTGCTTGGGCGTCGTCGACGCGGGGCCGAGCAAGTCTACGTTGCAGCGGAACATCAAGGCCGTCTCCGAGCAGACGCTTGAAGAGATCCATCGGATGATCGTCGCGTACGCGAAGCGTGAGGGCGTCGACAATGGCAAGCGCGTCCGCGTCGATTCGACGGTCGTCAAGGCTGCCATTCATAAACCAACGGACTCATCGCTCCTGAATGACAGCGTTCGCGTTCTGAGCCGATTGCTGCGTCGTCTACGCCCGTGGACGAAGAAGAAGGCCACGGATCATCGTCGACGAGCCAAGCGGCGGGCGCTGGGGATTGCCCATGCCAAATCTGAAGAGCAGCGGCGACCGCTTTATCGAGATCTGATCGTGGTGACGAAGAGGACGATCCGTGAAGCGCGTGCAGCGCTGCCCATCTTGCTCAGGGTGCGGGGAGGGAAGGACCAGGCCAAGGTGGACAGCTTGACGACACAGCTCCAGTATCACGTCGCCGCTGCCGAGCGCGTGCTTGATCAGGCGCAGCGTCGGGTACTGAGGGGCCAGTCCGTGCCAGCGCACGAGAAGGTCGTCTCGATCTTTGAGCCGCACGTCGACGTGATCGTGAAGGACAACCGCGAGACGCTGTTCGGGCACAAGGTATTCTTGTCAGCCGGCAGATCAGGCCTCATCTTCGATGTCGTCGTGCCCCGAGGAAACCCCGCCGACTCCTCCATGGCCACCACGATGATGACGCGTCACATCGAGATCTGCGGCAAGCCGCCGAAGCAGGCTGCGTTTGATGGTGCGTTCGCCTCCAAGTCCAACGTGAAGGAGATCAAGGACCTCGGTGTCCGCGACGTCGCCTTCAGCAAGCGTCGCGGGCTGGATGTCATGGAGATGGTCAAGAGTTCACGGATCTACCGCGCTCTGCGCAACTTCAGAGCAGGTGTCGAAGGCATCATCTCCTACCTCAAGCGTGCCTTCGGCCTGGCTCGCTGTGACTGGCGCACTTTCTCGTCGTTCCGCGCGTACGTGATGGGCTCCGTCATCACGGCGAACCTGCTGACCACCGCGCTGGCCGCCGTCGGTTCGTCGCCGGCCCGCGGCGGTGACGTGGTCAGACGCTCGCAAGCGCGGGCGGTTGTAGGCGTGTGTCCATCAAGCGACTCAGCCTGTGAAACAAGGCACATTGGCGGCGCAGACCGTCCGCGGGTGCAGTCGGAACTGCTCACGCCACCCTCGGCAGGCACTCCGGCCACCGCTGGAGCCAGTGTTCTGGGACGGCAAC
>NZ_ASRX01000088.1 GCF_000601485.1 Chondromyces apiculatus DSM 436
GCCCCCACCCCCGCCCCCGCGCCCCAGCCTGCACCGCCTGCGGCGTCCGGGCAGCCGTCGGGAGACCGGGGCGCACCCCAGACGGCTCCTTCTGCGAGCGCCGTCCCCCCGGGAGCGGCTCCTCCCCAGCAGCCCTCCACCCCGGCGCGAGCGCCGAAGGTGACGTACGAAGGCCAGCGCGCGATCGAGGACCTGGGACTGTGATGAGCCACCACCCGCGCCCCCGCCGCTCCAGAGCCCACCGCTGCGCCGCGCTGAGCGCCGCGCTCTTCTCCTGCGCCGCCCTGACCCTCTCGGCCGGCGATGCCGCTGCCCAGGCGCCGGATTTCTCGACCCGGATGACGGCGCGCAAGCTCGCGGACGAGGCCCTCAAGCTCTTCGACCAGAAGGACTACGCCGCCGCGCTCGACAAGTTCGACATCGCCAACCAGCTCACGCCTGCGCCCACCCTCGCGGTCCGCTCGGCCCGCTGCCTCGTGCAGCTCGGGCGCCTCGTCGAGGCCTCGGAGCGCTACCTCGACGTGGTCCGGATGAAGGTCCCCGCGAACGCGCCCTTCCAGCACAAGAAGGCCCAGGTCGAGGCCCTCGACGAGCGTGAGCAGCTCCTGCCGAAGATCCCGAGCCTGCTCCTGAACCTCGATGGACCCCTGGGCAAAGGTGTCGAGGTCTCCCTCGATGGCAAGCCCTTCCCGGCGGCGCTCCTCGGCCAGAAGCAGCCCCTGGATCCGGGGAAGCACGAGATCGCGGCCGTGCGGAAGGACTACACCCTGCGCCGCAGCATCGACCTCCGGGAAGGTCAGCAGGAGACGCTCACGCTGAAGTTTCCGCCGCTCCCGGTGGTGGCCCGTTCTCTGGAGCCACCGCCCCCCGAGCGCTCCACCTACCGCACCCTGGGCTGGGTCGGCGTCGGCGCAGGGGGAGGGCTGCTTCTGCTCGGGGCGGCCAACGGCGTCGCGGCCCTCATCCAGCGCGGCGCCCTGCTCGACGACTGCCCGGAACAGCGCTGCCTGCCCGAGCAGCACGGCGCCGCGGACCTCTACGATGTGACCCGCGTCATCACGTCCGCAGGCCTCATCGGCGGTGCCGTGCTCGGGGCCGCTGGGGTCACCCTGCTCGTCCTCGACCTGGATCACCCCGCCTCCCCCGCCCCCCCTGCACCCGATGCAGCGCGAGACGCGGCGCGTCACCCTCCCCTCCGGCTCGGCGTGAGCGTTGACTGGGGAGGCGCCACGGTCCGCGGGATCTTCTAGACTGATCTGCGTGAACCCCTCGCCCCCCTCCAGCAGCGTCGATCGAGGCGGGCCTCGCTGGCGCCGGTTCGCGCGGGCCACGGCCCTCGCGCTGGCCGTCTGTGCTCCGCTGGCCGTGTGGGGACCTGGTTGCCTCCTCGGCGGCTTCGAGCAGGTCGGCAACGCACCGCCGACCGACAACGACGCCGGGACTGACGCCGGGAGCGATGCCGACGTGGAGCCGACGTGTGAGCGTGTCCTCATCCCGGAGCCTCCGGACCCGAGCACGGAGTCCGCCGGCGATCAGGGGTTCGTCGTCGCGTTCCGCACCATCGACCTCGGAGAGAGCCCTGCGAGCAATCCGATCGGCTTCGACCTCGACCGGACCTGCTCCTGCCAGGGCGAGGGCCTCTCCTGCACGCCCCTCGGCGGCGAGCCTGGCCTCGACATCAACGACCCCTTCCGCGAGGGCGTCGGCTGCGATCTCGGCGGCGGCGTCGACAACGCGGCGAACAGCATCTTCAGCATCGTCAGGCTGGCCTCGAACGGCGACTTCGGATCGAGCTTCTACAGCCAGCAGATCGAGCGCGGCGCCTGGTCCATCCTCCTGCGCGTCAGCGGTTACAACAACTCGCTGAACGACCCGAAGGTGAGGCTCGACTGGTTCATCGCCTCGGACTTCATTCCTCCCCCCGATCCGCCGCCCGACCCGTCCATTCCGCCGGCCCCGGCCTGGGAAGGCGCGGACCGGTGGTCGGTGCAGAGCGACAACGTCATGGGAGGCGACGTGAACGCGCCCGCCTACTCCGACGAGCTGGCTTACGTGGCTGACGGCGTGCTCGTGGGGGCCGTCCCCAGCCTTCCCATCAGGCTCGGCGATCCGGGCGCGGCGAACGGCGGCTCGCCGGACGACATGGGCGCCACGATGGAGCTCACGCTCTCCGGCGCGTTCATCGTCGCCGAGCTCGGCTTCGTCCCACCCAGCACGGACTTCGTCATCACCAAGGGCAGGGTCGCCGGCCGCATCGGCCTGAAAGACGTCTTCCGGGGCATCGGTTCTTACCGGGACTCCGACCAGCAACCCTACTGCAAGGACTCGCCTTTCTACGGCACCGCCAAGAGCCAGCTCTGCGCCGCCGCGGACATGCACCTGATCCCTGCCGGGCGCACCGTCCCCTGCGACGCGCTCTCCCTCGGCATCGCCTTCACCGCCGTGAAGGTGCAGGCGATCATGGACGTCGCCGAGCCATCCCTGCCGCCTGCCGCTTCCTGCGACCCCGGAGAGGATCCAGCGGAAGACTGCTGCTTGAAGCCCGGAGAGACGATCTGCCCCGTCGCGAGTCCCTAGCGCTTCGGGCCTGATGCCGGTCCCCTCGTGAGGTTCAAAAAACCTCGCTCCTGCTGGCGCGCGCAGGCCTCCCTGGAGGGCTGGACGTCGCACCTGGCATGACCGGCGGCCCGGGCAGCGTTCCTACCCCGCTCACCACGCCCGGGCCGACAGCGCGTTGCGTACCGACGTCGGGCGTGTGGGGGTGATCCGCCCGGCCACCCTCCATGAGGACTGGACTGTGGTTCCCCTCCAGGGCCGCCTGGGACGCGCCCTCCCTCGGGGCTCTGCGCGGCTCTCCCGCCTCGTGCGTCGCCCCAGCGGCGAGGGTGTCGTCCACCTCGCGCGTCCCATCCTCCCCCGCTGGCGCTTGCCGTGTGCCTGCCGCCTCGCCTTCGGGCGGCGCGATCCCGGCGGCGACCGCCGGCTGCGGTTCGGGCAACCAGGGGAGCGTCGTCGCCAGCGTCGCCGCCGCGATGGCCACCACCCCGGCGATGATCCCTCGCGCACCCCCGCCGCGTACCCTCGGCGCCACGTCCTTCGGGAGCGGCAGCTTCGGCAGGAGCTTCTTCCCCGCGAGCGCCCGGCGAAACTCCAGCGCCATCTCCTCGCCGCTGTCGAACCTCTCGGCCGGATCCTTCGCGAGCGCGCGCGCGAGCCAGGCGTCGAGGCTCGCGGGCAGATCGGGCCGCGCCGTCGACAGCGGCGCCGGGCGCTCCAGCAGGAGCTGCTTCAGCACCTGCCCCCAGCTCGACGCCCGGAAGGGCGTCTGCCCGAGCAGCGCCTCGTAGGCGATGACCCCGAGCGCCCACAGATCCGTCCGGTGATCCACGGGCAGCGCCTGCGCTTGCTCCGGGCTCATGTACGAAAGCGTCCCGAGAATGGTCCCCTCGCAGGTGCTCCGCGGCCTGTCGAGGTGGGTGACCCCGGGGGCCGCCTTCGCCAGCCCGAAGTCGGCGACCTTCACGTGCAGCCTCCCGTCTTCCCTGTCCACGAGGAGCAGGTTGGAAGGCTTGAGATCCCGGTGCAGGATCCCGCGGCCGTGGGCGACCTTCAGCGCCTCGGCCACCTGATCGAGCAGCTCTGCCACCACGTCCACGGGCAGCGGCCCTCGATGAATCATCTCGTCCCGCAGCGTCATCCCGCGTACGTGTTCCATCACCAGGTACGACCCCGCGTCCGGATCGTCCCCCGCGTCGTACGCCGTCACCACGTACGGCGTCATCTTTCCCAGCCTGAACGCGATCTGCGCCTCCTGACGGAACCGCTCCCGCGCCCGCGGGAACTGGTCCATCGCCACGGGGAGCAGCACCTTGATGGCCACCTCCGAGCCGAGCAGCAGGTCCTGTGCCCGCCACACCTCGCCCATGGAGCCGCTCCCCAGCAGGCTTTGCAGCCGGTAGCGACCCCCGACCGCGAACCCGGCGCGACAGGGAGAGCTCCGGGGCGCCTCGTCGTCGTCCCATGGCGGGCGTGAGGAGGGCACGGGAAGCTCCGCGGAGCCGGACGACCCGGCGAGGGCCTCCGGGGTATCGTCGCCGTCGGGGAGGGTCATGAACGAACGGTGGGGCATAGGCGCGGTGGGCTGGGCTCAGCGTCAGTCGAGCGGCGGTCTCGTCACGGCAGCCGAGGATCGACGAAGGGACCGGGGCGAAGCTCCCGCCGCGCAGCGCACGGCGGCTGAACCTCGCCCCGGTCCCCGCGCAGGACCTCGGGCCCTGACTACCAGTAGAAGAAGACGACCTGGTTGTTCGCGAGCACGTCGAGGGCCACGATGTCGCCGATGTCGATGTCGTTCCCGTTCAGGAACTCCGAGATCTCGATGACATCGTCGCCGGCGGCCACCGTGATCACGTTCGACAGGATGTCCTGCAGGAGGCCGACGTTGACGTCGTTCAGGACCGTGGACTGGTAGAAGTTGAGCAGGTCGAGGATGTCGCCGTTCAGCGCCTTCTCGACGTTGACGAGGGCCACGTCTTCCACGTTGAGGTTCTCGATCAGCTCCAGCAGGCCGAGCTCGTACTGGAGGTGTTCCATCGCGTACCAGACGCTGGTCGAGTTGCAGCTACTGCACTCCGAGGCGTCCATCGAGCAGCAGTCGGCTGACGGTTCTTGCGCGACCGGCCCCGGCTGGGTCGCCTGCGCCACCGACGTGGCGCTGATCATCATGGTGGCAGCGCTGACCGCAACGAGACCCTGCTTGATAATGTTCTTCATCGCTGTCTCCTCTTCCCGATTCTGTGGGCCCAGAGGGCCCCCCATTGAAACGAAGCATCCAGTTTCTATTCGAAGCGAGAGCCGTCCACCCGCCGTATTACCGAAGGGTGGGAACACGAGAGGGCCTGGTCACTGATAGAAGATGATGATCTGATTGCCGCTCAGGATGTCGAGAGAAACCACGTCGCCGATGTCGATGTCGTTCCCGTTCAGGAACTCGTCGATCTCGATGACATCGTCGCCGGCCGTGACGACGACCACGTTGGTGAGGAGGTCCTGGAGAAGCCCGACGTTCACGTCATTGAGCACCCGCGACTGATAGAAGTTCAGGATGTCGATGATGTCGCCGTTCAGTGCCTCCTCGATATTCACCAGGTACACGTCCTCGATCGAGACCCACTCGAGCACCGACAGCAGCTCGAAGGTGTTCTCCCAGTGGGTCAGCGAGTAGAAGGCGCTGCCCGAGCTGCAGATGCAGCTCCACGGATCGGCCTCGCAGCCGGGCGCCTCGGCAGGGCTATGCTCGACGGGGCCCCCACCGCCGCTGCCGCCGCCGCTGCCGCCGGTGGGCATGTCGGGGACCGTGGGCAAGCTCGTACCCACCACGGGGGAGCTGGGGCCGACGGCCATGGCAGCGCCGGTGAAACCCATCACCGCAGTCGCAGTGGCAATCGTGAGGAGCGCGCGCTTCATGACATTGTTCAGCAATGTTGTCTCCAGTTGGATGTCGTTGATTCCATTCATTCGTTCGAGTGGCTCGCGAGGGATTCATAGCCAGAGGCGTGCCGAGAGGCGCGTTGCCGAACGCGCCTACCCATTCTGTTGCGGCCTCATCGGGCATACGTCTCGGAATGATGGATTGTGTTTCCGTCAGAGCGCCCGACGACCGGGATGGAAATCACCTGGTGAGTGGCCGGGGCGGATGTGAACTTTGGTGACATCCCCGAGGCCTCGCTGTGCGCCGTGGATACAACGCGGGGCCCCGTTCACCGGCCACATTTGCTCCGAGAACGGTGGAGACAGCCCCGTCGGCCCGCCAGCGCTGCCGAGTGGGCGCAATCAGCACGGGTCGCGCTGGCTTGTTGGCTCTCCAACGTGAGGGCTGGCACCCACCGCGCCGTCCCCACGACCACGCGATTGCGCGGCTCCGTCACCGTCATCCGGTGACGCTGCCCATTGTGTCGCCGCCATTCCCACAGGTGATTGAGGTATCCAGCGTGGTGAATGCCGCGCGTCTCCCCCACCGTGTGGTCAGCGCGGCGCCGCTCTCCCGCACCGCGCCAGCGCGCGCCCGCCGCCGAACACCAGCGCGCATCCCGCGATCAGGTCCATCCCCGCGAAGCCATCTGCAGGGCACACGGCGCGCGGCATGCCGGGGATCAGATCGATGTCGCTCTCGATCTCCTTCCCGCCGAGCTGCACCCGCACGCCTCGCAGGACGGGCACGGTGTGCTTGCCAGAGGCCGCGTAGGCGCTCCGCACCCCCTTCGCCTTGCCCGCGAGGCGCTTGCCGGCGCCCGATCCCGCCCAGATGGAGGTCTGCGTCGCGCCCGAATCCATCTTGAGCGTGATCGGCACGCCCTCGATCTCCGCCCGCGCCAGGACCTGCTGGCCTTCCTGCACTGCCCCGCACAGCGTGAGCTCGAGCGGCGTGTCCCCACGGCTCGCCGCGCCAGCACCTCCCGCCCCTGCCGGCTCTGCGGCAAACGCCTCCGAGAGCTGCACCTCGGAGAGCACCCTGCCTCCGAGGTCGAGGACCACCGCGCGTCCTGCCGACGCCAGCGCCTGCGGCGCGATCACCCCGCCGATGCCAGCGCGCGCGAGCGCCTCCGGCACCTCCACCACGAGGAGGTGCGGCGCCTCCACCGCCCCCCACCCCGACAGCGACAGCTTCACCCCCGAGACGCGCCCCACGCGCACCGCCTGCCCTGCGTGATCCACCCCCACGTCCCCCCCCGATGCCACCGGCAGCGCCAGCTCCTCGGCGACCCAGCGCGCGATCACGTGGTGGGTCGCGCCCGTGTCGACGATCAGCGTGGTGGGCTGCCCACCCACCACCGCGTCCACGAGCGGCGCGGGGAAGTCACGCTCCCCGAGCGAGAAGCGCAGCGTCGTCCTCCGCGCCGTCGTTGCCTCCGCGGCTCCCGGAGCTGCCGTCGCCCCCGCGCCCTCCGGTGCGACCTCTGCCTGAGCACCCGCCACGCCCGCCGCGCCCGCCGCGCCCGCCGCGCCTGCCACGCCTGCCACGCCTGCCACGCCCGAGGCCCCCGCGCCCGTGGCACGGCTCGCCGTCCCTGGATTGCCCGCGGCCCTGGTAGACGCTCCCGCCTCCGCGCCGCGCGCCTGGGCCACGGATCCCTGTTCCCCCGTGCCCCCCGCCCCGCCGCATCCTGCGAGTGCGAGCCATCCCAGGCCTGCGATCACCAGGCGTGGCCGTCGCGCCAACCACCGTGTCGTCGAGCAGGGCATCGTCGCGTCCTCCGGGGGGCGTACGGGTCGTTCACGGAGAGGGCAGAGGCCCGATCTCCTCCAGCTTCTCGCATGCCACGCTGTCGCCTCCCTCGCACCCTTTGCGCAGGAAAACGCGCGCCTGCACCCGGTCCAGGGTCACCCCGAGCCCGTAGTGGTAACAGAGCCCCAGCGCCCGGCATCCGCTCGCCTGGCGCAGCTCGCAGGCGCGCCGGAACATCGTCGCCGCCACGCCCACGTCGCGCGCCACGCCCTGCGCGTTCTCGTAGGCGAACCCGATGTTGTGGCAGGCCGCGCCGCTGCCGAGATCGCAGCCCTTCTCCAGATACGCCAGGCCGCGCCGCGCGTCCGCGTCGGTGCCCACCCCGCTGAGGACCATGTACCCGTAGTTGTTGCAGCCCGTGCTCTCCTCGAGATCGCAGGCCTTCAGGTAGTAGTCGAGCGCGCGCGCTGGATCCGGCGCCTGCCCGTTGATGCCGGTCTCGTACGCCCGACCGAGGGTGGCGCACGCGAGCCCGTCCGCGCACGACGGCTCGTCGCCTCCCCTGCCGCGAGTGCGGGGCGTCCCCCGTGGACGCGGTGCTCCTGCGCGCTCCTCTCCTGCGGCGCGCGCCTCGCCTGCCGCCTCCTCTGCCGCGCCGTTGCGCGAGGCGTCTGCCGGTCTCGACGCAGGCACCACCGCCTCGGCCGTGCGCGGTGCGGCAGGGGAGCCGGAGAGGTGACACCCCGTGAGCCCCACAAGCCCCGCGAGCCCCGCGGGCACCCCGAGCGTGAGCGCGAGCCCTCGCGCCACGAGGGGCGCGACCACCAGGTGCGCGCGGGCAAGAGGCCTCCGCATCCCTGACAGCCTAGGGGAACACGGCCCGAGGGAGAAGCCCGCGGCCTCCACCCGGGGGGCGTCAGTGCCCTACCTCCACCTTTGCTCCCTGCGGAGGGCGCCCCAGCAGCAGTACCAAAGGCAGCGTGCAGAGCACCAGCACCGCGGTCATCACGAACGTGTCCCCGAACGACATCACCGCGCTCTGCAGGTTCACCGACCGATCGAGGAGCGACAGCGCCTGCTGCTGGGCATCGAGCGGCGCCACGCCCTTCGCCGCGAGCCCCGCCGCCGTCGCGGCGAGCTGCGCCTGCACCTGGGGCGCCGTGGCCGACAGGTGCTCCACCAGCACCGAGCGGTGGAACGCCTCCCGGTGGCTCAGCAGCGTGTTCAGGAGCGCGATCCCGATGCTCCCTCCGAGCTGCCGCGTCAGGCTGTAGAACCCCGTCGCCGCCGCGATGTCCGCCCTGGGGATCGGGCCGAGCGTCGCCATGCTCAGCGGCAGGAACATCAGCACCTGCCCGAAGGCGCGCACCATCAGCGGCATGGTGAGGTCTTCCTGCGACGTCTGCGGGCTCAGGCGCGACAGCCACAGCACGGCCACCGAGAGCACGAGCGCCCCGACCACGATCAGCGCGCGCGGCGGGTAGCGGCGCACCACGCGCGCCACGAACGGCATTGCCAGCGCCGACACCAGCGCCCCGGGCAGCAGGAGCAAGCCCGTCTGCTGCGAGGTGAACCTCATCACCTGCGCCGCGAACAGCGGCACCGAGAACAGCGCCCCGTACAGCGCCATCCCCACCACCACCGACAGGATGCTCCCCGCCCACAAGGAGCGGTGGCGCAGCACCCGCAGGTCCACGACGGGGCTCTTCGACCGCAGCTCGCGCGCCACGAACAGCGTGAGCCCCGCCGCCGCGACCACCGTCATGGCCACGATGAACCGCGAGTCGAACCAGTCCTCGCTGTTGCCCTCCTCCAGCAGCGTCTGCAAGCACCCGAGGCCCAGCGCCAGGAGCGCGATGGCCGTCCAGTCGATCGACCCCCGCGCCTCCCGCGGCGGGTCTCTGGGCAGGGCCATGCTCACCATCATCACCGCCAGCACCCCGAGCGGCAGGTTGACGAAGAAGATCCACCGCCACCCGATGTTGGTCACGATGTAGCCACCGAGCGTGGGCCCGATGGTGGGCCCGGCGATGACGATGGCGCTGAAGAACCCCTGCGCCGTCGCCTGCTCCTCCTTCGGGAAGGTCTCGAACAGGATCGCCTGCGCCTTGGCCATCAGCCCGCCGCCGGTGAGCCCCTGGAGCACCCGCGCCACGATCAGCGTGGGCAAGCTCGTCGACATCCCGCACATCACCGACGCCACGGTGAACCCCACCAGCGAGAACAGGAAGTACCGCTTCTTGCCGAACCGGTGCCCGAGCCACGCCGCGAGCGGCAGGATGATCACGTTGGCGATCCCGTAGCTCGTCACCACCCAGCTCATCTGCTCGATGGTCGCCCCAAGCGACGCCGCCATGTCCGTGAGCGCCACGTTGACGATCGAGCTGTCGATGAGCTCCAGGATCGCCCCCAGCGCCACCGCGATCGCCACGGCCCACTTGTTCACGGCCTGCGCAGGCGCGGCAGGCGCGGCAGGCCTTGCTGGTGGGGCTGGGTCCGCGGACGGAGCCGCGCCGAACGATGGAGAAAGGGCAGGTGCTGCGGTGCTCATCGGGACCTCTTCAGCGCCCGCGGGTGTCCACCGACACGTCGGCGCTCATGCCCGGACGCAGCGTCACCCCGGCGGGGATCTCCGTCAGGCGCACCCGCGCCGGCACCCGCTGCACCACCTTGGTGAAGTTGCCGGTCGCGTTGTCGGGCGGCAGGAGCGCGAACTTCGCCCCCGTCGCGCCCGAGAAGCTCTCCACCTCTCCCTTCAGCGAGAACCCCGGGTAGGCGTCGACGTGCACCGTCACCGGCTGGCCCTGCCGCATGTGCTCGAGCTGCGTCTCCTTGAAGTTCGCCGTCACCCACACCTGCCGCTCGGGGACGAGCTGCACCACCGGCGTCCCCGCCGAGAGCGTCTGCCCCACCGCCACGTTCTTCTTCGACACCACCCCGTCCTGCGGCGCGCGCACCTGCGTGTACGACAGGTCGAGCGCCGCCAGATCCCGCGCCGCCTCCGCCGTCCCCACCTGGGCCCGCGCCGCCCGCGCCCGCGCCTCGGCCTGCGACACGATCACCTCGACGTCCTGCGCCTGCGTCGCCCGCGCCGAGGCCTCCTGCACCATGCTGCGCGCCTGCGCGGCCGACGACCGGAGCCCCTGCAGGTGCGCCCGCGCCTGCTCCAGCGCCGCCGCCGCGCTGTCGTGGCTCGCCTGCACCATGTCCACCTCGGCCTGCGCGATGGCGCCGCCCTCGTGGAGGCGCATCGTGCGCTCCTTCTCCGTCCTCGCCTGCGCGAACGCGGCCTCCGCGGCCTTCACCCGCGCCTCCCCCTCGGCGATCTGGTCCTTCGACGACAGCGCCCCGGCGCTCGCCGCCTTCAGCGACGCCTCCGTCACCGAGCGGTTCCCCCGCGCGTTGATCGCCGCCGTGCGCGCGTCCGCCTCCGCCGCCTCCGCGTTCGCCAGCGCCACGTCCAGGTTCGCCTGCGCCTGCGCGAGCCGCGCCTTCGCCGGCGCGTCATCCAGCGTGACCAGCAGATCCCCCGCCTTCACCGCCTGGTTCTCCGCGAAGTGCACCACCGTCACCATGCCCGCGGTCCGCGGCGCCACCGCCACCAGCTCCGCGTCGACCTGCGCGTTGTCGGTGTCCTCGATCCCCCGCCGCGACGCCCAGAACCCCACCCCTGCGGCCACCACGCCCGCCGCTGCCACGGCGAGCAGCAGCTTGCGCGCCCTCCCCTTCGGCGACGCCGACGCCACGCCCGCAACCGGCGGCACGTCCTGCGCGGTGGGCGCAGGGTCCACCTTCGAGGCCCGCTCTGCCCTGTCGTTCCTGTCGTTCCCCTCGCTCACATCGGTCACGGCGACAGAGGTGCTCATGGTGCGTGGCTCCATTCAGGCAACTATTTGTTGCCATAGTAAGAGCTGAGCCTTGAAAAGGCAACGTGATGTTGCCATTGTTTCCCTGACGCTGGACAAGGGCAGGTCATCTCGGCTGAGCTGCCCCCCCAACGGAGAGCCAGGAGGATGAGCCAGACCCCCGCCGAACGATCGACGCGCCGCACCGAGGGCATCCGCAGCCGGGGCCGCAGCGCCCGCATCGTGCAGGAGGTCCTCACGGCCACGGCCGAGGAGCTGGGCCGCTCGGGCTACGCCGCCCTTCGCATCGAGGACGTCGCCGAGCGGGCAGGCGTCAACAAGACCACCATCTACCGGCGCTGGCCCACCAAGGCCGCGCTGGTCACCACCGTCCTGCGCGAGCTGCTGGAGCCGGAGCCCATCGAGGACACGGGCGCCTTCGACACCGATCTCCTCGCCGTCCTCCGCAGCACGGTCGCGCTCCTGACCTCACCTCTCGGCCGCGGCCTGGGCCGGATGATCCAGACCGAGCGCGCCCACCCGGAGGTCGAGGCCATCATTCGCGAGCTCCGCCAGGAGCGACAGGTCCAGCGTCTCATCGTGGTCGAGCGGGCCCTCCAGCGCGGCGAGCTTCCCCCCGGCACCGACGGTTCCTTGCTCGTGGAGCTGGCCTTCTCCGCGGTGTTCTCGCGGCTGGTCAAGCACGGCGAGCCTGTCGACGAGGCGTACCTCGCCGCCCTGGTGCACTTCGTGGCGTCCGGAGCCCGAGCCGGGCACGCCATCCCCCCCTCCAGCCGTCCCTGAGCCCCCTGAAGGGCGACCTCTTCGAGGAGGTGGGGGGCACCTCTTCGAGGAGGTGGGGGGCACCTCTTCGAGGAGGTGGGGGGCACCTCTTCGAGGAGGTCGGCGATGTCCTCGAAGAGATGGGTGACGTCCTCGAAGAGGTCGGCGATGTCCTCGAAGAGGTCAGCGACGTCCTCGACGAGGTCGGTGACGTCCTCGACGAGGTCAGCGACGTCCTCGACGAGGTCAGCGACGTCCTCGACGAGGTCGGTGACGTCCTCGAAGAGGTCAGCGATGTCCTCGACGAGGTCAGCGACGTCCTCGAAGAGATGGGTGACGTCCTCGAAGAGGTCAGCGACGTCCTCGAAGAGATGGGTGACGTCCTCGACGAGGTCGGTGACGTCCTCGACGAGGTGGGTCGATGTCCTGGAGGGGGTCGAGAAAGGCGGGGGCCGGCGAGGGGAGCGCCGGCTTCAAAGGTCGTTCAGGGCAGCTTGCTCATGAGCTGCTCGGTGAGCTTCGGCTGGTCGATCTTGCCGAACCAGATGCTCCAGACGCCCTTCATGAAATCCACGCCCTCGACCGTGGCGGTGCCGCCGTCGAGCTTGATGGTCGTGGCCTTCTTCTCGGCGCTGTAGGAGATGGTGACGCGAGAGTTCTCCTTCAGCTCCTTGGTCATGGCGCCGAGGAACTTGTCGACGTTGGCCTTGTTCTTGTAGCCGTTCAGCGCCAGCGAGTCCTTCAGCGCGTTCTGCATCTTCTCCAGGTCGACGTCGCGCATCAGCGTCAGCACGAACTTCTTGTCCACGTCCGCATCGATCAGCGCCTGCTTCGACTTCGTCCCGGGGAGCTGCTTGATGGAGTGGGTGATCCGGTAGACGTTCACGTCGATGAACGCGAAGGTCTTCACGCGAATACCTTCACCCGTCTGGTAGTAGCCGTCGGGCCCGGGTTCGAGGGCCCAGAGGTTGGTGACGGCGAGCATCAGGGCCATCAGCGCCGGAACGAGGAGAGCGATCTTGCTGCGTGCGGTCTTCATCGGGTTCCACCTCTGCCGGCCCCGCCGGTGTGAAGAACTTCTCGTGCGGGCGGGGCGGAGCCAATCTCCGCTCCCGGCCAGGCGCTCGTGAAGTTACTCGTTCGACGGACGGAGCGGAAGAACATGCAACCCCAAGCGTATTTCGTGCGCGAGGGGATGTTTCCCGCCGGAAACACGCATTGCGCGTTGCGGCACGCGCACGTGGTGTCGTGGTCTGGGGCAGAATGCCCCAGGCTCGATCCGACGCAGGTTCGGGGTCTCGCTATTGGGGGACGGCGGGGATGGTGTCGCAGCCGAAGAGGACGTCGACGCGGCCGTTGGTATCGCCCTGCACCGCGGTGCAGGTGCCAGGGCAGAGGTTGATCTTGGTCGGGTTCTGCGGGTCGTCGTAGTACCAGCCGCCCACCTGCGAGGTGCAGGTGCTCGCGCCCGACACGTTGCCGATGGTCTGCGTGGTGCCGCCCCCCGAGGTGAACTCCACGTTGACCTTGGTGGGGTCGAACGCGCCGTCCGGGTTCGCGGGGATGGCGTACTCGCAGGAGATGTTCGACGTGGTGACCACCGAGGTGGCCATGCTGGCGAAGACGGGATCGAAATCCTGCACGCACAGGTTGCCGCTCACGCCTCCGGTCTGCTGGACGAGCTGCTTGTAGACCGTGCCCTCGGCGGCAGCGAGCGGGTCGCAGATGGGCGCGGGGCCCGGGCAGCAAGGGGTGGTGGTGCCGCCGAAACAGCCGAAGATGCAGGACTGCGGGTTCTCGTAGGCCACGATGGCGTCGAACTTGAAGCCCTGGAAGGTGGGCGGGTCGAGCGCGAGGAGCTGGCTCGTGAAGGACGCGGCGGAGAGGTCCGAGTTGTCGTCGCTGACCACGGCGAGGGTCTTGGTGGCGTTCGGGCGCAGCGAGTCCCGCCACTGCGGGTAGGTGCTGAGGATGAGCTGCAGGGCGTCGGTGCTGTTCACGACCTGGTTCACGTGCCGGTAGACCGGCAGGTTCTCGTCGGCGCCAGGGCAGGCGCCCGCGCCGAGCGGGGCGGGGATGCACACCGTCGTGTCGGCGATGAGGATCACGTGCACGTCGATGTTGGCCGCGATGATGAGCGCGGCGAAGTTGTTGAGGTTCGCCTGCACCTCCGCGGCTTCCTCGTCCATGCTGCCCGAGGTGTCGACGGCGATGATGATGTCCGCCGGCTGCACCTCGGTCTCTGCCTCGGAGGACACCGCGGCGCACGAGCCGCCGGTCCCCCCTCCGCCCGTGCCCGCGGCGAAGGTGCCCCCGCCAAGGCCGGGTTCCCCGCCGCCTGCCGCGCCAGAGCCGCCGGTGCCCGTGGTCCCCGAGCCGCCAGGGCCGGCCGAGCCCGGGTCGCCGGAGGCGCCGGGGGTGGGAGCGCCATCGCCCGATGCGGAGCACGCGGCGGCGATCAGGCCGGAGACGCTCAGGATGCCGAGGCCTCGAAGGAGAAAGCGGGGAAAGTTCTGCATGGAAGCACCACCCGACGGAAGCGATCCGGAGAATCTCCGAAGGCGTCGCGGAGCGTGCCAGAACTCACAGGCCGCTGTCGAGACGGTATGCCCGATGGGCGCCGCCTCAGCGCGCAGAGGTGCTGGAGCGCCTCGGAATTCCATGCAGCGAAGCAAGAATCGTCGCGCTGGACGCTCGTGCAGTCCCGAGCTTGATTCGTGCAGCCAGGGAGCCACGGGAGGACCCAGCGCCCATTCTGGAGATCCCTGGCGTCGAGGCGCGGACGCGCACTATCGACGTCATATCACGCTGCATTGACCGTACCCGCGACGCTGGTCATAGCGGGCGCGCTGCGTTCGATTTCATGCGCTCCGGTGCTCTTTCGAGGGTTGCGGTCCGGGGATGCTGACCCACGTTCAGGGTGCCGTGGGCGGTGCTGCGTGCTCGTCGCGCGTGACTTCATCGCCCGTGAGGAAAAAAGGAGGCGACATGAAAACGTCCTCACTCGTAGGCGCGGCCATCGCCATGGCGGTGGCTGCTGGATGTACGGCGTCGACGCAAACGGAGGAAGGAGGTGACGGAGCCAGGGTCATCACGGTCGATGAGGTGACGGTCCACGAGGGGCAGGAGCCCACGCAGTCCCTGGGTGAGCTGCGCGAGCCCATGGCGTACGAGCCGGGAGATTCGGGCGGCGAGCCGCTCCCCAGCGCAGAGTGCTGGGTGACCCTCGAATGGTGCGAGCATCCGGTCACGGGCGCCCCGTACTGCACCTACAGGAACTGCACGCCTCAGCAAGCCGTCAATGCTTGCTTCAGCCTGATCGACGATACCTGCGGTTGATGCCGCAGGGGTGGTGACGCGAGGGTGCCAATGAACGCGCTGTGCCGCCCCCGACCTCGGGGTAGGGACGCGTGGGGCACGATCGCGTGACGACGGCACGCCGTGGGCATGGCATCCCGCGGCGTGCATCGTCGATCGCAGCGAGGCCGGGGTGATACGGTTCACCCATGGAACAAGGGCTGCAAACAGCGTCATCGGTGCGATCCGCGCCCACGGTGCGGGAGAAGATCGAGGGAGCCATGTGGGGGTTGCTCGTCGGCGACGCGCTCGGCGTCCCCTACGAGTTTCACGATCCAGAGATGCTGCCGCCGCGGGAGGCCCTGGAGATGACGCCCCCGCCCGGCTTCATGCGCGCGCACCGGGGGACGCCGGTCGGGACGTGGTCCGACGACGGGGCGCTGGCGCTGGCGCTGCTCGATTCACTGCTCGAACGCGGCAAGCTCGACGCGGACGACTTCGGTGAGCGGCTGAAGCGCTGGTACGAGGAGGGCGCGTACGCGGTGGATGCGCGCGTGTTCGACGTCGGCGTGGCCACCTCGCGCGCGATCCGCACCATGATGGAGGGTACGCGCCCGGCGCTGGCGGGCGAGACCGACGAGAGGAGCAACGGCAACGGCAGCCTGATGCGGGTGCTGCCCCTCGCGCTCTTCCACCAGGGCGACGATGCGGCGCTCGTCGCCGATGCCCACCTGCAGAGCGTGGTGACGCACGGGCACCCGCGCAGCCAGGCCTGCTGCGCCCTCTACGTGCTCTGGGCGCGGCGGGTGCAGGCAGAGGCGCCGGATCCATGGGGGGAGGCGGTCGCGGTGCTGCGGGGCCTCTACGGGGAGGATTCGGTGTTCCGGCAGGAGCTGGAGCAGACCGTCCGGCCCGACGATCCGTCCCCCGGGAGGGGCTCGGGATACGTGGTCGATTGCCTGCGCTCGGCGCGGTGGGCCGTCGCGCAGGGGGATTACGAGGCGGTGGTGAAGAGCGCGCTCGCGCTCGGCCACGACACCGACACCACGGCCTGCGTGGCGGGCGGGATCGCGGGGCTGCGGGACGGGATCGGCGCGATCCCGAGGCGGTTCCTGGAAGCCATGCGCGGCAAGGAGATCGCGGAGCCCCTCGTGGCGCGGCTGGTGGCGCGGTGCGGGTGAGGGCGCGGTGCGGGTGAGGCGTCGAGGTCAGGCCCGGGTGATGGGCATCATCCGGCCCGTACCGAAGGCGCGATCGGTGACCTTGAGGACGATGCCGGCCTGCCAGCGCTTGTGCTCGGCGCCGCGGATCATCCGGGTGAAGCGCGTTGCCTCCTCGGGGGTCACGTCCTCGGGGAGCGGGTCGCCCTGGATGAGGGCCTCGACCGCGGGGGAGATGCGCGGGTACGCGAACGGATCGACCTGGTCGTCGCGCAGCTCGGCGCTCGGGGGGCGTTCGAGGATGAAGGGGGGGATGAGGCCGCGGCCAGCGTCGATGTGGCGGGCGAGGGCGTAGACCTGGGGCTTGGTGAGGTCGCCGATCACGCAGAGGGTGCCGGCCATGTCGCCGTAGAGGGTGCCGTAACCGAGGGAGAGCTCGGTCTTGTTGCTGGTGTTGAGCAGGATGCCGCCCTGCCGGTTGAGGTGGGCCATGAGCACCATGGCGCGCAGGCGGGCCTGGATGTTCTCCAGCGTGGTGTCGCCGGGGGGCGCGCCCGCGAGCAGCGGGGCGAGGGCCTGCTCGGCGGCGGCGTGGAGGGGCTCGAGAGGGCTGACCTCGAAGCCGATGCCGAGGGCGCGGGCGAGGGCGCGCGCGGTCTCGGTGGAGCGGGGGTCGGTGTGCCGGGAGGGGAGGGCGATGGCGGTGACCGCGGCGGGGCCGAGGGCCTCGGCGGCGAGGCAGGCGACGAGGGCGGAGTCGATGCCGCCCGAGAGCCCGAGGACGGCGCGGCGGACGCCATTCTTGCGCGCGAAGCCGCGGATGCCGAGGACGAGGGCGGCGCGCAGGTCGACCTCGGGAGCGGTGGGGGGAGGGAAGGTGGTGGGGGTGGGAACGGCGAGGTCGACGACCTCCACGGCTTCCTCGAAGGCGGGGAGGACGAGCAGGGGGCGGCCCTCGGGATCGAGGGCGAAGCTCCGGCCGTCGAAGATCAGCTCGTCCTGGGCGCCGACGGCGTTGACGTAGACGAGCGCGGCGGGAGGCGCGTGGGGGAGGGGCGGGGCGGCGGTGGGGAGCGGGCGCTGGGCGCGGCGGGCGTGGTGGAGGCGGGCGGCGAGGACGCCGTGTCGGAAAGGCGAGGCGGAGGCGCAGACGAGGAGGCGCGCGCCCTGGCGGCGAAGGTCGGCGGCCGGGTCCTCGGGATAGCCCTCGGACCAGAGGTCTTCACAGACGAGAGGGCCGATCGGCATGGCGGCGAGGACGCTGGAGGGGTCGGCCATGCCGGGAAAGGGAGGGCAGGGGAAGGGAGGGCAGGGGAAGGGAGGGGCAGGGGGCGCCGGGGCGAACCAGCGGGGCTCGTGGAAGACGTCGTAGCCGGGAAGGAGGCGCTTGCCGTGGACGGCGGCGAGGGTGCCGCGGTGGAGGAGGGCGAGCGCGTTGTGGAGGCGCGGGGGGCCCGGGAGCCCGAGGGGTCGGCGGCGTGGTGCGCCGGGGAGCGGGGTGGTGGTGCGGGCGGTGGTGCGGGCGATGGTGCCGACGAGCACGGGGGGGCCGTCGGCGAGATCCCGGGCGAGGCGGTGGGTCGTGGCGAGGGCGGCCTCGACGAAGGCGTCGTCCTCCAGGAGGTCGCGGGGAGGGACGCCGGTGACTGCGAGCTCGGGCAGGACGCACAGCTCGGCGCCCGCATCGGCGGCGGCGCGGGCGGCGGCGAGGATGCGCGCGGCGTTGCCGGCGAGATCGCCGACGCGGGTGTCGATCTGGCAGAGGCCGATCCTCACCCTAGCTCCGCCGCGACGGCTCCGAGCAGGTTGAGGGCGGCGAGCACGCTGTCACGGGCGAGGCACACGTCGTCGCCGAGCATGAAGGTGCGGTAGCCGAGGGTCATCAGGTAGGCGGCGTCGCTGATGTCGGCGCAGTCGGGGACGGTGCTGCGCGAGAGGGAGTTGAAGAGGCGGCTGGCGACGATGGCGTTCGGGTCCGCGGCGAGGATGTCGCGGAGGGCGCCGAGGATGCGGTGGGGCCTCAGGACCTCGACGTAGAGGTCGCCGCGGGCGGCCATGAGGCGGTGGCGGCGCGGGGGCGGAGAGGCCGCCGACGCGGAGAGGCTGGAGATGGCCTCGTCCTCGGCGTCGGTCCTGCCCGGGAGCTTCGGGGCCGCCTTGCCGCCGAGGCGGCGCGCGAAGTCGATGCCGCGGGGAGACTCGATCTTGAGGACCAGGTTCGCGTCGGGCAGCGCTTCCTCGACCTCGATGGCGTCCTCCTCGCGCTCGACGAACGAGAGCATGACGTTGCGCAGGCCGAGGTCGCGCATGGCGTCGAGGTAGGCGCGGTCGGTGTCGGTCAGGGTGCCGAGGATGGCGAGCGAGGGGTCGAGGATGTTGATGGACTCGCCCGGGCCGACGAGGCGGCGGGGGCCGTCTTCGAGGATGAGGCGATCGCCGTCGACGGCGACGATGCGGGCCTGCTCCTCGCCGTCGTTGAAGAAGGCGAGCGCGGGGACGTTGACCTGCACGCGGTGGCTGACGCGCACCTCGGTGAAGGGCGGGATGGCGGCGCCGACCACGCGGAGCTGCCGGCCCTTCAGGTCCACCCAGAGCGGGACGCCCAGCGCGGAGAGGCGCTCCAGCACCGCGCGCGGCGGGCCGGCGATGGGCATCACGGTGTTGAGGCGGATGCCGGCGCACAGGGGGTGCCGCGCGACGTCTTCGGCGAAGGGGGCGTAGGGGGGGAGGGTGACGATCGCGCGGACGTCCACGCCCATCACCGGGAGGTCGAGGACGGGACGTTGACGACGACGTTGCAGAAGGAGCAGGTCGCCCGGGAGCCGCTCACGTCGCGCAGGGGCGCGCTGCAGCGGGGGCACTCGAGGGCGACGGGCCCGCGCGCTCCTTCGATGGCCTTTTCGAGGGCGACGACCCGCTCCTCGATCTCGCGCACCTTCTGCGGGTCCTGGCGCGCCTTCATGTTGGTCTTGAAGTCCTCGAAGTGGCCCCAGCTCCTGGCGATGAGGCCCATGGCGTAGTCGACGGCGCGCTGCTCGTCGTCCATGTGCACGATCTGCTGGGCGCCGATCGCGCTGGCCCACTGCTTGTCGATGTTGTCGCCGCGGGTGCCGCCGGGCCGGCGCAGGAACCAGGTGTTCCAGGTGCGGCAGACGTTGTGCCAGGCCGCGATGGCGCTGACGGACTGCCCCGGGTCGTCCCCGAGGACGTGCTTGATCTCCTCGTTGAAGATCTCCGTGTGCATGGGGGCGTCGCCGAAGACGATGAGGAACGGGCGCTCGGCGTTGGGCGCGCTGACGTGGGTGTGCACCCAGTGGGCGAACAAGCCGTAGCTCTCGGGGATGTCGCCGCCGCCGCCCTCGCCGTAGAGGGCGTGGAGCTGGGTCTCCAGGTCGAAGCCGCGCGCGAAATGGGTGGCCTGGAGGGGCCATTGATCGCTGCGGGAGTCGCCGATGGCGACGAAGCAGATCTCGAGGTCCTGCCGGTACTGCGAGAGCGTCTGGTAGAGGAGGGGGAGGCGGTCGAAGATCTCCGCGGGCCAGCGCTGCATGGATCCGGTGACGTCGACGGCGACGATGAGCGGCGTCGCCGACTGGGAGGTGACGCGCTTGCGGGGGGTGGTGAGCTGCTCGTTGGGAGAGTTGCGGTTGCCGTAGGTGCGAGGGCCGTGAGCGTCGGCGCGCGCGGCGTCCTCGGCGCGCTCCTTCTTGGCCGCGGGAGAGTAGGCGTATGCGCCCGGTTTGGCCCAGTCGCTGGTGTCGTCGCCCCAGGAATACATGGTGTGTCTCCTCGATGATGTCGCATGCCGCGGCCTCGCCGCGGTGAAAGGTTACAGCGCTTCCCCGAACTCGGCCCGGAGCCGCTCCACGAGGCCGTGCGCGTCGAGGTACTGCGCGATGGCCTCCGGGACCATCGCGCGCCACCCGTCTCCTCGCGCCATCGCCGCGCGCACCATGGAGCCGTCGAGGGGGACGCGCCGCTCGGGGTGGACGAGGTGAACGGGGTGCAGGATGGGGTAGTCCTCAAGAAGCAAGCTGCGGACGTAGCCGTTGGCGGTGACGAAGAGGTCGAGGGGGCCGAGCATGTCCTTGACCATGAGGCGCCAGCGCGGTCCGTCGTCGAGGTCGGGGACCTCCACGACGCGGTAGCCGGCGTGCCCTCGCAGCGCCAGATGGATCATGGTGGCGCTCTCGCCCGAGGTGAAGGGGTTTCGCGCGTTGTATCGGTTCGAGCTTCCGATCCCGACGATGACCTCGTCGGCGCGTTCGAGGAGCGACTCCAGCACCGCGGCGTGGCCGAGGTGTACTGGCTTCCACCGCGCGATCATCGCGAGGCGCCCGACGTGGCTGGGGATGGCGCGGGGCACGCCCCGGAGATTACTTAATCTCGCGGGGGAGCGGGGCGGAGGCGGGGTCTTGCCAGGTGGACGCGCGCTGCACGGCCTCGGCGCCGGGGTCGGTGCAGCAGCGGAAGCCCTGCTGGTAGAAGGTGTGGTTCTCGTCGTGGGAGCGCGTCGCCGGGCGGCAGCGGGTGCGCACCGGGCCCCAGTAACCGCCCTTCAGGATGGAGGGGCGCTCACCTTCGCGCGACGACCGGGTCCACTCGTCCACGTTGCCGGTCATGTCGTAGACGCCGAAGGGGCTGCGGCAGCGCGGCTGCGTCCCGGAGGGCAGCCCTTGCCAGAGGCGATCCATCTCCGCCATGGCGGGCGCTGCGTTGCGCGGCTGGAAGGCCGACTCGTGGAAGGCGCGCCACTTCTGGTCGACGATGCACGCCTCGGGCTCGCGCACGTACCCGTAGGGGTAGGGCATCGCCTCCTCGCCCTCGCAGGCGAAGGTCCACTCCGACTCGTTGCAGAGGCGCTTGCCCTCCTCGGCGCACATGTCCTTCGCCTCGTACCAGGAGACCATGATCCAGGGGTTCTCGCCCTTCTGGTTCGGGTACTCGAAGCGGTCGATGCAGAAGCTCATCTCCTTCGTGGGGAGATCCTTCGAGACCTTGAGCCACTTGTCCCGATCGAACTCGCCGCAGCGCTCGGGGTAGTCGCGGTTGATCCAGCGCTTGCAGGTGGTCTTCTGCAGCTCCTCGATGGAGCTGCCGTCGAGGTGGGCGTTCGGGGAGACGTCGTACTTCATCCGCCCCTTCACCTCGATCATGCCCGCCTGACACGCGCCGCGGTTGTTCTCGAGCTGATCGGTGGTCTCGCGGCTCTCGGACGGGCTGCTCACGATCTGCCAGTGCCGGTTGCGCTGGAGCTGCCACTGGAAGCGGAGCGTCTCCGGCACCGCCCCCCGGATCGCACCCTTGGCCAGGTAGGCTGCTGGCAGGTTGTCGGTGATGCCCGAGCGGACTGCGAAGGTCGCGAGCGCTGCAGCGCCGAGGGTGAAGCCGACCGCCAAGGCGACCCGGGTGGACATGAACCGCGATCGTGGGCGCCTATCGGGAGACGGGCCAAGATTAAGCATAACCTTTTCACGTCAGTGTACGCGGCCTCGGGCGGAAATGCTTGCCTCCTCACGCCGTGCGCATGACTGCGTCGCCGATTCCTTGGCGGTGCTCGGGGATGGGGGTGCGCTCGCGCTCGCGCTCACTGTCGCGCTTTCCGCATTCCGTTGCGCATTCCGTCGCGCATGGCCGCGGGTTCTTGCGTGGCGCTTGCGTGGCGCTTGCGTGGCGCTCGCGCCGCCGCGCGTCATCGCGTCGTGACGCCGCAGCATCGCTGGATTCCGGTGCGGCGGTCAGCGGGTCAGCGGGTCAGCGCATCAGCGCATCAGCGCATCAGCGGGTCAGCGCATCAGCGTGAGGAGGATGCGGCGCTGGCCGCGGTTTCCGCTGCCTTCCAGGCGGTGACCAGCCGTTCGCGGTCCTGGGGGCGGTCGGCCGACAGATCGTGTTGCTCGCCCGGGTCGGCGTTCAGGTCGAAGAGCAGGTAACGGTTCCGCTTTTTACGCTCGATCACCACCAGCTTGAGCGGCCAGTCAATCAGGGCGGCCCGCCGCGGGCCACGCGCGTACACCGGCCCGTGCGGGAGGGTCAGGTCTCCTTCGGCGATCGGGAGGAGAGACAGGCCCTCGACTCCTTGCGACTCGGCCTTGGCGCTGGCGAGGTCGAGGATGGTGGGAGCGATGTCGACGGTGCTCACCGGGAGGGCATAGCGGCGTGCGCCCTGCGCCGCGGCGGGGGCGCCGTCCTGCGCCGCAGCGTCTTGCTTGGGGGCAGGGCCCGCCTTCGTGCGGGCGGCGTGCGCCGGGGGGAGGGCGATGACGAGCGGCACCCGGATCGCTTCCTCGTACACCTCCACGCCGTGCCCGGAGACGTCGTGCTCGCCGAGCGCCTCGCCGTGTGACCCGTGCACGAGGATCGCCGTGCGTGCGGCCCGCGGGCTCTGGGCGATGGCGTCGAGCAGCGCGCCGAGCTGCTGGTCCACGTACGCGATCTCGCCGTCGTAGGTGGCCGTGGTGCCCTTGCCGAAGCGGATGCCGGGGTGCTCCACGTAGCGGTCGTGGGCGTCGAAGAGGTGCACCCAGAGGAAGATCGGCTCGGCGCGCCCGGCGAGGTCCGCGAGCACGCGCGTGGCGCGCTTCACCGCGTGGTGGCCGGTCACCTCCCGCTCGGGGTGCGCGTCGCGGAAGGCCTCCTCGAAGCGGTCGAAGCCCTGCGCGAAGCCGCGCTCCTCGCTGATCCAGGTGAACGAGCTGACGGCCGCCGTGAGGTAGCCGGCGCGCTTCAGGCGCTCGGCCACGGTGTCGTTCTCGGTGAACAGCGTGGGCCACTCGCGCCTGTCGCGCGCGACGCTGCTGAACCGGCCGCCCACGACGAGGGGCGTGATGGCCCGCTGGGTGTCGCTGCCAGGCGCGTAGGCGTGCTCGAAGACGACGCCGCGCGAGGCGAGCTCTTCGAGGCGCGGGGTGGTCTTGCGCTCGTAGCCGTAGGCCGAGGTGTGGTCGGCGCGGACGGTGTCCAGCGTGACGAGCACGATGTCGGGGCGCTGTCCGGTGCCGGGCGGGGGAGCTTCCTGAGCGGCCGCAGCGGCCGCAGTGCCCGGAGCGGTGGCCAGTGCTGCGGGCGCGCCGGCCTGGGCACCCGCCGCGGCGGCTGTCGCACCAGGGACCGCGGTGTTGGTCAGCGCGGGGGCGCTGTCGCGCGCCGTCGTCGGGGACGCGGCGGAGGCGGGTGTGAGCGCCGCGAGGCGGGTCGGTCCCTCCGGATCGATGCCGTCGCAGTCCTGATCGATGCCGTCGCCGGGGATCTCCTCCACGCCAGGTCCGCGGGCCGGGTCTCCCTCGTCGCAGTCGTAGCCTCCGAAGTGGGCGCCCTGCCCGTCGCCATCGCGGTCGGTCCAGCGCTCCATGGCGCCGAGCAGCGTCGCCGCGAGCCCACCCCCCGCGTGGACGGCGCGCCCCAGGGGCGGTGACGACTCCAGCCTGGCCGCGGCGGCGATCAGCACCAGCGCCGCGGCGGGGACGCCTGCGAGGCGCGCGGCGCGGCGCGTCCCCGTGCCGAGGGCCACCGACGCCACGAGGGCCGTCGCCACGAGGGCGATCGCGCCGTCGACGAGGGCCGCGCGGATCGCCTGGGCGCTCCCGGCGCCGCCCCCGAACGCCAGGGGAGAGGCCACGAGGAGGAGGGGCAGCGCGCCGATGGCCGTCCCGGCCGCGGCCAGGATCGACGGGCTCACCCCGCGCGCTGCGAGGCGGTCGCCGAGGGCGACGAGCCGGTGGGCCACGAGCGCTGCCCCCGCGACGGCGGCGAGCCCGAACACGCCGAAGGTGGTGCCCGCGAGGCCGCGGTGGTTGGTGACCGCCTTGAGCAGCGCGGCCATGGCGGCGAGCAAGGGCATCGCCACCCCGATCCAGAGGGCCACGCGCAGCACGGTGAGCCGCGCCGAGCCCTGCTGCCCGACGATGCTGCGGAACCCGCGGCCCGCGACGCGCGCCAGCGCCAGCGCCAGGGTGATGAGCGGCAGGAGCACGGCGGCTCCCACCAGCAACCCCTCGGGGAAGGCGCCGCCCGCGCCCGCGGTGCGCAGGCCCGTGGGTACGGCGGCGAGGGACGCCACGCCGAGGCCGAGCAGACATGCCTCACCGAGGCGGGTGGTCCATCCCTCGGTGGCAGGAGGGGGCGCGGCCGGCACGGTGGCCTGGCCGGGCGCCTGGGAGTTCTGGGTGCCGAGCGCCATCGCGCGCGGCAGTAGCACCAGCTCCACGCGCCGTGAAGCCCAGCCCGGATCACGCGCGGGCGCAGGCGCAGGTGTTCCCGCATGTCCCCGCGTGCTTCCGGGCACTCCCGCGCACCCCCCGCGCACGGGCGAGGCAGAAAGGGACGATGGTGCAGATCCTTTCCTCGCCTCGCCCGTCGGAGCGCGCCGAGGTGGGACATGCAGAGACGTGACCTGCGGCGCGCATGGCGCCGCGCGGGGCGAGGTGTGCTCGTCGCCTGGAGCTGTGCGATCTTCCTGGCCTGCGCGCTCCTGGGGTGCTCGCGGAGGGCACCTGGTACCGGAGGTCCCTCGTCAGGGGCCCCGCAACCCCGCGCGGAGGGCGCCGCGCAGCCCGGCGGAGGTGCGGCGGCGGGAGGGTCAGGGACGGCAGGTGCTTCACCCGGCGGCACGGGCGCGGGTGCGGCAGTCGGCAAGCGCGCCCCGAAGCAGGTGCCAGGTCACCCGATCGGGGATGGGTACACCGTGGGCGCGCCGCAGATCTTCGACAACCTGGCGGTGTTCCCGGTCTACGCCAGCGTGCAGGAGGACCTCGGCGAGTTCACCACGCTCGACGTCGCCCTGGAGAAGGAGACGGCCGTGGTCCGGGAGCTCGGCGCCGCGCCCGTGCCGCCTCCTGCTCCTCCCACGCCAGCGCAGGCTGCGAACACCGCCACGGCGGAGCCGCCGACCCCGTCTCCGCAGCCCTCGCCGCCGCCGCATCCCCGGCATCCTCGGAGGCACCCGCGCCTGATCGACACCGAGGACCACGAGCAATCCCAGCGCGCCCAGCACGCGGTCCCCTCGGACGTCGGGGCTCAGGTGAACACCCTGGTCATCGAGAACAAGGGGGACCTTCCCATCCTGGTCCTCGCCGGCACCATCGTGAAGGGCGGCAAGCAGGACCGCCAGATCGGCCAGGACTTCCTCGTCGGCGCGCGGCAGACCGTGCCGGTCGACGCCTTCTGCGTCGAGCACGGGCGCTGGACGGGCATCCGCGAGGGCGCCTCGACCGACGGCAAGTTCAGCACGATGAAGGTGCTCGCCTCCGCGAAGGTGCGGGAAGCCGGCCAGTACAAGCGCGATCAGGGCGAGGTGTGGTCCAAGGTCAGCGAGTTCAACCGCGCCCACCGCAAGGAGACGGCCTCCGACACCATGGTGGCCGCGGTGGAGGATGGCGCGGTGGCCCGGCAGCGCGAGGCGCTCGCGGGCAAGGCCTCTGCCTGGCTCGGGAGCGTCCCCTCCGTGGAGGACGTGGTCGGCCTCGCCTACGCCGTGGATGGTCAGGTCCGCGGGGTGCGCTTCTTCATGAACCGGAAGCTGTTCCAGATGTTCGAGGCGACCCTGACGGGCACCGCCGCGCAGGACGCGATCACCGCCGCCGAGGAGGCCCGCGCCCAGCACCGGCCGGTGGCCTCGGGTGCGGCCGACGAGCAGGCCGTGACGCGCTTCATCGCCGGCATTGCGTCTGCCAAGGCCGAGGCGCAGGCGACGCGCGCCGGCAACGTGAACCACTACCAGGTGGCCGAGAAGGGCTACGGCTCGGCCGTCTTCAGCCCCGCGGCCGCGCAAGCAGCGCCTGCCGCGCCAGCCGAACTCGCAGAGCCGGACGCGCGCCATGCCCCCCCGGCGCCTCTCGCGAAGCCCAAGGCCATCACCCGCGACTTCCTCGCGAAGTGAGGAGGTGAGGAGGTGAGGAGGTGAGTACCGGAGGCCCGGGGCTTCAGGTGACCGTCAGGCTCTTGCCCTGCAGCACCGACCCGCGCCCCCCGGGTGTTCCCAGGGGAATGAGCCGCACCGTCAGCACCCCTGAACCTGCCTTCGCCCCGGCCAGCTCGAGCCGCGCCTGCATCGCCGCCGGGTCCGGCAGCGGGCTGTTCTTCGGCCCTCGCTCCAGCAGCCCCGGTGGCACCGCGAAGTCGGGCAGCTCGGCGCGCGCCGCGGCGCCCTTCATCTCCAGCGGCAGCTCGACGTCGCCGAGCGTCGCCCGCTCCGGTTTCACGAGGCCGGCCGTGAGCGCGGGGCCGCTCACCTCGATGGCGAGCCCCTTGCCGGGGCCTCCGTGGTTCGTGAACGGGATCTTGACCTTCAGCGTCTCGCCCGCCGCGATCGTCCACGTCCGCGGCTCACCGGGACCGGCGAGCGCCAGGGACGGTGTCCCCACGGCGCGCGCGGGGCCCGTCCTCGGGAGGGGCTTCGGCGGGGGCGGCGCCGGTGCCTCCAGCGCCTTCAGCGTCACCCGTCCCCGCCCGCCGCGCTCCACCACGTACGCCGTGTCGCCGAGCCCGAGCAGCACCGGCGCCCCACCGGGCCCGGTCGTCGCCGACAGCTCGCCCCGCTGCTTGCCTGCGCCCTCCACGCTCTTCGTCACCTTCAGGTCCGCGAGAGAGAGTTCGTGCAGCCGCTCGCCCCCGCCGTTGCCCGCCTCGAAGAGCAGCACCTTGTCGCCCTGCACCACCGGCGGCCCGAGGCCCCACGCGGCGTCCTTGCCGATCTTGTCGCGGTGGGCCAGCACCTTCCCGTCCGGGCCGAGGTGCACGATGGCTGCGAGCTGTCGCTCCACGCAGATCACCACCAGCACCCCGGCCGCCGTCCGCGTCGCGTGGATCTCGGTGTTGTCCCGCTGCGTCGGCACCCGCAGCGCGAACTCGGGCCGCCCGCCGCCGGGAGGCAGCGCCACCACGAGCCCCGCGTAGGCGCCTGCCAGCGCGATGCCGTGCTCGTTCTGCGAGCACGTCACCGGGTCGTAGGAAGCCGCGCCGTCGCGCAGCGGGACCGCCACGGCCAGCGCGTCGAGCAGCGTCGGCTCGTCGTCTTCCTCCGCCTCGTCCTCGGGCCAGGGCACCTCGCCCTCGGCCCAGATCCCTCCTGGCCACCGCACGCGGGTGGCCTCCGGCACCGCGATCTCCTCGGCGGCGTCGAGGTCCATCGCGTCGTCGTCGAGCACCACGAGGCGCGCGCGCCGCGGCGGCCCCTCTTCCGGGGCTCGGGTCGGTCCCACACACGCGAGCACCCGACCATCGGCCAGGCCCACCGCGTCGAGCACGTAAGCGGGCACGGTCCGCCCCACCTGCGTCTCCTCGCCCAGCGTCACCCGCTTCACCGACGCGCCCTGGCCTACCCACACCTTGAGCGGCTCCCGCGAAGTCACGGCGAGCACGTGGCGCGACGTCCACCCGCCGGCCGGGCCCCCACCCAGCTCGCGTATCGCCTTGGGCGGCCCGGAGCGGTGAATCTCCAGCCCGCGGGTACCCACGACGAGGTGGGTGGTCCCATCTGTCCAGACCCTCATGCCCGGGAGGGTAGCGGGGGAGTGGGCCGACCCAAAGCGAAAGCAACCGGGGAAGTGCGCGAAATCCCCCCTGCGCGAGGCCGCTACTTCCCGCCCGCCTTCCCCTCGGTGCGCTTCCTGTCGCCCGTTTTGTCCGTGCGCTTCCTGCTGGAAGCCCTCTCTGCGGCGCGCTTCTCCGCAGCGGCCTTCTCTGCGGCCTTCTTCTCGGCGGCTGCCTTGTCGGCGCTCGTCTTGTCTGCGGCGCGCTTCTCGGCCGCCACCTTGTCTGCGGCGCGCTTCTCCGCGGCGCGCTTCTCCGCGGCGCGCTTCTCCGCGGCCGGGTTCACCTTGTCGGGGTCGCCGAGGAACTCGAAGTGCATCGTGTCCTCCAGCGTGTCGTCGCCCAGCCAGTAGAACCCGAACCGCTCGAAGGACTTGATCCAGCACGACGGCATCGCCGTGCGCTCCTCGGCCGTGCGCCCCTTCAGCTTGCAGAGCGGGTGGCTCGGCCAGGGGTCGACGCAGCCGCAGCAGGGGTTGCGGTCCGGATCGATGTCGATGGCGATCCCGAACAGGTGGTTCGACACCTCGCCGCCGCGGTAGGTGTTGGCGCCGCGGAACCCACCGATCGCCCTCGGGGTGTAGGCCGATTTCCCCCGGCACTTCTGCTGGATGCGCTTCTCCACGCAGGCGAGCGCCGGCGCCATCTTGGCGTGCACCGAGATGGGCAGCCCCATGAAGCGCATGCTCTTCGCCTCCGACCGCGCGCTCTGGCCGTTCCACGCCGCGGTGAGCGTCTCGTCCACGTGACCGTAATGCTCGGTCAAGTAGCGCACCGCCTTCGTCTGCTTCGCGCCGTCGAGCTGGCCGTGGATCACGAACGACCCGCGCTTCAGGAAGGCCTGCGGCTTCTGCACCCGGCAGCCGTACTCCGAGGGGCCCTTGCTCTCCTTCGCCAGCGCGGGAGGCGCCGTCAAGGTGGGCAGGAGCGCGAGGAGCGCGACGGCGGTGACCACCAGGGCCCGCACCAGCGCCCGTCCCCGTTCCTCTGATCGGTTTCCGAGCGGCGATCCCACGGGTCGGTTCATAGATGAACTCCCGTGGGGCCGCTACCCGCGGAGGCCACCGGCGAGGTCGCGATCCTGCTCGTCGCGCCCGTTCGGCCCGGCCTACGTGGCCGCGCCCCGGGGCTTGCGCATCGGCTGTGCCTTGCCATACGTGAGCGAACGCCACACCCACTCCGCGGGTCCGAAGCGGAAGAACGCGAGCCACACGTGGCTGAAGGCCACCTGCAGCGTGAACAGCACCGCCACGAGCACCACGCACCCCAGCGGGTTCAACTGCCCGAGCAGCCCGAAGCCGACCCCGGTGAAGATCACCAGCGAGAACGCGCTCTGGCTCAGGTAGTTCGTGAGCGCCATCTGCCCTGCCGGCGCGACCACCGAGAGCACCTTGCGCCACGGAGCGTGCTGGTAGAGCAGCGTCACCCCTCCGATGTAGAAGCTCGCCATCCCGAGCGTGGCCATCTCGGAGGTCACGGGAGAGACGATCTGCATGAGCAGGCTGTCCGGCCCGAGCCTGGTCTGCATGCTCGGCAGCCGCGTCAGGGCGTTGACGGCGCCCCCGATGAGCCCCACGAGGAGCCCGTAGCCGACCATCCGCCGGAAGAGCGTGCGGTGCGCCGGCACCTCGCGGAAGAGCCGCCGCCGGCCGAAGTAGGCGCCGATCAGGAACTTGCCGAGCACCGCCAGGTTCCCGCCGAGGTGACGAAGACTGAAGAACGTCTCCCACCAGGTCATGACGTTGGCGCGCACCACGTCGAGGTACGCGCCGCTCGTGAAGCCGGCGAACGCCTCGGCGCGCCAGGCCATGTTGTGCGCGCGCTCCAGCGCCGCGATCGCCTCGAGTTCCTCCTTCGAGTGCCAGAGGCGCGGCACGAAGGTGGGCAGGTATCTACCTCCCAGCTCGCCGCCGATGACGAGCACCAGCCCCAGCACGAGCACCGCTCGGTCGGGGAGCCGCCGGAGCAGCAGCAGCAGGAGCCCGACCATCGCGTAGAGGTGCAGGATGTCGCCGTACCAGAGCAGCAGCAGGTGCGTGACGCCGATGAGGAACATCAGCCCGAGCCGCCGCGCGTACACCCGGCCCGTGGTGTCCCCCCGGGCGGCGGCGCGCTCCATCTGGATGGCGAAGCCGAGCCCGAAGAGGAACGTGAATACCGTCATCGCCCGGCCGAAGAGCGTGAACCCGAGCACCGTCCCGATGACGATGTTCAGCGGGACCGCCATCAGCTCCTTCATGCGCTCCATCGAGAGGAAGATCCGCCCGCTCTGCCACACGTAGAGGTTCGAGAGGAACACCCCGCCGAGCGCGAACCCTCGCAGGGTGTCGATGACCGTCATCCGCTCGCCCGTGTTCACCGGCCGCGCGATGTCCGCCGCCTCGTCCTCGGCCCTGGCCTGGGCCTCACCCGCAGGCGTGCGCTCTGGCGACGCCTCTGACGCCTGGGCTGCAGGGACCTCCGCCGGGGCTCGCGGGCCTCCGTCGCCTTCCTCTGGAACCGTCTCGGTGCTCATGGCCCCTCACCCTTCACAAGCCTTCACCGCGCCGACAGTAGCACGTACCCGTGCGCCTCCTTCACGGTGCGCCACGCGGCATCTCCCTCGACCCAGCGCCGGAGCGGCGCTCCGGGCCCGAGCAGGAGGTGGTCCGCACCGGCCCGCAAGAGCCGCGTGTGCGCCGTCGCCGCGTCCTCGGCGGGGGTGTCCAGCGCGAGCGCCGCCTCCAGCACCTCGCGCCCGTAGCAGTCGTTGCGCGGATCCCGGGTGACCCGCACCCCGCGCTCCGCCGTGAGCCAGATCAGGAGCCCCGACGCCTTGAAGGGCGCGAACACCCGCGCCCCGTCCGGCAGCGCCTCCGCGAGCCCCACCATCGCCTCACCCCCGAGCCCTGGCGCGATCCATCCCGCCACCCCGCGCTCTCCTCGCGCCACCCTCTCTCTGTGCGCCGCCCCGTGCGCCACCAGCGCGGCCACCACGCCGGGCCCCAGCGCGGCGAGCGCGAGCCCTCGCGACGGAGCACCCTGCCGCGCTGCCACCCCGAGCTTTCCTGCCAGCGCATCGGCGTGGGGGGCCAGCAGCATCACCGCCACGAGCCCGCACAGCTCCACGTGCCGCACGTGGCTGACCGCCATCCCCACGAGCCCTGCGCAGAGGAGCGCCCGCACCCGCCACCGCGGCACCCACGCCGCGCTCGCCGCGAGCGCCGCCACCAGGGCGAGCCCTGCGACCTCCACCGCGCCCACCACACGCCCCCCGTCGCGCCACAGGGGCGCAAACTCCGTGAGGTGCTCGCGGATGAAGCTGTACGTCCCTCCACTGTCGCCTGCCAGGTATCCCAGCACCAGCCGGTGAAGCGCCACGCCGTACGGGTTCACGAGCGTCACCGCGGCCGCCGCGATCGCTGCCGCGACCCGCAGCTTCCCGTCACGCGCCGCCCCACCGTGCCCGCCGCCTCCCGCGTGCTCCAGCGCCCCTGCCCCCAGCAGCACCACCCCGAGCGGGAAGCTCCCGTGCGCGTTCGCCCACAGCAGCTCCACCACCACCGCGGCGAGGGCTCTCCCGCGCGTCATCCGCGGCGCGAAGGCCAGGAGCACCATCGCCGCCGGGAACACCATCGCCGCGCTCGCGGGCCGCGCCGACAGCAGCCGGCTTCCGAAGACGCCGAGCCCCAGCAATGCGAGCGCAGCCCCCACCACCGGCCTCCTGCACGCGCCGAGGGTCGCCTGCGCCACCAGCGCCGCGGCGATCGTCAGCCACCCGAGCGCCGCGAGCGCGAAGAACGACGGCCCGAGCCGCTCTAGCCCCAGCGCATACGGCGCCCCGAACAGCCACTCGTGCATCACCCACGGCCGCCCTGGCTCCAGGTACGAGTACATGTTCTCGACCGGCGCCTCGCCCGTCGCCAGCACGTACCTCCCCGCCGCCGCCACCCACCACACGTCGGGGTCATCGATCGGCCGCGTCGCCGCCTGCACCGCGAGCCCCGCGAAGGCGGCGCCCACCACCGCCGCTGCGCCCGGCATCCCCGTGATCAACCGGGTGCTCAGCAGCAGCGGAACCCCCCGCGCCCCCTCCCTCCGTACCGCGCCTCCTGCCGCTCGCGGAAGAACTCCGCGTACGTCATCGGCGCCTCTCCGGGGTGCGCCTTGCGCATGTGCTCCACGTACGTCTCGTAGCTCGGCACCCCCACCATGAGCCGCGCCATGTCGCGCAGCCCCCGCGCGACGGCGCCCGCGCGTGCGCGCACCCGCACCCCCCACCCGCCCTCAGCCATGCCCGCTGCGCCCTTCACTCGATCAATGCCGCCGTCGGCGGCACCTCCAGCGCTGTCCACCGCTGCGCCCGGTAGGCCTTCACGCACGAGAGCACCCCGAACACCACGATGCTCGCCACCACCACCACGAACAGCCCGGCGAGCGACGCGTCGATCCTGTCGTTCCGGATGATCTGCTCCATCTGCTCCAGGCTCTTCGCCGGCGCGAGCACCTGCCCCCGGGCGAGCGCTTCCTGGAACACCTGGGCGTGGGCCAGGAAGCCCACCCGCGGGTCCGACGAGGCGATCTTCTGGAGCCCCGCCGTCGCCGTGCAGGCGATCAGCCACACGGCCGGCACGATGGTCACCCAGGCGTATTTCTCCCGCTTCATCTTGAAGATCACCACCGTGCCCAGCGTCAGCGCCACCGCCGCCAGCATCTGGTTGGAGATCCCGAACAGCGGCCACAGCGTGTTCACGCCGCCCAGCGGATCCGTCACGCCCTGGTACAGGAAGAAGCCCCAGGCCGCGACGCACAGGCCCGTCGAGACCAGGCTCGGCACGAGCGACGACGTCTCCTTGAAGCGCGGCACGAACATCCCGATCAGGTCCTGGAGCATGAAGCGACCGGAGCGCGTCCCCGCGTCCACCGCGGTGAGGATGAACAGCGCCTCGAAGAGGATCGCGAAGTGGTACCAGAAAGCCATCAGCGCCTTGCCGCCGATGATGCTGGAGAAGATGTGCGCCATCCCCACGGCCAGCGTCGGCGCCCCGCCTGCGCGCGACACGATGGACGTCTCACCCACGTCCCGCGCCGTCTGGGCGATGACCTCCGCCGTCACCGGGAACCCCATCTGCCCCACGGCTGCGGACGCGCTCTCCGCGGTCACCCCCACCACCGCGCCGGGGCTGTTCATCGCGAAGTAGATCCCCGGCTCCAGGATCGACGCTGCCACGAGCGCCATGATCGCCACGAACGACTCCATCAGCATCCCGCCGTAGCCGATGAACCGCGCGTGCCCCTCGCTCTCGATGAGCTTCGGCGTCGTCCCCGACGCGATGAGCGCGTGGAACCCCGACACCGCCCCGCACGCGATGGTGATGAACAGGAAGGGGAAGAGCGACCCGCTCCAGACCGGCCCGGTCCCGTCGGCGAACCGGGAGATGGCCGGCATCTGCATCGTCGGCGCCACCACCACGATGCCCACCGCCAGGCAGACGATGGTGCCGATCTTGAGGAACGTGGACAGGTAGTCCCGCGGCGCCAGGAGCAACCACACCGGCAGCACCGACGCCACCGCCCCGTAGCCGATGAGCAGCCAGCAGAGCTGGGTCCCGGTGAAGGTGAACACCGGGCCGAGCGTGGGCGACTCCGCCACGTGCTGCCCCGACACGATCGCCAGCATCAGCAGCACGAACCCGAGGATGGACACCTCGCCCACGTGCCCCGGCCGGATGAAGCGCGTGTAGAGGCCCATCAGGATCGCGATGGGGATCGTCGCCGCCACCGTGAAGGTCCCCCACGGGCTCCCGGCGAGCGCCTTCACCACGATGAGCGCCAGGACCGCCAGGATGATCACCATGATCATGAAGGTCCCGAACAGCGCGATCACCCCCGGCACCGGCCCGAGCTCCGAGCGGATCAGCTCCCCGAGCGAGCGCCCGTCGCGCCGCATCGAGATGAACAGCACCATGAAGTCCTGCACCGCCCCGGCCACCACCACGCCGGACAGGATCCACAAGGTCCCCGGCAGGTAGCCCATCTGCGCGGCCAGCACCGGCCCCACGAGCGGCCCGGCCCCCGCGATCGCCGCGAAGTGGTGCCCGAACAGCACGTACCGGTTGGTGGGCACGTAATCGAGCCCGTCGTTGTGCCGCACGGCGGGCGTTTGGCGCTGCGGGTCGAGCCGCATCACCCGCTCCGCGATGTACAGGCTGTAGTAGCGGTAGGCCACCAGGTAGACCGCGATCGCGGCCACCACGACCCACAGCGCGTTCACCGGCTCGCCCCGCGACGTGGCCACGGTGCCCAGCGCCAGCGCGCCGAGGGCTCCCACGAGGGCCCAGGGACCGTGCTTCTTCAGCCCTGACATCGCATCACCTTCCTCGCACCAGGCGAAAAGCACCGCACGTCACGCGCCCTCGCACCTCCGCGCCTCCCGCGGAGGACCGAGGAAGGCTGGGCGCGGACGGGCGACGACCAGCGATGGTTCATTGGATGGCGTCTGCCTGGCAACAGAGATCGCGCTCAGCGCATCCACCCCGCGATGAGCGGAAGGGTGAGCGCGCTGAACAAGGTGGCGGTCACCACCACCTGGGCAGCGCCGCGCCCGAAATCGCTGTACTCCCGCGCCTGAATGAACACGTTCACCGCGGTGGGGCACCCCGCCAGCAGCACCGCCACCGCGCGGAACGCAGGCGGCGCACCCGCGAGCGTCACCGCGACCCACACGAGGGCGGGCATCAGCACGAGCTTCACGAGGATCGCGGTCACCACCGGCTGCACTTCCCCCGGCGCTGGCCGCCCCGCCTCCAGCCCGATCACCGCCCCGAGCGCCGTGAGCCCCGCCGGGCTCGCGCTCGCCGCCAGCATGTCGAGCCCTCGCGCCAGCGGCCCTGGCAACCCGACCCGCCCGAACGACAGCACCGCCCCCACGATCGCCGCCGCCACCACCGGGTTCAGGAACGTGCGCGTCAGCGCGACCCGCAGCTTCCCGGCGCCGGACGTCGCCTGCATCGCCGCCATGGCGAACGCCATCAGCACCACGAAGTCCACGGCGATCACCCCCGCCGCGAGCCCCCCTGCCTCCGCGCCGAACACCGACACCGCGAAAGGAGCCCCCAGGAACGCCGTGTTCCCCACGACGCCCGCCATCGCGGCGCCTCCGCGCGCACCTCCGGGCCACCGGAGCACCTTCCCTGCCAGCAGTGTCACCCCGAGCAGCGCCACGGCCGCCGTCCCGTACGCGAGCAGCCCGCGCGCCATGGCCGGGTCCGGTGGCGGCGCCGTCCCCAGCGCCCGGATCAGCAGCGCGGGGAACCCGAGCCACAGCACGTAGGCCGACAGGCCCTTCACGCCCTCGGCCTGGAGGATCCGCGTGCGCGTGAGCACGGCTCCTGCCGCGATGAGCAGGAAGAACGGGAGGATCCGGCTCAGCGCGCGCCTCCTTCGGTGCCCACCCGCCTCAATGGCACGCGCCGTCGCCCCGCGCCCGCTGCTTCTTCTGCGCCCGCGCCTTCCTCACCAGCGACGCCCGGGTCACATCCGGCTTCGACGCGGGAGGGCCATGCGTCACCAGGAGCCGCCGCACGAGCCACCCGAGTGCCCCGGCGCAGATCACCAGCGACGTCACGTCCTGCCACCCCATCTGCGCCCCCGCTACGCCCCGTCCAGCCCGAGCAGCCGCCCCACCTGGTAGACGCCCAGCGACGCCACGTACGCCAGCACCGTCATGTACCCGAACATCAGCCCCGCCCACTTCCAGGCGCCCGACTCGCGCCGCACCACCGCGATGGTGCTCATGCACTGACACGCCAGCACGAAGAACACCATCAACGACACCCCCACGAGGGGCGTCATCAGCTTGCTCCCGTCCGGGCGCCGCGCGTCCCGCAGCGCCTCGCGCAGCGGCTGGCTCTCCTCGTCCACCGAGCCCACGTCGAACACGATCCCCAGCGTCGACACGAACACCTCGCGCGCCGCGAACGCCCCGATGATGCCCACCCCCAGCCGCCAGTCGAAGCCCAGCGGCTCGATCACCGGCTCGATCACGTGGCCCAGCCTCCCGCCTGCCGAGTGCCGCAGCGCCTCGCCGGCCTCCGCCTGGCTCGCTGCCTCCAGCGCCGCGTCGCGCTCCTCGCCCTCGGCCACGCTCGCCGTCACCTCGGCCCGCTTTGCCTCCCACCGCGCCTCGGCCGCGGGGTCCTTCGGATAGGACAGCAGCCCCCAGATCACCACCGACAGCGCCAGGATCACCGTCCCTGCGGCGGTCAGGAAGTCGCGCACCCGCGCCCAGGTCGCGAGCAGCACGTCCCGCACCGACGGCAGCCGGTAGGGAGGCAGCTCCAGCACCAGCGCCGTCCTCGGCCCCTTCAGCACGGTCCGGCGCAGCACGGCCGCGGCGACGAGCGTCGCCACCATGCTCAGCCCGTACATCGCCAGGAGCACCACCGCGCCCACGCTCAGCACCCCGAGCACCTTCGCCTCGGGATCGAAGATCACCGCCGTCACCAGCACGTACACCGGCAGCCGCGCGCTGCACGACGCGAGCGGCACCACCATCATGGTGATCAACCGATCGCGCCGGTTCTCCAGGGTTCGCGTCGCCAGCACCGCCGGGATCGCGCAGGCGTACCCCGACAGCATCGGCACGAACGCCCTCCCGTGCAGCCCCACCGCCGCCATCACCCGGTCGATCACGAACGCCACCCGCGCGAGGTAGCCCGAGTCCTCCAGCACCGTGATGAACGCGAACAGGAGCGCGATCTGCGGCACGAACACCACCACGTTGCCCACCCCGGCGATCGCCCCGTCGACGATCAGATCCCGGATGGCCCCCGCGGGCAGCGCGCCCCGCACCAGATCCTGCACCGCCGCGACCGCGCCCTCGATGGCCCCCACCAGCGGCTCGGACCACGCGAAGAGCATCTGGAACACCACGAGCATCACCACCGCGAACGCCGCGAGCCCCCACACGGGGTGCACCAGCACCGCGTCCACCCGGCTCGACGTGCTCTCCCCCTCCTCGCGCGCCTCCGTCAGCGCCCCTTCCAGCGCCGCGTCCACGCGCCCGTAGCGCCACGCCACCAGCTCCTCGTCGAGGTTCCGCCCCTCGCGCTGCGCCTCCTCGTGCGCCCGCGCGGCAGCCTCCCGCAGCCAGGAGGGCGCCGTCAGCTCGTCGTCCCCGAGCGACAGGATCGCCCACATCGCCAGCGCCCGCGCCCCTGCCGCGTCCGCCCTGGCGTCCTCGCGCCGCACCACCTCTTCCACCTGCGCGATGGACCGCGCGAGCGCCTCCGGCATCGCCGGCGTCGTCGGCATCGCTGGAGCCGCGTTCGGGTCACCGTCCTCCGTCCCCGAGGGCTCGCCCTTCGCCTCGGCGCCCTCCCCCTGCTTCGGCGCCTGCTTCGGCGCCTGCTTCAGCGCCCGCGCCGTCGCCTGCTTCGGCGCCTGCTTCAGCGCCCGCGCCGTCGCCTGCGCCAGCTCGGCCACCCCCTGGTTCTTCGTCGCTGCCGTCTCGACGACCTCGCACCCCAGCGCCCCGGCGAGCCGCTCTGCGTCGACCGTGTGCCCTGAGGCGCGCGCCTCGTCGATCATGTTGAGCGCCAGCACCACCGGCCGCCCCGCGTCGAGCACCTGCGTCGCCAGGTACAGCCCGCGCCGCAGCGCCGTCGCGTCGGCCACCACGATCACCGCGTCGGGGGGCGCGCTGCCTCGCCCGAGCAGCGCGTCCACGGCCACGCTCTCCTCCGACGACCGCGCCGTCAGGCTGTAGGTCCCCGGCAGATCCACCAGCTCCGCGCCGCGCGCGTCGCCGACCGTGAGCTTCCCCGAGCGGCGCTCCACGGTCACGCCGGGGTAGTTGCCCACCTTGGCGCGCGAGCCGGTCAGGCGGTTGAAGAGTGACGTCTTGCCTGCGTTCGGGTTCCCGGCAAGGAGGACGACCGGCGCCTGTCCTGTCACGAGGTACCCTTCGACGCGTACCCCACCCGCCCCACGGGCTCGGCGCTCCCGACGTCGAGCACCGGCTCCCCCTCGGCCCGCGCGCGCGTCTCTGCCGTGCCCTTCCGCGCTGCGCCCTTCCGCGCCGGAGCCGCGTCGCCCACGTCGCTCACCTCCACGCCCGCCGCCTCGCTCCGCCGGATGCTCAGCGTGTAGCCGCGCACCCGCAGCTCCAGCGGATCACCGAGCGGTGCCTTCCGCTTCACCTCCACCCGCGTCCCGGGCACCAGCCCCATCTCCAGGAGGCGCACCACCGTGCGACGCTCCCCACGGATACGACGAACGACCCCCGCCTTGCCCGGCGCGAGCTGGCTCAGGTCCTGGGACGGGCTCTTCTGGGAGGACGGGCTCTTCTGAGAGACGGAGTCGTGATCGGCATCGACGGGCGTGGACATCCTCGGGCGCTCCTCGGGCGCTCCTCGGCCTCTGCGCTGCCGGAAGAGCACGTCGAGATGATAATGGCTTTCAACACGAAGTCATGCACGGAAGCATTGGCCCGCGCTCTCGGGCCGCCTTTCGCGTCTTCATGACCATGTTCTGGTAGCTCGGGCGCCTCCTGGAGCTTGTCCGGGCGACGCCCCTGCTGCGGCTCAGAACTCCGCCACGAACTCCAGCGTACCTCCGCAGGCTGCAGTCCGGTCGCACACGAACACGTGGAGCGCTCCATCGAGGAACTGCTCCCCGTTCCAGTCGAGGAGGTGCTCCATCAGCGCCCCGCACGCTGTGCACTCCGGGGTCTCGTCGGCCTGGTCCCACGCCGTGTAACCGCCGAGGCTCCCGCAGCTCTGCGAGGTCACCCCGTTCACCGCCTCGGCCCACGCCGAGTACTCCTCCAGCATGTCGAGCGTGTAGTCCTCGACCTCGTCGACCACCTCGATCCCCTCGTCCTCCCGCGCGAGGAGCACCCCCGCCGCGCCTGCCCCGGTCTCCCAGAGCCCGTGGCGATCGAGCAGGTAGCGCATCGCCATCGCTGGCGGCACCTGCCACCGCACGGGCAGCGCCCCCACGCTCCGGGTGGTCGTGGTGCTGGTGTGCGACGACGAACGCGTCGGCCCCGCGGGCCGCTCCACCCGGAACGACGGCGTCACCACGCTCAGGAACACCGTCTCTGGCGACCCGGGCAAGCAGCGGAAGCAGAACATCGCCACCAGCGATCCCTTCGCGTGCAGCCAGGGCCCCAGGTCGCCGGGCGCGAGCTGGAAACACAGCTCCAGCGGCGTCTCGCACTGCTTGCAGGCGGGCCACACCGGCTCCGCGAGGAACGCCACCCGCCCGTGCCCGAACGAACGATCCGGGCGCGCTTCCACCACCTTGTCCGGGTGCCCCAGCCGCAGCGGCTGGCACAGCACCGCCGTCGCCAGCATCCCCTCCCGCCAGGGCGCGAGCACCGGTGTCTCGCTGGTGTCACCGCGCGGCCGCGGGGGCAGGGCCATGCCGGAGGGGAGCCGGACGAGATCGCGGAGCGCCGCGGCGTCGCTCACCCAGGAAGGCTCCTGTCCAGCGAACGCCGCGAGTTCCATCGGCTCGCCCTCCAGCACGACCTTGAACGGGCTCACGTCACTGCGCACCCATGCACGTCACCGCCGCGCCTGCCGTGCACACGGCCTCGAACGGCGTGCCGTTCTGGCGCGCCTGCAGGAAGGTCAGGATCTCCGGCATCGACTCGAAGGTCGCGTCGGTGTGCGAAGCCCCCGCGCACTCCAGGTACTGCATCGGGATCCCGCCGCTGCACAGGGTCTCGAACGCGGCGCGCTCGTTCGGCGTGTCCACCAGCGTGTCGGCCTGGCCGGTCACGAACAGGATCCCGTAGCTCTCCGGATCGTCCTGGAGGCGCGCGATCGAGGTCGTGGTCAGGCCGTTCTCCGACCCCATGCACCCCCAGGGCTCCAGGGCCTCGAAGTTCCCGCCCTGCGCCGCGGTCAGGAACGGCTGCTGGAAGATCTGATTGAGCGTCGTCGGCTGCCCGAGCGCGCCGTCGATCTCGCAGGTCGCCGACGACTCCATCGTCTCCGGCACCTGCGTGTCGAGCGGCGACACCAGCACCTCGTCCAGCCTGTCTCCTGCCCCGTACCACCCGGCGCTCGCCCCGAAGAAGGCCACCATGTTCCCGGTCGACGGCCTGAGCTGCGTCAGCGCCAGCTCCGCCTGCCCCACCAGGTCCGCCGGCGGCACCGTCGCCGCGATGCCCGTGAGCGAAAGCTCCCGCGCGTAGTACGGCGCCAGGCGATCCACCCAGAGCGCCGCGTGCCCGCCCTGCGACCCGCCGACCACCACCAGGTTCGGCGACGGCACGGCCCCGCCCACCCGCAGCTCCTCCGGCCAGCTCCCGAAGATGCGCACCGCGTCGAGCGACGCGATCGCCGTCGCCTGACCCACCAGGTAGGGGTGCAAGAACCCTGTCTCCGGCTCCCGCGCCTTGAGACCGATGTAATCGGGCGACACCACCACGTACCCCGCCGACGCCAGCACCGCCGCGAGCCCGCCCCACTCCTGCTCTTCCGACGGCCCGCACCCGTCCCGGAAACCCGTCGTCCCGTGCAGCAGGAGCAGCGTCGGCAGCTCCGCCGTCCCCGCCGGCACGTTCTTCGGCCAGGCCACCAGCGTCGTCGCCTCCAGCGGCACCCCGCGGTCCTGGGTCATGTACGTGACCAGGTGCAGATCCACGTCGTACTCCAGCTCCACTGGCAGCTCACCCACCGCCTGCTGGGCGAGCACCGCGAGCAGCGCTGCGGGGTAGCTGCCCAGGTCCTCGTGCGCGACGATCCTCCCGAGGTCCGCGTCACGGAGCCAGGTGTGCGCGGGCTGCCCGCAGCGCGCCGGAGCGTCGGCGACCGCGTCGGTCTCCGGCGTCCCCGCCACGACGGGCGCCGGGAAATCCCAGGCCGCGACTCCGCCACCCTCGCCGCCGCTGCCACCAGTGCCTCCGGTGCCGCCCTCGCCTCCTTCACCTCCGCCGCTGCTGCTGGAGGTGGTGGTCGTCGTCGACGTCGACGTCGTGCTCACTTCGGAGCCATCATCCTCGCAGGCGGACAGGATCGCCGCGCCGGAGAGCAGGGTCAGCACCAAGGGAAGCCGGGAACGAAGAAGCTGCATGGAATCACCTCGTTGTGTGAGACGCGCGCAGCCTACACGAGCCAACGCGCCGACGCCTCGGAGAAACCGATCCACGCCGCGGCCCCTCCCGGCGCTGCATTGGTCACCGGCCTCCATGCGTCACCGCCCCGCTATGGCGCACCAATCCACACGGTCACCGCCTCGGAGAGCCGCGCCCAATGAGCGCTCACGTGAGCGCTCACGCGGCGACGGACGCGCGGACACACGGCCATTGCAGCGGAGCGACCGAGCACCCGGTGCGCCTCTCGTGGAGACTCAGATTCCGTCGCCTGGAGTGTCGCTGGCTTCGCTCTGCTCCTCGGCGCCCTGGGACGCGGCCTGCGCCATCGCGACGAACTCCTTCACCAGCGCGATCAGCGCATTGAACGAGACCGGTTTGCGAATGAAGCGGACCGCGCCCTCCGCTGGCCCATCGTGGGACGCACTGACCACCACCACCGGAATGGCCGCCAGCCTGTCGTTCTGCCGCATGGCGTCGAGCACCTCTTTGCCATCCATGATGGGCATCATCATGTCGAGCAGCACCAGACATGGCCCCGAAACGCCGGAGAGGATGGTGAGCGCCTCCCGACCATTACAGGCCGTCTCGACGATGCAGTCGGTCTCCATCTGGATGAATTCCTTGACCACATCGCGAATGTCGTCCTCGTCATCGACCACCAGAATCACGGGTTTGTCGGCCACGGACGGCGCTGCAAGCAAAGTTGCTGCCAACCCTGGCGCAAGGAGCCGGCCTGCAGTGCAAGTCACCTCACCGACGGCCGGCCTCGGGGTGGTCCTGCCCGTCGCCTTCCGGAGCGCATCCGCCCTCCCTGTGCTTCCGCCTGCCCGCCGCTCACCCGCCGCCCTCGCGCCGCTCACCCAGGGCATCCGCCGTACCAGAACCGGGTATGCTCCCGCCCCCCATGGATGCCAACCACCCCAATGCCAAGATCATCCGCGATTTCTACGACAGCTTTGCGCGCCGGGACGCGGAGGGGATGGTCGCCCACTATGCGCCCGACATCCATTTCTCCGACGCCGTCTTCCAGAACCTCCACGGCGAGGAGGCATGCTCGATGTGGCGCATGCTCTGCGCGCGCGGGAAGGACCTGAAGGTCGTCGCCAGCGACATTGCCGCCGACGACACCTCGGGCCGCGCCCACTGGGACGCCGACTACCTCTTCTCGGGGACGGGGCGGATGGTCCACAACGTCATCGACGCGCGCTTCACCTTCCGTGACGGCAAGATCGTGCGCCACGTCGACTCCTTCGACCTCCACCGCTGGGCGGGCCAGGCCCTCGGCCTCACGGGCCGCCTCTTCGGGTGGCTCCCGCCCATGCAGAACGCCATCCGCAAGAAGGGTGACGCCGGCCTGCGCGCGTACATGAGCAGCCAGGGCAGCCAGGGCAGCCAGGGCAGCCAGGGCAGCCAGGGCAGCCAGGGCAGCCAGGGCAAGTAGAGGAGCCTCATGGCGACCCCGAGCGCGACCGCGGACGACAAGCTCCCGCGGCAGATCCCGTACATCATCGGCACCGAGGCGTGCGAGCGGTTCAGCTTCTACGGGATGCGGAACATCCTCACGGTGTTCCTGATCGAGTACCTGCTCCTCCACCACAACCCCGATCCTGCCGCCCGCGAGGGCGCCGCCAAGGGCATCTTCCACCTCTTCGTCAGCGGCGTGTACTTCTTCCCCCTGCTCGGGGGCTTCCTCGCCGACCGCTTCTTCGGCAAGTACCGGGTCATCTTCTGGCTGAGCCTCTTCTACGTGCTCGGTCACGCCTTCCTCGCCGTCTTCGAGAACAACCGCGAGGGCTTCTACGCCGGTCTGTTCCTCATCGCGCTCGGCTCGGGCGGCATCAAGCCGTGCGTCTCCGCGATGGTCGGTGACCAGTTCACCGCGGAGAACAAGCACCTCGTGAAGAAGGTCTTCGCGATGTTCTACTGGACCATCAACTTCGGGTCCTTTTTCGCGTCGCTGCTGATGCCGAAGACCCTGAAGCTCTATGGCCCCTCCGTCGCCTTCGGCATCCCCGGCGTGCTGATGGCCATCTCGCTCCTCATCTTCTGGCTGGGCCGCAAGCACTACGTCGTCATCCCGCCCACCGGCCCGAACCCCCACTCCTTCCTGCGCGTCATCGCCAGCGCCTTCAAGGATCGCGGCAGCGCGGGCGCGGGCAGCGCGGACCCTGGCGCTGCGGGGGCCGGTGCCGCGGGCGCTGGGACGCACTGGCTCGACGCCGCCAGGAAGGTGCACCCCGAGCGCGCCGTGGAGGGCGCCAAGGCCGTCATCCGGCTCCTCGCGCTCTTCGCCCCCATCCCCTTCTTCTGGATGCTCTTCGACCAGAAGGCCTCCACCTGGGTCGTGCAGGCGAAGAAGATGGACCCCATGGTGTGGGGCTTCAAGTTCGAGCCCTCCCAGATGCAGCTCGTGAACCCGGCCCTGGTGATGCTCCTCATCCCCTTCACGGCCGGCGTGGTCTACCCCCTCTTCAAGCGCCTCGGCTACGAGCTGACCCCGCTCCGGCGCATGACCATCGGCATGGCCGTCGGCGCGTTCTCGTACATCATCGCCGGCTCCCTGGAGGTCTCCATCGAGGGCGGCGCCACCCTGTCCATCCTCTGGCAGATCGCGCCGTACATCGTGCTCACCATCGCCGAGATCCTGATCTCCACGACGGGCCTGGAGTTCGCCTACAGCCAGGCGCCCCACGAGCTGAAGGGCACGGTGATGAGCTTCTGGAACCTGACCGTGACCGCCGCCAACCTGGCCGTAGCGGTCGCCTCCTACCTGAACGTGTTCCGCGGCTCGGCCCAGTTCTTCTTCTATTCGGTCATGGCCTTCGTCGCCGCCGTGGTGCTCGGCCTCATCGCCCGCCGCTACACGGTCGTCGACTACTACCAGCCCAAGGCCGCCCCCCCCCGCGGGTGACTACGGATCCAGGCCACTCCAGCGCGGCCACAGCGCCGACAGGCTCACCTCGATCGCATCGAATGGCATCGCGCGCACGCGGTCCTCGCCCCTCAGCTCCTGCGCGACCTCCAGCACGCCACCGGGCCCGAGGCGGAGCACCTGCAGCACGCGCTTGAGGGGATCAATGAGCCACACCCACGGCACCGAAGCCGCGGCGTACACCGGCATCTTCCGCTTCCGGTCATGCGTCGCCGTCGACGGCGAGAGGATCTCGCAGACCCAGTCCGGCGCGACCGTGATGTACGCCTCCTCGGGCTCACGGGGCAGCCTGTCGACGCGCCACCCCGCGAGGTCCGGGACGAGCACCTCCCGGCCGAGGTGAAGCTCGGGCTCGCCCAGGATGATCCACCCCCCCGGCCCGTTCATGCCCATGTCGAACGGGCCATTGAGGATGGCGCCGAGGCGCCCTGCTGTCCGGGTATGCGCCGGACCGGGGCGAGAAAACGTGTAGAGCACGTCGCCCACGATCTCCGCGACCAGGTGTTCCGGTACGGCTTCGAGATCGGCGTACGTGGCTGGCCGTTGTCGTTTTTCAGCCGGGTGACCCATGAATGTCTCCGGTGAGCGCGGTGGCAGATCCGCGGCAGCGGGACGGAGGCTACTCCAGGCTCTCTCCAGATGCACATGCTGGCTTCGTTGCACATCAGCAGCCGCTGGCACACTCCATGCCGTGCTCATTGCTGCTCAGAAATGAGCTTCTTTGTCGGACAAACAAGCCTTTCGCTTCCTCGCGAGAGTGTGGCGGAGACTGGCGGTGCCATGGCGGGCGTCAGCGAGGGGTGGGTGGTGGCGTAGGGCGCTTCCTTCGCGGGACGGAAAGCGCAGGAGGGGTCCAGGTCGCCCTCCGCCTGCGTGGAAGAGGTGCCGTCGGTCTCTCGCCAGGCGCGGGCCGCCGCGGAAGAGGTGCCGTCGGTCTCTCGCCAGGCGCGGGCCGCCGCGGAAGAGGTGCCGTCGGTTTCCGACAGGCGCGGGCCGCCGCGGAAGAGGTGCCGTCGGTTTCCGACAGGCCCTTGTCCACCGCGGTCATGGGTGCGGCGCTTTCCTCCTCCGGAGGTTTCCCGCGCCGGGAGCCCTGCTGTCGGAGAGCCCCTGCACCTGTTCCGACGGCGGAAAGAGCAGGGCAGCTCCCCCCGCACCTCGCTCCCGGTGGAGAGCATGCGGGTGGCGCCTCCTCCACCCCTCTCGGTCGTGGAGGGTGCCGTCGGTCGATGTCCCCCCGTACCTGTTCCCCGGCGGAGGGGGCGCCGTTGCCGACCTCCCGCACCTGTTCCCGCGGTGGACAGGGAGGTGCCGGCGCCCTCCGTACCTGTTCCCGCGGTGGACAGGGAGGTGCCGGCGCCCTTCGTACCTGTTCCCGCGGCGGAAATGGCGCCGTCGGTCTCCGACGACACCCCTTCCTCCCGGCAGAGCGGCGGCATCGCGACCCGACGAGACCGCTCTGCGCCGGGGAGGGGTCTCCGCGTCAAGGCAGCCGCGTGGTGCGTCCCGTGGCCAGCAGCGCGCCGGCTTCCACGGCACGCTCAGTCGTCGGGGTGGGCGGTGCCGTAGGTCAGGGTGTGGGCGGAGGTGCCCTCGCCCAGGGTGACGGTGAGGGTGCGCTCGATGCCGACGCTGCCGATGGCGGTCTGCGCGGCCACGTCGAGGAGCAGGGCGCCGAAGGTCCGGAGTTCGAAGGAGTTCTTCCAGAGGTCGTCGAGCGACTGGAAGGCGACCTTCACGTTCGTCCAGTCGGTGCGGGTCTGGATGGCCTGGTGGAGGCGGAGCATGGCGACGGTCATCGCGCTCCACTTGCGGTAGATGCCCAGGTAGTCGTTGGGGCCGCCGCTCCGGGACTCCTTGCCGATCACGTCGGCGAGGCTGCCGGCGCGCTGCTCGCGCTCCCAGAGGCGGTAGTCGGAGGCGTCGGGGTGGCGCTGCTTGAGGTGGTACTCGGCGTTGCGGGCGGCGACGGTCGGGGTCCAGTCGCGGCCCTTGTCCTGGAGGTAGAGGGCCCAGAGCGGGGCGTAGATGCGCGTGCGGGTCTCGGGGGTGTTCCTGGCGAGGTTGGAGGTCCAGGGCAGGGCGCGGGCCAGGGCGCGGGCGTAAGGATCGCGGGGACCCGTGGAGAGGAGGCGGACGATCTCGCGGAAGAGGAGGTCGTCGTCGAGGCGCATCTCGAGACGGGCGCGGACCGGGCGGCCAGCGGCGGTGGCCTTGATCTTGGTGAGCACCTCGTCGATGTCGCTCGTGGGGTACGCGCCCCAGATCGCGCCCTCGTCGATGGCCTCGCGCAGCTCCTGCTCGGTGAGCGCGCCGCCGCGGGCGATGTGCAGGTAGAGGCCGTAGGAGAAGTCCGACGCGGTGGGGTGCGGTCGGAAGCGGGTCATCCCCGCCTTGAGATCGCCCCCCCAGCCCGCCTTCCACCCGAGGAGGCTGCCCTCGTAGGTGCGGGCGCCGAGGAAGGCGATCTTCTGGGGGCCCGCGACGTGATCGGGGGTGTTGTAGAGGCGCACCTCGCGCAGGGTCTTGCCGTCCTTGCTGCCGAGCACGGACCAGGTGCGCAGGCCGAGGGAGAACCCCCAGGCCTGCGACGCGGTGAGGGTCTGCTGGTGGAGGTAATGCGTCAGCTCGTCGCGGCTGAGGTGGGCGAGGACGGACGCGAGCTGCAGGGTGATGAGCTGGGGGTGAAGCTCCCGGAGGCGGGTGTCGCTGAGGTTCAGCTCGGCGAGGGTCGCGTTCTCGGCGAGGCGTTCGTACTCGTAGGTGAAGCCCGCGGTCATCTTCTCGGTGGCGAGGGTGACGAGGGTCTCGCGGGTCTTCGTCTTCAGCTCCTCCCAGGCGTGCCGCAGCTCGGCCGGGGCCTGCTCCAGGTGGGCGAGGCCGATGCGGTCGAGGATGCGCTGGAGGATGGCGCGCTCCTCGGCGGTGAGGTCGTCGGCGTTGAGCTTGGCGAGCAGGGCCTCGAAGCGCTGCAGGCCGGTGGTGCCGACGAGCGCGTCGAGCGCGCCGGTGACGGCCTCGCGCATGGCGGCGGGATCGGTGGCCTCGAGGGTGACGGCGAGCGCTGCGTCGACCTTGACCTCGCGGGCGGAGGCCTTCTGGACGAGGACCCGGATGCGGCCCGCCTCGCTCCGGTAGAAGACCAGGTTGAAGGTGTCCGCGAGGCGGACCAGGCCGGTGACGGACGCGCCCGCGGCGATGGTGAGGCCGAGGGCCGAGCCCGCGGGGATGAGCCGGCCGAGGGCGGTGAGGTTCGTGGAGAAGACGTCGGCCCAGCGGAGGGTGAGGCTGGTGGAGAGGTTGCCGCCGACGCGGAGGACGAGGGCCTCGTCGATCTTGAGCGAGGCCACGTGATCCGCGAGGAAGGGGAGCCGGAGCGACATGATGTCGGCCGCGACCGCGGTGCGGGTGTTCTCGGTGAGGGCGTGGGTGCGGTAGTCGGCGATGAGGGCCGTGGTCTCGCCGCTGCCGCTGCCGGAGAGGTACGGCATGGAGCCCTCGCCCGTGGCCTTGGCCTGGACGCGGACGGCGTACTTGAGCCAGCCGTGCTTGCCGAGGAACAGGACGGGCGTCGCCCTGGTGGGGTCGTTCGCGTCGGCCGTGGCGCTCGGCTTGTCCGCGATGATGCCCTCGCGGTCGACGTCGCCAGGTGCGTTGAAGGCCTCGACGGTGGCCTCGGCAGAGGCAGCGATGGCGAGGTTGACGCCAGCGAGCGCGAGGGTGACCGGCTCCTCCACGGCGCCCTTGCCGAGGCTGACGGGGATCTCCGGGGCGCCGAGCGGTTTGTCGGGGATGCCGGGGAGGAGCTTCTCTACGTTCAGGCCGAGCAGCGACGACATGATGCCTCCAGTGTAGCGGCGCGCTCGCTGGATCCAGGCGCCGTGACGGCGACGCCCGTGCCCTTCGGCGCGTGATGCGGTGAAGCGCATCGTCGGGCGGCCTTCGTGGGGGTGTCAAGCAACGGCGCCCGGCGCCGTCGTCAGGCGACTTCGAGGTTCGTGGCGTCGGCGTGGAGGAAGGGATGGCCCGTGGGGTGGAGCAGGAAGCCGTCGTAGACCGCGCCCGTAGGGCGGAGACCCGCAGCGCTGAGGAGCTTGGGGTGGAGGGTGGAGACGTTGGGCGCGCTGACCAGCGAGGCGCGTCTCGGGACGTTCTCGCTGCCCTCGAAGAGGATCTCGGTGCCGCGAAAGAGGGCGGTGATGCGTTCGACGGTGGGCTCGGGGATCCAGAGGGCATCCATGATGGGGAGCTGGACGATGCTGCCCGGTTTGTTGACGACCTCGCCCAGCATGACGGTGGCGGCGGCGGTGAGTCGACCCTCCTCTTCGAGGACGAGGAGGCGCCGGGTGCGGGGATCGCGGAGGTAATGTTCGAGCTGGGCGGCGTCCGGTGCGGCCCAGAGGATGTGATCGTCGTCGCAGGCGCCGATGACGTCGATGACCTCGCCGATGTCGCGGGCGACGCGGGCGACGCGCGCATCGCGGGTACGCGGCGGAGCGCGGCGCGCAGACCAGCCGTGGTTGACCAGGGGGTGAAGGCGCTTCATGCGGAAGCCGAGGCGTTCGACGGTGCGCATGAGGAGGAGCTGGCTCCTGGCGCAGTGGGCGTCGGCGAAGAGGAGGGTGAGGAGGCCGCGGTTCTGCACGACGTTGAGAAGCTCGGTGTAGATGCGGGCGTCGAGGTCCTGGCCCTGGTGCTCGGGGCGCACGGCGAGGAGGGAAAGGAGGTGGCCGGTGCTGGTGGCGCCCGAGAGCTGGAAGCGGCGCGGGGTGATGGCAAAGACGCCCGCAGGGTGGGAGCCGCTGCGGACAATGGCAGCCGTGGCCGAGGGGCCAGGGAAGCCAAGGTGCCAGGCGACGTATTCGTCGCTGTAATGGAGGGTGGGGGGTGGGCACGCGTCGCGGAGGATCTGGCCGGCGTCGGCCGAGACGCGGGGGGCTCTGGGGTGGGTGAGGACGATCTGGAGGACGGGGACGCGAGGGTCGGAGGTGGTGCTGGGCGTCGCGGCGGCAGGGGTGGTGCTGGGCGTCGCGGCAGCAGGGGTGGTGCTGGGCGCGAGGGGCACTGGGGAAGGCGACGAGGACGCTGCGGAGGGAGCGTGGGAGGACGGGGGGTTGCTCCCGGGCGCTGCAGGGGAGGCGCTGGGGGGCGAGGTCAGTCCGCTGGCGGCGCGACGGAGGAGGCGTGCGGTGCGGAGGAGCGAGTGCGCCAGGATGGAGAAGGCATGCGGGGAATCCATGGTGGCCTGCTCTGAGTGTGGCAGCGGGCGCGGGGATTGACGGAGGAAACGCGCGGAGAAGTGCGAGATCGTGTGGAGCGACCCGGACGCGATCCGTGCGGTGAGCGCGCGGTGTGAGGACGCTCTCTCGCCGCTGGTGTCAGGGGCGTGGAGAGTGCGGGTGGAGCGTGCGCGTGCGGGGGGGAGCCCTGAAGAGCGTGACGGTGGCTCTGCAGGGCGTGGGGTGGGTCAGACGACTTCGAGGTTGGTGAGCTCGGCCTGGAGGAAGGGGTGGTCTTCGCCGTGGAGGGCGAAGGCCTGGTAGACGGCGCCGGTGGGGCGGATGCGGGCGGCGCGGAGGACGTCGGCGGGGATGCAGGCGACGTTGGGGGCGCTCACGACGGGGGTGCTGGTCTGACCAGGGAAGGAGAGGGAGGCGGCGCGGAAGAGGTTGGCGATGCGCGCCGGGGTGGACTCGGGGACCCAGAGGGCGTCGACGGTGGTGATGTGATCGAGCTCGCCGAGGGTGTTCATGATCTCGCCGAGGGTGACGGCGGCGGCGCCGACCGGGGTGCCCTCTTCTTCGACGAGCAGGATTTTGCGGCCGCGAGGGTCGTGGGCGTAGTGCTCGAGCTGGAGACGGTCGGGGGCGGACCAGAGCACCTGGTCGTCCTTGCAGGCGTCGATGAGGGTGAGCACTTCGTCCAGGTTCGTGGCTTCGCGGACGGCGAGCGGGGTGCGCTCGGATTCGTGGGAGGAGACGAAGCCGTGGTTTGCGTACTGGCCGAGGGACTTGGCGCGCATGCCCACGCGCTCGGCGGAGCCGAGCAGGGCGCGCTGCGCGGCCGGGGTGTGCTCGTCGACGTACACCACGGCCGGGAGGCCGGTGCCGCGGAGGGCGTCGAGGAGCTCGTCGTAGAGCTTGCCGGCGACGCCGCGGCCGCGGAAGGCAGGGCGCACGGCGACGAAGGAGAGCAGGTAGGCGAGGGACGCTTCCCCGCGGAGGCGGAGGCGGCGCGGGGTGATGGCGGCGAAGCCCCCGATCTCGGCGCTGGCGCGCGCGGTGACGGCGATGGACTTGGCGCCCGGGAAGCGGAGCTGCCAGTCGAGGTACGCGTCGCTGTAGTTGAGGGCGGGCGGGACCCAGGCCTCGCGCAGCACCTCGACGGATTGCTGGGAGACGGTCACGGCGTCGGCGCGCTCGATCTCGATGGAGACGCTGGGGTCGACGGAGGGAGGGCCGCCCTCGCCCGGGGTCTTGCCGCGCCAGGCGGGCTGGGGAGGGATGGAGATGCTCGCGCCGCGGGCGGCACCGGTGCCCTCCATCTCGGGGGCGCGGCGGATGATGTCGGGCCAGCGGGAGGGGTCGTCGCCGTGCTGGGTGAGGAAGGCGTAGACCCAGCGCTCCAGGCCGAAGGCGACGCACACGCTGTGCATGGGGCCCGCCCCCTCGACGTCGCAGGCGAAGGCGCGGCCGAAGAAGTCGGAGTGGTAGTTCAGGGAGCCGGCGGCGAGGCGCTCGCTGTTCGGGAGGAGCAGCGAGATCTCCCACTTGGTGTCGGAGCTGAGCTGGAAGAAGGTCTTGGCGTCGGCGTCGGGGGCGATGAAGAAGGGGTCGCTGGCGGTGCGGATCTCGCCGGCGATGTCGTGGTCGGCGAGGTAGTTCGAGACCAGCACGTTGCCCTTCTCGCGCAGGCCGAGGACGTTGTCGCGGCTGCCGAGGAAGACGATCTCGCGCATGGTGAACTCCCAGAGGCGGCGCAGGTCGGTCATCTTGCTCGACTCGTAGCGGAAGCACCGGCCCACGACGGCGTAGCGGAGGCCCTCGGCGGCGATCACCCGGTCGCGGTTCGCGGCGTACACGTGGTAGCAGACCGCGGGGGAGAGGCAGGCCTCGGGGGTCACCAGGTCGGAGAGGGCGCGGTCGTCGAGGTCGTCACGGGTGTCGTGGCGCTTGCGGAAGTCGTCGATGCGGAGCCGGTCCTCGGGGAGGTGGCTCGTGAACGTGACGATGTGCGGGAAGGAGCGGAAGTAGTCGCACTTCGACAGGGTGGTGGTGGGGATGAGGGTCGGGGTGAGCATCGGCGTCGGGGCGAAGGGATCCCCGAGGGCCGCGAGGGTGCGGTCGAAGTAGCGGTAGAGGCGGAGGCCGTTGCCCTCCAGGGCGATCTGGCCGCGACCCATGGCGTGGATGCCCTCGGTCATGCCGGTGCCGTGGAACTCGGGCGTGGCGATGCGGGGGCTCTGGTAGACGATCTTGCGGGCGAGGCCGCGGAGGCTGCGCTGCTTCTGGTAGGCGATCTCGATGGCCTGCTTGCCGAGTTGCTCGGCGAGGTGCTCGGGGGCGTCGAAGGCGAGCGACTTGCCGTCGTTCAGGAACTGGATGTCGCGGACCTGCTTGTCGAGGAAGGCGATGTCCTTCGGGATCTCTTCCTGGGCCATCTCGGAGGCCTGGAGCTTGAGTTCGACCTCGACGCGCACGAGGCGCGCAGGAGCGTCGGGCGTGGCCGGCGTGGCCGGCGTGGCCGGCGTGGCCTGAGCGTCGGGCGCGGGCGGCGCGGGCGGC
>NZ_ASRX01000089.1 GCF_000601485.1 Chondromyces apiculatus DSM 436
GCCCCGGCGCCGCAAGCCCCGGCGCCGCAAGGCCGGAGCGCAGCGCGGCGCTCGTGGCCAGGCTGGAGGCGGCGCTGCCCGGGGGCGTGCTCCACGTCACGGGATCGAGGCGGCTCGGCTGCGCGCTGCCAGGCGGGGACCTGGACCTCGTCGCCGTGCTGCCGGGGCCCGTCGATCTCGACGCAGTCGAGGCGCGGGTGCGCTCGGCGCTGCCCGAGGGGTCGCGCGTGCGGCGCGTGGAGGCGATCCGCGTGCCTGGGCTGGAGTTCTGCGCGGCCGGCCTGGACGTGGACCTGACGATCGTCGACGCCGGAGCGACGCCGCCCCCGCAGGCCGTCGCGCGGCGCCTCGCGCTGGGCGAGGCCGCCGCGATGGCCCTGAGCGCCGTGACGGACGCCGACGCGGTGCTCGCGGCGGTGGAGGCCGCGCCAGATCCCGCCGGGGCCACGCGGCGCCGCGAGGCGTTCCTCATGCTCGCCCGATCCGTCAAGGGGTGGGCGCGCGCGAAGGGCCTGGACGCGGCGCCGTTCGGCGGGTTGCCGGGCCTCGCGTGGCTGGTGCTCTCGGCGCGCACGGTCCGCGAGGCGCCAGACCTCGATCCAGGGCGGCTCCTGGCCAGCTTCTTCGGGAGCTGGGCGGCCTGGGACTGGCGCCGTCCGATCGCGCTGGATCCCTCGGCCCCGGCGGTGGGTGCGCCGGAGGATCCCGCCCGCGTCGCGACGCCGACACCGCCTCTGCGCTCGTGCAGCGATGGCGTCGGCGCGGCCGCGCTCGCGACGCTGTCCGAGGAGCTCTACGCGGCCTGGGAGGCGGTCGAGGCAGCCCTGGCCGCAGGGCGCGATCCGCTGCCAGAACTCTGCGCGCCTCCGCCGCTGCACCGGCGCCACGCTGCCTGGGCGGTGATCACCGTCGAGGCCCCGGGGCCCGAGGCGCTCCCTGCCGCCGTGGGCCGGGTGCGCGGCCGGATGCGCGCGCTCCTGTCCGCCCTGGAGCGCGCGGGCGTCACGGATCTGCGGGCCTGGCCGCGCGCGTTCGACACGGGGCCGCGCCTCTGCCGCTACGCGGTCGGGCTGGGGCAGAGGCCCCCCGCGGCCGATGAACTCAGGAAGGTGGTCGGGCCCTGGGCGGCCGGTTTGCACGGGGTCCACGTCGAGCACGTCGAAGGCGGGGCCGTGCCCACGCTGCGCTGAGGCCTGCGCCTGGTTCCTGCGCACCCGGCCGTCACGGCGCTTCTGGGTTCATGAACTTGACGGAGTGGGTGGTGGTGACCGCTCCCCCTTCGGGCTGCGGGAAGGTCATGGTCTTGAAGACCGCCTGCACGCAGCTCACCACCTCCATGTCTTTCATGCGGGAGGCGACGTCCTGGACCTGCGTGACGCTCCCGTCCTTGCCGATGGTGAAGCGCACGGTCACGCGGCCCTCCAGCATCGGGTCGTTCGCGAGGGCCTTATTGTAGCAAGCGTGGATGCGCCCGACGTGCCGCTGCACGACGCGCCGGATGACCTCCGGGGGGAGCTTCCCGGGGCCCGTGGTCGTGCCTTGCCCCGTCCCGGTGCTGCCCCCGGTCCTGTCCGCGGCGGCCGTCCCGAGGACGAAGCCTTCCCGTGTCTCCTCGGAGTCATCGGCAAGGAAGACTGACCCGCTGAGCGGGTCGGCGGCGTGAGGAGATGCGGGTCTGGCAGCGGGAGGCGCCGGCCCGGCAGCGGGAGGCGCTGGCTCGGCGGCGGGAGGCGCCAGTTCGGCAGGCGCGGGCTGCGGGGACGTGGGCGCGGCGCCTGAGGCCCCCGGCGCAGTCCTGGTGCTGTCCGTGCCCGCAGGGGACCCGGCCCCGAGGTCGACCACGGCGACCGCAACCGGCGATGCCGGGGGCGGCTCCGCGCGGCACCCCGGGGCTGCGAGGAGCGGGAGCAGGGCAAGGGGAAACGCGCGCGAGGTCATGCCTCCACGCTCCGTGTGCGCTCGGGGCACGTCAAGGGGGCCGCATGGCAGGCCGCTCCACGCTCTGCCACCGCGCTCTGGCCTCGCCTGAACTACACGGCCGGGGACATTGTCCGCTTCCCGAGGCGAGGGCGTCAGGCCCGAAGCGGCAGAACGCTCTGGAGACCGCGGGTGGATCGCGGAGTGGGAGGCCCCGACGAGCTTTGCTCGGCGGGGGGCGGGGACGCGAGCCCCCGCCGTGTGAATGCCCGCCGTGGCCATCCCGGTCTCTCCCGTGCCCGCAAATCGAACCCTGCGGCGTCCTCCCCCACCTGCATCTCCGCGAAGCCTGCATGAAGTCTGGGCTGCAGCCACAGCGACGATACCTCCCACGAGAAGGGCGCGAGGCTGGCGCGGAAGTGGGCAATCTCGGGCCTGGCCTGGTCGTTCAAGACGCCCGCGCCGCTGCCGCAGGCAGCGAAGGCCAGCACCGCGAGCGGCGCCACCTCGGCGCAGAGGACGAGGCCCCTGGAGGCCGTCGAGCCACCCAGGCCGAGGTTCACGTAGTTGCGCAGAGGCTCCTCGACGCCGGTCTTCGTCATCTCGGCAGCGTCGGCCTTGGGCGTCACGTCCACGGCTGGCGCCTGGGCGCCCGGGGACTCGGCGCGGGCGAGGCCATTCACCCAGAGGATGGCCACCAGGGCCCTGCACCGAGGTGGCCAGGCTTCATGCGTCGGCCTTTATATCCGCGCGACGGCTGGATCGCCGCCCGAAGTTCCGAGTTGACGGCGGCGGCCGAGACAGATTCCCATCAGGAGTGCCGTCCCCTGCCGGGCGGCACTCAGGTGGTTGTCCGTATGATCATCATCAACACCACGAGATCCCTCCGTCGCGGGCCGCCGCCCTCTCAGCCGATGCCGCCTCACCTCGTCGGCCAGGTGCAACGGGGGATCGATCTGCTGATGACGCGGATCCTGGGGTGTGAGTCGTGCGAGCAGGAGTTCAGGACGCTGCCGCGCGGGCTCTCATTCACGCAGATCGTCAACCTGGGCGTCTACGTCAACTACCATCCGGCAAACAACACCGACTGGGGCTGGATGGATACCGGCTATCCCCAGGACATCGTCCTCACCCCACTCGCGATCCGGATGGGGCGCTGGGCCATCGCAGGGACCATCGTCCACGAGATCGCGCACCTGAACGGCGCCCCCGGCGGGAACGACCACGCGGCAGAGCACACGCTGAGCAAGTGCCGGTTGATGTCCCAGAACGGGCCTTACGATCGCAACATCGTGGGCTGAGAGGCTGACGAAGGACCGGCGGGGCAAGGGCACGCGCGGCTCGCGCCAGCCGCGGTGATCGGTGGGTGGCCCAGGCCGAGGGCTCCCACGCGCGCGGACACCTACGGGGCGAGCCGCTTGCGGTAGTCGCGCGGGGAGAGGCCGAGGTGGCGCTGGAAGGTGGCGCGCATGCGCTCCTCGTCGCCGAAGCCGCACTGCTGCGCGATCTGGTCGATGTTGCGCGTCGCGTGCTCCAGGAGCCGCTTCGCCGCCTCCAGCCGGAAGTGCTCGACGGCCTTCGCAGGCGTGCGGCCCGTGGTCTGCTTGTAGACGCGCGCGAAGTTGCGCGGGCTCATGTGGACCCTCTCGGCCAGAAGCTCCACGGAGAGGTGCTCGCGGTCGAGGTTGTTCGCGATCCAGAGGTGCAGCTCCTCGAAGGCGGCGCTCTCCTGAGCCTGCGCCTGGAGCAGCTCGCTGAACTGGGACTGGCCACCCGGGCGCTTGAGGTAGACGACCAGCTCACGCGCGACCTCCATGGCGACGTCGTGCCCGCAGTCCGCCTCGACGAGCGCCAGGGCCAGGTCGATGCCAGCGCTGACGCCCGCCGAGGTCCAGGTCTCGCCCTCGCGCACGAAGATGACCTCGCGGTCGATCTCGATGCTCGGGAAGCGCTCCTGGAGGCGGTCGCACAGGAACCAGTGCGTCGCGGCGCGCTTGTGATCGAGCAGCCCCGCCTGGGCCAGCAGGAAGGCGCCGCTGCACACGGAGGCGGTGCGCCGCGCCCGCGCGGAGGCCTGGCGCAGCCACGCCACGAGCGGCTCGGCGCGGTCGAGGACCTGCTCGATCGCGACCGACCCCGGGACGATGAGGGTGTCGACCGCAGCATCGGCGAAGTCGGAGAGCCGCGCAGTCTGGAGCGCGACGCCCTCCGCCGAGCGCACGAGCCCCCCCTCCAGGCTGACGGTATGGCGGTCGTACCCGGGCAACCCGCGCGCCTCCAGGGTCTTCGACGCGGCCCAGAACACGGTCTGGGGTCCGGTCAGGTCCAGCAACCCCATGTCGTGGAAAGCCACGAACAGCACCTGCCGCGCTCCCCGCAGCGGTGGCAGAAAACCAGGGTTTGTTGTCATGACGGTCCGGCCCTCCCACGCCTAGAGTGAGACGTCAACGGCACGGGGCAGCGGGGGGCGGCCGCGTGAGATGTCAACGGCACGAGGCGTCGCGTGGCGGCGTGAGGCGTCAACGGCACGAGGCGTCGCGCGGCGGCGTGAGGCGTCAACGGCACGAGGCACCACGAGGCGCCGCAACGCAGCACCGCAACCATCCCCTCGTGCGTGGAGAGTCAGGATCGAACCATGAAGATCGTCGTCATCGGTGGTAGTGGGCTCATCGGGTCGAAGCTGGTCGCGCACCTCCGTCGAGGTGGCCACGAGGTGGTGGCCGCGTCCCCTTCGTCAGGCGTCAACACCCTCACGGGCGAAGGGCTGGCCGAGGCGCTCGCCGGCACCGAGGTGGTCGTCGACGTGGCGAACTCGCCGTCCTTCGAGGACAAGGCCGTGCTGGACTTCTTCGAGACCTCCGGGCGGAACCTGCTCGCCGCAGAAGCCGCGGCAGGCGTGAAGCACCACGTGGCGCTGTCGGTGGTGGGAACCGAGCGCCTCCTGGAGAGCGGTTACTTCCGGGCAAAGATGGCCCAGGAGACGCTGATCGAGGCGGGGACGATCCCGTACACAATCGTGCGGGCGACGCAGTTCTTCGAGTTCCTCCCCAGCATCGCCCACCTGGGTACGCAAGGGGACACGGTGCGGCTGACGCCCGCGCCGATGCAGCCCATCGCGTCGGACGACGTGGCCACCCTCCTGGCCGACGTGGCCGTGGCAGCGCCAGCGGGCGGGAGGATCGAGATCGCCGGGCCCGAACGGGCAGGCATCGCCGAGATGGTGCAGCGGTACCTGACGGCGTCGGGGGATGCGCGGAAGGTGGTGGCGGATGAAGGGGCGGGGTACTTCGGGGCGGCGGTGGACGAGAGGTCGCTCGTGCCAGGCGACGGGCCGCGGATCGGAGAGACGACGTTCGAGGCGTGGTTCGGGCGGCAGAAGAAGGGGGGCTGAGGGCGGGGCGCTGCGGTACCGAGCCACTGGGTCCACGGGGTAGCGGAGCTGCACCGAGGTGTACGCGTGTCGATGTCGGTGGGGAGCGGGACCCGAGGGAGCCATGTGGACAGCTTGACGGCGTCGCGCTGGTCGTGGTCCATACAGAGTAAGAAGGATGCCGTTATCGTCTCGGCGCGCATCCGTGCGCGTTCGTTCTCCCTCCTCTTCCACCCCCTCTTCGACCGCACGCCGCCTGTCCTGGCCGCGCGTTGCGCAGCCACGTCGCGCGCCGGGTGGGCACCCGTTCGTCTCCGAGAGGACTCCAGCATGAGCTCCGATTCCAGACCGCCCCGCGCTCCCGATACGAGCGATGACGACGCCATCGACACCCCTCGTCGTCCCGATGCCGGAGGGGGTGACGCGGTGGCCAGGCTCAGCCCGCGAAGCGCAGGTGGGCTGCTCGGGCTTGCCGAACTCGCGCAGCCACGCGGAGGGCCGCGCAGCGCGGAGGACGCGGGCTCGAACGAGGACGCGTCAGGAACGGCTCGGGACCTGCGCGGAGATGTGCAGCAGGCGATGCGCTCCCTGGGCGCGGCCATGGACGAGGCGTTCTCGGCCGCAGTGCGCGCGACGCAGCCCTCTGGCGTGGACGGGGCGGGAGGAGGCGCAGGCGGCTCGGCGGGGGACGCCGAGGCGACGCTCGAGGCACAGATCGCCTCGGATGACACGCTCACCGTGCATCAGTTCTCGGTCCACGAGCGGATCTCCTCGCTCTTCAACGTCACCCTCATCGTCCACTGCAAGAATCCCGACATCAGTTTCGAGGGAGTGGTGGGTCAGGACGCGAGCTTCACGCTGAGCAGCGGGAGCCATACCCGGACCTGGGCGGGGATCTGCAACCACATCCAGCAGCTCCGCGCGGAGGAAGACGGCGAGTCCACCTACGAGCTGAGCATCGTCCCCTCGCTGTGGGAGCTGACCCAGCGGCGCAACCACCGCATGTTCCAGCAGGAGTCGGAGCTGGACATCGTGAAGAAGCTGCTTGGCGAGTGGTCGATCCCGTTCGAGGAGAAGATCACCGGGTCCTACAAGCCGCGGAAGTACCGCGTGCAGTACGGGGAGAGCGACTTCGCCTTCATCTGTCGGATGCTGGAGGACGTCGGAATCTCGTTCTACTTCTCGCCCTCCGGGGGCTCGACACTGGTGCTCTCGGACGCGCCGCAGTCGAACCCTTCGCGAGGAGCGATCTGGTTCCACGACGACACCTCGACGGCTGCAGGGAAAGAGCACGTGACGGGCGTGCGCGTCGGGCAGCGGACACGCCCGGGCCGCTACACGCTGCGGGACCACGATTACCGGCGGCCGCCGAGCTACAAGCTGCTGAAGACGGCGGAGGACGCCAAGGCCAGCTCCGAGTCGAAGTTCGAGCGGTTCCACTACGTGCCTGGCTCGTTCCTGTTCCAGTCCGACAAGGGGGAGGACACGCCGGTCGCCGACGACAGGGGGAAGACGCGCGCGGACGAGAAGGAAGGAGAGGCGCTGGCGCAGAAGCGGCTGGAGGCGAAGCGGGCCACGAGGCAGGTCTGCTCCTTCGCGACCAACGCCCACGACCTGGCCCCTGGGGTGGTGATGAGCATGATCGATCATCCCAAGTCGGAGGTGGGGGCCGGCAAGAAGCTCCTCGTCGTGGAGAGCAGTCTGAGCGGGGCGCAGCGCGGCGAGTGGATGCAGCACTGCGAGGCCGTGAGCGCAGACGCGCCGTACCGGCCGGCCCTCGGGGCGCCGAAGCCGAAGACGAACGGGGTGGAGAGCGCGACGGTGGTGGGTCCGCCGGGGGAAGAGATCCACTGCGACGAGTTCGGGCGGGTGCGGGTGCACTTCCACTGGGACCGCGAGAGCCAGATGAACGACAAGAGCTCCTGCTGGATCCACGTGAGCCAGCCCTGGAGCGGCGCCGGGTACGGAGGGATCAACCTGCCGCGGGTGGGGCAGGAGGTGATCGTGGACTTCCTCGGGGGCGACCCGGACCGGCCGATCATCGTGGGGCGGGTGTACACGAACCTGCAGAAGGTGCCGTACAAGCTGCCCGACAAGAAGACGCAGAGCGGCTGGAAGAGCAACTCGACACCCGGCGGCGGTGGCTACAACGAGATCATGTTCGACGACGCGGCAGGGAAGGAACTCGTCAACATCCAGGCGCAGAAGGACCTCACCAAGCTCACCAAGAACAACGAGACCGAGAAGACGGGGGTGAACCGCACCATCAGCGTCGGAAACAACCGCGCGGCGACGATCGGCGCCGTCGACTCGACGCTGGTGGGCAAGCAGCACACGGTCACCATCGCCCAGCCCGCAGAGCCACCGCCCCAGATCGCGCCCACCGGGACGGCCATGTCGGACCGGTTCATCTCGCAGACCACGGGCGAGTCGGTGCTCACCATGAACGGCCCCGACGTCGACCTGACGGTGCAGGGGAACATCTCGATCAACGCCGGCGCGAACATCAGCATGAGCGCGGGGGCCAACATCAAGATCACCGCCGCCACGAACATCGAGACCTCGGCCGGGGTGACCATCACCAACACCGCGGGCGTGACGATCATCACCACCGGGGGGTCGGTCGTGGTCGTGAAGGCGGGCGACGCGGTGGCCGTGGAGGCCAAGGTAGTGCAGGTGAAGGGCGACGCCGTGGAGATCACCGCGACGGGGCCGGTGGACATCAACGGCGAAGTCATCGATCTCAACTGAGCCAGGGCGCGGACAGGGGCACCGATGATCGTCCGGAACTACACCCGCTTCTGGCCCTTCATGTTCAGCGGCGAGGATCCCGAGGGGCGCGCGTTCGGGGTCTTCGTGCTGCGCGGGGCCTTCACGATTCACCCGGGCGGCGTCGCGGCGCTCACGCCGGAGCAGCCGCAAGTCGCGGGCGCGGACGTGTTCCACGGAGACCGGCACACGTCGAGCCTACGGATGGAGGGGGACCTGGCGCCCTTCAAGCCGAAGACCGACATCCACGTCAACGCCACGGCGCACGCGCCCGGGGGGTGGCCGACGCCGGCGTGGCTGGTGCGGGCCAGGGTCGGCAAGGTGGAGAAGGCGCTCCGGGTGACGGGGCCGCGGCGCTGGGTGCGCGAGGGGGATGCGTACCGCCTGACGGAGCCAGAACCCTGCGCCGAGGTGCCCATCCGGTACGAGCACGCCTTCGGGGGCACCTTCCAGGACGCCTGGGGGGAGCGCGCGACCTTCGCGCAGAACCCGCTCGGGAGGGGCTACGTGCCCGAGGGGAAGACGCCGACGGACGTCACCGTGGAGGCTCCGCGGATCGAGTCGCCCGAGGCGCCCGTCACGGAGCTCGGGCAGGTGCTCGCGCCGGAAGGCCTCGGCCCCATCCCGCGCGCCTGGATGCCCCGGCGGGCGTGCGCGGGGACGTACGATCAGGCCTGGCGCGAGGAGCGGTGGCCGCGTGCACCGCTCGACTTCGACTACCGGTTCTACAACAGCGCCCACCCCGATCTGGTGTACCCCGGGTACCTGCGGGGGAACGAGGTGGTGGTGCTGGAGAACCTGCACCCGGACGGGCAGCTCGCGTTCACCTTGCCGGGGTACGAGCTGGGCCTGATCGCGCTGCTGGAGACGGGATCGCGCGCGGTGGTGCCGATGCTGCTCGACACCTTGATGATCGACGTGCCCGAGGGGCGGCTGTACCTGACGTGGCGCGGGGTCTTCAGCAAGCGGCGGCCGATCCGGGCGCTGGAGGCTTGCATGGCGGCGCCAGGAGGAGGCACCCGTGGCCGATAACGAGGGCACGCGCAAGTCGGGCAATTTCTGGGTCGTCTCCATCCAGGACGACGTGTGCCTGACCCCCGTCGGGGACGAGTCGATCCCGATCCCCTACCGCATCCGCGCCCGTCTGACCGACAGCGTCAGCGACGCGACGACGGTGCAGATGAAGGCCTTCGATACCAGCACGATGGCGAGCCGGATCGAGCGCGTCGAGGGCGACGAGGAGGGGACCGACGGTGGCATCAACAGCGGGGTGAACCTCGGGTACTGCCGGCCCATCACCCACAGCACCACGGTGCGGGCCGAGGGGAGCTACGTCATCTACCGCTCCTCGCACTACTGGATGAACTGCGACGGCCCCGACGGGCTCGGCAACACCTTCGGCGAGGTGGTCTTCCTGCCCGACGGCGTGGAGCCCGGCGTGGGGCCGCTCGTCGATCTCGATGCGATGCGGGAGGAGGCGGAGAAGAGCTGGTGGGACGACGCCTCGGGGTGGGTTCATGCCGGGCTGGATGTGGCGGGGTTCATCCCTGGCGTCGGCGAGATCGCCGACGGGCTGAACGCGGCCATCTACCTCGCGGAGGGGGACTACGCGAACGCGGCCATCTCGGCGGCCGGGATGATCCCCTTCGCGGGCGCCGCGGCGACGGGCGGGAGGCTGGCCGCCAGGGCTGGCAAGGCCGCCCTCGGGACAGCCGCGGAGAAGGGCACGCAACGCATCACGCGAGAAACCGCCGAGGAGGTCGCCGCGCGGACCACCAGGGAGGGCACCGAAGAGGCTGCCCAGCAGGGCGCGAAGCAGACGGATGGCGTGGAGGTCAACGGGGGGAGCGGCGGCAAGGGCGACGCGAACGCCGGGAAGGGCGACGGCCCCGACAAGCCCGGGGATTCGTCGTGCTCGTCGAAGAAGGATTGCACCGCCGAGGGGCACCCCGTCGACGTGGCCACGGGAGAGGTCGTCGATGAGGCGACGGACCTGTCCTTGCCCGGGGTCATCCCGCTGGTCATCGAGCGCCGCTATGCGGCGTCACGGCGCGACCACCGCGACGCGGCCCTGGGGCCCGGGTGGTCGTTCAGCCTGGAGCAGTGGATCGAGGAGAGGGAGGCTTCCCTCGCGCTGCGCGACGGCGAGGGGCGGTGGATCCACTTCGACAAGGTGGAGGCCGGTGGCGCCTCGTTCCACCGGCGGGAGCGGCTGGAGCTGCGGGTCGGCGGCGACGGGACCTACCGCGTCCACGACCCCGAGAAGCGCCTGACCCGCGTCTTCGAGGGGACAGGTCCGAAGGCGCTGCTCTCCGCGATCGAGGACGCGAGCGGCAACGCGATCCGGCTCCACCACGCGGGGGGCGTGCTCGCGCGCGTGGTGGACACGACGGGGCGCGAGGTGGTCTGCACCTGGGAGGGCGGCCGGCTCACGCGGCTCGACGCGTGGGTGGAGGGGCAGGTCGCGCAGTCGGTCGCGTACCGGTACGCGAAGGCGGGCACCCTGGCGGCCGTGGTCGACGCGGTGGGGGGCGAGGAGGCGTACGAGTACGACGGCTCCGACCGGATGGTGCTCGCCAGGCTCAAGAACGGGGTGTGCTTCCAGTACGCCTACGACGACGAGAGCGGGCGGTGCGTGAAGACGTGGGGCCCCGACGGCCTGCACGAGGTGGCGCTGTACGCGGACCTCGGGGCGGGGACCACGCTGGCGGAGAGCGAGGAGCCGAAGGTCTACACCTGGAACGACGCGGGGCTGGTGACGCGCGAGGAAACCACGACCGGGGAGGTCCTGGCCGAGCGCGTGTACGACGCCGATCTGTTCGTGGTCGAGGAGCGCAACGGGGCCGGGGACGCCACCCGGTTCGAGCGCGATGCGCGGGGCCACCTGCTGCGGGTGGTGGACGCCGCGGGCAACGCGACGGCGTGGCGCTACGAGGGGGACCGGCCGGTGGCGCGCACGGGGCCCGACGGGCTGGAGACCACCTACGGGCACGACGCCCAGGGGAACCTGGTCGAGGTGCGGTTTCCGACCGGGGTGACGTACGCGCTCTCCCACGACGCGCGGGGGCGCCTCTCGGCGATCGCGGGGCCGGAGGGCCCGGTGGTGCAGTACGAGTACGACCGGCAGCACAACGTGATCGCCGAGACCGACGCGCGCGGCGCGCGGACGGCGTTCACGTACGACGGGCTCGGGCGCCCCACCGCGATGACGGACGCGCTCGGGAGGACGACCCGGCTCACGTACGACCGGCTCGGGCGGCCCGTGGAGCTGCAGCAACCCGACGGATCCACCACGCGGCAGACCTACGACGCGCAGGGCAACGTGGCCTCTGTGACGGATGCGCTCGGGCAGGTGACGCGGATGGAGTACGCCGGGACGGGGGTGCTCACCCGGGTGACGCAGCCCGACGGCGGGTGCTGGTCGTTCCGGTACACGTCGAAGGAGCGGCTGCGCGAGATCGAGAACCCGCTCGGGGAGGTGTACGCCTTCACGTACGACGCCGCGGGTCGTCTGGTGACGGAGCGGACCTTCGACGGGCGGGTGCTGCGGTACGGCTATACGAAGGCCGGCCACCTGGCGCGGATCGATTACCCCGACGGGAGCTTCCGGGCCTTCAACCACGATCGCCTGGGCAACATCATCCTGGAGCATTCGAGCGACGGGATGGCGACCTACCCCCGCGACGCGCTGGGGCGCATGCTCGCCGCGGTCGTGGAGGAGGGGGAGCGCAAGGTCGTCACCATGTTCGAGCGGGATGCGTTCGGGCGGATCGTGACGGAGCGCCAGGGCGACAAGGCCGTGCGGTTCGCGTACGACGCGCGGGGGCGCCGGACGAAGCGGGTGCTGCCGAACGGGGCGACGACGCACTACGCGCACGACGCACTCGACGCACTGGTCGGCGTGGAGCACGACGGCTACCGGCTGGACATCGAGCGCGACGTGCTCGGGCGCGAGCGCTGGCGAGGTAGCGTCGGCGGGCCGGTGTCGATCCAGAGCCAGTACGACGCCATGGACCGCTTGATCGAGCAGCAGGTGGCGGCGTCGGCTCCGGGGACGGAGATCGCGAAGAGCGTGATCACGCGGGCATGGAGCTACGACGCGCTGGGCCGCGTGACGCAGATCCAGGACGGGCGCTGGGGCGCGACGACGTACCGGTACGACCGGATCGACCAGCTCGTGGAGGCCCAGCGGGGCTCCCTGCGCGAGGTGTTCGCCTACGACGCCGGGGGCTCGCTGCGGAAGATGCTGGCGGGCCTGGAGGCCGAGGTGGGCGGCGCCGCGTGGGAGGTGGCGCCCGGGAACCTGCTGGAGCAGACGGAGCGCGCGAAGTACACCTACGACGCGCGCGGGCGGCGGGTGGTGAAGCTCGCCCTGGGGAGCCGCGACGAGGGCGCCGAGGCGGCAGCGACGGCCTACACGTGGGATTGCCGGGACCGGCTGCGGGAGGTGCGCCAGCCCGACGGGACGCGGGTGCGGTTCTCGTACGATGCCTTCGGGCGGCGGGTGCGGAAAGAGGTGGTCCCCGACGGCGCGGAGACCGCGGCGCGCGTGGTCGACTTCGTCTGGGATGGGGACGAGCTGGCCGCGGACCTGGAGCGCGCCCGGGGAGTGCGGGTATTCGTGCACGTTCCGGGGACGTTCGTGCCGCTGCTGCAGTCAGAGCAGGGACAGGTGTTCGCGGTGGTGAACGACCACCTGGGGATGCCCAAGGAGTTGGTGGGGCCCGATGGGCGGGTGGCCTGGTCGGCGGCGCACTCGGCGTGGGGCCGGGTGGTGGAGGTGTGGAGGGATCCGGCCGCGCAGCAGAAGCAGGCGGTGGAGAGCCCGTTCCGGCTGCTGGGGCAGTACGCGGATGAAGAGACGGGGCTCTGCTACACGCGGTTCCGGTACTTCGACCCGGAGGTGGGGCGGTGGTGCAGCCCGGATCCGCTTGGATACGCCGGTGGCGATAACCTGTCCGGGTTCGATGGTGCTCCGAGCTTCAAGGTGGATCCCTTGGGTTTGCAATCCGACTGCCCGAGCGATGGCAATGGAAGTCAAAAGAAAGCACGCAACCGTCCGCCGGACCCATTGCCTGAGGCGGAGGGAAGGCCGCACACAATCATCGAGAAGCCTGGGCCTGAAGGCCAATACACTACTCACAATGGGGATGGGACGTTCAAGCAATATCGAGGCTCGGGCAAGCCCCACTACGATATTCCTCGACCGAACGTAAAGGAGAACAAGTTGAATACCACGCCGGATGGTAAAGCCATCCCAGGTAGGCCAACAGTTCGACCAGCGAAACCTGACGAGATACCTGGAGGTGGGTGAGGTATGCAAGCGGTTCTGTCTGACTATGAGCGATGGCGTTCTTCCAACCCCCCTGGCTCATTCTCACTGGCTGATTACGTACATGCAACGATGAAGACGGCGCGGTTGTCCGCCGATGTCGTGATTGCGCTCGCGAGACTCATCTGGCCTGACTTCGTCGAGATCGACGGACGAGTGTTCCTCGTTGCACAATATTCAGATTTGAAGCTAAAAGAGCTACGCGCTCAGGGATTTGACGAGACCGAGGCTCAGTACTGGATGAATCTATTTCCAGTCGAGGGACTACTGGGGGATGAAGAGTCTCTTCAACCCGACCATGAAGACGAGTTCGCCGCTATCCTGGAGCATTCATGGGCTGCGAAGCTCGCAGCAGACTATCCTGGAAGGCGTTTTATGGTCAAGACGGCTCGAGACGGGGACGTTGGAGACGTCTGTGTCGTGTTTACCAATGAACCTGTATAGGCTACAAGAAGGTGTCATCGGCTTCAAAAGACACGGCCTGAGCTGGCAAGCTCGTTATCAAAACAAATTCTAATCAAGCGCTCATCCGAGTCGATGATTGAGGCTTTCCCGAATTCCAAAGCTGTACTCTAAAACTACAGGCGTGCCGGACGCGCCTCCGGGCGTCGAGCCTGACCCCAGCGGAACAGGATGAGAGCAAGGCACATTCTGGCACCGAAGTTCGCATTTGACCTATGCAGCACCGGAGAACGATTCACATCAACGCCAACCGGAGCGCCAGTTCCTGATCACACCGCTCACGGCGATCACCCGTAGCATTGCTTTGTCGCGATGGTCAGGAGAGAGTCGCAGCTCCGCCATCACTCGCGCCCCGAAGCGAACACATGCCGGTAGCTCTTTCCCGACACTCTCAGGCACGAAAGCGGCCACCCGTGCGCCTCCTCCGGGGGCGTGAAGGAGGGTGCGAATGCGCGTCTGCGACATGACCATTCGCTTCTGAAAAAGCCGGTTCTCTAGCAGCGCGCGCTCCACGTGCGCGTCGATCGTCCGCAGGTTCACCTCCTTGGCGCTCTGAGCGAGCGCGTCCTTGAGCTGGGCAGTCATTCCCTCGACGACGCTCGTGGCGCCCTGGACCCAGGGCATCTTGAAGGCTTCATGGATCGCGTCCACGGCATCCTTGAGCCGCTTGTCGCGCACTGCGAGAGGACTGACGGCAGCGACGAGGGCCTTCAGGGTCTCGACCTCGTCGAAGAGCAGCTCCAGCTCGCCGGCGACCAGGGCGAGCGGCGGCGTGAAGGCGCCGTCGTCGCCGATGGCGTCGGCGATGACCTGATCGAGGGCGTCGACGGTCAGGGGCTTGCCGCGGGCGAGGATGGCGAGGATGTCGCGGCGGTCCTTGGCGGAGGGGCGCTTGCCCTGGGGGGCGTCGTCGTCGAGATCCTCGTCGTCGGGGCGCGGTTTGACGTCGGCGAGGAGGTCCTTCCAGGCGGGATGCTTGCGGATGCGGAGCATCGAGGCGGGGTTGAACCAGAGGAGGTCGATCACCTCGCGGGCAGGGTGGGCAGGCGCTGCGGCAGGGGCCTGGCGTGGCGCGCTCGCTTGTACGGGCGCGGCCGGGAGGTCGGGAAGCGGCGAGGAGGCCGAGCCGAACATGGCCATCTGGCCGATGGAGGCCTTCTTCGCAGGGTCCGGCACGGCGTCGAGGCCGGCGGGGTACGCAGGGAGGAAGCCGGGGCCGGAAGGGTCGCCGCTGGGGGAAGGGCGCACGAGCGAGGGAGGCGCGATGGCGTGGCCCGACGGAGGGAGGGCGACGTCGCCCGGGAGGGGCATGGGGGCTGGGCGCGGCTCCGGGAGGGAGGCAGCGAAGGGGAGGACGTTGATGGGCTGGGCGCTGGCGATGGGGGCATTGAGGGTGCGGATGATCTCGTCGTCGGCCTCGTCGGGGTCGGTGATGGTGAGGCCTCTGGGGCTGCTCCCGGCAGGCTCGGGGAGGCGGGCGCCAGGGTACCGGTGCTGGGTGGGAGGGGCTTCGGTGATGGTGGCCGGGGAGGCGCCGTCAGCGACGTGGGGCGCGGAGGCGGCGCTGGCGCGCTCGGCGGTGATGGCGATGCGGCCGGCTTCCTCGGGGTGGCTCAGGGCGAGGCGGCCGCGCCAGACGAGGGTGCAGAGGGCGCGGTCGGTGTCGATCCAGAGGGTGTCGCAGAGGAGGGGGAGGTCCTCGCGGGCCTTGCTGGCGCGCTCGGCAACAGC
>NZ_ASRX01000090.1 GCF_000601485.1 Chondromyces apiculatus DSM 436
TGCAGGTCGGGCAGCGGGCGCATGCCGTACATGTCCGGCGGAGCGTCGCGGCGGACGCCGACGGGGTTCCAGGTGTCGGGGCCGCCTGCGGCGCGCTCGTAGCGCAGGGGGACCTTGGTGACGCGGGGGCCCTCACGGAGGTGGCCGTCCTGCGTCCAGGCGCGGCCGGCGTGGACTTCGATGGACTTGTCGAGGTCGCCGACGAGGAGGCGGGTGACGAAGGAGCGTGCGGGGGTCTTGCCAGGGGCGTAGGCGCTGCCAACGAGGACGATGTCGGCGCGGGGCTTGAAGGGGAGGATGTCGGTGGAGGCGGAGAGGCTGCGGCTGGGGTCGTCGTCCCAGGTGGTGTCTTCCTCGGTCGGGGCTTCCTGGGTGGGAAGTAAGGTCGACTCGACAGGAGAGAGCAGGTAGGTGGCTTTGCAGACGACGGTGAGCGTCCAGCCGCTGCGCAGGGTGGGCCACACGCGCGCGGATACGGGGAGGGCGCAGGCGGACACGACATCCATGCAGTGAGACGTTATCAGGGAAAGGCGCGAGGCGGCGAGCGGCGTGGGCGCGCAGCGAGGGGTCGAGAATGCGCACAGGGGCGTGCAGACGGCGCACGGCTGGTGCAGCGGTGCAGTGTCCTTCGGCATTCACGAGAGGGTGAGCAGGACGAGGATGCCCCGGACTGAATCTCATTCGCTTCGCATTGAGATAGTGCAGGTGAAGAGGCGCGCTGAAGGGGTAGTGACGTGGAGGCGCGCCGAAGAACGGGTGCCTGGTGGCGCGCGATAGGGGGGCAGGTGTCGGGCTCGGTGGACGGATGCGCGACGTTCGGCTCGCGTGTCTTTGCGAGGGGCACCGTCGGAGCAGACGGCCATGCCCTGGGCTGCTTTTCTGCGACGGAGCGATCGAGGGGCGCGGCGACCCCGCTCCACGCTGCTGCATCCAAACTGGAGTCATGCGTCGTCAGGAGGGCTTCGCCGCTCTCCTGCGTGGAACCATGAGCCTTCAGCGTCGTGTCCGGGGTGCCTCGCGCGCTCCTGGTGCGTCGTTCGGCCCGGTCTGCGCCGGCTGTATTGACGGACCTTGTCGCCTCATGACCGGCCGCTGGCGCCGGATCCACAGGAATGTATGAACTCAATCGTCGCACGCGGCGTCGTGATGACTGCAGCTTCGCTCGTGTCGTGTCTGGCTCTCGGGTGTGCCTACGGGGATAGCTTTCCCGAGGTCATCTCCTCCGTGGCGGAGTATGAGAAGAGGGTGGATCTCTCCGGTGATCTCGGAGAGCCCGAGGGGGCGGAGCCGGGGGAGAGTGGAGACACGGGGGGCGAGGCAGGGGAGACCGGGGGCGTCAGCGCGAGCGCCGACGGGGCGGGCGATGCGTCGGGGAGCACGCCGCGGAGCTGCGTGTCGGGCGCGGAGGGGGCGGGGCAGAACTGCGGTGTGACTGGGGATGACGATTGCTGTGCGGTGCTCGAGGTTCCGGGGGGCACGTTCAACAGGATGAATGATCCGGCTTACCCGGCGACGGTGAGCGCGTTCGGGCTCGACAAGTATCCGATCACGGTGGGGCGCTTCCGGGCGTTCATGGAGGCCGGGGGAGGGACGCAGCAGCAACCGCCGGTGCCGGGGTCGGGGGCGAATCCGTACACGCACGGGAGAGACACGGGCTGGGATCCGGCGTGGAATGCGTGGCTGCCTGCGGATGCGGGGGCGCTCATGGCGGCGCTGAAATGCGATATCTACGGGGCGTGGAACACGTGGAGCGATGCTCCGGGGGCGAGGGAGAAGAAGCCCATCGTCTGCGTCACGTACTACGAGCTGCGGGCGTTCTGCGCCTGGGATGGGGGGTTTCTGCCCACCGAGGCGCAGTTCAACCACGCTGCGGTGGGGGGGAGCGAGCAGCGGCCGTATCCGTGGGGGGATGATGAGAGTGGGGTGCCGCTGCGCGCGGGGTACGATTGCCTCGGGGATGGGTCGGTGTCGCAGAATTGCAAGCCGGGGGATATCACGGACGTGGGGAAGTTTCCCCTGGGGGTGGGGAGGTGGGGGCACATGGACCTCTCCGGGATTGCGTACAACACGACGATCGACAGCGTCGACGATTACCTGCCCAAGGTGCCGTGCAACGATTGCGTGCGTTATGACAACGGGACGGGGACGATCACCTGGTCGGGGAGCTGGGTGGCCAAGCTCTTCAAGCTGAAGAACGATTTCAGGGCAGGGTATGGCAAGGATGCGCGTCGCTACTACCGGAGCGGGCGCTGCGCCCGGGCGTTGTAGCGCCCGAGCTGCGCCCGGGCGTCGTGGTGCCCGGGGGTCACGGCGCCGGGGGGTCACTGGCCGACGAGGAACACCTCGTCGAGGTGGTAGTCGCGGTTCGCCGCCTGGGGGTAGAACTCGACGCGGATCTTGGAGAGGGGCTGCGCGTTGAAGTCCCAGCCGAAGCTGTTCTCGTAGGCGGCGAAGCTGGTCTGCACGTCGAAGTACTGGGTGCGCGACTCGATGTGGGCGCCGCTCAGGTTGAAGAGGTGGGCGACCATGTAGAGGCCTGACGGCGCCGCGTCGACCTTGAGCGCCGCGCCGTAGCGCACGGTCTGGGTTCCGCCGCCGTTGAGGGAGGTGACGGTGGCGTCGTGGTAGACGCTGTTCGAGGCGCAGCTCCCCGCGCACGCGAAGGCGAGCGAGACGTTGTTCGGGGTGTGCTGGCCGGTCATGAAGGTCCAGTTGGTGGTGGTCTGGGGGCTCAAGCGGTCCCAGCCCGGCTCCAGCATGGCGTTCGCGAAGGTGCCGCCCTTCACCAGGTTCTGGGTGCGGCTGAGCTGCGGCGAGGCGACGAAGGGCGCGGTCTCCAGGGGGAAGGCTTCGTTGACCACGTAGGTGCTGTCGCGGCAGTCGAGGCGGATGAAGGTCTGGCCGCTGATGACGGCGCTGGTGTCGCCGTTGCAGCCGTGGACCTTGGGGACGCAGCCTCCGCTGCCGCACTGGTCGGAGCGGCGCCACACCTCCCAGCGGGTGAAGCCGTACTGCTTGGTGAAGTAGAACATCTCGAACGAGGTGGCGTTGTTGGTGCCGGTGCCCGCGAAATGGTGGGAGGTGATGGTGGTCATCGACTTGCCCGAGGTGTAGGTCACCGGCTGGCTCCGGTAATCCCAGGCGACGTGGGCGGCGTTGAAGCTGGAGGGGCACTTGTTGTTGGTGGTGATGTTCAGGTAGTGGGTGACGTTCCCCTGCACGCCCTGGGTGATGGTGGCGGGGAAGAGGATCCAGCCGTCCTCGTTCCAGGAGGGGTCGCTGGTGCCCGAGGGGCAGCCCTTGCGCCAGAACGACTGGTTGTTGATGCCCGGGTCGCTGGTGCCGACGAAGGAGACGTAGGTGCCGTTCATCTCGGCGACGTCGTAGCCGTCGCGGTAGACGGGGGTGCAGTTGCCGCCGGTGCAGCGGTCGAAGTCGCGGAAGGCGGTGCCGACGTCGTTGCCGCCGAACTCCTTGGCGACGACGACGCGGGGGTTCGGGTCGGAGAGGTTGGGGGAGCGCACCGGGAAGGAGAAGACGGACTGGTAGACGGCGCCGTTCTCGCTGTCGGTGTAGCGGTAGGGGATCTTCTCGCCGAGGCGGAGGTCGCGGTGCGTGAGGCAGGTGTAGGGGTCGCCGACGATGGGCTGGTCCTGGGCGTTGACGCAGACGTCCTGGATGAGGAAGTCGCGTACCTCGGCGCTGACGGCGAGGGCCGAGGAGGCAGAGGCGAGGGGGGCGAGGGCGACGAGGCACGAGACGAGGGAACGCCGGAACAGCCGCATCTGGCATCTCCAGGGACGAGAGGTTGGAGGGAGCGCGGTCCGGGGTAGAGCGCGCGCGGTGGCCATGGTGCGGGCAGCATGCCAGTGCGGCGCTGCTCGGAGGAAGTGCCGCAGCTCGCGGCGTGAAACTCGTGCCGACATGGCCGTCACTGCGCCCACGACGACCGACCTCGCGGCGGCTTGGTGTACCCCTGGGGGCCACCGCGCTGGTCGCTCGCCACGCGGCATGCCGCAGTGCATCAGCGGCGTTTTGTGCTGCAAGCTGCGAGGGTGCGGGGTTGAGCCACCTCCCGCGCGGGCTGGGGGCGATCGCTGCGGGAAATGCCGTGCTATAGGGTCCGCCACCATGAACGCTGCCTTGTTCGACCTCGAAAATCCCACGGAAGAGCACCGGATGCTCCGCGACATGGTCCGCGACTTCGCCCGCGAGGTCGTCGAGCCGCAGGCGGAGGACCACGATCGCAAGGCCACGCTGAACATCCCGCTGCTCCGGCGGGTGGCGGAGCTCGGGCTGCTCGGCATCACGGTGCCGTCGCAGCTCGGCGGCGCGGGGCTCGACGCGACGGCGGCGGTGATTGTGCACCACGAGCTGTCGAAGAGCGATCCGGGGTTCACGCTGGCGTACCTGGCGCACGCGATGCTGTTCGTGAACAACCTGTGCTGGGCAGCGAACGAGGAGCAGCGGGCGCGTTACCTGCCGAAGGTGATCTCGGGGGAGTGGATCGGGGCGATGGGGATGACGGAGCCGTCGGGCGGCACCGACGTGCTCGGGATGAAGACGGTGGGGCGCAAGGACGGGGACCGCTTCCTGCTGAACGGGCGCAAGACCATGGTCACCAACGCGCCCGAGGCCGACGTGTTCCTCGTGTACGCGACGGTGGAGGGCAAGGTGACCACCTTCGTGGTGGAGCGCAGCTTCCCGGGGTTCTCCACGAGCGAGAAGATCTCCAAGATGGGCATGCGCGCGAGCACCATGGGGGAGCTGATCATGGACGACTGCGAGGTCCCCGCGGAGAACGTGGTCGGGGGCGTGGGCGGGGGCGTGCGCAACATGATGCGCAACCTGGAGATCGAGCGGCTGACGCTGGCGGCGATGAGCCTCGGCATCGCCGACCGGTGCATGGAGATCATGACCCGCTACGCGACGGAACGGACGAGCTTCGGGAAGCCGATCCACGAGCACGGGCAGATCCAGCGCTACATCGCCGAGAGCTACGCGAAGACCGAGGCGGCGCGGGCGCTGATCTACACGGTGGCGCGCGCGGTCGGTCCCGAGCACCGGAACCGCCTCGGCACCGACGCGAGCAAGCTGTTCGCGGCGCCGGTGGGCAAGGAGGTGGCCGACAACGCGATGCAGGTGCTCGGCGGGTGGGGCTACTGCACCGAGTACAAGGTGGAGCGGCTGCTGCGCGACGCGAAGCTCCTGGAGATAGGCGGCGGTACGCTGGAGTCGCACCAGAAGAACATCACCAAGGAGCTGGTGCGGCGGCTGGACGGCTGAGGAGGGCGCGCGGCGGTGCGGCTGCGCAGGAGGGGCGGGTAGCGCGGGGGCACGAGGCGTACAGGAGGCGGGGAGGATCGACTACACTCCCGGCCTCACGATGCCGAAGCCGGGCGATACGTTCGAGCGCTACAAGATTGAGGCTGCGATCGGGGAGGGGGGGATGGGCGCCGTGTACCGCGCCCACGACGCGCGGCTCGGGCGGCGCGTGGCGCTCAAGGTGCTGACCGGGGCCGCCACCGGCGAGGAGGCAGGGGCGCGGCTCCTGCGCGAGGCGCGGGCGGCGGCGGCGTTGGACCACCCGAACGCGGTGTCGATCTTCGACATCGGCGAAATCGAGGGGGCGCCCTACATCGCGATGGAGCTGGTCCCGGGCCAGACGCTGCGCGCGGTGCTGGAGGAGCAGGGCGGGGCGCAGCAGGCGCAGCAGGCGCAGCGTATCTCGTGGCTGGTGGACGTGGCGCGGGTGCTGGGGGTCGCGCACAAGCGGGGGCTCGTGCACCGGGACATCAAGCCCGAGAACGTGATGGTGCGCGAGGACGGGGTGGTGAAGGTGCTCGACTTCGGCATCGCGCGCCGGACGGGAGGGGGTGCGGATCCCTCGGCCTCCACGCAGTCTGCGGCGCTGCCGACGCTGACCACCGAGGGGGTGAAGCCCGGGACGCCCGTGTACATGGCGCCCGAGCAGATCCGCGGTGAGCCGCTGGATGGGCGGGCGGATCAGTTCGCGTGGGGCGTGCTCGCCTACGAGCTGCTCACCGGGAAGGCGCCCTGGCGGGGCGGTACGGACGTGCTCGCGGTGCTGGCGTCGGTGCTGACCGACGAGGTCGACGAGGGGGCCCTCGCGGGCGCGCCGCCGGCAGTGCGCGCGGCGGTGATGCGCGCGCTGGAGAGGCGACCCGAGAAGCGGTTCGGGTCGATGGAGGCGCTGGTGCAGGCGCTCGAAGGGGCCGCCGTGCGCGCTGGGTCGGCGCCCGCGCTGGAGGACGCGGCAGCGCATGGGTCCGCGGGGGAGGGGGTGGATGCCCGGCCGTCCGGGGCTCCCGCGCCGCAGAGCGCGACGCTCGCCCAGCGGTACGCGACGGTCGAGGTGGACGAGGTGCTCGCGCAGGCGATCCAGAGGCAGGCGGAGAAGCGGGGAGACACGCGCCTCAGCTTCGACGAGCTGCTCGCGGTGGCCACGGAGGTGGGGGTGGACGCCGAGTCGGTGCGCGAGGCGAGCCGCGCGCTCCGGGAGCGCAAGGCGCAGGAGGGGCATCAGGCGCAGCAGGCGCAGCAGGGGCCGGAGCGCCGGGGGGCTGACGCGCTCGCGGTGCGCCGCGCGGACGAGGAGGGTGCGCTCGTCGAGGTCGACGACGCGGCGGAGCGCGAGGCGTGGATCCGGAGGCAGCGGCGGGGGTGGCAGCGGCACTTCGGCATCTATGTGATCGTGAACGTGGCGCTCTCGGGGCTCCTGTTGTTGACGAACGCGCCGGCCGTTGCTGCGGTGTCGACGTGGCTGCTGTGGGGGATCGGGGTGGCCATCCACGGCCTGGTGGCGCTGACCAGGAACGAGGACGACTGGGCTGACCACAAGCGGTCGAAGAAGTGGTGGAAGGAGCACCAGCGCCGCCACCACGAGCTGGCCATGGCCGCAGTGAGGAGCGGTGGGGGGCGGGGGCCGGCACGCTTCGGCGCGGAGGCCAGGGCGAAGGGCAAGGGCAGGAAGCGCGTCGAGGCGCTGGATTACCGGGTGCCTCCGCTGGCGCGCATCTCGGAGGAAGAGGCGATGGGGCGCGCGATGGCGGAGGAGGAAGCCGCGCGCGCGCGGGTCGAGGTTGAGGCGGAGCACGAAGCGGAGCGGCTGGAGGCCGAGCACGCGGAGGCAAAGCGGCAGCGGCGGCACGAGAGGCGGCGGTGAACGCCGCGGCGGAGGCGCGGTGGGTCGGCGAGGGCATGGGCCGTCTCGTCGGTGAGGGGTGACGCGGAGACGGGCCGCGGCGCGGAGAATGCGGTAGAAGGCAGGGCCTGAGCCGGGGGAGCGGGAGGACGTCATTCTCTTCGAGATCCTGATCATCGTCGCGCTGATCTTCGCCAACGGTGTGCTGGCCGGGGCGGAGATCGCCGTGGTGTCGCTGCGGAAGAGCCGCCTCGAGCAGCTCCTCCAGGACGGGAGCCGGCGGGCCCGCGCGATCAGCAGGCTGCGCGCGAACCCGGAGCGCTTCTTCGCCACGGTGCAGATCGGGATCACGGTCATCGGCTCGTCGGCGGGCGCGTTCGGCGGCGCGAGCATGGCGGGAGACATCGAGCCTCTGGTGCGCTCGGTGCCGTGGCTGGCGCCGCACGCGGAGGAGATCGCGCTGGCGATCATCATCGCCGCGATCTCCTTTCTGTCGCTCGTGCTCGGGGAGCTGGTGCCCAAGTCGCTCGCGCTGCGGCAGGCCGAGGGCTACGCGATGTTCATCGGGCGGCCGCTGGAGTGGTTGGCCTGGATCACGAGGCCCATCGTGTGGTTCCTGACGGCCAGCTCGAACGTGGTGCTCCGGCTGTTCGGGGACAGCACGACCTTCACCGAGGCCCGGCTCTCGCCCGAGGAGATCCAGCAGATGGTCGACGAGGCGGCGCAGGCGGGGACGATGGACAAGAGCGCGGGCGAGATCGCTTCGCGCGCCATCGACTTCGCCGAGCTGACCGCCTTCGACGTGATGCTGCCGCGGGTGAAGGTGGTGGGGATCCCGAAGGGGGCGCCGCCCGAGGAGGTGCAGCGGGTGGTGACGGAGCACGGCCACACGCGCATGCCGGTGTACGAGGGCACGCGGGACAACGTGGTCGGGTACATCACGGTGAAGGACGTGCTGGCGATGCTGTGGGGGCAGCGCCCGTTCGCGCTGGAGGGCATCGTGCGGCCAGCGTTCTACGTGGTGGAGACGATGCGCACGGTCGACATCCTCGCGGAGATGCGGAAGCGCAAGGTGCAGCTCGCCATCGTGGTCGACGACCGGGGGGCGATGAGCGGGATCGTGACCCTCGAAGATCTGGTGGAGGAGATCGTCGGGGAGATCGTGGGCGAGCACGACAAGCCCATGCCCGAGCCGATCCAGCGCGAGGAGGACGGCTCGCTGGTGGTGCAAGGGGACGTGCCGGTGCGGGACGTGAGCCGGGTGCTCGACGTGGACCTGCCGGAGGGGGAGCGCTGGTCGACCATGGCCGGCCTGTGCCTAGAGGCAGCGGGCCGGATCCCGGTCACCGGTGAGCGGTTCGTGGTGGCGGGCGGCGTGTCGCTGGAGATCGTCGAGGCGAGCCCGCGCCAGGTGCGGGTGGTGCGGGTGCGGCTGCCCGCGCCACCGCCGGAGGGCGAGGGAGCTGACCCCGCGGAGCAAGGGGAGACAGGGTGAGGCGCGCCTGGCGGGAGAACTTCGCGCCTCCTGCCACGTAGAGCGTGTCATGACCCACCGGAGTCCTGCGCTGTTCCTCTCCCCCTCCGTGGTGCTGACCGCGGCGGCGCTCGCCGTCGGGAGCGCGGCCGGCTGTGACCCCGCTCCAGGGCCCAGGGAGGCGACTGGCGAAGCTCCGGGGGGCGAGATCGCCTCCGCAGCGGCATCCGGGCGTGGGGCGGCCTCCACGGGGGAGCCCGCGGCGGCGGTGGCGCTGTCGGGGTCGCGGAGCGAGGTGGCGGCACCGGCGGGGGAGGCGAGGGCAGGGGGAGCGAGGGAGGCGAGGGCAGGGGGAGCGAGGGAGGCGAGGGAGGCGAGGGAGGCGAGGGAGAGCGCGTCTCGGTCGGCGCCGGCGGCGGCCGGGGGCATCTCGGCGGCCTCGTATCCCTGGCTCGGCGATGCCACGCTGGAGGTGCCCGCGCCGGTGGATACGCTGGTGGAGCGCTTTCCGTCGCCGCCTGCGGGCTTCACGCGGGTCGACGTGCCGGACGGGTCGTTCGGGGCGTGGCTCCGGCGCCTGCCGCTGGCCGCGCCGGGTACGCCGGTGCTCAGCAACAGCGGTGGCGTCATCCTGCCCTCGGACCACCAGAACCTCGCCGCCGTGGTGGCCATCGACGTCGGCAAGGCGGACCTGCAGCAGTGCGCCGACGCCATCATCCGCCTGCACGCCGAGTGGCGGTGGGCGCGCGGTGACCGCGACCTGAGCTACCGCGCGGGTGCCGGCGTGGAGCTGCCCTTCGCGCGGTGGACGCGCGGGGAGCGGCCCGTGCAGCGCGGCGAGGCACTGGTCTGGGAGCCCCGCACCAAGGCCGGGGAGGCCGACCACGCGACCTTCCGGGCATGGCTTGACGGCGTATTCACCTGGTCGAACACCGGAGCGCTTGCCCAGCAGACGCAGGCCGTCGCTGCCGAGGTGATCGCGCCCGGCGATTTCGTGGTGCAGCCCGGGACGCCCGGGCATGCGGTGCTGGTGCTCGACGTGGCGCGGGGAAGCGACGGGCGCGCGGCGCTGCTCCTCGGTCAGAGCTTCATGCCGGCGCAGAACGTCCAGGTGCTGCGCCCGAATGCAACGTCGAGCTGGTTCGTGATCGGGCCCGAGGACGAGGCGCTCCGGACGCCCTTCTGGAAGCCGTTTCCCTGGCGCTGGCTCCGTCGCTTCGGGGAGGGGTGAGCGAGGCTGGCAGGGTGAGCGGGAGGGCGCCAATGAGGTGAGCTGGGCCGACCTGCCATTGTGCGATGTAATCGTGTGATAACCTGGCCGGTTCCCGCCGGTGCCCTTCATTCTAGGGGTGTGGGCGTCACCGTGGTGATGCTCGCTCCACCCATGCTTCACACACCCTGGAGATCTTGCCCATGAAGCTCTGCCGCGGCCGAGCATCGCAGCGCGTGGAGGGCGCGATGCGCGCGCATGAGCCGCTCAGGCCGGGGCAGCGTTTCAAGGGGTTCACCGTGGTGCGGCTGCTCGGCCAGGGCGGCATGGGGGCGGTCTTCGAGGTGGTGGGGCGGGGCGGGCGTCGGTATGCCCTCAAGGTCCTGCAGCCGACGTGGCACGACCGTGAGGCCCAGGTGCGGCGGATGCTCGACGAGGGCATCGTCATGGTCGGCATCAGGCACGTGAACATCGTGGAGGTGCACGATCACGGGGAGCACGAGGGCCTGGTCTGGTTGCTGATGGAGCTGCTCGAAGGCGAGACCGTCCGCGCCAGGATGCTGCGGGAGGGGCCGCTGTCCGTGGACGTGGCCTGCGCGACGCTGCGCGCCGCGGCCTACGCCGCCGAGCAGTGCCATGCGCTCGGCATCGTCCACCGGGACATCAAGCCCGAGAACTTCATGCTCACCGGCGAGGACCGGCTGAAGATGCTCGATCTCGGGATCGCGCACATTCACGGGTCCACCATGACGCAGGAGCCGATCGGGACACCCGCGTACATGGCGCCCGAGCAGTTCAACACGAGGCTCGGGGTGTCACCTTCGACGGATGTCTATGCGCTCGGCCTGATGGCCTTCGAGATGCTCGCGGGGTTCCACCCGTTCCTGCGCGATGACCAGGGAGAGGAGCGCAATGCCTGGGAGCTGTGCTTCGAGCACGCCTTCACGCTGGCGCCGCCGCTCTCCAGCCTGGGCTTTCCGCGCGCGCTGTCGGACGTGGTCAGCCGCGCGACGGCCAAGGATCCGAGGGAGCGCTATCCGAGTGGTGGTGCGCTGGCCGAGGCCATCTCGGAGGCCTGGAGGATCCTCCGGGAGCGTCCCGAGCAGGGAGGACGAGGCGATCCGAGGCTCGCGCCGGGGTCTGAAGGACGCCGCTCCGGGGCGGGGATGGTCCGCAACGTTCCTTCCGCAGCGCGGGCGCCGGTGCGGCAGGCTCCGTCGGAGCGACTCCCGCGCGAGATGACGGATCCGGCGGCGGTGGGGGCATACCTGATCGCCCGCAGCGAGAGCGCTGCCGCTGCTGGGGTTCACCCGCGAGGAGGCACGTTGCGGATGGTGTCGTCCCCGGACGATGCGTCCCCGCCTCGCGGTGGCACGGTGCGCATGGGAGCGGCACCCCCGAGCGGCACGGCGCCGTTCGCGTGGGGACAACCGACGCCAGCGCCCGGGCGAGGTGCGTCTTTCGCGCAGCTCGCGGAGCCAGGTTCGGCCGAGGCGGACGACGGCAGCGAGGTTCCCACGCGCGTTCCAGGGAGCGCTCCTGGGTACAGGATGGCTGCGGGGGCGACGCGCGGGTCAGCACCCGCGCGGAGGCGCTTGCTCTGGGTGGCTTCGGGAGGCGCTGTGGCGTTGCTGCTCTTCTTGATCGTGCACCCACGTCTGGTGGCTCTGTCCGAGGCCAGCACGGTGCACGCGGGTATGCCGGCGGCGCTCTTCGCGCGTCAGGCGGCGGGCGACACGGAGGCGCCGTCATTACAGCGTGTCCTCGCGTCACCCTCCGGTGGGGAAGCTGCGCCGTCTCTGAGCGAGGGGCAAAGCGGGCAAGAGCCGCGGGGGTCGCTGCCGGGTTCTCCGCCCGTGCGACCCGAGGGGCGCCCCGAGGTGTCGCCGCGACCTGCTTCCCGTCCCGAGGAGCCATCGCCTGCGCGGCCCGAGGAACGCTTGTGGGCATTGCCGTTGCCCTTGTCACGTCCGGAGGTGCAATCGCCCGTGCGGCCCGAGGAGCGCCCGAACGGGTTGCCCGCCGTGGCGCGATCCAGCGTCGCTCGCAGGGATGCCTCCACGTCCCTGGCGTCCGCGGGACCGAGCGCGAAGCGTCCGGAAGCGACTCACAAACCTGTCCGGGAGACCGCAAACGCTGCGCCCGCCGGGGCATCGAAGCCTTCATCGCACCCCCGCCACCCGCGGCCGTTCTGAGCACCCAGGCACCCCGAGAAGAGGCCAGACGATCCATGGAGCCGCTGCTGACCGACGAGGATGACGCCATCGCGCCGTGGGTCGTTGCTGTGGCTTCCGTGGCTCCGGGGTGGCCGGTGCAGCCCTCCGGTCATGCCCGCAGTGGGGCTGGAGGCAGGGGCCGATGAGCGGAGGCGACCGGCACTCTTCGCCGCCGGCGCCTTCGCCGCTGACGGCGACCCAGTCGAGGCTGCTCCTGTCGGTCGAGCGGCTCGTCCACAAGCTGGTGCGCGAGTGCGCGCCATGGGCGCAGCAGGACGTGCGCGAGGACCTCGTGGCGGCCGGCAGGTATGGCGCCGCGGTGGCGGCCTCTCGCTTCGATCCGGACCTGGGGACGAGGTTCACGAGCTACGCGGTCTATTACATCGTCGGAGAGATCCGGCGCTCGCGCGACAGGGACCATCGCCAGCATGCGCTCCGGCGCCGCGCCATGCACACGGAGGTCGTGCTCGGTGCCGAGGCGTGGGGGTCGTGGGAGGTCCGCCATGACGCGCCGGGCGTCCACCATGAGCACGCGCCTGACGGTGCAGGCCCCGGGACTGGCGCCGTGTGCGCTGGCCTGGCCGCGGGCCCCCCGAGTCCCGACGAAGCCTTCCTGACCGAGGAGACACGCGCGCTGGTCAAGAATGCGCTCGGCGAGCTCGATGCGGCGCACCGGCGCATGCTGCAGATGCGTTACGACGAGGACCTGAAGCTCGAGGAGATCGTCGCCGCCCTCGGGCTCAGCGATCGCACGGTGCGGCGGAGGATGGCCGCAGCACACGCCGCCCTGGAGGCCTCCCTGCGGCGCCTCGGGCTCGGCGCGGAGGGGGAGGGCTGATGGCCGCGGCGCAGCGCCGGGACAGCGCGCCGCCTCCGGTGGTGTTGCCGGGGGAGAACCCGGCGCTCGACGCTGCCCTGGCGCGGCTGCGTCAGGAGCGCGTCGGGTCGGCGGCGGTGGATGCGGGCCTGAAAGCAAGCTCCACGGGGGCGGTGGCTTCCGGAGGGGCGGCGAGCACCGAGGTTGCGCTGCCCTTCGTGAACGGAGGCACGCTCGGTACGGCCCTCGCGCAGCCGGCCACGCGCGTGCCTGCCACACGCCTCCCTGCCGCAGGGGAGGCGCGGCGAGGTGCGGCATCGCGTGGCGCAACCGGGTGGTGGGTCGTCGGCCTGTCCTCGCTGGCGATCGTGGGGACCGTGGTGGTGATGACCCTCGCGGTGCTCGGGGGCCGCGGTGAGGCGAAGGTCCCTTCGAGCGCCACGGCAGACGGACATCCGATGGCCACGGCGCAGGATGCCCCTCCTCCCGGGAGCGCGTCGGCGCTGACGCCTTCTGCGCTTCCAGCGTCTCCGGCACCGGCCGCGAGTGCGGCGTTGCCTGCACCGTTGCCGTCGGCGCATGCGTCTTCCGCGCCTGCCTTCTCGACCGGCGCCTCCTCCTCCTCCCTGCGAGCTTCCACGGCCGTCCCCCGCGGCACGGGTGAGCCTTCCAGAACGCAACTTCCACAACCACGGGTCAGGTTCTGATGATGCGGAAAGCTCGATGTGTGGCTGGCAAGCTCTCCGTCGCCCTCGTGTGCGCGTCGGTCCTGCATTCCCCGCTGGCCAGCGCGCAGCCTTCGGCCGGGAAGATGCGGAGCAGCCCTGCCGCCGAGGCGCCGATGGACCCCGACAAGACGGCGCGGCTCAGCAAGTCCCGTGAGCTCTACAGCCAGGGGGTCGCCGCCTATGGCAAGGGCCGCTGGCAGGACGCGTACACCGCATTCGCGGGCGCCTGGGCGCTGAATGAGCACTTCACCACCGCGGGCAACCTGGGCGCGACGGAGCTGAAGCTGGGGCTCGACAGTGAAGCTGCCAGGCATCTCGCGATCTACCTTCAGGGGCTCGCGGGCGACCCGGAGGCGAGCGCGCGGGAGAAGGAAAATGCGCGGGCGATGATGGCCGAGGCCCGCGCCAGAGTCGGGGTCATCGCGCCGCGGGTGTCGGTCGCCGACGCCGAGATCTGGGTGGACGGGGGACGGGTTGCGCCGTCACCTCCCGAGGGCGTGCTGTTCGTGGAGCCGGGGGAGCACAGGATCGAAGCGCGGGCGAAGGGATTCCAGACGGCCCTGGCGACGGTCCAGGTCAGCCGGGGGGAGCGGCGGGAGGTGAGCCTCGCGCTGCCTGCGGTCGAGACGCCGCTCGCGGCGGGGGACGGGCAGGAAGGGGAAGGCGGGGGGGAACTGGGCAGGGTGGCTCGCCGTGGCGCATCGTCGCCCGCAGATGCCAGGGATGCGCAGAGGGCTGAGCCGCGAACGGCCTTGATCGTCATGGGAGCCGTGGCCACCAGTCTCGGCGTCGTGGCAGGCACGATCCTGACGGTGACGGCGAACGGGAGGTCGAGCGATGCCGAGGCTTACAGGAAGCAGCTCGAAGCTACAGGCACGTCCTGTCCACCGGCGGCCACGAGCGGGATCTGTGGTGGACTGCGCGGCGCCCTGAGTGCCCGGGACACGCTCTCCAGCGCGGCCGCGTGGACCTTCCTCGGTGCAGGCGTGGTCGGAGGAGCGACGGTGGCTTATTCCGTGCTGGCGTCCTCGCGCGCGTCTGCCAGTCCGCGCATGGGATCGCGCAGCACACCCTCGCCGCGCATGTGGATTGCACCTGGCAGTGTGCCGGCAGGAGTGACGCTCCGGGGAGACTTCTGAGCTGATCCAGCGCGCAACGACGGCACGCCGTCATCGCGTTTCTTGTGCAGGGGGAGGCGGGGAGATGCGCAGGATGCCTTGGTTGTCGCGGGTTGCTGCGTCGGTTGGTCTGGGGGCGATGGCGTCGCTCTCCGGGTGTCTCTTCAGCACGCCTCTGGACTGCGAGAACGCTGGCGTGTGCTCCGCCGACGAGGGGGAAGACATCCTCCCGGAGGGCTGTGCTGGGGATCCGACGATAGACCCCTCCCTGGTGACGGAGACGTGTGGCGTGTTCGTGCGTGCCACTGCGGCGGCGGGGGGAGACGGGACGAGAGAGAGGCCGTATGCGTCGATCTCCGAGGCGGTGGAGGCGGCGCATGGCAGGCGGGTTTACGCCTGCGCGGCGGGGGCGTTCGTCGAGGCGGTGGTGATCGACAAAGGCGTGACCGTGCTCGGTGGCTTCGACTGCGAGGCCGGGTGGCGCTGGAGCGTGGAAGCACGGAGCTTCGTCGAGGGGCCCGCGGATGCGGTGGCGGTGACCCTCGGGGAGGGCGCCCGAGGCGCGAAGGTGCAGGGTTTCGAAATTCGTGCGGCGAGCGCGACCAGGGAGGGCGGGTCGTCGGTGGGCGTCATGGTGGCGGACGTGGAGGCGACGCTCGCGCAGGTCGAGGTGGTGGCAGGCGATGGGAAGGATGGGGTCGCGGGGGTGACACCGTCGGAGGCTGCCAGGAGCGGTACAGATGCACCTGCCGAGGGGGTTGGAGGCGCTGCGTCGAAGGCGTGCGCCGAGGCTGGCATGGTGAGAGGCGGTCTTGGTGGCGAGACGATGTGTGACGATGGCGGGACGCGGGGAGGGGACGGCGGCGAGGGGGCGACAGGTGAACACGACAACGGTCGAACAGGGCTGACCGGCTTGCCGTACATCGACCCGAACCCGCAGCAGTACGGCTCAGGAGGTGAAGGGCAGCTCTCGTCGTCGGACATGTGTGAGGACGGTGAGAAAGGTGCTTCGGGGACGAAGGGCGCAGACAGCGGCGGGGGCTCTGCGACGTTGCTCTCACTGGCCGGAATCGGTGGCGGTGATGGCGCTCCCGGTGCACCCGGCGGGCGTGGGCACGGAGGAGGGGGTGGCGGCGGCACGAAAGCGGGGGCGTTCTGCGGGAGCAACGTCACCGGCTCCGGCGCCAGCGGGGGCGGCGGGGGCGCGGGGGGCTGCGGCGGAAGAGGCGGCGGAGGCGGTCAGGCTGGAGGTTCGAGCATCGGTGTCGTGAGCCTCGGGGCGCGGCTGGTGTTGCAGGACGTGAGCGTGCGCGTGGGGGCCGCCGGTCACGGTGGTGGCGGTGCTGCTGGCAAGAACGGCGGCCTGGGAGGAGAAGGCGCCAAGGGAGGCGCCGATTCAGGGATGGTTCCTTCGGAGGCTGGCTGCTCCGGCGGTGACGGAGGGCGGGGCGGTCATGGTGGGGCTGGTGGCGGAGGCCGAGGAGGTCACGCCGTCGGTGTTGCCTGGGCGGTGACGCCAGGCGCAGCGTCGGCGCTGCAAGCATTCACCGCGGGGGCCCCGGGAGACGGTGGCACCAGCAGCTCAGGTTCAGCGGCGGAGAATCAAGGTGTCGACGGCAAGGCAGGTCCATGCTGGGACTTTGCTGCGGGTACGGCCTGCGGTGGCTGAGGCGAGAGGCTGCGCGCCGCGCGTCCTCGGCTCAGGACCGACACCGCGTCACTTCACGTAGACCTGGGCAGCCGCGATGCCGGTGCCCTTGGTCGCCTTCAGGACTACCTTGCCGGGGGCGCCGAGGGGGGTGGGGTTCTTCCAGCAGCCGCTGGCCTTGCCGCCGATGGTCGCCTGCGGGCCGGTGGTGCTGTCCGAGGCCAGGAGGACGGGAGGCGCCTGGGGCACGGGCTGCGTGAAGAACTGGATGTCGAGCTCCTGGATGCCGATGCCGACGCCGACGATCGTGTAGCACTTGCCGGGCGAGATGTTGATTGTCTGCTCGAGCGTCTGGCCCTCCTGGAACTGACCGGCGAAGGGGCCACCTTCGGGCTGCATGCCGGGGGCCTCCTGCATGGCGAGGCCCTGCATCACCGGGGTGGCGGCGGCGGCGGCGAGGGCAGGGATCGCGGTGGCCGAGGTGCTCGCCGTGGTCTGGGTCGCGGAGGTGGTCACGGTGGTGGTGACCGTCGCGAGCGGGGCCGGAGCACAGAAGGTGCCGGGGGGCGGTGAGCCGCTGGCACAGAGGGTGGTCGGATCCGGCTCGGTGGCCTCGGGCGTCGACGAGCACGCGACGAGCGCCGCGACGGCGGCAACGGAGGCGAGGGCGAAGAAGGCAGTACGCTTCATGCGAAGGGCTCCTCGGCAGGCACCTGCCCGCCGCACAGCAGCCGTAACGGCCGCGACGCCGCCTTCTTACACCGAGCGATGCCCGGGTGCACGCAACCCTCCAGACGGAACGATCTGCACCTTCCTCCCAGGTTGTCTGTCGGGGGCATCCGCACTTCGCCGAGAAACGTTGGAGGAAGCGGATTCAGGGTGGCGTCCTGGGCATGGGTTACGGCATCGAACGCGATGAGGGTCCGTGCACGAGGGAGAAGGCATGGTTGAAGAGGGTCACCTCCGGGTGCTGATCGAGCGGGTCCGGCCCGAGATCGACGGGGGTCGTTACCCCATCAAGCGGGTGGTCGGCGACAGGCTGGCCGTGGAGGTGGATCTCATCCCCGATGGGCACGATGCGGTGGGCGGGGCGCTCCTCTACCGGGCGGCTGCTCCTGTGGGGGGCGCGGAGGCTGCGGGGGCTGGAGGTGCGACGGGCGCGACGGGCGCGGCAGGCGCGGCGGACGCGCTGACGGGGACGGCGGGCGGGGGGTGGCACGAGGTGCCGCTCGAGCGTCTCAACGCGAATGACAGGTTCCGCGCGACGTTCACGCTGTCGACGCTGGGGACGTGGGAGTACACGGTCGTCGGTTGGATCGAGGCCTTCACCACCTGGCAGCGGGGGGCGAAGCGCAAGGTCGAGGCGGGGCAGGACGTGAGCGTCGAGCTGCTGGAAGGCGCGCTGTTGCTCGCGGCTGCGGCAGAGCGGGCCTCGGGGGCGGACGTGCCAGCGCTGAAGAAGGCAGCGGAGGTCGTGGGTGACACGAAGGCCTCGACGGAGACGCGCCTCGCCATCGCGCTGGCGCCGGAGACGGCGCTGGTCGCCGCGCGCGCTCCGGACCGGGCGCGGGCGTCGACGTACCCGCGGGTGCTCCAGGTGATCGTCGACCCGCCGCGGGCGCGGTTCAGCGCCTGGTACGAGTTCTTCCCGCGCTCCTTCGGCGAGGGCGGCAAGCACGGGACGCTCGCGGACGCCGAGCAGGTGCTGCCGCACGTGGCGGCCATGGGGTTCGACGTGGTGTACCTGCCGCCCATCCATCCGATCGGTACGGCGCACCGCAAGGGGCGCAACAACAGCCTCAAGGCGGAGCCGGGGGATCCCGGGAGCCCCTGGGCGATCGGCGCGGCCGAGGGAGGGCACACGGCGGTGCACCCAGAGCTGGGAACGCTCGCGGACTTCGACAGGTTCGTGCGCATGGCGCGGGATCACAAGCTGGCCGTGGCGCTCGACATCGCCTTCCAGGCGTCGCCGGATCATCCCTGGGTGAAGGAGCACCCCACGTGGTTCAGGCAGCGGCCGGATGGGAGCATCCAGTATGCGGAGAACCCGCCGAAGAAGTACCAGGACGTGTACCCGTTCGACTTCGAGTCGAAGGACTGGCGCGCGATGTGGGACGCGCTCACGGGGGTGTTCCTGTTCTGGGCCGAGCACGGGGTGAAGGTCTTCCGGGTCGACAACCCGCACACCAAGGCGCTGCCGTTCTGGGGGTACTGCCTGCGCGAGGTGAAGAAGGCGCACCCCGACGCGATCTTCCTCGCGGAGGCCTTCACGCGGCCGACGCTGATGCACGCGCTGGCGAAGCTCGGGTTCACGCAGTCATACACGTACTTCACGTGGCGCACGGGGCGCGACGAGATCATCGAGTACATGACGACGCTCACGAAGACGGAGGTCGCGGAGTTCTACCGGCCGAACTTCTGGCCGAACACGCCGGACATCCTGCCGGAGCACCTCCAGACCGGCTCGCGGCCGATGTTCATCACCCGGCTCGTGCTCGCGGCGACGCTGTCGAGTAACTACGGGATGTACGGGCCGGCCTTCGAGCTGATGGAGCACGTGCCGCGCCCAGGGTCGGAGGAGTACATCGACAACGAGAAGTACGAGCTGAAGCGCTGGAACCTGGAGAGCGCCGGCAGCCTGCGGCACGTGATCCAGCGGGTGAACCACATCCGGCGCGAGAACCCGGCGCTGCAGCAGACGAACGACATCCGTTTCCACCGCGCCGAGAACGAGACCGTCCTCTGCTACAGCAAGCAGTCCGAGGACGGCCAGAGCGTGGTGGTGGTCGTCGTCAACCTCGACCCCGACCACACCCAGGCGTCGTGGATCGAGATCGATCTCCCGGGCATCACCGACCAGGACCGCTCGTTCCAGGTCCACGATCTCCTCTCCGACGCGCGCTACCAGTGGAGGGGACGCCGGGTCTACGTGGAGCTGGATCCGCGGGTGATGCCGGCCCACATCCTCAAAGTTCGTCGCTTCGTCCGCAGTGAGCACCAGTTCGAGTACTACCTATGAGCAAAACCCCGAACACCTCGACGCCCTCGACCATCGAGCCGAATCCCCTCTGGTACAAGGACGCGATCATCTACGAGATCCACATTCGCGCATTCAGCGACTCGAACGGCGACGGGATCGGTGATCTGCCTGGGCTCATCGACAAGCTCGACTACCTGCAGGATCTCGGGATCACCGCGATCTGGATCCTGCCGTTCTATCCCTCGCCGCTCCGGGACGGGGGGTACGACATCTCCGATTACACGGACATCAACCCGGCCTACGGGACCATCGACGACTTCAAGCGGCTCCTCGACGAGGCGCACCGGCGCGGCATCCGGGTGATCACGGAGCTGGTCATCAACCACACGTCGAGCGAGCACGCCTGGTTCCAGCGGGCGCGACGCGCGCCGCCCGGGAGCCCGGAGCGCGACTTCTACGTGTGGAGCGACACGCCGAAGCGCTACGAGGACGCGCGGATCATCTTCAAGGACTTCGAGACCTCGAACTGGTCCTGGGATCCGGTGGCCAACGCCTACTACTGGCACCGGTTCTATTCACACCAGCCGGACCTCAACTTCGACAACCCGGCGGTGCACGAGGCGATCACGCAGGCGCTCGATTTCTGGATGGAGATGGGCGTGGACGGGCTCAGGCTCGACGCCATCCCCTACCTGTACGAGCGGGAGGGGACGATCTGCGAGAACCTCCGGGAGACGCACGCCTACCTGAAGCAGCTCAGGGCCTACATCGACACGAAGTACCAGGACCGGATGCTGCTCGCCGAGGCCAACCAGTGGCCCGAGGACGCGTCGGCCTACTTCGGCGACGGCGACGAGTGCCACATGAACTTCCACTTCCCGCTCATGCCGCGCATGTTCATGGCGGTGGAGCTGGAGGACAGCTTCCCGCTCATCAACATCCTCAAGCAGACGCCGAACATCCCGGCGAACTGCCAGTGGGCGACGTTCCTCCGGAACCACGACGAGCTGACCCTCGAGATGGTGACCGACGAGGACCGCGACTACATGTACCGGGTGTACGCGGAGGAGACCCGGGCCCGGATCAACCTCGGGATCCGGCGACGGCTCTCGCCGCTGATGCGCCTCAGGCGCCGCACCGAGCTGATGAACGCGCTCCTGTTCTCGCTGCCGGGGACGCCGGTGCTCTACTACGGCGACGAGATCGGGATGGGGGACAACATCTACCTCGGCGACCGCGACGGGGTGCGCACGCCGATGCAGTGGAGCGGCGACAGGAACGCCGGGTTCTCGCGCTGCAACCCGCAGAAGCTCTACCTGCCGGTGATCACCGACCCGGAGTACCACTACGAGGCGATCAACGTGGAGGCGCAGCAGAGCAACTCCTCGTCGCTGCTCTGGTGGATGAAGCGCCTCATCAACCTGCGCAAGCAGTACCAGGTGCTCGGGCGCGGGGAGATCGAGTTCCTGCAGCCCGACAATGGCCGGGTGCTCGCGTTCATCCGCTGCATCGACGACCAGAGGCTGCTCGTGGTGGCGAACCTGTCGCGGTACGCGCAGTTCGTGGAGTTCGACCTGTCGCGCTTCCAGGGGCGGGTGCCGGTGGAGCTGTTCGGGAGCACGCGCTTCCCGGAGATCGGCACCAGGCCGTACGTGCTCACCCTGGGGCCGTACGACTTCTTCTGGTTCTCGCTGGAAGCGACGGCCGCGAGCGCCGAGGAGCAGGACGTGCTGCCTTCCCTCAGCGTGCAGTCCTCGTGGACCGAGGTCGTGACCGGCAAGGAGCGGAGCGCCCTCCTGCGGGTCCTCGCGACGTATATGCCGGAGCGGCGGTGGTTCCGCAGCAAGGCGCGCACCCGCAAGGCGATGACCATCGTGGACGTGGTCTCCTTCCCGTCGGAGGGAGGCGACGCGAACACGCCGCCCGCGTACTTCCTGATGCTCGTGCGGGTCGACTACACGGACGGCGGGCCGGAGACGTACGTGCTGCCGGTCGGCTTCGCCACGGGGGAGCGGGCGAAGGAGATCGTGGGCCGCAGCCGGCACGCGGCGATCGCGAGCGTCACCGTGAAGCACCCGGCGTCGGGCACCGAGAACGAAGGGGTGCTGCACGATGCGGTGGTCTCGACCGACTTCGCCGAGCGCCTGATCGCGCTCATCCGGGGGAAGCAATCGCTCCCGGCGAGCCGCGGGAAGCTCGTCGGCGTGCCGGAGAGCATGCTCGGGGAGCTCGTCCCGGAGGGGCAGCTCAAGGTGCGGGTCAACGAGACGGAGCAGACCAACACCACCCTGTTCTACGAGGACAAGGTGATGCTCAAGGTCTTCCGCATGGTGGAGGAGGGGATCAGCCCCGAGATGGAGATCGGCCACTTCCTCACGGCCCAGGGCTTCCGGGGGACACCGCGGCTGGCGGGGTCGATCGAGCTGCGCGCGGGGCAGCACCACGCGGCGATCGCCATGCTGCAGGAGTACATCCCGAGCCAGGGCGACGTGTGGACGGTGACCCTGGAGTCGGTGGACCGCTTCTTCGAGCGGGTGCTCGCGAGCGAGGCCGCCAAGGCGGCTCCCCCGCCCCTGCCGGAAGGCTCGCTGCTGGAGTCGGCGAGCGCGGAGCCGCCCCAGCTCGTGCTCGACATGCTGGGGACCTACCTCCAGCGGGCGCGCCTGCTCGGACAGCGCACCGCAGAGCTGCAGCGAGCACTCGCGGCGCAGACGGTGGACCCGAACTTTGTGCGTGAGCCATTCACGGCGATGTACCAGCGGTCGCTGTACCAGTACGCGCACTCCATGCTGGCGCGCACCTTCGGCACGCTCCGGAAGCGGGAGAACTCCCTGCCCGAGCCGCTGCGGGAACTCGCCGCATCTCTCGTCACGCGCGAGTCGGAGATCGATACCCAGCTCGCCACGATCTTCGAGCGGCGTGTCCTCGTCGAGCGCATCCGGCCCCACGGGGATTACCACCTGGGGCAGGTGCTCTACACGGGCGAGGACTTCGTGATCATCGACTTCGAGGGCGAGCCGGCGCGGCCCCTGAGCGAGCGGCGCTACAAGCGCAATCCGCTGCGTGATGTGGCCGGGATGCTGCGCTCGTTCGACTACGCAGGCGCCACGGCGCTCCGGCGCGGTCGGGTGCGGCCGGAGGACGTGCCCACGCTGACGCCGTGGGTCCAGGCCTGGGTGGCGTGGGCCTCGGCGGCGTTCCTGAGCGGCTACCTGCCGGTGATGCGGGAGGACCCCGGGATGCTGATCCCGAAGACGGTGGCGGATACGGAGCTTTTGCTGAGCTTCTACCTGCTGGAGAAGTGCATCTACGAGATCGGGTACGAGCTGAACAACCGGCCCGACTGGGTGGAGATCCCGCTCCAGGGGCTCGCGCGCATGCTGCGGGACAGGGAGGAGTCATGAAGCGGCGCTCTTCACCCCCCGTGAGAGCGGCGAGGCAATCCTCACCTGCGCCGCCCACGCCGGCAGCAACGGCAGCGTTGGCAGCGACGTCGCCGCAGGACGCTGCGCGCGAGGCGGCGCTGGCGCCGGAGGTCGCCGCGGTGCCCGAGGCGCCTGCGGTGGTCGAGACGGCTCCCGTGCTCGCAGTGCCTGCGGCGGGTGAGGCTCTCGCAGCGACCGAGGCCTCCGCCACGGTGGAGCCAGAGGAGCTGCACGAGATGGAGCATTTCCGGATGGGCGAGATGGATCTCCACCTCTTCCACGAGGGGAGGCACACCCGCCTCCACGAGAAGCTCGGGGCTCACCCGGCGCGCCGCGGGGCCAAAGAGGGGGTGTTCTTCGCCGCCTGGGCGCCCAATGCCGAGCGCGTCTCGGTGATCGGCGAGTTCAACGACTGGCACCCTGGCCAGCATGTGATGGAGCGGCGCGGCGGCATGGGCATCTGGGAGGTGTTCGTGCCGGGAGCGCGCGTCGGGCAGCATTACAAGCTGCAGATCGCTTCCCACATGGGAGGCTCCACCATCGACAAGGCAGACCCGTTCGCGTTCCGTCAGGCGCCTGCGCCCGACACGGCATCGGTGGTGGCGGATATCGCCTACCGCTGGGGCGACGGCGCGCACATGAAGGGGCGCTCCAAGAGCGGTCTGCGGAACGCGCCGATGTCCATCTACGAGGTGCACCTCGGCTCGTGGATGCGCGTCCCCGACGAGGGGAACCGCATGCTCAGCTACCGGGAGATCGCCCCGAAGCTCGCCGACTATGTGGCGAAGCTCGGCTTCACCCACGTGGAGCTGTTGCCGCTCACCGAGCACCCGTTCTACGGGTCATGGGGCTACCAGACCACGGGGTACTTCGCGGCGACCTCGCGTTACGGCGAGCCGGCCGATCTGAAGTTCCTCATCGACACCCTGCACCAGCGGGGCATCGGGGTGATCCTCGACTGGGTGCCGGGACACTTCCCGCACGACGCGCACGGCCTCGCCTCGTTCGACGGGACGCACCTCTACGAGCACGCGAGCCCGCTCCAGGGGTACCACCCCGAGTGGAACACCTACATCTTCAACTATGGCCGGCACGAGGTGCGGAGCTTCCTGCTCTCCAGCGCCCTGTTCTGGGTGGAGGAGTTCCACGCCGACGGGCTGCGCGTCGATGGCGTGGCCTCGATGCTGTACCTCGATTACGGCCGCAAGCACGGCGAGTGGGTGCCGAACGAGCACGGAGGCCGGGAGAACCTCGACGCCGTGGCGCTGCTCCGGCAGGTCAACGAGAGCATCTACAAGCAGGTGCCAGGGGTGGAGACCATCGCCGAGGAGTCCACCGCGTGGCCGCTGGTCTCGCGCCCGGTCTACCTGGGCGGGCTCGGGTTCGGCTTCAAGTGGGACCTCGGCTGGATGCACGACACGCTGAAGTACCTGGCTCTGGATCCCATCTTCCGGAAGTTCCACCACCGGTCGCTCACGTTCCGGGGGATGTACGCCTTCACCGAGAACTTCGTGATGGCGCTGTCCCACGACGAGGTCGTGTACGGCAAGGGCTCGCTCATCAACAAGATGAACGGCGACCACTGGCAGAAGTTCGCGAACCTGAGGCTGCTCTACACGTACATGTGGACGCAGCCCGGCAAGAAGCTCCTGTTCATGGGCGGCGAGTTCGCGCAGTGGAAGGAGTGGAATCACGATACGAGCCTCGACTGGCACCTGCTCCACGAGGCGGCGCACCAGAAGATCCAGCTCCTCGTCGGGGAGCTGAACCGCGCTTACCGGGAGGAGCCGGCGCTGCACGCGCTCGACGTCGACCCCAAGGGCTTCCAGTGGATTGACGCGAACGACGCCGACCACAGCGTCCTCGTCTACGAGCGGCGTGGGACGCGCGAGGAGGACTGGATCGTGGTCGCGCTGAACTTCACGCCGGTGCCCTTGCACAACTACCGGATCGGCGTACCCGGCGCCGGGGCGTGGGAGGAGCTGATCAACACCGACGCGGAGACCTTCGGGGGCAGCGGGCACGGCAACCTGGGCGCGGTGCAAGCGGCGCCCGTGCCCTGGCAGGGGCGTGACTTCTCGCTGAGCCTGACCTTGCCTCCGCTCGGGGCGATCCTGCTCAAACCCCGGCGGGAGGCGCCGCCGGCAGGGCCATGAGCTTGTCGGCGAGCGCCGCGCGGTCCTCGCGCATCGCGCCGCCGCGCGCGCGCAGCGCCATCGCCAGGACTCGGGGAAGGTCGAGCGCCGCGCCTCGGGAGGCGTGGAGCGTGTAGTGGCGCTGGTAGTCCGGCGGGACGCGGAGCGACCAGTTGGCGTCGCTCACCGTGCCGGGCTGGTTGTACGGCTCCTTCATCCCGAACAGGTCCGCGAAGAAGATGGACACGTGCGCGGCGCCACTCGCGAACAGGTCCGCGAACTTGGCGCGGGCGAGCAGCATGGGGTCGCGGGAGAAGGCGCGCGCGAGCGAGGCCACCTGGTCCTCCTGGGGAGCGAGGCGCTCCGCCAGGTAGGCGGCCTGCGCCTCCAGGGCGCCCTCCGTGCGCCACCTGTCGAGCACCTGCCAGAGCGAGGGCGTGTCGTGGGTGCTGACCATCATCCAGTCGGCGGCGACGGCGTGCTCGCTGCGGTAGACGTCCAGCGGGTCGCGCAGGTTGGCCTTCTGGGTGACGCGGAAGCGGCCGAGGCCGTGGCGCTCCAGCGAGGCGCGCACGGGGAGGGGCAGGGTGCTGAGCACCTCGAAGGCGAGGTCGGCCTTCTCGCGACCGCGGGCGCGCGCAGCCGAGACGAGGCTGTCGACGAGGAGCGCGTACTGATCGACCTGGGTCGGCGAGAGCGAGGTCACCCAGGCGTCGGCGTGGCGGGGCAGGCTCCGGTCGAGCTGGAAGGGCGCGGCGAGCGCGAAGCGGGAGAGCGCGGGGTGATCCGGCAGCCGCGGTGATGAGAAGAGCCTGGCGCCCGCGCGCACGGCCTCGCCGGGGTCCGGCGCCTCGTCGAGGTACACCCAGGGGTCGACGAGGCCGTGGGGGTGGTCGACGCGCAGCCCGTCGTATGCCTCCAGCGCCTTCTCGATGCGCGCCCGGAAGAAGCCCCCGGCTGCGCCGCGGAGCTGGTCCGGGTCGAGCACCGGGTAGCCCCAGGGCTGCCCGAGCGGGTTGGTGCGGCTCGGCGGCGCGCCCATCCGGTAGGCGCGCATGAGGAGCGCGTTGTAGGCCCAGTGGTCGCGTGGCGGCATGCCGATCTGCAGGTCCCCGTACAGGCGCAGGCCCAGGGCGCCCGTGACCTCGCGGAGCGCGGCGTGCTGCTCGTGGGCGATGAGCTGCCGGAAGGCGTGCTCCTCGACCCACTCCGCGTGCTCCGCGGACAGCTCGCGCACCCGCGCGAGGCACGCCACCTCCTCACCGCGGTCGGGCGCGAACAGGCGCCGATCGATGCTCTCCGGCCAGTGCAGGAAATGGCCGTTGCCGTGCCGCGCGCAGAGCGGGTCGTAAAGGGCGTCGCGGGTGAGCCACCCGGCCTGGTGCCGCCGGAATGCGGTGAGCCGTGCGGCGAGTGCGGCGATGGTCGGGTGGGGTGAGGCCGCTGCCCGGGCCGCCTTGAACGTGGCCCAGGCGCTCCGGAGCGCGCGCTGCTGCGCGGCCCAGGCCACACCGTGGCGCGCGCGCTCCGGGCGTCTTCCCCGCGGCGTCGCCGGGGGCACCGATCCCCTCGCGCTTCCTGCGGAAGCGGCGCTTCCCCCGGCCTCAGCGCCTCCTGCGCGCGGCGCTCCCGGGTCGCCTCCCTCGCGCGCGGCGACCGCCTCGGCGAGCGCCTCTGGCGAGAGGAGCTGGCCCCAGCGCCCCGGCTCGGTGAGCGGCGCGAGCGCGATGGACAGCGTGCTCCTCGCGAACAGCGCGCCGTCGTACGGCGAGGGGTTGTCCGACGACAGCTCGCCTTGCGGGCCGAGCTGGATGGCGTTGAAGCCGAGCGACGCGGCGAACTTGAGGAAGCGCTGGCCTCCTGCGGTGTACGGCGAGCCGCGGCCGATCTCCTCCTGAGGATCGGAGGGGAAGCTCGGGTCGTGCAGGGCGAGCACCAGGCGCTTCACCTGGAGCGCCTGCAGGGCCTCGGTCATCAGCGCGCGATGGCTGCCATCGTCTCCGGGCATGAGACGACCATCGGTACACCGACGATGTTCCCGGGTCGAGGGGCGCGCGTCACCCGGGGGACGATGTGACGTCGGACGATACTTCGCCGGTCGATGCATCCCCGGACGCGGCCATCTGCGAGGCCGCATGGCCCACGTCGCCTGCGCTGCTTGCGCTGCTTGCGCTGCTTGCGCCACCGTCGACGTTCGCTTCGTTCTTGTTGCTCGTGTCGTTGACGCTGGTCGTGCTGGGTACGGAGGGCAAGGTGAAGAAGAAGGTGCTGCCCGACCCCGGCGCGCTCTCCACCCAGATGCGCCCGCCCTGCAGCTCGACGAGCCCCTTGGCGATCGACAGCCCGAGCCCTGTGCCCTGGTGCGCCGTCTCCTTCGCCTGCCAGTAACGGTTGAACAGGGAGCTGCGCTGCTCGTCGGGGATCCCTGGCCCCGTGTCGCGCACGGCGAAGACCACTTCTCCGCCCTCTTGCGCGGCGCTCATCTCCACCTGTCCCCCGGGGGGCGTGAACTTCACGGCGTTGCCGGCGAGGTTCGAGAGCACCTGCAGGACGCGCTCGTGATCGCAGCGCACGAGCGGCAGGGTGTCGGCGGCGGAAGCCTCCAGGTGGACCGATTTCTGGGCGGCCGATTCGCGCACCATGTCGAGCGCGTCCGAGAGCAGCGACCCCGGGTTCTTCATCACCGGCTCGATGAGCAGGTGGCCCGCGTCGAGCCGCGCCAGGTCGAGCAGATCGCGGATCAGGCGCTCCATCCGCTCGGCGGCGCGCTGGATGCGCTCGATGGGCGCCCGCAGGCTCGACGCCTGGTCGTCTGGCGGGAGCTTCCGCGACAGCACTTGCAGGTTGATGAACATGGTCGCGAGCGGGTTCTTGAGGTCGTGGGAGACGACGGCGACCATGTCCTCGCGGGCCCGGATCGCGCGCTGCGCGCTGTCGTAGAGGCGGGCGTTGTCGATCGCCAGCGCAGCCCTCCGCCCGAGTTCTTCGACGAGGGACACGTCGTCGAGCGCGTAGCAGAGGTTGTCCTCGACGCAGCCGAACGTCATCACCCCCAGCGTCGTCCCGCGGCTCACCAGCGGCACCGACACCAGGCGCGTCACGTCGAGCTGGGCGAGGATGTTGGTCTCCTCGCTCGTGGCGGAGGCATCGAGCTCCGCCAGGTCCCAGCGCAGGGGCTCCGACGTGCGGAGCACCTCCGTGATCGGCCCGAGCGTCACCGCTTCCACCGTCGCTGTCCGCTCCAGCCGCCGCGCCACCTGCGAGCGCGCCGGATCCGCGTGCACCACCACCGCCCGCCGGAGCGTGTCCTTGCCTTCCAGCACGTCGACCATGCAGAACGACGCCATGAAGGGCACCGGCAGCCGGGCCACGCGGGTCAGGGTCGCCTCGTAGTTGAGCGAGGTGGAGAGCCGCCGGCTCGCCTCCGCCAGGAACGCCGCCCGGCGCTGCTCGTCCTCCGCCTCGGCGCGTGCCTGCCGCTCCTGCTCCAGGCGCAGCGTGCGCTCCCGCTCGTTGCGGAGCGTATGCGCGTAGAGGCGCCGGTGCACGAGCGCCGTGTGGAGGATCGACACCAGCCGACGCATCATGCCCCGGTACTGCGGCCCGAACTGCGGCTCGCCGTCGAAGAAGAGCAGGAGCGTCACCAGCGGCGTCGGGCGGCTCGGGGGATCGTAGTCCGGGTCGATCTCTCCGCTGGTTTGCCCGTTCACCCCGCCCTGGGCAGGCTCGCCGTGCCCCGCGTGGGCGTGCGTGTCCGACAGCGCGAGGCGCCAGCTCACGAGGCCGGGGCGCGACAGCTCGGGGAAGGGCAGCGGCGCGCCCGGGGTGAGCGTCATGCTGCACGAGAACGCCGACAGCCCCACCGCCCCGAGCAGCCGGGGCGCGGGCGCCGACTCGTCGAGGAGGAGCGCTGCCGGGCACCCCAGCCGCTCCGCTGTCCTCTCCAGGAAGCCGGTCACCGGCCGCCGTGGATCGAAGAGGTCGAGCGCCGCCACGGTCAGCTCGTGCAGCACGCTGAGCAGCGCGATGCGATCCTGGATATCGCGGTCGTCAGCCATGGAGACGGTCACGCCCCGAGCGCGAGCACCACCGCCGTCTTGTTGTGGAACTGCGGCACCCCGCGCCCCAGCGAGCCCACCTCGCCGAAGGTGAAGCAGCCCATCACCGGCGCCTCGATCTCCGCGCCGAACGTCTCGATCTCCTCCTGAACCCCCTCCCCGAGCACGAGCGACCTGGAGACGCAGTCGAACACGATGGCGCCCCCGATGGCGCCTCCCACCGCCTGCTTCGCGGCGCGCGCCGCCTCCTGCGCGGCCCCCACCAGGCCTGCGCGATCCCCCTCCATGACCCGCACCAGGCACCCGTCCGGCACCTCGCCCACGCAGTGGAGCGTGCCCTCCGCGTCGACGCGGAGCGGATCGCGGATGACGTGCTCCCCGCTGGCCTGGGGGATGCCGAGCGGGTGCGTCATCGCGTAGCTCGTGAACTGCTCCGCGGTCACCCGGTCGCCCCGCCCCGCCACGGCACGCTGGTACACCGCGAACGCCGGCTCGAACTCCAGCTCGGCCAGCGCCGAGCCCACCGAGCAGGTCACCATCGTCGGCGGCCCGTAGGGCCGGAAGCCGTGCCGCACCCCGACCGCCATGGGCGCCCGCGTGTCGAGGGCGATCACCACCGCGCTGCCCGCGTGCGCCTTGCCGTGGGCGTACTGCGCAGTCCGCGCGAACTGCAGGTCGTCCCCGGCCCCCCCGCCTGCCCAGGCCACGCCCGTGCCCCCCACCTGCACCGCGCCCCGCACCACGTCGGCTCCGTTCCCGGTGAGCACGTCGCAGAGCACGATGAACGCCCGGTGCCACCCCTCGGGCACCGTCTCCGACATTCCCGCCACCGCCTGCGACGCCGCTGCGTTGCCGGCCGCGCGGCCATCCTCGCCCACCTTGCCCGAGACCCCGATGCCGACCCGCACCTCCGGCCCGCAGATCACCCCGATCACCACCCCTTGCGTCAGGAGTTCCTTCCCCACGAATACCCCTGCCGTGGAGAGCCCCGCCCAGGGCAGGTCTCCCAGCGCGCCCGACACGGCCGCTGCGAGCGCCTCGGGTTCGTAACAGGCCGTCGACAGCACCATCGCGAACACCGGCTCCGTGGCCTGGGCTAGCGCGTGCTGCGCCGCCTCGGAGGCAGCCAGGGCTGGATCCTGGGACGCGCTCGACCCGACCATGATCTGCGTGCTCACCATGAACCCCCTGTCGCGCGGTGTCCCCTCATCGTAGTGGATGGAGGTCGCACCGTCATTCCTGGATCTCCCCCCAAACGTGGAGAATTCCCGCCGGTCAGGCCAGGAGAACCGCCATGCTGACGCTCACTTTCAGGGCAAAGCGCACCTCGTTTCCCGGGCGCATCCGGGCGAACCGCGCCTGTTCAGTGCGCCCCAGCACCGCGAGCACGGGGTATCCGCCGGTGACCGGGTGATCGGGTCCCAGCACGATCGGCGTTCCATCCGTCGTGACTTGCATGGCACCCCGGATCATCGGCGACGGTAGCGCGAGGTCTGGTCCCACCCGCGGCACGCGCGTCCCCTCCAGGCGCACGCCCACCCGGTCTCCGAGCCGCGAGACCCGGAACACGCCCGCGCACAGCGCGTCGAGCGCCCCCTCCGGAAAGCGATCGACGTGGGGTCCGGGCGTCACCACGAGCACCGCTCCGGCGTCGTCGCTGCGCCGTACGCTCCCCCCGTCCTCTGCCCCACGCGCCGGCGCGCTCTCCTGTGTACCCTCCTGCGCCTCCTCCTGCGCGCGTGCGTTCCCCTCGCCTGCGCCCTCTTCCGCCCCTCCCACCGGCAAGCGATCCCCCCGGCGCAGCGGCCGTCCCCCGAGCCCCCCGAGCCCTGCTGCAGCGAGTGTCGCCCGCGCTCCGAGCTGCACGGCCACGTCCACCCCGCCACGCACCGCCAGGTAGCGCACTGCGGCGGGACCAGCCGGGACCTGCAGCCGCTCCCCATCGGCGAGGCGCACCGCTGGCGCACCATCCACCGAGACCACGACCTCGCCGATTGCCTGCATCTCCATGGACCCCAGCGGGATCTCGATGGCCGCCGCATCCCTCGCATTCCCGACCGCGGCGTTCGCTGCCCCGTGGGTCTCCGCGTCGAGTGGCCCTGAAGGTGGCAGCCCCCGCGCGAGCTGTCCCGGCCGACCTCCATCCTGCACGGTCGCACCCGGCGGCGCCGACAAGAGGATGATCGCCCCGAGCGCTGCGGGCCTCTGCGCCCGGCCGTCCTGCGCCTGCATCTCGCCCGCCTGCGCCTCGACCGCGGGCGTCTCCGTCACCCCATCCGTCTGCCCCGTGAGCCCCTCCTGCCGCGCCCCCAGCGCTGTCACCGGCGCGCTGGCCACCCGCACGAAGCGCATCCGATCGCCTGGCGCGAGCAGCGTGGGCGGCTCCCTGTCCGCGTCGAACAGCGTCACGCCCACCGCGCGCCCGAGGAGCCACCATCCACCTGGCGAGGTGCGCGGATAGATCCCGGTGAACCCCCCGGCCACCGCCACGCTGCCTGCGGGCACCGCCTTCCTGGGCGAGCTTCGCCGTGGCAGCACGAGCCGCGGATCCACCCCGCTGCAATACGCGAAGCCAGGCAGGAACCCGAGCAGCTCCACCACCACCTCGGCCCCCGTGTGCCGGGCGATCACCTCTTCCTCCGACATGCCTGCCGCCGCCGCGACCTCGGCCAGATCGGGCCCGTCGTACACCACCTGGAGCGTGTGGAGCCGCGTGCCGCTCTCGCGAGGTGCCTGGGCGGCCTGCACCATCGGCATCGGCATCGCCGGCGTCGCCCACGCCGCCTGCACCGCTGCCGCGACTGCCCTCGCGACGCTGTCGTCCTCCCCGACCTCCGCCTCCAGCCCCACCACCACGAGCACCCCCGCGCCCACCACCACCTCCGCCGCGTGCTTGCCCGGCGTCTCGCGCAGCGTCTCGCGCAGCACCGCTGCCGCCGCGTGGGTGCGCGCCGCCCGATCGCGCGCCTCCTCCAGGCCGAGGTCCACGTAGATCCCGCCCTCCCCGTAAGCCCTCCAGCGCGCGCCGCTCATGCTCGCGCCTCGCTGACGCACCCGCGCCCGCACTCGCGCCCGCACTCGCGCCCGCGCCCGCGCCTCACCGCCGCGCCTCCATCCACCCCCGCGCCACGAGCGCCTCCCGCACCTGCCGCGCGATGGCCACCGCGCCTGGCGTGTCCCCGTGCACGCACAGCGTCTCCACGCCCCCCGCCTCCGCGAGCCGCACCGCCTGCGCCGCGGCATCCCCGGCGTCTACAAGCAGCGCCCCCGGCGTCCCCCGTGGGAGCAGCTTCCCCTCCGCGTCGTAGCCCCGGTCCGCGAACCCCTCGCGCGCGTACCCGAGCCCCCGCGCGCGCGCCTCGTCCGCGAGCACCCCCCACGGCGGGCCCACCACCGTCTCCAGCGCTCCCCCGAGCCCGTCGATCGCCCCGTCGAGCACTGCGCGCGCCAGCGCCACGTCGCGCGCCGCGTCCCCGTAGAGCGCGCCGTGCAGCTTGAGGCAGCGCACGCGCTCCCCGCGCGCCTCGGCCAGTGCCTGCAGCGCCGCGCACTGCACGTTCACCACCTCGCGCAGCACCCCCGCCGGCAGCGCCTGGCTCACCCGACCGAAGCCCTCTCGGTCCGGATACGACGGGTGCGCCGCCACGCGCGCCCCCGATGCCGCGGCGAGCGACATGGCCCGCTCCATCGAGCCACGATCGCCCGCATGCCCGCCGCAGGCGACGTTGACCACCGACGCCAGCGCGTACAGCTCCTCCGGCTCATCGGGCAGCTCACCGAGGTCGATGTTGAGGTCCAGGGTCAAGGCGGCATCCTCCGGTTGCAGCGCGGGAGTGTACCCCCGTGCCCGCGCGTCCACCCAGCGCAGTGCCCCGTTCTGCGCCTGACATGTCGCCTGACACGCCGCACGACGCGCCCCCCTGACGCGCCCGTGCCCCGAGGTGTAGCCTGCGCGCCTTCCCTTTCAGGAGCTCGACCGATGACGGAAAAGAGCACGCAGCCCGAGGCAGAGACCAGCACCGGCGCCGCAGACGACGCGCCCGGACCATCGAGCGAGCCCGGGCCATCGAGCGAGCCCGGGCCATCACCTGAGCCCGGGCCATCGCGTGAGCCCGGGCCATCGCGTGAGTCCGAGCCCGCGGTCGCTTCAACACCCCCGACACCCTCGCACGAGCCCGCCGAGCCCGCGCTCACGGCCGCCGCCGCGCCCGCCGAGGCTCCTCCCGAAGCAGACCCACCCGTCTCCCCGGAATCCGTCGTCTCTCCGAGCACACCGCCGCCCACGGGCGCCCCTGGCCTGAAGGGCCACGCAGGTCCCGGCCATGCGCACCATGGCAGCCTCGGCATCCTCTCGCTGGCCGCCCTCGGGGTGGTCTTCGGCGACATCGGCACGAGCCCCCTCTACGCCCTCAAGGAGTGCGTCAACCCGCCCCACGGCGTCGCGGCCACCTCCGCCAACGTGCTCGGCATCCTCTCGCTGATCTTCTGGTCTCTGATCAGCGTGGTCACCCTCAAGTACCTGACCTTCATCATGCGCGCCGACAACGAGGGAGAAGGCGGCATCCTCGCCCTCCTCGCCCTCGCCCCGTCGCGGCTGCGCCCCCTCCACTCGCCGCGCCTCGGCGTCATTCCCGCCGTCGTCCTCTTCGGCGCCGCCCTGCTCTACGGCGACGGCGTGATCACCCCGGCCATCTCCATGCTCAGCGCCGTCGAGGGCCTGGAGGTCGCCGCTCCGGCGCTCAAGCACGTGGTCATCCCCTTGACCTGCGGCATCTTGCTCGGCCTGTTCGCGCTCCAGAAGCACGGCACCGAGGGCATCGGCAAGGTGTTCGGCCCGATCATGGTGGTGTGGTTCGCGGTGCTCGGCGTCCTCGGCGCCGTGCACCTCGCCCGACACCCTGCCGTGCTCCAGGCGCTCAACCCTGCGCACGCCGTGCACTTCTTCCAGGCGAACGGCGGCGACGGCTTCGCCATCCTCGGCTCCGTCGTTCTCGCCATCACCGGCGGCGAGGCGCTCTACGCCGACATGGGCCACTTCGGCCGCCTCCCCATCAAGCTCGCCTGGTACTGCGTCGCGCTGCCGGGGCTCGTCCTCAACTACTTCGGCCAGGGCGCGAACCTCCTGCTCCACCCCGACGCCGCGGCCGCGCCCTTCTTCTCCCTCGTGCCCCAGGGCGCCGCCACCTACGCGCTCGTCGCGATCGCCACGGCGGCCACCGCCATCGCCTCCCAGGCGCTCATCTCCGGCGCCTACTCCCTCACCCGGCAGGCCGTGCAGCTCGGCTACCTGCCCCGCTTCCACGTCAAGCACACCTCCCACGACACCGAGGGGCAGATCTACATCCCCGAGATCAACTGGATGCTCGCCGTGGGCTGCATCGTGCTCGTGGTTGCGTTCCAGCAATCGTCACGCCTGGCCGCCGCGTATGGCATCGCGGTGACCGGCACCATGGCGATCACCTCCATCATGTTCTACGTGGTCGCGCGGCAGACCTGGGGCTGGCCCATCGGCAAGGCCTTGCCCCTGCTGGTCTTCTTCCTCGCCCTCGACCTGCCCTTCTTCGCCGCGAACCTCCTCAAGCTCTGGGACGGCGGCTACGTCCCCCTCCTCGTCGCCAGCGGCATCTTCATGATGATGGCCACCTGGAAGCGCGGGCGCGCGTACCTCGCCGAGAGCTTCCAGCAGCTCCTCACCCCCCTCGGCGCCTTCCTCCAGCGGGTCCGCGCGCCCGGGGGGCCCGTCCGCGTCCGCGGCACCGCGGTCTTCCTCACCTCGAACCCCGTGGACGCCCCGCCCGTGCTCACCCACCACGTGCACCACAACAAATCGCTCCACGAGCACGTCGTGCTGCTCACCGTGAGCACCGAGCGCTACCCCCGCGTTCCTCTCGAAAAGCGGGTCGAGATCAAGAAGCTCGAAGGCGGCTTCTACCGGATCGTCCTCCGCTCCGGCTTCATGGAGGACACCAACGTCCCCGCGCTCCTCCGCTACGCCCGGATGACGGACGTCCTCCCCGAGGAGATCGACCTGAAGGACATGACCTATTACCTCGGCCGCGAGACCTTCCTCGCCACCGAGAAGGGCAAGATGGGCCGCTTCACCGAGGGCCTCTTCAGCTTCATGATGCGGAACGCCAGCTCCGCCACCGCCTACTTCCACCTCCCGCCCGAGCAGGTCGTGGAGCTGGGCATCCAGCTCGACCTGTAACGACGCGCCACGTCCCCTCGTGGAGACTCAACCATACGGCCGGGGACATTGTCCGCTTCC
>NZ_ASRX01000091.1 GCF_000601485.1 Chondromyces apiculatus DSM 436
CGGCCGTGGCGGCCGTGGCGGCCGTGGCGGCTGTGAGCCGGTCCGTGGTGTTCATGTTCCCGGGCGGTGGCGCGCAGTATCCGCAGATGGCGCGTGGTCTCCACGAAGCCTACCCGGCGTTCCGGGAGGCGTTCGGGGAGTGCGCTGCGCTCCTGCGTGACCTCGCCGGGCTCGACCTTGCCGCGCTGCTCTTCGGGAAAGGGGAGGGGAGCGCCGACGCGCAGCGCATGCGGCGGCCGCTCCTCGGCCTCGCGTGCCTGTTCACGGTGGAGTACGCGCTGGCGAAGCTGCTCCTCGCCTGGGGTGTCCAACCCCAGGCGTTGCTCGGGCACAGCATGGGGGAGTACGTGGCGGCGTGCCTCGCTGGCGTGTTCAGCTTGAAGGACGCGCTGCGGCTCGTGGTGCGGCGCGGCCAGCTCATGGAGTCGCTTCCCGCGGGAGGGGCCTTGCTGTCGGTGCCGCTCGCGGAGAGCGCAGTGCGCCCGCTCCTCGGCGCTGGGCTGGCCATCGCGGCCGTCAACACGCCCTCGACGTGCACGGTCGCCGGGGGTGACGTGGAGCTCGACGCCCTCGCCGCGCGGCTTGAAGGTGAGGGGGTCACCTGCCGGCGTCTCCACCTCGACGTGGCTGCGCACTCTCCGCGCGTCGATCCCATCCTGGAGCCTTTCCGGCAGGTCGTGAGGACCATCGCGCTCGCGCCGCCGCAGGTCCCCGTGCTCTCTGGCCTCACCGGGACGTGGCTGACGGACGCCGAGGCGACGGATCCGGAGACCTGGGTGAAGCACCTGCGTCAGCCGGTGAGGTTCGCCGATGGGCTGGGAGAGCTGCTCGGCGCGGAGCGGGGAGACAGCGCGCACGTCCTCCTGGAGGTCGGTCCCGGCCACACCCTGGCATCGTTCGCGCGGCAGCACCCCGCGCTCCGCGACCAGGTGGTGCTGACGACGCTGCGGCATCCCCTCGGCAACCAGCCGGATGTGGCGTTCCTCCTCGGGGCGCTGGGGGCGCTCTGGTCGTGCGGGGGCCAGGTCGACTGGGCGGGCTTTCACGCGCACGAGGCGCGCCGAAGGGTGCCGCTCCCGAGCTATCCCTTCGAGAGGCAGCACTTCTGGATCGAGGCGCCGACGTTGCCAGCGCCTGGAGAGCGCCCGTCGCCGGCCGCCCTGGAGGCGCCTCGGCGCGCGGAGCTTGCAGACTGGTTCCACGTCCCCGGCTGGAAGCAGTCGGTGCCGGTCGCACCCGGGGGAGGAGAGGCGCTGCGGCTGCTGGTGCTGGGAGAGCGGGAGCCGCTGCTCGATGCCCTGGTCACCGCGCTGCGGCGCGAGGGGCACGAGGTCACCGTGGCGAGGCCAGGCAGCGGGTTCGGGCACGCCGGAGCCGGGGAGCTGACGTTCGATCCGCGCACCCCCGAGGACCACCTGGCGATCTGCCAGACGCTTGGTGGGAGCGCGCGGAGCGGGGAGAGCGTGGGCGCGCCGGACGTCATCGTGCACGGCCTCGGCGTCGGGCCGGTCGAGGGCGACGGGAGGATGACGGCGGCCTCGATCGCGCGGGCGCAGGAGCGTGGGCTGCACAGCCTGCTGTTCCTCACGCAGGCGCTGGATCGGCTGGGGTGGAGCGGCAGGACGCGGGTGACCGCGCTGAGTAGCCACCTGTACCGCATCACCGGAGACGAGGTGCTCTGCCCGGAGAAGGCGACGATGCTCGGCTGGCTGAGGACCGCGCCCTTCGAGCACGCGGGGCTCCGCTGCCGGGCGGTGGAGGTCGCGGTGCCCACCCACCCGGCGGAGCGCGCGGCGCTGTGCGCGCAGCTCTGCGCGGAGCTGGCGGGGAACGGGAGCGAGCCGCTCGTGGCGTACCGCGGCCGGCAGCGGTGGGTGCCGACGCACGATGCCCTCCGTGTGCCCAGGGAGGCAGCGCGAGACGGGGAGGGGGGTCTGCGGGCCCAGGGGGTCACCCTGATCACGGGAGGGCTCGGCGGCGTGGGGCTGGCGATGGCGACGGCGCTGGCCGAGCGAGGTCCGAGCAAGCTGGTGCTGCTCGGGCGCACGGCGCTGCCACCGCGGTCCTCGTGGGAGGCTTGCCTGGCAGATGACGGCGCGGACGATGACGCGGACGCGCTGCTGCGGGAGAGGATCCGGGGGGTGCTCGCGCTGGAGCGGCTCGGGGCAGAGGTGATGGTCGTCGCCGCCGACGTGTGCAGCCGCCCCGAGATGGAGAAGGTGGTCGCCGAGGTGCGGGCCCGGTTCGGGGCCATCCACGGCGTGGTCCACGCGGCGGGGGTGCCCGGGGGCGGGGTGATGCTGCGGCTGACACCGGAGGCCGTGGCGCGGACGCTGGCCCCCAAGGTGGAGGGGACGCGGGTGCTCTGCGAGGTCCTCGCCGATGCGCCGCCCGAGGTGATGGTGCTCTGCTCGGCGCTGGTGACGCTCTGCGGGGCCTTCGGGAGCTTCGACTACACGGCAGCCAACGCCTTTCTCGATGCCTTCGCGCACGCCAGCGCCGGGAAGGAAGGGACGCGCGTGGTGACCATCGGCTGGGATCGCTGGCGGCAGCTCGGCATGGCGCGGGCGGTGGAGGCCCTGCACCGATCGCTGACCGGCGAGGCGCTCTCCGGGATGGAGGAGGCTGAAGGGCGCGAGGCCTTCCTGCGGATCCTGGAGAGCCGCGCGCTCCGGGCAGCAGCGGTGCCGCAGGTGGTGGTGTCGCGCGAGGGCCTGGACATGCTCCTGCAGGCGCGGCCGGAGCACGAGGCGGCACCGCAGGCGGCCCACCTCGCAGCCGAGGGGCAGACGGCGCGGACGCCGCAGCCGGCGCGGACTGCGCGGCATGGCCGGCCAGCGCTCGGCGTCGCGTATGCCTCGCCGAAGACCGGCACGGAGGAGCGGCTCGCGGCGCTGGTCGAGGCGCTGCTCGGGATCGAGGCGGTCGGCGTCGACGACGGCTTCTTCGAGCTGGGCGGCGATTCGCTGGTGGGCACCCGGCTCATCGGCCAGGCGCGTGAGGCGTTCGGGCTGGATCTGTCGCTGCGTGACCTGTTCGAGGCGCCGACCGTCGCCGGGCTCGCGCGGCGCATCGACACGGGGAGCGTCCTCCGGGCGATGCACGCGGCGCCAGATCCTTCCGCGGAGTCCGAGACTGACGTGGAGACGGGGTTGCTATGAGCAGGAACGCTGGCGCCAGGCGCCCGGGTGGTGCACGGCCATGAGCCAGGACGCGCAGTCCCAGTTCAGCTTCTCGGCCCTGGTGCGGTCGTACCGCGATCCGCACCCGATCTACGCGGCGCTGCGTGCCCACGATGGCATCTTCTTCGATGCCTCCAGCCAGTTCTGGCTGGTCACGGGGCACGCGGCGACCACGGCGATCCTCTCGGATCAGCGGTTCTCGTCGGACGTGCGCTTCGAGAGCGGGGCCTCGCCGCAAGCTGACGCGCCGTCGTTCCTGCGGGACGCGATCGAGAAGGGGATCATCTTCACGGACGGCGAGGCGCACCGCCGGGTGCAGAACGTGATCCTGCGGGTGCTCGGGCGGATGGGCAAGGAGGCCCCCGCGAACATCACCGCGATGGTGCGCCAGATCCTGGCAGGGGTGCGGGGAGGCGAGGCCTTCGACCTGGTGAAGGACTTCGCGGAGCCGCTCTCGCTCCTCGTGGTGGCGCAGCTCCTCGGGCTGCCCCTGGAGGACGAGGCGCACCTCCGGAAGCTCGCTGCCTGGTCCGATACGCACGGCGACGCGGTGAGCGGCTACCTGCGCGTGGACCTGCAGGACATCACCCGGCTCGGGGGGCACTTCCGCGAGGTGCTCGCCGCCAAGCGAGAGGCGCCCGGCGACGATCTGTTCGGCGCCTTCATCCAGGAGGACGCCATCTTCGTGGACGACGACGAGCTGATCATCAACTGCATGATGATCTTCGGCGCCGGGAGGGTCACCACCCGCAAGGTGCTCAGCAACGGTATCCCGCTGCTCCTGCCGGAGTGGTCGCGGTGGGGGCGTGCGCACCGGGGAGACCCGACGTTCTGCAAGCGCGCGGCCGAGGAGCTGCTCCGGATGGTGACGCCCACGCGCTATCTCCTGCGCTGCGCCACCGAGGACGTGGAGCTGTCCGAGCAGTTCCCGGGGGATCACCTGATCTACGAGGGGGAGAAGCTGATGCTGTTCCTGGAGGCGGCGAACCGCGATCCGGCGGTGTTCGCGGATCCGGACGTCTTCGATCCCGACCGCACAACGACGCGGCACATGGCCTTCGGCTTCGGCCCCCACTACTGCCCCGGGGCCAAGCTGGCGCGGCTGGAGATCCAGATCGCGCTCGAGCTGCTGCTGGAGACGTTCCCCGCGCTCGGCGCCGATGCGACGTTCGCGCCGCGGTGGAACCCCAACCCGAACCTGGGTGGGATCACCTCGTTCCGGGTGTGTCCCTTCCGGGGAGCGGCGGCTCCGCGGACGGCGGAGGGCGGGCAAGGTGTGGAACTGCCGACCGGTGTCGGCGCAGAGCTTGGAATCAACGTGGAGAGCAGCAGGACATGAGTCACGAATCGGTTGAAGAGAGCTTCGATGTCATCGTTCTCGGGGGTGGGCCGGCAGGGTCGACGGTGTCGACCTTCACCGCCATGGCGGGCCACCGGGTGCTGCTCCTGGAGCGGGAGCACCTGCCGCGGCATCAGATCGGGGAATCCCTGCTGCCGGCGACCATCCACGGGATCTGCCCCATGCTCGGCGTGAAAGAGGAGGTCGAGCGCGCGGGCTTCCCGCGCAAGAATGGCGGGACCTTCCGCTGGGGCAAGAGCCCGACGCCGTGGACCTTCCGGTTCACCAAGCAGCCCAATGACCCTTACGGGTACGCCTACCAGGTCGAGCGGGCGAAGTTCGACGACATGCTGCTCCGCAATGCGCAGCGGAAGGGCGTCGACGTGCGCGAGGGGCACGAGGTGCTTGGGCTCCTGTATGAGGGGGAGCGGGTCGTGGGCGTGCGGTTCCGCGATCCAGGCGGCAAGGAGCGCACGGCGCGGGCGCGCTACGTCGCGGATACCTCGGGCCACAAGAGCCACGTCGCGCCGACCGTGGGGCAGCGGGTGTTCTCGAAGTTCTTCCAGAACGTCGCGCTCTACGGCTACTACGAGCACGGCAAGCGGCTGCCGGCGCCGAACTCCGGCAACATCCTCTGCGCGGCATTCCCGAGCGGCTGGTTCTGGTACATCCCGCTCTCCGACACCCTGACCAGCGTCGGCGCCGTGGTCGCGAAGGAGTCCGCAGGGCGTATCCGCGAGAGCATGGACGACGCGATGCGGTCCTACATCGACGAGTGCCCCATCATCCGCGAATACCTGGCGGGCGCGACCCGGGTCACCGAGGGTATTTACGGGGAGTACCGCATTCGCAAGGACTACTCGTACTGCAACACGCGCTTCTGGGCGCCGGGCGTGGTGCTGGTCGGGGACGCGGCCTGCTTCATCGATCCGGTGTTCTCCTCGGGGGTCCACCTGGCGACGTACTCGGCCATGCTCGCCGCGCGCTCGATCAACACCTGCCTGCGCGGCGACGAGCTGATGGACGAGGAGGAGTGCTTCGAGGAGTACGAGATGCGCTACCGCCGCGAGTTCGGCAAGTTCTACCAGTTCCTGACGGCGTTCTACGACATGAACCAGGACGAGTCCTCGTACTTCTGGTCGGCGCGCAAGATCCTGAACACCGAGGAGCGCGACAACGATGCATTCATCCGCCTCGTGGCCGGCATCAGCGAGGCGGACGAGCCGCTCTTCGAGGGCGGCGCAGAGCGGTTCTTTGCCGACCGGCAGGGCTTCGGCGCGTACTTCGGCGACGTGCTCGCGCGCGAGGCGTCGGATGGCAAGGAAGAGGAAGGCTTGCGGCCTGCCGGCGCGCCGCGGCCCGATCCGGCGAAGTTCGACGCTGACAAGTTCATGCAGGGGTTCACGAGCGAGATCGCGCAGCTCCAGGTGCTGGCACTGATGCGCGAGCGGCGCCCCGCCGAGCGGCCCCTCGTCCCGCACGGGCTCGTGGCCTCCGGCGACGGGCTCCACTGGGCCGTGGCGCCGGCCTGACGAGGGGATGGAGCGACGATGAGCACGCTTCGCGAGTTTCTGTCCGCCCTCGACCAGCATGGTGTCAGGCTCTGGGAGGATGGCGAGCAGCTTCGCTGCAAGGCGCCTCAGGGGGTCCTTACGCCTGCGCTGGTCAAGGAGCTGTCCGCCCGCAAGGCAGAGGTCCTGGCCTTCCTTCGTGAGGCCGGGAGACGGAACGAGGGTGCTCCGGAGGCAGGGACCCTGCTGCCCCGGGCACCCTCACGCGAGAGGATGCCGCTGTCTTTCGCCCAGCAGCGCCTCTGGTTCCTGGATCAGCTCGGGAGCGGCGCGACGTACAACATGCCGGGGCGGCTCAAGCTCCACGGCCCGCTCGACACGGGCGCGCTGGAGAGGGCGCTCCAGGAGATCGTCGCCCGGCACGAGGCGTTGCGCACCACCTTCCAGGCGACGGGGGGAGACGTTTTCCAGGTCGTCGGCGCCGCCGTGCCGGTGCCCCTCAGCGTGATCGCGCTCCAGGGGCTCGCCCCGGAGGCGCAGCGCGACGAGGTGGCGCGCCTGATGCGGGAGGAGGCGCGCCGTCCCTTCGATCTGAGCCGGGACAGCATGCTGCGCGCGTCGCTGCTGCGGCTCGCGGAGGACGAGCACCTCTTGCTCTTCACGGTGCACCACATCGTGTCGGATGCCTGGTCGGTGACCGTCTTCACGCGGGAGCTGCTGGCGCTCCATGACGCGTTCGCGCGCGGTGCCCCCTCGCCCTTGCCGCCGCTGCCGCGCCAGTACGGTGATTTCGCGGCCTGGCAGCGGAGCCTCGATGTCGGCAGCTCGCTCGCGTTCTGGAAGCGCACCCTCCACAGGCCGCTCCCGCTCCTGGAGCTGCCGCTCGATGCGCAGCCGCCAGCCGAGCAAGATCACCGCGGGGGACAGCTCACGGCCCGCCTCTCGACCGAGGTGACCACCGCGCTCCGGGCGCTGGCGCGGCAGGAAGAGAGCACCCCGTTCATGGTCATGCTCGCGGCCTTCCAGGTGCTGTTCCACCTGCTGACCGGGCAGGACGACATCATCCTCGGGACGCCCAGCATCGGGCGCACGCAGCCCGAGACCGAGGGGATGATCGGGCTGTTCATCAACGTCCTGGCGCTGCGCACCGATCTGTCCGGGAATCCTCCGTTCCGCGAGCTCCTGCGGCGGGTGCGCAAGGTGACCCTCGACGCGTTCGCGCACCAGGACGCGCCCTTCGAGAAGGTGGTGGAGCTGATCCAGCCGGAGCGCCGACCGGGGCGAGATCCGGTGTTCGAGGTGATGCTCAACTACGTGAACACGAAGGACGAGGTGACTCCCTCGTCCCAGCTCGCGATCTCCGTGCCGGAGAACGAGGCGCCTGACGCCCTGCGCGCGCTCACGCTCTACGTCTACGAGGGGAAAGACGCGCTGAGCCTGGAGCTGGTCTACCAGCGGGCGCTCTTCCGGGCCGAGCGCATGGAGTGCCTGCTCGACCAGCTCATCGGGCTGCTCGCCCAGGTGGTCGCCTCACCCGAGCAGCGCATCGGCGCGTACTCCCTGGTGACGGAGGCCTCGCGCGCGGTCCTGCCGGACATGGGCGTGGAGCTGGACGCTCCACCGCAGGTGCCCATCGCCGAGCAGCTACGGGAGTGGGCCAGGAAGACACCCGAGCAGACGGCCGTGGAGTGGGCCGGGGAGCGCTACTCGTACGCCGAGCTGTGGCGCGCCGCGACGCAGGTGGCGCGCGGCCTGCTGGGTGAGGGTCTGCGGAAAGGCGATGCCGTCGCCGTGTACGGGGCCCGGAGCTTCGGGATGGTGGCGAGCCTGTTCGGCGTCCTCCTGAGCGGCGGCCTGATGCTCCCGGTCGCCGAGAACCTGCCCCGCCTGCGCCGCGAGGCCATGCTGCGGGTGGGCGAAGCGAAGTTCATCCTCGACGTGGGGACGGGCGCGGCACCCGAGGACAGGTGGTCCAGCGACGGGCGTCGCGTCATCGGTGTGGATGCACGGAGTGGGGCCATCGGCTGCGCTGTCGACGAAGCGCGACCGCTCCCCGAGGTGAGCGCCGACGATCCGGCCTACATCCTGTTCACCTCCGGTACGACGGGAGATCCCAAGGGGATCCTGGGCGTGCACCGGGGGGTCGCGCACTTCCTGGCCTGGCAGCGGGCGACGTTCGGCGTCGGGCCGTCGGATCGCTGCGCCCAGTACGCGGGGCTCTCGTTCGAGCTCGTGCTGCGCGATGTGTTCCTCGCGCCCACCAGCGGCGCGACGCTCTGCCTGCCGGCGCGTGATCTGGAGCTGGATGGCGCCGGGTTCCTGGGCTGGCTCGTGAGGGAGCGCATCACCCTGATGCATCCCGTGCCTTCGCTGGCGCTGGCGTGGCTGCAGCACGCGCCAGAGGGGTACACCTGCCGGACGCTTCGCTGGACGCTGTTTGCGGGCGAGCCGCTGACCGACACCCTGGTGCAGCAGTGGCGCCGGTTCTTTCTGGAGACCTCCGTGGCCAATTTCTACGGTCCCTCGGAGACGACGATGGCGAAGTGCTGGTATCTCGTGCCCGAGCTACCGACGCCCGGCATCCAGCCTGTCGGCCGCCCCATGCCGCAGACCCAGGCGCTGGTGCTGAGCGCCGAAGGGAAGCGCTGCGGCATCGGCGAGTCCGGTCAGATCGTCATCCGCACGCCGTTCCGAACGCTGGGGTACCTGAACCCCTCCCAGAACGAGCGCCGCTTCTTGCCCAACCCCGAGCGCGACGATCCGCGCGATCTCCTCTATTACACCGGCGATCGCGGCCGTTATCGTCCCGATGGCGCGCTGGACATCCTGGGCAGGGTGGACAACGAGATCAAGATCAACGGGGTGCGGGTGCAGCCCGAGGAGATCAAGGCGCTGCTCGATCAGCACCCGGCGGTCAGCGGGAGCGTGGTCGTCGTCGCCTCCCACCAGGCAGAGAAGCGGCTCGTCGCCTACGTCGTCCCCGAGAAGGGTCACGGCATGGACGCGAAGGAGCTGCGTCACTACCTGGCGCAGCGCCTGCCGGCGGCGCTGATCCCAGCCGCCTTCGTGAGCCTGGAGGCGATCCCGGTGACGACCAACGGCAAGGTCGATCACCGGGCGCTCCCCGCGCCGGCGCCGATCCGCGCCGAGGGCTTCGCGGTGCCACGCAATGAGCTCGAACGCCGGATGGTGCAGCTCTGGCAGGAACTCCTGGGCGTGCACGCGGTGGGGATCCGCGACAATTTCTTCGAGATCGGCGGACACTCCCTCATCGCCGTGCACTTGATGGCGCGCATTCAGCAGGCCTATGGCCAGCACCTGCCGCTTTCCGCGCTCTTCGCGCATCCGACGATCGAGACGCTGGCGGCGCGCCTGACGGGCACGGACGAGGGAGCGCCCTGGTCGCCCCTGGTGCCCATCCAGCCGAAGGGAGGGCGGCTCCCGTTCTTCTGCGTGCCGGGCCTCGGGGGCAACGTGCTCTACCTCCACCGCCTGGCGCATGCGCTGGGGCCTGAGCAGCCTTTCTATGGGCTCCAGTCGGTGGGGATGGATGGGCGCGCGACGCCGCATGCGACTCTTGAGGAGATGGCCGCCGCGTACCTCCAGGCCATCAAGCAGGTGCAGCCTTCGGGGCCCTATCACCTGGGAGGGCACTCCTTCGGCGGCCAGGTGGCCTTCGAGATGGCGCAGCAGCTCCGCCGCGCAGGAGAAGAGGTGGCGCTCCTCGCGCTCTTCGATTCGGGGCCGCCGTTCGCCGCGGACGAGGACAAGCCGACGGCGGACCAGGCAGGCGTTCTGGGTGAGATGGCCGCCATCCTGGGCTTCATGGCAGGGAAAGAGATGCGCCTCGCGCCCGAAGCGCTTCGCCCTCTGCCTGCCGAGGAGCGCCTGATTCGCTTCAAGCAGATGATGGAGGCGGCCGGGGTGCTGCCCACGAACACGGACATGCAGCAGGTGCGCGGCTGGCTGTCGGTGTTCGAGAGCAATTACCGGATGACGTACACGCCTCGGGACCCGCTCCCGGTGCGCACCGTGTACTTCTGCGCGCGCGAGCAGCCCGCCGAGGTGCGGGCGCAGCGGTTGCAGGGGTGGCTGCGGCTCCTGCCCATGGACGTCGTGGATCTGGGGGGCTCCCATTCCACGATCATGAACGGGCCTCCCGTCACGAGCCTGGCGGAGCGATTGACGGCGCTGCTCCAGGAGGCGTCGGCGTGACGAGCTCCGACCCCACGCAAGCGCAAGCACGCCGCGGCCCGCCATCCCCCCCGGGGAGCGGTGCTCCTGCGGAGAGCCCAGCGTGGGCGACGACCCGTGACGAGCGGGTCCTCCCGCCGCACACCATGCTCCTCGGAGGGATCGGCGGGGACTCGCATTCGGTCGGCCTGGCCATCCTCCGCCAAGCATTGCAGACGGCGGGGTACAGGGTGCATTACCTGGGCATCCAGAACCGGCTCGAAGCGTTCTTTCGCGCGGCTCCCTTCTGCAGTGCCGTGCTCATCTCCAACATGGATGGGCACGCGAGCCACTACCTGCGCGAATTCCCCGAGCTGATCGCGCAGCACCGCGCGCGGCGCGAGCACGCGCCTCTGTGGTACCTGGGCGGCAACATTCACGTCCACGGGAGCGCGTCTCAGGTCCGAGAGATCCTGAGCATGGGGTTTGCGCGGGTCTTTCCCAGCTTCGTGGACGTGGAGACCGTGCTCCAGCTCCTGGAGAATGATCTGAGCGGCAGGGCGCCGGCCTCCCTCCACCTCGTGGGCGCGGAGATCTTCCCGCAGCCCGCGCACCACCCGGGACAGGTCGTCACGGATGCGCGCGTCGCGCTGACATGCTTCCACGAGGAACGCCTCGGCGTGCTCGAGCAGTGGAAGACGGGCCACGAGGCGAAGGACCTCGTCGACAACGCGCGCTTCCTTCGCGAGCAGCCCTCGTTCTCCAGGGCTCAGGCGCTGGTGAGCACCGGAGAGCGGCCCCTGCTCCTGCAGCCCCGCGCCGGGATCGCGCTCCTCGAAGGCCAGCTCGAGATGTTTCGTCGCTTCAAGCGTCAAGGGCTCCGCGTGCTCTCGTACCAGGTCGACTCGCTGACCCGTCAGGGCGACTACGCTGGCGCGGCCGAGGGGCTGCGCGCCAGTCAGAATGCCGGCGCCTCGACGCTCAATGGCCTCCCGGTGGTGAACTACGGGGTCGGCCCTCTGCGGAGGGTCATCTCGACGATCGGCGTGCCGCTGCAGACGCGACACAGCGCACGAGACCCGCGCTTGCTCGCCGAGATCTCCTATGCGAGCGGTGTCACCTCGTTCGAGGGAGGAGCGATCGGCTACAACATCCCTTACTACCGGGATTACCCGCTCGAAGATGCCATCCATGCGTGGCAGCACGTCGATCGATTGACCGGCCTCTATCACGAGGAGTTCGGGATCGTCCTCGACCGTGAGCTCTTCGGCCCCCTGACCGCGACCTTGATCCCGCCCTGCCTGGCGCTGGTGGCCACCCTCGTCGAAGCGGTGCTGGCCATCCAGCAAGGGGTCAAATGCGTGAGCCTGGGGTATGCCGAGCAGGGCAACCGTGCTCAGGACATCGCGGCGATGCGCACCCTGCGACAGATGGCGCACGAGATGGCGCACCACTTGGGCTACAGGGACGTCCAGATCAACACCGTCTTTCACCAGTACATGGCGGCATTTCCCGGCTCCCACGCGCGGGCCGAGGCGCTGATCGAGCACTCCGCCACGACGGCGGCGCTGGCCGGGGCGACCCGCATCATCACCAAGACGCCCGTCGAGGCCCTGAGAATTCCCTCAGTCGAGGACAACCTTCGCGGGATCGCGCTGGCGACGCGGGGGGTCGCGGCGGCAGCCGGCGTGAGCCCTGACGAGCCGCGGATCGCGCGTGAGGTCAGCATGCTCCGCGCTGAGGTGGACGACCTCCTGGACAGCTTGCTGCGCTGCGGAGGCGGCAGCTTCACCCGGGGTGTCGTCGAGGCTTTCCGGTGCGGCTACCTCGACGTGCCGTTCTCGCCGTCGGTCCACAACCGGGGCCTCGTCGCCACGGCGCGTGACGTGGATGGCGCGGTCCGCTTCCTGAACGCAGGCAACCTTCAGCTCCGGCGCGAGGTGCGCGAGTTTCACCGCGACCGGATGCAGGACCGCATGCACGCCGAGGGGCTGTCGTTCGAGAAGCAGGGTTACCTGCTGGTGGAGCGCGACGTCATGCGCATCCCGCGCAATCAATTCGACCACTGGCCGCTGGCTTGAGGCAGGGTGACGGATGATGGACTTTCGCGTAGCTGACGACGGCGCCTCGCCCGGAATACCCGAGGGATCCCGGCCTCGCAGGGGTGCGTACCCGGCAGGCTCCAGGGAGGGCCAGAGATGACGGTCCTTCAGCTCCTGAGTAAAGAGGCGGCGAACAACCGCCGCCACGTCCTGCTCGCCGCGAGCCTGGCGGGCGGGACGAATGCGCTCGTCCTCGGCCTCGTCAACCTCGCCGCCGAGACGCCAGGTGAGGCGCCCTTCCGCACGTTCGTGTTCTTCTTGCTGGCCGTCGCGCTGTACGGGATCTGCGCGAGGTACACCCACAAGCGGACAGCGGAGATCGTTCAGAGCGCCTTGCTCCGCATCAAGGTGCGGATCGTGGACCAGGTGGAGCGGGCAGAGTTCGAGCAGCTCGAACGCATCGGGGCCTCCGAGATCAACGACCGGATCACGGAGAACATGACCGTCATCTCCGATTCGGCGGCGTTGCTCGCGAACCTGATGCAGTCGCTGTGCATCCTCTTCTTCGCGACGCTCTACCTGGTGTCGCTGTCGCTCCCTGCCTTCGTGATGATGGTCTTCGTGCTGGGGGTCGGGAGCACGGTCTACGCCTCGATGCAGGTGGAGGTCCGCACGCACCTCATGCGCGCGGCGCAGAAGCGCCTGGTCTTCTTCGAGTCCCTCATGGATCTGCTGGGTGGGTTCAAGGAGGTCAAGTTCAGCCGGCGCCGCGGCCGCGAGCTGCGCGCCGAGATCGAGGGGACCGGGGAGGCCCTGCGGGACTCGACGCTGAAGGCGGCCTACCTCTTCGCGGACCACTGGGTCTTCTCGAACCTCATGCTGTTCACGTTGATCGGCGCCCTCGCCTTCGTGCTCCCCATGCACACCAAGGTGGACGCGGTGACGCTCGGGAGCCTCGTCTCGGCAGGGATGTTCGTCTGGGCGCCGGTCGGGGGCGTGATCGGCGGCGTCCCGGCGTACGTCCGGTGCAATGTGGCCCTGACCCAGATCGAGGCGCTCGAGGCCAAGCTGGAGGCGGCGACGCGCGGCGCGGTCAATGGCGCGGGCGGTGAGAATCCGTGGGAAGACGGCATCGCCACCATCGAGGCCAAGGAGATCGTCTACGAGTATCCGTCGGACACGAGCGGTGGCGGGATGTTCCGCATCGGCCCCATGAGCCTGACCATCAAGGCGGGGGAGGTCCTGTTCATCGTCGGCGGCAACGGGAGCGGGAAATCGACGTTCCTCAAGGTGCTCACCGGGCTCTACGCGCCCACGTCCGGGCTCCTCCGCGTCAACGGCATCCCCGTCCAGACCGACGATGCCGCGGCGTACCGCGAGCACATCTCGGCGATCTTCTCGGACTTCCATCTCTTCGCGAAGCTCTACGGGGTCCTCGGCGCGGAGGAGGCCGAGGTGCAGCGCCTGCTCGTGCAGATGCAGCTCGAAGACAAGACCGCGTTCAAGGAAGACCGCTTCACGCGGCGCAACCTGTCCACCGGTCAGAAGAAGCGGCTGGCGATGATCGTGGCGCTCCTCGAAGACCGGCCCATCTACGTGTTCGACGAGTGGCCAGCCGACCAGGATCCCGAGTTCCGCAAGTACTTCTACGAAGAGCTGCTGCCTCTGCTCCAAGGACGCGGGAAGACGGTGATCGCGGTGAGCCACGACGACCGCTACTTCCACTGCGCCGACCGGGTGGTGAAGCTGGCGGAAGGGAAGATTCAATCCGTCGTGGCGGGCGCCGAGAGGCGTGGCGCGCAGACCTCCGCCCCGGCGGCGGACAGGGAGGGGTCTTCGTGAGCTTCAGCCTGCGATCGTTCAGCCTGCGATCGTTCGAAGGGACCGGGGTCGAGGCGTCGTTCCTGGCTTCGTCAGGGGCGCTGCCGCTCGTGCTCGCGCCAGCGGCCGTCGGGATGCAGCTCGTCTCCTGGACAGGGGACCACCGCGCCCTCCTCGACGACGCACTCGACGCCTGCGGGGCCGTCCTCTTCCGGGGGTTTCACGGCGAGGAGGCGCTGGGGGCCGAGAGGTTCGAGCGCATCGCGGAGTCGCTCTGCAGCCCCCTGCTCGCGAGCAACCCGGAGCACGTGACCGTGACGGGCCGCGTCCAGACGCCTGTCGCGTACTCCGCGAAGCACAAGCTGCTCTGGCACAACGAGAACTCGTTCAACCGGGTCTGGCCGCGGAAGCTCCTCTTCGCCTGCGAAGAGCCGGCGGACGCCGGCGGGGAGACGCCGCTCGTCGATAGCCGACGCATGTTCCGGGAGCTGCGGCCGGACATCCGGGACACCTGGCTGCACAGAGGGGTCATGTACGTCCGGAATTTCGGCAGCGCGCTCGGTCTGCCGTGGCAGCAGGTGTTCGGCACGAATGATCGGGCGGAGGTCGAGCGTCGCTGCGCCGACGATCAGGTGGACTTCACGTGGATGCCCGGAGACCTCCTGAGGACGCGCGCGGTCCGGCCCGCGGCGATCCCGCACCCCCGGACCGGGGAGTGGTGCTGGTTCAACCAGATGCAGCACTGGCACGTGGCCTCGCTGGGGGCCGAGACCCGGGCCTCGCTGGCCAGCATCATGCCCGAGGAGGAGTTCCCGCGCGGGTGCACCTTCGGCGATGGCTCGCCGATCCCCGAGGAGCACGTGCACCACATCCTCGCGCTCTACGCGGCGCTGGAGGCGTCTTTCGCCTGGCGCCGCGGTGACGTGCTGCTCGTGGACAACGTGCTCGCGGCGCACGCCCGCAACCCCTACACGGGGCAGCGGCGCCTCCTCGTGGGCCTCGGGGAGCCCACCCCTTACAGCGATGCCTCGGTGATGGACGAGATGGAGGTCGGGGCCCTCTAGGTGCCGCGGGAGCAGTTCAACATGCGTCGACATCAAAAAGCCTATCCCGCCCTGACCATGGACCGCGTCATGATCGAGCTTGGCGCGCACGCGGGCGGGGATCTTGAACCCATCAACTTCTGCCAGGCCAGCTCGTCGTTCAACCCGTTCGAGCACGTGGACGTCAGCCTGTCGCGCGACGACCTGGGCAAGGTCACGCCCTATGCGAGCCTGAACGGGAGCCTCGGCCTGCGCAGGGCCATCTGCCGCCAGTACCGGGAGGACTTCGGGTACGACCTCCAGCCCGAGCGGGTCTGCATCACCGCGGGCGCCACGGAGGCGCTGCTGATCGCCTTCGCCATGCTCACGGAGCCGGGCGGTGAGGTGCTCCTGGCGGCGTCTCATTTCCCGCCGTTCCGCTGCCTCGCCCACATGTTCGGCGTCCAGTGCCGGTTCGCCCCGGTGAACGAGCGCCACGCGCTCGACGTGGAGCAGCTCTCGCGCCTGATCACCCCCCGGACGCAGGCCATCGTCATCAACTCGCCGAGCAACCCGCACGGTACGGCGCTGACCGCCGCCGAGCTGGAGGCCGTCGCCTCCCTGGACGTGCCGGTGATCTTCGACGAGGTCTACCAGGCGCTCGCGCTCTCCGACGAGCGCATCGCGAGCGCCATTGCGTTCTCGGACCGGCATCTCATCGTCAACAGCTTCTCCAAGTCACTCTCGCTGGCAGGCTTCCGGCTGGGATACCTGGTCGTCCCGGAGACGCAGATGGGCCTCGTGGCCGACGTGAAGGCGACCACGAGCTTCAGCAGCAGCGCAGCGGGCCAGGCGGTGTGCGAGGCGCTGCTGGAGCACCGCGTCGCGCTGCTGGGAGAGCACCGGGCCTTGCTGAGGGAGCGGTGGCGGACCTTCTCCGAGGCCGCCGAGGCGCTGGGGCTGTCGCTGTACCCCGCCCCCCAGGCGAGCCTGTACGGGCTCGTCGACCTCGCCCCCTTCCAGCGCGACTCCGCGCGGGTGGCGGTCGACCTGGCGCGCAACTGGGCCGTCGGCGTCGCGCCAGGGAGCGACTTCCAGACGCCCGATCCGAGGTTTCTGCGGCTGAACTATGCCGCCCCATCGTCACAGATCGAGCCTGGGCTGCGAAGAATCGCTTCGTATCTGCAACGCCATTGAGGAAAAGATGAGTGCCACCGAGTCCTTCGAAGCAAGACTGATCGACGCGATCCAGCCTCTGCGCCATTACGTCCTGTCGATCAACCTCTATCACCTCTTCGAGACCGGCCTCTTCGCGAGCCTGAGCGAGAAGGGGAGCCTCTCGCCCGCCCAGATCGCCGAGCTGCACGGCATGGATGCCTCGCGCTTGCGGGTGTTCCTCGGCTACCTGCGCAACGAGGGATACCTGAAGGAGGTGGACGGCAAGTTCAGCCTGAGTGACCAGGGGCGTCGGATCGAGGAGTTCCGGCCCTGGTACACCATGCTCGTGGGCGGCTACAACGAGACCTACATGCAGGTCGGCGAGAAGCTGAAGCAAGGCTCCGGCTGGGCCTCCCGCAACCTGGAGCAGGTGGGCACGGGGAGCTGCGGGATCAGCCGCCACGACGCCATCCCGCTGACGCGGAGCCTGATGGCGAAGGTGCCGGGCAAGTGCACGCGCCTGCTCGACATGGGCTGCGGCAATGGTCGGTACCTCGTCGATTTCTGCGAGGCGCTGCCCGAGATCCAGGCGGCGTGGGGGGTGGAGCCCAGCGCCGAGAGCTGCCGGGAAGCGGCGCAGATGATCGCGCGCCACGGCCTCCAGGATCGGGTGCACATCGTCAACGCGTCGGCAGGCGAGTTCCTGCGCTCGGGCATGGGCATCGAGCCCGACTTCGTGGTGCTCGGCTTCGTGCTCCACGAGATCCTCGGGCAGGAGGGGGCCGCGGGCGTCCGCGCCTTCCTGACGCAGATGGTCGCGCGCTTCCCCGACCTCCACCTGATCATCATCGAGGTGGACCAGCAGATGGACTCGGCCCGGGCGATGCAGCACGGCCTCGGCATTGCCTATTACAATCCCTATTACCTGGCGCATCCCTTCACGCAGCAATGCCTGGAGACGCAGCCGTTCTGGGAGGGGCTGTTCGCTGAGTGTGGGCTGGAGGTGGTGGCCAAGGAGTACACTGATCCGCAGGTGGACTCGACGGGCCTGGAAGTCGGCTACCTGCTGCGCAAGCCGCGGTCCTGAGGAGGCGATCACCATGCAGCAGCTCGGGCAAGTTCGTGCGCTGTCCAATGCACCGATCGAGGATCACGGCATTCGCATCGGCCTGATGGGGGTGCCGTTCGACAATGCCGTCAGCTACCAGGGCGGGCCGCGGCTGGCCCCCCAGCGGATCCGGAGCCTGATGCCGCGGCTGGCCCGGATCACGGAGGAGGGCGTGCCGCTGGTCCTGCCCATCTTCGACCACGGCGACGTGCCCCCCGATCTCGACTGGGCGCGCTACTTCGGCGCCGTCGAAGAGGCGGCGCTCAACGTGCTCAAGGAGAACCAGCTCGGGCTGTTCCTCGGCGGTGATCACAGCGTGGGGATCCCGCTGTTCAAGGCGTTCACCCGGCGCTTCACCGGGCCCGTGGGGTACATCCAGTTCGACGCGCACCCCGACCTCGCGGACGAGTACGACGGTCACCCCTGGAGCCACGCCTGCACGGCGCGGCGGAACCTGGAGCAGAAGAACCTCGACCACCGCCACCTGGCCTTCGTGGGCCTGCGTTCGCACATGGTGGACGAGCTGCAGTACTACGCGGAGCACCCCGAGATCGGCTGGCACACGGCGCGCGACGTCTACCGGAAGGGCATCGAGGCCGTCGCGCGCGAGGTGGCCGCCCAGCTCCAGGGGGTCTCCGCGGTGTACATGAGCATCGACGTGGACGGCATCGACCCCTCGTGCACCCCCGGCACCGGCACCCCGGTGCACGGAGGGCCCTCGATGCGCGAATGCATGGAGTTCTTGCGGATCATCTATGCCGAGCTCCCCGTGCGCGCCATGGACATCGTCGAGGTGAGCCCTCCCCTCGACATCTCCGACGTGACCTCGATGGCGGCCGTGAAGCTGCTCTACGAGGGCTGTGGGTTCTTCCAGGAAAAATCGCTGCGATGACGACGCTCGCCGAGCTGCTCGACAGGCTGAATGGGCTGGGGGTCAAGCTGTGGGAGGAGGGCGGAAAGCTCGCCTACAGCGCTCCGAAGGGCGTGCTGACGGGAGCGCTCCTGCAGGACCTGCGCGCGCACAAGGAGGCCGTGCTCGCGGGGTTGCGCCAGCAGCGGCCGGTGGTCGCACAGCCCGCGCTGTCGCGGCGCCCCGAGGGGTCGCGCGATTCCTTGCCGCTCTCGTACGCCCAGCAATCCCTGTGGTTCGTCGAGCAGATGGGCTCCGGGGCGGTCTACAACCTGCCCGCTGCCTGGAGGATCGTGGGGCCCCTGAACGAGGCCGCGCTCGCGCAGAGCCTCGCCGAGATCGTGCGGCGCCACGAGCCGCTCCGCACCGTCTTCGCCGCGGAGGAGGGCCGCGCCCTGCAGGTCATCGGCGCGCCGAGGCCCGTGCCGGTGCCGGTGCACGACCTGCAAGGGCTGACCCCGGACGCGCAGGAAGCCGCGCTGCGCCGGCTGGCGATGGAGGAGGCGGGGGGCCACGTCGACCTCCAGCGCGACCTGATGGTGCGGGCGGCGCTGGTACGGCTCCGCCGGGACGAGCACGTCCTCCTCGTCACGCTGCACCACATCGCCGCGGATGGCTGGTCGATCGGGATCTTCTACCAGGAGCTGTCCGCGCTCTACGGGGCGTTCTCGGGGGCGCTCTCGGCCGGCAGGGCCGCGAGCTTGCCGCCCCTCTCCGTGCAGTACGCCGACTTCGCCCTGTGGCAGCGGGCAGCCCTCGACGGTGAGCGGGGGGCGAAGCAGAAGGCGTGGTGGAAGCAGCACCTCACCGGCGCGCCGGTGCTCCTCGACCTGCCCACCGATCGCCCGCGCCCGCCGGTGCAGAGCCACCGCGGCGGCAGTACGTCGTTCCGCGTCGAGCCTGCCATCGCGGCGTCGCTGCGCGAGTTCAGCCGCCGGAACGAGGGGACCCTGTTCACGTCCCTGCTCGCTGCCTTCTACGTCCTGCTCGCGCGCCATGCTCGGCAAGAGGACATCGTGGTCGGCGTGCCCGTCGCCGGTCGCGCTGAAGCGGCGCTCGAACCGCTCATCGGCATGTTCAACAACACGCTCGCGGTGCGCGTGGATCTCTCCGGCAACCCGTCCTTCGTCGACTTCTTCGCCCGGGTGCGGGGCGTGCTCCACGAGGCTTACGAGCACCAGGACTTGCCGCTCGACCAGGTGGTCTCGGCGCTGAACGTGGCGCGGAGCCTCGCCCATTCGCCGCTCTACCAGGCGACGCTGGTCCTGCAGAACGGGCCGCCGCCGAGCTTCGTCCTGGAAGGGGCCGAGGTGCGCCCGGAGAGGTTCGACGTCCAGACGACGCGGTTCGACCTGGTGATGGACCTGCACGAGCACGACGGCGGCATCTCGGGCATCTGCACCTACAGCACGGATCTCTTCGATGCGCCCACCATCACCCGCCTCGTCGACCACTTCCAGGTGCTCCTCGCGGGGATTGCCTCGGATCCGAAGCAGCGCATCGACGAGATCCCGATCCTGACCCAGGCCGAGCGCCAGCAGGTCGTGGTGGCCTGGAACGACACGGCAGCGCCCGTGGACGAGCGGTGCGTGCACGAGCTGTTCGCGGTCCAGGCGCGGCGAACACCGGAGGCCACCGCGGTCGTGCTCCTCGGTGCCGGCGCGGCACAGGGTGAGGGGCCCGCGACCCCTCCAGCATCCCTGACATCCCGCACGTACCGCGAGCTGGACGAGCGCGCGAACCAGGTCGCCCACCACCTCCTGGAGTTCGGTCTCCCCCCGGAGGGGCTCGTCGGCGTCTACATGGACCGCTCCCCGGATCTCGTGGTGGCCCTGCTCGGCATCCTCAAGGCGGGCGGGGCCTACGTGCCGCTCGACGTCGGGCATCCCCCGGAGCGCACGGCCTTCATGCTGAACGATTCGGACGCGCGGATCGTGCTCACGCAGGAGCACCTGCGCGCCCGGTTGCCCGCGCGCGGGCCGGTCGTCGCTGCCCTGGACACGGACTGGGCCCTCATGGCCCAGCGCCCGACCTCGGCCCCGGCGCGCAAGGCAGGCCCGTCGAGCCTGGCCTACGTGATCTACACCTCCGGCTCCACCGGACGCCCCAAGGGCGTGATGATCGAGCACCGGGGCCTCTCGAACTACCTGCAGTTCGCCGTCAGGACGTACGAGGCGGCCCAGGGCCGTGGCGCGCTCGTCCACTCCTCGATCGCGTTCGACCTCACCGTGACCAGCCTGTTCGCGCCCTTGCTCGCGGGCAGAGCGCTGTTTGTACTCGCGGGCGGCCTCGCGGGCGGCCTCGCGGGCGGCAACGAGGTGGAGGCGCTCGCCGCCGCCCTGCGCGCGGGTGGCGACTACAGCTTCGTCAAGCTCACGCCCGCCCACCTGGCGCTCCTCGGCCAGCTCGTCTCTCCGGAGCAGGCTGCCGCGGCGGCCAGGGTGTTCGTGCTCGGCGGCGAGGCGCTGCAGTGGGAGTCGCTCTCGGCGCTGCGGTCCCAGGGTACGCCGACGCGCGTCATCAACGAGTACGGTCCCACGGAGGCGGTGGTGGGCTGCTGCGTCCACGAGGCCCGCGCGGACGGCGCGGACGGCGCGGACGAACAAAGCGTCGGCCCCGTGCCGATCGGGCGCCCCATCGCCAACACGAAGCTCTACGTCCTCGATCGGCACATGGCGCCCGTTCCCATCGGTGTCCAGGGCGAGCTGTACATCGGAGGTGTCCAGGTGGCGCGCGGCTACCTCAACCGACCGGAGCTCGACCTGGAGCGGTTCCTGCCGGATCCCTTCGCGCCTTCCGGGAGCCACGCGCGCCTCTACCGGACCGGGGACCTGGCGCGCTTCCGCGCCGACGGGAGCCTCGACTTCCTCGGCCGCATCGACAACCAGGTCAAGCTGCGCGGCTTCCGCATCGAGCTAGGCGAGGTCGAGAGCTGGCTCTGCCAGCACCCCGCGGTCCGCGAGGCCGTCGTCCTGCTGCGCACCGAGGGGCACCCGCGCCTCGTCGCCTACGTCACCCGGAGAGGCGAGGTCCCCGCGGAGCCTGCCGCGCTCCAGGCCCACCTCGCCGAGCGGCTGCCCGAGTACATGATTCCCTCGGCATTCGTGGGCCTCGACAGGCTCCCGCTGACGGCCAACGGCAAGCTCGACCGCGAGGCGCTCTTCGCGCTGGAGGCCGCCGAGAAGCGCGTCCCGGCGCAGGACATGCCGGCGACGCCGAACGAGGCGCTGCTCGCCGGGATCTTCTGCGACGTGCTGAAGATCCCTCGCGTCGGGGTGCACGACAGGTTCTTCAGCATCGGCGGCGACTCCATCGCGAGCGTGCAGGTCGTGGCCAGGGCCATGAAGGCCGGGCTCAACCTGACCCTCCAGCAGATCTTCCAGCACCAGACGGTGCACGCGCTGGCCCGCTGCGCTGGCGGGGCCGAGGCCGCACCCACCGCCACGGCCCCGCTCAGCCTCGTCTCGGCCGAGGATCGCGCGCGCCTGCCCCCCGAGGTCGAAGACGCTTACCCGCCGGGGGCCGTGCAGCTCGCCATGCTGTTCTACGGCGGCCTCGACGCGGACGCGCACGTCTACCACAGCGTGAGCAGCCACCACGTGCAGGCCCGCTTCGACGAGGAGGCGTGGCGCAAGGCCGTCGCGTCCGTCGTCGCGCGTCACCCCATCCTGCGGGGCGCCTTCGACCTGGCGCGCTACAGCGAGCCGCTGCTCCTCGTCCACCGCGAGGTCGCGCTGCCGCTCCACGTCCACGATCTGCGCGCGCTCCCGGAGGCCGAGCGGCGGCCGGCGTTCCTGGCGTGGCAGGCGGCGGAGCAACGGAACCCCTTCGTGCAGTCCACGCCCCCGCTGTTCCGGGTCTACGTGCACCGGACGGGCGACGACACCGCCACCCTGACCCTGTCGCTCCACCACGCCCTGCTGGACGGCTGGAGCCTGGCCGTGGTGACCACCGAGATCCTGGAGCGCTACGCGGCGCTCCTGCGCGACCCGACCGCGCTCGATACGGCAGCGCCGGCCTCGACCTTCCGGGACTTCATCGCCCTCGAGCGGGCCTCCCTCGCCGACGAAGCCTGCCAGCGTTACTGGGACGATCACCTCGACGACGCGCCCGTGATGACGCTGCCGCGGTGGCCGGCCTCCCACGTCGCGCGAGGCGGCCCCGGCTTCGTCAACGTGCCCCTCCCGAAGTCACTCGCGGCGGGGGTCGCGACGGTGGCGCACGCCGCCGCTGTCCCCCCCAAGAGCGTGCTCTTCGCGGCGCACGCCTTCGTCCTCGGGCGGATCACGGGCCAGCCCGAGGTGGTCGCCGGCCTCAGCACCCACGGCCGCCCCGAGGTCGAGGACGCCGACCAGATCGCCGGCAACTTCCTGAACGTGCTCCCGCTGCGCGTCGGCCTCGCCGGCGGGACGTGGATCGAGCTGTGCCAGGGCGCCTTCGGGGCAGAGCAGCGCGCGCTCCCCTTCCGCCGCTACCCCCTCGCCGAGATCCAGCGGCGGGCGAAGCGGCAGCAGCTCGTCGAGACCGCGTTCAACTTCATCCACTTCCACGTCGCGCGCCGCCTCGAAGTCCTCGGTGACCTGGGAGTGATGGAGCACGAAGGGAGCGCCTCCGGCGAGATGACCCTGCAGGCGAACTTCGCGCTCGACCCGAGCACCGGCGACATCAACCTGCAGCTCACCTACGACCCGAGCCTCCTCTGCCACGCGCAGGTCGAGGCCATCGCGGGCTACTACCAGCGCACGCTCGCCGCCATGACCAGCCACCCGGGGGCGCGCCACGAGCAGTTCTCGCCCCTGTCGGACGAGGAACGGCAGAAGCTCCTCGTCGCCTGGAATCCCTCCCCGGCGGAGCCCCGCGATCGGCCCTGCGTGCACCAGCAGATCGCCGCCCGCGCCGTCCTCACGCCCGACGTCATCGCCGTCATGGGCGTGGACGGCACCACCCCGGCGCTGACGTACCGCCAGCTCGACGCGCGCGTGAACCAGCTCGCCCACCACCTCCGCGCGCTCGCCATCGGCCCCGGGAGCGTGGTCGGCATCCACGTCGAGCGCTCCGTGGAGATGATCGTGGGCGTCCTCGGCATCCTCAAGGCCGGCGCCGCGTACACGCCGCTGGACCTGAACCTCCCCCGGGAGCGCCTCGACGTCCTCCTCGCGCAGACCCGGCCTGCGCTGGTGCTGCACAAGGGTCGCAGGCCTGACCTCTCGGGCGCCGACCGCTGGCTCTCCCTCGACATGGACTGGCCCGTCATCGCGGCACACCCTGCGTCGGAGCCGGCGATCCCCGTGTCCCCCACGGACCTCGCCTACATCCTGTTCACCTCCGGCTCCACCGGCACCCCGAAGGGCGTGCAGATGGAGCACCGCGCGTTCGCCGCCTTCGTCGAGGGCGCCTGCGCCCGGTACGGCGTCACCGCAACGGATCGCGTCCTGCAGTTCGCGCCGCTCAGCTTCGACACCGCCATCGAGGAGATCTACCTGACCCTCGTGCAGGGCGGGACCCTGGTCCTGCGGGACGACGACATCGTGAGCTCTCCCGAGCGGTTCCTCGCGGCGTGCCGCCGCCTGGAGCTCACGGTCCTCCACCTGCCCACGGCCTACTGGCACATGCTCGTCGCCGACCTCGTGCAGCGCGACCTCGTCCTGCCGCCGGGCGTGCGGCTGGTCTTCATCGGCGGCGAGGAGGCCCTGACCCACAGCGTCCACGCCTGGTTCAAGCACGTCGGCGACCACCCCGCGCTCGTGAACACCTACGGCCCCATGGAGTGCTCCCCGGTGTCGACGATCTGCAGGCTCCCGGACTGGGACGAGCGGCACGTCGACAGCGCGCCCTTCCCCGTCGGCCGCCCCCTCCCGACGTCGCTCGCCTACATCCTCGACGCCGCGCTCCAGCCGGTGCCGACCGGGACTCCCGGTGAGCTGCTCCTCGGCGGCCCGCAGGTCAGCCGCGGCTACCTGAACCTCCCCGAGCTGACCGCGGCGCGCTTCCTGGACAACCCCTTCGGCCCCGGCCGCGTGTACCGCACCGGAGATCTCGTGCGCTGGTTGCCCACCGGCGAGCTGGAGTTCTGCGGGCGCCGCGACCACCAGGTGAAGATCCGCGGCTTCCGCATCGAGCCCGGCGAGATCGAGAGCGCGCTCCTCGCCCACCCGGACGTGCGCGAGGCCGCCGTCCTCGTGCGCGAGGATCGCCCGGGAGACCGGCGGATCGTCGCTTACCCCGTGCTGCACGGCGAGGCGAAGACCCCGGGCCATGCACAGCCCTCGGCCTCCCAGCTACGCCGCCACCTCCAGCAGAAGCTCCCCGAGTACGCCGTCCCCTCCGAGATCGTCGTGCTGGAGGCGCTCCCCGTGACCCCGGCCGGCAAGATCGACCGCCGCGCCCTGCTGAGCCTCCGCGCCGCTCTTCCCTCCGAGGAGGAGACCGAGGAGGCCGGCGCGGCCCCGCGTGATCCCGTGGAGGAGCAGCTCGTCGCGATCTTCGCCGAGGTGCTGGGGCTGGAACGCCTGGGGATCCACGACAACTTCTTCGATCTCGGGGGCAACTCGCTGGTGGCGATGCAGCTCTCGTCCAGGATCCAGCGCGCGCTCCAGGTGGACCTGCCGTTCCGCCCCATCATCGAGCACCCCACCATCGCCGCGCTGGCCGAGCACATCCAGGACCGCCTCCTTGGCCAGCGCTTGCAGCGCGTCGTCACAGCGTCCGAGGGCGCCGAGGAAGAGCTGGTGCTGTGACGGCCTCGGCAGGGGCGCGGGTCCCTGCCGCCCCGCGCCTGCCGCCCAGCCCCTGACGTTGGCGGGTCCGCGCCTTACACTGGGCGGAGGTCCCCATGAGCAAGGCTTTCACCCGCGAATCCGACGAGGAGCAGGACGACCTCCCCGCGCGCCCGCTCGGCGAGGAGCTGCCGCCTGGCGTGAAGAACTACGTGACCCCCGAGGGCGCCGCGCGGCTGCGGGAGGAGGTCGACCGCCTCACGCGCCTCGATCGCCCGGCCGTGGTGGCCACGGGAGAGGTGAAGGCCCTGCGCGAGCTGGACCGGCGGATCGCGTTCCTCGGGCGGAGGGTGGAGGCGCTGGAGGTGATCGACCCCGCGGGGCAGCCGGAGGGGCAGGTGCTCTTCGGCGCGACTGTGACCGTGTGCGACGAGGAGGGCGACGCGCGTCGCTACCGGCTGGTGGGCGTCGACGAGGCAGACCCAGCGCGCGGGGCGGTGAGCTGGCGCTCGCCCATCGCCAGGGCCTTGCTCGGTGCGCAGGTGGGCGACGTGGTGACCGTGCGCTTCCCTCGGGGAGACGAGGAGCTGACGGTGACGGCAGTGAGCTATGCGGAGCCGCCCGGCGTGGCGCCCCGGGTCATGCCGCGCGTCACGCCGCGTGCGGCGGGGGCGCGCTGAGCGCAGGGGGGGCCTGGGCGGGGGCGCGCGCAAACAGCGCCGCCATGGAGCGGTCGTGGAGGCGGCCGAGGACGAGGAGCGAGACGATGGCGCCGACCATCGCCAGGAACATGTCCCACTGCGCGTCCCAGATGTCGCCCTGGGAGCCCAGGAACGCCTCCCCCACGTCGCCCGCGACGAGGAGCGTCGTCCACCACTCCAGCAGCTCCCAGAACGCGCCGATGGAGAGGGCGATGTTGACCACGATGAACGCGAGCCATCCCCCGCGCTGGAGCGGCGTCCGGCGCAGCAGCACCTCGCGGATGGTGAGCGCCGGGAAGAAGCCCAGTGCGATGTGGCCGATGCGATCGTAGTGGTTGCGGCTGAAGCCGAAGGCCTCCTTGGCCCAGTCGCCGAGGGGCGTCTTGGCATAGGTGTAGAAGCCGCCGTAGACGAGGATGAGCACGTGGAGGAAGACGCACACGTAGACCACGTGTGACATGGGGAACCGCTTGTAGATGGCGAGGAGCACCGCGATCCCGGCGAGCCCCGGCCCGACCTCGAGCAGCCAGTTGAAGCGCCCCGCGGGCGGGGAGATCACCGTGGCGATACAGACGACCGAAAGGACGGCGAGGAGGGTGAGGGGAAGGCGGGCGTTCTGCAGGGTGCCGCGGACGGGCTGGATGTTCAGGGGGATCATCGCCAGCGCAGCATACACGCGGCGCGCTCAGCCGGACATGAGCGCCCCGAACGCGCGGATCTGGTCGACCTTGGCGTGGAAGGCCGACCAGTCGTCGCGCTCGGCGATGCCCTGCCAGATGGACTCGATCTCGTCGATGAGCAGGCTGCACGGGGCGCTTCCCTGGAAGTAGGGGGCTTCCAGCCGCTCGGGGTGGGTGGGCGCGTGGCGTTCGAGGGCGCGCTGGAGCTGCGTGGCGTGGGTGCCCGCATAGGTGCGGGCCTCGGGGCTCTGCCGCGCGCGTGCGGTGCTTGAAAGGCCGCCGTACCAGTCGAAGAAGAAGCGGTCGTAGCCGATCTGGCTCTCCTGCAGGAACGCATCGGCCGCGTCGAGCAGCGCCGCGTCGTCGTCGGCGCCGTTCGAGGCGACGCCGAGGCGCCTCAGGAAGCCCTGGCGCATGGCCTCCAGGAAGGCCGGCTGGAACTCCCGCAGCGCAGGCGCGAGGGCCGTGTCCGGGCAGAGCGGGGTGAGCGCCTCCGCGAGCCGCGCCAGGTTCCACACGAACGTGCGGGGCTGCCTGCCGAAGGCGTAGAGCCCCTCGTGGTCGAAGTAGGCGGCGGTGAAGGTGGGATCGAGGGTGGGCAGGAAGCGGTACGGACCGTAGTCAAAGCACTCGCCGGTGATGTTCATGTTGTCGGTGTTGAGCACCCCGTGCACGAAGCCCGCCGTCATCAGGCTCGCGCACAGCGCCGCGGCCCGGAGGGTGACCTCGTGCAGAAAGGCGAGCGGCAGGGGACCGCTGCGCTCCCGCGCCCCGGGCAGGTAATGCTCCACGGCGAAGTCGAGCAGCGCCCCCAGGCGATCCACATGGCCGAGGTGCGCGTGGCGCTGGAAGCTGCCGAAGCGGATGTGCGAGTGGCTGAGCCGGACGAGCACCGAGGAGCGGGTAGGGGAGGGCTCGTCGCCCCGGTAGAGGGACTCGCCGGTCTCGACGAGGCTGAAGGTCTTCGAGGTGTAGACGCCGAGCGCCTCCAGCATCTCGGTGGCGAGCACCTCGCGCACGCCACCCTTGAGGGTCAGCCGGCCGTCTCCGCCGCGCGACCATGGCGTGCGCCCGCTGCCCTTGGTGCCCAGGTCGAGGAGGCGGTCGCGCTCGGGGTCCTGCGGCGACGCTCCTGCATCGCGGAGCTGCGCGAAGAGGAAGCCGCGCCCGTCGCCGAGGGCGGGGTTGTACACCCCGAACTGGTGGCCGTGGTAGCGCAGCGCGAGCGGCTGTTCGAGGTTGCCCGGGAGGGGCTCGAAGCGGGTGAAGTGCTGCACCCAGGCGTCGTCGGTGAGATCGCCGAGGCCCACCCGCGTCGCCCAGCGCTGGTTCCTGAAGCGGAGGAGGTGCTCCGGGAAGGTGGCGGCCTTCACGGCGTCGAAGAAGCCTTCTTGCAGGGCGCGGATGCGGGGGTCGGGTCGGTAGTCGGGGGGCATGGGCATGGGCATGGGTCGGGGTGGCGCGAAGCCGGCTGCAACCTGGTCACATCCGGAGCAGGTCGCAAGCGACGTGATGGACGCGAGCGCGCGGCGGTGGCGACCGAGAAGGCGCGTGCAGCGTCCCCGGATCCAGACCATAGGGACGCGCATGCTCGACCACCGCGCGCGACGCGCCGTCGCCTCCTCCCTGACGGTCCTGGCCCTCTGCGGGTGCGCTGCACACGGCGAGCGCGCCGAGGTGCCCCCCTGCCTGCCCGCAGCGCCGGGACCTGCGTCCGCGTCCGCGGCGTCCGCCGCCGCCTCGGTGACCTCGGGCCCCTCGGACGCCTTCCTCCTCACCATCTTCCTGCGCCACGACCAGACCAAGACGCTCGACCAGATCAACGAGCACCTCGATCGCTCCGGCTACCGCCAGAGCTTCCCGCCCGAGGGGACGGAGGTGGTGTCCTGGTACGTGATGATGGGCGTCGGTCAGGTGGTGACCCTGCGCGTGCCGCCCGACAAGCTGCGCACCGTGAACGTGGCCATCGAGCGCGGCGCCTGGGGCGCGTTCCGGACCGAGTTCTACCCGACCTACGACTACGTGCCGATCTGGAAGGCCCAGCGCGCCGCCGCGGGGCGCTGAACGCCGGGGCTCCGGAGGGCCTCCACCCGGTGGTGGCGCGCCCCCCAGGGCCCGCCCGCGCTCACTTCTTCGGCTTGCCCCCGCCCCCGATGGCCTTGCGGAAGAGCCCGTAGAGCGCCTGCGACGCCTCCGACGCGGCACACTGGCTGTCCTGGGCTCCGAACACGGAGCAAAGCTCCGTCAGCTCCCCTTCGTCGAGGGTCTGCGCGGGCTCCTTGCCGCTCTGCAGCGCCTTGCACACCCCCTCCGCGAACATCAGGGCGCTCGTCCCGAACGCAGCCCCCACCTCGCCTCGGGCCTCGGCCTCCTTGCACGCCGCGGTGAGACGCGCCGGGAGCGCCGGATCTTCCAGCGGCGGCACGAAGGCGCCGTCCTTGTAGCGCGCCCAGAGCGTCAGGCCGTTGCAGAAGCTGTCGACGTGCATCCGCTCGTCCTCGCCGAAGGGGCACAGCGCGTCCACGTGCTTCGTGACCGCCGACCGCACGAGCACCTCGGGTCCTGCCGCGGTCTGCCGCACCTCACCGAGCATCTCCTCCAGGCGTTCGGCGGCCTTCGACGCGCCGAAGCGGTCAGGGGCCGTCGACACCAGCACGCACCCGTCGGTCGTCGGCGTCGAGGCATCGGTGCGCTCCCCGAGTGCGTGCACGGTGCCGCAGTGGAGCGCCTCGGGCCAGCCGTCCCCATCGACGTCGACCGCGCCCTTGTGCGCCGCGCTCAGCGCCTCGATCGACGTCCCCGTGGGGACCACGTTCCCGTCCGACGAGCGCGTGCGCAGGGTGCTCGGGACGCTGAGCGGCCCGAGGACCATGGGCGCAGCCTGGAAGGGGGCCGCCACGAGTTCCAGCGAGACCATTCCCGAGATGCAGTCATCGCACGTCCGATCGAAGCACCCGAACGTCACCAGGGAGCTCGGGTGAATGTCGTGCCTCGCGCAGATCGGATCGCGCCGCGGCTGCTTCACCGCCTGCAGCGCGTCGACGGTCATCACCAGCGCCGCCTTGCCCACCGGATGGCACGTGCCGAACAGCTTCTTGGCGTGCTCGATCTTCTTCGCGTCGATCCGCTTCGCCTTGAGCGCGTCGAGCGCTGCGTGCTGCTTCTTCCGCATCGCCTCGCAGGCGCGCGTCACGGCTGCCGCGTCCACGTCCGCCATGGCGAAGGCCGAGGTGACTGCCGGAGGTTTAGCCTCCGCCGCCGCAGGCGCTCCAGCCGCTCCCGCCGTCGGGGCGGCAGCGCTGGCCGACGCTCCTCCCGCGGCCGTGGTCGCCGACGGCGCTGCGGCCGTGGCGCTTGCCTCGCTCGGGGGGCTCCCTCGTCCCGAGGTCGAGGGTGGGGGTGCAGCAGCCTGACCAGGCCCTCCCACCGGGGATGCCCCGCACGCCACGAGGAAGACGGCGCTGAGGAGCCCTGCGGCGAGGCCTGCCTGCCCTCGTCTTGCCCTGCTGGATCCGGGAAACGCGCGTGAGACCATCCTGCACCTCACGCCTGCTGGGCCAGCTCCATGAGCGCATGGAAGTAGCGGGCCTCGCCGGTCTTGAAGAGGCCGAACCAGGCGTCCGTCACCTCCTTCGGGTACACGTCGAGCACCGTGAAGATCTCCCGCGCGAACTCCAGCGCCCCGATGGACGAGGCGGTGACGAGGTTCCCGTCCGACACCGCCGGCACCTGCTTGTAGCGCGCCCCGCCCTTGTAGCCCGTCGCCTGCAGGTACTCGGCCGCGTTGCTGGTGTGGTCGCGGTCGTCGAGCAGCCCCTCGCGCGCGAGGCCCGCCGTCGCCCCGCAAATGGCCGCCACCGGCACGCCCGCCGCGAGCAGCGCGCGCGCCTTCTCGACGGCCGCCGGGATGCCCTCCCCGTCCCAGACCGCCCCGCCGGGGAGGATGAGCATGGCGCTGTCCTCGGCGCGCACCTCGTCGAGCGTGAGGTCGGGGGTCATGGTCACCCCGCCCATGCTGCGCACCGGCGCCCGCGTGAGCCCCACGGTGCGCACCTCGTGCGGGACCTTCTGGAACTCCGGCTGGTTGAGCCGGGCGATGGCGTACCCCGCCTCCCAGTCGGCCAGGGTGTCGAAGATGAACAGGTGAACGGTCCGGGTGGTCATGCGCGGCTCCCTCCGGGGCACCGGCGGCGCCCGGAACAGTGAAGCCGCGGACCCTACCCGAACCGCGCCGGCCGCGCCAAGTGCGCGAGCTGTCCCCGCGGAGCCCCCCGCCTACTGCGCCGTGCCGTTGTTGTAGGCGTCGTTGAAGTGGTCGTAGTAGGCGTCGTACAGGTCCTCGCTCTCCAGCCGCACGAACAGCTCGTCGTTCCGGTAGTTCGCCGAGTAGGTCCAGTTGTGCGAGCCGGTGAAGACCAGGTACCGGTTCTCCGTGGAGGCCGCGAACCGCGCGTAGACGAGGACCGTCTTGTCGTGCACGTTGTTGCCGCGCACGCTGATCCCGGCGTTCTTGAGCTTCGCCAGCGACGTGGGCTGGATGCTGCTGCCCACCACCCACACCTTGCAGCCGCCCTTCTTGAGCTTCACCAGCAGATCGATGATCTCCGGCCGCGAGTCGTGGATCATCGCCTGGGCCACCCGCACCCGGCACGAGGCGTCGGCCACGATGTCGTTCAGCCGGTTGACCACCAGATCGCTGTCCTGCTCGGGCGAGGCATAGGCGCGCACCGTCGGCGTCACCCAGTATCCCCGCGACGCGCTCGCGTCGTAGTAATCGTTGCCCGCGTAGTGCTGCTGCTGGAAGAGGTGACCGAAGTAGCCATTGAAGTCGTCGTACAGCGCCTCGTCGCCATAGATGGTCACGGTGTTGTTGAAGGTGTTCGCGCCCGTGGCATTGGTCATGTTCGCCGACCCGAACCACACCACGTCGCTCCGCATCACGCCGGTGGGATCCTTCGTCTGGCTGAAGGTGTAGAGCTTGGTGTGCATGATGCCGCTCGCGTCGCGGGTGACGCACCCGTGCGCCCCGCTGGCCGTCCCGTCGCCGCAGAACACCAGGTTCGCCCCGAGCGCCGCCTTGAGCACCCGCGGAGAGTCGTCCTCGTCGTGCTTGTCGGACCCATCCTCCGCCACCTTGACGATGACGCCGCGGTTCTTCGCGCTGATCAGCGCGTTCTGCACGCCGTTCGCCGTCAGGCTGTGGATGGCCGCGCGGATGGTGGCGCCCTGGGGCGTGTCGTTGATGAGCCGGATGATCTCGTTGAGGATCGTGGGATCGTGCCCGTCCGCGTACGCGCCCGGGTTGGTGAAGTGGGTCCAGACCGGGTGCCCCGCGAGCGTCGTCGAGGTGACGCTGATCCCGAGCTCATCGGTCTGGACCTCGTCTCCCTCCTCGCCGCCCGCATCCTCGGCGGCCACGCACCCCCCGGTGGAGAGCGCCACGAGCGCGGCCAGGGCCAGAACGAGCTTGGAACGAGTCTCGGTTCGCATCGACGTCTCTCCCGGCGAGGGGATCGGCTCCGTCGCCGCTGCACCCCGCGCGGTGACCCATTGCACCCCCCGTGCCGCACCATCCATTCCTGAAATTCGGCCTGAATGCGCGCTGCCAGCTCCGGTTGTGCAGGGCGGTTGTGCAGGTCCTCGCACAACCCTGATCGGGCGGCTGCACAACGGCGGACCCGCGCCTGGCGTGGCAGGGCTTTCCGCCTGCCGGCAAGTCCCCTCAGAGCACGACGGACCGCGATCAGCCCCCCTGGCCCGAGGCGGATCGCGATCCGGCGCGGAGCCACCCCCGGACCCCTGGGTTCCCGCATCTCTGCCCGCTGTTCCTGCTGCACCGCTCCCCGTGCAGCCCGGCATGCCCCCTGCTCTTCAGGCGTTTCACAGAGAGAGGAGACACCGAGCATGAGCACGACCACCCCGAGGATCACGACCCCCGTCGACGAGGCGCCTCACAGTGACCCCACCCGAGACCAGGAGCTGGCCCCACCCCCGCGCCCGCCTTCGCCTCCGCTGCCGCGCTCGGTGAACTACCACCTCTGGAAGCCCTGCAACATGCGGTGCACGTTCTGCTTCGCCACCTTCGACGACATGACTCACGCCGTGCTCCCGCGCGGGCACCTCCCGCGAGAAGCGTCCCTCGCGCTGGTCGCCCTGCTCGCCTCCCGCTTCGAGAAGATCACCTTCGCGGGCGGCGAGCCGACGCTTTGCCCCTGGCTCCTCGATCTGATGGACGAGGCCAAGCGGCGCGGCGCCACGACGATGCTGGTCACCAACGGCAGCCGCCTGACGCCTGACTACCTGCACCGCCTCCAGGGCCGGTTGGACTGGCTCACCTTGAGCATCGACAGCGCGTCGACGGAGACCCACCGCTTGCTCAAGCGCGCGGTGAGCGGCAGGCCCATCGAGGCGCGCCAGTACGTCGCGATGGCGGTGGCCGCCCGCGCCCTCGGGATGCGCCTCAAGGTCAACACGGTCGTCACCACGCTCAACGCGGGTGAGGACATGGCGGTGATGCTCTCCGAGCTGCGCCCCGAGCGCTGGAAGATCCTGCAGGCGCTCCCGGTCGAGGGCCAGAACAGCGGGCGCATCGAGCCGCTCCTGTGCTCCCCCGCAGCGTTCGCTGCCTTCGTGGAGCGCCACCGCGCCCCCCTCGCGGCCCAGGGCATCGTGGTGGTGCCCGAGGATCACGAGGCCATCACCGGCAGCTATGCGATGGTCGACCCTGCTGGCAGGTTCTTCGACGACATCACCGGCACCCATCGCTACAGCGCACCCATCCTGGACACCGGGCTCGACGCCGCATGGTCCCAGGTGGGCTTCCTGCCCGACCGGTTCGCCGCGCGCGGTGGTGATTACGAGTTTCGAGGTTGAGTGCTGCCTGAGCGCCGCGCGCCGCTCAGGGAGCGTTCGGGTCGCCGACGTTCTGGAACGGGTTGAACGTGTACGTCGACGAGAGGCCTGCCGGCGTCTTGAAGTAGTACGTCGTCAGCTTCACCGGGTCGGTCGCGATCTCCCCGCGCAGGATCGAGCCGTCGTTCTGGTCGTCCCATCCCCAGGGCGCGTTGGCCGAGTTCGTCGAGCACAGGCTCGAGGTGATCCCGCACCCGCCGCTCTTGTCGCCCAGGAACGACCCCGACGTGAACAGGGTCGCGAGCTGGCGCCGTGGCCACAGGCCCTCGGGGCCGAAGCCGTCGATGAGCTTGTAGCGCACGTCGTTGTCGTAGATCGACGCCGGCTCCTCGGCGGTGGTCAGGGACGGGAAGTACTTCACCCCGTCGCCGTCGATGTCGTAGCTCGGCCAGGCCTTGAGCCCGTGCCCCTTGGCTTCCTGGGCCGTGATGGGGTGGTTCACCCCCTCGAACGACGCGAACGACAGCGTCCCATCCACCGACTCGTGGTTGCCGGTGAAGGGGCTCCCGCTCGGCAGGAACGAATAGAAATCCTTGTGGGCGACGGTCACCGAGCCGAGGAGCTGGCCATACTCGCTCCCGTCGCGCCCCACCACGAGCAGCACCCCCTCCGCATCGTTCTCGTGCTCGGTGTCGAAGATCGTGTCCGTCCAGTCCCGCGGGTGGAAGAAGGTGTAGATGATGTACCAGTGGGTGCTGGTCTCCACGACCGTGTGGTAGACGTGCGCGAGCAGCGGGTGGGACGGGGTGTTGTCCCAGTTGTTCGTGGAGATCCAGTCGCCGTCGAAGTCGACGCGGGTGAGGTAGTCGCCGCGCCCTTCGAGCCCGTGCGACCCGGTCCTGTCGACGTCCTGGTAATGGATGGGCGCCCAGCGCTTGGCCAGGGCTGCGCGCCCCGCCGCCGACGACGCGCCGAGCGGTTCGCTCACCTCGTCGACCTCCTCGTCCATCTCGTCGCCAATCTCGGCCACGCATGCGGTGAGCAGAGAAAATGACGTGGTGATCGCGACGCGTGCAATGGCGCTACAAACGTGTCGGGCGAGCATGGTGACCCCAGCCTTTCTGCTGGGGACCCATAAACGATCTCCGCGCCCTACTGCGTCCGATTCGTCAGGGTGACAGGCGAGTGCGATCGCGAATCGCGCCGCCAGCTCCCTTTTCCAGCACGGCCGTCTCGTGATCGAGGAGCCACCGCTTCGCCGCGAGCCCGCCCGCATAGCCGGTGAGCGCGCCGCCCCCGCCGATCACCCGGTGGCAGGGGACGACGATCGACACCGGGTTCCCCCCGTTTGCCGCCCCCACCGCGCGCGCCGCCGCAGGCCTGCCGAGGCGCACCGCGAGCTGCCCGTAGGTGACCGTGGTCCCGAGCGGGATCTCCGTGAGCGCCGCCCACACGGCTTGCTGAAACGCCGTACCCTCCATCGCGAGCGGCAGCGTGAACACCCGCCGCTCCCCGGCGAAGTACTGCGCGAGCTGCCGCCGCGCCTCGACGAGCACCGGCACGCCCTCGCCGTCCGCCCCCCGCCACGCCGGAGGTGCCCGGTGCTCCGGCGTGTACAGCGCCGTGATCGCGCCCTCCCGCCCGAGGACCCGCAGCGGTCCGAGCGGACTCTCCACCTCGATCTCGTGCAGCATGCTCAACCTCCTGCCCCTTCCGAAAGCCCCGTCCAGAGGTGCATCACGGCGTACGCCCGCCAGGGCCGCCACGCCTCCGCCCGCACCGTCGCCGCCCGCGCCGTGATCCCGCCGAGCGCCTTCCTGACGGCCAGATCTCCCGCCGGGAAGGCGTCGGGCCACCCGAGCGCGCGCATGGCCACGTAGTGCGCGGTCCAGTCGCCGATGCCCGGGAGCGCGCAGAGCGCCGGCAGCGCAGCTTCGGCGTCGCCCGTACGATCGAGCCGGATCGTGCCGCCCGCGACCGCGCGCGCGATGGCCAGCACCGCCCGCGCCCGCGTCGCCGGCATCCCGAGCGAGGCCACCTCGTCCTCCGTGGCCGCCGCGAGGCGCTCCGGGGTGGGGAACAGGAGCTGGAGCGCCCCTGCCTGCGGCTGCCCTTGCTTCGGCGCCGGCGCGTCCCCCTGCGCCGCGGTCGTCGCGGTCGTCGCGGTCGTCGCAGTCGTCGCGGTCGTCGCAGTCGACTCCAGAGCGCCCGGCAGCGCCACCTGGAGGGGCTCCCCGAAGCGCGCCGCCACCCGCCCCGAGAGCGTGGTCGCCGCCTTCACCGACACCTGCTGGCCGAGCACCGCGCGGATGGTCATCTCGAACCCATCGAAGGCGCCAGGCACGCGCAGCCCCGGGTGCCGGCCGACGAGGTCCGCGAGGAGCGGATCGCGCCCGAGCTGCGCCGCGATGGCCGCCGGGTGAGCGTCCAGATCGAACAGCGCCCGCAGCCGCGCCGCGAGCGGCATCAGCGCCCCCGCCAGGGACAGCGACGCCTCCACCACGAGCGCGTGGCGCCCTTCCTCGTGCCGCGCCGTGATCCACCCGGTCACCTCCCCGAGGCGCACCGTGCGTGCGTAGACCCCGTTCGCCACCCGCTCCACGCCGGGGATGGCCCTCCCTGCCAGGAACCGGAGCAGCACCTCCCAGTCGAGCGGCGGCCGGTAATCGAGCCGCAGCGCGATGGCCTCTTCCTGCTCCCCGTCGCCATTGCCGTCATCGCCGCCATCGCCGCCATCGCCACGGGCGCCGCGCGGAGAGGCCAGGCGCTTGCCGCGGAGCGCCGACGGCGGTCTCCCGAAGCGCTCCTGGAACAGCGCGTTGAACCGCCGCACGCTGGAGAACCCGCTCGCGAAGGCCACCTCGGCGAGCGGCAGCGAGGCGTCTTGCAGGAGCTGCTTCGCCAGCGAGAGCCGCCGCGATTGCGCCAGCTCCACCGGTGAGACGCCGAGCTCCGCCTCCATGGCCCGGCGCAGGTGCCGCCCGCTCACCCCGAGTTCTGCCGCGAGATCGTCGACCGATCCCTCGTTCATGTACCCGGCCTCGATGCGCGCCACGGCGCTCGCCACGAGGCGCGGCAGCGCGTCCACGGGTCCCCGGCCCGGCGCCAGCTCCGGGCGGCAACGGAAGCACGCCCGGTAGCCATCCCGCTCGGCGGCTGCCGCGGTGCGGTAGAACCCGCAGCGGTCCCGCCCCGGCGTGCGCGCGCGGCAGACGGGCCGGCAATAGATGCCCGTCGTGCGCACCGCCACGAAGAACACGCCATCGAAGCGGCCATCCCGCGCGGTCAGCGCGCTGTAACAGGTGTCGTCGTCGAGTTGCACGCCCTGTTCATAGCGGCGGCGAGGGTCCGCGTCTGGCCGCTTTCGGACCCGGTCGCAACTTCCCCGGCGGCTCGCTATGGTGCGCCGCATGTCATTCCGGATGCGTCGCGTGTCTTGCCTGCTCGCCGCAGTTGTCCTGGGGTGCTCTGCCGCCCCGCCTCCCGACCCGTCCTCCACCAGCGCGGGTGGCACCCCGCCGGCGCCGACGCCGGTGCCCATGGAGCTGCCGCCTCCCGCCGGGCCGAAGCCGCCCGTGGCGCGCAAGGTCCCGCACGAGGTGAAGCTCGTGAACGGCAAGACGCTCATCGACGACTATGCATGGCTGAAGAACAAGGACGCGCCCGAGGTGCTCGACCACCTCAAGGCCGAGAACGCCTACACCGACGCGATGACCGCGCACCTCGCGCCGCTCCGGGACAAGCTCCACCAGGAGATGCTCGGCTACTTCGTCGAGGACGACGTGGCGGTCCCCCAGAAGGACGGCGCGTGGACCTACTACAACCGCATCGAGAAGGGGAAGCAGTACCCCATCTTCCTCCGCAAGCCGGTGAAGGGCGGCGACGCCGCGAAGGAGGAGATCATCCTCGACATGAACGAGCTGGCGAAGGACCAGAAGTTCGTCGGCCTCGGCTCCCTGGAGCGCTCCGACGACGGCAACATCCTCGCCTACGGCCTCGACACCACCGGCTTCCGCCAGTTCGTCCTCCACTTCAAGGACCTGCGCACCGGCAAGCTCCTGCCCGAGCGCATCGAGCGCGTCACCTCCGTCGCCTTCGCGAAGGACAACCGCACCGTCTTCTACACGGTCGAGGACCCGACCACCAAGCGCTCCTTCCGCCTCTACCGCCACGCCCTCGGCGCCGATCCCGCCAAGGACACCCTGCTCCACGAGGAGACCGACGCGCGCTTCAGCGTGCGCGTCGACCGCTCCACGAGCCGCGCCCTGATCCTCGCCGATATCCACAGCCAGACGACGAGCGAGGTGCGCTTCGTCCGCGCCGACAAGCCGGCAGGCCCGCTCGTCACCATCGCGCCCCGCGAGCAGGGCTTCGAGTACGCAGTCGACCACCGCGGAAACGAGCTGCTCATCACCACCAGCAGCCCGGCCACGGCCGGCGGCCCCAAGGCCACGAACTTCCGCCTCGTCACCGCCACCCTCGACAAGCCCGACCGCGCCTCCTGGAAGGAGGTCATCCCTCACCGCGAGGGCGTGATGCTCGAAGGCATCCAGGCCTTCAACGGCTTCACCGTCGCCTTCGAGCGCGAGGGCGGCCTGCCCCACCTCCGGTTCTTCCCCGGCAAGTCGCTGGCGATGGACGCCTCCCACCGCGTCGCCCTGCCCGAGGAGGTGTACACCCTCTGGCCCCAGAGCAACCCCGAGCCAGACACCAGGGCCTACCGCTTCGCGTACGAGTCCCCCATCACGCCGCAGACCATCTACGACTACGACCCTGCCGCGAAGAAGCTCAATCTCAAGAAGCGCGTGCAGATCCCCGGCGGCTTCGATTCTGCCCGCTACGAGGTGAAGCGGGTCTTCGCCACGGCGAAGGACGGGGTGAAGGTCCCCCTCTCGCTGGCGATGCGCAAGGGCACCAAGACCGACGGCAAGAACCCCGTGCTCCTCTACGGCTACGGGTCCTACGGCATCCCCGTGTTCCCGAGCTTCTCGTCCGGGCGCGTGACGCTCCTCGATCACGGCGTGATCTTCGCCATGGCCCACATCCGGGGCGGCAACGACATGGGCAAGGCCTGGCACGAGGACGGGCGGATGATGAAGAAGATGAACACCTTCACGGACTTCATCACCTGCGTCGAGGCCCTCTCCGCGCAGGGCTTCGCCGACCCGAAGCGCATCGTCATCCACGGCGGGAGCGCCGGCGGCCTGCTCATGGGCGCCGTGACCAACATGCGCCCAGACCTGTTCGCCGGTGTCGTCTCCGAGGTGCCCTTCGTCGACGTCATCAACACCATGCTCGACGAGACCCTCCCGCTCACCGTCCAGGAGTTCGAGGAGTGGGGCAACCCGAAGAAGGCCGACGAGCTTTCGTACATCCTCCAGTACAGCCCCTACGAGAACATCGCCGCGAAGGCCTACCCGCCGGTGCTGGTGCGCACCTCGTACAACGACAGCCAGGTCATGTACTGGGAGCCCGCCAAGTACGTGGCGAAGCTGCGCGCCACCAGGACCGACCCGAACCCGGTGCTGCTCAAGATCCACCTGGAGCCCGCCGGCCATGGCGGCATGTCGGGGCGCTACGACAGGATCCGCGACCAGGCCTTCACCTACGCCTGGGCGCTCGACCGCCTCGGGGTGAAGTAGGCGCCCTCGCCACCTCGCCACCTCGCCACCTCGCCACCTCGCCACCTCGCCACCTCGCCACCTCGCCACCTCGCCACCTCTCCGCCGCCCCGCTATCGTGCCCCGGTGTCGTCCCGGACCTCGCGCCTTGCTTCCCTGACCAGCGCCGTTCTGCTGGGGTGCTCCGCCGCCCCGCCGCCCGAGCCCTCCTCCACCGGCGCCGCGGCTGCGCCCGCGCCGACGCCAGCACCCCTCACGCCCTCACCTCCCGCGGGCCTGAAGGCGCCTGCCGCCCGCAAGGTCCCGCACGAGGTGAAGCTCGTGAATGGCAAGACGCTCATCGACGACTACGCGTGGCTGAAGAACAAGGGCGCGCCCGAGGTGCTCGACCACCTCAAGGCCGAGAACGCCTACACCGACGCGATGACCGCGCACCTCGCGCCGCTCCGCGACAAGCTCTACCAGGAGATGCTCGGCTACGTCGTCGAGGACGACGTGGACGTGCCCTTCCGGGACGGCGCCTGGCTCTATTACAGCCGCGTCGAGAAGGGGAAGCAGTACCCCATCCACTTCCGCAAGCCGGTGAAGGGCGGCGACGCTGCGAAGGAAGAGACCCTCCTCGACCTCAACGATCTCGCGAAGGACCAGCAGTACGTCGGCATCGGGCTCTTCGAGACGTCCGACGACGGCAACGTGCTCGCCTACGGCCTCGACACCACCGGCTTCCGCCAGTACGTCCTCCAGTTCAAGGACCTGCGCACCGGCAAGCTCCTGCCCGAGCGCATCGAGCGCGTCACCTCGGCCGTCTTTGCGAAGGACAACCGCACCGTCTTCTACGTGGTCGAGGACCCCACCACCAAGCGCGCTCACCGGCTCTACCGCCACGCCCTCGGCACCGACCCCGCCAAGGACACCTTGCTCCACGAGGAGGCGGACGCGCGGTTCGGCGTGTACCTCACCCGCTCCATGAGCCGCGCCCTGATCTTCGTCAGCATCTCTAGCTGGATGACGAGCGAGGTGCGCTTCCTCCGCGCCGACAAACCAGCAGGCCCGATGGTCACCATCGCGCCCCGCGAGCAGGGCCACGACTACTCCGCCGACCACCGGGGCCAGGAGCTGCTCATCGTCACCGACAGCCCGGCGACGCCGGGTGGGCCGAAATCCATGAACTCCCGCCTCGTCACCGCCCCGCTCGACAGGCCCGACCGCGCCTCCTGGAAAGAGGTCATCCCCCCCCGCGAGGGCGTGATGCTCGAAAAGGTCGAGGCCTTCGCGGGCTTCACCGTCGCCACCGAGCGCGAAGCCGGCGTGCGCCACCTGCGCTTCTTCCCTGGCAAGTCGCTCGCCATGGCCGCGTCCCACCGCGTCGCCTTGCCGGAGGCCGCCTATTCCCTCTGGAACAGGCCGGACTTCGCGTTCGACACCCGGACCTACCGCTTCGGGTACGAGTCCCCCGTCACCCCGCAGACCATCTACGAGTATGACCCTGCCGCGAAGAAGCTCGACATCAACAAGCGCGAGCAGATCCCGGGCGGCTTCGATCCGGCCCGCTACGAGGTGAAGCGCGTCTTCGCCACGGCGAAGGACGGGGTGAAGGTCCCCATCACGCTCGCCGCCCGCAAGGGGGTCACGGCCGACGGCAAGAACCCGGTGCTCCTCTGGGGCTACGGCTCCTACGGCCACCCGCTGTTCCCGAGCTTCTCGTCCATGCGCCTGACGCTCCTCGATCGCGGCGTGATCTTCGCCATCGCCCACCTCCGCGGCGGCGGCGACCTCGGCGAGGCCTGGCACGAGGACGGGCGGATGATGAAGAAGATGAACACCTTCACGGACTTCATCGCCGCTGCCGAGGCCCTCACCGCCCAGGGCTGGGCCGACCCGAAGCGCCTGGTCATCGAGGGCCGGAGCGCTGGCGGCCTGCTCATGGGCGCCGTGATCAACATGCGCCCCGACCTGTTCGCCGGCGTCGTCTCCGAGGTGCCCTTCGTCGACGTCATCAACACCATGCTCGACGAGACCCTGCCGGCCACTGTCTCGGAGTTCGAGGAGTGGGGCAACCCGAAGAAGCCCGACGAGCTTTCGTACATCCTCCGGTACAGCCCTTACGAGAACATCACCGCCAAGGCCTACCCGCCGGTGCTGGTGCGCACCTCGTACAACGACAGCCAGGTCATGTACTGGGAGCCTGCCAAGTACGTGGCGAAGCTGCGCGCGATGAGGACCGACCCGAACCCGGTGCTGCTCAAGATCCTCCTCGATCCTGCCGGCCACGGCGGCATGTCGGGGCGGTACGACCGGCTCCGTGACACCGCCTTCACCTACGCCTGGGCGCTTGAGCGCCTCGGCGTGAAGTGAGCCTCGACGACCGCGAAGCCAGGAGGACCCCGCGATGGAGCTGCGACGCACGAGACCCGTGAGCCCCGAGGGCAGCCTGATCGACGCGCTCGCCTCGGTCACCGAAGCCGAGTTGCGCGAAGCGGTCGCCACCCTCGCGAAGCCCCGGCACATGCTCCACCAGCCCGCCGAGAACCGCCGCGCCGCGCAGTACGTCGCCGACGCCCTCGCGGACCTGGGGTACGCCGTCTCCCTGGAGGGCGACCTCCGGAACGTGGTGGCGATGCCCCGCGGCCCCGTCGACCTACCGCTGGTCCTGGTCGGCGCCCACTACGACAGCGTGCCCAGCACCCCGGGCGCCGACGACAACGCCAGCGGGATCGCCGCGATGCTCGCCTGCGCGCGGGCCCTCGCGCACCTCGATCCCGCGCTGCCCGTGGGCTTCGTCGCCTGGAACGGCGAGGAGGACGGCCTGCTCGGCAGCATCGACTTCGTGGCCCGCCGCGCCTCTCCGGGCGGCGCGGCCATCGCCGCCGTGCACGTGCTGGAGATGGTCGGCTACGCGCGCCACGAGCCCGGCTCGCAGCGCATGCCCCTCCCGGTCCCCGGCGCGCCCGACGTCGGCGACTTCATCGGCCTGATCTCGAACCAGCGCTCCAACCACCTCGTGGAACTCGCGGTGAAGCAGGCGGAGGCCATGGTCCCCGAGCTGCCGGTCGTGGGGCTCAAGGTCTACCTCGGCCTCGAAGGCTGGCTCCCCGTCCTGCACCGGAGCGACCACTCGCCGTTCTGGAAGGCGAAGCTCCCGGCCATGCTCTGGACCGACACCGCGGAGTTCCGGAACCCCAACTACCACCGCCCGACCGACACCCCCGCCACGCTCGATTACACCTTCATGCGCCGCGTGACCCAGCTCGTTCTCGCCTGCGTGGCGCGGCAGGTGCGCACCGGCTGACCCGCAGCGCGACGAGGGCACGGCTCAGGCGCTGCTCTTCTTCGCGAGGACGGCCTTCCTGGTACTGGCGGCCTTCTTCGCAGGGGCAGCCTTCTTCGCCCCCTTCTTCGCCTCCGCGTGCTCGGTGACCTCCTTCGCTCGGAACTTCGCGATGCGCTCGATCAGCTTCACGGGGACCGTCTCCGAGAGCGGGAACCGGATCGTGCCCTTGTTGATCACGTACCCTTCGAGGTCGTCTGCGAACGCCGCGACGAGCGCCTCGCTGGCGGGGTAGAGCGAGACGTGCTGCTTCCACCCGGCGAAGTACAGCACCGGCCCTCCGGGCAGCTTGTACGTCGGGATCTGGTACGAGATCCCCTCCTCGGCGCCTGGCACCGCCTTGCGGATGGTGCTGCGCACGCGCTCCAGCGCCACCCGCACCTCCTCGGGCTGCGCGGCGAGGTACTCCTCCACGGACGTCGCATCGGTCTTGGCCATCGTTCCCCTTGCTCCAGGCCTGCGACCGTAGCGCATCGCCGCGCCCCGGACCCCTGCCCACGTGCGCTCCGGCGTGGACCGGCGTGGACCGGCGTGGTCCGGCGTGGACCGGCGTGGTCCGGCGCGGGAGCGCACGCCTGGATCCGCACACTTCCTGCGATTAAGAAGACCCCATGCCCGGATCCCACGAGACTCACGCCACGGTCGACGCGTGGATCACCCGCGAGGCCACGCCGTTCTCGCTCGACGCTGCCGAGAGCTTCAACGCCGCCGTGGACAGGATGATCTCCTCCCTCGGCCGCGAGGTCTCCCTCCTCGGCCTCGGTGAGCCGCTCCACGGCGGCGACGAGTTCCTGGTCCTCCGCAACCGCCTCTTCGAGCGCCTCGTCGAGGCGCACGGGTATCGCGCCATCGCCGTCGAGAGCAGCTTCCCCCGCGGCCTCCGCGTCAATGACCACATCACCGGCCGTGGCCCTGACACCTACGAGGCGGTGCAGGACAGCGGCTTCAGCCACGACTTCGGCAAGCTCGACGCCAACCGGGAGCTGGTCGCCTCCATGCGGCACTACAATGCCGACCCTGCCCATGCCGTGAAGCTCCACTTCTATGGCATCGATGCCCCGACCGAGGCCCATGCCACGGAGAGCCCCCGGCAAACGATCCAGGTCACCCTGACGTACCTCGCCTCCCTCGACGCAGACGCGGCGCAGAGACACCGCGACCTCATCGAGCCCCTGCTCGGCGCCGACGCCGACTGGGAGAACCCCGCGGCGATGCGGGACCCGAGCAAGGCCATCGGCCGCTCTCCCGCCGCGAATGCGCTCCGCCTCGCCGTCGAGGACCTCACCACGGAGCTGCGCGTCCGGCGCCCCGAGCTGTCGGCGCAGGGCGGCCGGGACCGCTACCTGGAAGCGCTCCACCATGCCTCCATCGCCCGGCAACTCCTCGGTTACCACGCCGCGCTGGCCGGCCAGCATCCCCCCGGCACGCTCCTCGGCACGCTCCTCAGCATGCGCGACGCCATGATGGCCGAGAACCTCGCGTACATCGCCGCCCGCGAGCAGGGCCGCGGCAAGGTGCTGATCTTCGCGCACAATGGCCACCTGCAACGGAGCAAGGTGATCCGGTCCTGGGGCCAGTTCTGGCCGGTGGGCGCGCACCTCGACGACATGTTCGGCCCCCGGTATGCCGTGCTCGGCGCGGCCCTGGGCACCTCGGAGCCCAACGGCCTCGGCGAGCCGGAAGCAGGCTCCCTGGAGGCGCACCTCATGGCCCTCCCCGGCTCCGGCTGTTTCATCCCCACCCACCGGGGCCAGGGCCTCCCGTCCGCGGAGATCGCCGCGCTTCCGCTGCGCTCGGGGGGCAAGAAGAACCCGAGCTACTCCCCGCTCAGCCCCCGGAGCCTCGCCGACTTCGACGGCCTGGCCGTGCTACAAACGGCCACGTACACCCGGGGCGCCTCGCCCTTGCCAGAGCGCCCTGGCGCTTCCTGAGCGTCGCCGCTGCGGCGCTTGGCGACGTGGGCGCGTGGGCACATGCTGGCGCGCCCGTCACCGGGGACAGCCCCCGGGCAGGTGCACGAACCCAGGACCGAGGAGGACAGATGACCGTACTCGTCACAGGAGCAACCGGGAGTGTGGGTCGCCATGTGGTCGACCAGCTCCTGCAACGTGGCCAGCGGGTGCGCGCGATGACCCGGAAGCCCGACAAGGCAGGCCTCCCCGCCGGCGTCGAGCTCGTCTCCGGCGATCTCGCCCAGCCGGAGACCTTGCCGGCCGTTTTGGCGGGCGTGGACAGGGTGTACCTGTTCCCCGTCGTCGAGAACACCGAGGCCTCCCTCGCCCGGATGCGCGAGGCCGGCGTGTCGCGCGTCGTCGTCCTCTCCTCCCTCTCGGTCGAGCACAGCGCGCCGGGGCAGAGCGCCCTCGGCGACTACCACCTCGCCATCGAGCGCGCCGTCGAGGCTTCCGGCATCCCCTGGACCCACCTCCGGCCGGGCGCTTTCGCGGGCAACACCCTGGAGTGGGCGCGCTCCATCCGCGCCGAGGGCGTGGTCCGCGCGCCTTATGGCGAGGCCCAGCAGACCCCCATCCACGAGGCCGACATCGCCGCCGTGGCCGTCGCCGCCTTGCTCGATGAGGGCCACGCGGGCGCGAAGTACCCCCTCTCCGGCCCTGCGGCCATCTCCCGCGTCGCGCAGGTCCGCGCCATCGGCGAGGCCATCGGCCGCGACCTCCGCTTCGAGGAGATCTCCCCGGAAGCCTGGCGCGCCCAGGTGAGCGCCTTCATGCCTGCCGGCATCATCGACACCCTGCTCGCCTACTGGGCCGCTTCCGTCGAGACCCCGGACCCCGTGTACCCCGACGTCGAGAAGGTCCTCGGCCGCCCCCCGCGCACCTTCGCGCAGTGGGCCGCCGACAACGCCAAAGCCTTCGCCGCCCCCTGACTCACGCCATCCCGACCTCGGCGCGCGAGGTCGAGGGGCGCCCGCACCAGCAACGCGGCGGGCCGCATGGGCCCACGACCCTCCACGCCCGCGCGGGGTCTCGCGCGCGTGGAGGGTGGGCTCGCGCCCCATCGTGGGCCCCGCGGGGACGTGATCAGCGCTGGGTGGGCGCGGCGGTGGCCTCCGTCGCGGCGAGCTGGGCCCGCGTGAACTCCAGCACGGCCGTGTTGTTCGTGCGCAGGGCCCACTCCGCGCCCAGCACCGGGAAAGCCGCCCAGCGCTCGGCGGCGTGCTCGGCGAGGCGCGGCCACGTCTTCCCGCCGGCCCTCTCGAACCGGGTGAGGAGCGCGTCGAGCGCTTCCCTCCCGAAGCAACCGGCGAACATCGCGAAGTCCAGGGAGGGATCGGTCACCTGGGCCTCCGTCCAGTCGAGCACCCCCTGCATCCGCCCGTCGGCGCCGAGGAGCAGGTGGCCGGGGTGCAGATCGCCGTGCACGAGCGCGAGGTGCTGCGGCCAGAGGGCGTCGTCCTCCAGCCACCGGTGCCAGCGCGTCCACATGACCTCCGAGGGCGCCAGCACGCCCCGCGTCGCCTCCATGGCCTTCGCCAGGGCCTGCCGCGCCTCGGCGATGGTCTTCGTCGGGACGCCTGCGTCTGCCGCCTCCTCCGGGGGGATGGCCTGCAGCGCCGCGAGCGTGTCCGCGAACGAGTCGAGGAACGCCTCGGGGAGCGCCCCGGGCGCGATGATGTTCCACGAATACCCGCTCGACGGATCGACGGTGATGGCAGGCGTGCCGTCGAGCCGCGGGTAGGCGATCACCTCGCGCGCATGGACGCGCCAGTCGGGCACCGCGACGGGCAGCCGAGGACGCACGAGCCGCAGCGCCCGCGCCTCCACGCAGCTCGACGCGAACACCTCGGGCCGGCGCGGCGTGCGCACGATCCAGGGCACCCCCTCCTCGTCGCGGGCGTGGACGACGAGGAAGTCGAGCCCGGTCCGATCGAAGTCCCCCGCGACCGTCGTGAGCTGGAGGCCGTGACGGCGCGCCGCCTCCACCAGGTCTGCGACGGCCTCGATCGGGGGGCCTTCCGGCAGCGCGCGCTTCCACCGCCCGATGGCCTCGGGCAGCGCGCGAACCGAGAGCACCACCCCCTCGTCGGTGTACGTCTCCGTGACGACCCGCGCCTCGGCGCGGATCTCGCCGAGGAGCCGCCCGTCGCCGAACGGCACCACGAAGGTCTCCTCGGTCATGCGCTGCGCGAAGAACGCCACCAGCGCGTCGCGAAGGCCCCGGATATCGTCGGGATCGTGGGCGCAGACCTGGACCGCGTCCGGCAGCTCCGCGGCCAGCGCGGCGCGCGTGGAGGCGTCGACGCGATCGATCTTGGTGAGGAGCACCCGTGACGGCACCCCCGACGCGCCGACGGCGTCGAGGGTCTCGCGGGTGACCCGGAGCTGATCGCGGAAGGCGGGATCGGACGCATCGGCGACGAAGAGCAGGAGCCCCGCATCGCGCGCCTCCTCCAGCGTGGAGTGGAATGACGCGACCAGCTCGTGAGGGAGATCGCGGATGAACCCCACCGTGTCCGACAGGAGAATCCGCGGCGCCGTCTCGGGCGAGAGGGCGCGCACGGTGGTCCCGAGCGTGGCGAAGAGCTTGTCCTCGACGAGCACGTCGCTGCCGGTCAGCGCCCGCATCAGGGACGATTTCCCGGCGTTCGTGTAGCCCACGAGCGCCACCCGCAGCGCGTCCCTGCGGCGCGCCCGCTGCTTCTCCTCGACGGCGCGCTGCTCGTCGAGCGCGCGGCGCAGGCTGGCCACGCGCTCGCGGATGCGCTGCTTCTTCAGCTCGACGTTGCTGTGCCCGCGGCCGCCGCGCCCGCCGCCGCCCTCCCGATCGCCGAGCGACGCATCCTCGCGAACGCGAGGCGCCTCGTACGTCAACCGGGCCATCTCGACCTCGAGCTGCGCCACCTGGGTGCGGGCGCGCTGCTCGAAGACGCGGAGGATGACCCCCGTGCGATCGATGACCTCGACCTCGAGCGCGTTCTCCAGGGTGCGCAGCTTCCCTGGGCTCAGCGCCTCGTCGACGACGACCAGCACGCTCTCCTCGCCGTGCTCGCGCCTCGCCTCGGCGAGGAGCGCCGCGACTTCCGCCTGCTTGCCCTCGCCGAGCACGGTGCTCGACGCGGCGGCAGCGCGCCTCTGCACGACCGTATGGGCGACGCGGATCCCGAGCCCGGCCAGCAGGTTCTGGAGCTCGTCCAGCGACACCTGCACCTGCGTGTCGCTCCGTTCGGGATGCTGCCGCGCCAGGAGAATCGCGCACGCTGGAGAATGAGAAGCATGGAATGAAATGGAACGCTTGGAACCCTTCGACATACACACGGTCTCCTCCGCTCGGGGCCGCGTTGGCCCGGACGAGCGCAAGGGAAGACCCCGCTGCGCGATGGCTGCATGCGCTCGACGTGGCGCCGCGCCAGACATGGGCGACGCCATCCCTCCGGATGGGTTCGAGGGCTCCTCGGGCGCATGGAGCACCGCGCCCGGGCCTTCCGTCACCAGGTAACAGGAAAGCGGGCACGGAGCGGCAGCAACGCACGCTCGCGACGCGGGCATCGTCCGATGCCGGACGACAGGCTCAGCGACTCAGCGGGTGGATGCTGCCGAACTCAGCGCAACCGAATGGACTTCACCATGACGAGCGCAATCCTGCCACCGCCCGTCACGAGCGTCAATGCCGCGCGCCCCGCGCTCATGCCGCGCCCGCGCCCGCGCGCTTCCGGTACGCCGCGACTGCCCGGGCGAGCCGCTCGACGCCCTCGGTGATCTTCGTCGCTGGCTCCGTCGCGAACGAGATCCGCATGGCGATCGGCGCCGCCTGCTTGTCGAACCGGAACGAGCGGCCCGGATCGAAGCACACCCCGTGCGCATGCGCCGTTTCGAGCAGCTCTCTGTCGTCGCCGGCCAGATCCGTCTCTGCCCAGAGGGTGAATCCCCCCTCGGGCATCACGAACCGCAGCTCGGGCATCCGCCGCTTCAGCGCGCGCGCGAGGTGACGGGCGCGCCGCCCATAGAAACGGCTCGCCCGCTCCACGAGCACGCCGTAATCGTTGTGCGCCAGGAAGTCTTCGAGCAGCACCTGCGCCAGGCTGTTCGACTGTAGATCCTCCGTCTGCTTCGCATCCAGCACCTGCTGCCGGTAGCGGGGCGGCACCACCAGCCAGCCGACACGCATCCCCGGGCACAGCGTCTTCGAGATCGTCCCCACGTGGAAGACGTGCTCCCGGTCGTCCGCGAGCAGCGACCGCGGTGGCGCGCTGTGGAAACGGATCTCCGCGTAGGCATCGTCCTCGACGATCGCCGCACCCGTGGCGCGCGCCCGCGCGAGCAGCTTCCCGCGCGCCTCTTCGGACATGCTCCCGCCGTGGGGGTTGGACACCGCGGGCATCACGTAGAAGCCGTCGACGTCCTTCTCCGCGGCCACCGGCGTGAGCCCCCGAGCCTCGAAGAGGTCGAGCGCCCCCGGATACGTCTCCGCATCGCAGCCGATCCGCGCCCCCCGCTTGAACAGGACCTGGGCGGCGAGCGCGAGCGCTTGCTGCGCACCGCTCGTGATGAGGACGTCCTCCGCGTTCACCTCTGCCCCGCGCTTGCGGAGCCGCTCGGTCACCCAGGTGCGCAGCCCCTCCCGCCCCTCGGCCCAGCCGTATTGCAGCGCATCGGCCCGCGGGTCCGAGATCACCCGCAAGAACGACGAGGACAGTGCCCGCCGCGGGAACAGCTCCCCCGCCGGGAGCCCCCCACCGAGCGTGATCATCCCGTCCACCGCGGCACCTTTGCGCACGAGCTGATCGATCCTGCCGTCCACGCCGTGCCCCGTTGCAAAGGTCGGGCTCAGCGCTCCGTGCACCCGGGCATCCGCAAGAGCGGATGCGACACGCTCCCGGGCGGATCATCACGGCGCCCCGGCGCGCGGGGGGGCGCGGCGCGCGGTGCGTGTGGGTGAGTGACTACTGCCTCACCGCGTACAGGAACCGCGCGTAGCCGATCTCGGAGGCGTTCTTGGTCAGCTCCACGTTGGCCCAGGCGACGATGTCCCCGAAGGGGCGCTCCTGGAGCGGCCAGCGCGTCCGCTCCGTCGCGCGCAGGTCGTCGTCGGTGAGCGGCTCGATGGCCGCCCGCCACTGCCCGTGCAGCCGCCCGACCCCCGCGCGCACCGCGTCGGCGTCACCCGGCCAGAAGACGTCCTCGCGCGCGAGCTTCGCTTCCCCGAACGAGTGATCGAGCACCATCGCCCACCAGAAGCCGAGGTGCCACGTCAGCCACCCGAGGCTCGGCGGACCGAGGTCGTAACCCTCGTGATCCGGCCAGTCGGCCTGCCACCTGCCATCCGGGAGCTGCTGCACGTGCAGCCCCACGTGCGCGGGCCGCCACAGGCACTCCTCGGTGGCGAGCGTCTCCAGGTGGTAGCTGGTGAGCGCCCACGCGATGTCGAGCTGTCGGAGCAGGGTGTCACGTACGTCGCTGGCCATCGGTGATCGTCCCGGGGAAGGAGGGAGGGACGTCTTACCAGCATGCCGAGAGGGTGGGGAAGGACTCCGGCGCACGCCGCTCCGGAGCCCCTCCCGGGTCACGCCAGGCGTCGCGCGATCAGGTGCTGACCGTCATCGCCACCCAGGACGTGTAGTCGGTCTGCCCGTTGGGCAGGTCGGGATCGAGGGCCAGCACCCGGCAGTACACCGTGGTCCCGGGCCTCTGCCCGGCCAGATCGAACTTCCCGCGCGCGCTCATCAAGGGCGCAGAGAAGGTGGCCGGATCCTCCGGGTTCGTCGCGTGCTGCACGAGGAAGCCGTGGTGACCCCGGCGCGTGGCCCACACCGCGCTCGCCACCCCGGGGGTGGTGCTGCGCTTGGCCCGCAGGTCTTCCGGAGTCACGGCGGTCGGCGCCGCGGTGCGCGTGGCCACCCCCATCCCGAAGCGCTGCACCTTGTCCTTCGACCCATCACACGCCGTCTCCACGGCGCTGAGCACCGCGCGCTTGTGCGCATCCCACCGCCGGAGCTGGGTGCGCTGCGTGGCCCGCGCTATCGCGAGCTGGTTCTCCAGGTCGGCGATCGTGCTGGTGACCGTGGCCAGGCTCTCGTTCTCGGCGAGCCAGGCGCTGGTGGCGGCTTGCACCTCGGGGGACGCAGCCCAGTCCGGGCTGCCCTGGAGGGCGGTGATGTGAACGGCGCCGGCCGCGATCCTCGCGGCGGCAGTGTCGCTGGGCTCCGTGAGGACGGGGACCGCGCGATCGATGACTTTCTTCGACATGACAGACCTACCTTCGGCTTCGCTCCTCACCGATCCGCCGACCATCGGCAGCTCCCGGGAGCGAGTGCGTGTTCGTCAGGGCAACGCCACCGCGACCGACACCCCATCCGGCACAGCACGATCTCGACGGTGCGCCCTCCCCGCGGTCGGAAGAGGGGCGCGCCGGGTCCGAGAGGCAGGGCAGAGGGTCGGAAAGGAGGGGCGGGAGCTGCGAAGGGCAGGGAAGAGGGTCGAAGGGGGAGAAGTGGGGGAGCGAGGGGCAGGGCAACGCCTCGGAGGGGTGGGGGGAGCGCGGCGAGGAGCAGAGCGACGCGTCGGAGGGGAGGGGCGGACATGCCGAAGGGCAGGGAAGGGCGTCGGAGCGGGAGGGTGGCCCATCGGAGCGGTGGGCTGAGCGGTCGGAGCGGCGGCGTGGCTGAGCGGAGCGGCAGGAGGACTGGTCGGAGC
>NZ_ASRX01000092.1 GCF_000601485.1 Chondromyces apiculatus DSM 436
TGGGTGGACCAGGGCTGGGCCACGACCGGATCGGGGGTGAGGAAGCGGCCGAGCTTGGGGTCGTAGATGCGGCCCTTCATGTTCACGAGGCCGAGCTCGTCGTCGTCCTCGTGTCCGGTGAAGCCGAGGTTGGTCAGCCAGGTGAAGGGCGCTGACGTGGTACCCGGGACCTGACGCCGGATGCCGAAGGCGCTGTAGCTGCGTCGCTCCTGCTCCACGCCCGCGTCATCGGTGACCACGTCGACCGAGCCGAGGGCGTCGGTGTGCAGGAAGCGGAGCTGCTCGGGTCCGGTGCTCCTCCGGGTGAGGATGGCGATCACCCGCTCCGAGGAGGAGATCTTGTAACGGTGCTCGACGCCGCCGCTCGGGGTGGCGGTCACCCGTTCGTACAGGTCGCCGACGTAGATCGTCTCCTTGGTGGGCGTGGTCTTGCGAATGCGCTGTCCCAGGCCGTCGTAGGCGAAGCTCACGTTGCCGCCCTGCGCGCGGACGATCGTCTTTGGCAGGTTGAACGCGGTGTAGGTGATGTCCGCGCCTGGGCGCTCGATCTGGTTCCCCACGGCGTCGTAGACGAAGCTGTCGTTGCCGGCAGTGAGGGCGGCGTGTGGCTGGCCTTGCGGGTCGTACGTGATCTCTCCGACCGTCGGGTGATGCAGCAGGTTTCCGCTATCCGAGTAGCGGTAAGGAGCGGTGCAGGTGGGGATCTGGATAAATTGCGCGCACGTCAGCCGATCGAGATCGTCATAGCGGAAGGACTCGGTCGCGCCTTGCCGGTTGTCGATGCGGCGTTCGAGGTTCTGGCGGTCGTCGTACAGGTAAGCGAGCTCCTGCAGCACGCCGCTACCGGCGTCGGTCCTGATGGTCGCGACGCGGTCTCTCTCGTCGTCGTAGGTGCGGGTGGTGGTGGCCACGCCGGAGCCCATGGATTCGATCTCGATGCGCCCCACCTGGTCGACCTGCTCCAGCAGCCAGAACAGGTTGCCTGTCGCGGGCTCGTGCACCGCGAGCAGATGGCCGTAGGCGTCGTACTCGTTCTGCACCGTGAAGCCGCCCAGGCCAGGCGTGCTGGGGTATGTGGTGGTCTTCAGGCGTCCGTAGGCGTCGTAGCCGAAGCCCGTCACGAACTGCTCGCTGCCGACCGTGAGCGTCGTCTGGTCCAGGCGACCGACGGTGTCGTACCGGTACGTGGTCTGGTGCCCGTCCGGGCTCTCGACCTCGGCGAGCTGGCCCTTTCCGTGGGCAGCCGTGTCCCAGCGGAACAGGGTCACGCCATCATCGTCCGTGCGGCGCACCACGCGGCCGAGCGGATCATGCTGCAACTCGATCTCTCGACCGAGCGCGTCGCGCGAGCCAGTCTGATCGCCGAAGCCATTGTAGGAGAAGATCGTCTCGCCGCGATCCGGATCGACGCTGCGGCGCACACGACCGTAAGCATCGCGTTCGGTCGTGGTTTTGTGGCCTTCGGGATCGGTGACGTCCCGCAGGCCACCGAAGGGACCGTAGGCGTAGGTCGTGGTCCCATCCGCATTGTCACGGATCTCCGCAGGCCTACCGAGAGCGTCGTTCCGGGTGATCGTGGTCACGTCACCGGGGCGGGTGACCGTGGTGCGGGAGCCCTCGTACGCGTAGGTCGTCTCCGCCCCCCAGGGCGTGATGTGACGGACCACGCGGCCCGTGCCGTCGTGGAAGTAGGTGTCACCGCTGGGCGGGGGGCCCGGTGGCGCGGGATCCGCGTGAGGGATGCTCTTCCAGGCGACGTTCTCGCCGAAGGCATCGAAGTGGATCTCCTCGAAGATGCGCGGCACGCTGGGCGTGGCGAGCTGGACGCCCTCCTTCCACCAGCGCACGGCGCGCCCCAGGCTGTCGTACTGGACCTTGTCCCTGCGGCGGCCTTGCTCGAAGGTGGTGAGCTCAAGGCTCCACTCGTCGTGCAGAGGTCCGCCACTCTGGACGCGGCTGAGCGTGTACGTGGTGTCGGTGCCATCCGACCGCATCTCACGCGTGAGCCGGCCGAAGCCGTCGCGGATGAAGCGGGTGAGGCGGCCCTCGGCGTCGAGGCGTCCCGTGAGCAGACCCATCTTGTCGACGTTGAACCGGGTCACGTGCTGCGCCGGGTTGCGCTCCACGGCAGGGAACAGACCCTCGGCGTCGTACCTCGTGCACCCTTCACGCACCGTGCCGTCCGCCACCCTCGCCCGCGTGGCCACGATGTTGCCGAAGGAGTCGCGCCAGTAAAGCAGCCTGATCCAGGTCTCCGGGTCGTCATCGGCGCTGCTGGCCACCTGTGCCAGCACGTCTCCCGTGACGGCATTGTGCCACCGAGCGGTTTTGCGGCACTGGGTCATGCTTCCGGCGGTGCTGCACTCCGTGAGGAGCCCGACCTTGCCAATGAGCCATCGCGCATCGTCGTTGGAGACCGTGCGGGTGATCGTCAGCTCCTCCGCTCCAGGCGTGGAGGTGAACTCCGAGAGCACGTTCCCGAAGGCGTCGTAGTCGGTGATTCCACGGCGCGTGAACCCCAGCGCGACCAGGTTTCCTGAGGGCTGGAGCGCGGCGGCTTCAAGGGTCAGGCCACCCGATGCGTTGTACTGATCCTGCGCGCGCTGCTCGGTGCTGAGGGCTGGGACGGTGTAAAAACTCCGCCCCCCGAACGTCGGAGCAGGGAGGCGGAGGACCGTCTTGTGGCGCAGCTCGAGCGCTCCATCGCCGGGGTTCCCGTCGAACGAGAGGCTGGGCGTGTAGCGCACCTCGTTGACGATCTGCCCCGCGAAAGGGAAGGCGTGCAGGCCGCCGTCGTAGGTGCGGTTGTCGTAGGTCTCGACGATGCCGGAGCCTTTGTCGAGATCGCGGACGATGCGCGTGCGGAAGCCGAGGAAGCCAAGACCAAGGCGGTGGTAACGGCCGTCGCGGTAGACGACCTGGAAATGGCGAGGCTCGGCCACGCCAGCGTCGAGCTGGTAACCGGTGACCACCTGCTTCGGACCCACCACGCAGCGGACCGGGTATTCGCAGGGCGCCGACGACGTCCTCCCTGCGAGGTAGCTCCTCGACTCGGCCGGGGGCGCGCTGGTGCTGGATGCCGTCGTCGCGTGGAGGTCGACGAGGCTCCCGTACTCGATGGCCACCCGTGGCCTGAAATCCGGGTCCGTCAGGTTGCGTGGTGCGAGCCCGTCCACGACGCCGACCAGCAGATCCTCGTTGTGGAGCGCGTTCTTGAAGGCGCGGATCTTGTCATTGATGACGAGGAGCAGGTCCTGGACGCCATCGCCGTCGAGGTCCGTGAGCCTGGGGCTGTGCGGATCCCAGAGGGTGGGAGCGGCGCCATCGAAGAGCACGACCTCCGTGGGGAGGTTCGGGTTGAACAGCGAGAACGTGCCATCCCCTCGGGAGCGAAGCACCGTCCAGGAAGGCAGGCCACTCGCGCCCCCCATGGGAATGAGCAGGTCCTGGCGACCATCGACGTCGATGTCGATCGGCACCGCCACGTTGATGTAGCGGTTGGGCTCCACGACGGACGAGGGCAGTCCAAGGGTGGAGGGGAAGCTCGCCACCGGGAGGCTGAAGCCCGCGCCGGTGTTCATGAAGGTATACGGTTGAGAGTCGGTGTAGCCCCCCGCCAGCGCATCGGGGAGGCCGTCGGCGTTCAGGTCAAGAAAGATGAGCCGCCCCTCGCTCGGCGCCGGCAGGTCGAGCTCCATGTGCGACCAGTCATTGCTCCCCGTGTAGCTGAGCGCCTCCAGGTCATTGAGCTGCGCGACATCATCGCTTGTCCGGAGGAGTTCGTGCACCACCAGCTCCACCTTGCCGTCGGCGTCGATGTCGACGGTGTACAGCTCGGTGTTGCACTCGAGTCTCGCCAGATCCGCGATGGTCTGTCCGGTGGTCGAAAATCCCTGCGGGGAGGGTCTCCAGCGGTGGAGGGTCCAGACGTACTCGTTCGTGCCTTCGTCCTTGCACTGAATGAGATCGCTCACGCCGTCACCGTCGACGTCGGCGAGGTGTGCGGACGCCGTCGGATGCACCAGCGACGCGAGCGGGGGAAGGTAGAATGGATGCGCCACTCCGGTGTTCACGCTGGTGAAGCCGCCACTCGGATTCGTGAGCAACACACGCCAGTTGGCGTCGATCGCATACGTGTCATGGACGAGGATGTCCATGAGCCCATCCTGGTTGTAATCGATGGGCGTCCCCAGCTCGGGCTGGATCGGAACCGACGCGCCAGGATGACCGAGCTGGTAGATCTGGCTCCTCGCACCGTAGAATGCTGGAGCGATTTCCTGGCTGACGTTGGGCGCGAAGAGCCAGTTGGTGATGATGTCCTCTGCTGTGGTTCCGGCACCATCCGCGTCGGTCATGAGGATGTCGTCGAGCCCGTCGCCCGTCATGTCCAAGGTCATCACGCTGCCGCCCGGTGAAAGCGGTGCGTCGAGGCCTGTGTTGAGCGGCGTGAAGCTCGGGCTGCCCTCGCTGTGCCAGAAGAAGCGCGTGGGCGGCTTGCACGTCCCACCCGCGCATTCTTCGATGCTCTCGAGCAGCGCCCTGCCGGTGGCCGCTCCTGTCGTGTAGGAGAAGCCGATGGAGCGAACCGGCGTCGGCGCCAGCATGGTGATGCTCTCCAGCCGTCGCTGGCGGTCGAACTTCATCCCGCGCGCGTATCTGGGAGGCTTGTTGAAGGTGTTCTCGTAACTGAAGACGATGGAGCGCGAGGGCGGCGCGTTCGGGTGCCCGGTGTAGTCGATCTTCTCCACCTCATGGGCGATGGTGTAGCCCTCGGTTCCGTGGACGTCGTTGAGGTAGCTGTAGTCGACAGTGTTGCCGTGACGGTCGCTGATGCGGTTGAGCAGCCAGGAGCGCACCACGCCACCGCGCGCGAGCACCTGGCTGTTCGTGGTGCGGCCGTACTCCATGATCAGGCCCGCCTTCGTGTAGGCGGTGAAGGAGCGCGGCCCCTTGTCCAGGGCCCAGCCGTCTTCTCTGCCGACGTCGGTGACGATCTTCGTGAAGGTGTCGGGCCGGGTCCGGTACTCGGCTGCGTAGAGGCCGGCATCTGGATCACCAGGATCCGTCAAGCCCACGAGGCGCACGCCGTCGAGGCAGAGAGGGTCCTCGACCGTGTCCTCCACGCCTTCGACCACGCCATCGAGCTCCATGTTCCGCGGGCATCGGGTGATCGCCGACAGCCCACCGATGGTGAAGCCCATACCCAGCGAGCCCTCCCCGGAGCCGCTGTTGTATTCGATGGAGAGTGTCGGCTGCACTCCGGCGCGACCCGGGGGAATGGGCAGCGGTATGGAGTAGTGGGCCTCGCCCGTCTTCGATGCCGAGAACGTGCCGGCCAGGGTGCCTGCCTCCGCCGTAGCCATCTCGATGTGTTCAGGGAAGAGGCTTTCGTCCACCTCGGGGCACGCCTCCGGGGGAAGCTCGATGGTGGGTTCATCCTCGAGTTTCTGCGCCGATTCGATGGAGGGCTGGTCCATCAAGCTGTCCGAGCAGCTCGCGGCGAGGAGGCACAGCAGGGTGAGGAAAGAGGGGACGCGCCAGAGGTTGGCTGCGGGTGGCGTGGCGGGCCGGCGGTGGCCGGGCGCGGAAGCCGACGTTAACGCACCATGAGACGAACGCGTTGCACGCGAGAGGGGCATGACTGGCTCCGGTGAATGGATTGACGTCTCCTCTACGCCATTGCCTGCTGGAATCGCAAGCGGCTTCAGAACACCGGCGTGAACACCCGCGGCGCGCGCTTCTTGCGCAGGCAGCGCGTCGACGCGCTCATGTAGCAGACCGTGAACGCCCTTCGCGGGCGGCCCGTCTGGCTCGGCGCCGAGCGGTGCCACAGGTGGTTGTGAATGAGCAGCACCTCGCCTGCGCGCGCCGGCATTGCCACCGCCCGCGCCTCGGCTTCCCGGCCCTGCACGTGCCCGGCCGGGATCACCCCGCCGAGCGGTGTCGCCAGCCCGTCCAGGTGGCTGCCCTCCACCACCTCCAGGCAACCGCCGCCCTCGGGGGCGTCGTCGAGCGCGGTCCAGATCTGGAGCACGGGCTCCCGGTCGAGGCCCCAGAAGCTGCCGCCGTCCTGGTGCCAGGGGAGCGGTGAGCCGCCCCAGGCTGGCTTGTTGAACAGCACGGCGCGGTAGATCACCACGTCGTCGGCGATCACGGCGCGCGCGACCTGCTCGAACAGCGGGTTCTGGAGCCACGCGAAGAAGAGCGGGTCCTTCTCCAGCTTCTCGATCTTCCGGTAGTCGAGGGTCGGGCCCTCGTAGCCCTTTCCGTAGGGCAGGTCCTCGTAGCGACCGCTCCCCGCTTCGCGCTGGAAGAACAGGCCGGGGTACACCACCCGGCCGAGCATCAGGTCTTCGGCGCGCGTGCGCAGGGCTGCGAGGCCCTCGTCGGACAGGGCCCGCCCGAGGCGCGCCACGCCACGCGCCTTGAAGTCAGCGAGGGCGCCCTGGAGATCCCTGGTTGCGTCGTCGACGAGCCACGCCTCACCGCGCATACGTCGCGTCGGTCCCGATGTGCTCGGCGTGGATGCCCTCGATGCGGCGCTCCACCTCGTGGGGGAGGTCGCGCTCGCAGGCGTCGACGGCGGCGTCGAGGTGCTCCACCGTGGCGGGGCCGAGGAGGATGGCGTCGACCACCTCGCGGCGCGCGAGCCAGGCGTAGGACAGCTCCAGCAGGCTCATGCCCGACTCCACGGCGACGGCGCGGTAGGCGGCCACCAGCTCCAGCATGCGCTCGGTCCAGTAGCGGCGCTGGTAGAGGCGGTTGCCGCCGAGGCGAGAGCCGGAGGGGGGGACGGGCTGGCCCTCGTAGCGGCCCGTGAGCAGGCCGCCCGCGAGCGGGTTGTAGACTGCGGTGGGCACGGGGTAGCGCTTCGCGAAGGCGGCGTACTCGACGTCGAGCTGACGGATGAGGAGGTTGTAGAGCACCTGGGAGGCCGCCGCGCGCGGGCGGCCCGCGGCGTCCTGGCGCTGGATCATCTCCAGGATCTGCCACGAGGCGAAGTTGCTCACGCCGTAGCTGCGGATCTTGCCCTGATCGAGGAGGGTGTTCAGCGCGTCCAGCGTCTCGTCCACCGGGGTCGTGGGGTCGGGCGCGTGCAGGTAGTAGAGGTCGACGTAGTCCACGCCGAGGCGGGAGAGGCTCTCGTCGGCGGCTTGCAGCACGTGGGCGGGCTTCAGGCCCTCGGCCTTGCCGCGGGAGCGGCGCAGACCCACCTTCGTCGCCAGGTGCACGCCCTCGCGGCGGCCCCGCAGGGTGCGGCCCAGGATGCGCTCGCTCTCCCCGTCGTTGTAGGCGTTCGCGGTGTCGAAGGCGACGAGGCCTCGATCCAGCGCGCGGTTCACGATCCGCTCGGCCTCGGCCTGCGTCGTCCTCCCCCCGAAATTCATGGCCCCCACGATGAGAAGCGGCGGCTCTCCCGGCTGCCGCCGCGCCACCCCCCTGCCTGTTCCTGGCACGTTCATGGCCGCCGAGTGTACACGGCGACCGCGCTGGATGCTCAGCGTTCTGGCCGGATCCGTGGTCGCAAGGGGATGACTTTGCCGCCTATCCGACCTCCCACCCGCACCGAGTCCCACGACACGCGCACCGGCAGCCGCTCTCCCGCCAGCTCGCGCACGAGCTGCCCGCGCAGCCGCGCAGGTGTCGACGCAGGGGGCGTCCGGATCGCGGTCTCGATCTCCTCCTCGCTCACCACGCGCCGCGCCATGCCCGCTTGCTCCAGGCGCGCGAAGTAGCCGCTCCCCAGCTCGTGGTAGCGCAGGTCCACCTTCTTCTGCACCGGGAACGGGGCGTCTCCGGCCGCAGCCTCGATGAGGTAGCGCTTGGTCACCCAGTCGAGCGCCCCCACGAGGCGCGTGGGATCGGCCTCCAGGGCGTCCAGCGCGTCGCCCCACAGGGTGAGGAGCTGGCGCGCCCCGAGCGACATGGCCGGTGCATTCCGCACGAACTCCCGCGCCTTCGCCAGGTACGCGCGCTGGATCGCGAGGGCGCTCATCGGACCCTGGCCCTCGATCGCCACCTCGGCCTTCAGGGTGGGGTCGGCGCAGATCGTCCGCAGCGCGGCGATGGGATCGGCGGGCCTCGGCGCGTCGTCCAGCGCCCCGGCCTCGGCCATGTCCAGCACCAGCGAGGTCACGCCCACCTTGAGGAACTCCGCGGCCTGGGCCACGTTCGCGTCGGAGAGGCCGAGCTGCATCCGCTGCCGCGCCCTGAAGAGCGCGAGGTAGGGGCGCAGCCGGAACCGCGCGGGCGCGAACACGTCCTTCATCAGGTTGCCGGTGTCGAAGAGGGGTCGGTTCGCCGAGCCCGTGCCTCCTCGGGTGAGCTGCTGGATGGCCGGGCCCTTCTCGCTCAGCCCGAACTTCCCGTCGGCCTCCAGCGACCCGGTCCCGGTGAGGATCGGCCGCGATACCAGGAAACCGAGCGCCACCCGCCGCTCTCGCCGGAAGGCGATGGCGCGGATGACGAGCGCGGAGAGCAGCATGCCGGGGGCGCTGATCACCTGGTCGAGCACGTGCCCCACCTTGTTGATCCACCGGTCGCGTGTGGGGTGATCGTCGGCGAGCAGCCTGTCGAGGAGGCTGTGACCGCGGAGCCGGGGGACCACGAGCCCCACCAGCAAGAGCACCACCATCGCCACCGTCAGCAGCGCCACCAGGAGCAGCGCGACGCTCCAGAGCAGCAGCGCCTGCACCACCACGAGCGGGGCTCCGAGCGTGAGCCCCGCCCGGTACACCCAGAGCCAGGCGCCGCGGGCCACCTCGACCTCGTAGTTCTCCTGCGCGCCGTAGATGTGGCCCTCGGCGTCGCGGCAGTTCTTGAGCAGGGCGAGCTCTCCCTCGAACCCCAGGTCGCGCAGCCGCCGCGAGGCGCCGGGGATGGCGCGCAGGAGCAGCGCCTCGATGGCCCGCTGGTGACACACGAGCTGCCCGGCGTCGTCGCACTCGGGCGTGGCCACCTCGACGAGGCCTCCGTCGCGCGCCTGCGGCAGCGCCTCGTAGCAGACCGACGCCCCGCTCTCGGTGAAGAAGCGCGCCTGCTCGACGCCGTGGCTGTCGCCCGGCTGGGTATGGACCAGCTCTCCGACGGCGCCCGAGAGCGCCTCGTAGATCATCCGGTTGCCAGGGTGGGGATACCGCTTCCTGAGCGCCACCAGGGGCGCCGGCAGCGTGTCCAGGTTCTCTCCAGCGTCTGCCGAGGAGAACCGGATGGCGAGCTCCGTCTCCAGCCCGAGGAGGCGGGGCATCGTCTGCGCGTTACTCGCCGCCTTCCGGCACGATGCTGTCTTGCAGGTAGCGCTCCGGCTCCTGCCGCGCGTCCTTCGCGATCTCGCGGAGCAAGGCGTCGTGCAACGCGGTGCGATCGCTCTCGAACGCCTCGCTCGACTCGATCTTCCTCAGGACCTGGATCTTCGCGGACTGCATGAACGAGGAAGCTATCAGAACCCTGCCCCCGAAAGTCGAGCCCCCTGGATCAAGAATGGAGCATGGAGTTGCTGGACCTCCGGATGCGCAAGGTTCCGGTCCCAGCGTCCGGAAAGGCGACCTCAACCCACGAGGGCGTAGGTGGGGCTCGTCCGTCCTGCGCCGCCGTGCAGGTCCCGGAGGCGCTCGAACCAGTCGACCAGCGGGTCGCCCGCTTCGAGCAGCGGGAGCGTCCCGATCGAGGCGACCCAGTGCAGCGCGCCGCCGACGATGTAGTCCGCGTACCCTGCCTGCTCGCCCGAGAGAAACGGCTGCTTCTTGAGCGTCATCCGCGCCGGCTGCAGGCTCGCGCGCGCCGCGTCGCGCTTCTTTTCGCGGCCCGCGCTCGCCTCCTCCAGGGTGTGACCGAACATCTTCTCGCGCTTCGCGCGGAAGTACGCGCGGTCCCGCTCCAGGGTGTGGTCGTGGAGATCGAGCACGTACATGGGGAGGAGGAGGGGAAACACGGCGGTGAACAGCCACGCTTCCGTGAAGCGACACAGCCCTCGTTCTCCAGGGGATCCGAAGAGCGGACGCTCCGGGTAGCGCGCCTCCAGGTCGTCCGCGATGGCCCAGGAGTCGTGCACCGTGCGCTCTCCGTCGTCCAGGATGGGCACCGTCGGGTAGGCGCCACCGTGCAGATCGCGGATGCCCGTGAACGGCACCGGGTTGGTCTGGAAGGGCAGCCCCTTGTGGGCGAGGGCCATCTTGATGCGCCAGCAGAACGGGCTCGGACGCCGGTCCTCCTGGAAGACGAGATCATGAAGAACGAGGCTCATGGGCCGCAGTTCACACCGACCGACCCCTCCGAGGCGAGGTGCAATGCCTGACGCGACGCAGCACCGCGCGCCAGGACGCCGGAACGTCTGGATCCAGCCCAGGACCTGATGAAATGACAGAATCCTGAAGCTCGCCCACCGCCCGGGCGCTAGCTTGCGCGGCCGTGTCGTCGAAGTCCGCCTACGAGTTCTCCGCGCTTGGCACCGACGTGGTTTCTCTGCCCCCGAGCGCGAAGGCCACCCCCGCGACGACGACCACCGCTGCGCCGCACAGCCCATCCCGGCCGGTGCGCGCCGAGAACATCACGCGGAGCCTGTTCCACGTGGCCTCCGGCCTGGTGGCCCTGGCCATGCTCCGGCTCCTCCCCGAGCGCACCTGGCTCGTCGCCGTGAGCGGTAGCCTCGCCACGTGGGCCTGGAGCATGGAGTTCGCCCGCCGCCGCAGCGCCACGGTGAACCGCGTGCTGATGCGCGTCTTCTCGCCCGTCGCGCACCCCCACGAGCGCCACCAGGTGAACTCCTCCACCTGGTATCTCACCGCCCTCGTCGGCCTCTCTCTCCTCGCCCCCACCCGCGCCGCGGAGGTCGGGGTGGTGGTGCTGGCGTTCGCCGATCCCGCCGCCGGCTTCATCGGCCGCCGCTTCGGCCGCACCCGCATCCGGGAGAGCCGCTCCCTGGAGGGCACGCTGGCCTTCGTGGTGGCCGGCGCGCTGGTCGCCCTCGCGACCCTCGCCATCTTCCACGCCGAGGCGCTCTCCCTGCCCGCGATGCTGCTGCTCGCCCTCGCTGGCGCCACCGCCGGCGCCATCGCCGAGCTGGTCTCCACCCGCCTCGACGACAACTTCACCATCCCCGTCTCGGTCGCCGCCGCCGTCTCCGCCGCCAGCCTTGTGCTGCCGGCGGTGTGAGCCGCGACAGGAGACGCTGGTTTCGGGTGATCTCGCGGCCGATGGAGGCGCGAGGGTCACGGTGTGGTCAGGTGGAGTCGGAAGGCTGCGGACGAAGGCACAGGGCGCAGCTTCAGGCAGCTTCATGGAAGGTTTGCGGGCAGGACATGCGCGAGCGTTCACGACGCGCGCATGGCGGCACTCCTCGTCGTGTTGACGTCTGGCGGGATGGCGGCGCGCATAGCATCATCGGCGCTGCTGCATCACGCTCGGGGCGGCAGCACGCTCCCCGCGTGACGCGGCGGTAGAAGCCGACCAAGTGACCCATTCTTCACGTTCAGCGACCACAGCGAGCGAGGGTGGGTCGCCTCGCGCGAGCGGCTCTTCCAGCTCGGCCGTGGTGTCGCTCCTCTCCACGCTGGGGCACGACCTCCGCACGCCGCTCAACTCGATCATCGGGTACAGCGAGCTGCTCCAGGAGGAGCTGCGCGACGCGGGCCACGAGGACTGGGTGGACGACCTGGAGCAGGTCCGCGCGAGCGGCAGGGTGCTCCTCGATCTCATCAACCGCCTCGTCGATCTCGCGAAGGTGGAGGTAGGTCGGATCGCGCTCGCGCCAGTGCCGCTGTCGTTCGCGGCGGTGACTGCCGAGGTGGCGGCGGCGGTCGCGCCAGCGCTCGCGGCGCGGGGGCAGCGGCTGGAGCTGTGGTGCCCTGCCGACGCGGGCAGCGCGGTGCTGGATCCGGCGCGGCTCGCGCAGTGCCTGTCGTGCATGGTGCAGAGCGTGGCGGAGCTGAGCGGGCCCGGGGTCGTGGATCTCCGGGTCACGCCGCCGGAAGGGAGCACGGGCGCGCGGTTCGCCATCCAGATGCTGGCCCAGCCCGAAGGGGCCGCGGAGCCGGGCAGCATCCCGTCCGTGCCGGCGCACCCGTCGGCACAGAGCGCGCAGAACGCGCCGAGCTGGTCGGGCGCGCGCCTCCACGCGGGGGCGCAAGTGGGGCTCTTGCTGGCGCGGGAGCTCTGCGAGCTGCTCGGCGGCGAGTTCCAGGTGCAGGCCGGGGCGACCATCGTCCTCCGGCTTCCAGGCTCTCCTCCCCGCGCGCTGCACGAGGAGGGTGCAGCGCCGGGGAGCGCGGTGATCGAGCCCGAACCTCCGCCCGTGGTCGCGACGGGTGGGTAGCCAGGGAGACTGCATGGCGCGGATTCTCATCGTCGATGACGACCCCTCCTTCGGGCAGATCATGAAGCGCAAGCTGGAGCGCGCCGGGTTCGAGGTGACGATGCGGGATGGGCCGTTCGGGACCATCGGGGAGCTGAAGCGCGGGGGGTACGACGCGCTCCTGCTCGACGTGCTCATGCCGGCGCTCGACGGGGGCACGCTGGTGCAGCTCATCCGGGGCACGGAGAGCATCCGCGCGGTGCGGGTCCTCCTGTGCAGCAGCATGGATGCCCTGGAGCTGAAGGGGCTCGCGGAGAAGCTGCACGTGGAGGGGTACATCCCCAAGTCGACGCCGCTCGACGAGATGGTGGCGACGGTGCGCGCAGTCCTCAACCAGCCGGCGGCGAGCTGAGACCCGTGCACTGGGAGTCCATGCCGCCCTCCGACGGGCCTTGCTCCAGCGAGCCCCGCCCGGGAGACCCACCGCCCGAGGGCGCGGCGCAGCGGCCGTACCGTATCCTGCTCGTCGAGGATCACCTGATGAGCGGGGACATCCTGGTGCGCCGCCTGCGGCGCCGGGGCTACCAGGTGCTGTGGGCACAGGACGGCGCGGAGGGGGTGGCGATGGCCGCGTCGCTCCAGCCCGACCTGGTGCTGATGGACCTGAACCTGCCGGTGCTCGACGGCATCGAGGCGATGGAGCGGCTCAAGGCGATGCCAGCGACGCAGGGCATCCCGGTGATCGCGTTGACGGCGCACGTGACGCCGGAGGCGCAGCGGCGCTGCCTTCAGGCAGGGGCAGAGGCGTGGGAGGGGAAGCCGGTGAACTTCGAGCGGCTACTCGCGCGGATCGTGTCGATCCAGGTCAGCCAGCGACCTTGCGCCACGACGGACGGGAGCTGATCCGCTCCCACCAGGCAGCGACGCCGGGCCGCGAGGTCACGAGGTCGCCGGCCCCGGCGGGGAAGAGGTAGCCCAGGTACGGCATACAGCTCACGTCGGCGAGGGAGAAGCTGTTCCCCGCGAGGAACTCCTGCTTCGAGAGCGTCTGCTCCATGATGTCGAGCGTGCGGACCGTCTCCTTGCGGCCCACCTCGACGATCGCCTCGTCGGTCTGCCCGCCGCGCATGGGGACGAACAGCTTCTGCGCCACGATCTTCATCGCCGGGGGCGAGAGGTACGAGGTCTCGACGCTGATCCACTGCTCCATGAGCGCGCGCTCCTTGGGGTCACTCGGGGTGAGCGAGGTGCCGGAGAGCTTCTGGTCGAGGTAGCGGATGATCGCGCGCGACTCGTAGAGGATGAAGCCGTCGTCGTCGAGCACGGGGATCACCCCGAACGGCTGGAGCTTCAGGAACTCGGGCTTCTTCTGCTCGCCCTTCATCAGGTCGACCAGGACCATCTCGGCTTCGTGGCCCTTCTCGGCGAGGACGGTCAGCACCTTGCGTGCGCAGGTGCTCATGGGGTGTCCGTAAATCTTCATGGGATCTCCTGTGGGTGGTGGACCCTGTGCGCGGATCCGGGGCGGAGGCGTAATCCGGAACGGGCGGCGGGGGAATCGGGTGTCTGTCGTGTCGCGATCCCAGGCTCCGGCCATATACTCGCCGCCCATGCGTGCCCTCGTGACGATCGCCGCGGTGCTGCTCCTCGGGTGTGGGAGCGAGGCAGCGCCGCCCCCCGAAGCCCCCAAGCCGCGCCCCTGGGAGCGGCTCGGGAGCCCGAGCGATGCCCTCCAGGGCGCGCGCGGGCTCCGGCCGTTCCGGGGGATCATCCACAGCCACTCGCCCTACTCGCACGACGCCTGCGACGGGGAGGGGCTCACCGCCGAGGGCAAGCCCAACCCGGGCTGCGCGGCCGACCTGCGGCGGGGGGTGTGCGAGGCGGGGGTGGACTTCGTGTTCCTCACCGATCACCCCGACCACATGGCGGAGCAGCCGTTCGAGGATCTGTTCTTCGTCGGCGCGGGGGACGAGCCGGTCCTGTCCGACGCGGGGACCATCGCAGGCAACCAGCTCGGGTGCGACGACGGGCGGCGGGTGCTGATCACGGTGGGCCACGAGAACGCGCTGATGTCGGCGGGGCTGGAGCGGCACGTGCCCGGTGACGTGGAGGCGCGGCAGGCGATCTACCGCGGCTCCGACGAGGCCTCCGCGCAGGCGATGCGCGACGTGGGGGGGCTGGTGCTCTTGCCCCACACCGAGTCGCACACGCCCGAGCAGGTCACCGCGGCGCCGGTGGACGCCATCGAGGTCTTCAACCTGCACGCCTCGATCGATCCCGACATCCGGGCGGAGTGGCTCGGGCTCGACTCATTCACCGCGGTCGCGGAGGTGCTGGCGTTCAACGCGGGCGGGGAGGAGGGGCCGGAGCCCGACCTGTCATTCCTCGCGTTCTTCGAGGAGCTGCCCCGGTACTTCACGCTGTGGGACGAGCAGCTCGTCACCCGGCGGCTGCCCGGGACCGCGGGGACCGACGTGCACCAGAACGTGCTGGCAGGGACGATGCGCGACGGGGAGCGCGGCGACAGCTTCCGGCGGCTGATGCGGTGGTTCTCGAACGACGTGCTGCTGCCCGTGGAGACGGCGGAGCCCGACCCTTGGCAGATCAAGGACGCGGTGCGGGCGGGGCGGAGCTACGTGGCGTTCGACATCCTCGGGGTGCCTCAGGGCTTCGACTTCCACGCGATGCGCGGCGGCGCGGCGGTGGAGATGGGCGGCGTGGTGCCGGCAGGGTCGTCGCTGCACGCCGTGGCGCCGACGCTGCTCGATCCGGATCCGGTGGCGGACGCGCCGGAGATCACCATGCGCCTCCTGCGGGTGACGGGGGCAGGGACGGAGGTGGTGGCAGAAGGCGCCACCATCGACGTGGCCTCCGCGGAGCCGGGGGCGCACCGTGTGGAGGTGCGCATCGTGCCGCGCCACCTGCGGCCATACCTGGGGACGACGCCCGAGAAGTACATCCGCAACGTGCCGTGGGTGCTCTCGAACCCGATCTACGTGGAGTAGCTGGGTCGGGAGAGCCCGGCCGAGAGTTCCGCGCGCTAGGGCCTCGATGGGAGGGGCGCCGCGCCGAGGTCACGCATCCACCGGCGGGAGCGGAGGCGGTGGGTCCAGAGGAGCATCTTCAAGAACTCCTCGACGAGGGTGCAGGCGAACACCGCCTCGATGGGCAGGCCGAGGGCGAAGGCCGCGCAGGCGAGGGGGAGGCCGAGGAGCCAGGTGCCGCCGGTGTTGAAGAGCAGCATGAAGCGGGTGTCGCCGCCGGCGCGCATCACGCCCAGGCAGGAGATCATGGTGGAGACCTGGATCCAGAGGGTCGCCGCGAACATGAAGAGCATGGTCCGGGCGCCTCCGAGGGCGGCGGGGCCGACGCCGGAGAAGGGGGCGAGGAGGAGGCCCGAGGCGAAGGCGATCACCACGCCTCCGAGGGCGGCGAAGGCGGGACCGACGATGGAGATGCGGACGGCGAGGTCGTAAGCGCGCGCCTCGTTGCCAGCGCCCAGCTCCTGGCCGAGAAGGATGCCGGCGGCGGAGCCGAGGCCGACGAAGACGTCGATGCAGACCCACTGGATGGGGGTGAGCACGCCGATGGCCGCGAGCGGTCCGGTGCCCATGCGGGCGTAGATGGCGACGTAGGCGAAGGTGCCGAGGGCCCAGAGCAGCTCGTTGAGGACGAGGGGCCAGGTGGGCGCGAGGAAGCGGGAGAGGGTGCCGTCGCGAAAGGGGAGGGCCGGGAGGGGGACGGCGCGCGGGGTGGTGCGCGGGCCGAGGTAGAGGGCGCCGACGAGGAGCGCGGCTTCGAGGAGGCGCGAGAGGAGGGCGGCGACGCCGGCGCCGTGCACGCCGAGCGCGGGGAGGCCCAGGCGGCCGAGGACGAGGCCGTAGCTGAGGAGGGTGCTCACGGCGGCGCCGATGCCCGCGGTGACGAGGGGCAAGCGCGGGCGGCCGAGGCTGCGCGCGGCGGCGGAGAAGACGAGGATCACGGCGAGGAGGGGGTACTGCAGGGCGAGGAGCGGGAGGTAGGCGCTGCCCGCTTCGATGACGCCGGGGTCGCTGGAGAGGAGGTGCAGCACCGCGCCCGGGGCAAGCGCGGCAGCGAGGGCGAGGGGCAGGGTGAAGGCGCTGGTGACGAGGAGGCCGGCGCCGAGCACGCGCGCGATGTCGTCACGGTCGCCGCGGGCGCTGTGGTTGCCGCGATCGCCGCGGTCGCTGCGCGCGCCGAGCTGGGCGCAGAACATGCTCACCCCGCCGGCGATGCCGCCCAGCACCAGGCTGGCGATGCCGCCCATCCTCCCCACCAGGGAGACCGCGCCGAGGGCGGCCTCGCCGAGGTGGCTGAGCAGGATGGCGTTCACCAGGTGGAAGAGCGACGAGGTGACCAGTTGCTGGATCGAGATCGGCGCGGCCAGCCCGACGAGGCGCCGCAGGAAATCGCGATCGGTGCAGCGGGCGCGCAGGGACATGGCTCAGCCTTCCGGGAACTGCGGGGCGTGGAAGACGTCCTGGAAGGCGCCGGCGTCCTTGAGGCGCTGGTAGCGCCACTCCCAGGGGGACTCGGCGAGCCGGAGGGGGCCGTTCCTGGCGTCGAAGCCGAGGCCGGCGTCCGCGAGGTAGTGGCTGTAGATCATGAGGCGGCGGGGCCGCCCGGAGACGTTGGGGCGCGAGCTGTGGACCAGCATCGCGTGCCAGAGGATCATCGAGCCCGCGGGGGCGAGCACGTCCTCGCCGCCGTGGAGGTCGAGCAGGTGAGGGAGGACCTGGCGGCCGAAGGGGGTGCGCTCGTGCTCGCGGTGGACGAGGTGACTGCCGGGCCAGACGCGCAAGGGGCCCGAGGCCTCGGTGCAGTCGTCGAGGCACACGGCGGTGGAGATGAGGCCCTTCGGGTAGCCCTGGTCCTTGTAGTAGGCCCAGTCGCTGTGGACGACGAAGCGGTCGTCCATGTCCTCCTCGCAGGGGAGGCCCTGGACGGGCGTGGGGAGCGGCTCCTTGTAGGTGATCTTCTCCTCCATCAGCGCGACCTCGCCGCCGAGCAGGTGCCGGAGCGGGTCGAGCAGGCGCGGGTCGTGGCTGAACTGGTGGAGCGGGAGCGAGAGGTCGATGATGGGCTGGATGCGCCGCACCACCTGGGGGCCGCCGGGGCGCTGGATGATGTTGAGGCGGCCGCTCTTGCGCTGGTTGGCGAGCGAGGAGTTGATGCACAGCTCCAGGATGCGGTCCGCCTCGTCGCGCATGCGGCGGACGTCGTCCGCGCCGAAGCGGCAGGGGAGGACCAGGTAGCCGTGGTCGTGGAAGGACTGCACCTCTGCGTCGGTCGGCTCGAAGCTCATGGTGACCTCCTCGTGGCGAGAGCGGGGGTTTCGGCGAGCGCTTCGGCGAGTGCGTCCCGGTAGAGGGCCTCGTAGCGGCGGGCCATCACCGCGGCGGAGTGCGCCTCGACGCGCGCGGCGGCGGCCTCGCGCAGGGGATCGAGCGCGGTGGGGTCGGCCTCGGCGCGCCGGGCGAGATCGATCATGGCCTGGGCGAGGGCAGCGGTGTCGCCTGGCGGGAAGAGGCGCCCGAAGCCGGAGGGCGTGTCCATCTCGACCATGACCTCGGCGAGGCCGCCGGTGCGGGAGGCGAGGGGGATGGCGCCCATGGCCATGGCTTCGAGCTGGATCAGGCCGAAGGGCTCGTAGCGTGAGGGGATCAGCACCACGTCGATGGCGCCGAGCAGCGCGCGCACCTCGGCAGGGTCGCAATGGCGGTGGATGAAGCGGATGCGGTCCGCGGGGCCGGTGGCGACGGCGGCCTCGACCTGCACCCGCACGGGCTCTTCGCCCTCGCCGACCACGAGCAGGTTGAAGGCGGCCTCGTTGCGGGCGCGCTGCCAGGCGTCGAGGAGGACGTCGAGGCCCTTCTGCTCGCCGTCGAGGCGGCCGATGAAGGCGAAGGTCGGGCGCGGGGGGAGCCCGAGGCGGTCGAGGAGGTGCTGCTTCCGGGCTGGCCTGCCCTGGGTGACGGTCTCGCCGTCCGGCGGGTGCCAGAAGGCGAGGTCGACGCCGTTCGGGATGACGCGGGTGGCGCGCGCGGCGTTGAAGAACCCCGGGTTGTCGGCGAGGTAGGCGTGGCTCACCGTGGTCACGTGGTCCGCGAGGTGGACCGCGCACAGCTCCGCGAACGCGGACGGGGGCTCGTCGTCGTGGAGCCGGTGGATGGTGAGGATGACCGGCTTGCCGAGCTGCCGGGCGGCGAGGATGCACTTGTAGCCGAACACGTCCTGGAGGTGGACGAGGTCGACGTCGAGGCGCGGGAGCAGCTCGGCGATGCGCTCGCCATAGTCGTCGAACTTCTTGATGCAGGCGTAGCTGGCTGGCTCGGGGTAGATCACGCCGTCGTCGAGGCGCTCGCTCGCGAGCAGCCAGATCTCGCAGCCGTCGTGGCGGAACACCTCGGCCTCGCAGTGAGGGCCGGTGACGCGGTCGGCGCGGGGCCAGGGTGGGGTGAGGCCAGAGCGCGGCAGGACGATGACCGGCTCGAAGGACTGCCGGTCGAGGGCGCCGCAGAGCGCGTCCATGGCGGTGGCGAGGCCGCCGTTGCGCAGGGGCCCGTACTCGAAGGAGAGCACGAGGACGCGCACGCGGTTCGAGGCGCGGGGGCTCACGAGGGCACCCCGAGGCCGGCGAGGTAGCCGCGGAGAGGCACGGCGGCGAAGTCGGGGACGACGAGGGCGGCGCCGGCGGCGACGAGCTCCTCGGCCGGGTGGGTGGAGAGGACGCCCACGGTGGCGATGCCAGCGCCGCGCGCGGAGCGGATGCCGGAGGGCGAGTCCTCGAAGGCGATGGCCTCGGCAGGGGCGAGGCGGAGCGTCTCCAGGGCGACGCGGTAAGGGGTGGGGTCGGGCTTGCCGATGGCCACCTCGTCGCCGAGGACGATGCTCGCGAAGGCGTCGGTGAGGCCGAGCGCGGCGAGCATGTGGGTGGCGTTGTCGCGCGGGGCGTTGGTGACCAGGCCGAGGTGGAGGCCGCGGGCGCGGGCGAGGTCGAGGAGCGCGCCGAGGCCAGGCAGGGGCGTGAGCGCGGTGGCGGCGGCGCGGAAGCGGGCTTCCTTGCGGGCGATGAGGGCCTGGGCCTCGGCGTCGGGGAGGGCGGGCAAGAAGCCGCGGACGATGGCGGGGTTCTGGCGGCCGCAGACGCGGGCCTGGTAGCCGGCCTCGTCGAGGGTGACGTCGTGCTCGAGGAGCGTCGCGCGCCACGCCTGGAAGTGCAGGGGGTCGGTGACGGCGAGGGTGCCGTCGAGGTCGAAGAGCAGGCCCCGGATCGGCATGGCGCTCATGACCAGCCCTCCGCGATCTCGGCCGCTGCTTCCTGCGCGAGGCGGGCGACGGCGGCGTCGAGCGCTTCTGGCGGGAGGTCCTCGACGCGCTCCAGGAAGCTGGCCTTGCCGATCGCGACGGGCAAGACGAGGTTCAAGGCGCTGCCGCGGTGGCGCGCGGCCTCGCGCAGGGCCTCGCGGCACAGCTCGGAGGTGAGGAGGCGGGAGGTGGTGGGCAGGCCGCTCTGGCGGAGGAGGCGCACCACGCGGTCACGCTCGGCGCCGGAGAGGACGCCGAGGGCCTCGGCGAGGGTGACGGTGAGGGCGAGGTCGATGGCGACAGCTTGGCCATGGTGCATGGTGAAGTCGCAGGCGGCTTCGAGCAGGGGGCTGAAGGTGTGGCCGAGGTCGACGAGGCGCTGGTAGGTCTGGTCCTCGTAAGGGTTGGTCTGCAGCTCTTCGAGCATGCGCTTCGCCGAGAGCCAGATCACCCGCTCGCCCTCGTGGGGCGGCTCGGCGAAGTTCGAGCGGAGGAGCGCTGAGTGGTGGGCCTCGACCAGCTCGAACAGCTCGCGGTCGCGGACCAGGGCCATCTTGACGATCTCGGCGAGCCCGTAGCGCAGGAAGGCCTGGGGGAGGGTGGCGAGGAAGGCGGGGTCGATGAGCACGGCCTCGGGTGGGTAGAAGCAGCCGAAGAAGCTTTTCTTGCCGGCGAAGTTGACGGCGCCCTTCACGCCGATGCCGGCGTCGATCTGGCCGATGAGGGTGGTGGGGACGCGGATGCAGGCCACGCCGCGGCGGATGGCGGAGGCAGCGACGGAGACCACGTCGGTGCACACGCCGCCGCCGAGGCCCACGAGCACGGCCTTGCGGTCGAGGCCGCGCTGCTGCGCTTCGTGGCAGAGCCGGGCGACGAGGCGGAGGGACTTGTGGTCCTCGCTGCACTCCAGGGTGACGACGTCGGTGTCCGGGGCGTGGCGCGCGAGGTAGCCCTGGAGGGCTTCGCCGTGGAGCCGCGCCACGCTGGGCGTGGTCACGACGAGCGCGCGCCTGCCGCCGATGCGCCGGGCGAGGGCGTCGTTGTCGGGGTCGAGCACGCGGTGGGCGATCTGCACGTCGTAGGATCGCTTCGACGTGCAGCGCATGGTGTGGATGTCGGTGAGCTGCTCCTGGGTGGTGTTCACGGTTCCTCCTGTTGCTGCGGTGTTGGGGGGGACGCGGGGCCTCCGGGCGGGGGGACCCGCACGTCGACCACCACGAGCCGGAGATCGTCCTCGCCGACGTTGACGAGGGAGTGCGTGCCGCCCGGGCGGTTGACCACCACGTGCCCCGGGCCGACCTCGAAGGCGTGGGCGTCGAGGGTCATGCGTCCGCGGCCGGCGAGGATGACGTAGACCTCCTCGTCGCCGTCGCCGTGGGTGTGCAGGCCGATGTCGGCGCCGCGGGGGACGATGACGAGGTCGATCCAGTTGGCCGCGCCGCTGCGCGCGTCCGCCACCCGGTGGAAGAGGATGGGGGCGCCGCCGTGGTGGGCGAGGGCGCGCTGGAAGCCCGGGTCGTCGAAGCTGAAGACACGGGGCCGGGTCATGTCGGCCTCGCGTGCGCCGCGTTCGCTGCGCGCGAGAGCGCCTCGGTGAGCGGTGCGACGGCTGGACCGGGGACGAGGGGGTCGGCCAGGAGCGCGGCCTCGATGCGGGCGCGGTCTGGCGCGAGCGCGGCGTCCAGGGCTGCGCGTTCCTGGGCGGCGAAGGCCTGCAGCCAGGGAGCGGCGCGCGCGGCGCGTGCGGGGTGTCCAAGAGGTGGCTCCGGGAGGGGGTCGAGGCGATCGGGCAGGACGCGGGCCTGCACCTCCCGGACGATGCCGTCCGCGGCCAGGAGGTCGACCACCTCGACGCGCCCGTCGGCTGCGTGGAGGGCCTCCAGGAAAGGCACCACGGCGAGCGGGTACCACTCCATCACCCGCCCGGAGAGGCTGGGAGGGGCGACGCCGGGGGCGCGCTGGATCTCGTCGAGGATGCGCCCGCGCAGCCAGGTGAGGTAGGCGGCGCGCCCGGTCTGCGTCGTCGGGGGCGCAGCCTGGGGCGTCGGGGGCGCGGCGTGGGTGGTCGGGGGCGCGGCGTGGGTGGTCGGGGGCGCGGCGTGCGTCGTGGCGTGCGTCGCGGCACCCGAGCGGAGCAGGCGGAAATACTTGAGGGGGAGTGCGCCGGTCGCTTCGATGTCGGCGGCGGTGATGCCGTCGAGGTCGCCCTGACCGAGCGCGCGGGCGAGATCCGCAAGGCGATCGCGGCCGCCGGCGCGCAGCTCGACCAGGAAGCCGCGGTGGTTCAGGCCGGTGTAGCGGAACGATGCCTGGGCAGGATCGACGCCGAGGCGGGCGCAGGCGTGGCGGAAGGTGGCCACGGGCAGCTCGCAGAGGCCCACAGCCCGCAGGCCGGCCCGCGCGAGGACGGCGGTGGCGATGCTGAGGGGGTTGGTGAGGTTGACGATCCAGGCCCCCGGGCAGGTGCGCCGGGCGGTGTCGGCGAGCGCAATGAGCGCGGGTGTGGCTTGGATGGCGGCCAGCAGCGCGGCTGGGCCCAGGGTCTCGTCCGCAGGGAGGCCGTGGGCCTGCGCCAGCCGCTCTCCCTCGGCGCGCCCCTCCAGGCCTCCGTAACGGACCTGGTGAACCACGAGGTCTGCGTCTTCGAGGGCCTCGACGAGCGCCGTGGTGCTCCGGGCCGTCCAGCCGAGGGGGCCGAGACGGGCTTCGCCGTGGAGGCGCATCGCGTCCAGCGCGCCGGTGTCGCGGCCATGCAGCCAGAGCGCGGCGGGAGGGACGCGGGCGCTGCGGAGGGCCTCGACGAGGCCGGCTGTGAAGGGGGAGCTGCCGCCGAGCACGGTGATCTTCGCGGCCATCACGGAACCTCCTGCTGGGCCTGCGGCGCGGTGGATGCGGCTGGCGTGGTGGATGCGGTGGATGAACCGGCCGCCATGGCGAGCGCGTAGCGGCCGGCGCCGAGGAGGCCGATGGGCTCGTGGGCGTCGCCGAGCGTGACGCGGGCATCCCAGTCTTCGGGGGGGCCCCAGGTGCATGCCGCGGCAGCGCGCGCCACCTCGGCGCGGTAGCGTTCGCCGAGCGCGAGGGCGAAGCCACCCACCAGGACGAAGCGCTCGGTGCCCACGCCGAGGTGGATCGCGGCGAGGGCCTGGCCGAGCGGCTGCGCGGCTGCACACACGACGTCGTGCGCCCAGGGGTCGCCGCCGCGAAAGGCTTCGGCGAGCGCAGGGTTGTCGAGCGCGTCGGGATCGCCGCCGGAGCGCTCCCCGAGCGGTGAGCGCCCGAAGGCGCCCGGATCTCTGCGGGCATGGTGCGCTGCGGCGCGGAGCACGCCGCGCCCGGAGGCGATTGCGGCGAGGTGACCGCGGCCTCCGCAATCGCACAGGGGGGCCTCCGGCGAGAGATCGACGCGCCAGTGTCCGATCTCGCCGCCTCGCCCGGAGGGCCCGAGCGCGGGTCGCCCGGCAATGAAGACCTTGTGCCCGATGCCCGAGCTGACCGTGAGCACGCACAGACTCCCCGCGTCCCCGGCGCCCTCGTCGAGGTAGCGGTAGCCGGCGGCAGTGACGTCGTTGACGACGAAGATCCGGGCCCCTGGCCAGGTGCGCTCCAGGGCCGCGCGGACAGCGAAAGGGCCCTGGTCGAGGTGGCCCCAGATGGTGGGGCAGCCGTGCACGTCGCCCTGGTCGTCGACGGGACCTGGCAGCGCAGCGGAGACGAGCGCGGGGTGGCACTCGCCGAGGAGCGCGCGGCCCATGGCCTCCATCTCCTCCAGAAGCCGCGCACGGAGCTCCTCGGCGCGGAGGCCTGGGAGCGTCCACAGGCTCGGGGTAGCGCGGGTGAGTTCCGCGACGATGCCGCCCGTGGTCGGGTCATGGAGGCCCGCGCGGAGGTTCGTTCCCCCCACGTCGAAGACGAGAGTGCAGCCCTGAACGCTCATGCAATGACCCCCGGTGCGCGAATACACCGTGCATTGGTGCTCGCGCCCCGCATGGCGCTGAAGCGCAGATAGCGCTGAAGCGCGCGTGAATGTCGTGCGCGGCACGCAACGGTGGTCGCGCGGCCTTGCCCGGCAAGGAGCCCCGGGCTCCCGGACGCGGTCACTCTAGGTCGACGATCGCGACGTCACCAGGTGATTTCAATGAAAGCGCGGACAGGGAGTGTCACTGCTGAATGCACGTGTCAACCATTGGATACCGTTGCCATTGGCACGCAATCGATTCTCGCCAATTCGACGGAGGCTGGTCGGACAGTGTCACCGCCGCATGCACGCGTGAACGCACGGGTACCGTTGCTATGGCACGAGAACCATTCTCATGAATTCGACGGGGCACATCACGGCGTGCACGCGTGACCGGCGGGGACACCGTGGCTATGGCGTGTGATTCGGGGACACCCCTGCGGCGTGGCGTAAGCGGGACCCAGGCGGGACCCAGGCGGGAGTGTCAACGCAGGGTTCACGCGGGTCGAGGGGGTCGTGACAGGCGGGGAGGTGCGCAGGGGCCGGATGGCCCCTGGTCCAGCGTGGAGGCAGGTCAGTCGTTCTTGGTGCCGAAGATGGCGTGGCGCAGGAAGCCGAGCTGGCTCTTGGCGAGTTCCTTGGCGAGGTCGAGCTTGTCCACCTCGCGGGCGGAGGTGCGGTCGAGCAGCTCGCCGCTCTCGAAGAGCTCGCGGGTCCTGGCGCGCTGAAGCTTGCCGCTCGACGTCTTGGGGAGGACGCCCGGGGCGAGGGCAACCACGTCGTCGACCGTGAGGCCGAGGGCCTGCTGCACGGCCTTGCGGACCTCGGCCTGGAGGGCCTGCTTCTCGGCGGGCTGGCTGACGGTGGTCTCGAAGGCGATCACCACCCGCTCGCGGTCGTTGTGGGGCTTCATGGTGCCGAAGGCGATGACGTTGCCCTTGCGCACGCCCTGGACCGCGCCGGCCTCCCATTCGAGGTCCTGGGGGTAGTAGTTGCGGCCGTTGACGATGATCACTTCCTTGGAGCGGCCGCAGATGTGGACGAAGCCGTCGGCGAGGTAGCCGAGGTCTCCGGTCCGGAGCCAGCCGCCAGCGAAGGCCTGCTTCGTGATCTCGGGCTCGTTGTAGTAGCCGGGGGTCACGCTCGGGCCGCGCAGGCGCAGCTCGCCCACGTCGCGGTCGGCGAGGGGGCGCGCGCTCTCCTCGTCGTCGGGGGCAAAGACGCCGATCTGGTGGCCCTCGAACGCCTGGCCGCACTGGACGATGGGCACGGCGCCCTCGCTCTCGGCGCCCTCGTCGTCGGCTCGCACCGGCACGGCCTTGCCCTCGGCCCAGAGGGCGTCGCCCTTGACGGTGTCGGTGACGACGCCGGTATTGATCTTGCTGAACGAGATGGCGAGGGTGCTCTCGGCCATGCCGTAGCAGCACACGAAGGCCTTCTCGTCGAAGCCGACGCGCGCGAACTTGTCGGCGAAGGCGCGGAGGTTCTCGGCGCGGATGGGCTCGGCGCCGCAGCCGGCGATGCGCCAGTGCGACAGGTCGAGGCCCTCCATCTCCTGCTCGCGGATGCGCTTGACGCAGAGGGCGTACGCGAAGTTCGGGCCGAAGGAGATGCTGCCCTTGTAGCGGCTCAGGGTCTCCAGCCAGCGCGCGGGGCGCTTGAGGAAGAGGAGCGGGGGCAGGAAGGTGATGGTGTTGACGTGGTAGAGCGGGGCGATGACGAAGCCGATGAGCCCCATGTCGTGGTAGAGCGGCAGCCACGAGACGCCGCTGTCCACGCTGTCGCGCGCGGCGAGGCCGAGCTGCATGATGGCGCGCACGTTCGCGGCGAGGTTCTCGTGGGTGAGGATGACGCCCTTGGGGCGCGAGGTGGAGCCGCTCGTGAACTGGAGGAAGCAGGGATCTGACAGCTCCGCCTTCACCGGGCGGAGGTCCTCGCGGGCGCTGCGGAGGGGCTCGATGGCGACCACCTGTTCGAGCTGCGGAGCCTTGGCCTGGATGGTGCCGAGCATGCGCTTGATCTCGCCGCTGGTGACCAGCACCTTGGCCCCGCTCTTCTCGACGATGTGGAGGGTGTTCTCCAGGTAGCCGGCGAGCTTGCCGAGGCCCGTGGGCGGGTAGATGGGCACGGGGACGATGCCGGCGCGGATGGCGCCGAGGAACGCGAAGACGAAGTCGGCGTTGTCCGGGAGGATGAGGGCGACGCGGTCACCCTTCTTGAGGCCCAGGGCCTGCAAGGCGCCGCCGTAACGGGCGCTGGAGCGCTCGATGCCGGCGTGGGTGAAGAAGGGCTCCACCTCGGTCGACTCTTCGAGGAAGCGGAAGCCGGTCTGGGTGCTGACCGCGGCGTCCTCGAGGGCCTGCGCGACAGTGCGCGGCTTCCAGTCGGCGCTCATGCTTCGAGCCTCCCGTCCTTCTCCAGGCGGCTCGTGATGGCCTTGGCCACGTCGCCCACCGTCTCCACCTCGCCGAGCATGCTGTCGGGGATGGTCAGCTTGAACTTGTCCTCGAGGTCCGCGAGGACCTCCATCACCCCGAGCGAGTCGATGCTCAGGTCACCCACGAGGTGGCTGCTGTCGGTGATCTCCACGTCCACCTGGGCGTGACCCTTGAGCACTTCGATGAGGTCGGCGTTTACTTTGTTCCGTGTCCACATCATGACGCGCCTCTACCGCAACTCGGCGGGCGCGAGTACTGCGTACGCGGGCGCGAAGGGCGCGGGGGGCGCGCGCGAGGCGTGCGTAACGGGCTACGCTTTTTCGACGCGCGCTGGATTACTCCGCGCCGTTTGCGCCGCCCGCGCCGTTCGCGCCGTTCGCGCCGTTCGAGCGCTGCGCGCGACGCGCTGCATCGACGAGCGCACGCAGCCGCGCGATGCCTTCCACGGCGCGCGCGCCGTACCACATGAGGTCCTTGCCGTTGCAGAAGACGATCTGACCGTGCTTTGCAGCGGGTATGGCGAGGGCCCGGAAGACCTCGGCGTCGGCGGCGGTGAAGGGGTGCGGCTCGTCGGGGAGGAGCACGATCTCGGGGGCGCGCGCGACGATCTCGTCGAGGGTGACCCGGGGGTAGCGGGTGTCGCGGTCGCCGACGCGCTCGGGCGAGAGGGCCTTCGCGAGGCCGATGTCGGCGGCGAGCGGGTAACGGCGGGGGCGGTCGGCGAAGACGTTCTGCGCGCCCGCGAGGTCGAGGGCGTCGGAGAGGAAGGTCTCTCCGTTGGCGGTCATGAGCGGGTCCATCCAGATGGGGACGAAGGCGCGGAGCGGGGGCTCCTGGCTGCGGCTCGCCTCGGCCTCGCGGTGGATCCGGTAGATCTCGGCGATGAGGGTGCGCTCCGGGCTGTGGGTGTTGGCGTCGGCGCCGAGCAGGCGCGCCAGGCGGGCAAGGTGGCTGACGCCCTCGGCGACGCGGCGGGGGAAGGAGACGAAGACGCGCACGCCGGCAGACTCGATGCGGGCGATGTCGTGGCGGTTGTTCTCCTCCTGGTTGGCGATGACCACGTCGGGCTCCAGGGCGATGATGCGGTCGACGTCGGCGTCCTTGGTGCCGCCCACGATCTCGATGCGATCGACCTCCCCCTGCGGCTCGAAGCAGTAGCGGGTGCGGCCGACGAGGCGGTCGCCGGCGCCGAGGCGGAGGAGCGAGTAGGTGTCGCTCGGGACGAGCGAGACGATGCGGGCCGGCGGCTCGGGCCAGACGTGCTTGCGGTCGAGGTCGTCGTGGATGCTGATGACGTGCATCGTGGTCGGGCTCTCTAGCGCGGCGCGGGGCCGGGCGCACCGGGTTGGGCGAAGGTTGCCGCTGGCTGCGGCGGACTGCCGCGGGCTGCCGCGGGTGGCCGCGGGTGGCCGCGGGTGAGGGTGGCGAAACGGGCCATCCTCTGGAATGTTAGGCGTCGCTGACGAGGTGCATTCCATGAGCGATTTCCGCCACGAAGACCTGCTGCCCATCGGGAAGGACGAGACGCCGTACCGGCTGCTCACGAAGGAGCACGTCTCCACGTTCGAGGCGGCCGGGCAGACCTTCCTCCGGGTGGAGCCGGAGGCGCTCACCTTGCTGACGCGGGAGGCGATGCGCGACATCGCGCACCTGCTCAGGCCAGGGCACCTCGCGCAGCTCCGCACGATCCTGGACGACCCCGAGGCGTCGGCGAACGACAGGTTCGTGGCCCTCGACCTGCTCAAGAACGCGAACATCGCGGCGGGCGGCGTGCTGCCCATGTGCCAGGACACCGGCACCGCGATCGTGATGGGCAAGAAGGGGCAGCTCGTGTTCACGGGCGGCGGGGACGAAGCGGCCATCGCGCGGGGTGTTTACGACACCTACCGGACGGCGAACCTGCGCTACTCGCAGCTCGCGCCGCTCGACATGTTCACGGAGAAGAACACCGGCAACAACCTGCCGGCGCAGATCGAGATCTTCGCGACGGACGGCGACGCTTACAAGTTTCTGTTCATGGCCAAGGGCGGGGGCTCGGCCAACAAGACGTACCTGTTCCAGGAGACCAAGGCGCTCCTCAACCCGGAGGGGCTCACGGCGTTCCTGGAGAAGAACCTGCGGGCGCTGGGGACCGCGGCGTGCCCGCCCTACCACCTGGCGGTGGTCATCGGCGGGACCTCGGCGGAGCACACGCTGAAGACGGCGAAGCTCGCGTCGGCGCGCTACCTGGACACCCTGCCCACGCAGGGGAGCATGACCGGGCACGGGTTCCGCGACCTGGAGGCGGAGCAGCAGATCCTGGAGCTGACGCGGCGTACGGGCATCGGGGCGCAGTTCGGGGGCAAGTACTTCTGCCACGACGTGCGGGTGATCCGGCTGCCGCGGCACGGGGCGAGCTGCCCGGTGGGCATCGCGGTGTCGTGCTCCGCGGACCGGCAGGCGCTCGGCAAGATCACGAAGGACGGGGTGTTCCTGGAGCAGCTCGAAGCCGATCCGGCGAAGTACCTGCCCGACACGGCCGACGGGGACCTGCCCGGGGAGGTGGTGAAGGTGGACCTCGGGATGCCGATGAGCGAGATCCGCGCGCTCCTGTCGCGGTATCCCATCAAGACGCGGCTGTCGCTCACGGGGCCGATGGTGGTGGCGCGGGACATCGCGCACGCGAAGATCAAGGAGCGGCTGGAGCGCGGCGAGGGGATGCCGCAGTACCTGAAGGACCACTGCGTGTACTACGCGGGGCCGGCGAAGACGCCGGAGGGCTACGCCTCGGGGAGCTTCGGGCCGACGACGGCGGGGCGCATGGACGCCTACGTGGACCAGCTCATGGAAGCGGGCGGGAGCCACGTGATGCTGGCGAAGGGGAACCGGTCGGCGGCGGTGACCGCGGCGTGCAAGAAGCACGGCGGGTTCTACCTGGGATCGATCGGGGGGCCGGCGGCGCGGCTGGCGAAGGACTGCATCAAGAAGGTGGAGGTGCTCGAGTACCCCGAGCTGGGGATGGAGGCCGTCTGGCGGATCGAGGTGGTCGATTTCCCGGCCTTCATCGTGGTGGACGACAAGGGCAACGACTTCTTCGCGGCGCTGACGGGGGCGGGGGCAGGCGCGAAAGGAGCCGGAGGCGCGAAGGACGTCAAGTCGCTGCCCGTGAAGAGCTGATCCGCGCGGGAGGCAGGCTGCGGTGACTTGCGTCCGGGGGGGCGCGCGGGCAGGGGAGCGGGCATGGCGAGCGCGCGCGACACGAGTGATGGCCTCACCCTGGTGGAGAGGCTCGTGGGTCAGTCGAGCGTCCTGCGGTACAAGCTGGCGAGCTTCCTCGGGACGGTGCGCGCGCGGGGGGTGAAGCTCCCCGGAGAGGTGCTGGTGCAGATCGAGGAGATGACCCGGCACCTCGGGGAGTTCCACCGCTTCGCGGCGGAGCAGCACCAGGTGCTCTCGGACGCGGCGACGAGGGAGGCGCGGAGCCGGGCGCTGCTCGAGGTGAGCCGAGCGATCACCTCGTCGCTCGACATGCAGACCGTGCTGCAGCAGGTGCTCGACCAGGTGATCGGGTTGACCGAGGCGGCGCGGGGGTACCTGGTGCTGCTCGACGAGCGCGGCGAGCTGGGGGTGCGCGTCGCGCGGAACCTGGACCAGCGGACGCTCGAAGGGCGGGACTTCGCCTTCAGCACCTCGGTGATCGCGGAGGTGATCAAGACCCAGCGCAGCATCGTGACCAGCGACGCGCGTGAGGACCTGCGCTTCGCCCACCAGAACAGCGTCACCATGCACCGGCTGACGAGCATCATGGCGGCGCCGCTGTCCATCCAGGGGCGGGTGATCGGCGTCCTCTACCTGGACAACCCGGGGGTGGCCGGGCAGTTCTCGGGCGACGACATGGAGCTTCTGGAGGCCTTCGCGGCGCAGGCAGCGATCGCCATCCACAACGCGCAGCTCTTCGGGCAGACCGACGAGGCGCTGAAGGCGCGGGTGAAGGAGCTGGAGGCGGTGCAGGCGGAGCTGGCGGTGGCGCGGGACCAGGCGCTGAAGGGCCTGAAGGCCATCGAGCGCGAGATGCAGGTGGGGCAGCTCATCCAGGCAGAGTTCCTGCCCTACGAGCTGCCGCGGGTCTCGGGGTGGGAGATCGGGGCGCGCTTCCTGCCGGCGCGGCACCTGTCGGGGGACTTCTACGACGTGTTCGCGCTGCCCGGAGAGCGGCTCGCGCTGGTGATCGCCGACGTGTGCGACAAGGGGGTGGCGGCGGCGCTGTTCATGGCCCTGATGCGGGGGCTGATCCGGACCCACGCCGCGCGCGCCAGCGGGGACGTGCTGGCCATCGTGGAGCCGGTGAACGAGTTCGTGGCGGAGCACCACGGCAGGTCGGCGATGTTCACCACGGCATTCGTGGGGATCCTGGACCCGGCGAGCGGAGAGCTTCGCTACGCGAACTGCGGGCACGAGGCGCCGCTTCTGGTGCGCGCGGGCGGGACGCTGGTGCGGCTCGGGGACACGGGGCCGGTGCTCGGGGCGGCGCGGGACGTGGAGTTCACGATGGGGCAGGTGCAGGTCGCGGAGGGGGATGCGCTCGTGGCGTTCACGGACGGCGTGGTGGACGCGCTGAGCGAGACCGAGGAGCGGTTCGGCGAGGAGCGGTTCCTGCAACTCGCGGGGCGGCCCGGGGTGCCCATGGAGAAGGTGCTGGAGAGGCTGGAGGCGGCGCTCCGCGCGCACGTGGCGTCTGCGCCGCCCGCGGACGACGTGACCGTGCTCGGCCTGCGGCGGCTTTCGCGGTGAGCTGGCAGTGCGGTGAGCTGATGGTGAGGGAACGATGAACATCGATCTCAGGTCGGAGCTGGAGCTGCTCGGGCGGCTCGTGGAAGGCGGGAAGCGCAAGGGAGGGCCGCGCCTCGGGGGGACGGGGGCGCGGGTGGGGTGCCTCGGGTTCGACGCGACGGGGCAGTACCTGGCGGTGGGGCTCGCGGAGCACGCGCCGCGGGTGCTGGTGTTCGAGGTGGCGACGGGCAAGCGGCGGGCGTCGTTCAGGCTCGGTCACACCTACGACGGGGTGTTCTTCCAGCAGGACCTGGAGGAGGAGCCCGACGCGGCGTACCTCGGGGTCTTCGCGCCGTTCTCGTGCGCGTTCTCGCCGGACGGGGGGTGGTTCGCGGTGCAGCACGCGAACCAGAACAGCGGCGACGTGGTCGACGTGAACCTGCAGGTGTTCGAGCGAGCCCGCGGGACACTGGCGCTCGGGGTGGGGCCGCGGGACGCGGAGGGGAAGAGCAAGGCGCTCGGGGTGAGCGCGTACGGGTGGATCGGGGGCGGCGCCGGGGTGGCCGTGGCGTCGTTCGACGGGGGGATCTCGGTCTGGCAGCTCGTGCCCAGGGCCACGGTGAAGGTCATCGAGCGGCCCCGGGATCGCGAGGTGCCGCCGGTGCTCGCGATCACCGGCGACGATGCCGGGGGGCGGCTCGCGCTGGTGCGCGCAGGCGCGATCGAGCTGCGCGATTTCGGGGGCAGCGGAGGCGTCGGGGGCAGCGGAGGCGTCGGAAGCGGCGGGGGTAGAGGGGAGGCGCGGAGGATCGCGCTCGGGGTGGACCCGGCGTCGGCGGGGCACGTGGCGATGCGCTTCGTGGGAGACGAGGTGGTGATCGCGTGGGCCGAGGGCGCGCGCGCGACGACGCTGCGGGTGGACGTGGGCTCGGGGGAGGTGCGACGGGAAGACCTCGTGCTCCGGCCGACACGCAGGGAAGCGCGCGGGGAGGCGACCGCGGAGGAGCGCGTGGAAGGGCACGTGGAAGGGCACGTGGAAGGGCACGTGGAAGAGCGCGTGCTCGGGGCGGCGCTCATCGACGCGGAGGGGAAGAGCGTGCTGTGGGAGGTGGAGCGCTCGGAAGCGGGGAGGGTGTCGCGGCGCCTCGTGCGGCAGCGCTTCGGTGAGGCGCGAGGACGCTCGGTGCGGCGCGGGCGCGCGCTGGAAGGGGAGGGGGCGCTGGCGGTGAGCCCGAACGGGCTGCTCGTGGCGCGGGCGCTCTCGCGACGGGTCGTGATCCGCCGGGTACGGGCGCGCTCGGGGGAGGCGCCCGCGCCGGACGCAGCGGGTGACGCGCGGGACGGGTAGCGGTGGGGCGAGACGCATGCGGCGTGCGGTTTAGTTGGCCCAGGGAGCGGAAGGCTGTCAGGAGTGGGCGCGACCGTGATGCGCGACGCTCCTCTGCATGCTCGGGATCTCCGCGAGGGCCAGGCAGGCACTGCCACCGGCTCCCCTCGCACGGGCCGGCGGCTCCCCTGTCGCCTCGGTCGCTACACGCTCTTCGACCGCATCGGTCGGGGCGGGATGGCGGACATCTACCTGGCCCGGGAGGTCACCGACCTCGGGGCGTCGCGGCTGCTCGTGGTGAAGGAGGTCGCCCCGAAGCTCGCCGGCAAGCCGGAGTTCGCGGAGATGCTGGCCGGAGAGGCCAGGCTCGCGGCGAGGCTGCAGCACGCGAGCATTGCGCAGGTGGAGGACCTCGGCCGGGACGAGGAGGCGCTGTTCATCGCGATGGAGTACGTGGAGGGGCTCGACTTGCGCGAGCTGCTCCGGCGCGCGGCGCGGCAGCGGGTACCGGTGCCGGTGGAGTTCTCGCTGTTCGTGGTGGCCGAGACTCTGCGGGCGCTGTCGTACGCGCACCGGATGGGGGTGCTCCACCGGGACGTGTCGCCGTCGAACGTGCTCCTGAGCTTCGAGGGAGAGGTGAAGCTCTGCGACTTCGGCATCGCGCGGGCGCACCAGGAGGTCGCGCGCGAGGCGTCGGGCAACGGCGCCGTCGCGCTGGAGGAGGCGCTGCAGGGCAAGGCGGGGTACATGAGCCCCGAGCACGCGCGGGGCGAGGTGGTCGACGCGCGGGCCGACGTGTTCGCGGCGGGGATCCTGCTCTGGGAGCTGCTCTCGGGCCGGAAGCTCTACCGGGCCGATGGCTTCGAGGCGCTGCTGGAGCTGGCGAAGCGCGCGGACATCGCGCCGCCGCCGCCGCTGCGGTTGCCGGACGAGGCGGTGCTGCACGCGATCACCCTGCGGGCGCTGGAGCCGAGGCGCGACGATCGGTACGGGAGCGCGGCGGAGATGCTGGGGGACCTGACGCGCTACGCGGCGTCGGCGAACCTCGTGGCGAACCCGCTCCGGATGGGCGAGTGGCTGCGGGAGTACTTCAGCGAGGAGATCCTGGCGGTGCGGCGCTCGCGGCAGCGGGCCCTGCGCGCGCTGGACATGGGGCCGCCCGCGGTCATCGAGGCGATCGCGCTGCCGGTGACGCCGACGCCCGCGCCGGTGTCGGGGGTGCAGCTCAGGGCCCGCGCTGCCGAGGCGGGAGCCGACGCGGGAGAGCCGACGGGTTACACGCCCGTGCCGCCGTCGGGAGTGACGACGGAGACGCGGCCGCCGGTGTCGGGATCGCGCCCCTCGCTGCTGCGCCGGGCGCTGGCGCTGGTAGGGATGACGATCGGCTGACGGCTGGAGCTGACGGCCGGAGCTGACGGCCGGAGCTGGCGGGTGAGGCGCGTCAGCGGGTGAGCAGGAGCCACGCGAGGGCCACCGCCAGGGACACCAGGGTGACAGGGATGCCGATCCTGGCGTGGGCGCGGAAGCCGATCTCGGACTGGGCGCCGGCGGTCTCGATGACGATGATGTTGGCGACCGAGCCGAGGATGGTGAGGTTGCCGGCGAGCGTGGTGGCGATCGCCGTGGCGAGCCAGGCCGTGTGGGGATCGGGGAGGGTGCGGATCCAGGGCTCGGCGAGCAGGATGATCGGCACGTTGGAGACGATCTGGGAGGCGATGGTGAGCAGGCCGGAGAGGCTGACCAGGCCGAGGGCAGGGTCCGCGGGGAGGTAGGCGCCGGCGGCGTCGAGGGCGCGCTCGGGGAGGGCGGTCTTCTGGAGGGCGGCGACGACCACGAAGAGCCCGGCGAAGAAGACGAGGACCGTCCACTCGACGCGCGCGAAGAGCGCGGTGGCGTCGCGGCGGCGCAGGAGGATGACGACCGCCCCGGCGCCGAGGGCTGCCCAGGCGAGGTTGGCGCCGAGGATGAAGAGCACCGAAACACCGACGAGGCAGGCGAGGGCGAGCCGGGCGTCGCGCGCGGGGGGCTTCGGGGACGTGTCCGGTCCGGAGGAGGGCGTGGTGTCCGCCGGTGAAGGCGTGGCCGCTGCCGGTGAAAGGGCGGTCTCCGTCAGTGCCGCGGCGGCCGTCGCGCCCTCGCGCAGGCGTCGCGCGAGGAGCAGGTGGAGCGTGCCGGCGGTGGCGAGGAGCGCGAGCAGCGCCGCGGGGCCGGCCTCGCGGAGGTAGCCGCGGTAGGAGATGTCGGCGAGGCGGGAGACGAGCATGTTCTGGGGGTTGCCGGCGACCGTGAGCGCGCTGCCGGCGTTCGCGCCCATGGCGAGCGCGAGCAGGTAGGGGACGCGCGGGAGGCCAGCCTCCTGGGCGACGCGGGCGACGAGCGGCGTGGCCATCACGCACACGGAGTCGTTCACGAGCAGAGCGGAGAGGATGCCGGAGCCGAGGGTGATCACGTAGAGGAGCGCGACGGGGGAGAGCCTTCGGCGGGTGATGGCGGTGGCGAGGCGCTCGAAGAAGCCTGCCTCTTCGAGCGCGGCGGCGAGCAGCATCATCCCGAGGAGCAGGCCGATGGTGTTGGGCTCCACGGCGGCGAACGCCTCCTCGGGACGCAAGCCCCAGGGCGGGTCGAGCGCGCCGAGTGCAACCATGGCGCAGGCCCCGATGAGCGCACCGGCAGGCCGGCCGATGGGAAGAAGGCGGAGGCGGCGCGCCGCGATCAGGATGTACGTCGCGGTGAAGATGAGGAGCACGAGGCCCATGCGGCGCGGATGGGAGCGCTTCGCGCAAGGGGCGTCAACGGCATGGCTCGCAGCGCGCGGAGCCGGACGCGATCAGGCGTCGGCGATCTTCACGAGCTGCTTGCCGATGTTCTTGCCCTCGAACAGGCGTCGCAGCGCAGCGGGGGCCTGGTCGAGGCCCTCGGCGATGTCGATCCGGTCCTTGATCTTGCCCGCCTGCAGCCAGGTGCCGAGGTCCTTCATCGCCTCTCCGACGCGGTCGAAGTAGTCGATGATGATGAACCCCTCCATGCGGCTCCTGGTGAGGACGAGGTTCATGTAGTTCCGCGGGCCCTGCATGCTGAAGGAATCGTTGTAGCCGGAGATGGCGCCGCAGAGCACGACCCGGGCGCGCTGGGCGAGGTGGTCGAGCCCGGCTTCGAGGATGGCGCCGCCCACGTTCTCGAAGAAGACGTTCACGCCCCGGGGCGCGAGTTCCTTGATGCGGGCGGAGACGTCCTCGGCCTTGTAGTCGATGGCAGCGTCGAACCCGAGCTCACCGGTGAGCCACGAGGTCTTCTCCTTGCCGCCAGCGATGCCGATGACGCGGCAGCCCTTGATCTTGGCGATCTGTCCCACGGCCATCCCGGTCGCACCCGCGGCGCCGGAGACCAGCACGGTGTCTCCCTCCTGGGGGCGGCCGATGTCCAGCAAGCCGAAGTACGCGGTCAGGCCGGTGATGCCGAAGAGGCTGAGGGCGTTCTCGACGGGCACGCCGGGCGGCAGCTTGCTGGGCGCCGCGGGGCCCTTGGCGGGGAGCACGACGTGGTCCTGCCAGCCCACCATGCCGCTCACCAGATCGCCAGGAGCGAAGCCGGGATCGCGCGAGGCCACCACGCGGCCGGCGCCGAAGGCGCGCATCACCTCGCCGAGGCCGATCATGGGCATGTAGGTGTCGCGCTCCAGCCAGCCCCGCTGGGTGGGGTCGACGGAGAGGTACAGGTTGCGGACGAGGATCTGCCCATCTCCCTGGAGCTCCGGCTTCGGCTCCTCCTTCAAGGCGAAGTCGCTGTCCTTGACCATGCCCTGAGGGCGGGTGACGAGGCGGTAGACGCGGTTGACGTCGCTCATGCAGTCCTTCTCCCGTTGAGAGTGAGCCGGCACTCTAACGCTCTTCGCTGGTAGCCGGGGAGCGACCATCACGCGCGAGCGCCGCGGCGCCCCTGAGCCAGGACGCACTCTGCCTACTCGCGATCGCGACGGCTGCGCGCGAGCCTGGCGAGGGCGGCGACGGCCTTGATGCGCCAGCGGGCTTCCTCGGGGGTCATGAAGGCGAGAAAGGCGCGCTCGACGGCAGACAGCGCGGCCTCGAGCGTCTCGGGGGTGAGGTTGTGCGACTGGACGCCTGCCTGCATCAGAGCGCGGTCGAGGGTGGCGCGCGCCTGGGTGCTCGGGATGCCGCTCGTGGCGACGAGGCGGGTGAAGAGCGAGTTGTCCCGCGGGACGGGCTGCTCGACGGCGGGGCGCTTGTGGTCGGAGCTGCGCTGCCGGAGCAGCTCGCGCAGCTTCGCGCGCACGGAGGTGAGGTTCGTCGAGCGAGAGGCGACCGCGTCCTGGGGCGACAGCAGCCCGCCGCCGACCACGCTCGCGGGGGGCGCGTCCGAGAGCAGGAGCACGGGGATGGTCGACCACGAGGAGGTGACCTTGAGGCGCCGGCAGACCTCGTCGGCGTCGATGCCCGGGGCCGCGGCGTCGACCACCACGCAGTCGACGCTGGTGAGGGAGAGGAACTGGCTCGCCTCTTCCAGCGAGTAGGTGAGCGTCACGTCGTGCCGGTCGAGGCGGAGGCGCTCGGCGAGCACGGTGAGGTAGGTGGACCGCGCGCCGATCGCCAGGATCTTGCGCTCGCCCACGCCCCGCTCGGGGGTCGGTTGGCCCGTTGGGCTCGGGCCGAGGAAGCGGCGCACACACCGCAGGATGTACGAGGGGTCGTAGGGCTTGCCGACGTACTCGTCCGCGCCGGTCGCCAGGCCGCGCACCCGGCTCTTCACCTCCGACTCGGTGGACAGCACGATCACCCGCATCGCGGCGTGCTCGGGAGCAGCCTTGAGCTCGCGCAGCAGGTCGAGGCCGTCGCCGTCGGGCAGCACCACGTCGAGGATGATCAGCGCGAAGGGTCTGCGATCCAGCTCCTGCTTCGCGGAGACCATGCTGGAGCAAGCAGTGACCCGGTAGCCGGCAGCAGCCAGCGCCGACTGGAGGTCGGTGCGTACGGTCAGGCTGTCGTCGAGAATGAGGATGTCCGGGTACATGATCCTTTTCCAGCTCGCTCACCGACCAGAGATCGCAGAGACGGTGGGCGCGATGTCGGACAGCGCGAGGATACGTCGCGCCGCACCGATGCGAATGGCCTCTCGGGGCATTCCGAACACCGTGGAGCTTGCCTCATCCTGAGCAAGCGTGAGTGCACCGGCTGCGCGCATCGCGAGCAGGCCGCTGGCGCCATCGCGGCCCATTCCGGTCAGCACGCAACCGATGGCCCGCGGCCCGAAGGCACCGGCCACGGAGTGGAAGAGCATATCGACCGAGGGGGTGTAGCCCTGAGGGTCGGGATCCTCGGTCAGCCAGAGGCGTTCATCACGGACGACCAGGTTGCTCCCGGGCGGCGCCAGGATCACCCGCTTCTCCCGCGGCCCTGGGAGGGGCTCGCCGTGCCTGGCCTCGGTCACGGCCGCCGGCACCACGCTGTCGAGCCACCGGGCGAGCGTTCCGCCGAGGGGATGCGAAACGTGGATGACGAGCAAGACGGGGATCGGAATGGGGTGACGGAGATCGCCGAGCACGGCCGCGACTGCGCGTGGGCCGCCCGTCGAGGCGCCCAGTGCGAGGAGGCGCGGCCTCACGGACGTCCGCGGACGCATGTGCGTGTCCCCGGCGTCGGGAGGTGAGGCGCCCGTGAGCGACGTCCTCGCGTCGGGCTTCATGGGCGCCTCGCGAGCAGGTCCCCCACGGTGGTCACGAAGCGGCGCTGGTCGAACTCTCCCTTGACGACGTAGGCCGAGGCGCCGGCGTCGAGGCCACGCTGCCGGTCCTCGGGCGTCGCGAGCGAGGTGACGACGATGACGGGGACGTCACGGAGCGCCTCGTCCGCGCGGGTGATCCGGAGGAAGTCGAGGCCGCTCATGCCAGGCATCTCGATGTCGACGATGAACAGCCCGTAGCGACGCTCTCTCGCTTTCTGGAGGCCCTCCTCTCCGGAGCCCGCGAGGTCGACCGTGTAGCCTGCGCCTTCGAGGATGCCCTGCTCCAGCATCCGGGTGGTGAGCGAGTCGTCGATGATCAGCAGGGGAGGGCGGGGCGGTCCACCAGCGGGAGCGGCGCCGGCCGGCATGCGCGCGATGGCCGGGGCGAGGCCGCGCGGGTCGAGCACGAGCACCGGGTCTCCCTGGGCGTCGAGCGCGGCTCCTGCGACGAGCGGGTGCTCGCCGGCCGCGAGCGGCAGCGGCTTCACCGTCACCTCCGCGCTCCCGAGCAAGCGATCCACCCCGAGCCCCATCAGGGCGCCCTCCACCCGCACGATCACCGCCGTCCAGCGAGGGCGAGGCGGGACCGCCACCCCACCCAGCACCTGCGCGAGCGGCGCGAAGGGGATCATCCGCCCCTCGTGCACCATGCTCTCGCTGCCTCCGTCGCGCAGCACCTCGCTGTCCGCGAGGCGGGCCACGGCGACCACGCTGGTGAGGGGGATCGCGATAGCCATGTCGTCTGCCCGCACGCCGAGCGCCGCGAGCGAGGAGAGCGACAGCGCGACCTCCAGCGTGATCGCCGTCCCCTGGCCCGGGGTGCTGGCGAGGCGCAGCTCGCCGTCGAAGCGCGAGGCGGTCTCGGCGACGACGTCGAGCCCCACGCCGCGCCCCGACAGCTCGGTCACGCCGATGCTCGTGCTCACCCCGGCCCGGAGCGCCAGGCGGAGCGCCGCGGCATCGTCGAGCGCGCCGGCCTCCGTGGGCGAGACGATCCCGCGCACCACGGCCGCGTCCCGCAGCGCGCCGGCGTCCATGCCGCGGCCGTCGTCGGAGCAGACGAACACCGCGCGCCGGCCGTGGCGTGCGACGGTGATCTCCACCCTCCCTGCCGCGGGCTTGCCCAGGCGGAGGCGCTCGTCGGGAGGCTCGATGCCGTGCGCGATGGCGTTCCGCACCAGGTGCAGCAGCGCATCACGGACGGCGGAGAGGATGTGGCCTTCGAGCCGCACCTCCTCCGCCGTGGCCAGGAAGCTCACCTGCACCCCCTGGCTCAGGGCCGCGTCGCGCGCGCTGAGCTCCAGCGATGGCAGGATGGTGCGCGCCGGCAAGAGCCGCAGCGCGCCGAGCTGGCGGTGCACCTCCCCGATCTCCTGGGTCATCCGCTGCAGGCTCGCGCCCAGGGTGTCCTGCGCGGAGGCGAGGGCGCGTTCGAGCGCCTCCAGGCTGACCCTCATCCCGCGCCCGCCGATGGACCCCGCACTGCCCGCGCCGCCCTTGCCGCCCTTCGCTTCGCGGCTGGCCTGCAGGTCTCGGAGCAGGGTCGCGACGATGCGCTGCGCATCCCGCAGGCCCTCCGCGCCGCGCCGCGCCGCGCCGAGCTGGATGTTCACCTCCGAGACCGCCGCGTGCGTGGCGTCGAGGTCCGCGATCTCCACCCGCACCGTCTCCAGCCGCTCCTCGCCGAAGCGCAAGGACGTGGGGCCCTCGCCCTCCGCCGGCGCGCTCCCGCTCTGGCCCGGCACGACCCCCGCCACCTCGTGCTCCAGGGCGCCCACGAGCGCGAGCAGGTCGCTCACGAACGTCGGCTCCAGCACGGCCTCGCCGCCCCGGTGCGGCGCGAGCGCGTCCTCGATGGCGTGGGAGATCTCCGCCACGCGCGGGAATCTCGCGACGCGCGCGGCCCCTTTCAGGGTGTGCGCGAGCCGGAAGCAGCGGTGGACCACGTCGACGCGGGTCGGGTTCTGTTCGAGATCGAGCAGCCCCTCGGCGAGCCCCTCCAGGATCTCGCGCGCCTCGATCCGGAAGGCCCGCAGCAGCTCGGCCGAGCCCGTCATCTACGCGGCGGTCTCCCGCCGGATCAGCGCCGCGAGCTGCCTCGCGAGGGACGTGAGCTGCACCGCTGTCTCCAGCATCTGCGCCGCGCTGGCGTCGGTCTCCCGCGCGGTCTGCGCCACCTCGGCGATCGCGGTGCTCGCCTGCTCCACGGCGGTGCTCTGCTGCCGGGTGGAGAGTTCGATCTCCCGCGAGGCGTCCGCCGTGCTCTCCACCGACCCGGCGATGCGGCTGAAGCTCACGCTCATCTCCACGAACTGCCTGGCGCAGGCATCGGCCGCCTTCGCCCCGTCCTCGGTGGCCATCACCGAGGTGTTGGCCGCGCCGCGCACCTCCTCGATGAGCGAGCGGATGTCCTTGGTCGACCCGCCCACCCGGTCGGCGAGCCTGCGGATCTCGTCGGCGATGACCGCGAAGCGCCGCCCGGCATCACCCGCGCCCGCGGCCTCGATGGTGGCGTTGATGGCGAGGATGTTGGTCTGCTCGGACAGCTCGTTGATGAGATCCACGATGGCGCCGATGTCCTGCGACCGCCTCCCGAGCTCCAGCATGTGTCCCACGATCCGGTCCACCTGCTGCTTCACCGTCTCGATGGCCGTCCGCGCCGCGACCACCGTCTGCTCCCCGGCGCGGGCCGCGGTGGCATTGTCGGTCGCCACGAGCGTCACCCGCTGCGCGCTCTCGGCGATCTGCCGGGCCGTGGCGACCAGCTCGCGCATCGTCGCCGAGGCCTCCACCGAGGACGAGACCTGCCCCTTCGCGCCCCTGGCCTGCTGGGTGGCGGCGGCCTGAAGCTCCGAGGAGGCGCTCTGCAGGCTCTGCACCGAGGAGCCGATCTGCCGGTCCAGGGTGCGCATCACCACCGTCGCGGCGAGGAGGGCCAGCACGATCGTCCCCACCGTCCCGAAGCCGACCACGTTCGAGTGCCAGGCTGCGGCCTGCTCCGCCTCGGTAGCGCGTTCCGCGAGCGCGGCGCGCTCCTCGTCGATCATCTCCCTGGTGATGCGGCGGATCTCGTCCATCCTCCGCTTTCCTTCACCGATAGCCACGAGCTTCGCCGCCACCTCCAGACCGTCGCGCTGGCGCACCGCGATGGGGTCGCCGAGCTTCAGGACCTGCTCGCGGACCAGCCCCTGCAGCACCTCGAAGCGCGCCTGCTGCCGCGGGCTGCTCGCGTAGAGGAGACCCAGCTCGGTCAGCTCCCGGTTCACGTGGTCCACGGCGGTGCGGTAGGGTGTGAGGAACTCGTCGGCGCCCGAGATGATGAAGCCGCGCTGCCCGGTCTCGGCATCCTTCACCAGCGAGAGCACGTCGACGATGTCGGCGATGACCTCGTGGGTGTGGGCGACCCGGCGGGCCGTGTCCACCTGCTGGTGGCTGGTCCGGAAGGAGAAGAGCCCGAGGCCGATGATCAGGAGAATGGGCAGACCGAAGCCCACCGCCAGTTGCTGCCCTATGGTCCATGACCGTCGCATCGAAAGACCTACCTCACGCGCGGTCCGCGCGCCGCGCCCTGTTCTATCGTGGAAAGGAGCGAGCCGATGTCGAGCACGGCGAGCCGCCGCGTGCCCTGCTCGAGCACCCACCCGACGCGCTCCCCCGGGCGCGCCCCCTCGCGGGGGATGATCTCGTCGGCCTGCGCGCGCAGGTGGGCGTCCACCTCGTCGACCGCGAAGGCCACCCCCTCACCGTACCTGGCGAGCAAGAGCCACCTTGGCGCCTCGGCCGCAGACTTCACGCCGAGCAGGTGCCCGAGGTGGTAGACCGCGCGCAGCTTGCCGCGGACCCCCGCGAGCCCGAGCAGCCCTGGCGGACCTCCGGGCAGCCGCGCCACCCAGCCGCTCGGGTGGACGCCCGCGAGGTCCGCGATCTGGACCGCGAACTGGGCGTGCCCCGTGCGTACCCCGAGCAAGAGCACCGCCTGGCTCGTGCGATCGGGCTCCGGCAGCGCGAACCCGTCATCGAAAGCCCGTCCGAGTTCGCGCAGCTTCGCCCGCACCACAGCCACGGATCGCCAGCTCATCGCGAGGTCTCCACGGCGCTCAGCTCCGCGCGGCACATCGCCGTGAGCGCCGCCCGGGAGAAGCCTCCCCCGAACAGCGCCACGTGCTCCTCGGGTCCCACCCGCAGCCCGGCGAGCGCCTCCCGCAGCTCCGTGCGCGCCCCGCGCAGATCCCCCGCTGCCTTGCACTGCAGGCCGAGCCTCAGTCGGGCCATGGCGAAGTGCGGATCGGTGCGGAGCGCGTCCCGGTAGAGCCGCGCCGCCCCCGCCCGATCCCCCGCGTACTCGCGGCACAGCCCGAGCAGGTACTCGGCCCCTGCATGCTCGCCGTGCAGCGCGTTCAGCCGCGCGCACACCCGCTCCAGCTCGCCGACCCTCCCGAGCCCGCTCAGCATGATCGCCTCGAAGAGCTGCAGGTCCGCCCGCCCCTCGCCGAGGAGCGACGCCTGCCGGATCAGCGAGAGCCCCTCGCTGTACCGCTCGGCCGTGATGAGCCGCCGCAGCTCCTGGGCCAGTGGCGGCCCCTCCTCCCCGCCCGCCGCCACGCCAGCCGGCATGCCCACCGCCACGCCAGCCGGCATGCCCACCGCCACGCCAGCCGGCATGCCCACCGCCACGCCCGCTGCGCTGCTCCCCGGCTTCGTCGCGGTGAGCATCTCGACGCGCGCCGAGGCTTGCTGGATGTCCTCCATCCACGCGACGCTCAAGATCCCCGGCGTCACCCGGGTGAGCAGCCCCTCCTCGGAGCGCCGCCGGTGGAGCGCCGTGTCTCCGTGGAACGACAGCTCGAAGTCGTCCGACAGCCCGCGCAGCGTCTCGCTGGCCCCCACGAAGAGGAACCCACCGGGCGCGAGCGCCGCGGCGAAGCGCGCGAAGATCGACCGGATGGCGCGCTCCGAGAAGTACAGGGTGACGTTGCGGCAGAAGATCACGTCGAAGGCTCCCTCCTTCCAGAAGTCGGGATCAGGCTCCAGGAGGTTCCTGCGTTCGAAGCTCACCCGCGCCCGGTGCTCGTCCCGCAGGCGAAAGCGCTCTCCCTCGGCCCTGAAGCACCGGGCGCGGGTGGCCTCGGGCGTGGCCCGGAGCGCCCAGGTGCCGTACACCCCCTCGCGCGCGTGCTCCACCGCCTCCTCGCTGATGTCGACGCCGTGGATCCAGGTGCGCCCGGCGAGGTGCCCGGCGCGCTCCTGGAGGGTGATGGCCAGCGAGTAGGGCTCCTCCCCCGAGGCACACCCCGCCGAGAGCACCCGGAGCGGCCGTCCGGGGGCGCCCACCCTGGCGCGCTCCTGCAGCGCCACATCCACCATCGCCTCGATCTGCCGCTGGTCGCGGAAGAAGTACGTCTCCCGCACCAGGATCTCCGAGACCACCCGCTGCACCTCTTCGGGGGTCACCACGGAGAGCCCCCCCGCCCCGGCCGACGCCGCGCGCTCCCGCCAGCGGGTGACCGCGCGCGCCAGGGCGTCGCGCTGCCAGCCGCTGCAGGAGAGGCCGAACCGCGCTTCGAGCAGATCTTCGAGCTGTGAGAGGTCCTCTGCGGCCATCACATCAGGTGACCGGGAGGAGGCGCGCTGTGTTCAGCACCGCGAACGCCTGGGCATCGAGTGCGGCGAGGCGCTCCACGTGGACGGCGATGGCTTCGGCCAGCAGCGGCGGCGCGCTCTTCCCGGCGGGCTCCTCGCGCGAGACGCCCACCACCTCGTCCACGGCCAGCGCCACCCGGCGATTCCCGGTGCGCACCGTCACGAACCGCCGGGCGTCCGCGGTCTCCGTGCCCCTCAGCAAGAAGCCGAGGTCCACCACCGGGAGGGGCTCGCCGCGGATCACCGAGACGCCCCGCACGAAGGGAGGCGCCTCCCGCACCGGTTCGATCGGCAGGGGGCGCATGGTCTCGACGACATCCTGCACAGGAATCGCACACAGCCATCCTCCGGCACGGATCACGAGCGAGAGCCGTTCCGCTGGCGTCTTCATCGAGCCCGTCTGCATGTCTGAACTCCGCGATCTCACCCTGTGGTACGCGATGGCCCGAAGGACGATCTCGCGAAGCGCGAGGTAGACGGCGGAGCCCGCTACCCACGTACCTCGTCATGAATCCAGAAGCCGTGCGGCGCGGTTTCCGCGTCCGAGCCACAGCTCGCCATCATTCCTCAACCTATGCGGGGCCACGCCACTCATTCAAGCTCAAATCAACCCCGCGCCGCGCGCGCCTGCCGCTCCAGGTGGGCGATGCCGAGGCGCGCGAAGATCTCCTGCGCTTGCCCGAGGTCTCGCTCTCGCTCCACATCGTGGGCTGGCAGACGCCGCATCTCCAGCCGCGCCAGCCCCTCGTGCACCGGCAAGCCCATCCGTGCAGCCTCCGCCGCGCTCTGCTCCCACAGTCCGATGGCGCTCCTGGGCCGCCCCATCAGCCACGCCGCCACGCCGCCGATCCGCAGCGCATCCGGGATGCCCAGCGGGAAGACCCGCGCGTACAGGCGCAGCGCCGCGCAGGCCTGCCGCGCTTCCCGCCCGAAGCGCTCCCGCGCCTCCACCGTGCTCGCCGTCTCCCACGCCTCCAGCAGGACCTCGCCGGTCGCCACGTACCCGTGCAAGCAGTGGAACGCCGCCGGCTTTCCCTGCGCCTTCAAGAGCCCGAGCGTCCTCTCCGCGGTGCGCAGCGCCGCCGCCCGGTCCCCCTGGAGGAGGTGCGCGAGCGCGATCTGCCCGAGCGTGATCTGCTGCGCCCTGTCCCCGCTCTTCTCCGCGGTGACGATCAGCTCTTCCAGCAGCTCCACCGCCTCCGTCCCCTCCCCGAGCAGGATCAGCGTCTGCGCCCGGCCGCTGTGCGCCCACACCAACCCTTGCGCGTTGTTGCTCCGCCGCGCGGAGCTCTGGAGCGCTGCGAACCTCCCCAGCGCCTCTGCCCACGCCCCGTCGAGGTGCGCCGCCGTGCCCAGGAGCGCGATGCACTCCTCCTGCCGCCGCCGGTTCCCGACCCGCTCCGCCTCGTGCTCGGCCTTCTCCAGGAGCCCCCGCGCGTCCCTGCACCGCCCCTCGCCGAGCGCCGTGAGCCCCCGCATGAACGCCACGAACGCCCCGGCCTGCGCGTCGTGCGACGCCGCCGCCGTCTGCTCCGCGCGCCGCGCGTAAGCATCCACCACCGTCTCCCAGGGCACGTACCCGAACGCCACGCTCAGCGTCGCATACCCCCGCGCCAGCGCCGCCGAGGGCCCGAGACCTGCGGCCGCGTTGGTCGCCTCCACCGCCGCCATGAACGCGAAGGCTGCCTGGTTCTGGAACAGGTACGTCTCGGAGAGCAGCTCCGCCGTGAGCGCCGCCTCGGCCAGCCGGTCCCGCTCCTCCCCGCGCGTCGCCCGGGGGATGGCCACGCCGCCGAGGTGCAAGAGCTGCCGCCCGAGCTGCCACGCCGAGAGTGCCGCCGACGTCAGCACCGAGAGCGCCGCCGGCTGCGCGCCGCGCCCCGCGAACACCCGCGCCACCGGCCGCTCCAGGAGCCCCAGCGCCTTCACGCAGTGCAGCTCCGCTTCCCGCAGATCGCCGAGGTTGTAGCTGGCCTCCGCGAGCCGCCGCTCCCACCGTGCCCGCCGCACCTTCGCGGCGCGTGCCTCTTCTGGACGCGCCCCGTCCAGCGCGAGCGCGCGCAGGAAGAGCCCCCGCGCTTCGCCGGAAGCCCCCGTGGTGAGCGCCTGATCTCCGGCCCGCTCCAGGTACTCCAGCGCCTTGTCCGTGGCCCCTGCCATCGCGAAGTGGTGCGCGAGCTGCGGGTACGCGAGCGGCAGATCCGGCGACGCCTCGAAGCGGGCCTCCAGCGCGAGCGCCGCCGCCCGGTGCAGCCGGAGCTTCTCCTCGTCGGCGATCTCGCCGTAGGCGATCTCGCGCAGCTTGTCGTGCACGAAGCGCAGACGCCCTGGCTCCGCCGGCTCCAGCACGTGACGCCGCGACAGCTCGGCGAGCCCCTCCAGCGCGCCGAGGTCGTCCACGCCGGCTGCGCTGACGAGCACCACCTCCTCCAGCTCGCGCCCGAGCACGCTGGCCATGCGCAGGAGCTGCTGCGCCCCCGGGCTCAACCCCGCGAGCCGCCGGGACACCAGCTCCCTCAACGAGCTTGGCAGCGCGAGCGCCGCCCACTCTCTCTCGACAGCCGAGGAGGGCTCTCCTTGCACCGACGCTGGCCCCCGCACCTCCACGGCCGTCGCCATCGCCGCCGCCACCGCTGCCGCGCTTCCCGGCACGACGCTGCCTGGCACGATGCTCCCAGGCACGACGCTGCCTGGCACGATGCTCCCAGGCACGACGCTGCCTGGCACGATGCTCCCAGGCACGACACTTCCCGGCACGATGCTCCCAGGCACGACGCTTCCCGGCGCGACACTCCCCGGCGCGACGCTCCCTGGCATCATGCTCCCAGGAGCGACGCTCGCCGGGACCTCGCTCCTCGGCGTGGCGCTGCCCGGCACGCCGCTCCCTGGCGCGACACTCCCCGGCCCTGCGGGGTCTGTCGTCCTGGCTCCTGCCACCGCGCTCCCCGGCGCCCTGCTCTCCGGTGTCCCACGCGTCCCGCGCGTCCCGCGCGCCCCTCCTGCCACGCTCTCCGGCTTGGCGTGTCCAGCCGTGGTGCTCCCCGCTGCCACGCTCTCCCTCGCCCCGGGCCCGCGGAGCCGCCACGCCCCCAGCCCGTCCCGGTAGAGCAGCCCCTCCTGCACCGCGGCGCGCAGGTACTCCGCCGTGAAGAACGGGTTTCCCTCCGACTGCCGCTGCAGGAAGCCCACGAACGCATCCGGGGGCCGATCCATCGCCAGCATGTCGCTGACCATCCGCGAAAGCCCCCGCCCGTCGAGCCGCCCGATGTGCAGCGCGAGCACCCCGGGCGCCTCGATCAGCGACTCCACCGCGGTCGACGCCTCCTCGGACCGGTACGTACCGAGCACGAGCGCCCGGTTCTCCTCGAAGAACGACGCATCCAGCAGCTCCAGCACCCCGAGCGTGCTGTCGTCGGCCCACTGCAGATCGTCGAGCACGAGAAGCAGCGGCCCCTCTCCCGACAGCGCCGCCAGCGTCTCCATCACCGCGCTGCGCAGCCGGAAGCTCGCCGCGTCGGCTGGTAGCGGCGGCGGATCGGGATACCGCTCGTGCCCCGGGAGCTGCGCGAGCGCCGGCTCGTAGGCCGAGAGGAGGCGCCCCCGCGGCCCGAGCAGCGCATCGTACGTCGCCCTCATCCGCGCCTCGTCCGGCTCCGCGGAGGGCGCCTCCCTGTCGAAGCCCGCGGCCCTGCACCGGTCTGCCACCGCGAGCAGCAGGTGCCGCAGCGGGTGCAGCGGCGCCCCCTTCACCCCGCTCCGCTCCGCCCCGTCGCCCGCGGAGACAGCGATGCACTCTCCCGTCACCACCGCGATCCCGAGGCGCGCCGCCTCCGTCGCCACCTCCATCGCCAGCCGCGTCTTGCCGATCCCGCTCTCCCCCGCCAGGAACGCGATCCCTCCGTGCCCCTCCTGCAGCCGCCTCAGGAGCCCGTGCAGCGTGCGCAGCGCCTCCCCCCGCCCCGCGAGCCCTGGCCGGTACAGGTAGGGCTGCGGCTTCGGCGCCCGCTGCCACGCGGGGGCCGCCACCAGGTCGATGTCGTCGCCCCCGAGCGCCCCCAGCGCCGCGGCCACGTCGTCGGCATAGCCCAGCCGGTCCTCGGGCCGCTTCTGCAGGAGCCGCATCAGCAGCGCGTCCAGCGCCGGCGGCACCCCCTCCACCAGGCTCGATGGCGGGAGCGGCGTCGCGTACAGGTGCATCGACAGCACCAGCGCCGCGTTCGCCGCCATGAACGGCACCGAGCCCGTCACCGCCTCGTACAGCATGCACCCCAGCGCGTAGAGGTCCGCGCGCGCATCCACGAGGTCCCCCCGCACCTGCTCCGGTGCCATGTACGCCGGGCTCCCCATCGGCTTGCCCCCGAACTGCAGCTCCAGCTCCCCCCGCCCCTTCGTCCCCTCGAACTTCACCGCCAGCCCGAAGTCGACGAGCACCGGCGACCCGTCCTCGCGCACGAACACGTTCTCCGGCTTCAGGTCCCGGTGCACCAGCCCGAGCCCATGGATGTACGCGAGCGGCTTGCAGATCGCCCTGAACAGCGTCAGCGCCTGCGGCAGCTCCCCCGACGCCGCCACGGTGAACGTGCGCATCGGCATCTCGCCGCCGCCTGGAGCATCCATCTCCGACCCGCCCGACCCGCCCCGCCTCCCCGACCCCGCCGGTGCTCCCGACGCCGCCGCATGGGCCGCTGGCAGCACCCGCGTGGGTGGCGTGGGCAAGCCCATCGGCCCCGACACCTCCTTCGCCGCCACCTGCAGCCGCTCTCCCCGCGGCGCCGGTGGCACCCCCCGCGTCGGCCCCAGGAGCGGCCCCGTCCTCGCCGGGTCCTCCGGCATCTCGTCCTCGCCGCCAGCCCCCGCCCCGAGCCCTCCCGACCCGAGCCCTTCCGCCCCCGTCAGCGCCACGTCCGTCTCCTGCACCGAGAACCGCGACCCCATCCCGGACAGCAGCGCTTCCACCGTCGTGTGGTTCCGCCACCGCTCGGTGTTGTGATCGCGCAGCGTGCTCCCCCCGAGCAGCTCCATCGCGTACCAGGGCAGCCCTCCCTCCACCCCCTCGCCCACGATGCGCACCACGCCCGGGTGATCGATCCGCCGCAGCGCGTGGATCTCCCGCCGGATGCTCGACAGCAAGCTCGACTCGGTCACCCCCACCGTCTTCAGCGCGACGAGCGCCCCGGTCTCCTCGTGCTCGGCCCGGTACACCACCCCCATCCCACCGCGCCCGAGCGGTGCCAGGAGGCGGTACGGCCCGATCTTCGCCGGAGCGTCAGCCATCGAGGCGCTTCGCGCATCCGATCCGTGCATTCGGGACCGGACCTTACCACGCCCCCTGCACCTCTCGCCGCCTTCAGCCCGCCCTCAGCCCACCTTCAGCCCGCCTTTCGGCCCACCTTCAGCCCGCCTTTCGGCCCACCTTCAGCCCGCCCTCAGCCCGCCCTCAGCCCGCCTTCAGTCCGCCTTCAGCGCGCGCGGTCCGCACCACCCCGCTCGATCTGCGCCAGCGCTTCCGCGATCCACCCCCGCACCACGCCCGGAAAAGGCCACATCCACGCGTAGTCAGGCCCGGTGAAGCGGCGCACGATCTCCTCCCGGAGCTGCGGGCTCCGCGCCGCCTCCATGCCCTCGCTCTCCGCCACCGCCCGCAGCGTCTCCGCGTACGCCTCCATCTCGAACCGCGCCCTGAACCACGACAGCCCGAGCGGCAGCGGCAGCACCCCGTAGAGCAGCACCATCAGCACCCACCCGTACCGCTCGAACTGAGCCACGTGCACCAGCTCGTGCCGCAGGATCTGCCACGCGCGCGTCGGCGACCACCCCTCGAAGTCGTCGGGAACGTAGATGGTCCGCCCGAGCGTGGTCACGTAGTGCGTCAGGTACGTCCGCTGCCCCCCGAACGTCACCACCCGCAGCCCCGCCGCCGCCCACCGCTGGTGCCAGCACGCCCCCTTGCGCACGATCCGGATCGGCCGCGGCCGTCGCCCCATCTCCTCGATGAGCGCCTCCAGCCGCTGCCGCGCCTCCCGCGTATCGATCGCCTTCACGCCTCCGGCCCCCGCCTTCCGCCGCTCACCCGAGCAGCGCCTGCGCCGACGTCAGCACCACCTCACGCAACGCCCGCTCCGCCGTGTGCCGCGCCACCGCCGTCGTGAGCCTCCCGTGCGCCTCCAGCACTCCCTGCGGATCCTCCTCCAGCCCGCCGGCCGTGACCCCCGCCTGCGCTGCCTCCGCGAACACCTCCGCGACG
>NZ_ASRX01000093.1 GCF_000601485.1 Chondromyces apiculatus DSM 436
GTCCGCATCAGGAGACCGAAGCGCCCCTCCGCTCCGCTCTGCTCCGTTCAGGGCCCGACCGGCAACTCCAGCACCTTCGCCGCCAGGCCGCCCTCCGCCACCTCTCCGCTGGCCATCCCCCCGCCGGGCCCCCCCACCCCGGCCGCCCCGAACTGGAGCGGCGTCGACTCCTCCATGGTCACGGCAGCCCCGCTGAAAGCCACCGCCGCCGCATGCCCCCCAAGCCCGCCACCGCCAGGCCCCCCATCTCCGCCCTTCCCGCCGGCGCCACCCGGGCACCCGTCGGTCGCAGCTCCCGGGTCTCCCCCTCCGAGCCCACCAGCCCCGCCAGGACCCCCGACCTGACCCTCGCCTCCGGTACCTCCCACGCCCCCGCTCGCCGCAGTCACCGTGCTTGCCGTGAGCGTCACCGAAGCGTTGATGCTCACCAGCCCGAAGCTCGCGCCCCCGGGACCGCCGCCCTGGCCTGGCTTCCCACCGCAACCACCGCTCCCGCCGCTCCCGCCGGCACCGAAGGCCCCCTGGAAGAACGAGCAGTACCCCCCGCGTCCGGCTCCGCCGCCCCCGCCGCCTTGCCCGGGTCGCCCCAGGGTACCGGCGCCTCCGGCCATGCCCACGAAGCCCGTGGCCGACGACAGCATCCCCAGCCCGCTCGCAGGAGCGCCAGGCGTTCCCAGCATCCCCTCGGAGCCGGTGCCGCCGAGGCCCTTCCCTGCCGTGCAGGCCCAGGTCGTCGAACCGGCGGCCTGCCCGAGGCCTCCGGGTCCGGCGCTGCCGATCTGACCCGCCGCGCCGTCGAGACCCACGTTCGTGGTGCTGTCACCGCCCTTGCCGCCGATCGAGGCCGAGCCGTCCTCGCAGATGTTCTGCATGGCCGCACCGCCTGCGTTCACGGGGGCCACGCCGCCGGTCACCAGGACGCAGGGCTTGGTGCCCTGGTTGCCCTGTGTACCCGGGGAGGCCGGCGGGGCGGGGTCGCCTTCCATGACAGGTACCGCGCCGGGGGCGCCCGTCGCGCCAGTGGCGCCGTTGCCCGAGGCGAGATCGCAGCGCACGAGATCGGCGCGCGTCTCATGGGCCAGCACGGCGATCGACGAGGCGCCGGGGGTGGCACCGTCGGCGGCGCGGATCACGAAGTCTTCCACCCGTGTCGTGGCCTCGCCAGGGAGGAGCTTCATCGCGATGAGGTCGGGGGGCGCGGCGAGCACCGACTTCTCCTGGGCGCCGATGTACTCCCAGGTTCCCGTGCACTCGAGGCCGCCGTAGAGCGTGATGCCGGGGGGGATCTCGACGGCCTCGGGGAACTCCTCGGCGCAGGCGTAGACGCGGCCGGTGCCGTCGGGCTGAATGGCGCGCGAGATGGCCTCGGCGAGCGTCTTCGTGGGGCCAGCCTTGATGCCTGCGTTGCCGTCGTTGCCCTGGCTGCTCGAAGCCCAGACGCCGCAGTCGTCGGAGACGGGGATGGCGCTCTCGCTCGGGATGCAGCCACCGTAGCTGGTCGGGCCGTCGGTGCCGCTGTCGGGCTGGATGTCGGGGGAGGGGGAGACGGTGCCTTCGGCGCAGCCAACGCCGAGGGCCGTGGCGGTGGGAACCACGAGGGCGACGAGGCCGAGAACCGGGCCGCGCCAGGTGCTCCTGGGCGTGCCAGTGGGTGTGCGTGTGCTGGTCGTCATCGGTCGCGCTCCCTCTTCGAGCCGTAGAACGGCACTTTCGAGCCACCCATGTCAGTGCGGCGCCGCGCCGCGGAAGGGTGCCCTCACGACAATTAATATTCCGGATGGGAGGGCAGGATTGCCTGATCTGCCCATGGTTGATGCGTGAAGCCGTGCGGCGGTCGCGGGAGGCGCGTCGGAAGGCAAAGAGGGTGTGCGCGGCACAATGACGACGGAAGACGTGGGAAGAGGGCGTGGGGCATGGGGAGGTGGCAGGAGGAGGGGGGTGGCGGTGAGGAGGGAAGGCGGTGGGGAGGGGAGAGAAGGCGAGGGGGCAGGGCAGGCGGGCGAGGGGGTAGGTCGGGGCAGACGCGTGCTTGCGGAAGGGCGGCTATCGACCCGGGCCGGAGGGTGCGGCAAGATGGGGCACCTCGTAGAAAGGATCCAAGGCGTCATGCACTCCGGACTCTCGCTGTTTCTGCTGGCCTCGGCGGATGGTTCCACGCCGTGCTCCTGTCAGGGCATGGCGTTCCTGGGCTTTTCGGCCTCGTCACTGCTGTTCCTGGCGTTCGTGATCTGGCTGGCAGTGAAGCTGCTCCGGAAGCTGCGCAGGAAGGGGAAGCCCGGGAAGCGTCAGCGGACCGATCTGGATCGGTGGGTGGACGACATGCTGGCGCGTGAGGTCCACAAGAAGCTGGGGAAGAACGGGATCGATCGCGACACGGTGCAGCGGGCGCTGGAAGGGACACCAGAGCCGGAGGCCGTGAGCGCCATCGAGGATGCAGTGAAGAGCATCCAGATGCGCTACGCGAAGACGCCGCGCGAGGAGTACGAGGCCCGCCTCGAGGTGAGCTTCGAAGACGGCACGACAGCGACGGCGACCCGGTTGCTCACGGCCGCGCAACTCCCGCCAGAGGTGTGGGAGGAGCTGGGCCGCACCGGCGGCTCCTACGTGTTCCGGACCGTGCACTTCTCGTGGTCCGAGCCCGAGCGCTGGAGCTGAGGTACTGCGCACGGCAAATCAGGGACCCAGGGTCCCTACGCTCCCATTGGTCGGTACTGCGTACCCTGGAGCAGGGGCCTGTCGGCCCCTACGCTCCCGTTGGTCGCTACCCCCGTGACCTTGCGTGGACGCCAGCGCAAGGACCCGGGACGAGGGAGAACGGCCCCTTGCTGGTCACGTCCTCCCTCCGGCCTCGGGTGAGCGCTCTCCGGCTGACCACCGCCGTCCTTTCCGTCTCGTGATCCCCGGGTCCCTCTGCCTTTTCCCCGCTGCCCGGGCCCGCCACCCCCCATAGCCTGCCTCTTCGCGCCTGCGCCGGCCTGGAACAACCCCCGTCGGTCGCCCACCAGCGCTGTTCCGGTCCGGAACAAGACCGGTCGGCCTCCGACCACCGGCGTTGTTCCCGGGAACAAGACCGGTCGGCCTCCGACCCAGGCGCTCCCGGGCCGGAACAAGACCGGTCGGCCTCCGACGGACCCCTTTCCACGGCCGGAGCGATCCGGTGGTCCTCCGCGACGGGCGTGACCGCTGCCAGTCCGGGGGCTGCCGGGCGCCACGGGGCGGGTTCCGGCGTCGGACTGCCTCTCCAGCGGGGCTACTGCACCCAGACCGTCTTGATGTTCTGGAACTCGCGCATGCCGTAGACTCCGAGTTCGCGGCCGTAGCCCGACTGCTTCACGCCGCCGAAGGGGAGGCGGGGGTCGGAGGCGACCATGGCGTTGATGAAGACGGCGCCGGCGTCGACCTCGGTGGCGAGGCGCTCGCGCTCGTCAGGGTCCTGGGTCCAGGCGCTGGCGCCGAGGCCGAAGCGGGTGGCGTTGGCGAGGTCGATGGCCTCGTCCAGCGTCTTGACGCGGAGGAGGGCAGCGACAGGGCCGAAGGTCTCCTCGGCGGCGGCGGGGGCGTCGTGGGGGAGGTCGGCGAGGGCGGTGGGCTCGTAGAAGTAGCCGGGCCGGTCGAGGCGCTTGCCGCCGGTGAGGGCGCGGGCGCCAGCGCGGAGGGAGGCTTCGACCTGGGCCTCGATGTCGGCGCGGACGCGCTCGGTGGCGAGGGGGCCGATCTCGGTCGCGGGATCCATGGGGTCGCCGACCTTGAGGCGGGACATGACCTCGGCGAAGCGGCGCTCGAACTCGGGGGCGATCGACTCATGGACGATGAAGCGCTTGGCGGCGATGCAGGACTGGCCGTTGTTGATGGTGCGCGCCTTGACGGCGGTGGTGACGGCGGCGTCGAGGTCGGCGCTGGGCATGACGATGAAGGGGTCGCTGCCGCCGAGTTCGAGGACGGTCCTCTTGATCTGCTTGCCAGCCTCGGCGCCGACAGCGCGGCCTGCGCCCTCGCTGCCGGTGAGGGTGGCGGCGGCGACGCGGTCGTCGGCGAGGATGCGAGGGACCAGCTCGGGTCCGACGAGGAGGGTCTGGAAGGCGCCCTCCTGGAAGCCGGCACGGAGGAGGATGTCCTCGATGGCGAGCGCGCACTGGGGGACGTTGGAGGCGTGTTTGAGGAGGCCGACGTTGCCGGCGGCGAGGGCAGGGGCGGCGAAGCGGAACACCTGCCAGAAGGGGAAGTTCCACGGCATCACGGCGAGCACGGGGCCGATGGGCTGGAAGAGGACGTAGCTCTCCTTGGCGCTGGTCTGGACGGCCTCGGGGGCGAGGAAGCGCTCGGCGTTCTCGCCGTAGTAGCGGCAGACCCAGGCGCACTTCTCGGCCTCGGCGATGGCGGCGCGGATGGGTTTGCCCATCTCCAGGGTCATCAGCTTGCCGAGCGCTTCTTTCTCGGCATCGAGCAGCTCGGCAGCCTTGAGGAGGGCCGCGGTGCGCTGCTTGATCGGGCTGCGGCGGAGGGCGCGGTAGGCCTTCTCGGCAGCAGCGAGCTTGTCCTCGATGGCGGCCTCGGGGAGCGGGGTGAAGGTGCGGAGCGTCTCGCCAGTGGCGGGGTTGACGGTCGCGATGGTCACAGGGCCTCCTCTGGTAGCAAGGTCGATGGCGGCAAGGTCGTTGGCAGCAAGGTCGATGCCGGCAAGGTCGATGCCGGCAGGGTCGATGGCGGCTGGGTTGATGGCGGCTGGGCCGGTGACGGCTGGGCCGGCGCGCACCCTACCACGTCGGCCAGGTGGTGGGCGGTGAGGGGGCGCGCAGGCGCTCCAGGGGGATCAGCCGATGCGGCGAGGAGGCGCGCAGGCGCTCCAGGGGGATCAGCCGATGCGGTGATCGATGTCGGCAAGCTCGGCGTCGGAGAGCTTCCAGCTCGTGCCGGCGGCAGCGTTGGCGCGAACCTGCTCGGGGGTGGTGGCGCCGGCGATCACGGAGGCGACGGCGGGCCTCGTGAGCAGCCAGGAGAAGGCGAGGTCGAGGAGGGTGTGGTTGTGGAGGGCGACGAAGAGGATGAGCGCCTCGACGCGGTTGAGGTTCTCGTCGGTGAGGCTCTTCTTGAAGTAGTCGCTCGACGCGATGCGCGAGCCCTCGGGCAGGGGGTGTCCCTTGCGGTACTTGCCGGTGAGCAGGCCGTTGGCGAGGGGGAAGTACGGGAGGAAGGCGAGGCCTCCACGCTTGCACGCGTCGAGCACCCCGTCTTTCTCGGGCTCGCGCTTGAGGAGGCTGTACTCGTTCTGGACGCTGACGAAGCGGGCCCCATCGGCCTTCTTCGCGGCAGCCTCGGCGGCCTGGAGCTGCTCGGCGGAGAAGTTGGAGCAGCCGATCTCGCGCACCTTGCCGGCCTTCACGAGGGCGTCGAGGGCGCCGAGGGTGTCCTCGATGGGGACGGTGGGGTCGGGGGCGTGGAGCTGGTAGAGGTCGATGCGGTCGGTGCCGAGGCGGCGGAGGCTGTCCTCCACGGCGCGCTGGATGTACTCGGGTCGGGCGCCCTTGCGCTGATCGTCGACCTTCATGCCGAACTTGGTGGCGACGATCACCTCGTCGCGGCGCTTGCCGAGGGCCTTGCCGAGGTACTCCTCGCTCTTCGTGCCGCCATAGATGTCGGCGGTGTCGAAGAAGTTGATGCCCGCGTCGAGCGCGGCGTCGACGACCCTGGCCGTCTCGGCGGCGTCGATCTTCATGCCGAAGTTGTTGCAGCCGAGGCCCACCACCGACACGTCGAGGGCTCCGATCTTCCGCGTCTCCATGACGATGTCTCCTTGGAACGTTGGTTCGAGCGTTGAGTTACTCGACGGCGCAGGCGCGGTCCAGGCGGGGAGCGCAGGGAGCGCAGGGAGCGCAGGGGCCGCAGCATCCGCGCACGCCTACGCAAGCGCACCTGGTGTGCCCCGGGATGGCAGCGGAATCGTGCAACGTGCCGGATCGCCGTGCGCGCTCCAGAGATCTGTCTCCGATGCCGGTCGCGGACGTGACGTCGCGCCTTCCACGTTTTTCTCCATCGGCTGCTGGGAGGGCTGGCCATCGGCTGGGCAGGTTCTTAATCCTCTCCAGGTATGAGGCTGTTCGAGCGAGCCGAGGACTTGCTGCTGGATGCGGAGCCGGTGACGTTGGCCTCCCCGGCGTGTCTGTCGCACTTCGTCCTGGTGCCGCGCGCGGAGGAGCCGCCGGCGCAGGGGGAGGAGGCGAAGCCTCCGCCGACGGGCAAGGCGCACGAGATCGAGATCCGGGCGCGCGCGCTGGCGGCCATGATCGACGGTGAGGTGCCCTTCCTGGTCGCGGGCAAGTACGCGCAGTTCGCGTACACAGGCATTTACCGCGAGACGAAGGATCTCGACCTCTTCCTCCTCGAGCGGGACCTGCCCGCGGCGTTCCGCGTGCTGGAGAAGGCAGGCTTCCGCACCGAGATTCAGGACGCGCGCTGGATCGGGAAGGCATACTTCGGCGACAGCTTCGTGGATCTGATCTTCGCGTCGAGCAACGGCCTGTGCGTGGTGGACGATCTGTGGTTCCAGCACGCGCGCGAGGGAGCGGTGCTCGGCTACCAGGTGCCGCTCGCGCCGCCCGAGGAGATGATCTTCTCGAAGGCCTTCGTGGACGAGCGCGAGCGCTTCGACGGGGCGGACATCAACCACCTGATCTATGCGTGCGGGCACGAGATGGACTGGGAGCGGCTCCTGGCGCGGTTCGGGCCGCACTGGGAGCTCTTGTTCGCGCACCTGAGCATGTACCGGTTCGTGTATCCGGGCGCGCGGAGGCAGGTGCCGGACTGGGTGATGGATGAGCTGTGCCGGCGAACGCAGGCGGTGTCGCGGGCAGGCGACGCGGCGTCCGAGGTGTGCCGCGGGCACCTGATCAGCAACGAGCAGTACCGCCAGGATTACGAGCTGCGGGGGATGGCCAGCGTGGACGCGCTGCCCCTCTGTCTGTCACCAGGGTGGGGATCGAACGTGGCCCCGCCGCGCCCGAAAGCGCTCGGCACGGGAAGCGCATGACGGAAAGTGCACGGGAGAGTGCGCAGGAGGTCTCATGGCGTCGGACGCGAGCGAGCAGGGAGCGCCCGCTGCAGGGAGCACGGTCACGGCAGTCACGGCAGTCCCCGCGGAGGACGGGGAGGCAGGCCACGGTCGGTACACGCCGCCGCGGTTCAGGCTCGCCGCGACCTCGGATCTGCACTGCCGCGGGATCGACCAGGTGGTGCGCTTGAAGGAGCTGTTCCGGGCCGTGAACGACGGTGCGCAGGGGCTCGTGATGTGCGGGGACCTGACCGACCACGGGCTCATCGACGAGGCGAAGGCGCTCGCCGATGCGCTCACCGAGCTGAAGGTGCCGTGCGCAGCGGTGCTTGGGAACCACGATCTGGAGAACGGCGCAGCGCACGAGATCTGTCAGATCCTGAAGGCGGCAGGGGTGCACGTGCTCGACGGGGATCACGTGGAGTTCACGGACGACCTCGGGGTCGCGGGGGTGAAGGGGTTCTGCGGGGGCTTCGGGAGCGCGACGCTGCAGGCGTTCGGGGAGGCGTCGATCAAGGCGTTCGTGCAGGAGGCGGTGAGCGAGGAGCTGAAGCTCGAAGCGGCACTCGCGCAGCTCGACACGGCGCGGAAGGTGGTGATCATGCACTACGCGCCCGTGCCCGACACGACGGTGGGAGAGAACCTCGAGATCCGCGCCTACCTCGGGTCGAGCCGGCTGGCGACGCCGGTGGACATGCACGGGGCCGACGTGGTGTTCCACGGGCACGCGCACCACGGGACGCTGGAGGGGCGGACCGCGAAGGGCGTGCCGGTGTACAACGTGGCGTTCCCGCTGCTCCGGAAGAGCGTGGGGCAGGGGTTCTTCGTCGTGGATCTGTGAGGTCCCCGAGGGATCAGGCGGTGAGCAAGCGGTGGGGGCTCAGGGCTCCTCGACCTCGTCCCGGCTGAGGGTGATGTCCTCCTGAAGGGGGACGGGGCCCTCGCAGGCTTCACTCATGGGGGGTGTGAGGGTCTGGTCGTAGGCCGCGAAGCCTTCGGCCGAGACCTCGACCCGGGTGGGGCCGCTCGTCCAGATCTGGCAGCGGAGCTCGTGGACGTCGACCGGGGGTTGCTGGGCCTCACCCACGACGCAGACGAGGTTGGACTCGTCGAGCGCCTTCCAGGTGGAGGTGTCGTCGAGGCGGAACACGGGCTCTTCCCCGACGCTCCACGTGACGCGGACGGTGGTGTCGGGAGGGACGTTTCCTTCCTCGGCGCGGATGGTGATGTTGAGCAGGGCCTGAAGCTCCACGGGACACCCGCCCGCACCACCGGCACCTCCGCTGCCGCCGCCGCCCTCGCCGCCGCCGCCGTCGTCACAGGCGCCTGCCATGGTCGCGAGCGCCATGCCGAGGGCACCGAGGATGCTCGCGAGGAGAGAAAGAGGTCGCCACATGTCCGACACGGGGCGAAGGATAGGCATGAAGGCGGGCCGGATCCAGACGGACGGGGGCGAGAGATAGGGACGGAATGCGGTGGGTGGTACTGCGTACCCTGGATCAGGGACCTTCGGTCCCTACGCTCCCGACGGTCGCTACCCCCGTGACTTCGCTCGAACGCCGAGCCGAGGACCCGGAATGAACCTGGGAAACGGAGTACCAGGGACTAGGGGCAGGCTTGGAGCTGGAGCTTCCCGTAGCTGAGCGTGTTCTGGTGGTTCTGGGCGGTGCCCTGCCACATCAGGTGGAAGTCGCGGCCGGCGCCGTTGACGTCCGCGTTCACGCCGACGTCGAAACCGATGACCTTTCCGGCGGCGGGCGTGGTGCCCAGCGTGGACCAGGGGATGGCGAGTTCCACCTCGTAGCCGCTGTTGACGTCGGTGTCGTTGGACATCACGCCCATGGTCCGGCCGTTGCGCTCCCAGTTGTTACCGGAGTTGTTCCAGCCGACGTTGAACTGGAAGTCGTCGAACCCGAGCACCCCCGTGGGCATGTTGTTGACGTCGAGGTAGACCTCGATGGAGTCATCGTCGTAGCTGGAGGGATCGCCCGAGTCGTTGTAGCGCGTGCTGTCGTCCACGTGCACCCCGACGTAGAGGTACCCGGCGTTCCACCGGGCCTGGAAGTGCGCCGGCTGGACGGGGGGATCCTGGCCCACGTTCGGCTCCACGACCTTCTCGATCGGGTACGCGGTGCCGTCCCACTGATCGTCGAGCGAGCCGTCGAGCGTGATCTCTTCCGTGTTGCAGCGGGCGATGACGACCCCGGAGGTGGTGCCGCCGCCAGCGCCACCCGAGCCGCCAGCGCCGCCCGTACCGCCAGCGCCGCCGCTGCCGCCCGGGCCTTCGACATTCCCACCCGCGCCGCCGCTGCCACCCACGTTCATGCCCGTGGTGCCTCCCCCACCCTGGGAGGTGGTGCCTCCGCCGCCTTCCCCGGTGCCCGCGCCAGCGCCGCCAGCGCCGAGGGGGCCGGTGCCGAGCGGGTCGAGGACGCAGCCCGCGCCGAGGAGCGGGACGACGAGGGAACCGAGGAGAGGGGCGACGAGGCGCCACAGCGGCGCGTGCTTGCTGGGGTGCTGCATGGAGGGGGGACCCATTCTAGGAGACGCGCACGCGGGCCTGCCGTCAATGCGTCCGGTCATGGCGCATCGTCGGCGTCCGTGCGCTTGCGAGCCCGCGGGTCCTGACGCACACGGCCGGGGACAATGTGCGCTTCCCGAGGCGACAGGCGTCAGGCCCGAAGCGGCAGAACACTCCGGGAGAGCGCAGGTGGATCGCGGAGTGGGGGGCCCCGGCGAGCCTTGCTCGGCGGGGGGCGGGGGCGGGAGCCCCTGCCGTGTAGAGCAGGGTCAGGGCTTGCGGCGGAGGGGGCTCGCGGCAAAGCGCCGGGCGAGCGTGTCGAGGGCGGCGAGGGTCTCCGGCGAGGCGTTCTGGCGGGAGGCCTGGATCAGCGCCGGGGTCGAGGGATCGTCCACGACCAGGATGGCGGTGGCTGCGGCGCGGCGCACCTCGCCGTCGTGGGCCACGAAGGCGCTGACCAGGGCCTTCGCGGCCTCCGCGCGGGTGGCGGTTTCCTCGCCGCTCGCGGAGATGACGGGGGTCTTCCACGCCCACGCGGAGCCCACGTCGCCGAGGGCGTGCACCACGTGCCGGAGCGTCGCCTGGTCGGAGGTTTTGGCGACGGAGGCGGCGAGCGCGCGCGCGACGGCGTGGCGGCGGCAGGCGCCCATGCCCGCGAGGACCGCGGCCTGCTTGGGGCCCTCGGTCGCGGCGAGGGCGGTGAGCTTCGTGGCCGCGGCGTCGGTGCCGAGCTTGCCGAGGGCCGACGCGGCCTCGCGCATCACCTCGAAGTCCGTCGCGGGGGCGTCGAGGATCGCGGTCAGCACGGGGGCGGTGCGGGCGTCGCGCAGCATGCCGGTCGCTTCGAGGAGGCTGACCCGCCAGGTGAGCCACGCCGTCTCGGTCAGCTCTCCGCGCGCGCCGCCCTCCACGGCGAGCTGGTCGAGCATGGGGTAGAGCGCGTCGGCGCCGAGGCGCTTGAGCAGCGGGGTGACCGAGGCCATGCGGCCGCGGCGGCTCTCGTCGAGCGCGGGGAGCTGCCTGCGCACCTCGGCCAGCGCCTTGAAGGCCTCGGGGTGGGCTGCCCTGGCGGCGGCGATGTCCGCGGTGAGGCGGGTCCGCTCCGCCGGGGCGAGGCGGCTCGGGGCGAGGAGGGCGCCCTCGGCGCGCGCCTCGCCTGGAAAGCCGACCACGCCGCCGACCACGCCGGAGAGCACCGCCCCCGCGAGCCCGAGCTTGAAGACCAGCGCTGCGACCTTGCTCTTCGTGATCATTGCTCCGCCTCCCACCAGTTGAACGCCGGGATGGCCCGGGTGGTGTTGGTACCGCAGTGCACCTCGCCGCTGAGGAGGTGGTACAGGCTCCAGTTGTCGATCCAGTGCAAGGTGATGCCGAGCGGGGTGAAGGCCGAGATCATCTGCTGCTTGAAGAGGTCCTGCCCGCCGATCTGGGGGCCGAACGGGTTGGGCGCCGCGAAGTGGGTGTCCGAGAGGTAGATGCCGTTGACCATCCCCGGGACGTACGCGACAGCGTAGCCGCCCTGGGACTCGAAGATGCTGCCGATGCGGATGATCTCCGCCTCGGCGAGGCCGGTCTCCTGCACCAGCACCTCGCGCTGCCCGTCGATCTCGGCGGCGGCCCAGGCGCTGGTGTTCATGAGGTCGGGGTCGTCGAGGACCTCGCTGATGGAGATGCGGGCGTTGCCCTTGGCGACGAACATGTCGACGTCGCCGTTCCCCGCCGCCGCGGCGTCTTCGAGCATCTGCACGCCCATCGCAGGGTCGGCCAGCACGAGGACCCAGCCGCGCGCGTTCGGCGCCTTGACGAAGCTCGTGGTCTCGTCGACGTGGCCGACCGAGAGCCACTCGGTGTCGATGTACACGGGCGACTGGTAGCCCTGGGAGGTGAGCATCGTGTCGAAGCTCTCGTCCGGGTAGAAGCTCGCGGTCTTGCCGCGGAGGATGCGGCCCACAGGGTAGGTCTGTCCGGCGAGGGTGTAGGGCGGGATGGTCTCGGTGTTCCCGAAGGAGTTCAGCGAGTCCATCGAGTTCGGGTGGTTGGGGTCGTACTGCGCAGCGCCGGCGACGTCCTTGCCGCGGAGCTGGGTGAACACCACCCGGCCCGCCGAGCGGAGGTTGCCCCCCGAGCTGTAGTTGGCCGAGCGGACGTTGACGTGGATGGTGTGCTTCTGCCCGCCGGGGCCCGGCATCGCCATGTAGCCGGTCTCGAAGAAGTCCTGCGTCCACTGGTCGCTGACGGTGAACTCCCGGGTGGCCACCGGCACGCCCGCGGCCTGCACCGCCTCGGCGAGGCCGGCCCGGAAGACGGTGGAGCCGCTGCCGTCGGTGCGGGTGACGTAGGCCTGCTGCGCGGGGTCGAGGTGGTGGCGGAGGAGCAGCGGCGCGACCCGCATCCGCACGGTGTCGGTGATGGGGGCCTCCCAGGTGTCGCCCTCGACCCGGAGGGTGATGTCCGCGAAGCCCTCCCAGGTCGCCGCGTTCCTCACGAAGTTCTTCGCCTCGATGGCGAGCTCGACGCCCTCCTTCAGGTCGTCGAGCGACAGCGCGCCGTCCTCGTCGAGCGCCTGGAAGCCGGTCGGGGTGGCCTTGAAGATGCGCACCCTGCCCGTGGCGTTCGCGTCCGGGGTGACGGTGACCCGCGCGACGTCGACCGGCATTTCGGGCCAGGGGGCGACGCGCAGGCGGGCCAGATCGAGGAGATCATCCTCGCCGTTCACCACCTCGTCGGCCGCGTCGTTGCAGGCGGCGAGGTCGGCGTTGCTCACGCTCGCCGCGGTGGGGCACGTCTGGAGATCGTCGTCGATGTTGGCGAGGAAGATGGCCCCGTGGCTCGCGTCCCAGGTGTCCTCGTCCGTGTCGTCCGCGGGGTCGTCGAGGTCGACCGTGCCGTCGCGGTTCACGTCGGCGCGCAAATCCACGCCGCCCGAGACCGCGCTGCCTCCGCCGCTCGCGCCCGCGCCTCCCGCCCCTCCCGAGGCTCCTGTCCCGCTGCTGGTCGGGAGGAAGCCGCCAGCCCCGCCGGCCCCGCCCGTGCCGTAGTTCGGGAAGAGGTCCTCAACCTCCGTGCCGCACGCCGTGGCGCCAGCGGCGAGGAAGGCAGCGCCCAGCCACGTCCATCGACCTTTCACCATCAGGGTCCTGCTCCTCGGTGGCCGGTGGTTCCGACCTCGGTGGGATCCCAGATACCACGGACCTCACCTGCCCCCGAAGCGCCGTGAACGGTGATCGCACGCGCTCGGGCAGCGTCACCGCAGGGTTCCAGCAGCCACGTCGATGAGGCTGCCAGGGCGAGGTATGGAGGGCCCGGAGAGCGGCCGGGGTGGCCGGGGTGGTCGGAGAAGACAGCTCCTCGGGGTCTGAAAGCGGGGCGACAAAAAGCAGCGTGCCTTCAACAGGTATGTCCAGCCTCACCGCAGGTCCTTCTTCCCAACGGTGAGGCGGGCGGGCCATCATGGCCCTTCACGAGGTATGCGACGTCTCGGCCTGACAGCCCGTCAAGCATCGGTATCGCTCGCAGCTCAGGAGGACGGCATGGCAGGCGCTCCGAGGTTGACTCCCCCCCTTCTCCGCAGACGCTCCGGTGCAGCCCCGGTCGCCTCTGCCCCAGGTCGGACGATGGCCGGAAGGGCGGCGCGCGGCGTGTGGTGGGCCGGGTGTCTGCTCGCCGCGGCGTGCATGTCGGGGTCCGGAGCGGACACGCTGGGGGAGTCGCTCTCCAGAGATTCTTCGGGTGCCCCTGCTGCCCTGCGCGCCGCGTACATCGCGTCCATCCAGGCCGACGCCCCGGAGGCGTTCCACTTCCGCGCGGCGCCCAGCGGCCTCGCGGCGGAGGCAGAGGGCAGGGGGCTGACCGCGAGCCTCGGGGGTGAAGGCGCGCGGGTCGTGGCGCGGGGGCGCGAGGGCGCGCGGGGCTGGGAGGCGTCGTTCGGCGCGGTTGCGCTGGGGTGCGAGGGGGCGGCGGTGGAGGTCGGGGAGGCGACGCCGGTGCTCGCCGGGCGGCGCGCCGAGTACCGGCAGGGAGAGGTGGTCACCTGGTACCAGCACGGGCCCCTCGGCCTGGAGCAGGGCTTCGACCTCGCCCGGCGTCCCGGTTGCGCGGCGCGGGGCGAGGGCGCAGTGGAGGTGTCCGTGGCCGTGGGAGGCTCGGTGCGGCCAGTGCGCCTGGACGCGACGGCGGTGCGCCTCGTGGACGAGGCGGGAGAGGAGGCGGGCCGCTACGCCGAGCTGTTCGTGCGCGACGCGGAGGGGCGCGAGGTGCCGGCGAAGCTCGACGTGCAGGGGGAGCGGATCCGGATCCTCGTCGACGACCGGGAGGCGGTCTATCCGCTGGTGATCGATCCGCTCGTCTGGGAGGTGTCCCAGGTGCTCACGTCGTCGGGGGGGTCGGGCGCGCAGCAGCTCGGGGCGTCGCTCGCCATCTCGGGCGACACCGCGGTGATCGGGGCGCCCCGGGCGACGGTGGCGGCTGTGGGCGAGGCGGGCGCGGCGTACGTGTTCACGCGGACGGGTGGTGCCTGGGTGGAGCAGCAGAAGCTCACCGCGTCGTACCTGCCGGGGAGCCCCGTCGCGGCCCGCTTCGGAGCCTCGGTGGCGATCTCCGGCGACACGGTGGTGATTGGGGCGCCGGCCCCGATGCCGGTCGGTTCGCCGGGCCGCGCGTACGTGTTCACGCGATCGGGCAGCACCTGGACCCAGCAGCAGCAGCTCACGCCCGCGGACGGTCAGGCCAACGACGAGTTCGGCAACGCGGTCGCGGTGGACGCTGACACGCTCCTCGTGGGGGCCCACTTCGACGACGATCAGGCCACCAACGGCGGCTCGGTGTACATCTTCGGAGAGACGGGCGGCATCTGGTCCCAGGTCGAGAAGCTCATCGCGATCGACGGCGGGGCGGGGGACGCGTTCGGCGAGTCGCTGTCGTTCTCCGGGGACCTGGCGCTGGTGGGCGCGCCGGGCCACGTGAACCCCGGAAACCCTACCATCCTGGCGGGGGCGGTCTACGTGATGGCGCGCGTCTCCGGGGCCTGGGAGCAGGCCCAGAAGCTCGACGCTCCGGGACCCACCGTCCGCAGGTTCGGCTACAGCGTGGCGCGGGATGGCACGACGGCGGCGGTGGGCGCGCCCGGCGACACGGCGGCGGGGCTGGCCGCCGGCGCCGTGTACGTGCTCACGCAGAGCGGGGGGATCTGGACCCAGGCGCAGCAGCTCCTGCCGGATACGGGCACGTCGGAGGCGTTCGGGACCTCGGTCGCGCTCCGCGCCGACAGACTGGTCGTAGGGGCGCCGCTCGAAGGCGCGACCGACGCGGGGGCTGTCCACTTCTTCGATCGCTCCGGCGGCACGTTCCTCCGGACCGGCAGGCTCCCCTCGACGGCGGGCAACGACAAGCTGGGCATCTCGGTGGGGGTCGGCGCCGACACGGTGATCGCCGGCGCCCCCGGTGCGCTGGCCTTGCAGGGTGTGGCGCGGGTCTTCCACCAGGTGGAGAAGCTCGACGCGGGGCAGCCCTGCGGCGGGGCCGCCGCCTGCCTGTCGGGCTTCTGCGTCGACGGCGTGTGCTGCAATCAGGCCTGCGGCGGCGGGACCGAGGCGTGTCGGGCCTGCAGCGAGGCGGCCGGCGCGGCGGCCGACGGGGTGTGCACGATCCGGGCAGCCGGTGAGGTGTGCCGCCCTGGGGCAGGGGCGTGCGACGCGGAGGAGGTCTGCGATGGCGTGGTGGGTACTTGCCCCGGCGACGCGCTGGCACCGGCGGGGACGAGCTGCCGCGCCTCGGTGGGAGGCTGCGACGCGGAGGAGACCTGCGACGGCGCGACGGTGGACTGCCCGGAGGATGCGCTGCTGCCGAGCGGCGCCACCTGCCGCGCCTCGGTGGGGGGCTGCGACGCGGAGGAGACCTGCGACGGGCTGACCGATGCCTGCCCGCCCGACGGGATCGCCGCGGCGGGCGTGGAGTGCCGCGCGGCGACCGGGGCATGCGACGTGGCCGAGGTGTGCGACGGCACGTCGGGCGCGTGCCCGGACGATGTGGTGGCGGGGGCTGGCGTGGAGTGCCGGGCGGCGACTGGAGGCTGCGACATGGCCGAGGTGTGCGACGGCCTGTCGGGCGTGTGCCCGGACGACGCGCTCGCCGCGGCGGGGACCGTGTGCCGTGACGCGGAGAGCCTCTGCGACGCGGCCGAGGTGTGCGATGGCGCGAACGCGGCGTGCCCCGACGACGTGATCGCGGCCGCGGGGGTTGCCTGCCGCCCGGCGGCTGGCCCCTGTGATTTCCCGGAGAGCTGCAATGGCGTGACCGCAGACTGCCCTGCCGACGTCGTCCGCGGAGCCGGGGTGCTGTGCCGCGCTGCCCTGGGGACGTGCGACGTGGCCGAGGTGTGTGACGGCGTGGGGGCTGCGTGCCCCACCGACATGCTGGCCGCCGAGGGCACGGCGTGCCCTGGAGGCGCGTGCGTGGCCGGCGTCTGCACGCAGGATGGCACGGGCGGTGGCGCGGGGGGCGAGGGCGGCGGCGGCGTGGGTGGGGCAGGCGGCGGCAGCGTGCCCCCGATCCTCGGCGGCGACGCGTGCTCCTGCAGGCTCCCGGGAGACCCGGCCGGGGCATCTGCCGGCGTCCTCGGCGAGCGCGCAGCGTTCTCGGCGCTCGCCTTGATGGCGCTCGCGGTGCGTCGCCGTGGGCGGCGCGGCAGCCGGTAGCGGCGCGGAAGCGCGGATCAGCGCACGTCAGATCTCGTACATGCTCTGCTCGTAGACCACGACCTTGTGGGACTGCGGGAAGAGGATGATGAAGAGGCTGTCCCAGTGGTCGCCATTGGGACCCGTCTGGTAGGTGCGGTAGTAGCGCCGCACCTGCACCGCCTCGGTGCCATTGCCGTACTCCGCGAGGATCTCCGGGTGCAGGCCCCGGTAGAACGACACCATGTACCCGAAGAAATCGGCGTAGGTGAGCGTGAGCGGCCCGGTGTCGTACTTGTAGCGGTAATCGTAGCCCTGCTTGAGGGCCTCCTTGACGGCCTGGTCGAGCGAGGGCTCGCCGGCATAGGGCCAGCCGAAATCGAAGGTGCGCAGCTCCGAGTTCACGCCGTCGTGGCCGTTGGCGGCGTCGAGCTGGGCCTGGATGGAGGACGCGACGTCCAGCTCCAGGAAATCGAGGGCCGCCGTGCTCGGCGCGGTGGGCGCGGGGGAGGGGAGGCAGGACCACCCGGCACAATCGGCCTGCAGGCGGAATTGCTTGCCCGCGCCGCTGGCGGAGCTGACCACCGCCAGGTAATCACCACCCTGCTCGAGGGAGACCACCTTGATGCGGCTGAGCGAGCCGTAGCCATCCTCGTCGTCCAGGGCGACCGGCGTCACGCCGTAGCTACCGTTCGCGCCACTCGCGTCGCGCGGTCCATAGAGGAAGAGGCTGGTGTCGAGCCCATTGGAGCTGCCGAGGTGGGTGACCTCCAGCTTGAGCTGCGCGTGGGAGGGGACCTGGAGGCCGAAGGCGTAGTACTGCGGGCTCGTGGTGAAAGAGGTCTGGACCGCGCTCCCGATGGCCAGCGGCCCGAGGTAGGTGGTGCTGTCGGCGATGTTGCCGCTCGCCGGAGGGGGAGGCGGGGCGAGCAGCGCCGAGGCAGCCTCGCCGACCGGGGCGAGGGCGTCCTCGAACCCTGGCTCCACCTCGTCTCCGACCATGCCACCACAGCCACCCAGCAGCGCCACGGGCAGCATCCACGCGCACGCATTCATCCACGACAGGCTTCGCTTCATGTCGACCTCGCGAAAAGGAGGACCTGGGGGCACCGGGGCACATCGCCGTGTCCTCCGGTCCTCGGGCATGCGTCGCGTGTGTCATCGGGTGCTCGGTGCTTCAAGCGAAATTTGGGTGACAACCCGCGCCGCGATGCCGGCCCACGCGCGTCCTCCTGCGCGCACGGGCGTGGATGGTCGCGTGACACCGTGCGCGTGCGGTGGCGACGCACGATGCCGTCGCTAGAAGAGCCCACGGCGCGCGCGTGGTAGCCTGCGCGCACATGCTGGTCGAGTGCACCTTCTGCGGCGCCCCCCTCGACGTCTCGGGGACGAACGCCGTGACCAAGTGCCGCTATTGCGGGAAAACGAGCCACACCCGTGCCCTCCGCACGGTCGCCCCCCAGACACCCCCGGACTGGAGGCCGCCCCCTCACTGGACGCCGCCGCCGCACCTGAACCCCACGGGCGCGCAGCTCCACTACCACCGATCGCAGGCGGCGGTCTGGATAGCGCTCGGCGGCGCAATGTTCGTGTTCATGATCGCAGGGGGAGTCGCCTTCTTCGTGGCGAGCGCGCCGCCGTCGCGCTCCGGGACCGCGGGTCTCCCCGTGAGCGGCGTCTCCCGGGACAAGATCCTCGCGATCACGCTGCGCGAGAGCCAGGACCAGCTCTCGCGCCTCACGGGCATCAAGGTGGGCGCGAACCACAAGATGGTCGTGCCCATCGCGGACAGCCGCGTGGAGTCCGCGACGTTCACCTGGGACCCGGCCCACCCCGAGCACGTGCAGAGCGTCTCGCTGAGCGTCCGCTCCATCAACACCCAGCGGGCGACGATCGAGAGGCGCCTGCCCGAGGTCCTCGGCCCGCGGTACAAGGCGCCGGCGTACCTCTGGGAGGGCTGCTCGCTGCACTTCACGCCGGAGGGGGCCTTCCTCAGCCTCACCACCGAGGTGGACCGCTTCATCTACGGCGCGAACCCCTTCTGGCGGGAGCAGGCCGAGGCCCTGTGGGCCGTGAGCAAAGCGGTGCTGTTCGATCAACCCCTGGCAGACGCGCAGTTCGTGCGCGACTACCTCGGCATCGGCTCTCCCCTCCAGCGGCTCGCCTCCCTCGATCTCCAGGCCGATGTCGATCGGAGCGGGGCCGCCGTGAAGGCGACCTACCCGGGCGCCGTGCCCATGCTCCACATCAATCTCAAGTACAAGGCGGGGATCGATCACCCCTGGTTCGGTACGCTCACCCTCTCCTGGGCGAACAAGAAGGCGAGCCTGATGGAGGAGGCCAGCCTCGGGCCGCCTCCTGGGGTGCAGACGTTCGCCAACCAGGCCGCCATCGTGGCGTGCGTGAACGGGCTGCTCGGCAACCCTTTCCACGCCTCCGAGGGCGACCACCTGCGCGGCGGCGGCAAGAGCTACTCCTGGCGCCCGAAGAGCGGCGGCGAGGTGCGCATCAACGACTACTTCGTCTCGATCGTGGCGCGCAGCTCCTTCACCTCCCCCATGCCCAGGGATCAGTTCTCGCACGTCGTGCGCGGCCTCGATGCCTGCGGCAGGACAGCGCGTTGAGGGTGAGGGCCGGCGGGGACCGGCGCACGCGCGCGCTGCAGATCGGCGTGCGCGGCTCCTGACCATGCCCGCCCCAGACGGCCACTTCGCTCCGCGCGCTCTACAGGCAGCTCCTGATCGCGCCTGCATCCGCGTAAGCGTCATTGACCGTCCCCCCCGACCTCGGCACGCTGGACGCTTGGCCGCGAGGCACGGATCGGGGGGAGTCTTGGAACAGCAAGCCGCCGAAGAGCGCATTCCCACGGAGTTTCGCTACTGGCACAACATCCGGAGCGTGAGGGCGCAGCTCCTGCGCCGGGGGATCCACGCCCTCTTCGGCGCTGACCCCGAGCTCCCCGATGCCAAGGTGCGCGCCTACGCCCACGCCTACTACGACGCCGATCCCGTGGCCGAGGCGCTCGCCCGCGACGTCCACCTCCCGCGCGGCCAGGCCGAGGGCCGCAAGCTCCTCGATCGCGCCCTCGCCCGCGGTGTCGACGCCATCCCCGACCCCCCGCCCTCCCTCCGCCGCCTCTTCGCCGAGATCGAGGTCAGGCCACCCTGGCTCGACGAGCGCCTGGTGGAGCTCGGCGCGCGGGTCTTCCGCCGCTACGGCACCCACCTCTACTCGTTCGCCGGGGCCATCACCCTGGAAGGCTACCGCGAGAGCTCCGTCGCGAGGCCGCTGGCGCTCACGGGCGCCTACACCGGCAGCTCTGCCAACCGCCGCTTCCTGGAGACCGCCGCCTTCTGGGTGGACGTCTCCGAGCCAGGCGCCCTCGGCCCCGGTCAGCGCGGCCGCGAGACGGCCCTGCACGTGCGCATGATGCACGTCTTCGTCCGCCAGCGCCTCCTCGCCCATCCCCGCTGGGATCTCGCCGCCTGGGGTGTGCCCATCAGCCAGGCCGACGCCATGCTCACCTTGATGGGCGGCAGCATCGCGCCGGGTCACGGCCTGAAGCTCCTCGGCTACCGCACCTCCCGCGAGGAGATCGCCGCCCTGATGCACTTCTGGCGCTACGTGGGGCACCTGATGGGCGTCCAGCCCCGCTGGTTCCCCGAGACCGTCGACGAGGGGGTGGGGCTGCTCTTCACCGCCATGGTGAAAGGCGCTGGCCGCTCCGGCGACGACGGCGTGCACCTCGCCCGGTCCTATCTCGCCTCCTACGCGCCTCCGGCCTCCGAGCCCTGGTCCTCGGCGTGGCGCAAGCACCTCGAGTACCGCCTCCAGCTCGGCTACGTGAGCTTCTTCCTGTCGCCGCCGACCTACGCCCGCTACGGCCTGCCGCGCCCCGGTCTCTGGCGCTTCCACCCCCTGGCCCAGGCGCCGTTCGTCTACGCCCGCGAGACGATCCGCAGGCGCAACCGCCACCTGGACGACTGGCTGGACACCCAGGCCCGCAGCGAGACGCGCCAGTGGGTCGCCGCGCGGCTCGGCGCCCGACGGGCGGAGTACCGCGCCGTCGACCCCTGCGCCCGCGAGCCGGAAGCGCAAGCGCACAGGACCGCATCCCCGCCGCCGCCTTCGCCCTCCGCGCGTCGAAACGGCCCCCATGGCGCGGCTTTCGGCTAGGATGTTCGCTGGAGGTTTCATGCGCATGCGGACATGGTCACGGGTGGGGGTCATGCTGATGGTGGTGTCGCTCGTGGCCTGTGGTGGCGACGACGATGGCGGCGATGGGTCGACCGCCACCGAGACCGAGTGCACCCTCGCCGACGACCCGGGCGCACCCGGCCAGTACGCCGACACCTGCGTGATGCGCTCCTGGGTCGAGCCCTACGTCGGGAAGTACTCCTCGCAGTACTGCGTGCTCACCATCGCCACGGACACCAGCGTCCCGGCCGTGTTCACGCTCGAGATCAGCGGCGACAAGCTGCCCGGCACCTACACCATCGACTGGGAAGGTGGCAGCGGCATGGGCAACGACTCGTACTACCGGTTCACGACCGACACGACCTACGCCACGACGAGCGCCGAGAACTTCACCGCCGCCGTGAAGGTGAGCGACACGGAGGAGCAATCCGTCAGCCTCCGCGTGGACAACGTCAACGCGACGCCGGCATTCTCGGGGAACTTCCAGAGGACCGTGACCTCGCCCTTCCTGAACGAGCTGGTGGGCTGCGGCGAGTTCTCGCGGGAGCCCTGAGCACGACCTGTCCCGCCAGAGCATGCGCGGCTACACAGCAGCAGGCTCCAGGGAAGCGCCGACAGCCTTTCTGGGTGGGGAGGCCGATGGCCGCGGTCGTTCGTCCCGGCCCCGGCTTCGCCTTGGGAGGGGTGCAGGCGTGGGGTAGAGTTCTTCTCATGGCCCCTCCTGCCCTCGACCTGGCGCTCGGTCTCGATCTGCGCGGTGTCTCGCCGGGGACGCCGGTGCGGGCGCACCTCGTCGCCTCGCTGCGCGCGCTCGGGGAAGGGGTGGAGCGCGCGAGGCCGCCGCTGTCGGTGGTCTTCGTGGTCGACGTGTCCGGCTCGATGGCGGGGCCGCCGCTGGAGCAGGTGGCAGGCTCGATCGACCGGCTGGTCGGGCTGCTGGAGCCGACGGACCGGGTGGGGATCGCGGCGTTCTCGGACGGGGCGAGCGAGGTGGTCGCGCTGGCGCTGCTGGATGCCGAGGCGCGGCGGCGGATCAGCACCCGTGTGCACCGGCTGAAGGCGGAGGGGGGGACGAACATGGAGGAGGGGCTCCTGCGCGGGAAGGCGATGATGCCGCCGCGGGGGAAGCACGAGCGGCAGCTCCTGGTGATGCTCGGCGATGGCGCGCCGAACCGGGGGAAGGTGACGCCTGAGGATCTCTCGGCGCTGGCGCGGTCGTTCCGGCCCGACGTGGTGGTGTCGACCCTGGGGTACGGGGCGCACCACCACGAGGACGTGCTGGCGCAGATCGCGGATGCGGGGGCCGGTCGTTACCATTTCATTGCCGATCCGTCGGTGTGCTCGATCGAGCTGGCGCAGGCGATCGGGGTGCAGGGCGACGCGGTGGCGGAGGCGGTGGAGCTGTCGCTTGCGCCGGCGGAGGGGGTCGAGATCAGGCGGTTCTACGGGAACCCGGAGGTCCGGTTCGGGGCGGGCGGGGTGCGGGTGGGGGTGCCGGACCTGCTGGACGGGGGGCGCGCGGTGGTGGTGGCGGAGCTGTCGCTGACGCCGCCGCGAGAGGCAGGGATGTGGGAGGCGCTGGGGGCGACAGCGTCGTACCGGCGGGCCGGGGAGGTGGAGGCGCTGTCGCTGGCGGCGGTGCTGAAGGTGCCCGTGGGGATGGCGGTGACCGGGCCCGAGCCGGTGGCGCGGGCAGAGGTGCTGATCGCGCAGGCCGACGAGGCGCGGGCAGAGGCGCGTCGGCAAGCGGACCGGGGGCAGTTCGAGGGGGCGGCGGCGGTGCTGCGGCAGATGATCCGCGTCATCGAGGAGGAGCCTGGGCGGGCGCGGGGCGATGGGTCGGCGCTCGACGAGGCGCTCGAGCAGCTCGTGGACGAGGCGGTGGCCATGGAGCGCAAGCCGAGCCAGGAGGCATACCAGGTATTCCGGAAGGCGCAGGTGCAGAGCCGCTCGCTCGTGGATGCGTCGGAGATGCATGCCTCGTCGCCAATGAGTGTGAGAATGGTCGAGAGCGTGGCAGGGGCGCTGCCACGGGCGTCGCTGGTGGTGGTGGCCGGGGATGACGCGGGGAGACGCTATGCGCTCGACCAGCCGCGGATCACCATCGGGCGGACGAAGGCCGCGCAGGTGCGCATCGTGGACGCCAACGTGTCGCGCATGCAAACGCTGATCGTGGGGCAAGAAGGGAAGTTCATCGCCTCGGACCTGGGGAGCACGAACACCACGTGCCTGAACGGTGAGCGGCTGACGCGGCCGGCGCCGCTCGGGCCTGGGGACGTGCTGCGGGTGGGCGACGTGGAGCTGCGCTACGAGGAGGAGGGCGGGGGCGCGCGCACCTGATCATGAGCCAGGAGGCGCGCGAGCGGCGGGCAAGCGGCGGGCAAGTAGCGCTCAAGCAGCGCTCAGGCAGCGGAGACGTCCTTGTAGCGGGCGGCGCGCTCGGACCAGTCGTAGTTGGCGCGGATCCAGGCGCGCAGGCCCGCGGTGAGGCTGGCGAGCTGCGTGGCGATGGGCGCCTCGAACGAGGTGAGGCTGCGTTCGAGGTCGAGGTAGGTGGCGAGCTCGGCGTCGTGAAGCCTGGTGGCGCGGGCGATGGCCTCTTCGCGGGAGCACCCCTGCTCGTGCTGGATGAGTATCACCAGATTGTAGACGTCGCCATGCCGTATTTCCTTGCTCAACGAAAGAATATCGTTTGAGTAGCAGATGATCCGGTTGGCGGTCAGGAGGGTGGCCTCGACGAGAGGGTGATCATGGATCCGTTCCGGGAGATCGATGGCGTTGGTGAGGAGGATGATGTCGAAGCACGGGATGACCGCGCCCGTGTAGGGGCGCATGGCGATGTACTCGGCGAGGCTCGGGATGTGCTGCCTGCGTCGGTTCTCGCATTCCCAGCGGTTGGCCTCGAAGTACCCGATCGTGTCGTGGCAGAAGCGGTCGACCCAGGCCGGAGAGGCGATCTCGACGAAGCGGGTGCGGACGTCGTGCAGGGCGTGGGTGAGCTTCGCATCGTCGGGGCGGGGGGAAGCGCCGGAAAGCACGGCGCCGAAGCGGGCGTGCAGCGAGGCCACACGGTCGAGCTCGCGCCCGAGGTCGGTCTCGTCGAGCTGATCGTCCGCGAGGAAGAGCCAGGCGACGAAGTAGGTCGCCACCTCGAGGACCTCGCGCGAGGCGTGCGGGTAGGTGCGTCCAGTGAACCAGCCGTACTCCTCGTGGCGTTGCTGCGCCGCAGGGTCGTCGGGCATGAGCTCGAAGCGGCGGATCCAGTCGTTCGTGGCCCGATTGATCGGCTCCGAGAGCGGATGACGCACAGACGGGAAGGGGTAACTCAACAGCGGAGGGCCGAAGGTCTTCATGGTGCGGGTCGAGGCGTTGCGTACAGGAGCGCCCCAGTGAACGACCATACCTCGACTCACGAAGGCGCTGGTGACCCGAGGGGTGCGTATCCACGCCGATCCGAACGCACTTTCCGTGTCCACAGCGGATGAGCGATTCACACACAAGACGACCTGGCGTGTTCGCCCGCAGGACGCCAGACCACACCTCGGACACCGGACGATGCCCCATAACCTCGACCTCATCTTCACACTGACCGGCGGGCTTTCTGCCGCTCTGGTGCTGGGCTTCATCACGCACCGCCTCAAGCTCTCTCCCATCGTGGGTTACCTGCTCGCAGGGATCGCGGTGGGGCCCTTCACGCCAGGCTTCGTGGCGCACGCAGGGATCGCGGAGCAGTTCGCGGAGCTGGGGGTCATCCTGCTGATGTTCGGCGTCGGCCTGCACTTTCACCTGAAGGAGCTGCTCGCCGTCCGGCAAGTGGCGCTGCCAGGTGCCATCGTGCAGATCGCGGTGGCGACGGGGCTCGGGGTGCTGGTCGCGCATCTGGTGGGCTGGAGCAGCGCCGCCGGGGTGGTGTTCGGCCTGGCCATCTCGGTGGCGAGCACGGTGGTCCTGCTGCGTGTCCTGTCGGACTACGATGTCTTGCACACGCCGGCCGGGCACGTGGCGGTGGGGTGGCTGGTCGTCGAGGACGTGTTCACGGTGCTGGTGCTGGTGATGCTGCCCGTGCTCACCGGGCCAGAGGCGAAGGGCGACATCCAGGGGATCCTGCTGTCCGTGGGGGGCGCGGTCCTCAAGATCGGCGCGCTGGTGGTCTTCACGCTGGTGGGGGGGCAGTGGGTGATCCCGCGCCTGCTGGGGTACGTGGCGAAGACCCGATCGCGGGAGCTGTTCACGCTGACCGTGCTGGTGCTCGCGCTCGGCATCGCGGTGGGGTCTGCGAAGCTGTTCGGGGCCTCGATGGCGCTCGGCGCGTTCCTTGCCGGGATGGTGGTGGGGCAGTCGGCGCTCAGCTCCAGGGCCGCCTCCGAGGTGCTGCCGCTGCGCGATGCGTTCGCGGTGCTGTTCTTCGTGTCGGTGGGGATGCTCTTCGATCCGAAGGCGATCGGAGCGAACCTGGGCCTGGTCCTCGCGACCCTGGCGGTGGTGCTGGTGGGGAAGCCGGTGGCGGCGTTCGCGGTGGTGCTGCTGCTTCGCTATCCGCTGAAGAAGGCGCTCTCGGTGTCCGTGGCGCTGGCCCAGATCGGGGAGTTCTCGTTCATCCTGGCGGCGCTCGGGCGGAGCCTCGGAGTCCTGCCGGCGGAGTCGACGCCAGCGCTGGTGGTGGCCTCCGTGGTGTCCATCACCCTGAACCCGCTGCTGTTCCGCTACGTAGAGCCCGCGTCACGCTGGCTCTCGGCGCGGTGGCCAGAGAAGGCGGATGCACCGCTGGCCGCGAACCCGAATGACCCCACTCACCGCGCGGTGGTGGTGGGCTACGGTCCGGTGGGACGCACGCTCACGAAGCTGCTCAAGGAGAACCAGATCGAGCCCACGGTGATCGAGCTGAACCACGAGACGGTGCACCGGCTGAACCGGGAGGGGACCCGGGCGGTCTACGGCGATGCGTCACAGCTCGAGATCCTGGAGCGGGCAGGGGTGAAGGAGGCGTCGAGCCTGGTCTTCGCGGCGTCGGGATCGCCGGCAGATGCGGTGATCCTCGCGGCGCGGGCCCTGAACCCGGACATCCAGGTGCTGGCGAGGACGACGTACGTGCGGGAGGTGCAGTCCCTGAAGTCGGTGGGAGCGTCGATGGTGACTGCGGCAGAGGCGGAGGTGGCGCTGGCCATGACGGAGCACCTCCTGACCAAGCTCGGGGCGACGGGGGAGCAGCTCGACCGGGAACGCGCGCGGGTGCGCAACGAGATCGCGTCGCTGATGGACGGGGGGACGCCCCCAGCCTGATCCCAGGTGGAGCCTGGGGGGAACGCGAGGGGGGGCGGGCTGTGCCAGGCCGGACACTGGAGGACGGCGCGGCGCTTGCCTGGTTCCGGCGGCGACATGACCAAGCTCCATCGCCACGACCGATCGGTTGCCTCTCAGGGGCGCAGGGGGTCGTCCCGCGCCGTGAAAGCCTCCCGTGGGACCCGGAAGGTGCTGCCGCCTGTGCAGGTGCTGCCCGTGGCCTCCGCGGAGGAGGCCGGGCTGCGGTACGTGACCGACACCATCGACGGCATCCGGCGGATGCGGGCAGGGAAGGGGTTCTACTACCTGGGGGTAGGCGGCAAGCCCGTGAAGGATCCCGCAGAGATGGCGCGGATCCAGGCGCTGGGGATCCCACCGGCGTGGACCGAGGTGTGGATCTGTCCCTTCAAGGATGGCCACCTGCAGGCGACCGGGCGCGATGCGCGGGGCCGGAAGCAGTACCGCTACCACGCGCGCTTTCGCGAGGTGCGGGACGAGACGAAGTACCACCGCCTGCTGGCCTTCGCGCAGGCGCTGCCCGGGATCCGGAGGCGGTTGGAGGAGGATCTGGCACGCCCCGGGCTGTGCCGCGAGCGGGTGCTGGCGACGGTGGTGAAGCTCCTGGAGACGACGCTGATCCGGGTGGGGAACGACGAGTATGCGCGGAGCAATGCGTCATTCGGGCTGACGACGCTCCGCGACGAGCACGTGGAGGTGAAGGGGCCCGAGCTGCGCTTTGCCTTCCGGGGGAAGTCGGGGAAGGAACACACGATCGGGCTGCGGGACGCGCGGCTCGCCCGGATCGTGAAGCGGTGTCAGGACCTGCCCGGGGAGGAGCTGTTCCAGTACGTGGACGAGGCGGGGGAGCAGCACGGGATCCACTCGGGGGACGTGAACCAGTACCTGCGGGAGATCTCGGGGCAGGAGTTCACGGCCAAGGACTTCCGGACCTGGGCGGGGACCGTGCTGGCAGCGCAGGAGCTGGCGCGGGTGGGGCCGGCGTCCACGGTGAGGGACGTGAAGCGCAACGTGGTGGAGGCCATCGATGCGGTGGCGGCGCGGCTGGGCAACACCCGGGCGGTGTGCAGGCGCTGCTACATCCACCCGATCCTGCTGGAGGTCTATGCGGAGGGGACGCTGAAGGGGCCCGAGGGGAAGGTGGAGGTGACGCGCGCCGTGATGGAGGTCGAGAACGCGCTGCCGCCTCACGAGGTGTGGGTGGTGGAGCTTCTCCAGACGCGGATCGCAGGAGCGGCGGGGAAGCCGTCGCTGGAGGAGCAGCTCCTGAAGAGCGTGAAGGTCACGAAGGTGGCCGAGGACGGGAGAGCGCGTCGGGGAACGGCGAGGACACAGGCGGCGCGGAAGGGCGCCGTGAGGAAGGGGAAGCCGCGGGGAGCTCCGGGGAGGCCTCGGCCGCCGGGCGGGAAGCCCCGGGGAGCAGGGGCCTCCCTGCGCTCCTGAGCCGAGGTGCAGGGGGCTGGGGCTGGTCGATGCCTTTGCGTTCCGGCCCCTGCTCCGATAGGAAGCCGGCATGGCAGCGGACAGTTCGACCAAGCGCAAGCGCAAGACTTCCGGGACGGCAGCGGACGCCAGGGATACCTTCCTGCGGACGCGCAGCGATCCCCGCCAGGAGTGGCGCTATGACGGCGGGTCGTCCCTGCCTGCCGTGCTGACCATGGTGGGGGGATCGCTGGCTGCGCTGTGCCTTGGAGCCGGGGTGTTCGGGCAGTTTCTCCGGGAGGGGGCGGCTCCGCACCCGTACGCGCTGTACCTGCTCGGTGCTGGCGCGGTTCTGGCCGTCCTGGTGGCGCTGTTCGGTCAGTGGGGCGCGCTGCCCATGCGCGTGGGAGATGCGGGCGTGGCGGTGGAGCGGAGCGCTGGCGAGGTGGACAGGCTCGGCTGGTGCGACGTCAACGCGGTGCAGCTCACGGCCACGGCGCTGACGTTCCGGAGCCCGGGGACTGTCGTCTCCATCCCCGTGCGTGCCCAGCGCGAGGCTGCGGCGCGGGCGCTGGCGGAGGCGCGGACGCGCATTCCGGGGAAGGTCACCGGGATCCAGGAGAAGGCGCTGCCGAAGCCGAGCGAGGGGGCAGGCAGGGTGCTCACGCTGGAGCCGCCGCAGATCGCCGGGCTGCGCTGCAAGGCCAGCGACAAGGTGATCACGTTCGAGCGCGATGCGCGGCTCTGCGGCCGCTGTGGCGAGGTGTACCACAAGGACGATGTGCCCCGGCGCTGCGCGACCTGCGAGGCGCCTCTGCGGGCCTGAGCACGCCGACGCTGTCCGAGATCACAGGCCGAAGCGTTCGGCCTGCTCGCGCATGAAGTTCACGTAGAACTCCGCGGGCTGGTGGGGCTGCAATTCGCCGGACTCCACCGCGGTCTCGAGCGCCTTTTTCAGCTCGCCGACCCGTCGTGAGGGGGGAATGCAGAACGCGCTCATGATGGCGTCGCCGATGCCGCCGGGGAGGGGCGGGATCACCGCGTCTTCCTGGACGAGCTTCTCCACGCGGTCCGCGAGTTCGCTGATCTGGCGGAGGCCCTTGCGTTTCTTCTCGGGGCGCTTCGTGGTGATGTCGGCCCGCGACAGGTCGAGCAGGTCCTTGAGCAGCTCACCCATCTCCTTGGCGAAGCGGCGCACGGCGCTATCGGTCCAGGAAGGATCGTACTGGCTGGCGCGCAGGTGGTGCAGGATGAGGAGGCGGACGGTGCTCTTGAGGGCTTCGTCCCTGGTGAAGAGGGGGAGGCGCCGGTCGATCTTGTCGAACATGCGGGCGCCCACCTCGGCGTGGCCGAAGAAATGGACCTCGCCGTTCGGGGAGATGCTGCGCGTCTTGATCTTGCCGATGTCGTGGAGCAGCGCTGCCCAGCGCACCTCGAGGCGGGGGACGGCCTGGCGGACCACCTGCTTCGTGTGCTTCCAGACGTCCTTGTGGCGCCACTCTCCGTCGCCGAAGCCGACCATGGCCTCGATCTCGGGGAGCATGGCCGTGAGAGCGCCGCTCTCGAGGAGGGCGTCGAGGCCTGCCTCGGCGTCGCTCGACATCATCACCCGGTCCAGCATCTTGCGGACGTCGGGCATGTAGAGCTGGGTCGCTGCCCTGAAGTCGGCGGGTGTCGCCCGGACGATCAGGCGCTCCTCGACGTGCTCGGCGCGGACGGCCGCGCATTCGAGCGCTTCCATGGCCCGGGCGGGGTTCGCTTCCTTGATCGGGGGGTCCTGCACGGCAGCCTTCGTGTCGCTCATGGGTAGGGCACTTCCCCCGCGAGAGACCGGCTGTTTAGCCGTTCTCCAGCGGGAAGCAAGGTCGTCCGCCTGCGGGCAGCGAGGGCTCGCGTCTTCGCCCTGAGAATCAGGAGGCGCGAAGCAGGCGGCTCACGTGGGTCTTCTCCCAGGTGATGGCGCGGTCGAAGTGCCGGAACATGCGCTCGCGGGCGAGGAACTCCGGCGGATGAATGAGCCGTCGCCCCTGCTCCTCCCCGGACGGGATCACGTGGTGCAGCATCTCGTGGTAGATGATGTAAGACAGGAAGTACCGCGGAACCCAGGGGCGATCGAGGGCCGGGTGGATGCGGATCAGCCGCTCCACGGCCGAGTAGCTTCCGAGCTTGATGGTCCGTCGCTTCTGCTTCGCCTTGCCGCGCCGCCCCCAGGTGATGAGGGCATCCATGGCACCACCGAAGTACGTGTGGTTGACCTTCCGGTAGAGCGCCAGGAGGTCGTGCGTCTGCCCCTGGGTGCGTAGCGGCGTGCTCACCTTCCGGGAGGCACGGATGCGGTAGCCATTCTGGTCGATGTACTGGCCCACCAGCAGCGAGGCCTCGCGGTCCTGGTCGACGAGGTAGCGAACCAGCGCTTCCTGCACGGAGGCGGGGGCATCGAGGAACATGTGGTGCACCCGCGCCCGCAGCACGCCTCCGTCGCGGGAGGACGAGAGCATCTCCCGGAAGTTGTCGGTCACCGAGAGCAGCACCGGGCACCGGGTGGCGAGTTCGAGCCGGCGCGCCATCGCCTGGCGCGCTCCCTCATGGACGAAGATGCGGGGGTAGCCGGGGGGGAACCGGACCTCGAAGGGCAGCGCGCGCGGGTCGGGGACCCGGATGGCCGCCGGCGAGACGCGGGGGGCGAGGGGGCTGCCTTTCCCGGTTCCACGGGAGACGCGACCGGCAGGAGGTGCCTGGGTCGAGCGCGTTTTGTGCCCGCGGGGCCCCCCAGCGATGAAGGGGGGGTGAGCGAAGGGAAAGGCCATCTGTCCCGTCATCCTCAGCCTCCTGCCGGACCGGGCGTATTCCCGGGGTGTTTCCATGTCAAGGGAGGGGGTCAACCAGTTGAAATGACTGGATTTCCTCCCGCTCGGAGGGCCCCCCGGTGATCCCTCGCAGGGGAGACGGCGCGGCCGAGGACCTGCGCCGCGGCGCTACCTGTTTTTGTTGTTTAACTTCGAAGAGTTACAGGTGCTCTCGCAGTCACCTGAATGTCCGCGGATCGAGCACGTCCGTCATCCGCCACTGACCGGGGGGGTCGAGGGGCGAGAGCGCGACGACCATGGCGGTGCAGAAGCCGCCCGCGACGGCGGCCGGCGGGTTCTTCCCGGCGCCGGGGGCGAGAGCGCGGATCAGATGGTCGACGCTGGGGGCATGGCCCACGAGCAGCGCATCCGTCCCGGAAGACGCTGCCTCGGCCACGAGACGGAGGTTTCCATCCAGGTCCGCGTCGAGTGCCAGCTCCGCGCGGTGCTCTGGTTCGCTGGAACCCATGCCTGTCACGCCGGCCGCCCCCAGGACCTCGGCGACGATCTCGGCGGTCTGGCGGGCACGCGTGAGAGGGCTCGACAGGATCTTCAGGGGAGCCGAGGTCCCGCGGAGGCGGTGGAGGTGGAGGGCCACCTCCTGGACCCGTGCCCGGCCCTCCGTGGTCAGCATCCGGTCGGCATCTCGCCCGGTTGCTGACCGGTCCTCGGCCGGTCCGTGACGCATCACGTAAAGACGCATGATCTAGTTGGCCTTGGGGGGCTGGCGGCGTCCTTCCGCGGCCGGAGCCGCCGCTGCCGCTTCGCGACCCTTCCCGCCAGCGGCCGGCGCTGGAGCTTCAGCCGCAGCGCCGGCGGTGCGGCGGTTGATGCCATGCTTGGCCAGCACGAGCTGCTCGGCCTTTTCCAGCATCGCCGGGTGCTGCTCCAGGAAGGAGCGCGCGTTCTCACGGCCCTGGCCGATGCGCTCTCCCTGGAACGAGAACCATGACCCGCTCTTCTCGATGATCCCGGCCTCGGTCGCCAGGTCGATGACGTCGCCGCTGTGGCTGATGCCCTGGCCATAGAGGATGTCGAACTCCACCTCCCGGAAGGGAGGCGCCATCTTGTTCTTCACCACCTTCACCTTGGTCCGGTTGCCGACGACGGCCGGATCCTTACCGCCCGCGACGGCCTCCTTGATCTGGCCGACGCGCCGGATGTCGAGGCGCACGGAGGCGTAGAACTTGAGCGCGTTGCCGCCGGTCGTGGTCTCGGGGCTGCCAAACATGACGCCAATCTTCATGCGGATCTGGTTGATGAAGATCAGGAGGCACTGCGAGCGGGCCACGGTGCCCGTCAGCTTGCGCAGCGCCTGGCTCATCAGACGGGCCTGCAGGCCGACGTGGCTGTCGCCCATGTCGCCCTCGATTTCGGCCTTGGGCACCAGGGCGGCGACCGAGTCGACCACGATCACGTCCACCGCGTTGGAGCGGACCAGCATGTCGGCGATCTCCAGGGCCTGCTCACCGTAGTCGGGCTGGGAGATGAGCAGCTCGTCGGTCTTCACCCCGAGCTTCTTGGCGTAGTTGACGTCGAGAGCATGCTCGGCGTCGATGAAGGCAGCCGTCCCGCCATTCTTCTGGATGTTGGCGATGGCATGGAGGGTCAGCGTCGTCTTGCCGCTCGACTCCGGTCCGTAGATCTCCACGATGCGGCCCCGCGGGTATCCACCGATGCCGAGCGCGATGTCCAGGCTGAGCGAACCCGAGGAGACCGCCGGCACCTCGTCGTGGAGCGATTGCCCTTCCTTGAGGCGCATGATCGCGCCCTTGCCGTATTCCTTCTCCACGCTCGCGATCGCGAGCTCCAGGGCGGCGTTCTTCTGCTTGCTGTTCTTCTCTTCCGACATGGGGACCTCGGGCGGTGGGAGGACAGGCGCGGCCAGCTTCTGCGGGAACTGTTTACTGGCCGGCTGTTCAGGAAGCAAGGATGCCGGCATCAGGACGAGACAGGGAATGACCGAGCCTTGGCACAGGGGTCAACAGGCTGCGCAAGGACCGGACCGGCAGCGCGTCAGGCGAACGCCGCTTCGAGGGCCGCGACCACCCGGTCCTGGGACGCCAGCGTCAGGTTGTTGTGGAGCGGCAAGCTGAGGATCCGAGCCTGTGCCGTCTCGACCTGGGGGAGTGAGACCCCCTCGAACAGGCGGCGGTGGTGTTGCGTCGGCTGGAGGTGGGTGAGTACCGGGTAGTAGACCGCTGTCTCGACCCGACTTCGCTCCAGCAGGCGTCGCCGGATCTCATCGCGGCTCCATGGAGGCAGGACCTGCACGGTGAAGATGCGGTACCCGCGATCGTCGCTGAACGCAGGCAGTAGGAGACGGCCGCGGGTCGCCAGAGGTTCGAGGGCCCTCAGGTAACGTCGCGCGAGGAGCATGCGTCTGAGGTTGTTGAGGGTGAGGTGCGGCAGCCTGCGTGAGGCCACGGCAGCCTGGGTACCGTCGAGCCGGGAGGTGCTGCCGAAGGGGTGCATCCTCGCGGCTTTCGTCTCCGATCCCTGCGTGCTGTCGCTGGAAGAACGACAGCGCCGGGCGAGGTCCAGATCGGCGACGGCGATGGCGCCTCCTTTGCTGCAGGCGCCGAAGTTCCTGTACACGTTCAGGCTGTAGACGGCTGCATCCGCGTGCCTCATGGACTCCATGACGCCCAGGGACTGGCAGGCGTCGAGGACGACCTTGAGACCATGGGTGTCGGCCACCTGGCGGATGGCCGCCACGTTTGCTGCCTTCCCGTGGTTGTCGACGGCGAAGATGGCCCTGGTGCGGCGGGTGATCTTCTCCTCGATGCAGGCGGGGTCGAGGTTGAGATCACAGGGGTCGGAGTCGACGAGTACCGGCGTCGCTCCGCAGGCGAGAATGGCGTTTTCCGTGCCGATGAAGCTGTTGGCGGGCAGGAGGACCTCGTCACCAGGACCCACACCGAGGGCGCTGAGGGCGATGATCATCCCGCCAGCGCTGCTCGACGTGGCGATCATGTGGCGGCCGAGGAACGCGCCCAGCTCGGCTTCGAGGCGATCGATCTGCGCGTCAGCGGTGGGGCTTCTGGATGAGGGCGTCTCGCGGAGGCTGCCGAGGGCAGGCCATGGCTCTTCCTCGGGGAGGAGCTGATCGGCGGGGAGGAACCGGATCACGCCACAAGACGCCGGGCCCTGCTGGAGGAGGCGCTCGAGATCGCGCCCCTCGAGAGCGTCGAGGGCGCGGGCGAGCCGCTCGTTGACCCGGAGAGGTGCGAGCACGGGGCGCCTGCCATCCGGGCACTCTCGCTGTTGCAGCGCGAAGAGGCTCCGGGTGTCACCCCACACATGAATGCCGGAAGGCGCGTCGCCGATCATGACGGATGGGTGGAAACTCACGGGTCCTCCTGGGATCAGCTCACGGGGGAGGTTCGCCGGGACTGGCTGGCGCGTGCTGGGGGGGGTGAGCGCTGGAGAGCGTCGGCGAGGGCACAGCATGCAGCTCACGGATGTATCGAGTAGCACTTCGGCCGCCTTCTGCTCGTCCTCTGGCCGGCGGAAAATGGGGCAGCGTCTGGCCTTCCGTTCGCGCTGCCGGTGCAGCCGCCAGGGTCAGAACAGCCCGATGGAGAACTGGAACGCGCCGAAGTCCTCCCAGGGGCGCCGGATCAGGTTGATGCCATAGTCGAGCGCCAGCGGGCCGATGGGCGTGCCGATGCGCAGACCTGCTCCCGCCGCATAGCGCATCTCGAAAGGATTGAAATTCTCCGGCTTGGCCCAGAGATTGCCGGTGTCGAGGAAGAGGCCGCCTTGCAGCACGCCCCCCGAGCCGAGCGGAAAACGCAGCTCGACGCGCGGGTTCAGGGCGAGGTCGCCGCCGCGGATGGGGACGTCTTCGATGGTGAACAGTCCGCCCTGTGCGTCCTCCTGATCCCCTCTCAAGATGCGCTCGGCGACGTCCTGGGGGACCAGCGCGTCCACCAGGAATGCGCGTAGCGAATCGACGCCGCCCAGGAAGAAGAGGCGGTCGGGGTAGGTCTGGCTGTCCCCGGTGAGCTGTCGGTTGTACCCGGCCGACATGCTCAGGGCGATGCTCACTCCTTTGAGGGGCAGCGGAATGTAGCCAGCGACGCGGCCGGTGAGGCGGAGGAAGTGGCTGTTGATCGTGGCGGCGCCTTTCCCGGTCGTGGCGGGGAAGGCATTGACGTGCTCGACGCTCCCGCTGAGGAGCGCGCCTTTCGTGGCCGCAAAGGGGCTATCGCGCCCGTCCCAGGTCAGGCTGATCTGCTGGGCGAGCGCGATCGTCCGACCCTGAGGCACCCTCAGCAGGCTGATGGTGCGGTCGAGCGCGTCTTCGTTGAACAGCCCGACGTCGTTGAGCTCCGCGCTCAAGCCGAGCTGGCTGTTCAGCGTGCGCCTCGGCCGGTAGGTCAGGGCAGGGATGACGGCCTGCTTCGTCAGCCCGAAGTCGCGCTGGTTGTCGCGCACGTCGATGGCGTCGAGGGACAAGCTCACCAGCGGCCCGAGCCCGATCTCCGGAAAGACCACCGAGACGTTGTTCCGCCGCTCCAGCCTGTCGAGCCCGGTCAGCGAGGCATAGTTGGCCTGCACGCCGGAATCGAGGATCATGAAGTCGAAGAGGTAATTGAGCTGCAGCCGCAGCGTCAGCGAGACGGCCGCACCGCCGATGTTGCGGTGCCCGTACTCCACGGCGAAACGGAGCCCCTCGCCCGTCGAGAAGCCGATGCGGGGGTCGAGATACTGAGGGAGCTGCTCGGCCACCGTGATGACCACCCGCTTGTTCTTCTGGGGTACATCCGGATCCTCCAGGGACACCGACACGCTCGCGAAGGGCCCCAGGGTCGCGATGCGCTCCTCGCTGGTGCGAGCCTGCTTCTGCCCGAACGGCTCGTTCTTTCGCAGCGCGAGGCGGCGCAGGATGAGATCGTGATCGGTGCGCACTGCGCCCTTGATCACGAAACCCGTGACGAACACCCGCTCTCGCTCGGTGATCACGAAGCGCACCCGCGCGCGCGTCCGGTCCGGAGACGGCTCCACCGTGGCGTGGACCTCGGCATAGGCATACCCGAGGTCTCGATAAGCATCGAGGAGCCTCAGCCGGGCTGCATCCATGTCGAGCGTGGACAGCGGTTGTCCCAGGGTGAGTTCCGCCATCTGCGCGAGTGCCTGCTCGGGAAAGGCTCGGTTCCCCTCGAAAGCCAGATCGTAGAGCGTCGTCTGCGGCCCTGGCTGAATGGGAATGCGCAGCGTGATCTCGGGCGCGCACTCCACGCCATGGGCTGGATCGGGCTGGCACATCAGGGCGTCGGGCACGGGTGCCTCGGGCAGCGGCAGCCCGTATTCATCCGTGCGACATTGCGCGCTCACGCGTACCCGTGGTGACTCCGGAATGCATTGCCCCGGTGGTGACAGGCGCGAGCACGTCGCCCGCATGGGCGAGACCGGACCCACGATCGCATTGAGGTAGCCCTTCGCATAATAGAGGTCGCGAATATGGCTCAGGGCCCGCTCGTAGGTCTCCCGGTCGTACGTCATGGCCGGGTTGAGATCGGCCGGCCTCGCCCGACCTCCGGCACCCTGAGTGGGCCCGAAAATGGAATCCACCGCAGCGATGTCAGGGAGCGTGATGAACTCGCCGCCAGGCAGATCTTCTTCGAGGAACGTCTGGATCTCTGCCCCGATGTCGTTCGCGCCGAGCGTGCCGGTCAGGCAGGGAAAGACCCGCTTCGTCACGCGCACCTGCGCGTTCTCCCGGACGATGAACACCTGATAGACCACCGTGTCGCTCGTGCCCTTGCGCTCCTCGGTGCGGATCTCCACGTCGAGGAAACCCCGCCGCACGTAGAACGTGCGCAGGCGCTCGAGCAACTCGGCGGGCTTGTGCTCGGTCTCTCCGTCCAGCTCGAGAGCATCCTCCAGCATGACGGCATCGAACGCGCGGTTCCCCTCGAAGGCGGGCAGGATGCGCGGCCCAGGGGTCAGATAGACATACAGATAGCTGCGGGGCCCCACGTGCACCACCCGGTGCAGCACATCGGCCCGGTGGAACCCCTCCTTGCGGAGAAGCTCGACCATCTCCTGATCCGCTTCGGTGAACGCCGGCTCATCGACCCGATCTCCGGAGCCGAAACGGTAACGCTGCTTGAGGGAGCCGATCTCCCGATCTGCCGCGGGGTCGATCACGAATACCCGCTGGGTGACGGCGCGCGGTGGCCCAGGCACGATATCGATGTCGAGCACCACGCGCATCGGATCGTCCGTATCCGCGGCGTCCACGTCCACCTGCGCCGCCGTGTACCCGTGCTGCGCGTAGAACGCGCGGATGCGCGCCCGGATGTCGACGAGCATCGGCGCCGTGACCTCGCTCCCTTCCGCGATCCGGGCTGCCTCCAGCGTCGGCGCCAGCCCCAGCGCCGCGCCGGTCATCTGCACTGTCGCCACGAGCCGCCGTGGCAGCACGAAGAGCCGCAGCTCCACCCCTTCCTCGTTCGCGACCACCTCGGCGGAGGCGCGCGCATAGCTGCCCGTGGCGAGGAGCTCCTTCAGCGCCCGCCGCGCCGAGTCCGCGCTCAGCGGCTCATCGAGCTCCACGGAAGTGATGGGCTCCACCCTGGGCCAGCGACCTCCCACCGCGGTGACCGTGATGGGCGCGATGGGCTTTCCTGCGAGATCCCCGAGGGACGGCAACGGCTCGAGGGCGGGCGTGTCCGCGCCCTGCACCAGATCCTCGGCTCCGAGGACGGCCTGCTGGGCCGGCGTACGCTGGCCGGCGCTGGGCGTCACGCCTGGCGGTCCTTCGGCGCGCGTCGGCCGGCCCGCGAGCGCGAGCACGGCGAGCACGACTGAGACGATGCCTACGCGCACGCGGGGGAGGGTGCCTGTCAGGGCACTGCCTGCGCAAGGGGCTGTGAACGCACGACAAATACCAGCCGCACCCCCTCGTGCGCCCGAGCGTGATGGCCCACCGGAACGCTCGAAGACGGCTCCTCCGGAGAGGCCGGACCCCCCTCCCCACCCTCATCCCGCAGGCACTGTGGTCTCTTGAAATGAAATTGACTTTCTATATCTAACAAAGTAGCAAGCCGCGCAGTGACTCTGGACGAGTCCTTCCGCCGTGCCTGTGAGCTTCACCATCAAGGATCAGTGCAGATGAAGTATTTCGCCCTCTTTAGCTCGTTCGCGCTTGGCCTCGGAGTTGCCGCTGGCGCGTGCGGTGACGATGGATCGAACCCTGGGGGCGATGGCGGCACGACCACCTCCGTCGGCGGCGCGGGAGGAACGGGGGGAGCGTCCGCATGTCCCACCTCCCTGGACAATGCCTGCGGGACCTGCATGGGCGAGGCCTGCTGTGAAGACCTCTCGGCGTGCGAGGACGATCCCGACTGCTGGGCTTGCGTGAACGCGCAGGACAGCGAGGCCTGCGAGCGCACGCAGGAGACACACGAGCGTGTCGATCGCTACCTCGTCTGCCGCGGCGGCTCCTGCCAGCAAGCGTGCATCGAGGGGGGCAACGGCGAGTGCGAGGGAGATCTCGCCCCCGTCTACGAACCCGCCTGCGCCGCGTGTCGCGAAGGGGCTTGCTGCGACGAGGTGGCCAACTGCGCCGCCAACGAGGCCTGCTGGGTGGACTGCTTCACCCAGCACGACACCGACCTCTGTCACGCCAATCAGGACGGCCACGCCCTCTACCACGCGCTGATGTCCTGCTTCAGCTCCGCGGACTGCGAAACCGAGTGTGCCGTGGACCCCGTCGACGCTGCCTGCGATGCGCCCGCGGATTCCCCCTCCATGGGCGCGTGCGTGCCCCAGAACGCGGCCTGCAACCCGGTGACGAACGCAGGGTGCACGGAGGAGGGGAGCGCCTGCGACATCGCGCCGAGCGGCGCCTTCCAGTGCTTCCCGGCCCCGAACACCCAGGCCATCTGCGAGCCGTGCTCTCAGTCGGTTGGCTACTGTGCTCCGGGAGGCACCTGCGTCCCGGGAAGCACCTGCGCCCGCTTCTGCTGCGACGACGGCGACTGCGGCACCGGTACCTGCGACAAGACGCTTCTGAACTCGACCGACGTGGGTGTCTGCGTCGCAGCGAACTGACCCTCTCCGCGGTCGCCGGAGCTTCCCCCGCCATCGCTCTGCTCACCACCCGGGCCCTCGCCCCCGCTGCATCCCAGCGCGCCGGGCCCTCCCTCCCAGAGCACTCCCAGGTCACGAGCCCGCGCGGATCGCGAGCTGCTTCCTGCGCAGGGCCCGTGCTGCTGGCGCATACAGCACCCGGAGGAGCCACCGGGGGCTGTAGCCACCCAGAAACAGCAGCACCCGCATCAAGAAGCCCGGTACCACCAGGGCTCTTCCCCGGTCGAACCCCCGGATCGCCGCGGCGGCGCAGGTCTCGGCCGAGATCATCAGCAACCCTGGCACATCCATCCCCGTGAAGTTGCCGACCGTGTCGTGGAACTCGGTCGCGACCGGTCCTGGACAGACCTGCATCACCCGTACTCCCGTGCCGGCGAGATCGAGCCGCAGACCCTCGGTGAACCCACTGACGAAGTGCTTCGTCCCGATATACGCCGCCATGCCAGGGCCGAACGTCAACCCGAACCCCGAGCTGACGTTCATCACCCCTCCGCGTCTCCGCGCCACCATCCGTCGCAGCACGCGATGGGTCAGGTAGGTCAGACTCGTGACATTGAGCGCGATCATCCGCTCGGTCTTCTGCCAGTCCGCCAGATCGAACGCGCCGAGGTCCCCGTATCCCGCGTTGTTGACGAGCACGTCCACGCCGCCGAGGTCGGCCTCGATCCGCGTGACCATCGCGTCCGTCTGTGTCCGGTCCGTGACGTCGCACTCCACGACGAGCACGTTCAGCGCTGGCGTCGCCCGCGTCAGCTCCTCGCGCAGCGCCTCCAGCCGGTCCTTGCGGCGGGCGGCCAGCACGAGGGCCTTCGCGCGCGGTCCGAGCCTCAGCGCCAGCGCGCGACCGATCCCGGAAGACGCACCCGTGATGAGGACAACCCCTTGATCCAGCGGTGATGTCACGTCGGCAGGGTGCCGCTCCGGGACCTGCGAATGCAACCGGTTCTTTCGGAGAGCCGGCGCTGCACCGCCAGGAGTGCGGTACGACGGTTTTTTGCGCCTTTCATGACCCGTGGAAGCTCATGCGTTAGGTTGGCCTCTCGATCAACGCCGAGGAGTCTTCACACCCATGCGCACCCTTGTCCTTGCAGCAGCTTTCGCGCTCGTCGCCACGCCCGCCCTCGCCCAGGAGGCTCCCGCCCCTGCCGACGTGGAGCGACCCTCCGACACCCATAACTGGACCAGGAGCCAGAACAACCGCGTGGGGCTCGAGGTCGACCTCTTCAGCAGCTCCCAGAAGGGCCGCGTCTTTGGCGAAACCTTCGAATTCAGCTCCCTCGGCCTCCCCATCACGCCCGTCCTGCAGCTCGAGCTGATCGAGAACCTCTACCTCGACGTCGAGATCCCGCTCGGATACGGGAGCGTCTCGAACAATGGCGACTCCACGGGGGGCTTCGTCTTCGGCAACCCCACCCTCGGCGCCCACTATGCCGCTGCGCTGAGCGACAGCCTGACGTTCCACGTGGGCGGCACGGTCTCCATTCCCACCATCCACGACCCCGACGAGGAGCAGGGGATTGCGGCATCGTTCTCCGCCATCACGCGGGCCCAGTACGACATCTACCGGTTCATTCCCGAGAGCATCGGCGTCCGCGCGCGCGGTGGAGTCGAGGTCCGCATCCTGCCCTACCTCTACTACCGGGGCGACATCGCCCCCACCGTCTTCATTCCGACGGGCGATGACGAAGCCGAGATCCTCATCGATCAGGGCAATGAAATCGAGGCCCGCAGTGAGGGTGGCTTCGGAGGAGGTCTCCGCTTCCAGGCCTCATTCCTCCTCACCGACGACGACCTCGTACAGACGGCTCTCGAGCCCTTCGTGAGCTACGAGCCCAAGCCTTCTGGCCTCTACGCTCGCCTCGGCATGCTCATCGCGCTCGACGAGACCCTGGGCTTCGGCTTCGACGAGGGCAAGGTCCTCTCGGGCCGCCTCGGAATTGGTTACAAGTGGTGACCTGAACCTCGCCGACCCCTCCGCGAGCGTTCTTGAGACCTGCGCCTGCTCTCAGCGGCGCCTCTCGTGCACCCCCCCGAGCATCTCGGACGGCCTCTCGTCTCGTCTCTCGGCCTTGCTCCTCGGCGTTCCTCCCCCCTCGTGGAACCCGTACACACCCACCTGATCGAAGCCCCGCCCCAGCCCCAGCTCGTCCTTGGTCCTGGCCACGTGGATGGTCCCGTCACGGATGTCCGTCACCTCGCTCCAGGACACCAGGCAGTCCCGAGGGAACAGGAACCCCTTCTCGACCATGAAGGAATCCGCCTGGGTGCCGATGACCTTGCCGAGCTTCTCTCCGTCGGCCCCCCGGACCTCCATGCCTTCCTCGATCCACACTTCCGACGGATCGTGCACCTCGCCCTGTCTCGGCTGCGTGCTCCCTCGCCACCCCATCAGCCTCGCCGCCGCGCGCATCCAGTCGCGACTGGCTATCCCGTAGTTCATGATTTCACACGATGCATCCGTCGTGCCCACCTTCTGGTGGTCACTTTTCATCCAGAAAGCTCCGGATGACCCGTGCCCACCCCGAACTGCACGCTGGCAACGTGTGCCCGTGAGCAACCATGGTCATCTCTCGGGCAAGGCCTGCACTTCCTGACCGGCCTTGCTGCCGGCCTCAGGGATGTGCCGACGCCCCCCCCGCGAGGGCTCATCGCCCGATCCCGCCCGCCATCCCGCCTCCGAGCGCGCCGCGCGCCGCCCCGCCCCTCGGCGCCCCTGCGCCACCGAGAGATCCTGCGCCTCCTCCGCGGCCCCCGACCGTGGCGCGCCCCCCTCCAGGGGCAGCGGGAGCACCCGCCGCCCCCGCCGTGCTGGGAGCGCCCGACGTGCTCTCGATCCCGACCCGTCCAGGCACCCCCGGGACCGTCGACCCTGGACCGAACCCGGGCGGCTGTGCCACCCCGGGCACCTGCGGGAACACTCCGGGAGGTGCGAACCCCGTCGTGGCGCCCGGGAACCCCGGAGGTTGCGCCACCCCGGGCACCTGCGGGTAGGACGACGACGACCCTGGCCCCGGCGCGAACGTCGCGCCTGGTACCTGGGCAATCCCGGGCGATGACACCGAAGGGGGCCGCGCCCCGAGCGGTACGTCACTGCCCCCGTAGAAGAACCCCCCCATCGCCGCCACGGCAGGCGCCTGCGCCATCGGCACGGGTTGCACCACCACCACGTGGGGCGCTGCAGGTGCGGCTGCGGCTGGTTCTGCCCTCGGCCGCGCTTCTGGCGACTTCGGCTTCGGCGCTGCAGAGAGCTGCACCCCGATGAAGCGCCGCTCTCCGCCCCGCATCACCTCCACCAGCACGGGTTCCCCGGGCGACAGCGTGGCCAGGTGCCGCTCCATGCCCTCCACATCCTCGACCCGCCGCCCATCCACGGCGAGCACCTGATCCCCCTTCTGCAGCAGCGACGCTGCCGGGCTCGACGCGATCGCCTTCTTCAGCCGGGCGCGAGCGGCAGCCGGATCCTTCCTCGCCTCCACCTGACGTGGCTCGCGCGTCTCGCCCTCGGCACGCCCTGCACGCTCCTGCGTGCGCTCTGGCGCAGTCGCTCTCAGCGAGGGCCGCTCTTCGAGGCTACTGCTGCTCCGGGTGCGCTCCTGCGCGCCCTCCCGGGCCGACGCGCCTTCCTGGGCGTCGCTGGCCCGCCTCCCCGTCGACTCCTGGCCTCGCGCGGTGTGGATGGCGGCGATCGCGACGCCACCCGCCACCATCATGCCGAGCGCCACGTGCACCGTCTTCGCTGTTCCGACCATGGCGGCCCTCCTGCTGTCCGCTCAAGCAAAGATGTCGCCATCCACCCACATCCCCTCCTTCCTCAGCTTGCCCTGCTGCGTCGTCTCCCTCCGTCCAACTCGCCTCCCCGCACGCCACCGACTACCTTGGAGCGCCCGTGCCCGTCCCTTCCAAGCTCCTCGACGACACCTCCGTCAGTGGCCCTCTCGGCTCGCTCGCGCTCTCCCAGATCCGGCCTGGCAGCTCCTCCCTCGCGCTCCGCGCCATCCGCTGGCACGAAGGCCTCGAACGCCTCGGCGTCGTCCTCCCCTTCGCCCTCGCCCACGACGTCGGCCTTCTCTTCGCCGCCCCCCGCGAGCAGCTCGAGATCGGCCCCCGCTGCCCGCCGGCCCAGCTCACCGCCCGCCTCCGCGACGCCCCCCGCCTCTTCGAGGCCTACCGCTCGCTCCTCGCGGAGATCGGCGACAGCGAAGCCGCCCGACGCGCAGCCCAGCTCAAGATGAATGACGACCTCATCACCGTCATCCTCTCCCGCGTCCTCGGCACCGTCGCCGCGCGCCTCACCCTCGCCCCGCCTTACCGCTCCCGCGTCCCTGTCGACGCCTCCCTCTTCGACGGCATCGACCCCCAGCTCCCCTCGCTCTTCCAGACCGCGCGCCGCGACTTCGAGCAGCGCGCCCTCGAAGCCCTCGAAGCCGCGCGCCTCTTCGTCCTCACCATGGCCGACGCCCTCGACATCGACACCCTGCGCCTCTTCGGCATGCTCGGCTCCGAGGCCAGCGCCGGCGCCCTCGCCCAGGTCGATCTCCTCGCGGCCCTCGAATCCCCCGAAGCCAACGACATCGTGAACTTCTCGCTCGAGATCCTCCCGAGCGTCCTCGAAACCAAGACCCGCCCTGCCTCGGGTACCACCGCCGCCTTCGGCTACTCCGGCATCAACACCCGCGGCACCATCGACAGCCTCATGCTCACCGAGCTCGCCTGGGACGACCTCGAGCTTGCCCGACGCATCGCCGACAACGAGGTCCTCTACTACGCCCGCGAGCAGAGCCGCGACGAGCAGCGCCGCATCCACTACCTCCTCATCGACGCCTCCGCCTCCATGCGCGGCGACCGCCAGACCTTCGCCCGCGGCATGGCCATCGCCACCGGCAAGAAGCTCCTCCTCCAGGGCGAAGACGTCGCCTTCCGCTTCTACGACGCCCGCCTCTACGAGCTGCACCGCGCCAAGGCCGGCCAGCTCCCCACCGGCCACATCCTCTCCTTCAAGGGCGAGCGAGGCCGCAACCCTGCCCGCGTCTTCGCCGAGCTCTCCACCGACCTCGACCTCACCCGCCACCACGACCCCCGCACCCCCGTCGTCCACCTCTTCACCCACGCGGCCCTCTACATCCCCCGCGAGATGATCCAGGCCGTGCGCGCCCACGCCCACCTCTCCGCCGTCTTCATCCTCCCCTCCGGCGGCGAGCTGGATCTCGACTACCTCGACCTCCTCGACGCCCACTGGGTCGTCGACCACGCCACCATCTCCGGCGGAGGCGCCGCCCGCGCCACCGCCGCGCGCTCCATCCTCGGCGAGACCCAGGGCGACACCACCGCCGGTCCCGCCTCCGTGCACCGCCCCCTCGACGCCCCCGCCTCCCGCCGCAGCGCGCCCTCGGGCTCCCCCACGACCGGCGGCCACTGAGCATGGACGCGCCTTTCGCCGGCCGCGCCGCGCCGATCACCACCCCGATCGCAGCGCCCCTCACCGCGCCAAGCGCGCCCCTCACCGCGCCAAGCGCGCCCCTCACCGCGCCAAGCGCGCCGCGCCGAGGCCCCCACCCTCGCCGCCTCCCGCCCCCGCGTGCGTGCCCGCGCCTCCCTCCACGCCGCGGCCAACCCCGTCCCCGGCGGCGCCCTCGTGCGCGTTGCCGGCGAGCGCATCGAGGACGTCCTCGCCTTCATCCGCGCGACCCTCGCCCCGCTCACCGCGCTCCTCGGCGAGGACCCCTGGGCCCGCAGGTGGTGAGCCGACCCGAGGGCGCCACGGCGCCCCCCGCGTGGAGCAGGTAAGGTGGTGAGCTGAATCACGCCGGTCTCCCCTGCGGCGGGTCGCAGCGCTGGAATTCCACCAGGACCGCTCCCTTGCTCGGGGTCCCTCCGGAGCGCGGGGGAGAGTGTCGCCACGTTGCTGGGGCCTCCGTCGGAGTCCACCGGAGGTCGCAGCAACGTTGCGACACCCGCTGTCGGAGTCCACCGGAGGTCGCAGCAACGTGGCGACACCCGCTGTCGGAGTCCACCGGAGGTCGCAGCAACGTTGCGACACCCGCTGTCGGAGTCCACTGGAGGTCGCAGCAACGTTGCGACACCCGCTGTCGGAGCCCACTGGAGGTCGCAGCAACGTTGCGACACCCGCTGTCGGAGTCCACCGGAGGTCGCAGCAACGTTGCGACACCTGTTTCCGCGCTCCTCCGGGGGCCCCGGCAAGCCCCACTCCCGGTCGTGCGCGCTACTGGATGGTGAGCGTGTCCGACATGAGGTTGAACGGCGAGTTGATGGACCGGGTCTGGTAATAGAAGGCCCCGCCGGAAGAGCCGCTCAGATCCCAGTACCGATACCACCCGACGATCACGTTGTTGCTGTCCGTGATGGCATACGCAGACCCGGGGACCTCGTACACCTGCACGCCGTCCATCGTGGCGTACTTGAGAGTCCCATAGCCGTACTCGAAGGTCTCCACGTACATCTCGCTGCCGCCGTGGTCTCCGAGCGTCGTGGTCTGCGTGGGAGCGATATTCTCCCAGTCGCCATAGATGAGGTAATCGTCCTCGGAGAGGACGCCGGTGATCTGAAGGTACGTGAGCGGCGGTGCCGGGTCCGACAGAGCGCTCGACGCGAGGAGGGTCGACGAGACAACGAGCGCTGCGGATGCGAATTTGAGCGACGAGAGCATCAGGAACACCTCATGGGTACGGACCAGGCTCGTCCGGCGCCAGGGAGGATCGAGGGCACACGGGGGGTGATTGCTGCACAACGACCTCGGAAGGTGCAGGCGTGCCGTGACGCCCCATCTCCTCCCCCCGGGCGCACCAGGACGAGCTGACTTCCGGTATCGTGGGCGCAGGTGGAATGTCAAGAACATGTGACCATCCCCACATCGAAGGGGAGAGGCATGTCAGGCCTTCGACCGGCCGTGCCTGGAAGCAGGTGTCGCTCAGCGCCCCGCTTGCTTCCCCTCGGCGCGCGCCATCTCGATGAACGCGCGCAGACCCCCGCTCATCTGCCGGCGGCTCGGGTAGTACAGGAACATGCCGGGAAACGGCGGGCACCAGCCGTCGAGGACGCGCACGAGCTGCCCTCCGGCCAGGTGGGGCGCGACCAGGTTCTCGAACACGAACGCGAGCCCCACGCCGTCGAGGGCGGCGCGGATCATGAGGTTCTGGTCGCCCAGGGTGAGGGGACCCGCCACGTCGACGCTCAGCTCCTTGCGATCCTTCTCGAACTCCCAGTGGAAGAGCGCGCCGCTCTGGAAGCGGTAGCGGATGCAGGCGTGTGACTTCAGGTCGTGGGGCGTCTCCGGCCGGCCTTTCCGCGCGACGTAGGCGGGAGAGCCGACCACGGCCCAGCGCTGCTCCGGGCCGATGGGGACGGCGATCATGTCCTGCTGGAGGCTCTCGCCGAAGCGGACGCCCGCGTCGAAGCCGGCGGCCACCACGTCGACGAGGCCGTCGTCGCACACGATCTCCAGGTGCATCTGCGGGTGGGCCTGGAGGAAGCGGCCCATCAGCGGGGCGAGCACCAGCTCTGCGGCGGTGTGGGCGGCGTTGAGCCGCAGCGTGCCGGTCGGCGTGTCGCGGAAGGCGTTCACCTCTTCCAGCGCGTCGGTGATCTCGGCGAAGGAGCCAGCGAGGCGCTTCATCAGGCGCTCGCCCGCCTCGGTGGGGGAGACGCTGCGGCTCGTGCGGTGGAGGAGCCGGACCCCGAGGCTCTCCTCCAGCTCCCGGACCGCGTGGCTCAGCGCCGAGGGGGTCACCTGAAGCTCCACGGCAGCGCGGCGGAAATTGCGGTGGGTGGCGACGGCCACGAAGGCGGAGAGGCGAGAGAAGTCCATCCGGGGGGCAGGCATCGGTGAGCTCCGCTCAACGGGTCGGTGAAGCGTCGGGAGCTTATCGGATCGGCTTTGATCGGCCAGATTCCAGTCATCGAGCGCGGGCGACGCAGGGACGCAGCGACGCGGTGGCGAAGGGCGCCTCCGCGCCGCCCCGGCGCCCACCCGACCCCGACCTACCCCGAAAGAGACGAGGAGATTCCCATGAAGATCTGGTTCATCACTGGTGCGTCCCGCGGCCTTGGCGCCGAGATCACCCGCGCCGCGCTGGAGCGTGGCGATGCCGTGGCGGCCACGGCGCGCTCTCCCAAGGACGTCACGGCCCGCCTCGGCGAGCACCCGAACCTCCTGCCGCTGGCCCTCGACGTCACCGACGAGGCCCAGGCCCACGCGGCCGTGAAGGCGGCCGTCGCGCGGTTCGGGCGCATCGACGTGCTGGTCAACAACGCTGGCTTCGGCGTGCTGGGCGCCGCCGAGGAGACCAGCGTCGCGGAGGCGAAGGCGCTCTTCGAGACCAACGTCTTCGGCGTGCTCCGCGTGCTCCAGGCGGTGCTCCCGCACTTCCGGCAGCGCCGCAGCGGGCGGGTGCTCAACATCTCGTCCATCGGCGGGTTCAACGCCGCCCCGGGCTACGCCGTCTACGCCTCGACCAAGTTCGCGCTGGAGGGGCTGTCGGAGTCGCTGGCCCAGGAGGTCGCGCACCTCGGGATCAAGGTCACCATCGTGGAGCCCGGCTACTTCCGCACCGACTTCCTCTCGGGCGAGTCGCTGCGCCCGACGGGGGCGCAGATCGCCGACTACGCCGAGAGCGTCGGCAAGGTGCGCCAGATCGCGAAGGAGCGCAACCATCTGCAGCCCGGCGATCCAGTGCTCGGCGCCCGCGCCATCGTCACCGTCGCCCACGCCGAGAACCCGCCGCTCCGCTTCGCGCTCGGCCCGGACACCTTCCAGCGCAGCCGCCAGAAGCTCGTGGAGGTCGCGGCCGAACTCGATGCCTGGGAGCACGTCGGTGGGGCGACCTGGTTCCCCGAGGGCAGCGGGAACGGGTGAAGGGGCGGCAACCCCACCCGGCTTACCCGGTCCACGCCGGTCCACCCCGGGTGGAACGGTGGGGGTCTTGCCACGCCGCAGCGCCTGGACCGGGGACTCGGGAACCCTTCGTCGTCACGTCCCGTCCCCTGGGCGAGACCCAGGGAACATGCACCTCTCCCCGCGCGAGATCGACAAGCTCCTCCTCCACAACGCGGGCTTCCTGGCGCAGAAGCGCCTGGCCAGGGGCGTGCGGCTCAATGTCCCCGAGAGCATCGCGCTCATCTCCACCCAGCTCCTCGAACTGATCCGCGACGGCCAGAGCGTCGCCGCGCTCATGGACCTCGGAAAGAGGTTCCTCGGCCGCAACCAGGTGATGCCTGGTGTCCCGGAGATCGTCGCCGAGGTGCAGGTCGAAGGCACCTTCCCCGACGGCACCAAGCTGGTCACCGTGCACCACCCCATCGCCGCCGAGCACGGCGACCTCGCCCTCGCCCTCCACGGAAGCTTCCTGCCGGTCCCGGAGCTTGCGCTCTTTGTGGCCGTCCCGCCCGAGCCCATCCCCGGCGCCTTCGAGATCGCCGAGGGTGACCTCGTGCTCAACGAGGGCCGCACCGCCATCCAGCTCCAGGTCACGAACCTCGCCGATCGGCCCATCCAGGTGGGGAGCCACTACCACTTCATCGAGACCAACCCTTATCTGCGCTTCGACCGGGAGCGGGCCTACGGGCGGCGTCTCGACATCCCCGCCGGCGCCGCCGTGCGCTTCGAGCCAGGCGAGACCAGGACCGTCGATCTCGTCGAGATCGCGGGAGAGCGCGTCATCCGCGGCGGCAACGCCCTCGCCGACGGCCCCGTGAGCCCCGAGGGGCTCGCCCGCGCCATGGAGCGCGTCCGCGCCTTCGGCTTCGGCCACGCGCCCGAGCCCGAACCGAGCCCCGAACCGAGCCCTGAACCGAGCCCTGAACCGAGCCGCGAACCGAGCCGCGAACCGAGCCGCGAACCGAGCCGCGAACCGAGCCGCGAACCCTGACTGAACCCCGAGGTCTCCATGTCCCGCCTCCTCTCCCGCCGCGCCTACGCGGAGATCTACGGACCCACCACCGGCGACCGCGTCCGGCTCGGCGACACCGCGCTCGTCATCGCCATCGAGAAGGACCACACCGTTCACGGCGACGAGTGCAAGTTCGGCGGCGGCAAGGTCCTGCGCGACGGCATGGGCCAGCGCGCGGGCGCGAGCCAGGCCGAGGCCCTCGACTGCGTGCTCACCAACGCCGTCGTGATCGACTGGACCGGCATCTACAAGGCCGACATCGGCCTCAAGGACGGCCGCATCGCCGCCATCGGCAAGGCTGGCAACCCCGACGTCATGGCCGGCGTCACCCCGGGGATGGTCGTCGGCCCCACCACCGAGGTCATCGGCGCCGAGGGCCTCCTCGTCACCGCGGGCGGCGTCGACACCCACATCCATTTCATCTGCCCGCAGCAGTGCGACGAGGCCATCGCCGCCGGCATCACCACCATGATCGGCGGCGGCACGGGCCCGGCCAGCGGCACCAACGCCACCACCTGCACGCCCGGCGCCCACCACCTGCGGATGATGCTGGAGGCCACCGACGCGCTCCCGCTCAACATCGGCTTCACGGGCAAGGGCAACGCCTCGAAGCCCGAGGGCCTCTCCGAGCAGATCGTGGGCGGCGCCATCGGCCTCAAGCTGCACGAGGACTGGGGCACCACCCCGGCGACCATCCGCTGCTGCCTCGACGTCGCCGATCAGCACGACATCCAGGTCACCATCCACACCGATACCCTGAACGAGTCGGGCGCCGTCGAGCACTCCATCGCCGCGTTCGAGGGGCGGACCATCCACACCTACCACAGCGAGGGCGCAGGCGGCGGGCACGCCCCCGACATCCTGCGGGTCTGCGGAGAGCCCAACGTCCTCCCCTCGTCGACGAACCCCACCCGCCCCTTCACGGTGAACACCCTCGACGAGCACCTCGACATGCTCCTCGTCTGCCACCACCTCGACCGCAACATCCCCGAGGACATCGCCTTCGCCGAGTCGCGCATCCGGGGCGAGACCATCGCCGCGGAGGACATCCTCCACGACCTCGGCGCCATCTCCATGATGTCCTCGGACTCGCAGGCCATGGGCCGGGTCGGCGAGACCATCACCCGGGCCTGGCAGACAGCGGACAAGATGCGCCGCCAGCGCGGACGCCTGCCGGGTGAGCGTGACGAGCGTGACGAGCGTGACGGGCGCGGCGAGCGCGGCGAGCGCGGCGAGCGC
>NZ_ASRX01000094.1 GCF_000601485.1 Chondromyces apiculatus DSM 436
CGGCGCGGGCGGCGCGGGCGGCGCGGGTCGCGGGGCGGGGCCGTCGCCGCGCGAGGTGGACTGGCTGCGGCAGGCGTGCCTCGACCACGAAGCAGGTCTCCGGCCGACGGAGGTGATGGGCGCAGGCGCGGACGAGACGCTCGGGCTGCCCCGGATCCTGTTCGATCGGTGGCGCGGCGCCGACGCGCAGGAGAGCCTGCGGGACGCGCTCGCGCACTACCTGAAGGACGATCAGAGCTTCCGGTTCGATGTGGAGGACGAGACGTCGCTCGCGCTCGACGCGACGGTGGGCGAGGCTGACTTCGTGGTGGCAGGGCACACCCACCTGGCGAGGAGCTTGCGGAGGCGGCAGGCGCCGGGGTTCTACTTCAACAGCGGGACGTGGATCCGGTTGATCCAGCTCACCGCGCCCATGCTGATGCCGGAGGGGTTCGCGCCGATCTACGACGCGCTGCAGGCAGGGAGCCTGGAGGCGCTCGACGTGATCCCGGACCTGGTGCTGCAGCGGCGCACGGTGGTGTCGATCTGGGTGGAGGGCGCGCAGGTGGTGGGTGAGCTGCGGAGCGCGCTGCCAGCGTCCGCGCCGGGGATCCCGCCGCACGCGCCGCCCTGGCGCGCGGAGCCCGGGACGCGCGTCACCTTGCCCCGCCAGGCTTCCACGGAGGTGGTCCGATGATCCGCACCGTCACGCTGGAGCTCTTGCGCCACGGTCCAGCGAACAACCAGCTCCTCTCGACGCTGACGCCCTACCTCGCGCTGTGCGGCAACCACGACGCGGAGACCGTGCAGGTGGGGTTCGAGCACGTGCAGCTCATGCGGCGCATGCGGGCGCTCCGGTACGAGGAAGGGTCGCGGCAGGCGCGGGCGGCGCTGTCGGAGGCGGCCGATGAGGTGGGGCGGCTCATCGCGTCCATCCGGTCGCTCACCGCGGAGCTGTCGTCGGCGCCCCGCAGTGACCGGGGGCTCGTGCACCTGCGGCTGGTGCTGTCGGCGTCGGAGCTGTCGCTCCTGCCGTTCGAGCTGGTCACCGCGCCGTCGGGGTTCCCGGGGCAGGGACAGGCGCTCTGTCTGCAGACGGTGATGCCGCTCGCGCTGACCCGGGAGGTGCGGCGGGTGGCCGCGGCGACGGTGCGCTGGCCAGCCGTGCCGCGGATCCTGGTGGTGGCGGCAGCCCCCCGGGGAGCGCAGGGGGTGGGCGGTCGGCCCATCTCGCCCGTGCCGCTCCGCGCACACCTCCTGGCGATCCGGCGGGCGCTCGCGCCGTGGCTGGTGACGAACGCGCCCGAGGAGTTCGGGCGGCACGTGACGGTGCTGCCGGAGGCGACGCTGGCCGAGGTGCGCGAGGCCTGCGCGGCGACGCCGTTCACGCACGTGCACGTGCTCGCCCACGGCTACGGGTCGGACGAGGACGGGGAGCTGCGCTACGGGCTGGCATTCCACAGGGACGAGGACCGGACGCAGGTGGACGTGGTGTCGGGGTCGCGGCTCGCGGCGGCGCTGCGCTGTCACCCGAACGCGGTCGAAGGGACGGAGCTCGGGTCACCCACGGTGGTCACGGTGGCGAGCTGCGACAGCGGCAACGTGGGGTCGGTGGTGGCGCAGGGGGCGAGCGTGGCGCACGAGCTGCACGAGGCGGGGATCCCGCTGGTGCTGGCGTCGCAGTTCCCGCTGTCGGTGCGGGGGTCGGCGATCCTGGCAGAGGTGGTGTACCGGCGGCTCCTGCGCGGAGACGATCCGCGGCTCCTGGTGCATGATGTCCGCCAGGAGCTGCACGTGACGTGTCCCGACACGCACGACTGGGCAGCCATCGTCGCCTACGCGGCGCTCCCCCCGGACATCGAGGCGCAGGTGAAGCAGGCGCGGTTCCAGCGGGCACGGCGGGCCGTGGACACGGTGATGGCGCGCCTCGACCGGGCGCAGAGGCCCTCCGAGGAGGACCTGCACACGCTGGAGGCGGTGATGCACTCGTTCGAGGCGGCGGTGCCGGACGAGGACACGCCCGCGCAGCGGGTAAAGGCCTACGGTCTGCTGGCGAGCGCGAAGAAGCGGGCAGCGCTGCTGTACCACGGGGGCCCGGTCTGGCCGCTGATCACGGGGGGCGGCGCGTCGATGGCGATGGTGATGCGGGCGCTCCCCGGGGGGTCGCTGCCGCCCCCGCCTGCGCCGGGGGGACCCGCGTCGGTGGAGGGTGACGTGCGGCCGCTGCGCGCGCAGCTCGCCAGCAGGACGGCCCTGGAAGAGGCGCGCTCCTACTACATGAGAGCGTTCCGCATGACGGGGAACGAGCCGTGGTCCATCGTGCAGTGGCTGGCGCTGACGGCGGCGATCGATCCGCTCGAGGACACGCACACGCAGGAGTCCTTCGCCGACAGGTGGACGGCAGCGCGGGTGATCGCCGAGGACACGCTGGCGCTCCCGGCGGTGCAGCAGGTGGTCTGGGCCCACAGCGCGCTCGCGGAGCTGTACGTCCTGGCGCAGGTGTTGCCGGAGGGGCACCGGGGTCGGCATGAGATGCGGGCGCTGGCGGAGCGGCACGTGGACGATCTGCTCGCGCTCGTCGCCGAGGAGCCCTACCCGAACGCCCGGTTCGATGCTTACTCGCTGGTGCGTCAGCTTCTCCGTTACGCCGAGTGGTGGTGGCGCGAGCGGCCCTACCTGCGCGCGCTGCCCACCGCGCTGGCCGACCGCATGCGGCTGCGGGGAGTGCGGGTGCGCTGGGAAAGCGTGGACTGACCCGTCGTCGGGCGGGGCGGACGGGGGCTCACCGGTGGGCCGGGCGAGGCGCCGACGCCGCGCAGACGTCATCGCCGACAGCCCCGAAAGCGCTGGATCTCCTTGCGCTCCGGGCCCCGGCGGTGTTGGTTGCGCACGGGCACGCTGGCGATGACGCTCGGCGGCCAGACCCAACATGAGCTTCCCCCGCCACATCTTCCGCGAGTACGACGTCCGCGGCGTCGCCGATCGTGATCTCTCCGATGGTCTTGCCCGCGCGCTCGGGGCCTCGTTCGCCTGGATCCTGCGGGGTGGTGAGGCGGGGGCGGGCGGTGAGGCGGGGGCGGGCGGTGAGGTGGGTGATGCTGGCGCGGCATCGTCCAGGCGTCTGCGTGTCGCCGTGGCGCGAGACGCGCGTCTCTCCAGCGATCGTCTCTTCCAGGCGCTCACGGCCGGCCTGCGCGAGGGAGGCACCGACGTGGTGTCGGTGGGCGTGGGGCCGTCGCCGCTCCTCTACTTCGCAGCACACCACCTCGGTACCGACGGCGCGGTGATGATCACCGCCAGCCACAACCCCGGCCCGGACAACGGCTTCAAGATGATGCGCGGCAAGGCATCGTTCTTCGGCAAGGACATCCAGCGCCTGGCCGACCTCGTTTCTGACCTTGCAGGCAAGGAGGGCGAGCCCCCTGCGGCCCGCCTGACGGGAACGCTGACGGGAACGCTGACGGAAGTGGACGTGAGCGACGCCTATGTTGCCTCGGTGCGCGAGGGGACGCGGCTGCCGCGCACGGACCTGCGCTTCGTGGTCGACGCAGGCAACGGAGCCGCGGGGCCGCTCGGGCTGCGCACCTTGCGCGCGCTCGGCTTCGACCCGGATCCACTGTTCTGCGAGCTGGACGGGACGTTCCCGAACCACCACCCCGACCCGACGGTGCCCGAGAACCTGGAGGCCCTGCGGGCCCGCGTCAAGGACACCGGGTCGGCGCTCGGGGTCGCCTGGGACGGCGACGGAGATCGCATCGGCGTCGTCGACGAGCAGGGCGAGGTGATCTGGGGCGATCGCCTGCTGGTGCTCTTCGCGCGGGCGCTCCTGCGCGAGCGCCCCGGGGCGGCCATCCTGGGAGAGGTGAAGTGCTCGGAGGTGCTGTACGCCGACATCGCAGCCCACGGTGGCAGGCCCATCCTCTGGAAGACCGGCCACTCGCTCATCAAGACGAAGATGAAGGAGGAAGGCGCCCTGCTCGCGGGGGAGATGAGCGGGCACATGTTCTTCGCCGACCGGTGGCCCGGGTTCGACGACGCCATCTACGCGACGGCGCGCCTGCTCGAGATCCTGGTGAGCGAGGGGCAGTCGGTGCGGGCGCTGCTCTCCGACCTCCCCGAGACCTTCGCCACGCCGGAGATCCGGGTGAGCTGCCCGGACGCGATCAAGTTCGAGGTGGTCCGGTACGTGACCGAGCACTACCGCCGCACGCACCCGGTGATCGACATCGACGGAGCGCGCGTCGATTTCGGCGACGGAGCCTGGGGTCTGTGCCGGGCGTCGAACACGGGGCCGGTGCTGGTGCTCCGCTTCGAGGCGCGGACCGCCGAGCGTCGCGACGCGATCCGGGCCGAGGTGGAGTCAGTCGTGCGCGACGGGCTGCACGCCGCCGGGGGGGAGCGGTGAAGGAGGAACAGGGGAGCAAGGCGGCGGAGGGCGGGGGCGAGGCCTGGACGATCCGCCGCATGCTCACCTGGTCCGCCGACGATCTGAAGAAGCGCGGGTCTGCATCCCCCCGGCTCGATGCGGAGCTCCTGCTCGGCAAGGTGCTCGGGATGAGCCGGGTGCAGATGGTCATCGATCCGGAGCGGCCGCTGCAGAAGAGCGAGCTGTCGACGTACAAGGCGCTGCACCAGCGCCGGCGGGCCGGGGAGCCGGTGGCCTACCTGCTCGGGGTGCGGGAGTTCTACGGGAGGACCTACCGGGTCGACCACCGGGTGCTCGTCCCCAGGCCAGATACCGAGATCCTGGTCGAGGTGGGGCTCGCGCGCACCCGGGACGTCTCGCTGTGCGCGCGGGTGCTCGATCTGTGCACGGGCTCGGGGTGCGTGGCCATCTCGCTGGGGAAGGAGCGACCGACCACCCGGGTTCTCGGCGCAGATCTCTCGGGCGAGGCGCTCACGGTGGCGCGCGAGAACGCGCTCCGGCTGGGTGCCGTGAACGTGGGGTTCATGCGCACCGACCTGTTCGCGCGGGTCCCCCGGAAGGTGAGGTTCGACCTGATCACCGCCAACCCGCCCTACATCTCCGACGAGGACATGCTCGGGCTGCCTCCCGACATCCGTGAGTACGAGCCCCGGATGGCGCTGGAGGGAGGGCCTGACGGTCTGGACGTGGCCCGCCGGATCATCGCGGAGGCGCCGCGGTGGCTGGAGGTGGGCGGCGTCCTCGCGATGGAGGTGGGGGCTGGGCAGGCTCCGGACACCGCTGCGCTGTTTGAGCGCGCAGGGTTTGGCGAGATCCAGCGCACTCGTGACCTGGGCGGGCACGAGCGTGTCGTCTCCGGCGTACGAACGTAGTCCACTGTACCTGGCGCGCCGTGTGCATCGCGTTCCTCCGCGAGAGGTGAGGCATGGAGCACGTGGAGCCCGGGCCGTCGACCCCGACGGTCGATCTGTTGAAGGAAGCCATCCTGGACACCCGTGAGCTGGTCCAGACGGAGATCGCGCTGGCCAAGGAAGAAGTGCGCGACGAGATCAGGCGGGCGAAGATCGCCGGGATCGCGATCGGCGCAGCTCTCTGCGCAGCCATGATCGGCGTCACCATGCTCTTCGTGGCGCTCGCGCTGGCCATCCAGCTCAGCGCGTTGCCGGCGCTGCTCATCGGGGTGGCGCTCCTCGTGATCGCCGCGGTGGCGGTGCTGCTCGGCTACAAGCGCATCCCCTTGAACCCGCTGTCACGCACGCGGGCGCGGGTCGAGGAGGACGTCCGCATCCTGAAGGAGCACCTGGTATGAGCGACGTGAAGGTCTCCGATGAACAGCTCGAGACCCGCGCAGACCTGCTGCGTGAACGGCTGACACGCACCCTCGACGAGCTGGATCGGCGGCGGCAAGAAGTGAAGCAGGTGGTGAGCGTGAAAGCCCAGGTGAAGCGTCACCCGGAGGCACTGCTCGCTGGCTTCGCGACGGTCATGGTGGCCGTGGGCGGCGGGATCACCCTTGCCGTGCTGGGCATCAGGAGCCGGGAAGAGCGGCTGCGCCGGGAGCGTGTCGCAGCGCTGCAGCGGATGTGGTGGCACCCGCAGAACGTGGCGCGCAAGAAGCGTGGGGTGCTCGCCAGCATCGGTCGGGGGATCGTGGTGTCCGCAGGGACGACGGCCGGACTGTGGGTCCTCCGCCGCGCGGCCCTCGCGGCGCTGGAGAAGGTGAACCATCCCCAGCTCGGCCCCGCAGCGCCCGTGAATGCTCCGCTGGCCCTGCCTGCCGGAGAGCAGGCGACGATCGAAGGCGCCGCGGAGCCGGTGCGCGTCGACCGTGACGAGCGGTGACGGGATCCCCAGCTCGCTCCAGCTCCGATCAGCGTCCGATCAGAAAATGACCGCGCGCGCGACGCCGGTGAGCTTCAGAGTCTCGTAGGACAGGACCTGGCCCTTCACCAGGCGCGGGCCGCCGATGCTGGTGCGGTGGCGGGTGATCAGGGCGACCGTCTCGATGGGTGCCTCATCTCCCTCCAGGTTGAGGGGCGGCAAGATCAAGGTGAAGGTGATCGCTTCGAGGTCGGGGCTGGCCTCCAGGGTGACGCTGAGCTGGCGTCCAATCTCGGTGGAGATGGCGCGGATCTCCTCACCCCGGAAGACGTAGCTCCGGTCTCCGGTGGCGTAGCTGAGCTGGGGTATGCCCTCGAGCCCGCTCCGCGAGTAGGAGACGGTGATGCCCTCGCAGGACAGCTCGTAGAGGTTGAGCTCGACGGTTGCGCGCGAGTCTCGGGTCGAGTCCATCCTAGGAGCGTAGTCGCGCTGCAAACGCCGGCAAAGAACCCGGGCGCGGTTGCGGCAGGCGGGTGCGCGTCGTCTGGATCAGGGCGGCGGGTCGACGACGTGAACGTCGAGGAACCAGGGGCCTTCGCTGCTCGAGAGACCGTCGATCTGCAGGTAGTAGGTTCCGGGATCGAGCACGAGGTCCAGGAAGCTGCCCTGCCCGGTACCGATCGTGCACGCGAAGGGGATCTCGGCGCCAGGGCATGCCGGCCCGGCGCGCACGTTGAGCAGGGTGGTGTACCCGGAGCCTGCCATGTCGAGCACCACCCGTTTCCGGGCCGGCAGGACGAGCTTGAGGAGCTGGTCGGCGGCGCCGCCAGGGAGTGTGCCCGTCTGGTCGCAGCCCGCGCCGAAGTCGGCGCTGGCGTTGGCGGTCGTCCCCTGGAAGCGTCCGCCGGTGGAGGGGATCTCCAGCGCATCGCTGCAGCCGTCCGCGAACACCACCAGGGTGGGCGGGGACGCTGGCCGCACGAGGGCCGTCACCTCCACGGGCTGCGCGAAGAGCGTCTCGGCGACCACCCGGTAGTCGCCAGCCGGCACGTTGTACTTCGCGGTGCGCACGGGCGAGATCGCGCTGGCGTAGCAAGCGAGCCTGTCGCTCGGGGCCTCGCAGGCCGGCGCGAGGAGGGCGATCGCGCCGGTGTCGCCCTGGGAAATCCGCTCGACGAGGAGCACGTCCGAGGAGACCGTCAAGTCCAGTGCATGGGCGGCGTCTGGTGCGCCCGCGAGGCAGCCGACCTGGATGTCGTCCTGATGTGCGCTCAGGCTGATGGGGACGCTCTGGTTGATGGGAAGAGGAGGAGCGCCCGCGCAGGTCTCGTCAGGCGGCGGAGCGGTCGGTGGGTCGAGTTCGAGGGTCAAGACCACCGTGGTCGGAGCGCTCGCGCTCACCCCGACGAAGTAGGTGCCCGGCTGGAGCTCGTGGCGGAAGAGGTGGGCGGGGTTCGCCGTCTGGCAGGTGATCTCGTCCTCGGGCAGCGCGCAGGCAGCGTTGCGCAGCGAGATGGAGGGGGATCCGTCGCCATCGAGCGAGGTCGCGTAAACGTGCACGTCCTGCGGCTCGGTCAGCTCGAAGGTGTAGACGAGGTCCCCCAGTGCCGTCTCGCAGGCACTCCCGAGATCCTTTTCTGCGTCGAGGATCTCTGCCTCCACCGGGACCCCTGCGGCGAGCGGGGTGGCCGTCCCGCAGGTCTCGTGGGTAGGTGGCGGGGTCGGCGGGAGGAAGGCCACGTCGAGGGTCACCTGGGTGCCCCCAGCCGTGGTCACGTAGAGCGGCATCGCGGTGGTCTGCGAGGTGCTGCCGAGGCCGCGACCGCGGAGCTTGGCGATCTTGCCGAACGGCGCGGGATGGGGGCCGCCGCAGGCGATCGCGCTCGCGGCGTCGCCGCACTGGCCGGCGAGGGTCACCGCGACGCCCACGTAGGGGGTGCGCGCCGTCACCTCGACATCGACGGGTGGACCTGCGGGGAGCACGATGGCGGCGACCACGTCGTTCAGGGGCGGCTGGGCGGCGGGGCTACACGCCGTGGCGTAGTCGAACGCAGCGCCGATGGTGCTCATCGCGTAGGAGCCGGGCTGGGTGATCTCCAGGGCACTCACGCAGGTGTCGTTCGCCGGTGACGAGCACATCGCCTCGTCGACGACACCGTCGCAATCGTCATCCCGGCCATTGCCGCACAGCTCGGGGTGCGCGGACGAGGCGCTGGGATCCGCGTCGTCGCAGTCGCCGCCGCCGCAGTGAGCATCCGGATCGCCATCCTGGTCCGCGTCGCGCGCCTCGTGCGTGCACTGGCGTGTCTCCTCGACACACGCGTCGATGGTGCATGCGTTGGCGTCTCCGCAGTCCACCGGCTCACCGGCGCGGCAGCCGAACTTCGGCGCGCAGCGCTCGACGCCGTCGCAGTACACCGCGTTCTGGCAGGACATGTCGTCCGGCGCGAACCGGCAGCGGTCGAGCGTCTTGTCGCAGGTGTCGACGGTGCAGGGGATCCCGTCGTCGCACTGGCCATCGTCGACGCAGGGGCCACCCAGGGTGGGGTCCAGGCCCTCCCCCTCGCCCCCTCCGCCGTCCTGCCCCCCCTGCCCACCGGCGCCCCCGCCGCCACCGGTCGCAAAGGGGTTGGGAGCGCTCGAGCTGCACGCCGACGGGAGCAGGGTCGTGACGGCGGCAGCGCCGAGCGCGAGAGCCAGGAAATACGCGGCGGAGCGGTCGGACATCGACGCGAGGAGAGCGTAGCAGGGGCGGGCCGCGTCTGGCATCATGGTGCTGCGTGCCTACCGATAGACTCACACCTCCCGAGCTGACATGGCTCCTGGCGCAGGAGGCGCGCAGTGCCGCGCGGAAGCTTCGCCAGGGCGTGGGATTGACCTCCGAAGCTGGACCGCCGCCTCCCTTGATCGAGGAAGGCACGGGCGGCGTGGAGGGGACCCTGGAGCGGCTCGACGAAGCCGTGAGTATGCTGGCCTCCCTTCACGGGCGCCCCATGCACCGGGGTCGCCGCGGCCGCATCGACCTCGCGGAGCTGGTCTGGGAGGTCGCCCCCGAGGCGCGGGTCCAGATCGAGATGGGCGATGGCACCGCGGTGTTCGGCGACGAGTCGGAGCTGCGGCGCATGCTGCAGGTGCTCATCGCTCAGAGCGGCGACCCGAGCGGCGCGGCGAGCACCCCCGAGGTGAGCATCCGCCGCGCGGGAGACGAGGTGACGGTGAGCGTCAGCCTCGGGCCCGACACCACGGCCAGCATCGCCAACGAGCGGGCCTGGCTCTCGCGGATGGCCATTCGCTACGGCGGTCGCCTGGAGCTCGATGGGGCGATGCAGACCCTGACGTTCCCGGCTGACGTGGACCTGGCGCGCCGTGAGCTGGAGATCCTCAAGAAGGAGCTCGCTGCCGCCCAGGCGCAGGGAGAGGCCTACGCGCGCGAGCTGGCGGCCGTCTTCTCCCAGGGAGAGCGCGTCGGCGTGCGGGGTGTCCACCACATGCACACCTCACAGCTCCCTCCCGCAGAGAGCGGTCTGCCCCTGCTCGTGGCTGCCGCCCGGGCGCTGGGGACGCAGCTCCGCGGCACGCTCGCTGCCATGGGGCGCGACGTCGCGCCCCACCGCGAGCGCGGAGGCGAGGCTGGCGAGCTTGCCGTCCAGGTGGGACGGCATGTCACTGCTGCCTCGGAGATCGTCAGCGACCTGGCGCGTCTCGGCGCGTGCCCTCTCGACGAGCTGCCGCGCCACACCGACGTCGCCGACATCCTGCGCGGGGTGGTGCATCAAGGGTTCGCGCGCGCCGCGCGCCGCGAGGTCCACGTGCGCCTGGAGGCACCCGAGAACGCGCACGACGTGGTGCCGCTCGGAGCGCTCACGGTGCTCCTGCAGGCCCTCCTCGATCACGCCATCGGAGCCTCCGCCCCGGGGAGCGATGTCGTGGTGACCCTGACCGAGCAGCCCGAGGCCCTGGAGATCACCTTCGACGATGCCGGGATCGCCATCCCTGCACAGGCCCGAGGCATCCTCCTGAGCCGCGACTTCGATGCCGTGGCACAGGGGCGACCGTCGAGCCTGTCGCTCATCGCAGCGCACGCCGTGGCCGCTCATACCCACGTCGAGCTCACCATCGATGAGCACTCCGGGGGTGGCACCCGCGCCCGGCTGATCATCCCCCGTTCGCTCTGACATCAGCCTACTGCATGGAGCTCGGCGGGAAGTCGACGCTCAGATCCACCGTCGTCTCAGGCTCGACCCAGATGTCGCTGAGCGTCTGTGTCGTCGAGATGGCCAGGCTGCGATCAGCAGCATCTACCATGGTCACCTCGGCGTGGTAGTAGCGCTCTGCAGAGATCACGAGCGAGAGGGAGAAGTCCTCACACGCTGCGTATTCCCGCGTCACCAGGTCGCCGCGGTCGTCGAAGAGCACCATTTCGAGGTCCAGCGCCGACCCGGGCAGCGCATAGAAGCTGCAGTCGTAGGCGTCCGCGGCATTGTCGATGGTCCAGTTGAAGTCCATTTCGCCCACCGGATCACCGGGTACGACGACGGCATCGGAGTCTCCATCGAGGGAGACGAGACAGCCTGAAGCGAATGCGGCAAGCACCCCTCCAGCGCCCAGCAAGATCCACTTGCTCATCATAAAGACTCTCCCTCTCGACCTATCTATCCGTGCTGGTGATGATGGTTTGTCCTTGCAGGCGGCGACTCAGCGCCACCGCCGGTATTCGCGCGGCCGTTCACGGGGGTAGCCATAGCCACGGTCTCGCTCGTAGACCCGGGGCGGCTCGACGGAGCGCGTCCGATAATGTCGCAGCTCCGGTGGCTCCTGGCGAAAGACGACCCAGCGCCCGCTGTTACGGTAGTACCAGCTCCCGTCCACGAGGTAGGCGTAGGAGCCTCGGTACATGGTGCGTGGGTAGGTCTCGATCTGCACCGGCTCGACCTCGGCGTAGGCCGTTGGATAGCCGTAGACGACGGCGCCGCTGGTGCCGAGCGTCCCGGTGCAGCCCGCGAGCGCGAAGGCTCCGACGAGGGCCAGCAGCGCGCGTGGAGCGCATTGCGGGCGCAGTCTGTCACGAACTGGTTGTTTCACAGGTTCTTCCCCTTCCACTCTCTACATCAGCAACAGGAGTGCCAGGCCTCACACGTCCAGAGCGGGCTCGCTGGTGACGCCACCGAGGGCTCAGGCCGAACACTCTCGTGACGAATGCTGCGCAGTCAGCGCGACCGAGCACGACCCGTTCACCCCTTCGGCCCTGGATCCATGCATTCGCCGGAAGCTCGTGCTCCACCGGGCGCCTCACGCTGCAAGGCATCCATGCGCCCCTGGAATTCCAGGGGCTTCACTGGTCTATTCCGCTGGTCCACCCAGGAACTCATGCCGCGCTCGCCGGACGCAGCTCAGGAGCGGGAAGCCCATCCTGCTCGGCTCGCAGGACCGCAAGAAGCGGCCGTGCATGCATGCCTGTCGACCATGGGCGGAAGCGCGTCGATTGTTCTCACCCATGCGGTCGCGCTCACCCTCAGATCGTCGCGGCCGCCAGGCGGGCTACGCGCACGTCTTCTGATGTACCTCTGGGAGGCCGCCGGCACCCTGGCGATGGGCGTCACGCTCGCGGTCCCGCTCGCTCTTGGAGCCTACCTGGTCGCGCGGGGCTCTCCTGCCGAGACGGCACGCAGGCGACGCTGGTTCGCGGCACTGCTCTGCTATGCCGCCGGTGCTGCGGTCCTCATGGGAGTCGTCCTCTCCGACGATCTCCACCGTCAGGCGCGCATTCCCTGGGGCAGTCGCCTCGAAGCGCCCCTGTTCGTTCTCTATGCCCTCCTGTGCGGCCTCGCGGTGCCCCTCGCACACGTCGTCGGGACCCGCGCGTGGCCTCGCTGGCTCTCCGTGGTCCTCGGCGTCCTCGGCCTCGTGGCGCTGGGCGCGAACCATGGGTTCCTGCGGGATGATTACCCTGGTGTTCACGGAGCCCTGGCCTGGGTCTCGGGCACCCTCACGGGCGCCGCGGTCGCGCCGTGCTGCGCGCGCGTGGTTGCCCGCTGGCGTCCGCGCACCCGGGCCCTCCTCGGTGCTGCGAGCCTGCTTCCCTTCGCGCTCGTCCTCGGCGCGCAGCCGTCGAACGCCGTGCGCCTCTCGCTCCTCCGCGATCCTTGCTCCCTCGCCGCCTGGACGCTCGCGCGGGTGCGCTGGTCTTCACCAGGGCCGCAGCCGGCCCCCGGCGCGGAGCCGCCTCTGCCTCCGGACCTGTCGGCTTCATTCTGGAGAGATCGCGCCAGCCTGCCACCGACGCCTTCTCGATCCAGCCTCGCGCCAGGCATCGCCCCGGTGGTCGTCCTCATCACCGTGGATGCCATGCGCGCCGACGTCCTCTCCGATGCGGCGCACCCAGCGCATGAGCGCGCGCTACCCGTGCTCACCACCCTCGCGCGCGAGGGCGCCTACTTCCCCCGCGTGATCGCGCCGGGCAGCCAGACGGCCGTCTCGCTCGCCACGATGTTCTCGGGGCGTTACTTCTCCCAGATGGTGTGGGGCATGTACGGGCGTGGCAACGCGCGCTTCGTCTACCCTGCGAAGGATCCAGCGCGACGCTTCCCGGAGCTCCTCACCGAGCACGGCGTGCGCACGGCCAGCGTGTGCAGCCTCAACTTCCTCGCCGGCGCTTACGGGGTCGCGCGAGGCTTCCAGGACGAGCAGGTCGTGGCCAGAGGGCGCCACCATGCGCACGCGCAGGCCGTCGTCGACCCGCTGCTCGAGATCCTCGAGGGTGCGGGAGCAGGGCCTCTCTTCGTCTACGCCCACCTCACCGAGCCTCATGCCCCCTACGATCGAGGAGCGCGCACCGGAGGCGCCTTCGAGCGCTATCTCTCCGAGGTCGGCGTCGCCGACGCGCAGCTCGGTCGTGTCGTGGCGGTGCTGGAGGAGCGCTTCCGCGACCGGGGTTACCTGTTCGTCACCAGCGATCACGGCGAAGCCTTCGGCGAGCACGGTACCCGGGAGCACAGCAAGACGCTCTACGAAGAGCTCGTCCAGGTCCCGCTGCTCGCGCGCGGTCCGGGGATCGTCCCGCGGCGCATCGAGGAGCGGGTGGGTCTCATCGACCTGGGCCCCACCATCCTCGATCTTTTCGGGGTCGAGACCCCCGCGTCGTTCTTCGGGCAGAGCCTCGTCCCGCGGCTCGCCGGGCGTGCGGGGGAGGAGGCGCCGCTCGATCGCCCCCTGCTGGCCGAGGGGCGGCTGCGGCGCGCACTCTACTGGGGCGATCTGAAGGTCATCGACGACCCCCGGCGCAAGGTGGTCGAGGCCTACGACCTCGCGGCTGATCCGCTGGAAACGCGCAACCTCTTCGACGCGGAACGCCCGAGGGTCCTCCCGGCGCTCCTCGCGCTCCGGGCCTTCTTCAAGGCCCATCGACCGGCGCGTCCCGGATACGAGCCACCTTACCGGCCGTGAGCCGCGCAGCGGCGTGCGGTGTCACCCCCGGCGAGACCCGCGCGCCCGCGCATGGGTCACGTCAGCACACCAGCCGCCTCCAGCAGGCGCGCTTCCACGGCGGCGTAGTCGACCTCGACATCGAGCCGCGCCAGCACCGAGTAGAAGCCGAAGTGGAGCCGGTTCATGAACAGCATGCCCGACGGCAAAGGGACGAACCCGCTGTCCTTCTTGAGCAGCACGGCGTCCTTCATGTGGCGCATGTCGTTCACCAGGGAGGCCACGAAGTCGCGGGTGATGCGGAAGGGAGAGGAGAAGAGGGGCTCGAAGCAGCGCCGCGAGTGCGCAACCGCGAGTTCTTCGTAGCGCCCCCCGTGGGTCGCCAGGATGGCCTTCGCCCACCGCGCGAACGCCGCCTCGTCACGCTCCCGTGCGGCGGTGTGGAGGCCGCGCGCGTGGATCATCCGCTCTCCCTCGATGGGCTGCACGCACCCGAAGTCGAGGAACGAGATCGTGCCGTCGGTACGGAACAGGTAATTGCCCGGGTGGGGGTCGGCGTTGAACATGCCCCCCACCAGGTTGCCCGTGAACACGAAGCGCCAGAGCGTCTCCGCCCAGCGTCGGCGGAGGTCCACGTCGTGGGTCGCGGCATCTTCGAGCGAGATGCCGTGCACCAGCTCGGCGGTGAGCACCCGTCGGCTCACGCGATCCTCGATGACGGCGGGCACGTGGATCTCGGGATCCCCGGCGAACAGCGCCCGGAACTGCGCCTGCCGGGTGGCCTCCAGGGTGTAGTCGAGCTCTTCGCGGAAGCGCATCTTGACCTCGTCGAGCACCGCCTTGGTGTTCAGCTCCCGGGGAGCGAGGGCGCCGACGAGGCCCTGGAGGACACTGGCGTTCTCCAGATCGCTCTCCACCGCGCGGGCGATGCCCGGGTGCTGCACCTTCACCGCGACGTCACGGCCGTCGACCAGGGTGGCGCGGTGCACCTGGCCGATGGATGCACTGGCGAAGGGTTCCTCTTCCCAGCGCGCGAAGAGATCCCCGATGGGTGCGCCGAGGTCCTCCTCGACCACCGCGCGGATCGCTGCAGGCGATGACGTCGGCGCCGCGGTGCGCAGCGTGCGCAGCGCCGTCTCGTAGGAGACCCGGTGCGTCTCGGGGACGAGACCATCCACGTAGCTCACCATCTGACCCGCCTTGGCCGCGAGCCCCCGCAAGGTGCCCAGCACCTCCGCAGCCTGCTGGGCCGCGCCTTCCCCGTCCCTGGAGAGAAGCAGGCTGGCTCCGGTGCGCGCCCCGACGCCGGCCATCTTCACCAGCCGGCCCAGGCGTCCTTCGGGAAGCTTGCGTTCGTTGGTCATGGGAGGCCGTGGAGCATGCCACCGGGTCGCCTCGGCGCACACCGCCCGCAGTGCGTGATGCAGCTACGGCCTTGGGCTGCCCTCTGGACTCTCGGGAAGCCTCTCGGGGGGCCTCTCCGAAGGCGGACGCGCGGTCTGCTCCAGGAGCGGTGGACCCCCCACCGGCAACCAGATCTCGAAGACGGCGCCTCCCTTCTGGGCCTTCCGGTAGCTGATCTCGCCGCCGTGCTCGAAGACGATGCGCTGCACGATCGCCAGGCCGAGCCCCGTCCCCTTCTCCTTGGTGGTCGCGTACGGCTCGAAGAGACGCGGGACCATCTCCTCGGCCACTCCTGGTCCGTTGTCGCGCACCACGATCCGCACGCGGCCGTTCGGCAAGGGGCCGAGGGTGACCACCACCCGGGGATCCGGCCGCGTGGTCTGGGAGGCCTCCAGGCCGTTCTGGATCAGGTTCGTCAGCACCTGCACGAGCTGATCGCGGTCAGCGGACACGCGCGGGACGGCCTCCGCCGACAGCTCCACGCGCGGACCCGTCGCGCTCGTCTCCAGCGACCTCCCGGAAGACGCAGGGTCGTCGCCGTGGGCTGCATGGAGCGTGACCACCCGCCGGGCCACTTCCAGCAGATCGACGGGCTCGGGGTTCGGGGGAGGCAGCCGCGCGAAGCGGGTGAACTCGCCGACGATGTTGGCGATCCGGTGCACCTCTTCGAGCACCGTGGCGGTGGCCTCCTCGAAGTACTCGTCGAACGCAGGGTCCTCGCGCGCCCGGAGCCGCCGCAGCGTCTCCACCGCGGCGCGGATGGGCGCGAGCGGGTTCTTGATCTCGTGCGCCACCTGCCGCGCGATCTCCCTGCGCGCGGCGATCCGCTCCGCCGTCGCGAGCCTGCGACGCATCGCCGCGAGTTCATCGATGGTCCCGTTGAACGCCTCGGCTAGGGCCGCGATCTCCAGCCCTCCGCGCCCCTGCACCTTCCGGGGCGCGCCGTTCATCACCTCCCGCGTCTCCCGCGCGAGCGCGACGATGGGGCGCGAGAGGCTGCGCGCCAGCACCACCGCGATCACCGTGGCGATCGCCAGCACCGTCGCGCCGGTCATCAGGATGTCGCGGTCGAGCAGCGCCAGGGCGCGCTGCAGAGGCTCCCGCGAGACCGAGGCCACGACCCGCAGCCCCTGCACCTCCGGCAGCTCCAGCACCCGCACCACAGCGGCCTCGCTGCTGGCCTGCGGTGAGGGCGCCCCGTGCGCCGCGCCCTCGCCGTCCGCCGCGGTCGCGAGCCGCACCCCGTAGGCAGCGCCGAGCCGTTCGAGCAGCGGTCCCACCCGGCGCGTCCCGACGAGCCCGATGGTCACCCCTTGCCCCGTGCGGGCGCAGTGCACCTCCAGGGAAGGCTCCGCGTCCCCGGCTGCAGGGCGGAGGCGAGGGGCTCCCCCCGCCACAGCGGCCCCTTTGCCCGACTTGTCGTTGGCCTCGCCCTTCGCCTTCTCCTTGAGCAAGGCCTTGAGGCGCCCGTCCCGCGTGCCGATCCGCGCCACGTCCTCCGCGCCGAGGACCAGGCCTTCGCCGGTCACCAGGGTCAGCTCGTCGAGCCGGAGGGCCTTGGCCTGCTCGGCCACCTGATGGCGCAGGGAGATGCGGACCCCTGGATCCAGCGCTTCGGGGTTGCCGCGCGCCCGGTACAGCTCGAGGTGCGCTTTGTCGACGAAGGTGTCGTGCTGGCAGAGCGGCGCGAGCAGCCCGCGCAGGGCCTCGGCTTCCCAGGCGAGCTGCTGCCGCACCCCCGCATGCGCGGCGTCGAAGCGGTCCACATAACCGCTCTCGACGACCTCGCGTGACGCTTCCCGGAGCGTGAATCCGACCAGCGCCGTCGCGATGATCGCGACCACGCCGAAGGCGATGAGCAAGCGGGCGGCAAGGGGCATGAGCAGTGGTGGAGGCGCCGCGGGGGCGAGGCCTCCGCTGAACCGCCCAGCGAGGCTTCGCGTTCTCGAAGGTCGGAGGACGCTGCCAGCACATCTGACAGCGCCGCCTGAAGAAGCGGGGGCGGGTCCCGTCACGGCCCGGCACCGCGATGTTTTGCATACCAGAACCCGCGCCGCGCGGCCGGAACACGTGCTCCAGGGGGCGCCCCAGCCGCGCCTCCAGGCCTTCGCCTCCTCCGCCTTCTTGCGCCGGAGGCCCCTCGGCTCTTACGCTCGGGCGCCCTCCCGTCGGAAAAGCGTCGGGCGACGGGACCAAGACATGAACGCGAAGCTGCTCGGCCCCATCGGGATCATCATCGTCGTCGCCTTCGCACTCAGCCTGGTGTCGAAGCCGGCTGCGGACTACGCGAGCCAACTCTTCCTGCTCCTCGGCGGCATCGGGGTGGGAGGGGTGCTCTACGTGGCCAGGCTGGGCGGCGGGGCGCCCCTCGGCAGCCTGCGTGAAGCCCTGCGCGCTGCGGCCAAGGGCAAGCGGCCGCAGTTGCCCGAGGGATCGCCCCCGGAACTCGCCGATGCCTACGAGCAGATCGGCGAGCTCGCCGAGAAGAGCGCCGAACTCGCCGAGGAGCGCGCCGACCTGCTCAAGGAGCGCGACGCGGTCGGCAAGGAGCGTGACGGCCTGTCGCGCGAGCGGGACAAGCTCGCCGTGGAGCGGGACGCCATCGTGCGCGAGCGGGACAACCTCGTCCGCGAGCGCGACTCCCTGGAGCGGGACCGAGACCGGGTCGCCACGGACCGTGACGGCGCCCTGCGGGAGCGGGACGGGGTCTCCCGCGAGCGGGACACGCTGGAGCGAGAGCGAGACCGCGTCGCGACCGAGCGGGACAGCCTGCTCCGCGAGCGGGAGAAGGTCTCGGGCGATCGGGACCGGGCCGTGAGCGAGCGCGACGCCCTGCTGCGCGAGCGCGACGCGCTCACCGTGCGCCTGAACGAGATGGCGGATCGGGGGCCCGAGGTCGACGTGGAGGGCGTCATCGAGGCCGTGATGCGCGTGACCGAGGGCGAGCGCGTGCGCACCCCCGCAGGCGTGCCCGCCGACGTGGCGCGGGTCTACACCGAACTCAACACCGTGGCCGACCGGATCGGCGCCGCGGAGCAGCGCGAGCGCCAGCGCCGCGCGGAGCTGTCCCAGGCCACGGCGATGCTCGACGACGTGGTGCCCCGCCTGAGCGACGGCGTGAGCGCGATGATGCACGCGAGCGAGCAGGCGACGATGTCGATCCGGGAGATCACGACCGCCCTCGCGAACATCGCCCAGTCGGTCGAGTCGCTGGCGTCGAGCGCAGAGGAGTCGAGCTCCAGCATCCTCGAGATGACCGCCACCAACGAGGAGGTCGCCGAGAACGTCAGCGAACTCAGCTCGAGCGTGCGCGAGACCGTCTCCTCCATCGAGGAGATGGCCTACTCGATCCGCGAGGTGGCGAAGAACGTCGACGCCCTGGCGCTCACCGCCGAGGAGACCAGCTCCTCGATGAACCAGATGGACGTATCCATCGACCAGGTGCGCTCGAACGCCGACGAGACGGCGCGCCTCTCCGAGGAGGTGGCGACGGACGCCGAGAAGGGCGCCGAGGCCATCCTGAAGACCATCGGCGAGATCTACCGCATCAAGGAGTCGGCCCAGGAGGCCGTCGCCGTCATCTCCAACCTGGGCTTCCGCATCGAGGCCATCGGCCAGATCCTCGCCGTCATCGACGACGTCGCCGAGCAGACCAACCTCCTCGCGCTCAACGCGGCGATCATCGCCGCCCAGGCCGGTGAGCACGGCAAGGGCTTCGCGGTCGTCGCCGACGAGATCAAGGACCTCGCCGAGCGCGCCGGGGTGAGCCTCAAGGAGATCGCGGAGCTGATCAAGACCATCCAGGCCGAGTCGAAGAACGCCATCGCCTCCGTCGAGCGCGGCGCGCACATCGTCGACCGCGGCGTGGAGGTGTCCAACGAGGCCGAGCGCGCCCTCAAGAAGATTCTTGAGAGCTCGCAGAAGTCGACCAACATGGTCCGCGCCATCGCCCGGGCCACGGTCGAGCAGGCGAAGGGCTCGAAGCAGGTCACGGACGCCATCGGGCGCATCGCAGAGACGGTCCAGCAGATCGCGGCCGCCACGGCCGAGCAGGCCCGCGGCTCGGAGCTCATCATGAAGAGCGCCGAGAAGATGCGCACCATCACCCAGCACGTGGAGCGTTCGAGCCAGGAGCAAGCGCGCGGCGGTCGCCAGATCACCAGCGCGATCGAGCAGATCTCCAACATGGTCCACAACCTGAACGCGACCCAGCGGAACCAGGCGCGCGGCGGCGAGCAGCTCGTCGAGGTGGGCCGGCGCATCGAGGAAGCCGCGCGGCAGCAGGAGCAGGCCGTGCGCCAGCTCGTGGCCTCCGTGGAGCGCCTGCGCCGGGCCTCGATCGGCTAGCCGCAGCGGATCCCCGACATGGCAGTAACCATCGTGGTGCTCGCCGCCGAGGCGGGTTCGCCTGACGTCCCCCCGGGCCCTGCGGAGGCGCTGTCGCTCTCTCTCGACGCACCGCGGCTGGTGATCGGCCGCGGCGATGGCTGCGAGGTCCGCTTGCCCGACCCCAGCGTGAGCGCGCGTCACGCCTCGATCCGGCAGCGCGGGGCCGAGTACACGCTCGCCGACGAGGGCAGCCTGAACGGCACCTTCATCGGTCGTCGCAAGCTCCCCCCACACACCCCGGAGCCCCTGCGCGACGGCGACCGGGTGCGCGTCGGGCGGGTGTGGTTGATGATCCGCATCCGCCCGGCCATCGCGCTCGGGGCCCCTGCGGCTGCCGCGCGAGAGCTGGCGCTCGCGCTGGTGACCCGGGGCCTGCGCGCGCAGGGCGAGGACCCCACGCCCTACGTCCAGGTGCTGGTCGGTCCCGACGAAGGGCAGACCCTGCTCCTGGAAGAAGCGGGGCGCCCCTACACCGTGGGCCGCGCCCGCGACGTCGACCTGCCGGTGACCGACCAGGCTGCAGCCCGCAGGCAGCTCACCGTGACCCGCAAAGGCGACCAGATCCTGGTGCGCAACGTGGGCGCCGCCGGGGTCATGGCACTCGACGGCGCGCCGATGCCGCCAGCCGCGGACGTCACCTGGCGCCCGGGTCAGTCCCTCACCTTCGGAGCCACGCGCCTCGCCTGTGAGCTGCCAGCAGTCCAGGCCCTCGCAGAACTGGAGCGCTGCCCGGACGAGCCCCTGCGAGGCGACGAGCCCCTCGATCCTCCAGACGCACCCGAGGCCGGGCCTCCGAGCACGGACGCCGGGAGCGCTGCGGACGCCGACCCCCACGCGACACCCGCGCCTCCCTCCTCCGCAGCCCTCGACGCTCCACCCGCCGCCCGCCTGCGGTCACAGGGCCCCGAGCCTGCGCCTCCGCGCGCGGGCTGGGGTTTCACCGACGCTGCGGTGCTGCTCCTCGCCCTTGGTGTCCTCGCCGTCAGCATCGCTGGCCTGAGCTGGCTCTTCGGGCGCGGTTGAGCGGGCGCCGTGGTGATCGCGAAACGCGGAACAGCCGCGCAGTGGACCCGGAAAAGCGGCCCCTGCCGTCTTGACGCGCGTCCCTGCACGTGTCCTTGGATCTGCGATCCTGGAGGAGCATCATGCGTGCGGTCCGGCTGAGCGCGGGAAGAGAAATCGGGTGTAGCGAGGCTGACCTGCGTGCCGAAGGCATCGCCTGCGACAGCTTCGAGGTGGCTCAGATCGCCGCTGCCACCCAGCACGCGCAGTCCACGCGCGGCTGGTCCGAAGCCGATCGTGTCCGCCGCTCTGCCAGCCGGCCGCAGGACGAAGTCGAGATCGTCCGCGAGGCCGACGAGCACTGTCACCTCGAAGAAGAGGTGCGGCTCTTCGTGGAGGGCGAGGGCCTCTACGACATCCGCGGCCGTGACGAACAGTGGATCCGCGTCTTCGTCCGCGCCGGTGACCTCGTCGTCGTCCCCGCGCGGCGCTACCACCGCTTCCTCGTGGGTCAGGCCGCAGAGCTCTCGTACGTGCAGCCCTTCGGCAACCGCCCGTCGCTCATCCAGCTCTACCGCGTCTCCGACGACGCGACCCGCGCTGGATGACGAAACCCGAGCCCAGCGAACCCGTGGAGTGCGTACACTGAGCCCGATGACGATCGCTCCCTCGGAGTTCCGGAGGGTCCTCGGACAGTTCGCGAGCGGAGTGACGGTGGTGTCGGCGACCCACGACGGGGTCACCCAGGCGATGACCGTGAGCGCCTTCTGCTCGGTGTCGATCGAGCCGCCGATGGTTCTCTTCTGCGCCGACAAGCGCAGCCGCACCCATGTCCTCGCGGCCGCTTCGGGCGCCTTCGCCGTGAGCTTCCTGCGCGAGGACCAGCGCGCCCTCTCCGACCTGTTCGCCGGCAAGGGCAGCGACGACGACCGGAAGGCAGCGCTCACCGGAGCCCCCTGCTCCGCGCTGGGCTGCCCCATCATCGAGGGGGCGCTGGCCTGGCTGGGGTGCCGCATCGTGCAGACCCACGACGCAGGCGACCACGTGATCTACGTGGGCCACGTGCTCGACGGCGCCGCCGGCACCCCTTTCGCACCTCTCCTCTACTACCGCGGCACCTACCAGGCACTCGAACCAGCGTGGCGCTGGCGCGACCGCCACGGCGCCCGGGACAGGGCCGTCGCGTTTCACGAGATGGTCGACTTCTTCGAGCGCATGCAGCACGAGGACCCGTACGCGGGCCTCCTCGACCACCTCGCCCGGATCGCCGCGCCCACCCCGGAGGCCCGGTGCCTCGATCTCGGCTGCGGTCCGGGCACGCTGACCCGGAAGCTCGCCGCAGGCTCCCGCGAGGCCCTCGGCGTCGACAGCTCCGCGGCGATGGTCACCCGCGCCTCTCTGCGCGCGCGCGCGGCTGGCCTCGCCAACGTCCGCTACGAGGAGGCCTCCCTCGTCGCCCTGCCCTGCGAGGCAGGGTCCTTCGACGTGGTGGTCGCTGCCAATGCACTCTTCCATGCCCCCGTGCCGCGCGAGCTGCTGCGCGAAGCCGCCCGCGTCCTCCGGCCGGGAGGTCGCCTCGGCCTCCTCGAACCGTCCTCCAGGATGACCCACGAGGCTGTCTCCCTCCATCTCGCCCGCGACGAGGAGGCCGGCGACGCCCTCGCCCCCCTCGGCACGCAGGCCCTCCTCGCCTGGGCCGACGCCGTGGAGGCACGCCCCCGCTACGACGAGGCTCAGCTCCACGACGATCTGGAAGCCGTCGGCCTCGCGCTCGTGGCCGAGGAGCCCTTGCTCGGGGGCCTCGCCACCCTCACGCTCGCCAGGCGCTGACCGAAGGGCACCCCTCTCAGCGCCGATCGGGCGGCGCTTTCGCAGAAAATTCGCCCTTCTGCACGACCTCTGCAAGCGTGCCCCCGCGATGCGCCTTGACCCTGCCGCTGCAGCCAGCGCCCACCACCTGGAGGGCCGCTCCCCCCTGCCGCCCACCCTCGCCGCACGAAAGGTCCAGTTCGCTCCGAGTGGACCCGTCGAGGAAGCGTGGGCCGACCTGCGCACGCGGCGCTTCCTCTGCGCGGCGACCGCCGTGGCCCAGCGTGGAACGCTCCGGGTCGCCATCGACGATGCCGTCGAGCTCGCCCTCGCCCTCCGCGGCGCCCTGCCTCCGCGGACCGCTCCCGACGCCCCGCTCACGAGCATCATCGACGATCAGGTCTTCCGGGCCCGCGCCCTGGGCGCCGCCGGTCTCTGCGTCGCGCTCCCCCCGCTGCAGCATCTCACCGGAGACGACGGCGCCCTCGACCACGCTGACAGCAGCGCGCTCACGGCCTGGCTCGACGCCACCCGCGACGCCCCTGTCGCCCTCATCTTCGGCGAGCCCGATCGCAACATCCGCGTCCTCACCCCGGTCCCCCTCGCCCAGCTCGCTGCCGACGCTGCGCCTCCGGAGGACTCCGGCCCCGCCCCCTGGACCTCCCTCGCCTCGCCGCAGGCCGAGCCGCGGTCCCCGGCGGCCCTGCCCACCCGCTGGACCACCCCTCCCCCGGCCGATCCGGAGACGCTCCTCAGCGCGCGTGACGGCAGCGGGGCGTGTGACAGCAGCCCGCCCGACGCCGACGTGATGGACGCCGGCGAGTCCGACCCCCAGATCGACTCTCCCCGCTTGCTCCCCGACGCCGCGACGCTCTTCGGCGAGCCCCCGACCCTCCCGCCCGAGCCTGCCACCCTCCCCAGCGAGCCCACGCCGCTCGTGGGAGCCTCCGCGCACCCCTCCGTGGAGCCCACCGCCTTGCTGGCTGCTGCCGAGGTCATCGCCAGCGACCTGGCGATGGCCCTGGGCGCTGCCGCCGTGCACGTGGACGTCGAACCTTCCTGTCCCGCCCCCGCAGAAGCTCCGGCGCGGGACGCGCGCCCCCGCGGCGTCCTCCCTCCCCGCTCCAAGATGCGCCGCCCCGAGGCCCTGCGCCCCGATGCCCCCCGCGCCGAAGCCCCGCGCCCCGATGCCCCCCGCGCCGAGCCCACGCCCCCCGCGGCGCCTTCTCCTGCCGCTCCTGGTGCCCTTGCCGCGCCCGGCGCTCCGCGCTTCCCCGTACGCGGCGCCGACGCTGCCACGCTCCTGCACGGCGCCACCTCGACAGCGGCGCACGCAGCGCACGCAGCGCACGCAGCGCACGCAGCGCACGACGTCTCCCTCGCAGACCCTGACCTCCCCCCGCCCCGTCGCTCCACCCCGCCACCTTCGCGCGTCCTCAGCGCCGCCGAGTGGCGCTCGATGGCCATCGCCCTCGACGAAGCGCGCGGACCGCGGCCGGTGCGCATCATCGAGCAGCTCTTCGCGACCCACTACCTCCCCCTGCTCGGCGCCACCCTCTCGGGCGAGGCGGACGCTTCCGTGCGCGCCGTCGTCGAGTCCTGGCGCACGAGCTTCGAGCGCAGCTACCGCGAGTCCTTCTCCGCCCTGCGGGTCACCGGCAAGCGCCCCCCCATGGTCCTTGACGCCCCCGACCTCGCCGCCCGCATCGGTCGGCTCAACGGGGCCCGCGCCGTCAAGCTCCTCCTCGTTGACGCGATGCGCTTCGACCTCGGTGAGCGCGTCGCCGCGCGCCTCAAGGAATCGCTCACCGACCGCGCCGTGCTCGTCGAGCGCTCCGTGCTCTGGGCGGCGCTGCCCACCACCACGGCCACGCAGCTCTCCCTGCTCGCGCGCGGCGCCGACGCGCTCCGGGAGCCGCTCGCCACGGACCCCGAGCCCGCCATCGCGCGCGGCCGCGCCGTCTCCATGCTCCGCCGCGAGCGCGCTGGCCGCTGCGAGCTGATGAAGCTCGACCTCGTCGAAGCCCGCCTCCGCAACGCGGGACCTCCCCTCCCCGAGCGCCTCGAAGGCATCGCCGAGGAGGTCACCGAGGTGATCGCGCGCTTCATGGACAGCCTCCCTCCCCGCACGCTGGTGCTGGTCTTCGGCGACCACGGCTTCCGCATCGGCTCCCTTTCCGACGGCGCGAGCACCGGCCCCGCGAGCCAGGGCGGAGCGTCTCCCGAAGAGGTTCTCGTGCCGGCCCACGCATGGCTGGTCGGCGGCGTCCACTGAGCGTGCCTCACGGCGGGGCACGCGCCCCCGCCGCACGCACCTGTTACCACCCGTCACGCCCCGTCACGACCCGTCTCAGCGCCTGGTGCCAGTTCGACGGCACGCCCGATGCTTCCTCCGCGAGAGAACTCTCTCGGGAGGGCAACATGAACATTCTCAACTCGCGGATCCACGGCTACATCGACTACGCCATCGTCGCCTTGCTCGTGCTCGCGCCGTCGCTCTTCGGCTTCGCGGGTCTTCCGGCGACCATCTGTTACATCCTCGCCGTCGTGCAGCTCGGGATGAGCCTGCTCACGGCCTACCCGCTCGGGGTCGTCAAGGCCATCCCGTTCCCCATCCATGGCGGCATCGAGCTCGGTGCGGGCCTCTTCCTGATCGCCTCTCCGTGGCTCTTCAACTTCGCCCACATCGCGAGCGCGCAGATCTTCTTCATCATCGCCGGCGTCGCGGTGGCCCTGGTGTGGATGGTGACGAACTACCGCACCGCCGACACAGAAGTCAGCACGAGCGCTCGGTACCGCGGAGACTACCCCTGAGCTGAAACCAGCGGACGGTCACCCACGCCCTCGGTCTGGATCACTCCTCCCAGCGTGGAGGCGGTGCCGAGGGTCTCTCCAGGAGGGCGCGCTCCAGCGCGGTCATGCGCAGGCGCAACCGCGCCGCCTCGGTCTTGCTGCTCACGCTCCCCTGCCGCCACTGCTGCACTTTCCGCCAGGCGCCGCCGAGCAGGCGACCGACATGGTACATGCCCCTCCCGAAGCCGGTGCTGGCATGATCTCCCACGCCCTCGGCCCGATCACGGGCCTCGAGCTGCTCCGTCAGCTCGCGGATGCGTGCGCGCAGGGAATGAACTTCACTCCGATACCGGGACATGGCGCGCCGCGAGGATAGAACCTCCGGTCGCGGGTGAGCCAGGCGCGCGCACACACACCTCCCGATTCCGCTGACGCAACGCTACCGGCGACCCGTGCCGCGTACTCAGGGCAGCGCCCTGCGCTCGGCGGCCACCAGCGAGGGGGGCTTCGTGATGGGGCGTCTCAGCGAAAGCTCGCTCGTGACGGCTTGCTGCTCTTTCAGCGTCGCTGCGAGCGCTGGCGCCGCGTCCATCCGGGAGGACACCGCGTGCTCCAGCTCCCCGCAGCAGCGCGACAGCCGCAGGGCCCCCACCATCGCGGAGCTGCCTTTCAGGGTGTGCGCAGCCCGCTCGAGCTTCGGCCAGTCGCCCTCCTCGTGCGCCGCGCGCATCTGGGCTGCGAGCGCCGCCAGGTCCGCCATGAAGGTGTCGAGGATGCGGCCGAGCGACGACGCTTTGCCGCCGAACAGGTTGCTCAGGCGAGCCCACACCTCTGGATCGATCGACGGCCCCCCCTCAACCCCGGCGGGCGCCGCCTGCACGAACGTCGTCAGCCGCGGCGTGGCGTTCACGGCGCGCTCGAGCGCCGCCGCGAGGTCCTCGATCTGCACCGGCTTGGCGACGAAGTCGTTCATCCCTGCGGCCGCGCACCGCTCCTGATCGCCGAGCAGCGCGTTGGCGGTCATGGCCACGATGCGCGGCTGGATGATGGTGGAGCCCAGCGCGCGGATCGTCCGGGTCGCGGTGAGCCCGTCCATCCCCGGCATCTGCACGTCCATGAAGACCACGTCGTAAGTGCTGCTCTTGACGGCGTCGACAGCGACCTGGCCGTCGGGGACCACGCTCGCCTCGTAGCCGAGGCGATCGAGCATGAGCAGGGTGACCTTCTGGTTGGTGGCGTTGTCCTCCGCGACGAGGAGCCGCAGCGCCTTTCGCTGCGCCTGCGTCGAGGAGGCCTCCTTCGGCTGCGCCGCCGGCTCCTGCGCCTCGGGCGGTGTCGCCACGGCCAGGAGCGCATCGCGGAGCGCGCGCCGCCGGATCGGCTTGCGCACGAACCCCGCGATGTCGATCTGCATCCCCGACACCTCACCCGGCGCCTCCCCCGCCGCCACCAGGAGGAGCACGGCGCCCGCCGGTCGGTCCGGCAGCATGCTGAAGAGCCCGGCGAGCTCCCACCCTGACTGCCCCGGCATGGCCGCGTCGACCAGCGCCACGTGGAAGCGCTCACCCTGCTCCAGCAGCGCGAGCGCCTCCGGGCCGGACCCTACCACGACCGTGTCCATCCCCCAGGTCGCGGCGTGCTGCGCCAGGATCTTCTGGCTCGACCCGTTGTCGTCGACGATCAGCGCCCGCAGTCCGCCGAGGTACGCGAGCCCGGGCGCTGGCGCGGCTGCCGTCGCCGACACCGGCGCCGCGGGCAGCGGGAGGACCACGTGGAACGTGGAGCCCACCCCGACCGTGCTCTCCGCCCCGATCTGCCCCCCGAGCAGCGTGCTCAGCTTCTTGCAGATGGCGAGCCCGAGCCCGGTCCCCCCGAACTCGCGCGCGATCGAGGCGTCCACCTGGCTGAAAGACTGGAACAGCCGGCCCATGCGATCGGCCGGAATACCGATGCCCGTGTCCCGTACCGCGAGGCGCACCAGGCTCACCGCACCGCTCGCCACAACGCTGGCGTCGCCGTTCGCCGCGCCGCCCCCGCCACCTCCCGCGCGGCTCACCTCCACCAGGATCTCGCCGGTGCGGGTGAACTTCACCGCGTTGCCGATGAGGTTGATCAGGATCTGCCGCGTCCGCGCCGGATCTCCCACGACCCGCGCCGGCACGTCCTCGGCGATGAGCGCCCCGAGCTCCAGCCCCTTCTCCGCCGCCCTCGGCCCGAGCAGCACCACCGCCTCCTCCACGCAGGAGCGCAGGTCGAAGGGGATGGACTCCAGCTCCAGGCGCCCCGACTCGATGCGCGACAGGTCGAGGATGTCGTTGATGATGGTGAGCAGCGCCTCGCCGCTCGCGCGGATGGTCTCCACGAAGTCCCGCTGGTCTGCCGTGAGCTTCGTCCCTTCGAGGAGCGTCGCCATGCCCAGCACACCGTTCATGGGCGTGCGGATCTCGTGGCTCATCGCCGCGAGGAACTCCGACTTGGCCCGGTTCGCCGTCTCCGCCTCCGCGCGCGCCGCGTCGAGCGCCTGGTTTTTGTCGAGCAGCTCCTGCCGGGCGAAGTGCTGCACCGTCACGTCCACGAACACCCAGAGCCGCCCCTGGATCCCGCGCACCGAGGTGGGCGTGGTCGACACCGCGAGCACGCGACCACCTTGCGGGCCCGGCATCTGCGCGCCGCCAGCCTGAGCGCCGCCGGCGTGCACGCCGCTGGCCTGCACGCCGGCGGCCTGCACGCCGCCGGCTTGCGCGCCCGCCATGCCCTTCGTGAAGATCCAGCGCTGGTCACGCAGCTCTGCCGAGGGTGAGCGCAGCACCTCGGCGAGCTGCGCCCTGATCTCGTCCCGGTTGTCGGCGCGCGACTGCAGGGAGCCCATTGCCCGCGCCACGAGCCAGGGCGCCACCGCGCCCTGCTGCACCTTGAGCATCTCCGCAGCGGCGTCGTTGACCCACGCCTCGGAGCCCCCCTCGTCCATGAACACCAGTCCGTGCGGGAGGGTGTGCACCATGGCGTTGAAGCGGGCCCGCAGCCCCTCGGCCCGGAGTGCCTCCGCCTCCACCTCGGCGAGCAACCCGAAGAGCCCGGAGAGCCCTTCGAGCCGCGCCCGCTGCAGGGGCAGGTAGGGCTGGTCATCGGCCTGGACGAGCACCACCGCGCCCCGCAGCCCCTGTCGCCCCGCGAAGGGGAGGACGGCGGTGCTCCCTTGCAGCCCGCTCGGCAGCGGGCTCAGCGCGGAGCGCGTGCTGCGGTAGATGCACTCCCCCGTGCGCACCGCGTCCCCGACGATCTCCGTGCTCACCGCGTCACCCCGCGGCAGCGTCGGCGGCACGCTCGTCAGCACGACCATGGTGACCGGATCGACCTCTTGCAGCACCAGCGCCACGTCGGCGCCGCACTCCTCCCGCACGCAGGCGAGGACGCGCTCCAGGTTGTCTTCCGCCCCGACGCGTTGACCCGCGGCGAGCACCGCGAGCGCGCGTCGGGTCATGGCCGCGCCTGGCACCGGCTCACCCGAAGAACGAGCGGATGGCCTGCGACGTGGCCTCGGGGGCGCTGGCGTGCGGGAAGTGCCCCGAGGCCTCGATGGCCAGGTACTCGGCGCACGGAATCTTCTTCGCCATGTACTCCCCCACCGACATGGGGACCACGAGATCGCCCGTGGACTGCACGATCAACGTGGGCACGCGCAGGCGCGGCAGATCCTCCCGGTGATCGGACTCGAGGATCATGCGAATGATGGGCTGGGCGATGTCGGGCCGGATCGACGACAGGGTCTCGGCGAACTCCATGGCGAGGTGCGGCCTGTCGGGCGTCGCCATCATCGCGCCCGCGTAGCCCGCTGCCCAGGCGTGGTAGTTGGTCGACATGGCATCGTAGGTGGCATCCGCCGCCTCGGCATTGAAGCCGCCTTTGTAGTGCTCCTCGTCCATGTACCGCGGCGATGCTCCGAAGAAGATCAGCTTCTCGAAGCGCTCCGGCTGGTCGATCGCGGCGAGCAGGCCGATCATCGCGCTCATGGAGTGCCCCACGTAGTACACGCGCTCGGCCTTCGCGGCGCTCAGCACCTCGAGCAGGTCCGTCGCGTAGCCGCGCAGCGTCGCGTACCGCCGCGGGCTGTAGGCCGACCAGTCGGAGCGGCCGTGGCCCACGTGATCGAAGAGCAGGATCTTGTAGTACGGCGAGAGCGCCTCCACCTGCCGCCACCACGAGGTCTGGTTGCCCCCGAACCCGTGCGCGAGGACCACCAGCTTCTCTCCGGTCCCTGTCAACTGCACATGGTTCCGGATCATCACGTCATTGACTGCCATCTGGACCTCCTCGAACGCCAGGCGTCATGGGCAGCACCCCCCCTGGACCCTCCGAGGAAAGCACAGCCCGCAGCCTGTTTCCCACCCCCAAAACTACCGCTCGGCAGCGGACCGAGTCGCAACCCGTACACACGCTCGGCCATCGTTGGACCATCCGTCACCCGACGGAACCGCCCGGACGCGAGCACCCCTTCAGGGGCCGAGAGACCTCACCTTTGCGCAGACGGGTCATGGCCGCGCCTGGCACCGGCTCACCCGAAGAACGAGCGGATGGCCTGCGTCGAGGCCTCGGGTGCAGTGATCTGCGGGAGGTGCCCCGAGGCCTCGATGGCCAGGTACTGGGCGTAAGGGATCTTCTTCGCCATGTACTCCCCCACCGACATGGGGACCACCAGATCGTCTCTGGACTGCACGATCAACGTGGGCACGCGCAGGCGCGGCAGGTCTTCGCGGTGGTCGGACCCGAGCACCATGCGAATGATGGGCTGAGCGATGTCGGGCCTGAGCGAGGCCAGGGTCGCGGCGAAATCCACCGCGAGGTGCGGCCGGTCTGGCGCCGCCATCATCGCTCCGGCGAAGCCCGCGGCCCAGGCGTGGTAGTTGGTCGACATGGCATCGTACATGGCCTCGGCCGTCTCCGCATCGAGGCCGCCCGTGTATCCCTCCTCGTCCATGTACCGAGGAGACCCGCCGAAGAAGACCATCTTCTCGAAGCGCTCCGGCTGGTCGATCGCGGCGAGCAGGCCGATCATCGCGCTCATGGAGTGCCCCACGTAGCACACCCGCTCGGCCTTCGCGGCGCTCAGCACCTCGAGCAGGTCCGTCGCGTAGCCGCGCAGGCTCCCGTAGCGTCGCGGGCTGTAGGCCATCCAGTCGGAGCGACCGTGGCCCACGTGATCGAAGAGCAGGATCTTGTAATGAGGCGAGAGCGCCTCCACCTGCCTCCACCACGTGGTCTGGTTGCCGCCGAACCCGTGCGCGAAAACGATCAGCTTCTCTCCGGTCCCCACCATCTGCACATGGTTCCGGACCATCACGTCATTGGCGGCCATCGCGTCCTCCTCTGACGCCGCTTGCAACGCAGCGCCTCCCCCTGGACACTCCGAGGAAAGCACAGCCCGCAGCCTGTTTCCCACCCCAAAGCTACCGATCGGCATGGGATCGAGCCGCGACCCGTACACACGCTCGGCCGTCGTTGGACCATCCGTCGCTCGACGGAACCGCCCGGACGCGAAGCCCCTTCAGGGGCCGAGAGACATCTCCTTTGCGCCGAGGAACGAGGTCCATGCGCAACTGCGAGCGCGGTTACTGTAGCATGGCCGTGCGGCGGCGAGACGGGCCTGCCCCCCCTCGAATCCGGCGCAGGAAGAAGCACCATGAGCGCAGGCAACGGTTACCCGCCCCCACCCGGAGGAGGCTGGGGCAGCGGACAGCAAGGCGGCGCCGGCGGAGGTGCCTGGGGCGCGCCACCTCCCGGCGGTGGGTGGGGTGCACCGCCGGCCGGTGGCAGCTTCGGCCCGCCTCCTGGCGGCGACTGGGGTCCGCCACCTGGCGGGGGAGCCTTCGGACCGCAGCCTTCCTCCGAGCTCGCTCCGTTCTCGGACAAGGAACAATCGACGGCATTCGTCCTCGCCCTGTTCCTCGGCATGCTCGGCGCAGACCGCTTCTACCTGGGGCAGATGGGCCTTGGCATCCTCAAGCTGCTCACCTGCGGCGGCTTCGGCATCTGGGCCATGGTCGACACCATCCTCATCGGCATCGGCACCATGCGCGACGACAGGGGCCTGCTCTTGCGGCGAGAGCCGGCCGCGGGCTACCCGCAACAGAGCCAGTCGACGGCCTTCCTGCTCGCGTACTTCCTCGGCTACTTCGGAGCGGACCGCTTCTACCTCGGCCAGACGGGCCTCGGCATCCTCAAGCTGTTCACCTGCGGCGGCTTCGGCATCTGGGCCCTGATCGATCTGGTTCTCATCGGCATGGGTAAACTGCACGACAACGCGGGCAATTCGCTTCGCTATGAGGCCTGACAGGTGACCGATCTCCCCGAGCTGGACCATCCCCGGAGCGCCCGGACTCCCCGCGCCCGCGCGCCACGCATCGGCGCCCACCCTGCCGTGACCACTCCCGACGCATGAGAGGCCAGCAAGCCGCCAGGAAGGCGCCCAAGCCGAGGCTCCCCGACGCCCAGTTTGCCCACCTCAGCGATCAGGAGCGCCGCGCCCTCAAGGAACTCGCCGAGGTCGAGCGCGCCATCGCCATCCTGGAAGGACGCAGCGAGGGCAACGCCGAGGATCTCGCCTTCGCGCGCAAGGAGGCAGAACGCCTCCGCGATGCGGTCACCACCGCGCTCGATCGGGTCGACCACAACATGCGCGAGGCGCGGCGGGCCCGCATTCACCGCGCGCTCGGCGCCACGCTCCTCGTCGGCGCCATCGCCGCGGGCGCCTTCCTGATCCTGCCCCGCGCGCGCAGCTACGTGTCGGCCCGCGCCACCATGATGGAAGCCGTCGACAAGGCGGCCGCCCCGTTCCTGCGCGAGGGCTTCGAGCTCACCGAGTCCAGCTCCGGCAAGGCTCCCCTCACCGTCGCCGGCGAGCGCGGGCGCTGCTACGTGGCCATCGCCGGCGCCGAGAGCGGCACGCCGCAGGTGCGCGTGGAGCGCGGCCCCGTCTCCGTCGAGGGCAACTCGGTCGGCCTGTGCGGCTGCGGCATGGAGCCTTTGATCTTCAGCGTCAAAGGCGGCGAGGGCGTCGAGCTGCGCGTGCTCGCCGCGCCCGTCGCCGTCACCGGCGGCGCGGACCTGCTCCACATCCTCCCCACGCCCCCCGAGGCGCGCGTGGCCGAGAGCGCGGATCGCCGGTGCGCCGAGGAGGGCATCGACGCCTTCATCACCGCCCACCCCCCCGCGGGCGCTGGTGAAGCGCGCGAGACCCGGGTGGAGGCCCTCGGCCTCCGGCGGGTCGCGTCGGCGCCGGCGAGCACCCCGCTCGTGGTGCTCCCCGCCGTCAAGGAGACGTGCTTCCTCGCGCAGAGCGACGACCCAGACGACGCGCTCAGCCTGCGCCTCCCCGGCGGCGAGCGCCCCATCCAGAAGGCGCGTGGCGCCATCGTGGCCTGCGGCCGCGCCCTCGAAGGCGTGAGCGTGTGGCGCGAGGGCAGGGGCGAGCTGACCGTGTTCTCGGCCCCGGCGCGGCTCGCGGGAGGCCTGCTGGGCATGCGTGAGCTGGCGACCCTCGCCGGGCGCACCGCCGAGGTGTGGACGCCCCCCGACGACCACACCTTCGACGCGGAGATGACGCTCATCGCCAGCGGCCTCGGCCCCCTCGCCCCCGGCGAGTCCGCCACCACCCCTCCGAAGGGCGAGGCCCCGGCGGCCCCCGGCGCTTACGCGCTCTTCCTCGCGGCCTCCACTGACAAGCGCTCGCTGCTCGACGTCCCCGACAAGGCGCCCGACACGCTCTGCCGACCTCCGGTGCACATCGGCGTCGCGCATGGCCTCTGCCTCGAAACGCGCCCCGGCGCCCTCGGCGACCCCGGGAGCTTCCCTCCGGGCACGGCGCGCGCGAAGCGCCCCTCGTGGCTTCCCGTCGTGCGCGGCAACCGCGCGCAGCAGGAGCGCGCCCTCGACGTGCTCGCCTTCGCGCGGCGCATGGCCGTGTCCGGCTTCGAGCTGACCAGCCTCACCGGCTTCGTGGAGATCCCGGGCGGCATCGAGGTCACCGGCCGCTCCGGCGAGAAGGAGATCGTCGCCCTCGTCCTGAGCCAGTCCCCTCCGTACGTCTATCCCCTCACCGACGGCCCCGCCTGGACCCTCAGCGGCGACCCCCAGGTCATCCAGCTCCCTGCCGGAAAGTCCGTGAAGCTCAAGGCCGTCCCCCCCCTCCTCGGCCCTCGCAGCAGCCGGGAGACCATCCTCTGGCGCCGCTGAAGCGCGGACGCGCTGAGCCGCTGACGCGATGAAGCGCTGACGCGCGGCTCACCCGCGCGGCGGCCTCGCGCCGCTACTTGGCGTGGCAGAAGGTGTTGATGTCGTTCACGAGCTTGCTGTTCTGCTCGTGGAGGGACGAGACCTGCTTCAGCGCAGTCATGGCCTTCCTCGGATCGCTCTTCATGCTCTCGCCCGCCTCGCGCGCGGCCACCGCGAAGTCGCCGTAGGACTTCTTCATCTCGTCGCGGAGCTTCACGAGTTCGGGCACCTTCACCTCCACGGCGCCGATCGCCTTCATCGAGGCGTCCAGATCGTCGCCCATCTTCTTGAAGGCACTGCCGTCAATGCCCTGCATCCCCTCGGAGACCTTCTTGTTCTCCTGGTTGAGGATGGCGATCAGCTTGTTGCACTCCTCGGTCTTGCTGGTGCATCCCGTGACGCCCAGCGCGCCGGCAACGCCGGAGGCAAGGAGCGCGAGCGAGAGGACAGGGATTCTGGCGAGGCGACACGCAACGAACACGCTACGCATGATGAGTCTCCCCTTTCTGGAGCCCGTGAAGAGCAGAGCGACGGCGCTGGGCGCGCACACGTACCCCTCCGCGTACGACACAATGACGGAGGAAGACGAGGGGTAGCGACCATCGGGAACGAAGGGGCCCGGAGCCCCTGTTCCACGCGCGCAGTACTAGTCCAACCGCCGTTACCGATCCAGCGCCAGCATGCGAACGGTCCGCGGCATCAACCGGATCTCGAGCAGCCCCGCGGATGCGCGCCCCATCGTCGTCGGCTTCCCCGACCCCCCGGAGCCCCGCCGCACCTCGTAGCGCCCGTCTTCGAGCAGGTCCGTGGCCCGGTCCGCGTCGATGGCGACGCGCGCGATCACATCCATGTCGCCGGGGTTGATCAGGAACAGCACCCGCGGCTGCCCCGCGTCGTCCTCGTGCACCGTCGCGAACACCCCCTCCGGATCGCAGGCGTACGTGGGCAGCCCCAGCGCCTCGATCGCGCGCGCCACGGCCGCGTTGGCGGCCGCCGGATCGGCCTGGAGAAGCTGCGGGTCGTGGGCCGCCGCCCGCGGCGCGCGCAGGCGTGACAGATCGTAGGGCTCGGGCAGCGCCCGGAATGCGCCGTCGAACACCGGCTCTCTCGGCCCCAGGGTGACGAGCGCCCCGCGCTGAGCTGCCTCCTCCAGCCGCTGCAGGAGCGAGGGCTGGAGGGCCCCCGAGGTCGCGCAGATCAGCCACTGCGCCCCCCCGAGCGACACCTCCCGGTCCTCTCCGCCCACGTAGGCGTACGGCACCCCGCGCACGTCGAGCGCCTCCTCGAAGGCCCGCGCGAACGTGTCGGCCTCCACGGCGAGCGGGTATCCGAGCCCGAGATCGTCCTCCAGGCACCGCTCCCGCGCCCCGGCCCCCAGCACCGAGAAGAACGCCCCGATCAGCGGCCCGAACGCATGCATCGCCCGCGTCAGCCTCCGCTCCGAGCGCGGGACGAGGATGCGCACCGGCGTGCGCCGCTTCAGCGTGTGGAACGACGTCGCCTCCATCGCCGCCGAGAGCTTCCGCCAGAACGCGGCGAACGGCCGCTTCCTCCCCCGCCTGTCGATGGGCGCCCCGATCCACCGATCGCGCTCCACCGCCATGTACACGTTGTAGCCGCGCAGCCCGTAGGCCATCGCGGTGAGCACCGTGAAGGCGCTGTCGCGCTCCTCGAGCGGCGGGAAGAACGGCGGGAACCCCGCGCCCATCTCGCACGCGAACGCCGGGATCCCGAGCCCCTCGCAGCGCACCGACAGCTCCGTCGTCCGCCGGGCGATGATGGCGCGGCTCACCGGCGCCGCCGTGTTGTAGTAGTCGAGGCCGCACAGGTCGACGACGCGCGTCAGCCGCGCCGCGTTCAGCGCCGTCGTCTCCTGCCCCATCGGCAGGTTGTGCGTCGTCGGCACCCCGTCGAGCCCCGCCTCGGCCAGCGCCCGCGCGAAGCGCCCCATCGCCGTCTCCAGGAGGTGCTCGTGGAACTCGCACCAGTCGAGGTGCCGCGGCAGATCCTCCGGGTGCTCCGCGTCGAAGGACGTGGGCGGGGTGATCGACGCGAAGCGCTCCCCTTCGTCCATCGGCGGCTTCGACGAGCGCTTGCCGTACGCCCGCGTGAGCGCGTCGATGGTCCGGTACTTGTCCCGCAGGAACGCCCGGTAGAGCGCGATGGCGTCCGGGTGGTAGTCCTGATCGTAGGCCCCGTCCCGGAAGTACATCGCTCCCTCGTTGTCCACCTGGAGCATCACGATCGGCCCCGTCGGGTAGAGGAGCGGCGCGAGCGAGGGCCCGAGCGCGTGGAAGTACCGCGCCACCTCGTCGTGGAACGCCTCGCTCGCGTAGCTCGGCACCGGGAACCCCGAAGGCAGCATGGGCAGCATCACCGGGTGCCCCTCCGGCGAGCGCGCCTGGCAGCTCGGATCCCAGATCAGCCGCTCCGGGATGCCAAAGCAGGTCATCTCCGCGTTGATGTGCGGCCCTGGCCGCGCGATCACGAAGAGCCCCATCTCGTGCGCGAGCCGCATGAACGCCGCCACGTCCCGCTGCGGGTCCCGCTGCCCGAGCTCGAACATCCCCGGCGCCGTCTCGTGCACCGCCCACGGCACGTAGGTGTCCACGAGCCGCAACCCGAGGTCCTTCACGCTCTGCAGACAGGCGCGCCAGTCCCGCGGGTCGAGCCGCCAGTAGTGCACGCTCCCCGCGAGCAGCGGCAAAAGCTCCCCCCCGATCTGCAGCCCCCCCGACCACAGCCGCACCCCACGCGTCCAGCGCGCCCGCGTCCGCGCGTCATCCATGAGCGACACCCCGCTGTTCACCACGCCCATTCCCGCGCCCGTCCTTCGCCGTGACCTTCGCTGTGACCCTCGCCGCGCCCGTCACCGCGCCCATCACCACGCCCATCGCCGCGCCCGTCACCGCGCCCGTCACCGCGCCCATCGCCGTCAGAAAACATCACACCGCTCCCGTCCACCCGCGCGACCTCGACCGCCGCTGGCGGCGCCGCCAGGGCGATCTGGGTCGGTGACGGAGGATCCAGCCGGCGGTGCAGGTCGAGCGCCGCGCGATCGCTCACCCCGAGCAGCAGCCGCGGAGACAGCCCGAGCAGCACCACCAGCGCAGCGAGCGGCGCGGCGAGCGCGAGATCGCTCCCGCCGAGGTCCGGCCCGCGCCCCCGCGGAGCCCCTGGCAGCACCTTGCGCAGCGCGGTCACCATGGCGACGGCGCCGAGCACCACCCCGGGCACCACGAAGAGTGCGAGCCACGGGTAGCGCGGCACCACCCCGAACAGCACCAGCGTCTCCGCCCAGAACCCGCTCAGCCCTGGGAGCCCCACCGATGCCGCGAGCCCCAGCGCGAGCAACCACCCCGCGCGCGGCATGTCCGCGAGGAGTCCCTCGAGCCCATCCACGGAGCGCCCCCGCGCCCGCACTTCCACCACCGATGCCACCAAGAACAGGAGCGCGGCGAGCACTCCCTGCTGGAAGAGCTGCGCTGCTGCCCCCTGCATCCCCTGTGGCGTCAGCGATCCCACCCCGAGCAGCACCAGCCCCGCCCGGCTCACCGAGGCGTACCCCAGCAGCCGCAAGAGATCCCGCTGCCCCACGGCCATCGCCGCGCCGCCCACGAACGTGAGCACCCCGAGCGCCGCCATCCCCCCGGCGCCCCACCGCGTCGCGTCCGGCAGCACTCCCGCGTGGAGACGGATCACCGCGTACCCTGCCGCCGAGAGCACCCCGCCCCCGAGCAGCACCCGCGCTGGTGCCCGCGCCCCGCTCAGCGTATCCGGCAGCCACCCGCCCAGCGGCACCACCGGCAGGAACACCCCGACGGCCACGAGCAGCGCGCACCACACGAGCGGCAACGCACCGACCCCGAGGAGCGAGAGCCCCTTCGACACCCAGTCCACGCGGGACAGCTCCGGCAGCGCCAGCGACCGCGCCGCCACCGTCCCGTCAACCAGGTAGCTCGGCCCTCCGTTCCGGTACAGCCACCCTGCGGACAGCACGAGCAGCACCACGCTCACCACCGACACTCCGAGCAGCCGCCCCGAGGCGCGGCGCACGTCCGGCGTCCTCCCGGACCGCAGGTACGCCGCGAGGGGCAGCAGCATCACCGCCCACGCCACGCAGAACAGCGCGAGGTCCTGGGCGACGAACACCCCGAGGAGCCCCGCCACCGACACGTCCAGCAGCGCTGGCTCCCCGCGCCCCCCCTGACCCTCGCGCTCCTCCGCGAGCCTCGCCAGCGCCACCGCGAGCCCCACCAGCGCCCCGAGCAGCACGAGCGCGACCGAGATCCCGTCGACGCCGACGAAGTGCTCCATCCCCAGCGAGGGCACGAGCGCCCGTCGCTCCACGTGCTGGAGGCCGTCGTTGCCATCGACCCGGCTGAAGCCCGCATCGAAGGTCGCGCACACCCACGCGGCGAGCAGCACGTTCAGCGCGTGCGCCCCCACCGGGAACAGCCGCCCCAGCACGGCATCTTTCACCCGCCGCGACAGCACCGCCCCGAGCGCCCCGAGCAGCGGCACGAGCATGAGGAGCGACAGCGCGTGCTTCCCGACGAACCCGAGCCCACGTCCCCTGTCGGCGTGGATCCCCATCGCCGGAGGCAGCTCCGCGCTCGCCACGCCGACCTCGGCCTCCACCGAGGCTGGCACCACCACCACGTGTCCGTGCAGCGAGGTCGCCCGCGCCCCGTCCGCCTTCCACCGCACGGTCACCGTGCGCCGCTCTCCGGGCCGCAGCAGGGTCTGCCCCCCGCGCTCCAGGGCCGCGGTCACGCCCGGGGGCGTGCGTGGATCGTCCACCGAGGTGCGCACCGCGACCCGCTCCACGCGCGCCGGCGCATCACCGACGTTCTCCACCACGAAGGTGCCCACGAAGTCGGCGCCCTGCGCCTCCAGCTCCAAGGGACCCGCCGGCCCCGCCCCCGTGCCGCGCAGCACGAGGCGTCCCCGGGGCGCCTCGGCGTGCGCCGGGCTCGCGGCGCCGAGCATCACCGCCGCGGCACAGGCGAGCGGCAAGAGGCGCTTCATCGCAGCTCCAGCCCCTGCCTTCACGACGCACCTCCCTCGGCCACCGCCGCGTCTTGCACCTTCCGCGGGGCCCTCATCCGCTGCCCCACCCACCGCGCGAGCAGCACCCCCGCGAACGGCAGCGCGAGGAGCAGCACGCCCGCCGCGCCGCTCCCCAGGAAGCCCAGCTCGAACAGCGCATCGAGCCGCACCACCAGCAGCACACCCGCGTACGCCGCGGCACCCGCCGCGACCCACACGGCAGCGGGCACCCGCTCCGGCAAGGTGCTCAGGAAGGCCACCGCCTGCGCCGACTTCAGCGCCGCGCCCAGCAGGAACAGCGCGCACGACAGCGACACCAGGCCGAAGCCGCCCCACGCCTTCTTCCCCCCGAGGTCCTTGCGCAGGAACGCCGACCCGGACTCGTCTCTGAGCACGAGCTGATCCTGCAGCTCCCGGAACGAGAGCGTCGGCCCCACCGGCACGATCGCGATGTCCTCCCCGGGCGCCACCGAGACCCGCTCGATCGAGGCCACCTCGAACCCGTCCCCCGACACCGTGGCGCCCCCGCCCGGCAGCACGATCATGGCGTGCGCGCCCGCCGAGATCTCCTTGCGCACGAACGGCGCCACCGCGAACGGCTCGGGGTGCGCCGCGAGCTGCGCCCGGTCCGCGAGCCCGAGGAACACCTGCGCCCCCGGGAAGCTCGCGAGGCTCAGGTGGGCCCTCGCTCCCGCGCGCGTCCGGAGCTGCTCGATGCTCGGACGCGCCCGCGCTTCCCGTGCCCTGGCCGCGGCCTCACCCTTGACGTCCACCGCCTCTTCCGTGCCCCGGCTCCCCCCTACCGCGGCCCCCTCGCCGCCCGCGTGCACCGCGACGAACCGGGCCCGGTAATCTGGCAGGTAGCGTCCATCGCTCAGCCACTGCCCGCCCATCCCCCAGAAGAGCAGCGCCGCGCCGAGCAGCACCACCGCGTCTCCCGCGTGGTGCGCGAGGAACGCCCAACCCGCAGCGCGCGCATCCTGCCCCTCGCGCACGTCACGCGCCTCGCTGCCGGCGTCCGCATCCTTCGCGTCCGCATCCTTCGCGTCCGCATCCTTCGCGTCCGCATCCTTCGCGTCCGCCGCTCCCTTCGCGTCCGCCGCTCCCTTGGTCCCCGCCATGGGCTCCCAGCGCAGCGCAAGGAGCACCGCCGAGGCCACCGCCAGCCCCTCGGCGCCCAGCAGCATCACCACCAGGTTGTCCGCGAGGGCGATCAGCACGGCCGACCCCGCGAGCCAGCAGAGCCCCGCCACGGAGCGCGACCAGACGCCCTCGCCCGCAGCCTCGCGCGTGGCGCGCGTGCGCCCTGCCACCACCAGCACCACCACGGCCCCGATCGCCACCGCGAGCGAGAGCGCCGCGCCGAGCAGGTCCATCGAGAAGGCAAGGCTCACGTCGAGCGAGCCGATACGCCCGAGCGTCCACGCCACGCCGTGCAGGCAGCGGCGCGCCTCGTCAGTCCCCTGCAAGAGGACGAGCTGCACGAGCGCGAGCACCGCGCCCGCGACCGACGCCCCGAGGCCGACCAGCGTCGCGCCCGCGCCCCCGAGGTGCAGCTTGCCGGCGAGCGCCCTTCCCGTCCCTTCCCGCTCGAAGCGCAGCCCCAGCGTGGCGCACACCAGGGCAGCCACGAAGAACAGCAGAGGAAGGCACCAGAGCGGGATCAGCGACGGCGTGACCTGCGTGATCTTGCCGGAGTACTCGAGCATGACGGCACCGCCGGGTCAGGACGAACCAGAAGGCTCCCGCGCGTTCGACGACTCATTCGACGACTCAGATGCGGCCGACGACTCAGATGCGGCAAGAGGCGATGCCGTTTCCGTCGACGTGCCCTCCGCACGCGACGCCTCCTGCACGCCGACCCCCGCCCCCGAGGTGGGCGCCGACTCCAGCCCGAGCGCGTGACGCCGGATGGAGACCCACAGCTCCCGGCGCCCCTCACCCGTGATCGAGGAGAACCCCAGGATGGGCCGCACCGGGATGTTCAGCGGGACCTCTTCCTCGGCGCGGTCCGTTGCTCCCTCTGCCGGGAGCGCGCCTGGCCGCAGCGCTCCGCCGCGCACCGAGGCCGGCGCGCCTGCCCCGCCTTGCCGCTGCGCCCCGCCGCGCATCGAAGGCGGCGCGCTCGATCCACCTGACCTCATCGCACCGCGCAGCGGCGGCGGCGCGCTCGATCCACCTGGCCTCGACGCCCCTCCGCGCAGCGAAGGCGGCGCGCTCGACCCGCTCCGGCGCCCACCCTCCGGCGGCAGCGCCCCTCCACGCAGCGAAGGCGGCGCGCTCGACCCGCTCCGGCGGGGCGGCTCCGAGGGCCCCGCGCTCTTGCGGCCCTGCGGCGCCTGCTCCGCGTCTCCCCTGGCGACATGGGCGGCCTGGTAGACCGCCTCGGCCACCGCGCGTGCCAGGCGCGAGAGCACGCTCTTGCGCTGCGAGCTGGGCAGCTTGTCGATCTTGGTCGCCACCAGGATGAGCTGCACCGGCCTGCGCGTCGCTTCCTTGGCCGCCTCGACGAACTGGATGAGCTCCAGGTCGTCTTCGAGCAGCCCTCGCCGCGCGTCCACGAGCAGCACCACCGCGCCGAGCGTCACCCGCCCGCGCAGGTAGCCCTCGATCAGCGAGGCCCACAGGTTCTGCTCCGCCTTCGAGCGCCGCGTGAAGCCGTAGCCCGGCAGGTCCACCAGGCGGAAGACCGCCCCGTCGCGCGCCTTCGCCTCGAAGACGTTGATCTGCCGCGTCGAGCCCGGCGTCGAGCTGGTCCGCACCAGGCCGTGCCGCTCCACGAGCGCGTTGATCAGGCTCGACTTGCCGACGTTCGAGCGCCCCGCGAACGCCACCTCCGCCGTCGTCGGCGGCGGCAGCCCCTCGAACCCCGCCGCCGCCTTGTCGCGGCCCGCGTTCATCGTCACGCCGACCCCGCCGACGTACGAGGCCTGCACGATCTGCAGCGGATCCAGCTTGCGGGTTGTCACGACTGCCCCGGCGGACGGAAGCCCGGCTTGCACTCGTCGCACTGACAGAGCGAGCGCAGGTACCGGTAGGTGTAGATCCCGGTGTCGTGCCGGTCTCCCCAGGTGAACTGGAGCGCGTAGTTGCCGACCTGTTGCAGCTCTCTCATCTCCAGGTCGCCTCCCGGCACGTACTTGATGGTGCCGCTGTGCCCCTGACAGTGGGCGCACGGGCAATAGCCGCGGAGAACCTCGTGCGGCAGCACGGAGCGGTGGCCATCGGCCCACCGGATCTCCATCACCCGTCCCCCATGGGGAGCCTTCACGTCGCGGGGTGTGGTCTTCGGGTCCTGCATGGGATGCCTCGGCTCGAACCGGCACCACCTAACACGCCGATCGCCTGGCGCAAACTGGCGTGGCTCCCGCACCCAGTCGTGGGGAGCGCCCCTCGCGGGCACCACGCGGGCACCTCGCGCCGCCTCCGCGCCGCCTCCGCGCCGCAGCTCCAGGCCCCCCCTCCGTCCCGCACGCGCCGTCTCCTCCTCACCGCCCCACCGCCCCACCGCCCCACCGCCCCCGGGCAAGTCCGAGCACGAGCGCTAAGCTAGCGAGGTCCACGCCCCACCCGCCGCGGCACCCCGCCGCGCAGGCCTCGGGGCGGGCCCCGCTCATGCGCCGTTTCTGGATCGTCATCCACCTGCTCACCGCCCTCTGTCAGGTCCCCTTCGCCCTCGGCCTCCACCACGTCCTCGCCTCCCTCGGGGTCCCTGGCGCGCCCTGGCTCGCCGCCATCGCCGGCATCCTCGCCGCCGCGCTGCTCCGCGTCCCCCTCCGCCGGGTCATGGCCGACCAGCCCTCCGCCGGCGTCTTCGCGCCCCTCGTCCGCCTCGGCGAGGAGCTCTACTTCGCCCACTGGTGCGCGACCCTCGGCGCCTCCGTCCTCCTCCTGGTCGGGCTCGTCGTCCTCGGCCTCGCCCACCTCACCTTCCCCGAACGCGTCTCCCTCGGCGTCGGCGCCCTGGCTGCCGCGATCTACGGCGCCTGCCTCGTCCTCGCCCTCTACGGCGTCCTCATCGGCCGCCGCTGGGTGCGCATCCGCACCATCGACGTCTCCATCCCTGGCCTCGGCGCCGCCTTCGACGGCTACCGCATCGCCCAGCTCTCCGACCTCCACGTCGGCTTCATGTGCCCCCGCGAGCGCATCGACACCTGGGTCGCCCGCGCCAACGCCCTCGAGCCCGACCTCGTCGCCCTCACCGGCGACTACGTGACGAGCGGCACCGCCTTCCACGACGACATCGCCAGCGCCCTGTCGGCCCTCCGCGCCCGCGACGGCGTCTTCGCCGTGATGGGCAACCACGACTACTTCGGCGACGGCGACCCGCTCGTCGCCCGCCTCCGCGCCGCCGGCATCGTCGTGCTCCGCAACGAGCACACCCAGGTCTCCCGCGCAGGCGACCGCATCACCCTGGCCGGCGTCGACGACGTGTGGACCCGCCGCGCCGACGTCGCCCGCGCCGTCGCCGGCCGCGACCCTTCCCTCCCCCTCATCGCCCTCGCCCACGACCCCGCCCTCTTCCCCAAGCTCGCGGCGAAGGGCGCCTCGCTCGTGCTCAGCGGCCATACCCACTGGGGCCAGTTCGCCGCCCCGGTCGGGGCCACCCGCCACAACCTCGCCCGCTTCTTCTACCGCTTCCACGCTGGCGTGTACCGCGACGGCACCGCCACCCTCTACGTGAACCCTGGCATGGGCACCACCGGTCCCCCCATCCGTATCGGCGCCCCGCCCGAGATCACCATCCTCCGCCTCCACGCCGCGCAAGCGAGCCTCACGTAGCAGCACCAGCTCTCCTCGTGCGTTCCCATCTGCCGCTCGGCGCTCGACGGCGCTCGACGAAGAGAGATGCAAGCGAGGGTCAGTGGCCCTGGCACCGGCCTACGGAGGCGTTGACCCGTGGAGAGGGAAACACCATGCTCGCGGGTGCCCAATCCGAGGCCCATCACATCGAGCGTGACGATGGAGAGCAACCTTCCGTCTACATCGGGCGAAGAGAACCGACGGGCGACATCCAAGCTAAAACGTGTCCGGATTGCAGGGTTCCGCTCTCTGAAGCGTGTAGAGCTAGCCCTCGGTCCCGTCACCATCCTCATCGGACCCAATGGAGCGGGCAAGTCGAATCTCCTGGGCGCACTCACGATGGTCCGGATGCTGGCGTTCGATTCGCTGCAGTACTTCGTGAGCCGCCGGGGCGGTGCCAAGTTCCTGATGCACTACGGCCCGCACCAGACGCGCATCATTGAGCTTGGGCTCGAGTTCGAGACGAACAAGGGTCAGGAGCTGGCTTACGAGGCGCGGCTCGACTTCAGTGCCGACAACAGCCTGCAATTCGTCGAGGAACGAGCCGGGTTTCGCCATCAGAAAGACCAGTCCTGGAGGTGGCACTCCATGGGGACCGGCCATCGTGAATCGCGTCTCAAGGAGAGAGCGGAGACAGAGCGCAGCGAGAGGGGCACGACCGCTCGGACAGCGCTCTGGCTGCTGCGACAGCTAAATTTTTACCATTTTCACGACACCTCCATCAATTCACCACTGCGAACCTTCTCGGATCCGGAGGCTGACACCTTCCTGCGTTCTGATGGCGACAACCTGGCAAGCTTCCTCTTGGCGCTTCGCGACTCGTCCGACGAAAACCGTAGAGCATCGTGGAAGCGCATCCAGGGCCTTGTGCACCGCGTCGCGCCCTTCGTACGAGAACTCCAGCCGGTAAGTGGACGAGATGGCGTACGCCTCGATTGGGTCGATGACCGTGGAGAGCTGTTTGGTCCGTCGCACCTCTCAGACGGGACATTGCGTGCCATCGCCCTGCTTACAGCTCTGGGTCAACCCTCCGATCTGTTGCCGGGTCTGACGTGCATCGACGAGCCTGAGCTGGGCCTCCATCCAGCGGCGCTCGCAGTTCTCTGCGGACTTATCCAGAGCGTCGCTACACGCCGACAGGTCATCGTATCCACGCAGTCTCCCGCAGTGCTCGACGCGTTCTTGCCGAGGGATATCGTGGTCGCTGAACGGAAGGACGGTGCGACTGAACTGAGGCGCCTCGATGAAGAGGCCTTGGCCTCATGGCTGGAGGACTACTCGCTGTCCGAACTCTACGACAAGAACATCCTCGGGGGTCGGCCGTGATGCGGCTGTACATCATCGTCGAGGGAGAGACCGAAGAGTACTTCGTGAGACATGTGCTGGAGCCACATCTCGCGTCGCTCGGAATCGCTACTTTCGTCAGCATCGTGGCCAAGAGTCGTGATCGTCATGGGACGAAGCAAAAAGGCGGTGGCGACTGGACGAAATGGCGAGACGATCTGGTGAAGCTCATGGGCGAGCAACGCGGCACCAGCGTCCGCTTCACCACCCTCTTTGATCTGTACGGTCTCCCCAAGAACTTCCCAGGCTTCAAGACGCACGGCGCTGTAGCAGACACGAACAAGCGGGCGGCGCTGCTTGAAGAGGCGATGAAGGCCAGAGTCAACAACGACTGGCGCTTCATCCCGTACCTGCAGCGGCATGAGTTCGAAGCGCTCGTACTCGCAGGACTCGACAAGCTCAATGAAGTTCTCGACGTCGAGGACCGTCCCGCGCTGCTTCCACTCCAGCAGCTACTCCGCGTGATCTCGCCGGAGGAGGTCAATGACGGCGAGGAGACAGCGCCTTCGAAGCGGCTCGAAGCAGCCATCCTGGGCTACAAGAAAAGTGTGCATGTTCCTCTGGCTATTGAAAGCATCGGTCTTGCGGCTCTCCGCGCACGTTGTCCTCGCTTCAGCGAATGGCTGACGAAGCTCGAAGCCCTCGCTCCCGAAGACTCAAAGCCACCGCCTTCGGAGATCCAGTAGAGGCTTTGCGTCTTCTGTGCGGCATGACCGGACTTGAATCGTCGATCAACTGTAGCCAGCCAGCGGAAACCGACGCGCAGAACCTCCCAGCCTTGTCCGATCGCCGCGCCTCGGGCACCCTGCCCTCTGCGCCCGCATGCCCACCCTCGTCCTCTCGCACCGCTACAGCTCCGACTCGAACGCGCTGTTCACCGCGGCACTCAAGGCCGGCTGGGACGTCGAGCGCCTCCACACCTTCCAGTGCCCGGAAGGCCTCGCCGCGCGCGAGCCCGTCCTCTACGGCGAGACCCTCCTCGCCGACGCCATCGCGGGCGAGCTCGGGATCGCGCTGCTCGAACCCGACGCCGCCTGGCTCCCGGATCTCCCCGCGCGTCACCGCCTCCGCGAGGTGCGCCTCACCACCCTCGCCGAAGCGCTGACCCTCCACGAACGCGTGTTCGTGAAACCCACCGACGAGAAGTGCTTCCCCGCGCGCGTCTACGCGGACGGCGCCGCGATCGATCCAGACCCGGTGCTGCCGCCGGACCTGCCGGTGCTCGTGAGCGAGCCGGTCGTCTTCGAGGTGGAGTTCCGGTTCTTCGTCCGCGGACGCGAGGCCCTCACGCTCTCGCCGTACATCCGCGGCGGGGAGCTGGCGCGCGACGCCGCGGGGGACTGGGAGGCCGACACCGCGGAGGTCGAGGCCGCGTCCGCGGCGCTCCGGGCCCTGCTCGCCGACCCCGAGGTGGCGCTCCCTCCGGCGGTGGTCGTCGACGTCGGGAGGATGGCGGGCCGCGGGTGGGGCGTGGTGGAGGCCAACCCCGCGTGGGCCTCGGGCCTGTGCGGCAGCGACCCCGCCCGGGTGTTGCCTGTGCTGCGCCGGGCGACCGTCCCTCAGGCCGCGCTGACCGACGAGGACCGGCGCTGGATCCGGCGGGTGGCGTAGGAGATCAGAGGCTCAGGAGAGGGTCACTGGGCCACGTCGAGCAGGAGCAGCGTCACCATGGTCGCGCCGTTGCTGCTCGGGTTCTGCACCAGCACCTTGTAGTTGCCGGGCTGGATCACCGTGTTCGGGACGGCGTCCTTGTCCTTGTCGACGACCACCACCCTGTCGCTCGACCCGTCCCGCACCTCCAGGTCCAGGTTGAGGGAGCTGTCGTCACCGGCGGCGAGCGCCACGGTCGGGGTGCCCGCCACGTCGATGCCGCTGAAGGTGCTGCTCTGGTTCGGCTCGAGCACCGTCCCGAAGAACGCCCAGTCGCCGCCGCCGTGGAACACGAGCCCCGGCTGCACCTGCTCGGACAGCTTCGACCCGTAGCGGATCGCGCTCGAGAACGACTGCAGGAGCCTGTTCGCGGGGATCGCGTAGCCGCCGTCCTGCATCAGCGCCATCGCCACGAAGGAGCCGCTCGCCTTCGAGTCGGCGAGGCTCAGCCGGATCTCGTAGCGCCCCGAGGCCGGCGGCGTGAACTCCACGACCGGGTTGGCGTCGTCGGCGGTGTCGCTCACCAGGACCCGCCCGTTCTCGTCGGCGATGCCGATGTCGACGTCGATGGCGTTGTCCTCGCCGCCGCCGATGAGGGCGTACTTCACCCCGCCGTTGAACGTCTGCCACATGCTCTGGATGGAGCGCGTCTTCACGAACGCGCCGAGCACGCAGGCGTGGTCGCGGTCGAACCCGAGCGTCGTCTTCTGCTCCACCTGGTGCGCCATGGCCGCCACCCGCCCCACGGCCTGCATCATGTACATCCCCGGGCGCCACGCGTTGGCCGCCGACGGGTCCCCGCGCGCGGGCAGGGCCCGGTCCACGGCCGGGTTCGAAGGAGGCGGGAGCTGCGGCAGCGGCTCGCCGGAGGCGCGCCCCGCGAGCGTGCCGCTCGTGCGGATGTCGTTGAGCTGCCTGAGCACCGCCTGCACCTCGTCGCCGCTCATGCTCTTCAGCCGCTCGGTGATGGTGGCGACGAAGGCGAAGGTGTCGTCGATGCGCCGCTGGTCCTGCCGGTACTCGGCGACGGTCATCTTGCAGGTGTTGAAGCCGTGGCAGAGGGCCACGCGCTGGTCCTTGAGCACCTGGATGAGCGTGTCGGCCGCGCGGATCGCCTGCTGCTTGTACTCCCCCGACGCGCCCACCACGCCGCCGACGTCGAGGCTGCCGCTCGCCGAGACGCCGTCGTAGTTGAGGCCGAGCTGCGAGCAGTCCTCCCGCACGATCTCCCCGACGGGCGCGGGGCACTGGTACGCATTGTACCCGGCCGGTCCTCCGTCGCCCGGCTTCTGGGTCTCGCCGCAGGCAGCGACGAAGATCAAGGTGGTGCTCAAAGCAGCTCTGACCGTCCTCCGGACGCAAGTACGCATCGGAGCAATCTAGCGGGGGCGTAATCCATCTGGAAGGGCGGACTGGGCAGCGCGCATGACTTCGGAGAGGCGTGAGGGAGCTGGTCGGGGAGAGCGCCCGGTGTGAGGAATCGTCTCGATGGCGGCGTGGGTAAGGTCGCCAGACGACTTTTCCGAGGTCCGTGAGGCGTACGTAAGCTCGCCAGACGGCCCCGCGAGGACCGTGAGGTGTGGGTGAGGCCGCAGAGCGGCGGGCGCGGGGTCAGGACGGCGGGGGTGAGCCAGCGTAACGAGCTTGGTGAGGTCAGTGACACGTACGTAAGGTCGCCAGACGGTGGGGCGTGCTCCGTGAGGCGTGGGTAAGGCCGCGAAAGAGGCCTGCGGGGGTCAGCACGGTGGGCGTGGGGGCCGCGAGAGACGCTGGTGAACCACGGGACGATGGGGGCGGAAGCGGGGGAAGAAGCTCGCCGTGGTGGAGGCGGGATGGCGGCCTCCCGGGGTCCGTAACCCATGTCACAGGGACTGTCTTGACCGCCGCGCCACGCCCTCCGTAGCCTGGGAGGGAACGTCCAGACCGGGATTTCGGTCCGGACCGCGGGGATCGGGATGCGGTCGCCGTCCGCGGCCTCGTCTCACGGGTAAACCGAGGGGGCGTCACCCATGTCCATCGTGGCATTCGCAGATGCGAACGGAGTCCAGGACGACGCGAGCTGCTACGGGATCGGCGTGATCTCGGTGAAGGCCGAGGGGCTGGAGCGCTTCAACGCGCTGTTCCACTAGGGCCTGTCCCTAAATTCGCAGCCAGCAGAGAGCGCAGGTCAGAGCGACCATGGCCGCGTAGTTACGTGCAGTCTTCTCGTAGCGTGTGGCAAAGCGACGGAAGCGCTTGAGCAGGTTGAACGTGCACTCGATG
>NZ_ASRX01000095.1 GCF_000601485.1 Chondromyces apiculatus DSM 436
GCGGCGGCTACGGTGGTGGCGGCGGCGGCGGTGGCCGCGGCGGTCGCGGCGGTGGCCGTGGTGGTCGTGGCGGCGGCGATCGTTACTGATCGCTGCTGATCGACGCGCATCGACGTTGAGCGCATCGACGTTGAGCGCATCGAGGTTGAACGAAGGCCACGCCTCCCCGGCGTGGCAGACCGCACCCCGGCCTGGAGCCGGGGTCGAGCGCTGACCGGAAGCAACGCGGACTCTTCACTCGAAGACGCCGCGTTGCTCCCCGGCTCGGCGCCTGTAAAGCCACCACGTCCCCACCCTGCTCACCTGCTCGATCGCGGGATCGGCGCGGAGCATCCGCGACGGGTCGGTGACGTTGCGGATGAGGAACCAGTCGAAGAAGGCGCCGTGCTTGCGGACGTCGAAGCGCTGAGGAGTCCACTCCCATCGCAGCGGGACGGGCGGCGGAACGACGGCACCAGGTTCGCCCGGATCGCGGTAGACGAAGGGCGGGGTACCGAGCAGCACGAAGTGGAAGCTGAGCCAGCCGCCGCGTTCGGCCTGCACCCAGGCAGGCAGGTGGACGAAGGGGGTGGTGGTGCGGGTCGAGCCCTGGTGATCGAAGATGAGGTAGAGGAGCTTCGGGGCCTGGGGGATGTCGCGGGTGATGGCGTGGAAGTCCTCGGTCGCGGCGTCGAAGCGGCGGTAATTGTCGACGACGACGCCCGTCAGGGGGATCGCGGCAGCGGCGAGGGTGAGCACGACCGAGGCGCGCAGCCAGCGCGTGGTGGGCAGGTCGGGGAAGGCGCCGAGGGCGAGGAGGAGCGCGGTCGTGGCCTCGCGGGGGTAGACGTACCACCACACGCCCATCTCCATGGGCAGGACGAGGAAGCAGCCGAGGAACACGGCGGCGCACGCGAGGGGGACCGCGGTGGCCGCGGCGGTGAAGCGGCGGGCGCGGGGCTCGACGAGGCGCGCGGGGCGAGGCTCGACGAGGCGCGCGGCGACGGTGACGCCGAGGGCGGCGAGGAGGAGCTGGCCAGCGCGGAGGAAGGCCTTCGATTCGCGGGGATCGTGGAAGCTGGAGAAGAGCGCGTCGGGGAGCTCGCGCAGGCGCTCGGGGTGGATGCGGAGGGGGCCGGTGTCGGCGCGGAGGGCGTCGGAGCGGATGAGGAGCCAGACGATGAACAGGAGGAGCGCGGGCAGGAGCGGGAGGAGGATGGGGCGGAGCCTGCCGGTTGCGGGGTACGCGAGGAGGGCGGCGCCGAGCACCGCGCAGATCGCGAAGGGGAAGCGGTAGACGTGGGTGAAGAAGAGGGCGATGAGGGTGAGCGCGAGGGCGGCGCCGCGGGCGGGGGTAGGCCTGTCGACGAGGCGGAGGGCGAGGCCCACGGCGGCGCAGAAGACGCCGAGCGCGCCGACGAAGTTGATGAAGCCCCAGTGGGTGAGGTTGCCCCAGACAACGCCGAGGCCGAGGACGCCGAGCAAAGGGCTGCGCTTCATGCCCCAGAAGAGGACCGCCATGCCCGCCGGGAGGAGCGCGAGCATGATGCCGACGGCAGCTTTGGTGGCGGTGAGGGGCGGCAGCACGAGCATGAGCGCCGCGCCGATGGCGTAGAGCGAGACGTAGGGTGAGGCGAGCGGCTGGAGGCGGAACTGCTCGCGGAAGTGGAAGTCGGGGTCGAGGTAGTGGCGGAACACGGAGGCGCCCGCGCCGTGGAGCGGGAGGTCGCTGATGGGGGGGTAGCGGCAAGCGGCGAGGGGCGCGACGATGACGTAGGCGCAAGACGCCACGACGACGAGCACGAGCGCGGCCTCAAGAGGGGCACGGCGGGCAGCGGCGTGGAGCCGGTGGAGGCGGTGGAGGCGGGAGAGCAAGGCGGCCGGAACTTACCACCATGAAGGCGAGGCGATAGGCTGCGCGTGGTGCTGCCCCCCCGCGCGACGACGCTGCCTCGAGGTGTGGACGGTCTTCCGATCGCGCCAGCGGAGGAGGTGCGGGTGGCGCGCGTCCTGGTCACGGTGGCGACCGCGTGGTTCACGCTGGTGGCCGCGTGGGAGATGTTCGGGCCGGTGCTGGCGGGGCATTACGCGTCGAGCGCGAGCGTGGGGATCATGGCGGAGAACATGCTCCGCTGGCGGATTCCGGGGCCGGTCTGGGAGTACACGGCAGCGCGGCCGACGCCCGCGATGTACTACTGCCATCACCCGTGGGGGATCTTCTGGACGACCGCGGCGTTCATGGAGGTGCTGGGGAGGTCTGACGCGGTGTGCCGGCTCCCCGCGGTGCTGCTCAGCGCGGTGACGCCGCCGCTGCTCTATGCGGTCGGTCGGAGCGCGTACCGGCCCGCGGCAGGGGCTGCGGCGGCGGTGACCTTCGTGGTGCTGCCGATCACGCTGTCGTTCGCGAGCTTCAACGCGCTCGAAGTGCCGGTGATGGCGTGGACCCTGCTCGGGGTCTGGGGGTACGTGCGCCTCGTGCAGACGTGGCGGCGGCGGTGGATCGCGGTGAGCGCGCTCGGGCTGACGCTGGGGATGCACGCGGACTGGCAGGCGTTCGTGCTCGCAGGGGGACTGCTCGGGTTCGGGGCGCTGCGGGGGTTCTTGCTCCCGGAGGGGGTGTTCGGTCGGGTGGCGTCGCGGCGGTATGGGCAGTGGTGGGTGGTCACCGCGAGCGCGGCGGTGCTCACGGGGCTGATGTATCTGGCGCTCTTCCAGCGCGCGGGGAAGCTCGTGGATCTCCTGCAGAGCTATGGGCTGCGGTCGTACGGCAACGAGGCGCCGATCCTCGCCGTGCTCGCTTCGCGCCGTTACTGGATCGAGCTGATGTTCACGCCGGTGGGGCTCGCGCTCGGGGCCGTGGGCGCGGTGGCGTGCGCGGTGCGGTTCGTGGTCCGGCGGCGGGAGATGGATGCGCTGCCGCTGCTCTTCTTGCTGATGGCCACGGTGCAGTACGTGGTGTTTCGACAGGGCGCGGATATCCACATCTTCTGGCCGCACCAGGCAGCGGCGGGTCTCGGGCTCTGCGTGGGGGCGCTCGTGGACATGGGCGCCGGGGGGGTGGCGTCCCGCGCGCGGGGAGGTCTGGCGCGCCGGGCGGGAATCGCGGCGGCCGCTGTGGCGCTGGTGCCGCTCGCGCTGATCCTGCGCGATGGGATCCCAGCGCTGGTCTACGCGCGAGAGACGGGGGGGCGCTTCAACGAGAAGGGGCTGCTCATCGATTCGGACGGGGACAAGACGGCGCTCCTGCGCTGGCTGTCGGCGCGGATTCCGCGCGATGTACCGGTGGAGCTGCACCCGGGGATGAAGAGCACCTGGGCCCAGATCTGGGCAATGGAAGGGCGGGTGGTCACCGGGGACCGGCCGGTGCCGCCAGGGGTGCCGCGGGGGGTGTACATCGCCGACACGCGGTTCATGCCCGACGCGGCGCAGGCGGAGCTGGTGCGGCGGGGCAGGGTGCTCGCGGTCGGGCCCTTCTGGGTCGTGGGGACGCCCGCGGTGATGGCGGCGATCACGCCGGAGGGGGGCGCGGCGCCGGGGGCTGTGCCGGGCGTCGAGGCGATGTCGTTCGAGGAGCGGGAGCCCTCGCTGTGGTCCTGGGTTCTGATCTCCGGGACCGAGCCGGAGCGCACCATCGTGCCCGATCCGTTCCTGACCTGGGAGCTGCGCACCCACTTCGGGCTGGCCGCGGAGCCTCCGGCGGCAGCGCCAGTCACGCTGGAGCAGCGGCGCATCGCCCACAACGCGGCGCTCGCGGCGGGGGATGCGGCGGGCGCGGCGGCCCACCTGGCGGCGATCCGGGAGATGCTCTCGCCGGTCACGGCGCACTTCGAGGACGGGACCGAGATCCTCGGGGTCTCCTTCCAGCAGGGGGTGCGACCTCTGCTCACCATGCTCGTGCAGGCAGGTGGACCGCTCGCGGCCGGGGTGAACCTGGCGGTGCGTTCGCGCGTGGTGAGGCGGGCGATGCTGTCGACCACGATGGCGGATCCGGTGGAGCGGGAGGTGGGGCTGCCCCTCCCGATCGCGCCGGAGCGCTGGCGCAAGGGGTTCCTGTACGCCGACGCGGTACCGATCCGGAAGCGGCCCGGCGCCGAGGTGTTCCGCGCCGCCCTGCGGGGGAAGGGAGCGCCGCGGCGGCAGGAGGAGGGAGGGGGGGCCGTGGAGGTGCTCCGGTTGCCGTGAGCGGTGGACGCCGAGCGGCTTTCCAGCTCATGCTGGCATCATGAGCTTTCGACGCATCGCCTTGAGTGCGCTCGTGCTGCTTCCCCTGGGGTGTGCTGCTGCGCCGTCGAGCGCGCCTCCACCTCAACCTCAACCTGTTGCGCAGGACGCCAAGGCCGAGGCTCCCGCGGCTCCCACGGCTACCGAGAGAGGCGCGCCAGGGGCGCCGCCGCCCGTGGCCGAGGGGAAGGCATCCACCGACTCCAACAAACCCGCGGATTCCTCCGCGGCGGGCAAAGCCGCTGGTACACAGCCCGGGGCAGCCGTGGTGGGTGACCGGATCGGTGGCGGCAGCCTGACCCAGGAGCAGATCCGCGACGTGGTGACCGCGCGGCCGGAGGTCTGGGACAACTGCTACATGATCGGTGCGGGCAAGTCGCGCGACTTCGTGGCCACGGTGACGGTGCGCGCGACCGTGGGGCCTTTCGGCACGGTGACGGTGGCCGATGTGGTGAGATCCACCGCGAAGAACAAGAAGGTCGACACCTGCGTGGCGGACGCCTTCAAGCAGCTCAAGTTCCCGGCGCCCAAGGGGGCCGTGACGAGCGTGATCACCTTCCCCATCCAGTTCGAGGGCACCGAGCTGGTTCAGTAGGAGCGTCGACGCCACGGCTCGCTGGTTGCCTGGATCCCTCACCGCGCTCTCGCGTCCTGGAGCATGACGATGTCGCGCTTTCCCCGTCTGCGTTCGCCGATCCTCGCTCGGCTTCTTTCCGGCGCTGCGGGGGGGCTCCTCGTCCTGAGCGCGGCCCTCCCGGGGCCCGGGTGCGGAGGGATCGTGGTGGTGGACGCGACGGATGGTGAAGGGGGCGCCGGCGGTCAGGGGGGCGCAGGCTCGCCCGTGACCTCCAGCGTGACGTCGGTGACGAGCACGACGTCAGTCACGACATCGGTGACGACGTCAGTCACGACGTCGGTGACGACGACCTCGATCACGACCTCGATCACCACCGGGCCCGATGCCGGGGGGCCCGTGGAGCGCACGCTCTACGAGCACCCGCTGGGGCAGGTCGCGGGCGGCATGAACACCCTCACCTTCAACGTCCCCGCCGACACCCTGGGCTTCGCAGTGCTCGCGGAGCCGGTGGGGGCTCCGGCGACGTTCGCGCAGCTCGGGGTGAGCACGCTGATCTCGCCGACCAATGCCTTCATCATCAGCAATTACGCTCTGCCGCCGACCGATTGGTCGTTCGCGTGGTACGGGATCACCGTCGCGGGCGTGCCGCAGAACGACGCTCCGGCAGTGATGCCCACGGTCGCTCCCGGTATCTGGTCGGTGTCCCTCGGCGATCCAACAGGGGCCAACACGCCGGGGGAGGCCACGGTCTGGATGCGCCGCACCGTCGACGGTCAGTTCCACGGCGGGTTGCTCGACGTGAACGTGTTCCTCGCGAACGGGGTGACCTCGGTGCCGTACCTGACCGAGACGCTGATCGAGGCCTACACGGATTACGCCGGGCTGCAGCTCGGCATCGTCACGTTCTATCCGCTCGCGTCGCAGTGGTCCGTCCTCGAGAGCATGGAGGACATGCTCGGCGCGCTCGAGCAGACGGCGGCCGCCACGCGCCGTCCGGCGCTGAACATCCTGGCCGTCGCTGATCTGGCCGGAGATCTGGAGGGGGCTGCGGGCGTCGCCGCCGGGATTCCGGGTCAGGGCGTGAGCCACGGGACGCACGGGAGCGGCGTGGTGATGGAGGTCTTCGGTGACTTCTTCGACTCGGTGATCATGGAGCACGAGGGGGGGCACCTCGCGGGGCTGTTCCACACGAGCGAGATCCTCCCGCCGGGCCGTGATCCGCTGGGGGATACGGCGTACTGCTCCGACGTCGAGACCCAGTTCGAGAACTGCCCCGACGCGGACAACATCATGTTCCCTTACGGGAGCTTCGAGAAGCTGCGCACGCCGATGCAGGACCGGGTGATCCGGGGCAGCACCCTGTACCGGGGCGCGTGGGCCGACGGGTATCAGGTGGAGCCGCCGCTCGACGAGCCGCTGCCCCCCCCGAACGGTCCGGCGCCGCCGCAGCCCATCGCGGTGCTGGACCTCTCCGGGCAGATGCCCACCGCGCGACGCCCGCGCCCTGCGCCGAGCCAGGCGTGGGCCGCAGGGTTGTCGCAGGGGGCGGCGGCGGTGCTCTCGGGGGTGTGGTGTCACGGGGGGCCCGCCGCGGTCGATCATCACGGGGTGCTGCAGCGCGCGGGCGGTGACGATCCGGTGCAGCTCGCGGCCATCGGCGCCGATCCGACGGCGCCCATCCAGGTGCGCAAGCGCGCCCTCGCGGCCGCCGGGCGCGTGCAGCCGCCACCCGAGGTGGTCGCGGTGCTGAGCACGATCGCAGGGAGTGAAGGGTCTCCGCTGCAGGTGCGCGTCGGCGCGCTGCGCGGGCTTCAAGCTGCAGGTGGCCCCGAGCTGGCTGCAGTGGCGCAGGGCCTGCTCCGCGGCAAGGATCCGGTCCTCTCGGAGGTCGCGCGACGCGTGCTCGCGCGGCGGCCCTGAGCCCGTCGGTTACGGCGCGTCGTCTTCCAGGTAGACGTCGAGATCCTCGAAGGTCGCGGCCAGGCGGTAGCGCTCGTCGAGGAGATCCGCCATCGCCGGGAAGCGTTCCAGCGTGTCGCGGGAGTCGATCACGTCGCCCGTGACCATCGGGAACACGTCGTGCCGCTCCACCACGATCGCGGCGGGGGGACGCGCGGCGAGGTCACGCAAGAGTGCTTCTCGCGCCTCCTCGCGGCCCCAGCTCGCGCGCTGGGGGACATTGTACAGGTACCGGGACGCGCTCGCGCGCCCGGAGAGGTCGTAGATCACCGGCTCGAAGCCCCAGACGAACACGGCGCGCTCCGGGGTGACGCGCTCGTTCAGGAACGCCGACGCGGCGCGGTTCGCCTCTGCGTTCACGTCGGCCACGGAGGCGAGCGCGTCGAGGCCCGCCTGATCGCGCATGCCGCCGGCCATCAGCGCCACGCGGCGCGCGGTGCGCTTGAGCGCGCCCTCCGCCACGTCCTTGGTCGCCGAGCGCGCGAAGCCCACCCCGAGCAAGGCGACGAGGAACACTGCCGCGAGGGCGCGGCCACGGCGTGCCACGGCGGCCCAGGCCTTCCAGAGGCCGAGCGCGGCGAGCATCCCGGTGAGCGGCCAGGTGGCGCCGTAGTGGTAGGGGAAGAACTTCGCCTGCATCACGACGCCGGCGAGGTGCATGGCCACGATGCCGCCTGCGAGCGCCACGCCGGAGCGTTCGCGTCGCTCCGGGTGGAGCGCCACGAGGCACGCGAGGCCGAGGGTCATCGGGCCCGAGTAGTTGGTCAGCCACTCCATGACGCCGTACCAGGAGAGGCCGAGGGCCGACTTGTCCTTCCAGCCCAGCGCCGTGTAGTACGGGGTGAACACGAACAGCACGCGGTGCAGGTCGGCGAGGGCGCCGCGCGCCGCGAACCAGGCCAGGCACGCTGCGATCGGCGCGGCGCCACCGAGGGCGATGAGCGCCGCCGGGCGCAGCGCTGCGGCAAGAGAAGCGATGATCTGGCGCGCTCCGAGAGGGGTGCGGGCGCGACGCTGCGCGGCGAGATCCTGCAGCGCTGGCCACCCGAGCGCCGCCGCGAGCACCGCGCCGCCTCCCGCGAGCGGTGGCTTCAGGAGCCCGGCGAACCCGAAGAGCAGGCCCGCGCCGAGGAGGCGAAAGGCGGGGAGGGGCGCGCGGGAGCTCCCCTCGCCCGCGAGAGCGCGCGGTGCTTCCGCGAAGGCGGGCGGGGGCGTGGTCAGGAGCAGCGCGACGATGGTGAGCATCCCGCCGAACGACTCGGGCTGCGCCGTGTGCCAGAAATCGAGCTGGGCGTGCACGAGCATGGTGAGCGCCGCCGCGACGATGCCGATGCGCCGGTCGCCCCACCAGCGCTCGGCGAGCTTCACCATGCACGCGCCCATGGCAATGAGCCCTGCGACCTCCAGGACCCGCACGCCCCACTGCGCAGGGCCGAAGAGCGCGCGCGACAGCATGAAGATCAGGAAGATGCCGGGGGGCTTGAAGTCGAAGGCGTCGCGGTAGGGCATGCCGCCCTCGAGCGTCGTGCGCGCCACCATCGCGTAGATGCCTTGATCCCGCCCGTATCCGAAGGTGAGGACGAGGAGCAGGCTGGCTGCGCTCAGCGCCAGCGCGCAGGTGACGAGCGCCTTGCCTCCGGGAACGTGCGGCTGCGTCTCTGTCGCGTGGCCTGCGTCCCTTTTTGCCTCGGTCGTGCGTGGCGCGCGTAGGCGGGCCGACGAAGACGCAGGGACATCGACGGTGATGTCCGTGGATGGGGGCGAGGCGGTTCCCTGAGCCGCGCTCAGCGGGGGGGTGAGCACGGCATCTTGTACACTGCCCCATGGCGGGTAAGCGACGATCTGTCGTCATGGCGCGCTGGATCTGCCCGAGCGCGTTGCTCCCCGGGGGCGAGAGGCGTATACGGGCCCACTGCCCCGCGCTGGGGTATGTGCGAGAGGAGCACTGGAGGAGCGATGATCGACGTCGTGATGCCCCAGCTCGGCGAGAGCGTGGCCGAGGGGACCGTGGCGAAGTGGCTCGTACGCGAGGGCGACTTCGTGAAGCGCGAGCAACCTCTGCTCGAGGTCGCGACCGACAAGGCGGACACCGAGATCCCCGCGCCGCAGGCGGGGCGCGTGGCCCGCATCGCGGCGGCAGAGGGCGCTGTGGTGGCCAAGGACGGTCTGCTCTGCCAGATCGACGAGACCGCCGAGCAGTCCGGAGACGCGGTCACGCCCAAGGGCGAGAGCAAGCAGGCCGCGAAGGCCGAAGAGAGCAAGCCTGCTCCGAAGGGCGAGGCGCAGGGCCAGGAGCCGAAGTCCGACGCGAAGGGCAACGAGGGCGAGGCTGCGCCAAAGGATGAGGCTGCGCCGAAGAAGGGGGAGGCTCCCGCCGAGGAGCGCTCGGTCCTCAGCACGCCGTCGACCAAGAAGCTCGCGCGCGAGTCGGGCGTCGACCTGCGCCAGGTGCAGGGCACCGGTGACCACGGCCGCATCACCCGCGACGACGTGATGCGCGCGACCACCGCGCCCGCGCCCGCTGCGCCTCCCGCGACCACGCAGACCGCAGAGCTCTCGCAGATGATCCAGGCCGGTGGCGGCTTCGTCCCGCCCATCCCCACGGTCGGCTTCGGCGCGTACAAGGTCCCGCCGTACATCCAGAAGGCCGGCGACGAGGTGGTGCCCTTCAACCGCCGGCGCCGCATCACGGCCGATCACATGGTCTTCTCGAAGGTCACCGCGCCGCACGTGGTGACCGTCGCCGAGGTCGATCTGCACGCGACCTCCAAGCTGCGCGACCAGCACAAGGACAAGTTCAAGAAGTCAGGCGTCTCGCTCACCTTCCTGGCCTTCGTGTGCGCCGCGGCGGTGAAGTCGCTCCGCGAGCACCCGGATCTCAACTCCCGGGTCCTCGACAACGCCTACGTGCGCATCCGCGCCATCAACCTCGGCGTCGCCGTCGACACCCCGGGGGGCCTCATCGTCCCGAGCATCAAGAACGCCGACGAGCTCTCCCTGCTCGGCCTCGCCCGCGGCATCGACGATGTCGCCGGCCGCGCCCGCGCTGGCAAGACCACCGCCGACGATCTCTCGGGCACCACGTTCTCGGTCTCGAACCCCGGGCTCAAGGGCAACCTCTTCGGTGGCGCCATCATCTCGCAGCCGAACGTGGGCATCCTGCGCATGGGCGAGATCAAGAAGCGGCCCGTCGTGGTCACCCGCGACGGCGAGGACTCCATCGCCATCCACCCGGTGATGTTCATGGCCCTCTCCTACGACCACCGCATCGTCGATGGCGTGCTCGCCAACTCCTTCCTCTGGCGCGTCGCCGACATCCTCGGCCGCGGGGAGTTCGAGCTGTGAGCGAGGCCAAGGCGACCATCCCCGGGCTCCGTCCCCTCGGCGAGGTGGACCCCGACATCGCTGCCCTCATCCGCAAGGAAGAGGAGTACGAGGGTCGCACCCTGCGCCTCATCGCGAGCGAGAACTACGCCTCCCGCGCGGTCCTCCAGGCGACGGGGTCGGTGCTGGCCAACAAGTACTCCGAGGGCTACCCCCACAAGCGCTACTACGAGGGGCAGGTCCACATCGACGCCGTCGAGGAGCTGGCGCGCACCCGCATCGCGGCCCTGTTCGGCGCCGAGCACGTCAACGTGCAGCCCTACTCCGGCAGCCCGGCGAACCTCGCGGTCTACCTCGCGTTCGTGAAGCCTGGCGAACCCATCATGGGCCTCGGCCTGCCCGCGGGCGGTCACCTCACCCATGGCTGGAACGTCAGCATCACGGGCAAGTTCTTCAACAGCATCCCTTACGGCGTGCGCGAGACCGATCACCGCATCGACATGGATCAGGTGCGCAAGCTCGCGCTTGAGCACCGCCCCAAGCTGATCTGGTGCGGCACCACGGCGTACCCCCGGCAGATCGACTTCCCTGCCTTCCGCGCCATCGCGGACGAGGTGGGGGCCATCCTGGCTGCGGACATCGCCCACATCGCTGGCCTCGTCGCGGGTGGCGCGCACCCGTCGCCGGTGGGCATCGCCGACGTGGTCACCTCCACCACCCACAAGACCTTCCGTGGCCCCCGCGGCGCGATGATCCTCACCAAGAAGGAGCACGCCTCGGCCATCGACCGCGCGGTCTTCCCGGGCCTCCAGGGCGGCCCTCACAACAACACCACGGCCGCCATCGCCGTCGCTGCCCGCGAGGCCTCCGAGCCCTCCTTCAAGGAATATGCGAAGCAGGTCGTCGCGAACGCGAAGACGCTCGCCGAGGCCCTCGTCGCCCGAGGGTTCCGCCTGATCACGGGCGGCACCGACAACCACCTCTTGCTCGTCGACATGACGCCCAAGAATGTCGGCGGCAAGCCCTACGCTCAGGCGCTCGAGCGCGCTGGCATCGTCGCCAACTACAACTCCATCCCCTTCGACACCCGCAAGCCCTTCGACCCTTCGGGCATCCGCCTGGGGACCCCCTCCGTCACCTCGTGCGGCATGGGCGCAGCCCAGATGGAGCAGCTCGCCGCGTGGATGGACGAGGTCGCGCAGAACCCCACCGACGAAGCACGCCTCGCGCGCATCGCCGGCGAGGTCGCCGAGGTCTGCAAGAGCTTCCCCGCCCCCGGCATCCTGCTGTGACGTGATCCTGCCGAGGGCACCCGGTTCGCCGAGGTGCCCTCGCGCTGCTGTGCCTACTTGGAGTAGAGCTGGGCCGCGGCCATGCCGGAGCCGGCGGCGGCCGTCATCACGATCTTGGCGTTGACCCCCACCGGGAGCGGCCACTTGTAGCAGCTACCTCGGCCGGCCACCGAAGCGTTCGAGCCTGTCGAGTTGTCCTGCGCCAGCGTCGGCGACATGCCCGGCACCGGCGTCAGCGCCACGAGCTGAAGGTTCAGGTCCGTCACGCCCATCCCGACGCCCACCACCGTGTAGCACTTGCCCGGCACGAGCTGGACCTGCTGCTCCAGGGTCTGGCCAGCCTGGAACTGCCCTGCGAACGGAGCGCCCTCGGCCGTCATGCCGGGCGCCTCGTTCACCGCGTAGGCCCGCAGGGGCACGGTCGCGGCCGTCGCCAGGTTGGGATCAATCGGCTGAGCCGTCCCGCCACCGGAAGTCGTCTGCCCCCCGGTCTGGGTCCCCGTCTGGCCGCCGGTTTGCCCGGGGAGAGGGAAGGGCCAGGGGAACCCGCCCGTGCTGGGCGCGGGAGTGGTCGGCTGCTGGGGGGTCGACTGCTGGGGAGCCGGCTGGGTGGGCTGCTGGGGGTAAGGCTGGGTGGTCGGCTGCTGGGGATAGGGCTGCTGGGGGTAACCCTGCTGGGGGTAGCCCTGCTGGGGATAGCCCTGCTGGGGGTAGCCTTGCTGGGGGTAGCCTTGCTGGGGGTAGCCTTGCTGGGGGTAGCCTTGCTGGGGGTAGCCCTGCTGGGGGTAGCCCTGCTGTGCCCCGTACTGCTGGGGCGTCTCGGGCTCCTGGCTCGGACAGCCGGTGAGCAGCGCCGCGGACGCGAAGAGAAGAACGACAGAGGGGATGCCAGTGGTTCGGAGCGACAAGACGACCTCCTCAAGGTTGATCGGCCGGCCCTCATCCCACCGCCTCGCGCAGCGCGCAAGGGCAGGCTGGGGGTCGGACCATGTCGGTTGGACGAAGCTGCGCCCCACCCCATGCACTCACCACCGAAAGCGCACGACATCGACGCCGGGGCGGCGCCGCCGCGTCCCACCCGTAGCTCTCAAGGCTGGTCGGGTGTATGAGCGCCCGAGCGCAGCCTGCATACCGGCACCGAGGTGGCCTCCGGATGGATGATGCGGCGGCTGGCAGCCCGCCCTTGCTGCGCCCGAGGAGACGCCGATGAACGTGAAGTGCCTGGGTGCAGTGCTGATCGCCACGACCGCCATGCTCACCGCGGGATGTGGCTCACAGCCGGAGTTCGCCACCAACGATCAGCTCCCGGCGACGAACACGACGGCCACCGTGGCGGCGCCGCAGCCGGTGGCCACGACGCCTACCGTGGCCACGGCGACGGCCACCGCGACCGTGCCGGCTGGCCCCGCCACCTGCGACGCCGTGCAGTCGCTGTCCCTGACCACCATGTTCCAGGGTCGCGCGGCGGCAGAGGCTCCCAAGATGCAGCCCGAGGGATCGCCCATCTGCGGCGTCGTCACCGAGGGGCAGACCGTCTCCGGCAACACCTTCGTGCTCCAGCCGGGCAACTGCTACACCGTGCTCGCCCAGGGCCTCCCCACCGTCACCGAGGTGGACGTGCAGCTCGAGCTCGACCTCGCCGGGGGAGGGGCCCCCGCGCTCGCGGCCCTCAACATCAAGCCCATGCTCGCCGTCGATCCCGACACCGGGCCGAGCGGCGCCATCGGGGCCAAGCAGTCTTGCTACTCCTGGCCCTTCCCCATCCCCGGTGCCGTCAAGGTGGTCGTCAAGGCCCGCCAGGGCAGCGGGCCTGTGGCAGCCCAGGTGTACAGCCGCAAGAAGTGACGCTGGGCATCCCGCCCGCCGTCATGCGTGAACGGAAGAGGCCACGGTGACGTGGCCTTTTTTGCGTGTGCCGACCCCAGCACGTCGCCGTGCAGCTCGCGTCATGGAATGAAAACGGCCACGTCACCGTGGCCGCTTTCACGCTGGAGCGGTCGGCGTTGCCCGCGTGAACCTCGGGTCGCCGCGCGCCAGAGCGTCTCAGAGCAGCGCGTCCTTGATCGCCTTGATGGGGCGGGCGCGCACCGACTTGCTCGCGGGCTTGGCCGGGAACGTCATCGGCTGCTTGGTGAAGGGGTTCACGCCCTGGCGCGCCTTGGTGGCGGGGCGCTTGACGACGCGGAACTTCGCGAAGCCGGGCAGCGTGAAGATGCCCGCCTTCTTCAGCTCACGGTGGCCGATGTCGATGAGCGACTCGATCACGTTCTTGACCTGCTTGCGGGTCAGTTCCTCGCCGTGTGCCTCGGCGATCGCCGTGATCAGACCACTCTTGCTCAACGCCTTCTTGGCGCCGCCGGCGGCGGCCTTCTTGGTAGCCATGATTGTCTCCTCTGCTCGATCAGGGCCGCGCGCAGCACCCCGCCGCACGCGACTGATCCGAACGTGCCACGCAGTCCGGAGCAAAAAAAGCGAAAACCGCGGGGGGAAACGGCGATTTTCGCGCGAGGAGGAGGACGTCGAAGCGTTCACGGACGCAGCGACCTCCCTCCGGTTGGACGTCGGACAGGCCCTTGGACGTCCTCCAGGACACTGCCGGAGCGCCCGCGCCGTCGCTCGACGTGGTCGCGCGCCGTGCGCCGAGATCGCTGAAAACCCGAGGGTTTTGCAGCACTTCGCCGCGCTTTCGGTGGCGCCCTGGGAGGAGCGAAGGTCACCGGCGATGGCTTCTCAGTAGAGGAAGAGGAGGGGGACCGGCAGCGTCACGCGGCTGGAGAGGAGAGGCAGCAGGCGCGTGATGCGAGGGCACCTCGGAGGGTTGCTCGGTGGCTGAAAATCAGCCCAAAGGGCCCCGAAAAATGTCCTTGACGACAAGCTGTGTTCACGGCGCGAGTGATCGGTTTGGAGCAGCAACGAGTTCGCCGCATGCACCCGAAATGCGCCCACGTCGAGCCCAACGTGCGCGTGTCACCTGCGCGTCACGTGCTCCGCATTCCCGTCTCAGCGGTAGAGGATGTCGGTGCGCAGCACGAACTTCTCGCCGGAGCGCACCTCGGTGGCCTCGTGGAGGATGCGGTGCTGGAAGAGGAGGGCGCGACCCGCGCGGGGGGTGATGTGCTGCGACAGCTCGGGGAAGTCCGTCTCGCCGCCCTCGAAGTCGTGGTTCAGGTAGAAGACGAGGGTCAGCAGGCTGCGCACGCCGTCCGGGAGCTCGACCACGGTGTCCCAGTGGGCGCCGTGGCGCTCGCCGGGGCCGTAGCGGTAGAGGCGGAGGCGGGGGTTGCCGGCGTGGAGGGTGTGGTCGGAGAGGCGCCTCGGGACCTCGTGGGCCACGCGGGCGAGGAGGGCGTTCGCCTCGTCGGGGTCGTCCCACATCAGCCGGGTGTTGTTGCGGACCTCAAGGTCGACCTCGGGGCCGTGGTGGCCGACGATGGGGGCGACCTCGGTGGTGCTCGCGCGGATGCGCTGGATGTAGGAGGCGCAGTCGGCCGGGGAGAGGGCGTCGTCCACGGTCCAGACGAGGCGCTGGGTGAGATCGAGGTGACCGGCGTACACGACCGGGAGGATAGCGCGCCGGGTCAGCCGCCCTTCAGCTCTTCGAGGAGGGAACGGGCCTGGTCGAGGGTGGCATCGGCCTCGATGGCCTTGTCGACCATGAGGCGGGCCTTCCTGCGGTCGCCACCGGCGAGGGCCATGGCGGCGAGCTGGTAGTAGGCCATGCCGCGGGCAGCGGGGGTGGCGCCCTCGGTGCCGGCCTCGGTGCCGGGCCGATCGGCGGCGGGCTTCATCATGGTCACCGACCGGTAGGCGCGCGTGGCGAGCTCCTGCTCGCCGCGGTTCAAGGCGAGGCTGCCGAGCTCCATGGCGAGAGCGCCGTTCTGGGGGTCGTTCTCGAAGGCGCGGGCGAGGGCGGTGAGGGCCTCCGGGGCGTTGCCTTCCCGCATCTCCAGCCGGGCCAGGCGCTGGTAGACGGCGCCGAGCTGCTTCGAGCGGCGGTTCTTGTGCGCGGCGAGCAGCTCGCCGAGCAGGGCGCGGGCATCGTCGCGGCGGCCGGAGACAGCGAAGGCCTCGGAGAGGAGGAGGGACGCCTCCTGGTCGTCGGGGCGCAGGGCACGGGCCTCTTCGAGGGCCGAGATGGCGGGAGCCACGTCGTCTTCCTCGACGAAGAGGCGGCCGGCGCGGAGGAGCAAGGGGTAGCGCTCGGCGGCATCTCCGGTGACGCGGGCGTCGTCGAAGAGCATGGCCGCGAGGTCGCGGTGCGCCCCGGTCTGCTCGTAGAGGCGGCGGAGCCGGTCGCGGACCTCCGGGTGCGCGGGGGCGACGCGGAGGGCGCGTTCCAGGCCGCCGCGGGCGTCGCCGGGGCGCTGGGCCTTGTCGCAGGCCTCGGCGAGGTGCAGCGCGGTGGTGACGAGGGGCTCGCCGTCTTCGAGGGCGATGAGGCGCCGGTAGACGGCGCCTGCGGCGTCCCAGCTCCCCGCGGACTCCTCGATGGCGGCGAGGGTGCGGAGGGCCTCGCGATCCTTGCCGTCCTTGCGGAGCAGCTCGGTGAGGTGATCGCGGGCGCGGTCGAGGTCTCCGGACCGCGCGAGCACGTCGGCGAGGCGAAGGCGCAGGTCCCGGGCGGGGCTCGGCTTCGGCGCGGCAGGCTCGGGCTCGGGCTCGGGGTCGCTCCAGAGGTCCGCGGAGGCGTCGAAGGAGAGGTCGACCGCGGCCTCGACGTCGGCGCGGGTGAGGTTGCGCTCGAGCTGGACGAGGAGGGCGGCAGCGTGGGCGCGGGGATCGAGGGCGTAGGCGCGCTCCCGGTCGGCGAGGGCGCGGTCGGTGGCGCCTTGCGCGTCATGGAGATCGGCGCGGGCGCTGTAGAGCCAGGGGTCGTCGGCGGTGGCGTCGAGGGCGCGGGTCAGCGCCTCGGCGGCGCGGCCGTGCTGGCCGGTGGCGCCGGCGGCGTCGATGAAGGCGAGGAGGACATCGCGATCGGCCGGCGCGATGGCGAGCGCGCGCGTGAGGACGTCGGCAGAGGCCGCGGCGTCTCCGGCGCGCTGGCGGAGGATGTCGGCGGCGCGGCAGAGGCTCTCGACGCGCGCGTCGTCGGTGAGGCCCTCGGCCTGCGCCTCGCTCGTGTAGAGGGAGGCGAGCTTGTGCCAGGCCTCGCGGGCGGTGTAGCGCTCGGCGAGTTCTTCGCGGAGGCGGTCGCTCCCGGGGGTCGTGGCGTAGCCGGCTTCGAGGGCCTCCTCGGCGCCGCGCTCGTCGCCCTGGCCGGCGCGCAGGCCGGAGAGCTGGATGGCGACGGCAACGGCCTCCTCGCCGCGCTCCACCTTGAGGAGCCTGTCGAGCGCCTCGGCGAGGGCGAGCGGCTCGTCTTCGTGGCGGGTGAGGCGCACGATGGCGCGGAGGACGTCGGGGCTGCGCGGGTCCCAGTCCGAGGCAGCGCTGTAGACGTCGAGGGCCGCGCGCTCGTCGCCGTCCTGCTCGAAGAGCTGCCCGAGGCGCAGCGAGAGGGAGAGGATGGAGGGGACGTCGCTGCGATCCTTGGCGGCGTCGATCTGGCGGGCGTAGAGGTCGCGCAGGTCGGCGAGGCGGCCGGAGCGTTCGAGGAGGGAGGCGAGGAGGATGGCCGCCTCGATCTGGGAGGGGTCCTCGTCGAGCAGCTCGCGGAGCAGGACCACGGCGTCATCGGGGCTGCCGGTGGCCACGAGGCGTGCGCGCTCCAGGCGCAGGTGAGAGCGCTCGGCGACCGTGTCGAGGAGGGGCGCGGTCGCGTCGAGGAGGGCCGCGAGGCGGGGTGCGTCCCCGCTCTTGCGGTAGACGTCGGCGAGCGGTTCCCAGATCTCGCGCTCGGCAGGCTCGCGGGTGCGCAGCTCCTCGTAGAGGCGCGCGGCGCGAGGGAGGTCGCCGAGGGGACCGGCCGCCAGGGTGGCGACGCGGAGGAGGAGGGCGCGCTCCTCGTCGGGGCTGGAGGCGCGGGCGGCGCGCTCGCGGAGATCGGCGGCGGTGGCGAGATCCGACGCTTCCTCGCGGAGGTCGGCGAGGGCCGCGAGGGACCACGCTGCGGAGGCGGCGCCGGCGGGGCCGGGGACGCGCTCCTCGATCATGCGCTGGAGGATGGACTCCGCGAGGGGGGCGTCCTTCAGGGATCGCGCGAGGTCCACGGCCTCCCGGAGGCGGAGGGCGGCGCGCTCCGGCTCCTCGATGGAGGCGAGGAGCATCAGGGCGTCGACGAGGGCGCGGGGGCGCTCCGCGGCGCGGGCGACGCGCTCGAGCAAGCGCGCGGCGCGCTCCTGGCGCGGGTCCTGGCGCAGGATCTCGCGGAGGGCGGGCTCGGCGCGGTCGGCATCGGGATGGAGGGCGATGGCCTGTTCGAGCAGCTCCGCGGCGCGCTCGGCGCTCGTGGGGGACGCTGCGTGGAGCCGTGCGAGGCGGTAGCGTGGCTCTGCGCGGACCTCGGGGGGCGTGTCGACGGCGCGGCCGCCGCGCTCGGCGTCGGCTGCATCGGCCGCGCGGAGACGGCGATCGAGGAGCTCGGCCTGGGCCTTCGTGTCGCCGAGCTTCTCGGCGATGGCCTCGGAGGCGCTCCAGATGTCGTCGAGGCGCGGGTCTCCCGGGGACAGCGTGGCTTCGGCGCGGCGGTAGGCGTCGGCAGCGCCGGCGTCGTCCCCGGCGAGGAGGAGGGCGCGGCCGAGGTGGAGGAGCAGCTCGGCGGAGCCCGGGTGCTGGACGAGGAGCTGCTGCAGCATCTCGACGTAGCGCTCGGGCTTGCCGAGGCGCTCTGCCGCTCCCAGGGCTGCGGCGTGTGCGGAGTTCGAGCCCGGGCGCAGGGAGAGGACGCGGAGGCGGGCGTCGAGCGCGGCGTCGGGGCGGGCGAGGTGGGTCTCGTGGAGGGTGGCCAGCTCGTCGAGGAGGGCGACGCGCTCGGCCTCCAGGGGCTGCGCTTCGAGGCGGGCCTCGATGCCGCGGGCGAGGAGGTCGTGCCGTCCACGGGAGCGCAGGGCGATGAGCAAGCGCTGGTGCTCGAGATCGCCCTCGCGCGCTGCCTCGAAGGCGCTCTCCATCTGCTCCGTCTCGCGGTCGGGCTCACCCTGGCGGCGGGCGATGTCGGCGAGGGCGACGAGGATCTCGGAGCGGGTGACCGCGATGTCGGTCCCCGGTCGCGGCCGGCGCGCGACGAGGAGGAGGGCGCGGTAGGAGCGGCTCGCGCGCTCGAGCTGGCCGTCGTCGGAGGCCAGCCCGGCGGCGGCGAGGAGGGCGCCGGGGTGTGCGGGATCGATGCGGAGGGCGAGGTCGAGTTCGGTCATCGCGCCGGCGCGATCCCCGGCGGTGAGCAGCACGCGGGCGCGCTCGTAGTGGACGAGGGCGCGCTCCTTGGGCCTGCGGCTGCCGAACTCGTCGAGCATGGCGCGCAGGGCGGCGTCGGCCTCGGGGATGCGCTCGGAGGCGGCGAGGGCGCGACCGCGGGAGAGGCGGAGGCCGAGGTCGTCGGGAGCGAGGGCGATGGCCTCTTCGAGGAGCGGGATGGCTGCCGCCGGCGAGCCTCCGTGGCTGAGGTGCAGGTCGGCCGCGTCGCGGAGCAAGGCGAGGCGGGCCGTGGGCTCGGTGAGGCGCCCGGCATCCTCGGCGATCAGCTCGGCGAGCGCCGTCCATTCGCCGGCTTCGCGGTAGAGCGCCCGGAGACGCTCGCGCAGGGGTTGCTGATCCTCCTCCGGGACGGGGGTGCCGCCCGGCGGGATGGAGCGCGGGAGAGAGCGCGGGGCCGACGTGGAAGGGACGGGGATGCGGCCGAGGGAGCGCTCGAGCGCGGAGCGGGCGCGGTCGGCGCGCCCTGCCGCCACGTAGGCGTCTGCGAGCCGGAGGGTCTCCGTGGCCACGCGGTCGGTGGTGGTCGTGGCGCAGAGGCGCTCGAGCGCCTCTGCGGCGGCGGCAGGCTCGCCCTGGGCGAGGAGCAACCTGGCCAGGGCGTCGAGCGCTTCGGTGGCGCCGAGGGCCGCGGCGCGGCGGTAGCTCCCGATGGCGCGCCTCGGATCGCCCAGCTCGCGCTCGGTGAGTTCCGCTGCCTTGAGCCACAGGGAAGCGGCGCTCGGATCGGACGCGGCCTCCCGCAAGGCTGCCTGCTCCTCGTGGAGGCTGGCGAGGTCACGGTGGTTGCCGCTCGCGGCGAACAGGGCGGCGAGCTTCTCTGCGGAAGGCCCGTGACCCGGTACCTCATCGAGGTTCTTGCGGAGGGCCTCGATCGCGCGGGCCACCTCGGTGCCTTCGGCGAGCAGGTTCGCGGCGTCGAAGCGCAGGGCGACGCGGCGGTCGGCGTCTTCGGCCACGGCGATCTGCCGCTCGCGGTGCTGGATGAGGGCTTCGCGCCGACCTGCCTCGGCGAGGAGTGCTGCGAGCCGCTCACCGCCTGGCTCGTCGGAGGGTTCTTCGTCGAAGAGGGTCGCGTAGAGGCTGATGGCCTCGTCGAGTTCGGCGGCGTCTGCGGCCGTGCGCAGGAGCCTCCGCTGCACCTCGCGCGGGAACGGCATGGCCGCGCCGCGCTGGCCGAGCTTGACCACGGAGGCGCGCTCGCCCGCGGTGAGCAGGAGTGCGATGAGGACGTCGATCGCCCACAGGCCGGCGTGGCCGGGGTGGTCGGGCGCATCGGTGTCGAAGGAGGGCTCGCCGTCGGCCCAGCGGTCGGCGGCGAGGTCGAGGAGGCGCGCCGCGATGGCCAGCGCGCGCGCGAGGTCGCCGACGACGTCGCGCGCGACGACCGTGGCTTCACGGTAGAGCGCGAGATCACCCCCCGTCGCGTCGGCGAGGCGGAGCAGGGTGCTCACGAGCGGAGCGCCGGGGCGCTGGCGCTGGAGGTCGGCAAGCTCGACGAGGATGGCGCTGTTCGCGGGCTCGTGCGTGAGCGCTTGCTCGAAGGCACGCTCGGCGGCGTCGAGATCCTTGCGTGCGTCGCGCTCCCAGGCCGCGACACGGTGCCAGAGATCGCGGAGGGTGGGGGCCGGCGTGTCCCCGCGCGCTTCGAGGGAGGGGAGCGCGTCGGCGAGGGTCGCCCAGCGCCCTGCGGCCTCGGAGAGGCGCAGCAGGTTCGCGGGGGGCTCGTGGCCAGGGGCGAGGAGGAAAGCGCGCCAGACCAGGTCGAACGCGCCGTTCACGTCGGTAGCCCGCCCCTCCAGCAGGGACGCGGATTCGTGGAGGATGGCCACGCGGTCGGTGTCGGAGGTCGCGCCAGCGAGGCGGGGCTCGAGCAGCGCGACGCGGGCGCGCCAGTCGTCCTCGGCGGAGGCGATGTCGAGGAGCGCTGCGGTGGCCGCGAGGAGCGAGGGGCGGTGCTCGTCGCGCGCAGGATCGATGCGGTCGAGGAGCGACGCGAGCCCCTCCCGGGCGAGCCGTGCGTGCGCTGCGGCCTCTGCCCCATCGGCGCGGGCGGCCTCCCAGGCGCGCTTGTAGGCGGGGACGGCCAGCTCCCAGGCGAGCGTGTGATCGCGGTGCACGCCAGCGAGCTGGGTGGAGAGAGCAGCGGCGCGCGCCAGCTCGCCGGCCTCCTCGGCGGCCCGAGCCTCGACGTCGAGGAGGGCGACCAGATCGGTCCAGCGCGCAGCGCCCGTATAGAGCGCGGCGAGCGCCTCGCCGCTCTCCACGTCGGGGCCGAGGTCCGTGCGGATGCGCAGCCAGATGGCGATGGCCTGGTCGGGCTCGCCGAGGTCGCGCTCGAAGAGGCGCGCCACGCGCCCGAGATCGCGGCGGGCAGCCTCGCCGCCGCCGTGTGCCGTGGCGCGCTGATCGAGGACGTCGGCGAGTTCGCGGTGCCGGCCTGCCTTCTCCAGGATGTCCGCGAGGCCGTCGAGGGCCGGGAGGTCGGCGGCATCCGAGGCGAGGCGCGCGCGGTACGCGGCGATGGCGCGCTCGTCGTCCTGGAGCACGGTCCACGAGAGGCGCGCCAGCTCGCCCAGCGCCTCTCGCTGCGCCCCGGGAGCCTCCTCGCGCGCGGCGAGGAGATCGAGGACCTCGCAGCGCTCGACCACGCGGCCTGCAGCGTCGAGCAGGCGGTCCAGATCCCGCAGGGCGGCGAGCCCTTCGTCCGCGTGCGCGTGCTGCTCGGCGAGCGCGAACAGGCGCCGGAGCAGGGCAATGGCGCCGTCGGCGTCGGCGAGGCGTTGCTGGCGGAGGGTCGCCGCCTCCTTCAGGAGGGAGATGGCGAGCGCGGAGTCCACGGCGTGACCCGCCGCGCGCGCCAGGACCTCGGCGTGCCGAGCGTGGCGATCGAGGCGCCCGCACAGCACCGCAAGCTCCGCGCGCGGAGCCTCGTCCGCGGGGGTCAGCTCGACCAGCTCGGCGAGCCTGTCGAGTGCCCCGGCTTCGTCGCCCAGCACGTCGCGGCGGAGGCGCACGATCTCGGCGAGCAGCACGCGCCGGGCCTCAGGCGCCGCGCCGTCGGCCTGGATCTCCAGCACCCGGGTGAGATCCGCGGGGCGCTCCTCGGCGCGGTAGCGGCTGGTGAGCAGCTCTGCCGCGCGCCGCCGCGCCTCGCGCCGCTCGTCACTCTCCGGCGCCACGGATGTCGCGTCGAGGATCCGTTCGAGCAAGGAGAAGGCCTCCTTCGACGCGGGATCCTTGTCGAGCATCTGCTCCACGCCGGGCAGCGCGGCCTCGGCCTCGCCGACGCCATCGAGCCAGAGGAGGGCGATGCGCTCCCGGAGGCGCTGTGCCGCGTCCGGCGCGAGCCGCGGGAGGTCTTCGCTGAGCAGCTTGATGAGGGGGCGGTGGCGCCCGTGGCGCTCGTAGAGCCGCTCCAGGGAGCTCCTGGTGCGTGCATCGTCGGACAAATCGAGGAGCGCTTCCAGGTAACGGATGGTCCGCTCGGCGTCGCCGGCGAGATCGCGGGCCACGGTGGCGGCGTCCTCGAGGAGGAACTGACGCTCGGCCGAGTCCTCCGTGCGGGCGAGCATGGTGTCGTAGAGGGCAAAGAGATCGTCCCAGCGCTCGGCGGCGTTGTAGGTGAGCTTGAGGCGCTCGAAGCCCCACACCGAGCCCGGGAGCAGCTCCACGAGCCGGCGGAGGAGGCGCATGGTGGTCTCGGGCGCATCGAACCACTCCTCGTGGTACTCGACGCCGCGCCTGCCCAGCTCCTCGATGTCGTCGGAGGCGAGGCCGGCGGCGCTGTCCAGCGCGGCACCGTACGCATCGATCACCCGCTCGGGCTGCTTCGTCTTGCGCCCGAGCTGCTCGGCCCGCTCCCACAGGCTCATCTCACCGGGGAGCGCCGAAGCGGCGCGCAGCGCGACGCCGAGGGCTTGCTCCGGATCATCGGCGTGCAGATCGAGGAGCCGCTCGAACCAGCGGCTGCGCGCAGCGCTGTCGCCCGGTCCGCTGGCGAGCATGGTCTCAAGAAGCGCGATGCGCGCCGCGGTGTCACCGGCAGCGACCTCGGCGCCCTCCAGCAGCGCCGCGGCGCGCGCCTGGGCTGCGGGGTGAGCGAGCGCGCGGATGGCGAGGCTGAGCGCCGCCGGCTGAGGGGCGCCGCTCTGCAGCGCGGGGGCGACCACGTCGAGGGCATCGTTGGGCCGATCGAGCCGATCGAAGAGCAGCTCCGCGAGCGCGATCTCCAGCGCGGTGCGGGCCTCGCCCGTGGCGCGATCGCGGCGCGACTCCATGAGCTTCACCGCCTGATCCACCTCACCGATCGCGAGCAGGAGCCGGGCGCGGGAGGCGAGCGCGCCATCGTGGTTCGGATCCAGCGCCAGCACCCGCTCGTAGAGCGACGCTGCGGCTTCCCGATCCACCATGACCGACTCTTCCCAGGCGGCCCACGCTGCGAGCGCTGCCACCCGCTCCGCCTCGGGCGCGCGCTCCACCTGCACGCCGTGGAGCCACCTGCGGTCCTCGTGCCTCGCCGGCGAGTCCGGGCTCGCTGCGAGGAAGGCCTCGAAGGCAGCGAGCGCGGTGCTGTCGTCCTCCGGGGCGGTGGACACGAGGCTCCGGAGCGCGGCTGCTGCCTCGTCCTGACGCGCCGGGTCGGCGCCGAGGCCGCGCGCCATGGTGGCTTCCACCGTGCGGAGCTGCTCGGGCGACATCTCCGGGAAGCGGGCCTTCACCCGTCCGGCCGCCGCGAGGAGCAGATCGATGGCGCCTGCGCGGACGGCCGCCTCTTCGAGCATGGCCAGCTCCACGAGCGCCTCGGTCGCGCTCTCGGAGGTGTCGAGGAGCACCTCGCACACTGGAGGCACCTGCTCCCACGTGCCCCGTTCGCGGTAGAGCGAAAGGAGCCTCGCCGCCGCGTGCCGGTCCCTGGGAAGGTTCGCGAGCACCTGCTCGTAGAGCGCGAGCGCCCTGCCGGGGTCGGCGAGCGGCCCCTCCGCGAGCACTGCCGCCCGGCGCCGCGCCTCCGCTGCTGCCGGGGCGTCGCGCGGCTCGCCGTCCGGCGCTTCGGCGAGGTAAGCGGCGAGCTGTTCGAGCGCGCTGGCCTCGTCGCCCGGATCCACGGCGATGGCCACCCTCCGCTCCAGCACCTGACGAAGGAGCGCCGCGTCTCCCTGGGCGCGCGCGAGCTGCTCGATGGTGACGAGCGCCTCGGCGCCCACGGGTGCTCCCCGCGCGAGCATCGCCTTGTAGCGCGCGGCGGCCACGTCGGTCCGTCCTGCGCGCCCGGCCACCTCCGCCATGCGCAGCTCGTGGTGCACGCGCGCCACGTCGTCGTCCTGCACCCGGGAGAGCCGGCCTGCGAGCTCATTGTAGAGTGCGTCCCACGCCTCGGCTTCGGCCAGCGTCGCGAGGAGCGCCTCGTAGGCGCCGTCGTCCTCAGGGTCCTCTTGCAGCGCAGCGCGGTACGTCGCCACGGCTGCTGCGGGATCGTTCAGGTCCCGGCGCTGGATGGCGCCGATCGCGTGGAGCAGCTCGCGCCGCCGCTCCGGCGCGCAAGGCCGCGACAGCGCTTCGTGGTAGAGCGCGATGCGCTCCTCGGGGCTGCCCTGCTCGCGGAGCAGCTCGTCCACGCGGCCCAGCAGCTCCGCGGAGGACGGCTCGTGGGCGAGCGCGCGGCGGTAGACCGCGAGCGCACCGCCCATGTCCCCGTTCGCGGCGAGCGCCTCCCCCGTGCGCTGCGCGAGGTGGATGAGTTCCGGGCTGTTCACCGGCCGATCGCCGAGCGCCTCCGCGAGCACTGCCGCGCGTCGGGCACCCTCGCCGGGCCCCTCGGTCAAGCGCTCCACCTCCGCCGCCCAGAACGCCAGGCGCGCAGGCAGCATGGAGGTGGCGAGCGCGAGGCCCCGCGCTGCCAGCCCGAGCGCGCGCTTCCCGTCCCGCAGATCGCGCTCGGCGATCCCCACCGCCTCCTCGATCGCGCTCAGCCTGAGCGCGACGGTCTCCGCGCTGAGCGGCGCGCGCCGCGTCTCCGGCTCGATGGTCTCGGTGGCGAGCTTCATCAGGTCGCGCGGGGGGGCTGCCGGTCGCAGGGTGCGCGGCCGCTCCTCCGGCGCTTCGACCCAGCCGACGGGCGGCGGGCGCGTGATCGCCTCGTGCACGCTCCCCGGCGCACTGTCACTCGCCGCGTCCGCCTCGCCCCAGCTCGGCAGATCTGTCGCGGAGGCGCCCTCTGCATCCCCCGGCATCACGGCGGCCGCCTCGGCCAGATCTCCCTTCACCTCCAGCACCCGCAGCAGCAGCGACGCGTTCCCCTCCGCGCGGGCGATGGGCTCCAGCACCCCGCACGCCGCGAGCCGCTGCGCGTCGGGTGGCGGCGGCGCCTGGCTGGTCCGCGCCGCGTTGGGATCGGGATTGCCGAGCATCCGCTCCACCGAAAGCCGGCTCGTCTTCTCGGTCGGCTCGATGGCGAGCGCCTGCCGGTAGGCCTGCAAAGCCCCCATTGGATCGTGCAGCCGCGACGCGCGCAGCGCCCCGATCCGCGCGAGCAGCGCGGCCCGCTCCGACCCCACCGTGAGCTCGGCGTCGGCATCCAGCACCTTGGTCAGCTCATCCCACCGCCGCTCCTGTTCGAGCAGCGGCAAGAGGCGCGCGTGCACCTCACGGGAGGGACCGAAGGCGGTGAGCATCCGCCGCCACGACTCGATCGCGGCGGGCTTATCGCCGAGCTGCTCCGTCCGCAGCTCCGCCGCGCGCAGCATCTGCACCCGCGCCGCCTCCCGGTCGAGGTTCAGGTCTGCCTGCCGCTCCAGCACCTCGGCGAGCTCCGCGTGAGCGGCGGACCCTTCGTAGTGGCGCGACAGCGCCTCCAGCGCCCAGGCCTCGCGCCGCGTCCCGAACAGCTTCCGGTAAGCGCCGATGGCCCCCGCCGGATCCTTCAGCTCCTCCTCGTAGAACCGCACCAGCCGCTCTGCAGCCTGCTCCCGCTCCTCGACGTCGGGCGTCAGGTCGGCGAGGCGCCCGAGCATCGCCGCGAGGCCGCGCGTGTCCCGCTCCTTCTCGTAGAGCTGCGCCAGCGCCCTCGCCGCGCGGAGCGACGCCCCGTCGTCGGCGGCCGCGTCGATCGCGAGCTGGAACGACGTCCGCGCCTTGCGCACGTCACCGAGTTCGAGGAGCAGCTCCCCGAGTTCCACCGCGATGCGCGCCCGAGCCCCCTTGTCGCGCGCGGTGGCTGCCGCGCGCCCGAAGAGCTTCGCTGCCTCCTGGCGCTTGTCGAGGCTCGCCGCGAGCGAGAGGTAGCGCTCCCGCACCCGGTCGTCCCCGGGCTCCACGGTGAGGATCTGCTCGCACAGCGCGAACGCTCCCGGCAGATCCCCGACGCGGTTGAGGAGCAGCTCCATCATCCGCTTCTGCGCCTCGATGCGCTTCGGCCCACGCAGCGCCTCGATCTGCATCGAGAGCATCTTCATGGCGTCCTTCGTGCGCCCGACCCGCTCGTAGGGCACCTCCAGCGCCGCGGCCGCGCGCGGCGCCACCGGCTTGCGCGCGAGCAGCGCCTCGGCCGTGGCGATCGCCACCGCGTGCCCCGGATCCCGCGCCAGCACCTCCTCGACGTGGGGCAGCGCCTTCTCCACGTCCTTCGGGTCGGCCTGCTCGGCGGTGTAGAGCCCGATGAGCCGCGCCCGGATCGCGAGCGCCTCCCCTTCTTCGGGGCCGGGCTCGGTGGTGAGCACCTGCTCCAGCATCCGCGTCACGTCGGCGACCTTCCCGGCCTTGGTGAGCCGCTCCTCGAGCGCGTGCCGCGCCCAGGTATCCGCCGGATCGAGCTTGGTGAGCTGCTGCAGGATCCTGGTCGCGCGCTCCTCCTCGTCGGGCCACGCCTCGAGGAGCTTCAGCGCCTGGCGGAGCATGCCGAGCTGCTCGTCGCGCTCCGCCCGGTGGGGAGCGGCCTGCGCGTAGAGATCCGCCAGCCTCACGTCCTCCCGCGCCTCCAGGAGCAGCGCCTCCAGCTTGCTGAACGCATCGACGCGCCCCGGCGCCACCGTCACCACCCGCTCCAGGTAACCGCGCGCCCCCGCCGGATCCCCGAGGATGGTGGTGAAGAACGACGCCGCGCGCATCAGCACCTCGGCCTGCACCGGCGGGCCGTACGTCGAGAAGCGCCGATCGCTCGCGACCTTCTCGTAGGCCTGCGCCAGCTCGGAGAAGCGGTCGTCACGCGCCGTCGCCGAGTGGAGCTTGTCCCACAGCTCGGGCTGCGGGTTGCCCTTCACCAGGGCGGCGACCAGCACCTCCAGCACTGCCGCCTCATTGTCGACGCCCTGCTCCAGCGCCGTAGCCAGGTTCTCGATGCGCAGCGAAGCACGGCCGATCTTCGGATCCTGCATGTCCCGTCCTCTGCCTGTGGAGCACCCGGGCGCGCGCTCCAGCGGCGGCCCAACGTATCAGGAGAAGGGGGCGAGTCCGAAGCCCCAGACGGAAAGAGAACCAACTCGCCGCGGCCCGTTCCACAAACCCCGGGGATCCGCCGGTGGACCCGACCCCCTGCGTGCGCCATCCTTGCCGCGATGGTCAGCTCCCCTCGCGCGGTCGGCGAGCCCGAGCCGCCCTCCAGCGCCGCGTCGCCGTCACGCATCCACCTTGCCCCACACCTTGTCCCCACCCCGCTGTACAGTGGGACAGCCCTCCCGGGCCATGCGTCGACGCAGTGCAGCGCCGCGTTGCAGGCCGCGATCCCCGGACACCCATGAGCGCGGCAGTCCTCCAGCAGACCCGCCTCGGCCAGCTCCGCAAGCTCGGCGCCGTCCTCGCTCCCCTGGACCAGCCCGCGACGCAGGCCATCCACCGCCGTTTCATGGAGTCCTTCGTCGACCCCTTGCGGCACGACGAGCTTCTCTGGGCGCTCTCCAAGCGTCGCCCCATCGATCACCACCGCTTCCTCCGGGCAGACGTCGTGTGGCCCTCCGCGCCCGCTGGCGCCTCGATCGCGTGGCTCACCGCCGGCTCCCCGGAGGCCGGGTGCTTCCGGCTGGAGCGAGAGCCCTGGCTCCCCGGCGTGCGCCTGCAACCCGCCTCGCTCGACGAGGTGTGGGTCGGCTCCTGGCCTGGCGTGTTCGTGTGCTTCGACGCCGGCCGCGCGGTCCTGGTCACGCTCGACTACGAGCGCATCTTCTGCAACCTCCGCGGCCGCAGCCCCTACCGCTAATTTCAAGCAGGGGCCTGTCGGCCCCTACGCTCCCGATGGTCGCTACCCCTGGTCCCTCGGAGCGTCGCGCCAGGGACCCCTGACGGATCACGGAACGGCGTCCTCCCCGCGGACCGCAGCGAACCACCCCACGAGCGCCTCCAGCCCCGCCCGGTCCTCGTCATCGAACGCCCCCGCCCGGTCCGAGTCCACGTCGAGCACCGCGATGAGCGCTCCGCCTGGCCCGAAGACGGGGACCACGATCTCCGAGCGCGAGCGCGCATCGCAGGTGATGTGCCCCGGGAACGCTTGCACGTCGGGCACGACCACCGTCCGCCCCTCCGCCGCTGCCGTCCCGCAGACCCCTTTGCCGAAGCGGATCTCCAGGCACCCCAGCGTCCCCTGATACGGCCCGACGCAGAGCAGCCCCGGGGACACCACCCGGTAGAAGCCGGTCCACAGGTGGCCGAAGCCGTGGTGCAGCAGCGCGCTTATCGTCGCCATCGCCGCGATGGGATCGTGGATCCCCTCCAGCGTCGCCTGCACCGACGACGCGAGCGCCTCGTAAGCCTGAGCCTTGGGCAAGCCCCGCAGGTCGGCGGTCTCTTCTGCCATGGACAGCGACCCTAACACCCTGCCGCAGACCTGACGAGGCGCGAGGCCGCGCGCCGCGGGACGCGCTGCGCGAAGTGCCCTGGTGTAGACTCCAACCCCGACATCATCCCAGGCGCCCCGGGAGCTGCGTGCTCCTGGACCCCTCCGGTGCCCTGACCTGCGAGGCCCTCATGTTCAAGACCCTCCGCACCATCGCCAACGACCTCCGCGAGAAGTCCCGGTGGTGTTACGAGCGCGACGACGTCCCGTCGCTGGTGAAGACCGTGCTCACCGACGGCACCACCGCGATGATCCTCTACCGCCTCATGCAGGCCTCGAACGAGCGCGGCCTCGCCCCGCTCACCATGGTCTTCAACAAGCTGAACAGCGTGGTCGGCGGCGCCGTCATCGGCCGCGGCGCCGACTTCGGCCCCGGCTTCGTCCTCATCCACTCCGACGGCGTCGTCATCAACGGCTCGGTCAAGGGCGGCCGCAACATCAAGATCGAGCACCAGGTCACCATCGGCGCCGAGCGCCGCCAGAGCCCCATCATCGGCGACGACGTCTTCATCGGCGCCGGCGCGAAGATCGTGGGCTCCGTGAAGATCGGCGCCGGCGCCCGCATCGGCGCCAACGCCGTGGTCGTGCACGACGTCCCCCCCAACACCACCGTGGTGGGCATCCCCGCGAAGCCCGTGCGCCGCCGCGAGGAAGCCGCGACCACCGGCGAGGGGATCCCGCCTGCCCCCGCCACGACGAACGGAGAAGGGAAGAGCGAGGCTGCGAAGAGCGACGCAGGCAAGAGCGACGCGAGCTGAGACGCCGCCCTTCGCAGACCTTCCCGATTTGATGCTCCGCGGGAGAGTCGCGTCACGCAGCGGCCGTCACCTTCGCGTACACTCCCCCCATGCTGCGCCCCACCCTGGTGCTCGCCCTCGCCGCCTCTCTCTCCGCCGCCTCGCTCCTCACCGCCCGCCCCGCGCGCGCCTGAGGCTTCTCACCGCCTGCCGGTCCGGCGGGCATCTGCTATGGCGACGACCACGACGACGCGGCTCCCGGTGAAGCCCCCTCCTGGACGGCCAGGCGCTTCGGCGCGCGCCTGAGCTACGCCGCCTTCGGCTCTCAGCTCCTCTTCGGTGACCTTCGCGGCTCCATCGACCGCCGCGCTGCCGCCGCCATTGTCGAGATGCGCGCCAGCCGCGACGTCACCCTCCAGGCTGGCGGTGGCGTCAGCCACGGCGGCAGCCTCCGGGTCGCTGGCGTCGACCACGAGTTCCATCCCGGCTGGCTCGCCACCGTCGGTGGCTCCTACCGCGTCTTCCAGGGCGAGGGCGCCGCGCCCTTTGTCCTCCTCACCGCCTCCTTCGGCGCCTCGGGCGCACCCACCCAGGAACGCGGCGCCTCCACGCGCACGGACACCGAGCGTTACCTCGCCATCGACGCTCGCCTCGGCGCCCTCGCTGGCTGGACCTTCTTTGACACCCTCACCCCGTACCTCGCCGCGCGCGTCTTCGGCGGACCCATCTTCTGGCGCTTCCAGGGCCGCGACATCACCGGCACCGACCGCTACCACTACCAGCTCGCGCTCGGCACCACCGTCCTCCTCCCGGGAGGCTTCAACGTCAGCGCCGAGGGCATCCCCCTCGGGGAGCGCGGCCTCTCTGTCGGCGTCGGCGTCCTGTTCTGAGGAACCAGAGGCAGAGCACCGTCCCCGTGGACATGGGTATGTCGGTTGCCGACGGGCCCAGGTCCACCGCGGGAATGGTGCGGGAGGATCCCGCCGCCCGCCCCTCTCCCGCGGTGGACCTGGGCCTGTCGGCAGCGTCCGCGCCTCTTCCGCGTGGAAGAGGTCCCGGCGGCGACGCCCGCACTTCTTCCGCGTGGAAGGGGTCCCGTCGGCGCTCCCCGAAGGGCCTGACGTGGGTGGAAACGGGTCGGTCGGTGGGTTGGGGGGCGCCCTCGTCCGGCAGTGGACTGGGCATCGTCGGAGACCTCCCGCACCTCTTCCCGCGCGGACAGGGGCCCTCGGAGACCTCCCGCACTTCTTCCCGCGGTGGACCTGGCACCGTCGGAGACCTCCCGCACCTCTTCCCGCGGTGAACCAGGGACTGTCGGCAACCGACGGCACCTCTTCCCGCTGGGCCAGGCAAATTTCGGCAACCGACGGCACCTCTTCCCGCCGGGCCAGGTAAATTTTGGTATCCGGCTGACAGTAGGGGGCCTCTGGGCAGACGGTTTTCGGCATCTGTTTCCGGGATTCTTCGGCGGGGAGTCTCACTGACCAGCGCCCACACCGGAACACCCGCAGGCGCCGCTCTGCCGGGGGGAAACCCCTTGGAAACCCCACGGAAAACTTGCTTTCTCCTCCCGACCGGCACACGCCTGCCCGTCCCGAAACACCGGACCACGCGCCGATGGCCCTCGTCATTTCCGCGTGGCCCCCGGTCCCTCAGCGCCCCGCGCATCGCCGGACCCATGACCAGAAGCACCACCCCCGCGCCTGCCGCCGCCCGTCCTGCCGCCGTCCGATCCGCCGACGTCCGACCCGCCGCTGCGCGCTTCACCGCCGTCGCCGCCACCGCCGCTGCCACCCTCGCGGCGACCCTCGCTCCACCTGCACACGCTGCGGGCCCTCTGGAGACCCTCGGCGCGCCCACCAGCGCCAACGCCCTCACCTCCCGCGTCCTCGCCCGCGGGCCCGAGGCCGCGTTCTTCAACCCCGCGCTTCTCCCCGACGCCCCGCCCACCACCGAGGCCGGCTTCTTCCTGCTCTTCACCCGCGGCGACATCAACCTGGGCGAGCGGCCCGCGGGCTCCGACGTCCCCGAGTCCATCTACGACGCGCAGATCCGCAACTCCGATGGCAGCACCAGGCGGCTCGACTACCGCCCCATGCCCACCGCGAACCTCCTCAACCAGCGCGCGAACACCCAGGACCGCGACGCCCTCGCCTACGCCTCCATCGGCGTTATCCGCCGCCTCTACAAGCAGTACCTCGTCCTCGGCTTCTATGCCCTGCTCCCCATCCGCAGCTTCCAGGAGCAGCGCGCCTTCTTCGTCGACGAGCGCGCCCAGTACTTCGGCAACCAGCTCCAGTTCGAGCTCATGGGCGACCGCATGGTCAACACCACCTTCGCCCTCGCCCTCGCCAGCCGCATCACCCCCTGGCTCTCCGTCGGCGTCGGCGCGGACGTCACCATCGGCACCTCCGCCGTCACCTCCGTCCACATGCCGGACGCCGGCGACCAGAGCCAGGTCCTCATCAGCCCCGACATCAAGGTCGAGAGCACCTTCGCGCCTCACTTCGCCATCGAGGCCAAGCCGCGGCGCTGGCTCCGCCTCACCTCCACCCTGCACCTGCCCTCGTCGTCGACGACCACCGGCGAGAACCGCATCCGCTTCTGGAACTTCAGTTACCCCGGCGAAGACCCCTATATCCGCCAGACGTACCAGACCACCCTCGGCTACGAGCCCACCCGTATCGGCTTCGGCGTCGCCCTCCTCGGCGCTCCCATGGCCCTCCGCGAGGTCACGCCGCGGCCCGCGCAGACCGAGCATTCCAAGCCTTCCGCGAGCCCCCGCTACGCCACCGGGCCCACCGGCGCGCATCCCGAGCGGCCCACCGCCCGCCCGCTGCCTCCGGGCTGGGAGGTGGGCGTCCGCGCCGTCATCACCCAGTGGGCCCAGTACCGGGACCGCCAGAGTGAGCGGCCCCTCGACCCCTGGGCGAACACCCTCTCGGCGGGCGTCGGTGGCGCCGTGGTCCTCGGCAGGCGCCGCGTCGCGGCCGACCTCGCCTACACCCCCACGCCCGTCCCCGATCAGACGGGGCGCACCAACTACGTCGACAACGCGAAGGTCGGCGCGAGCCTCTCGCTGGAGACTCCGGTGAACCTGCTCGGCGCCGACTTCGGCCTGGCCGCGTTCCTCCAGGGTCACGTCATGGTCACCCGCGAGGTGCAGAAGAGCGCCGACGCCAGGTACCCCGTCATCGACGAGGTACCCGACAACGCCATCGACCGCGTGAGCGGCATGCCGATCGACGGGGCCGCTGGTCTGCAGACCAACAACCCCGGCTATCCTGGATTCACGAGCAGCGGCTGGTTCGCGGGCGCCGGCTTCGCGCTGCGCCTGCCGCAGTAGCGGCCGTCACTGACCGAAGAGCGTCTCGCGCTGGGTGCGCAGCGTCTCGCAGGTCATCGCGTCGTCCACGCGCAGCATCACGAAGTAGCTGTTGCATGCGTTCGGATCCGTCGACTGCTCCGACGACGCCACCTGGTCCTTGAGGTTCGCCGGATCGGCGTCCACCACGCTCTGCTCCGACGAGAAGCTCGTCAGTCCCTCGATGCGATCGGCCGACACCGCCACCCCGTCGAGGGTGGTCTTCTTCCGCTCGGCCACGTACACCTCGCCGTCGACGAGTCCACTGAGCGCGATGGTCACCCCGGGCTTCTGATCGCCGTCCTGATCGAACAGCCGCGCGTCGTCGGGCTCCGTCGGCAGGGCCTCGGTCGGGCTCGACAGGCTCGCACCCACCACCTCGACGAGCTCCGGCACCCGGAGCTGACCAGCCGCGAACGTGCCTACACGCTCCACGTCCACCAGCGAATCCCGGTACGCCACCGGGATGCTCGCCTTCACGAACGCATCCTCTTCCTCCGTGTAGTGGTCGCAGTACTCCCCGCTCAGGGTCACCTGCTCGCCGGTCTGATCGCTCTTCACCAGCAAGAGGTCGACGATCCGGTTCGTGATGGGCGTGGTGAATCCCTGCGGCAGCACGTTCAGCGAGCCCACCTGCAAGAGCGCCCACGTCCCGCTCACGTCGGTCACCTCGGTCGCGGCCTGCGGCGCACAGTCGCCACTTCCACCGCCTGCGCCACCTGCGCCGCCGCCGCCCGCGCCTGTCGGGCTGTTTCCACCCTCACCCCCGTCAGAAGAGCCGCAGCCCGCGATGAGTGCTCCGAGAATCAATGCAACCGCGCCACAAACCTTCATGTTCGCTCCTGGAAGTGCGCGCGGCCCCGCCCTCCCAGAGAGGCCGCCCGCAAGGCCCGAAGCTGACATAGCCCTCGCCGCTGGGCTAGCCTCCGTGACATGCGACGCCCCCTCACCGCGCTCTTTCTCTTGCCCGTCCTGCTCACAGGGCTCGCTGCGTCATGCGGTGGAGACGATGGCGGCGCTGGGGGCAATGGTGCGTCAGGCTCCACGACGACCACTTCCACGGGGACGCCGGGCAGCGGCGGCGCAGGCGGCGCGGGCGGAGGTGACGGGGGCGGCGGCGCAGGCGGCGAGAGCGCGTGTGGTGGCGACGGCCAGTGTCCGACCACGATCACCTTCACGGCGCCCCTCGGCGCCACCAAGATCCGCGTCGCTGGCGAGTGGAACGGCTGGGACGCCGACACGGCCGCGCCGCTCACCGTCACGGGCAGCGGCGTCTACAGCGTCACCCTCGACCTTCCCCCGGGCCTCCACGCCTACAAGATCATCTACGAGCAGGGCGGACAGACCCACTGGGAACTCGATCCCACCCAGGGGCGCCGCAAGTACGTCGACGGCACCGAGAACTCCGCGGTCAAGGTCCGCGACTGCCGGCAGCCCACCTTCACCGTCGACAGCAGCGAGCCTGCGCGCGCCGCGGCAGGGCAGGGGACCTACGAGGCCAGGCTCACGTACATCGACGGCAGCGAGCGCGCTGGCGCCTCGACCGAGGGCGCCTTCGCCGCGACGCTGGAGCATGACGGCGACTCCCGTCCGCTCGACGACACCGAGATCAGCGTGGACGAGAGCGGCAACGTCGCTGTCCAGATCGCGGGCCTCGACGACGGCAAGTACCGCGTCGTCCTCCACCCCCTCACCAGCACGGGTTGCGCGGGCGAGCCCCTTCGTCTCGTGTTCTGGATCGAGGAAGAGGCGTTCTCGTGGAAGGACGCCCTCGTCTACATGGTCGTCACCGACCGCTACCGCGACGGAGAGCCCGGGAGCAACGCGCCGGTCACGCCCCTCGCCGACCCGCGCGGCGACTGGATGGGCGGCGATCTCGTCGGCCTTACCCAGTCCATCGCCGAAGGCAAGCTCGACCAGCTCGGCGTCCGCGCCATCTGGCTCACGCCCTTCCAGACCAACCCGGACGGCGCGTTCCTCGCCGCCGACGGCGTGCACTACGTCACCGGCTACCACGGCTACTGGCCGGCCCGCGCCCGCGAGGTCGACCCCCGGATCGGCGGCGAGGACGCCCTCCGCGAGCTGGTCCGCACCGCGCACGCGCACGGCATCCGCATCCTCCAGGACTTCGTGATCAACCACGTCCACCAGGAGCACGAGTACATGACCTCGCACCCCGAGTGGTTCCGCGAGGGCTGCATCTGCGGCACGCCCGGCTGCGACTGGACCGAGAAGGCGCTCGAGTGCCGGTTCGCCGACTACATGCCCGACATCAACTTCTCGAACTCCGAGACCGCCCGCGCCTTCACCGACGACGCCATCTGGTGGCTCGACGAGTTCGATCTCGACGGCCTCCGCGTCGACGCCGTGAAGCACGTCGAGGAGGTCTCCACCCGCAACCTCGCCGCCGAGGTCCGCGAGACGTTCGAGAAGGGCGGCACGCGCTACTTCCTCATGGGCGAGACCGCCATGGGCTGGAACGACTGCGCCGACCCTTGCAACGACGAGAACTACAACACCATCGCCAAGTACATCGGCCCTCAGGGCCTCGATGGCCAGTTCGACTTCGTCATCTACCACGGCGTCTCGTACCGGACCTTCGGGTGGAGCGAGCGCGGCATGCTCCACGCCGACTACTGGGTGCGCCACGGCCTGGAGAAGTGGCCCGAAGGCGCGATCATGACCCCGTACATCGGCAGCCACGACACCTCTCGCTTCACCACCATGGCCGACTACCGCGGCCAGGACGCCGCCCACGACAAGGGCATCGCTGGCAACCAGTGGTCCAACACCGCCGAGGCGCCCTCCGATGACGAGCCCTACTGGCGCACCCGTATCGGCCTCGCCTGGGTCCTGAACCTCCCGGGCGCCCCGCTCCTCTACTACGGCGACGAGTACGCCCAGTGGGGCGGCGGCGACCCCAACAACCGCCAGATGTGGCGCAGCGACGCCGACCTCGACGCCCGCGAGCTGGAGACCCTCGACTTCGTGCGCAAGCTCGGCACCGCGCGGAAGAACATCCTCGCCCTCCGCCGCGGCGCGTACGTCACCCTCGCCGCCACCGAGGACACGCTGGTCTTCGGCCGCCGCATCGCCCCCGGGCAGGCCGCCATCGTCGCCCTCTCCCGTGCGGCCGATGGAGAGACCATGAACCCCCAGGTGCAGGGCGTCCTCGGCTTCGTGCCAGGCACCGTCCTCCACGACGCCCTCGGCAACACCACGGTCACGGTCCAGGCCAACGGCACGATCCAGCTCGCCGTCCCCGGCCGCAGCGCCATGGTCCTCGCGCCCTGAGGGACTTCACGTGCCGCACCGCCACCGTGCCCACCTGCTGACGCTCTCCGCGCTCCCGCGGCTCGCGCGGCTCGCGCGGCTCGCGCGGCTCGCGTCGCTCCCGCTGCTCGCGAGCGGCGCGCTCTCCCTCATCGCTTGCGGGGGCGCGGCGGTGCCAGCGGCAAGTGCGAAGGTCCCCGTCACCGTCGTCGAGGTCGCGCGCGTCGCCCCGCCCGCCGGGGACATGAAGCCCGCGCAGGCCGTCATCGAGGAGGATGCGGCCGAGCAGGATGCCGCCGAGGAGGGCGCCATCGCGGAGGTGCCGACGCCTCCTCGCGCTGCCGGCAAGTACGACGCGCAGGTCGCGGCCCTCGAAGCGCAGCTCTCCCAGCTCAAAGACATGCACATCCTCGGTGCGCTTTCCGACAGCGATCCCCTCGGCGGCAGTGTTGTCGGTGGATCCGGCGCGCTCAGCGGGGCCGTCTCTTCGGGGCTCGGGCAGGCAGGTCTCGGCGCTGGTGCTGGTTCCGGAGCTGGTGCTGTCGGAACTGGTACGCTGAGCACGGGTGGATCTCCGCAAGGCTCCCCCCAGGCTTCGGCGAATGCCCGGGTGAGGCTCACCGCGCATGCGGGGGGGCAGGTGGCCAACGCCGCGACCGTGCTCGCCGGCATGACCGCCGGGTTCCGGCGCTGCTTCAACCGCGAACTCACCCGGAACCCGGTCACGTCCGACGGCAAGATCTTCTTCACGGCGAGCGTCGGTGCCAACGGTGAGGTGCTTTCCGCCACGCCAGCGCCAGGCCACCGTCTGGCCCTCGCGGTCGTGGCGTGCGTGACCGCGCGTTTCTACTCCGCGCAGTTCGCCCCTCCGAGCGGCCCTGACGCGACGCTCACCGTCGAGGTGACGTTCGTGAAGTCCCTGCCCGGGCCCTGAGGGAAGGGTGCATCTCGATACGTGGCTGTTCGGCGGGAGCGGTTGACGCGTTTTCCCGCAGCCGAATACACTCGTCCGTTGGTGACGTGTCGTGAGTGACGGCAAGCGCCCTGCGTCGAACGGCGAGGCACACGACGAGATCCGGCAGCCCGTAAGCATCGGCCGCCGCGAAGCGAGCCGCGTGGTCGCTGGTCGCTACCGGCTGAAGGCCCAGATCGGCCGTGGGGGGAGCGGTGAGGTCTGGGAGGCTCACGATCTGGTCACCGGCGACGATGTCGCGCTCAAGTTCCTGAATCACTCCCCGAACGCACATGCAGCGCGCGTTCGACGCGAGGTGAGTGCGCTTCGGCTCCTGCAGTTACCTGGGGTGGTGCGCTTCATGGATGAGGGCGTGGACGCGGACCGCGCCTTCCTGGTGATGGAGCGGCTCGAAGGTCGGCCGTTCCCTGGCGGGCCATCTCCCTCCACGTGGCCTGCCATCGCGAGCACCGCCATCGCCCTTCTCGAGACCCTGGCGAGGATCCACGGCGCCGGCGTGATCCACCGCGACCTCAAGCCGGGGAACATCCTGGTGAGCGCCGATGGACGTCCGACGGTGCTCGACTTCGGGCTCTCGTACGTCGAGTCGCCCGTGCATGCCCGCGAGGCGCTCACCCTGGAAGGCGACGTGCTGGGGACGCCGGCCTACCTCGCGCCAGAGCAGATCGTCGGGGATCCGGTCACTCCCCGGACCGACCTCTACGCCTTCGGCGTCATGCTCTACGGGGCGCTCGCGGGGAGGCTGCCCCATGAGGCCAAGGACTGGATGGGCCTGATGCGGGCGCGGATGACCCAGCGGCCGAAGCCCCTCCAGCAGCTCGCCGCGGAGGTGCCGGGCGCCGTCGCAGAGGTCGCGCAGCGGTTGCTCGAGGTCGAGCCCGAGGCCCGGCCTCGCTCGGCGGCCGAGGTGCTGGCGATGCTGCGCGGGCAGCCGGTGCTGACGGGGATCAAGCTGCCATGGCTCGGGCCGGAGGCACCGCTCGCCGCGCTGCGCGAAGCCGTGGTCCGCGGGAGACCCGTGGACGTGAGCGGGCCGCGCGGCATGGGGAGGACGCGGTGCCTGGAGGAGATCGCGGAGGAGGTGAGCGCTCAGGGAAGACCGGTGTGCTGGGCCGGCGCAGGGTCGCTTCCGTTCTCGAGCCTCGCGGCGATCACGGGAGAGCCCGAGGAGCAGAGGGACCTCCGGTTCGCCGAGGTGCGCGCGCGCATCGAGCGCCGGCTCCGTGACGCGCTCGCCGAAGGGACGGTGCTCCTCGTGGACGGCCTCGACCGGCTCGACTGGGCGTCGGCGCACCTGATCGCGCGGTGCCGCGCCGAGGGGGCGGTGATCCGTGCGCTCGACGAGGCGCAGGCGGAGGGAGCGGTGATCCGTGCGCCTGACGAGGTGGAGGTCGAGGAGCAGACAGGTGCGCGTGGCGTCGAGAGCCAGCCGGCGCTGCGCCTGCTGCCGCTCACGGAGGAGGCGTTGCGCGGCCTCTTTGCCGGACCAGATCGGCTCCTCCACCTGCGCGAGGACGCGGCGCGGGAACTCTGGAGGCGGACCGGAGGGATCCCGGCGCGCGTCGCCCACGAGGTGACCGCGTGGGTGCGAGGAGGGCTCGCGCGGTGGAGCGCTGGCCGGCTCGTCGTGGGCCGCGACGCGCTCGACCTGCTCGATACGGGGCTGAGGGTGACGCCGGCGCTGCTCGCGCAGGAGAGGATGTCTGCGCCACGGGCGCCGCTTCTGGAGGAGGTGCTCACCTGGATCTCGCTGGCCAATCACCACGTCGACGTGACGCTCCTCGCGGAGGTGACAGGTCACCTGCCGTGGCGGGTGGAGGCCGCCATCGCGGAGCTCGGGGCGCGCGGCGCGCTGCGCGTCCATGGAGACGGTCGCATCGAGCCCCTCTCTGCGGACCGCAGCGACGAGAGCTGGCCCTGGGAGCGCCGTCGCGCCGCCCACCTCGCGCTCGCCGGGGCGATGCCCACGGGCGCACCGGGGCGCTTGTTCCACTTGCTGTCGGCCTGGGACGAGCGAGACGCGCAAGCAGCGGCCGCCATCGCCCGCGACGCTGGCGAGGCCGCGCGGCTCCTCGCGCAGGACGGCTATGTCGGCAAGGCCGTCGTCCCGCTCGCCGAGGGGCTGCGCGCCCTCCGGCGCCTGTCGCCGCTCCCCACCGAGGAGGTCGTGGCGCTCCTGTCGCAGTGGACCGAACTCGCGCTGGCCGAGGCCACGCCGCGCGCCCTCGACCGGGTGCTCTACGAGATCTGCCGGGTGGAGCCGCAGACCGACGCCCTCGCGCACCTGGAGGGCCTGGTGCGCGCCGCGCTCGCGGTGCACGTGTGGACCGATCGGGCCCTCGCCATGGCCGAGGCGATCGCGCCGTCGTCGAGCCCGGGCCTGGAGCGCGGGCGCCATGCCGTGCGCGTCTCCGCGGCGCGTCGGTGCTCGCTCGACCGGGAGGAGGCCATCCTGTCGGATATCGTCCGCAGCACCGAGGCGTCGATGGACCCGGACGTCCGCGCGAGCGTCGCCGGCTGGCTCGGGCGGCTGCGTTACCGGCAGGGGCGCTTCGAGGAGGCTGCTGCGCTCCAGGCCGAGGCCGCGCGCGTCGCGCGCTGGACCACGGTCCGCATCGCCGCCCAGCTCAACGGCGCATCAGCGCTGATCGAGGGCTTCGCGCTGGGCGAGGCCGAGGCGCTCCTGCGCGACGCCCTGGCGCAGGCGCAGCAGTGCCGGCACACCCTGTACGAGGCGCGCGCGGAGTGGCTCCTCCGGGCTGTTGCCTACAGGCGCGGGACCGCGCAGCAGCCGGACGTCGAACTGCTCGAGGCCTTCGCGCAGGCGGGTCTGAGCGAGATGGAGGGCTTCGTCTGCCTCAACGAAGCCGTGGTGGCGTGGAGGTCGGGGCTGGGGGGGATGGCGCTGGATCTCGCGCAGCGCGCCAGGAAGATCCTCGCGCCGCTCGGTGAGCCCTGGGGTGAGCTGCTGGCGAGCTGCCTCGCGCTGGTGTGTGGGGGCGAGCTGCGCGACGGCGAGATCGCGGTCCTCGTGGGCCGGGGGCAGCGCTGCCCGTTGCCGCGCACCAGCGCTCAGGTGCTCGCGCTGCTGGCCATCTCAGGGCGCTGGGTCCCCACTGGCAAGGTCGACCTCGCCGCGTTCAGCGCGAGGATCCCGGCGCATGCCGGAGACCTCCGCATGGAGGTGCTTTCGCCTGCGGAGGTGATCGCGGCATTGCGGTGATGGCTGCCCCGTGAGGCGCCAAGTGCGGCGTGGTCGCTTCGGTACGCGCGGTGTGCCCGCCGCTAGCGAGCTTCCTCGCTATCGTCAACGCGCTGCATGTGAATGAGTTCCGAATTCTCGCGCACGTCTGCCTTGAAGGCCGCGAGGGTTCCGGGGCCCTGATAAATGAAATTCAGGCTGATGTCTCTGCTGTGCCGGTTGTCATCCACGCTCGAAGGGTATTTGTACTTGGCGCTCGGTTCGTTGAAGAGTTCCCAGTACTCATCGATGGCCAGGTCGTCGACGAACACGCGGGCGACGAGCTTGCCGTCCTGTTTCACGTGGTAATAGCCCGGGTCGATCTCCTTGCCCGGTCCGCTGTTGGTACCCTCATTGGAGGGAGAGTAGCTCTTGATGAGCACTGTTGCTTTTTTCTTCATATCAGGGGCCATTGTTGTCCGTTCTTTCTAAGATTGAATCACCGTGAATTGAAACCGATCGTGAGACTGTTTTGAGGCACCAACGGGGTCGAACGTATCAATGTGCTGGGATGCTCCCGAAAAAGACGTCCGACTTCAGGATGATCTCGCCGTTGCAAGCAGGAGCCGGGACCATGCTAGTCCCATTCCAAGTGCATTGCAGCTCACGGATGCATTGGCGCCTGGGCCTAGGGGGGCGTCCTTTCAAATCGTCGTCCCCGTCCACGTACATTCCGATGACCTCGCCGCGCCAATTGAAGACAGGTGAACCCGAGTTGCCTATGAGGCCGTCGATGCCCGCGCGGAACGTCGCACTGTCATTCTCCATCAGGAGGACAGTCGATTTTCCAGAATAGACAACCGGCAATCCGAGCGGATGTCCAATCGTATGGACCGAATCGCCGCGATACTCCTGACTTCGGGCCCGTACATCCGCCTTGGGAAGGACCACGAGCGGGTCGACCCCTGGCACGACTCTGCTCAGGCGGAGTAGCGCCCAATCTTCATGAAGCTTCTGGCCAGCATCCTTCTCAAGCTCCGCTCCTTCGGGCTCCAGGGGTATCAGTTCATAGACATCATTATTAAGATCGAACGAGGTAGGAGGATAGTCACTCTCTTTCGTGGCGTAGCCAAAGATTGCCACCTTGTTCCTCCATTTACCTTCGTCTACGCAGTGCCTCGCGGTGGCGAGGATGTTTTTGCGTACGAGGAACCCCGTGCATGCGTTCTGGACTCTGGGCAAGTTGAGGACCGTCGTGTCATCGCAGAACATGTCGCGTGGTGCTCGCCGCACCATCGTCAACGTGAGCGTCTGGCCCGTCTTCGTGTGATCTTCGCGGCGGGTGATGAGGGCGACCGCCCTCATGTGCTTCAAGATGCGCAGGAGTCGATGGGAAGTCTCGCGATCGTCCTGATCCCATCGGACAAACATTGATTTGTTGGTCATCTTCTCGTTGCCGCCAGGCGTGGGAGGAGCCTCCAGGTGCGCCTCGGCGGTTTCGATCGTTTTCGAGGCCCCCTGCGTGTGTGCGTGCGAGTCGTCCGGTTTCCCCTCATTGCACCCGGCTGCGACGAGGGCGAGCGCGGCACCGACGGCCCAACGCCCCCAGCGCCTCCCGACAACACCACAATCCCTGCCGCTCCCTTCCACCGGACGTGCGGTGGCCTCTGCGCGATCTCGCATGGCGCTTCTCTCCCCCTCGAGGTCCGTTCCTCGGTGCCAGGCTCTGTTCCGGCGTGGTGTGGAGAAGGTCAGCAAGTGCTGTGCCGCCTCTCTCGGCCGCCCTGCCGCGCCGCCGCCTGCACCCTGCACCCTGCACCCTGCACCCTGCACCCTGCACCCTGCACCCTGCACCTGCACCCGGCGCGCGTCGGGGCTGTGCCCCTCGGTCCCTCGCGTTAGAGTACGTTGACCTCTCCCCTACACAGGCCGGCGGGAACCGCACCCCTTGGAACTGCAGATCCATGCGCTCGTGAGCGCTCTCAGGACAGTGACGACCTTCGACGAGGCTGCGGAGCGCACCCTGCGCGCGATGATGGGCCTCGCGGAAACCGCGCTCGCGGCGACACCCTATGCCCGTCGTGGCAGGTTCCTCCGCGGCATGGTCCACCTCCGCCCTGGAGATGGCTATCGCGGCCTCGTGGTGGTGGACGCCGACGGGGCGACCCAGGCTCCGGCGGCGGGGCCGCGCACGCCGCACCTCCCCTCGGCGACGGCGTGGCGGTGGGCCTCTCAGCAAGGGCGCGCCGTGGCGATCGACGTGCTCCTCGGCACGGTCACCGTCGCGGCAGGCGGGGTGGCGATGCTCCCGGAGGGTTCCAGGGGTGAAGCGTTCGAGAGCGGCGAGAGCCAGGGGCGGCTGCTCGGCCGCGACGCCACGCACCTCTTCGTGGTGCCCCTCCGCGCGCCCGGGGGCCGCGTGGACGGCATGGTCTCGATCGAGGCCGACTGCCGCGCCGCCATGGGCAAGGACTTCATCTGGCCGGAGTGCGGCCCCGGGCTGGAGCTGATCGCCGATGTCGCAGCCCCGCACCTGATCACGCTACCGCTCCGCCAGCGCGCGGCGCCGCAGCCGGACGCCCTCCTGCCAGTCATCGGGGCCTCGACGGCAAGCCTGGTGGACATGCTGAGGGTCTTTGCGCGGCAGGACGAGACCGTCCTCCTGAGCGGTCCGACCGGCGCCGGCAAGTCGAGGCTCGCGCGCTGGTGCCACGAGCAATCGAGCCGCAGGGGCCAGCCCTTCGAGGCCCTGGACCTCGCCGCGGTGCCCGACGACCTGCAGATGGCCGAGCTTTTCGGCTGGAAGAAGGGGGCCTTCACGGGGGCCGTGAAGGACACCTACGGCGCCATCGCCCGCGCCGAGCGGGGCACGCTCTTCATCGACGAGATCGACAAGCTCTCCCTCAAGGCCCAGGCGGGCATGCTCCGGGTGCTCGAAGAGCGCCTCTACCGCCCCCTCGGCGAGGGCGCTGGCGAGCGCTCCGCCGACGTCCGCTTCATCGTGGGCACGAACGCGAACCTCCACGCCGCCTCCGGCAACGGGCAGTTCCGGGAGGACCTCTACTACCGCATCAACGTGCTCCCCGTGCGCGTCCCCGCCCTGAAGGACCGCCAGGACGAGATCCTGCGCTGGGCCGAGCACATGCTCGAGCGCCGCCACCGCAGCAGTTGCCCCGAGGGCACCTCGCGCATCGCCCAGGAGGCCGAGCGCGTGCTCGTCGCCCACCCCTGGCCCGGCAACCTGCGTCAGCTCGACAACATCGTCCGCCGCGCCTACGCGCTCTACCTGATGGAGCAGCCGGCACCCCCGAAGGATTGCTTCCTGGAAGCACGCCACCTCGCCGAGGCGCTCGCGTACGAAGGGGGTGCGGGGGTGCGGCCCCTGCTGGAGCTGCTCCAGCTCGCGGCGACCTCGTTCGTGAGCGAGGCCGAGCGCCGCCGGGCACGCCACGAGACCCTGGATCTCGACCACGCCGACGCGCTGCGCGGCTTCGTGCTCGGGGTGGCCACCCAGAAGCTCGGGAGCAAGGAGGAGGCGTTCCGGCTCCTCGGCCGCGAGGGGGTGGTGCAGAACCGCAACCACCAGAAGACCCTCAAAAAGGAGCTGGAGCGCGTCGAGGCGCTCTGCCGGGAGCTGGGGCAGCCCGGCGCCTCGCCCTTCGCTGGCCTGAGCGCGACCGAAGAGCGCTGACCCCGGCGGCGCGTCGCGCTGAACGCGGCGACGTTCGTGCGGACGCAGAGGACGGAGCCCGCCGTCCCTGTCGCCTCCGCGCGGCCCTGCGGACCAGCGACGTGGCGAGGATTCCACCCCGGTATGCCCCTTGCTGTTCCGTGTCCCGCGGGCGGCGCCCACGCCATCCGCAAAGGAGCAGCGCGACCGATGGTCCGGCGCATGAGCATGAAGCCCGGCGCGGTCCAGATGTGGGTGGTGATCGTGCGGGCATCTTCCCACCGCGCCTCTCTGCTGGAGGCGCTGGGAGCGGAGCTCGAAGCGCTGGGCCCATCGATGCGCCTGGGAGAAGGCGAACTCGGGTTCTTGGTACGAGGTGACGAGGCGCTCGCCGAGCGGACGCGCAGTCACCCCGACGTGCTGGATGTCTTCCCCCGAGAGCCGCCCTCAAGCCATTGAGCTTCGCGGATTCGAGGGATTCTCGCGTGGAGAGGTGATTCAATGAAACAATCGTGGCGGGTGGCGCCTTTCGTGGCCATCGCCCTGAGTGCGGGGCTCGGGGCGTCCAGTTGCAGTCTGGTGGAACCTTACCTCCTCGTCTCGGAGGCGAGCCGACAGCCTGAATCTTCTGATCTCGGCAGGATCGTGCTGCTGGAGCAGCGTGGCGGCCGCTATCTCCGGATCTACATCGACGGAGGAAAGCCGTCCTTCTCCGGGGGCTCGGCGGGTGACACCGGAGAGGGCGCGTCGTGCATCCCTGCACCCGCAGACGGCACGCTCTTCTTCTTCAATGTGACGCTCACCCGTGACGAGAGCGTCCTCTACGTGGACCTGCTCGGCGAGCCCACCAGCGAGAGTGACGCGTGCAGCGGTGAGCGGCTCAACGGCAAGTTCCTGCTCATCGCGAAGAAGGATGATCAGACGACGCCTGGGGGCGCGGAGGGCACGGGGGGTGCGGGAGGCGCGGGGGGCGCGGGGGGCGCGGGAGGCGCGGGA
>NZ_ASRX01000096.1 GCF_000601485.1 Chondromyces apiculatus DSM 436
CGCCGGCCCCACCTCCCCCTGACCCGCACGCCTCCCCCGACGACAAAGATCGCCCCACCACCGCCGGCACCTGCGTCGGCCCCCCTTCTCGTGCCGCGCAGAAGCGCGTCCAGGGCGAGGCCATGTGCTGCTACACCCCGCCCTCCTACTTCATCACCCGCGTCCGCGCGAAGCACGACGCCTTCCGCGCCTGCTACAACGCCGCCCTCCAGCGCCGCCCCGACCTCCGCGGCCGCATCGCCGCCCGCTTCGTCCTCGAAGAAGATGGCACCGTCACCCGCGCCTGCGACGCCGGCTCCGACCTCGACGACCCCGAGATGCTCGCCTGCGTCCTCCGCGTCTTCACCACCCTCACCTTCGACCCCTACGTCATCGGCGACCCCTGCCCCGCCGTCACCGTCAACTACCCCCTCGCCTTCTCCCCCGAGCCTTGAACCTCTCGCGCTCTCGCGCTCTCGCGCCCCTCCCACCCGGGAGCGCGCGGCGCCTTGTCAGACCACGTCCCCCCGCGCTGCCCACCTCGCAAGTGGCCCCCTCCCACAGCCCCCGGGTGGATCTTACGGCCCGTCCCCCGCCCCCTCTAGCGTGCCCCCTCCAAGCGTCGAACCCCGCGCAAAGAGGACCATGCACACCCTTCTGAACATCGCCTTCCTGCTCACCGCAGTCGCCTCGACCGCCTGCGCCTCCACGGCCCAGCCTCCTGTCGCCCCGGACTGTCCCTCCACCCCGAGCGCCATCTCCCCCGCGAGCGCCGCCGACGCCGCCGACGCCGCTGCCGCCCCCGCACCAGACAGCCCTGCCGCCGTCAGCGCCCCCTCCACGGGCAGCGCCCCCGCCGCCAGCGTCCAGACCCTGATGGCGCACCCCTTCACCCCGCCCCCTCAGGCCGAGGGCCGCATGCTCATCGTCGACTTCCCCCCGGGATCCATCAACGCCGCGCACCACCACGACGGCGCCATCTTCGCCTACGTCCTCGAAGGCACCGTCATCTCCGCCCTCGATGACGGACCCGAGGTCACCTACGCGCAAGGCAAAACCTGGCACGAGAAACCCGGCCAGATCCACCGCGTCTCCCGCAATGGCAGCACCACCGAGCGCGCCCGCCTCCTCGTCGTGTACGTCACCTCCCCCGGCGCCCCGATCGCGACCCCCGAGAAGTAGCGCCCCTCGGCGCACCACCGCTCCGCCACTCCCCCGCCCCCCCCGACCTGCAGCTCCCCCCGCCACCGGGCCCGCATCTGCAGGCCCGGCCCGCACCGCTCACGGCCGCTTCGGCGGGCTCACCGTGTGCTTCGGATCCCGCACCACCACCTCCCCGAGCACCTCGTCGATCCGCTTCAGGATCGCCGCATCCAGCTTCACCCCTGCCGCCTTCACGTTGTCCCGCACCTGCTCCGGCCGCGACGCCCCCACGATCGCCGACGACACGTTCGGGTTTTGCAGCACCCACGCCACCGCGAGCTGCGCCATCGACAGCCCCACCTCCTCCGCGATCGGCTTCAGCTTCTGCACCCGGGTGAGCACGTCATCCGTCAGCAACCGCGCCATGAACCGCGACCCCATCTCGTCCGTCGCGCGGCTCCCTGCGGGCGGCGGCTGCCCTGGCAGGTACTTCCCGCTCAGCACCCCCTGCGCGATCGGCGACCACACGATCTGCCCCACCCCCACCTTCTCGCTCGCGGGCACCACCTCCGCCTCGATCACCCGCCACAGCATCGAGTACTGCGGCTGGTTGCTCACGAACGGTACCTTCAGCTCCCGCGCCAGCGCCGCCCCCTGCGCGATCTGCTCCGCCGTCCACTCCGAGACCCCGATGTAGAGCACCTTCCCTTGCCGCACCAGATCCGCGAAGGCGCTCATCGTCTCCTCCAGCGGCGTCTCCACGTCGTACCGGTGCGCCTGGTACAGGTCCACGTAGTCCGTGCGCAGCCGCCGCAGGCTCCCGTGGATCGACTCCACGATGTGCTTCCGCGACAGCCCCCGATCATTCGGCCCCGGCCCCGTCGGCCAGTACACCTTCGTGCAGATCTCCAGGCCCTGCCGCCGCTCTCCCGCGAGCGCCTCCCCCAGCACCTCCTCCGCCCGGGTGGCCGCGTAGACATCGGCCGTATCGAAGGTGGTGATCCCCTCCGCGATCGCCGTCTTCACGCAGGCGAGCGCCGCATCTTTCTCCACCTGAGAGCCATGGGTGATCCAGTTGCCGTACGAGATCTCGCTGACGAGCAGCCCACTTTGACCGAGGTGCCGATGGTTCATGGGTTCCCTCATAATGCGTGCTGCTCGTCGAGGGTACCTGTCCGCTGCACGGCACTGCCTGCCACCGCGGAACCGCCGCGGGATCGACCGCCACCGCCCCCCCGTTCCTACCCCCTCTCGTTCGCGCGGCCGTCGTCGCACGGACCGCCCTCGCGCGTGTCCCCCTCGTTGCTCCTGGAACCTAGGGAGCTGCCCGACGCCCCCCTTCTCTGGTCCTCTCCCGCACCGCTCACGACGGCTCCGTCATCCAACCTCCCACAACACGCGAGCCGGCCTGGACCGGCCTCGCTGGACCGCACGCCGCGAACCCCTCCTCGAGGGCCCTGCGGCCCCATGCGGTGCAGCGAGCACGCGGCAGAAGCAGCTCCAGATCCTTCGCTCTGGAGCCTGCGCGAGGCCCACACGGGCGCCATCAGCCCCGGCACGGCCAGGAGAACCCCATCCATGAAAGCAGTGTTTCTCATCGGAGTCGCCCTCGCGGCTGCAGCCTGCGACAAGGCGGAAGACAAGCGCCCCGACACGACCAGCGCAGCCAACCCGACCGTCGTGGCCGCCGACAACACCAAGAAGAACGAGCGCGACACCAAGCCGTCCGCCGTCACCCCTGGCGACCAGAAGGAGAACGAGGTCGACCTCGGCATCACCCAGCAGATCCGCCAGGGCGTCATCAAGGACGAGTCGCTGTCCATGGCCGCCAAGAACGTCAAGATCATCACCGCCGACGGCGTGGTCACGCTCCGCGGGCCGGTGAAGAGCGACAAGGAAAAGACCACCATCGGCGCCCTCGCCCAGGCCACCGCCGGGGTGAAGCGCGTCGACAATTTGCTCGAGATCGAGGCTCCCTGAGGAGCCCACCGGAGAACGACCATGGCATCGAACAAAGCAGTTCTGGGACTCGTGAGTGATTACCCCCGCGCGGAGGCCATCGTGGACGAGCTCCGCCGCGAAGGCTTCTCCAGCAACGACATCTCCGCCCTCTTCCCCGACAAGGAGGGCACGCGCGACTTCGCCCACGAGCAGCACACCAAGGCCCCCGAAGGCGCCGTCGCAGGCGTCAGCGCCGGCGGCGCCATCGGCGGCACCCTCGGCCTCCTCGCCGGCATCGGCGCCCTCGCCATCCCGGGCCTCGGCCCCTTCATCGCCGCCGGCCCGATCATGGCTGCACTGAGCGGCGCCGCCGCCGGAGCCGCCGTCGGTGGCCTCACCGGCGCCCTCATCGGCATGGGCATCCCCGAGATCGAGGCCAAGCAGTACGAAGGCAAGATCAAGGGCGGCAACATCCTCCTCTCCGTCCACGTGGAGAGCAGCGAGGAGCGCACCCGCGCCAAGAAGGTCCTCGAACGCGCCGGCGCCACCGACATCGTCACCTCCTCCGAGGAAGACGTCCCCAAGAGCTGACACTCCGCCACCCCACGCGCCCCGCGCCTCGCGCCTCGCGCCTCGCGCCTCGCTGCCCCGCGCTCCGCGCTCCGCGCCCCGCGCCCCGCGCCCGGCCTCTCCTGCCTGCCCTCTCAGCTCACCGCCCGGCTCCCCTGGAACGCGAACAGGTGGAAGTGCACGTTCGACCCTGTCGGCAGCGTCGGCGTCGGCATGCACGCATGCAGATGCCGCGCGCTCCCGAACGCCCGTCGCAGCGAATTGCGCGCGATCCGATCGTTCGTCTTGATCACCACCAGGAACCCCTTCCCCTCCCGCGACTCCCGGATGTCCTCCAGGATGGTCCCCAGCGGCGGCGTCGTCGCATCCAGGTCCAGCCCTTCCGGCGACAGCGCCGCCCCCCACGACGGCTCCACGATGTACGTATCGTAGGGCCCTCGCGGCGTGAGCCTCCCCAGCATCTCTCGGTAATCCATCCGGTGCAGCACCACCGGCGCCCGGATCGCCGCCAGGTTGTGCCGCGTCGCCGCATAGATGCGCGAATCCAGCTCCGACGCCTGCACCATCACCCCCAGCCGGCGCCCCAGGTGGAACCCCACGTTCCCCGACCCACAGAACAGATCTGCCACCAGCATGTCCGGCGCCACCGGCGGCCTCCCCAGGTGTACGTGCAGCACCTCCGCGATGGCTGCGCAGTGCATGTCGACCGCGCACTCGATCGCCGTACTCCCCAGCACCCGCAGCCCCGACGCGAACATCCGCGGCGCCGACACGCCGTAGAGCGCCATGTCCTCCGCCCGCCCATACACCAGACGCCCCACCTGGATGATCTCCGCCGGAGCCAGCTCACGGAACCGCGACCCACCGAGCAGATCCTCGCGGAGCTGCCAGTAGTCCACGTATCTGGCGCGTGCCATCTCGACTGGTTGCATGCATCCCCCTTGATCCTGCCTGCGGAGAACACACGGGTGGCCATACCCGCGCGGGCCCCGCCTCACCCGAGGCTCACCCATTGCGATGGCACGCGCCGCCCCTCGTTGCACCTGTCCATCGCAGCCCCTCTGCCGACGGACTTACCGACGAACGCCCCCACGCCGCGCGCCTCTCAGCCGAGACATTCACGCCACCGTGACCGACGCACGCATCCGTCCGCAGACGCCCCGGAGCCAGGAATTGCCGCCCGCCCGCAGTTCATCCGAGCTGCTCACGCCGACATCAGAACTGGATGCTCCAGGTAGGGTAGATCCCCCGCGCCCGCGCCATCACCTCGCGCAACGCGAGATCGACATGCGTGCGCGTCCTCGTGTTCACGAACGCGAACCGATACCGGTCACCGAGCGTCTGCGCCACGAGCAGCTCTGCCGTCGAGAGCGAGAAGAAGTACCCCCTGAAATCTGCGGTGACCTTCTCCTTGCTGGTGGACTTGATCTCGTAGATGGTCACCCGATCCAGGTGATTGCGAATGTCGTCCGTGCTCTCGAGATCGACGTCTCCCGACACCTTGATGATGTCGAACGCCTTGCCATAGAGCACGTAATCGCACTGCGCGAAGGCCACCACCAGCGCTTTACGCTGCCTTGCATTCGGGAGGATGAACCCCTGCCCCGTCTCGAGAAGGATCGCCGCCGCGAGCTTCGCCGTCTGCTGCCCGCTTCGGATCCTCGAACTCCCCCGCTCCCAGCGCATTGTCCTTCGGGGGCAGCGACTCGGGCATCTTCGCGCGCTTCATGGCCCCTCACCTCTACACCAGTCGAGCGACCCACGGTCGCGCCGCGTGCACGTCGCGCCGCGTGGCACGTCGCGCCGCGTGCACGTCGCGCCGCGTGCACGTCGCGCCGCGTGGCACGAGGCGCGGCCGCCCCATCGCCGAGCCCGAGCAGCGAGGTTCGCACCTGCCGCCTCCCCAGGCCTTCGCCCCCCCCTCGTGCTTCCCCCGAAAGCCCCTCTCCTCCGCCGCCTTCTTCCTCGCGGGCCCCGGTCGCGCTATGAAGCGGCATGCCCCAGGAGCCCAAGGAATCGTTTGCCTCCCTCTTCGAGCACGGCGCTGCCAGCGCGCGTGTCTCGCGCCGCCACCAGGTCGGCGAGCAGGTCGAGGTCACCATCGTCGCCGTCACCCGCGAGGCCATCTTCGCCGACCTGGGCGGCAAGCAAGAGGGCATGTTCGAGCGCATGGATCTCGCCACCCCGGACGGCGCCGTCCAGGTCGCCGTCGGCTCCCGCGTCTCCGCGCAGGTCGCCGGCTTCGACCGCGAGACTGGCCAGGCTCGCCTCAAGCCCCTCGTCGTCCGCGCCTCCCCGGAAGGCGCCGCTCCCCAGAAGGCTTCCGGCCCCGTGCTCGTCGAGGGCTCTCACATCAAGGGCAAGGTGGTGAGCATCGAGCGCTTCGGCGTCTTCGTGCAGATCCAGGGCGCCCCCCCCCGCTCCGGCCGCGGCCTCGTCCCCACGGCCGAGACGGGCACCCCCCGCGGCGCCGACCTCCGCAAATCCTTCACCGTCGGCCAGGACGTCGAGGCCAAGATCCTCAGCGTCGACGAGACCGGCCGCATCCGCCTCTCCTTCGCCGCCCTCAAGACCGACGCCGAGCGCAAGGAGTTCGAGGCCTTCTCGAAGGGCCCGAAAAAAGAGGAGAAGGCCAACCCCCGGAGCCTCGGCACCCTCGGCGACCTCCTCGCCAAGCACACCAAGCGCTGAACCGCCGCCGCCGGCCCACCGCCAACCGCTCCGGCGCGCGCTGCTTCCTCCTCCACAGCGCCCTCTCCCTTGCGTGAACTTGCGTGAAACGTTGCGTCCCGCGCACCGCTCGACGTACACCACGCCGGGATCCACCCTGGCGGACCCACCGCCCATCACCCCCTGCATGCGCTCTCCCATGCGCCCGCTTCCCCGCGCTTCCCTGCCGCTGCTCCTCCTCGCGCCCCTCGCGGCATGCGCGCCTGCCCAGGACCCCCCTGGTCGCCTCTCCGAGAGCCCTCTTCCTGCTGTCGTGGGCCTGAGCCTCCCGCTCCCCCCCACCCCTACCCCGAACGGCCCCGACGCCCCCTCTGACAGCGTTAACGGCACTGACGGCGCTGACGGCGCCGACGTCACCCGCGCAGCACTCACCGCACCTCCCCCTGGCTCCCCGGGAGCGCCCCCTGCCAGCGACAAGGACGGTAGCCTCCCGGGCCAGGGCGCCAGGATCGCCAGCATCGCGATGCGCACCTGGATCTACGTCGCCCCTGACGAGCGCGCCACGAAGCTCGGCTACCTCCGCGCCGGCGCCGTCGTCGACCGCGCCGAGCAATCCGCCGGCACCACCGGCTGCGCGGGCGGCTGGTACCGCATCGCCCCCCGCGGCTACGTCTGCGTCGGCAAGGGCGCCTCCCTCGCCCTCGACCACCAGGTCGTCGCTGCCGCCGTCCGCGGCCCCCTCCGCGGCGAGCCTGCCCCGTACCACTACGTCATCTCCCGCTCGCCCCCCCCGCACCTCTACTTCCGCCTCCCCACCCGCGAGGACCAGGAGCGCGTCGAGGGCTCCACCCTCGGCATCCACCTCGCCCGCACCGCCGCCCCCCGCGGCCTTCCCCTCGACCCGGTCCCTGCCTTCCTCAGCGCCGGCCGCGACCTCCCCAAGCCCTACGGCGCCGAGGAGAAGCTCCACTACTCGGTCCACACCGGCAAAGCCAAGGAGAGCTCCGCCTACGGCCTCAGCACCGCCTTCGCGTGGACCGGCCGCCTCTTCGGCCTCACCACGGAACTCGACCTCATCCCCCTCGATCGCACCAAGCCCGCCCGCCTCAGCACCCTCCGCGGCCTCATCGTCAACCCTGCCCAGTGGACCGTCGTCGACGCACCTCCTCCCATCGCCGCCGCCGTCACCCTGGAGCCTGACCTCAAGGGCGCCGCCGCCATCGTCAAATCCTACGGCGCCGCCCTCCTCCGTCCCGACGATCGCGGAGAGTTCGAGGAAGCCGGCCAGGCCGGCCACCGCTCCGGCTGGCTCCTCACCGGCCGCACCCACGGTGGCCGCCGCGGCCTCCTCGAGACTGCCGAGGGCTCCTGGATCGCCGAGGGCAGCCTGATCATCGCCCCTGTCCGCGAAGACCCCCAGGGCCACGCCCGGGAGGGCCGCAAGTGGATCGACGTCTCCATCAAGCGCCAGATGCTCGTCGCCTACGAGGGCCTCCGCCCCGCCTTCGCCACCCTCGTCTCCACCGGCCGCGGCGGCATGGGCGACCCCAAGGAGTCCCACGCCACCATCCGCGGCACCTTCCGCATCCACGCCAAGCACGTCTCCACCACCATGGACGGCGACGAAGAGACCGCCGAAGCCTTCGACCTCCGCGACGTCCCCTACACCCAGTACTTCCACGAGGGCTACGCCCTCCACGGGGCCTACTGGCACGACGAGTTCGGCAAGCCCCGCAGCCACGGCTGCGTCAACCTCGCCCCTGCCGACGCAGCCTGGCTCTTCGACTGGACCGACCCTGTCGTCCCCCCCGAATGGCACGGCGCCCTCAACATCGACGGCGGCACCCTCGTCTGGGTCCACGGCTAGGAGTGCCTCGCAAACCTCCCGTCGCTGGCCTTCCGCGTGTGTTCGGCACGCTGACCGCTCACCCCGGCCGCGCCCCCCTCACTGACACGCCGCGGGGAGCTGCGCCCCGAGCAGGAACGAACGCAGCGTCGACAGCGCCTGCCGCCCCTGCGCCGAGTTGACCAGCCCATCGCAGGCCCCTGCCGCGGCCAGATACCCTCCCTTCTGCTCAGGCGGCGCCGAGTTCGCGTTCTGCCGCAGCGCCTGACAGCAGCGCCGCACCCCCGTCGGGTCCGCCGTCCCCACCACCTTCTTCCCCCCGTCCGCCGCATCGTCCGCCGCATCGGCCCCCGCGTCCTCCTCCGGCACCATCTCTGTCGATGTGCTCGTGGTGGACGTCGTCGTCGTCGTCGTCGTTGTCGTCGCCATCGGCGGCACCTCTTCCTCCTCCTTGCAGCCGCTCGTCACCAGCAGCGCCAGGAGCGGAGACATCAGCGCGAGCAGCACCGTGCAGCGTCGAAAGGTCGTCATCGTGCCTCCTGGATCCGGCTGGATGTGCAACGTGAGCCATCGTCGCGCCCGCCCGAGGCGCGCACCGCGCTGAGGAGACTCGCTGAGACGTGCATGGCCACCCCTGACATCCCGGTACGGCGAGCTTGCCCGGTGATGCACCGCGCCACCCCGCCGCATTCCCCGATCCGCGGATCGAGCCTACGGAGACCTGACAACCCCCGCAAGCTGGCTGGCCAGCCACCCGCCAGCGAGTCGGGAAAATATTTTCACCGATCGTTGAAACCTTCAGGCGCGTCATCGGTCCAAGTGAATGCGACCCGATCAACCGACCTCTCGACTGCCGGCCCCCGCGCACAGCGTCATTGTGCGCGCGGCATGCCTGGCAAGGAGCTTCACAGCCATGAACAGCGCGCACGCCATGTTTCCCGACCCAGTCCCTTCCTCCCGCTCGCCCCGGCGCGACGGCTCGGCGATGTTCTCGCTCGACGCGCTGCTCAAGCAGCACGCCCCCGCCGCGCGCCCCTCGTCGAGCCACCGGCCGGCCATGCCCGCGCGCCCCGAAGGCGGATCCGGCACCATCGACCTCCGCGCCCTGCAGACCGACGCCTCCGACGTGGTGCGTCACCTGGAGGTCTTCCCCCTGGGCATGCCCTCCGTGCGCCGCCCCGAGGCCTCGGCATCCGCGCGCGCCCCTGGCCGCCGGACGCGCACGCCCTTCGCCGCGCTCCTCGCCTCCGTGACCATCGCCATGGCCGGCGTCGGCACGGCCATGAGCATGCTCAGCACCGCCGAGGCGCGCACGCCCGCCGTGATCGGTGTGGCAGCCGCAGCGCGTGCCCAGGCGGCAGCCCTGCCCGCGCTCCCCATGGCCGAAGCGGTCCTCCCCGCTCCTCCTGCCGACGTCGTCGCGGCCTCCGCCACGCCCCCTGCAGCGGCGCAGCCTGAGGTGCCTGCCGCGTCGAAGCCTGGCCCCCGCGTCGCCTCCACCACCCCGGCCCGCCCGGCGACGCCCGCCACGCCCGCCACGCCCGCCACGCCCGCCACGCCGGCAAAGCCCGCCAAACCCGCCCCCCCGGCGGCCGATCCTTGCGGCGGCGACCTGATGTGCGCGATGCAGCGCGCCGTGCAGAAGTAACCCCCACCTCCCTCGGCTCGCCTCGGCTCGCCTCGGCTCGGCGCTCGGCTCCCGAAGCTGGCCGAGGGAGCGCCTCCCCCTTCCGCGCCCCAGCCCTCTCCGCGCCTCTCCGCGCCTCTCCGCGCTTCTCCGCGCCTCTCCGCGCGGGCGCGCGTCAGTGCATGTGCGCAGCCACGGCCTCGATCAGCCGGTTCAGATCGAACGGCTTGGCGATCGCCGCGCTCGCCCCGATCTCCCGGGCCCACCGCCCCGCATCCACCGCCGCCGTGATCACCACGATCGGCGCATGGGGCCCCGGGCGCGCCGCATAGGCCCGCGCGAACGCCCACCCGTCCATCACCGGCATGCGCATGTCGAGCAGGATGAGCCCTGGGTGCTCGCTGTCGAGCAGCGAGAGCGCAGCGGCCCCATCCGACGCGCAGAGCACCCCATACCCCTCCTCGGAGAGCGCGAGCCGAAGCATCTCGCGGATCTCGACGTCGTCGTCGACGACCAGGATGGGCGAGCGCGCAGAGTTCACGCTGTACCCCTCGCGCGTCGCGCTCGACTGGTCATGATCTCGCGGTCCCTTCACTCCGGTCCCCCTCTCGACGGCCATGGCCTCTCTGGGTTCGCGCTCTCACGATACCTCTGCGATGCCCGGGGGCAGAAGCGCTCTGCGTAGGGGAAGCCCACCCGAAACGCAACCGCTCCGCAGCATGGCGCGACCCCCGCAGATGTCGATGCCCGGGACGTGGTCCCCGAGAGTGCGCAGAGAGCGCGCGCACGCGCCTGCATGCCGGTTGGCTCGAGCCCGTTTCTCTGTCACCCTGCAACACACAGGACGCTCCTGGAAGAGCGCCTGCCGTGGACTGGGGGGCAGCATGGGGGCAGAGATCCACGATCCGATCATGGTCGATTGTTCCTCGTTCGGCAGCCATGAACGGGCCATTCCCGAACGTCGCCGACCAGGGCACCACACCGTGCGTAGGCGGACGTGGGGCACTCCGTGCAGCCTGGCATCCCGCTCGCACCTTTCGGCTGGCATGCACCAGCGAGCCCCCACAAGTGCCCTGGATGGCAACGATCTGCGCAGCGACGGGACGCGTCAGCGCCCACGCGCGTGGGCATTGCTCGCGTGCGCAGCCGTGATGGTCACATCGCTCCCAGCATGTCGCGACGACATGTCGCGCGCCGAGGCCGCCCGGAAAGCCCAGAGCAACATCCTCGGTGACGCTGTCTGGGAAGCACCCCCGGGCGCCCTCGCCGCATGCCCCAGCCTCGTGGAAGTCGCGACCACCGAGATCGGCGACGTGCCCGGCGGCGTGACGGTCACCGTCCGCGCCCAGGACTCGGGCGCCGTGCAGGAAATCCAGGCGCGCTCCCGCCTCCTCGCGCGCATCGCAGGCGGCCGCCAGAACGGCGCCGACCCCTGCCCCGTCGTGGCGAACCGGACCCAGGTGCTGTCCCAGGATCTCCCGGACGGCGTGAGCTTGCTGGTGCTCCCTCGCCAGGCTTCCGATCTCGACTGGCTGCGCGCCGAGACCCGCGAGCGGCTCCACGAGCTGGCCGCCATGCACGCCGAGCCCACCGCAGGCCGCTAACCCCCTCCGAGCGCCGCTCCTCTCCGAGCGCCTCCTCCCGGAGCGCACGCCTCACCGCGTGGTAGGCTCGCCGCGTGACACGCTGGGTCCTCGTCCTCGTGATCGTGGGACTCCACGTGCTCGCCGCCTTCATCGGCGCCCTCCTCCGGCGGCGACGTGCCCGTCGTCTCCGCCAGAAGGCCGCGCTGCTCCGCCAGAAAGCGCCGCTGCAGCGCGGGGCACGCTGAACGACGAGTCCGCGCGCCTCGCTCCCCTACTTCAGGAGCAAGCTGCGGAGCCGATCGAGCGCCGTCGGGTGAGCCCGCAGCCGGAATTTCCCTCCCTGCTCATCGTACGTCTCCTCCATCACCCGCGCGTTCTCGTAGATTTCCCCGATCAGGCTCTGCTTCCCGTACGGCAGGACCAGCTCGCCCTCCACCATCGACGCCTCGAAGAAGGCCACGATCCGGTCCCGCAGCGCCGCCACGTCCGCCGGGTCCTTCGCCGACAGCATGACCGCCTCCGGGTGCTCCTGCTGGAGCGCCTCCCGCTGCAGCGGCGTCAGGCGATCCACCTTGTTCAGCAGCAGCAAGCTCGGAATGTCCACCGCCCCGATCTCCCCGAGCACGCTGCGGGTGACAGTGAGCTGCTCCTCGTACATCGGATCGGAGACATCGGCGACGAACAGGAGCAGCGACGCCTCCAGCGCCTCGTCGAGCGTCGACCGGAAGCTCGCCACCAGATCGTGCGGGAGCTTCTTGATGAAGCCCACCGTGTCCGAGACCAGGATGCGCGGCTTGGCCTCGGGCTGCAGGGCCCGCACCGTGGTGTCCAGCGTGGCGAAGAGCTTGTCCGCGACGAGCACCTCGCTCGCCGTGAGCGCGCGCATCAGCGACGATTTCCCGGCATTCGTGTAGCCGACCAGGGCCACCCGCCGCGCATCCCGCCGGAGCGTCCGCCGCACCGAGTGATCCCGCTGCACCGCCGCCAGCTCCTCGCGCAGCTCCGCGATCCGGTCCCGGATCCGGCGTCGATCCAGCTCAAGCGCGCTCTCCCCGGCCCCCTTGCCCCGCTGTCGCTCGCTCGTCCCCGGGCTCTCCCGGAGCCGCGGAGCCACGTAGCTGAGCCGCGCGATCTCCACCTGCAGCTTCGCTTCACGGCTGCGCGCATGCCGGTGAAAGATCTCGATGATCACCCCGGTGCGATCGAGCACCTGCGTCCCCGTCGCCCGCTCCAGGTTGCGGAGCTGGCTCGGCGAGACGTCATGGTCGATGGCCACCAGGGTCGCCTGCCGATCCGCCACGGGAACGCCTTCCGCCCCCTCCTCGTCCCCCTCCTCGCCCTCGTAGGCCTCGCCCTCGTCGACCTCCCCCTCGCCCTCGTCGAGGTCTCCCTCGCCCCCCTCCTCGGCCTCGCGCTGCTCCGCCTCCCACCGCAGCCGCGCCTTGTCCTTCCGCTGCGGCGCGCTCGACCCGATCTCCCCCTCCCCGCCCGTGTACGCCGCGAGCTCCCGCAGCTTGCCGCGCCCGAGGACCGCCGCCGCCCCGAGCGCCGCCCGGCGCTGCGAGATGGTCGCCACCACGTCATAGCCAAGGGTCTCGACGAGCCGTCCAAGCTCGGCGAGGTCCGCCATGTGCTGCACAGGATCGACGCCTGGAAGCTGGACGGAGACGAGCACGGCGGCGGGGCGCTGCTGGGTATGGGTATGCATGTCGGAAGAGCGAGGCCTCGTGGAAGGCCCGAGTAGTAACCAGCGCTCCTTGCTGCCGCAAGCCCGCAAGCCCGCAAGCCCGCAAGCCCGCGTCACGCGCCCGAGGGCGCCCCGTTCACGGTGACCTCGGCGCGCGCCCGCCAGAGATGGCCGACCTCACCAGGAGCCCCACGAGGAACGCGACCGCCACCACCGCCAGAAACAGCCAGGGCGTGTGCATACGCTCGAACCCATGCTCCAGGTTCATCCCCAGGATCCCTGCCAGCGCCGTGATCGGAAAGAACAGCGCCGCCAGCAGGTTGAGCCGGTGGCTCGATCGGTTGATCTCCTCCGAGAGCAGCGCTTGCTCCTCGGCGCGCCGGGCGATGGTGAAATCGAGCCCGTTCCTGGCGTCCCCGTGGATGAGATCCAGGGTCCGCTCGTTCTCGTAAGCCTGGTCGCGGAGCGCGAGGAGATCCCGGTCATCGGGGCACGCCTCACGCGCCTCCTGCAGCACGCGGTGCATGTTGCGCGCGCTGCGGAGGAGCGGCGCCACCTCCTGGAGCACGGCGAAGTAGTCGTTCGCGCGGCTCGCCGCGTCGAGCCGATCCTCGAGCGCCTGCGCCGCCGCGGCATACGCCTCGACGTGCCCCTTGAGCGCCCCGACTCCCCCCTTGGCCGCGGCCCCCGTGCTCTTCCACGAGCCGTCCGGCGCGCGCCAGAAGAAGCTCGCCGCGCGCACCTGCGGATCAGCGCCGGGCCGATCGTGGAGCACCAGCAGCAGGTGCCCCTCGTGGACCATCAACCGCTGTCGCCCCGCCTGGACGCCCAGACGCGTCCTGAACCGCTCTGGAATTTCCCACGAACCCGGGAGCAGCTTCGCCATGCGCGCATGGGACGCGGCTCCACAGCCGACGTCAACGCCATCGACGCCCGCGCCACCCGCGCCGCCGCCCGAGCGTCAGAGTTCCTCGGCGCCCCCTCAGCGACCCCGGGACTTCCGCGCCCGCCGCCGCGCCAGCACCGCCGCCGCGCCCAGCGGCAGGAGCGCCCGCCACCACGACGACACATGCCCCGTGGGCAGGGCCGAGCACCCCCCCTCCTCGTCCTTGTCCCCCGTGCTGGACCCCCCGGCCCCGGCCCCCGTGCTGGAACTCGTCCCCCCATCCGGACCGGACGCCGTGCTCGTCGTCTCTCCGTCGCAAGACTCCGCGCCGATGGTGAGCTGAACGGCCCCCCACTCCTCCGTGCACGTCTCCGCCACCCCACTCTGCGCATCACACTTCAGGGGCCCGCACACCTCCGAGAGGTGCAGCACGGGCTTGAACGTGCGCCCATCGTCCTCGGAGAGCCCCACCACGAACCCATCGCGGAACTCATCCGCGCACGCATAGAGCCCGCGCTCGGTCCAGGTCAGACACTTGACCCCGATCTCGGCCACCTTCTCGAACGCATACGTCGACGTGGGCGCCACCCAGAGCCCATCCGTCGGCCCCCCGATGGCCACCTGACTCCCATCGGGCGAGAGCGCGAAGCCCAGCATGTCCCCCTCCCCCTCGAAGAGCGTCGTCCAGCTATCCCCCGCCGTGTTCGTGAGCACCAGGACGTCCGACGGATCGCCCGGATTCTCCCCCGGAGCCCGATCGAGCCGCACATACACCGTGTCCGGATCCATCGGATCGATCGCGCTGATGTACGGCAGGCTCGTATCGTTGCTGCCCGGAATGTCGACCCGCTCCCACGTCTGCCCCCGATCCGAGGTCCTCTCCAGGACACCCGCATAATCCGGCGCCCCGTACCGGCCGCTCAGGTAAACCCGCGCCGGATCCGAGGGCGCAGGGTCGACCGTGAGCGCCAGGAACTCCACCGGCAGATCCACCCCCGCCTGTGTCCACTGCCCCCCACTGTTGGTGCTCTCCCAGAGCTGGGTGAGGAACTCTCCCGGGCTGATCCCGTTGCTCGCCACCGCCACCACCCGCGACGGATCGAGCTTCTCCACCGAGAGATCGACCACATAGCGGTTCTGCAGCCCTCCCCCCGCCAGAGACCAGTCGCACCCCTCGTTCGTGGAGCTGCTGAGCCCCACGAACAGCCCGGCGACCACCCTCCCGTCCGCGAGCACCCCGAACATCGGGTCCTCGAACCCCCCGAAGCCGATCGCCGACTCGCAGACCCAGCGCCACTCGCCGCCGTGATCGTGCGTGAACAGCGTCCCGTAAGTCGCCCTGACGACCACGTGTTCGGGATCGTTGGGGTCCACCACGAGCAGCCCCGCCGCCGGATACCGCCCGTTGGCCGAAGCCTCCCCTGCCACGAGCAGCAAGGCGGAAGCGGCCAGAACCGCCGTGCCAACGTGAGCGCCGGCACGGAACAGGCGCCTCGACGACGAGAGATCAGGACAAGATGAACGGTGCACGCTCCGATGGTACCGCAGCCCGGGCTCCAGCGCCCACGCTCGTGGTGTGCCATCGACTGGCTCTTGTTGACGCTCCGCGCTGGCCCGCATACACCCATGGAGGCCCCACTTGGCCTCGTGGGTGGCGGGGCGTCCAGGCCAGTCGGCCGGGTAAGGCCAGGAGAGGCGGCCCGTGCCGCAATCAGGACACTGATGAGCGACGACAACGAGACGGTGACGATACCCTTGGCCCGCCTGCGCCGGCTGGTGGAGGCACTGTCCTATGCGTCCGTGGAGGCCTTCGAGGAGGCCCGCTCCCTGCTGGAGTCCCCCACCGAAGACGACGTGGGCGAGCTCGAAGGCATCCTCGCCGTGTTCCTGAAGGAACTCCAGTCCGCCCAGGAGCTGCGCGCCGCCCAGGAGCAGCAGCGCCTCCTCATCGAGCGCCAGCAGCTCGCCATCCGCGACCTGACGACCCCCATCATCGACCTGTGGGACGACATCCTCACCCTCCCCATCGTGGGCGTGGTGGACACCCAGCGCGCCGCCGAGATGACCGAGCGCCTCCTCGGCCGCATCGAGGAGCGAGGCACCCGCTGCGTCATCATCGACGTCACCGGTGTGAACGTGATCGACACCATGACCGCCGCCCACCTGGTGCGGATGGTGAACGCCTCCCGCTTGATGGGCTCCTACTGCGTGGTGACCGGCATGCGCCCCGAAGTCGCCCAGACCCTCGTCCAGAGCGGCGTCGACATCGCCGGCGTGGAGACCCTGCGCTCCCTCAAGGAGGGCCTGCGCGAGTGCTTCCGCTACCTGAAATCCGAAGCGGGCAGCGTGCGCGTGAGCGGCGACAACCACGCCCGCGCCGAGGCCGAAGTCCAGCCCGCCGGCTGATCCCCACCGCCGCAGCACCGCGGCGGTGAGCACACCAGCTCCAGCTCCAGCGCACGCAGCATGCTTGCGCTGGAGCCGCGAGCGCGCCCCGCCCTACTCGCAGGCCCCTTCGAGGTTGCAGACCTGCGGATCCGGACAGGAATCCTGGCTGCCGACGAGCAAGGGTTCCGGTGAGCAAGTCCCCTCGTAGCCCACGACATCGCAGGCGTGACAGGCCTCCGTGCAGGTGCTGCTGCAGCAGACCCCGTCGGTGCACGACGCCCCCGCGCAGTCCTCGTCTCCGTCACAGTCCACGCCGAACACCTCGATACAAGCCCCGTCGCTGCAGACCTCACCAACCCCGCCGCAGGTGTCCGGCTCGCCTTCGGCCAGGGGATCGTCGCCGCACGTGCCTTCGGCCCCGGGCGCATCGCAAGCCTGACAGGCCCCCTCGCAGGTCGAATCGCAGCACACCCCGTCGACGCAGAACCCGCTCAAGCACTCATCCTCACCCGTGCAGGCCTGACCGTTGACCTCCTGGCACGCCCCGGCTCCATCGCACGCGCTCCCATCCGCGCACGTGTCCTGCTCCCCCGCGTCCACGTTGGCGCACGTACCCGTGGGATTCGCGCAGCTCACGCAGTCCCCCGTGCACGCACTCTCGCAGCACACCCCATCCACACAGTTGCCGCTCAGGCACTCATCCCCATCGGTGCAGGTCTGCCCGTTCTCCTCCTGGCACACCCCCATCGCGTTGCACACGCTCCCGGCCCCGCACGTGTCCGGCTCCCCCGCGTCCACGTTGGCGCACGTGCCCGTGGGATTCGCGCAGCTCACGCAGTCTCCCGTGCATGCACTCTCGCAGCACCGCCCATCCACACAGTTGCCGCTCAGGCACTCATCCCCATCGGTGCAGGTCTGCCCGTTCTCCTCCTGGCACACCCCGGCCGCGTTGCACACACTCCCGGCCGCGCACGTGTCCGGCTCCCCCACGGGAACGTTGGCGCACGTACCCGTGGGATTCGCGCAGCTCACGCAGTTCCCCGTGCACGCACTCTCGCAGCACCGGCCGTCTGCGCAGAACCCGCTCGCGCATTCGATGGCCGTCGCGCAAGTCGAGCCAGCAGCCCGCCTGCACACCCCGCCCATGCACACCTGTCCCCCGTTCTGGGTGCACGCCGTTCCATCCGCGACGGCCTGATTGGACGGAGTGCCGTTCTCGCAGGTATCCGCGGTGCACTCGTTGCCGTCGTCGTACGGATCCATCGCGAAAGGCTCAAGCTCGATGCCCCCTGCCCCATCGCACTCTCGCCGCCTGCAGTCCCCGGGAACGTCATCCACCAGGGCAGTCCCGTCCGGCGCGTAGTCGAAGCCGCACGCGTTCATCTCGCACGTGGGCATCGCGCAGTCGTTGGTCCACGGCGGGCACTGGCTCTCCGCCAGGCACTCCACGCAAGCACCAGCGCCGTCGCAGAACAGGCCACCATCCTGAGCGCACGCGCTGTTCGCCGCGGCGGGCAGGTGCACCGGCGCGTCCCCGTTGCAGGCCTCGACGGTGCACTGCTCGCCATCATCGGCCGGAACGTCGCTGCCGAAGGTCACCGTCACGGGAACCTCCGAGGTGCCGCTGCACTGCAGCCGCTTGCAGTCCCCCGGAACCTGGTCCTCGTCCTCCAGCGGTGTGCCCGACGTCGTGTACTCCCAGCCGCACTCCTGGTCGGAGCCGCACACCGGCGTGCCGCAGAACGTCGGCTCACCGCACTGGGTGGCCATGGTGCATCCGACGCACGCGCCCTGACCGTTGCACACCGTCTGCTCGGCCGTGCCGCAAGGCGTATCCGCGACGACGTTCTCCGTGAGCGCCACCCCGTTCTCGCAGCTCTGGCTCGTGCACTCGTTGCCGTCGTCGATCAGATCGGCATCATCATTCTGGATCGCGGTGCCCCCGCTGCCGTTGCAGACCACGGTCCGGCAGTCACCATCGACCTGCGCCGCAAGGGGCGTCCCCGACGCCGTGAAGCTCTGCCCGCAGACGTTGTTGAGGCAGGTACGCGCCTGGCACTCGTCATCCGGGGGCAGCGCCACGCAATCGACGGCGAAGTTGCACTCTCCGCACACTCCCGCGCCGTCGCACACGCCGGCCACACCGCACTCCGCCCCGGCCCCCAGCGGGACCTCCGACGGCATCGTGCCCATGCAGATCCCCGCCATGCACTCGCTCGAAGGCACGGGAGTCTCGGTGGGCACCGCGATCACCTCCGTCTGCCCCTGCACGCAGAGCGTGATCCCGCAGTCGTGCTCGTCTTCCACGTGACCTGCGGGCGCTTCGCCGTGGCGCTGCGTGTAGACACACGCTCCAGTGGCCGCATCGCAGGCCTCGTCCGTACAGGGATTGTCATCGTCGCAGGACTGCTCGGCATCGCACGGCACCGTGCACGCGCCGGCCTGGCACTGCCCTTGCACGGCCCCCATGGCGCAGGGCGTGCCATCAGGCCTGGGATCGCTGCGCGACGTCCCCTCCACGCATGCATCCAGGGTGCACTCGTTGCCGTCATCGAGGTGGTCGGTCTCGCTGGGCTCCTCGACAGGCGCACCGGCCACGCAAGCAATCACCCGGCAGTCGCCCGAGACCTGGAGAGGCGCCGGGCCATCCGCGCCCGCCGTGACGGTGCACATCCCGTCGGCCCCGCAGGCGTCGAGCGTGCAGGGGTTTCCATCGTCGCAGTGCGCCGCCTCCGAGCACGGCTGCGTCGTGCCGGTCCCGGCAGTGCCGGTCGTGGGGAGACCGCAGCCTCCGAACCCGAGGAGGAGCGACAGAAGCGCGGCAACGGACGCGATGGCAACGAGCCCGGATCGACGTCCATGCAAACGGGCAGCGCGGCCGTGCGAAAAGGAAGAGACAGACATGGGGCAGCTTTCTCCTGGCGAGGATAAGCCAGTTCGCCCCCGTTGTGGTCCTCACCGTCGGTCGATGATCGTGACGCTCCGCTCCGCGGCGGAGGAGATCGCCAACCGGTGAGCCGCGGCTGCGACGCGGGTCGTGCCCATGGCCCGTCCAGCTCGCAAGCGGGCCGCAAGCGCCGGCGGATCCCCTGCAAGAATGGCGATCTCGGCATCCGAGGTGTCCGGCCCACCCGCGAGGACGATGAAGAGGGCTTCCCCCTCCGGCGTGGTCGCAGCAGCAGCAGGAGCGCGCCCGAGCGGAATCCTGGCCAGGGATGCTCCCCCCGCCTCGGCCAGCACGAGCGCCTCACCAGCCGCGTCGAGGACGACCAGATGGCCTCCCCGAAGCCGGGCAGCACCGACCACACCACCGCGAGGAGCTGCGCCGAGCGGCGTGATGGCCACAGTGGCGGGCGTCACGCGTAGAAGCTGGGCCCCACCCCGATCCAGCACCAGGCTCTCCGTCGACCCACTCACCGGCCCAGCTCCGGGAGAAGCAGGTATCCCCGGGGAGGACAGGAGCAACGCCGCAGGATCGAGGACGAGTGAGAACGCGAGACGCGACACCCCGAGAGGCTCGATGCGCGGATCGAGAATCTCGAGAGTCCCCGGATCTGCAGGGCTCCCCCCTGGCGCGAGGACCAGAACGAGCTCGGGGTTCCCCGGCAGCACCCCGAGCCGAAGCGGGGCACGCGGGAGCAGGAGATCCCCCGCGGCGCGCCACCCGGACGCCTCACCGGCGTCCCCTGTGCCGATGAAACGCCGGATGCGCCTGGCCTGAGCGCTCGCGACGAGCAGCATGCGCCCCTGTCCGAGCATGACTCCCTCGGACACGGGCCCTCCCGCGTCGAGCAGGGTCACGCCGAGGGTGCGCAGGTCAACGAGCGGAAGCGCCCCCTCCGCATCCAGCGCGAGGAGGTGGTGTGGTCCCACGAGCCTCAGCCGCCGTGGATGCCCCTGCAGGGCAACCGTCTGCCGCTGCGCGGGCGCATCGACGGCAAGGATGGTCAACGCGCCATCGTCGCCGAGCACGACGGCCCTCGCGCCATCCTCGGTGAAGACGACGTCCCGCGGCGCGCTGGCGAGCGAGAGGGTATGCGGCTCACCCCACCCTGCCGCCACGCTGGGCGACGATGACGCCTCCGGAGGCGGTAGGCCGAGCGGTGCACCCGAACCGGAGGAAGCCGCGCTGAGGGTCGCGGCAGAAGCAGCCATGGACACCGCAGGAGCGGCGGCGCTCGCCGTCAGGTCGCCAGGCGGACACCCCTTCACGGTAGGTCCCCCCTCCTGAAGCCCTGCCAGCGAGGCGATCCCCAGGCCTGCCGCGAACCCCACGGTGAGCAGCGCGCAGGAGGCCGCGAACAACACACTCTGTCCGAGAACCCGTCCCGGGCGCGGACCGATCCACCGCCGGCAAGCCGGGCACTTGATGGCCCCTGCTTGAACGGAAACCTCGCAGTGGGGGCACTGCGCCTTCGTCATCGCAGCACCACGAGCCGGTGCTCGCGCGCCGACATCGCCGTGGCCACGCGGCCATTCAGGCCATACCGCACCTTCGTGATCGGCTCACCCGGCGCCAGCAGGATGGCCCCTCGCTGCACCAGATCCACGACGGCAATGCCCGACGCTGGCGCTCCGATGGCCAGCAAGACCTGCGCCCGATCGGGAGCCACCGCGAGATCCAGGACAGGCCCTCCGAAATCGAGGGTCTTGAGCGGCGAGAGCGTGTCAGCCGCGAGGAGCACCGCGCCTCCCGCCCTGCAGGCGACGAGGACGACGTCCATCCCGAGCGCCATGTCCGCGGGATCGGAACAGACACGGCTGTGACGCCCCAGGGGACCGAGCGCTGCGCCGGGCGTGAGCTCGAGACGGACCACTTCACCTCGGCCCGCGAGCAAAGCGAGGCCGAAATCGCCCCGACCCGAGAGCGCGATCGCCGCGGGCCGCTCGGAGAGCAGGATACGCTGGGTGGGACGCATGGAGGCGTCGCCTTCGAGCGTCGACGAGAAAGCGACCAGCGAGGTCTGGGGACTCACGGTCCGAAGTGCCTCACCCTCGACACCGAGCGCCACGTCTCCCGCATCGTCGAGCGCCAGCAGCGCGAGGGGAGCATCCAGTGCCAGGTGCTTTGCCCCGGTGACCCGCCCTCCGCCCAGCACCAGGAGGGTTCGCGGCTCTCCGGCCGCGACGAGCGCCACGCCCCTGCCTGGAGCCACGGCAAGTACAGGTGCAGAAGCCCCGCGCGCTTCCATCCAGGAAAGACCTCGCAAGGTGCGTGCATCCACCGCAGTGACGCGGACAGCATCGCCTCTGGAAGGCAGCGTTTCAGCCCCGCGCGTCGGCGTCGCGCGGGTTCGTCGCGACCGCGTGGGAGCACCGTGCAACCCAGGGCCTGCGTAAGCGAGCACCACCTCGGACCCGTGGACGGGGACCAGGCTCCTCACCCCCGTGAACTCGGAGGACACCAGGAGGCGCGCGCCTCCTGCATCGAGGATCTCCAGAGGCCCAGGCGAGGCGACGGCGATCCGATCCTCGGAGAGGGCGAGAACATCCGCGGCTCGGGGCGACAGGGTGAGGGTCGCAGCCACCTGCAACGCGGTGAGATGTCCGGCCCCCTGCAACGCCAGCACCGTTTCGGCGCCCGGCCCTGAAGCCGCCAGCACCTGCGCGGAGCTGGACGGTTCCGGTGCACGCGCAGCCGTCGCCGCCGCAGTGCGGCTGTCCCGGATGACCAGGAGGGCGCCCACGCAGAGGCAAGCCGTCACCGCAACTGCAGCGGCGACCGCAAGCACCTGCTCGCGCAACATCGGACCCGGCGCGGTACGGGTCGGCTCACCGCAGGCCGCACAGATGCTCACGCCGGGAGCAAGGGACTCCTTGCAGTAGGCACAAGGCCGCAAGGGAACCTCGCGCCGCCGCACCGTGGTCGCGCCTGCCGATGCCCCCGGGAACACCATCGCCGCGATGGTCCATTCGGCCCGCACCCGTCTCGCCGCGAGCGCCACCGCAGCCGTCGCGGCAAGCCTCCCCTCCTTGAGCGCCTTGACCAGATAGTCCCCCCCGACAGGTCCCATGACGCCATCCCCATCGGCGACGAACCAGCGGAGCAGCTCCCGCACCTGCTGCGGCAGCCCCGCCACCTCCCCGGGAGGGAGTGGTGCCGGGTTGCCCTGAGGGGGGTCCGGGAGGTGCGGGGTGGGGAGGAGATCCGCGACCACGTCCCACGCCGCTCCCGGCAACCAGGGATGCCCTTCGGAGACGCGGAAACGCGCACTCTGCCCGATGGTGCCTTGCGAGATCGCGGTGCGGACCTTCTCCAGAGGAAGCGGCCCGTAGCTGCGCCCTTGATCGAGAACGTAAAGCTCTACGCTGGAAGGCACTGGTCCGAGGCGCGAGGGCTCATGGAGCAAGCCGCATCCAGCGACTTTACTCCAATTCGTGCGCCCTAGGCCTGCGCGATGGACCGGTAAATCTGGGCATACCGCCGTGCGGGGCGATCCCACCCGAGATCGAGCCTCATGACACGACGCCTCACGGCTCCCCAGCGCGGATGGGTCAGCGCCGCCAGCGCACGCTGCGCTGCGCCAACGAGCGCCGGCGCCGTGGGCTCGTCGTAGAGGAAGCCCGTACCTGTCTCCAGGGCCGGATCGAGATCCACCACCGTGTCGACGAGACCTCCGGTGCGGTGCGCCACGGGCACGGTCCCGTATCGCTGCGCGTAGAGTTGCACGAGGCCACAGGGCTCGTACCGTGACGGGACCAGCACGAGATCGGCACCGGCGAGAAGCCGGTGGACGACGGGTTCGCTCACGCCTCCCAGGTATGCAGCCCTCTCCGGCGCCTTCGCCACCGCTGCCTTGAGGAGCCCCATCAGCTCGGGATCTCCCTCCCCCGCGACGATCACGCTCGCATCCCCCCGCAAGATCTTTGGCAGCGCAGCGGCGAGCAGGTCGCTCCCTTTCTGCTCCACCACCCGGCTGATGGAGACTACGAGCGGCCGCTCCGGCCGGATCTCGAGCCCGACCTCGTGCAGGATGGCGCTCTTGCATCGCCCCTTGTTGGCGATGTCCTCTGCGTCGTAGCGCGCGACGATGGACGGATCCGTCATGGGATTCCACACCGCGTAGTCGATCCCATTGACGATGCCCGCCAGCTTGCGGCCGTGCGAACGAATGACGCCATCGAGCCGGAAGCCCTGTGCAGGCGTCTGAATTTCACGCGCATACGTGTCGGAGACGGTGGTCAGTGCATCCGCGGCGAGGATCCCTCCCTTGAGGAGGTTCAGCTTCCCGTAGAACTCGAGCCGCTCGGGGTGGAAATGCTCCTCGGTGAGCCCGAACATCCCCAGCGCCTCCCGGGGAAAGAGGCCCTGATGCGCGATGTTGTGCAAGGTGAGCACCGACCGCGTCGGCATCGCCGAGCGCTGTTCGCGGAGCAGGTAACACGCCATGGATGCAGGCCAGTCGTGCGCGTGCAGCACATCGAACGGCGTCCCTGCGCGTGCACGCTGGCGCGCCACCTCCACGACTGCCCGGGCAAAGAGCCCGTAGCGGCGCGCGTTGTCAGGGTAGTCTTGCCCCCCCTCCCCGTAGATCCCCTTGCGGTCGTACAGACCCGGGATGTCAAGCAGCAGGAGGTCGACCCCTGAGCCGAGCCTGCCGTCGTACAGCGTCACTTCCACCCTCTCGCCGGGCCCCTCCAGCACCATGGGCGTGAGCCTACGGGCGAGCATCAGCCCGCTCGACTCGAGCGCCTGGTAGCGCGGAAGAGCAATGGTGACCCGATGGCCGAGCAGCCGGAGAGCCTTGGACAGTGAAGCAACCACGTCCGCGAGGCCACCCACCTTGACCATCGGCGCGAGCTCGGAAGCAGCGAAGAGAATCTCCATGCGGCCGCGGGTGTACCACGGAGACCCTGGGCCGTGGCCCCCCTTTTCATCTGGCTCTGGCGACCCGGATGCCCCGAGGACCATCCCCGAGCCGCCTGTACTAGACTGGCTGAAGAATGACCCGCATCAGCGCGCGGCAGCTCGAGGCCAGCTCAGGAACCTTCGGCCGCGGCATCCAGGTCGTGCGTCCCCCCGAGGTCCCCGAAGGGGCGGTGGTGACTGTCCTCCGTGTGCCTCCCGAGGCCGCCGGCATGCGGCTCGACCGCTTCGTGCAAACACAGCTCAGACGGACCAGCCGGACGAGAGCCGCGGCCATCGTGGCTCTCGGAGCCTATGCACCTGACGCCCGGAGGCTGCGTGGCAGCGACCGGGTGCGCGCCGAGCAGTGCATCCTTCTGTGGCGGGAGCCCTGGGACGAACAGGCCCCCGACGTGGAGATCCCCGTTCTCTACGAGGACGAGCACCTGGTCGCCATCAACAAGCCCCCGCTCATCCCGGTGCATCCGACGGCCCGCTATCACAAGAGCACCGTCGTCAAGCTGCTGGAGGCGGCGCGGCAGGGAGAGCACCTCTACCTCGCGCATCGCCTCGATCGCGAGACGAGTGGCGTGCTGCTGCTGAGCCGCACCTCGGAAGCCGATCGGCACATCAAGGCCCAGTTCGAAGGGAGAGCCACCGTGACCAAACGCTACCTCGCCATCACCTGGGGCTGGCCGGAGCGTGATCAGTTCCGCGTGGAAGTACCGCTCGAACTCGATCCCACGAACAAGATGAAGCTGAAGATGCGGGTCGCACGCCCGGGCACCGGGTTGACCGCCGCCACGGCCTTCGAGACCCTGGAGCGCCGCGTTCATCCCGAGTCACGGCGGCGCTACAGCCTCGTGCGCTGCAGCCTCGAAACTGGTCGCCAGCACCAGATCCGGGTGCACATGCGCAGCCTGGATCTGCCGCTCGTGGGCGACAAACTCTACGGCCCCGACGAGGGACTCTTCACGCGCGGCGCAGACGGCGTGCTCACGGAGGACGACCGGAGAGTCCTGGAGATCGAGAGACACGCTCTCCACGCCGCCTTCCTCGAGTTCGACCACCCCGTCCGGGGTGGGCGCGTGAGCATCGAATCCGAACTCCCCCCTGACCTGCGGGCATTCTGGGACAGATTGATGCCCGCCTGACGCTTCCCCCAGGCGCGCGACTCAGTGGGCGTTCGCGTCCTCCTGGTCATCAATGCGCTGCCGTGCCTCATGATCCCGCTCACGCAGAAGTTGCGTCTCGCTGACATCCCGCTTGAAGTAGCGGCGCCCTTCCCGCACTCCAATTGCCCCCACGGCGCCGAGTATCAGACCCGCGAGCAGTGCGATGAAGATCACGGCCGCAGTGTCCCAGACCTGGTTCACCGGTGAAGGTGACGTAGCTTGAGGGACTTCGCGCTTCGGCGTGAGAAATGGGACATTCGCGACAGCGTGCACGCTGGCCGCTTCTCCCTGCACGGTGGCCGTCCGAGAAGTTCGGCTCATCTCCTGCGCGAAGCAGTCATTCCACCCGGCGGGAGCGAGCAGCCCGAGTCCCAGCGCACCGGCCACCATCAGCCCCGCCAGCACCCTCCTGGAGCCTCGCTGACGGCCTGCTTCAGGCTGCCCTCGACCTGCGGGCCTGACGGCGACCATCTCCTGTAGAGCCAGTGCGGTGGGCATACCCCTTCCTCCCGAGAGCTGACGCGATGCGTGCTGCATGCTTCGGGAGGAGCCGCTGCAAAAGCTGGACCGACAGGGTGTCAGAGACCGCGTGGCACCTTGTCGAGATCCACCTGAGACAGAGCGTGACGGATGAGCGCGCTCCGGTTGGCCTTGGTGATTCCTCGCGCTTTCAGCGCGTTGACCATCTCATCCAGCCGTTCCAGATCTTCGGTGTAAAGCGAGATGCAGATCACCTTGTAATGCTGTGGCCGCTCTGCAGGCAGCGGCTTGGCCCGCGGCCGGACCTCGGCTGGCGTATAGAAAGCGCCCGACAGGACCCCCTCGACCTCATCGCGATCGAGCAGCGTCTTCGCGGCACCGCCACGCTCATCAACGCTCTTCATCTCAACCTCCTGCGCGCTCACGCTCCCGCCACCGCGGCGCCAGTTCGACCGCCCGAAGTACCCCGTGTCGCGCCCGCGGCCCTCGCACTTGCGGCTTCTGACCCGGCCTGCCCCTTCTCACGGCTCTCGATGATGCGCTCCACGACCGTCAGGTAATCGTCCGCCGCCGAGGTGCCCGATGCATACTCGAAGATCGTCTGGCCCTGAGCAGGAGCCTCCTTCACCTTGATGGCCTGACGGATGGGAGGAAGGCACCGCTCCCCGAAATGCTGCTGGAGTGTACTGACCGCCTCACGCGCAATCTTCGCGCGACCGTCGAAGAACGTGGGCAGCACACCCCAGATCTGCACGGGGTGATGGAGCAGCGCATTCACGTTCTTCACCGTCTTGATGACCTGCCGCACCCCGACCAGAGACAGGTAATCGCAAGCCACCGGCACCAGCACGCTATCGGCAAACACGAGCGCATTCTGGTTCATGAGCGAGAGACTCGGCGAGCAATCGAGAACCACGTAGTCGTACCCGACGGCCGCAGCTCCGAGCCTGTCGGCGAGCACCCGGTCCCGATTCTGGCGCCCGGCCAGGTAAAGCTCCGCAGCCGCGAGCGTCTCGTTCGAGGGAAGCAGATCGAGGTTGGGCCTCACCGTCTTCGTGGCGTCGGCCACCCGGAGGCCCATGACGAGCACATGGTACAGCGAGCGCTCGGCATTGGCCCCGAGCGACACCGAGACATTCCCCTGGGCGTCGGTGTCGACGAGCAGCACCTTCTTGCCCTTGTTGGCCAGCCCCGCGGCGACACTCACCGCCGTGGTGGTCTTGCCAGTGCCACCCTTGTGATTGAACACTGCCAGGTAACGCGGCACCGCCTGAGAGACCGGCGCAGACACGGGCCCTGCGGCAGCCCCGCGCTTGGAGGTCCCCTGCGGCACCACGGGCACTGCCACGGCCCCTGCTTGTCGCCCTTGCGGGTCCGAAGCCTTGCTCCTGGACGCCTGACCCACAGCCGTCGCAGGCGTCGCAGGCGGGGAGGTCTGAGGGCTCCCCGAAGGTCGGCGCGCCTCTCCGGAGAGCAGGGCGTTGCTCGCCGGAGTTGCACGCGGCGCACCTCCAGCAATCGGCACGGTGACCTCCCCCGAGTTCGATCGGGGCGCCCCTGCCATCGCCCCCCCCACCGAGCTGGGAGGCGTCACGCTGAAGAACGCCGCGTCGGCCGGCTCCTCCAAGGAATGGTCGTGCCCCTCCCCGCCTTCATCCTCGTGCCCCAGCCCCTCGCGCCGCCTCGCCGTGGACGACTCCTGGGCCCCTGCAGCGATTTCCCCGAGCCGAACACCGTTGGCTTCACGGATGAGCTGGCCTCGACACTCCAGCCCACAGGCATAGCGCCGCTTCCCCGAGACGTAGAGAACCTGCGACACGAGCGCAGGAGTGAACCGCTTGGCGCACGCATCGCACGTGGCCATCGAGCCGCTCTCGCTCCCGATCTGGCTCTTCTCGAGACATTTCTGCGAGCAGAAAAAGGAGAACCCCCCATCTCTCTCTTCCATCTGGTAGCGAAACTGGACTTCGAATCCGGTCCCGCACATGCTGCATGTCTCGCTGATTCCAGCCACGGCCTCGCTCCTTGGTGCCATCCCCAGCAACGCGGGACTCGAACTCGAAGAGGGTCGATGAAGGCCAGGCGCTCCAGGCGCCCGTCCTGTCGGTGACCTTCAACATATAGAAGAAACGACAGCCAAATTTTCAGCATTCATTTCTTCGAAGTTCGAGTCCGTTAGAAAAATCACATCAGTGTCGGAAGTGCCGCACTCCCGTGAGGATCATGGCGATCCCCGCCCGGTCGGCTGCAGCCACGACTTCCGCGTCCTTCACGCTGCCCCCTGGCTGAACGATGGCGGCGACGCCATGCTCTGCCGCCAGCTCGACGCCATCGGCGAAGGGGAAGAAGGCATCCGAGGCCATCACGCTCCCTCGCGCGCTCGCGCCCGCTTTCCGGCACGCAATCCGGACACTCTCCACCCGCGACATCTGCCCTGCACCCACCCCGAGCGTCGCGGTGGCGCTGGCGAGCACGATGGCATTGGACTTCACGTGCTTGCAGACCCTCCACGCGAGGTCCAGCGCGGTCAGCTCTTCCTCGGTGGGCGCACGCTTCGTGACCACCTTCCCTGACCGGACCTCCCCGGCGGCCGTCGCGTCCCGCTGCTGCACCACGATGCCCCCCCCAACGCGCTTCCAGGTCAGCGCCTGGTGCCCTCCGCCGAGCCAGGCTCCCGTGGCGAGCACCCGCAGGTTCTTCTTGCTGCGCAGCACCTCGAGCGCATCTGCCGTGTACCCGGGTGCGACGACACACTCCAGAAACGTCTCGGCCAGCGCCACCGCCGTGGCCCGATCCACCTCTCGGTTGAGCGCCACGATGCCCCCGAACGCGCTGAGCGCATCTGCCTCGCGAGCTGCGCGGTAAGCGCTCTCGATGTCGGTCGAGACCGCAACACCACAGGGATTGGTGTGCTTCACGACGACCGCGGCAGGCAGCTCGATGTCGCGCACCGCCTCGAGCGCTGCATCCACATCGACCAGATTGTTGAAAGAGAGCTCCTTCCCACCGGCCCCCAGCGACTCCGCCTGCGCCAGCGTCCCCGATGCCGCCCGGCGCTCCCGGTAGAACGCGCCGCTTTGATGCGGATTCTCCCCATACCGGAGCGGGTAAGCACGCTCGAATGCGAGGGTCAGGTGACGCGGGTACGCCTCTCGCTCGCCTCCCTGGTCATCCACCAGCGACGACAGGTAGCCAGCAATGGCACCATCGTATGCAGCCGTGTGCGCGAACACCTTCGCCGCGAGCCGCTGTCGCGTGGCCTGCGGGACCCCCCCGGTGCGCTCGAACTCCGCGAGCACTTCCTCGTAGTCCCCAGGATCGACGACCGTCACCACCCGCGCATGGTTCTTCGCAGCGCTGCGCAGCATCGACGGGCCGCCGATATCGATGTTCTCGATGATCTCCTCGTGGCCCACGCCGGCTCGCGCCAGCGTCTCCTCGAACGGGTACAGGTTGCAGACCACGAGATCGATGGGCTTGCCCCCGAGCTGCTCGAGCTCCGCCAGATCCCGATCCCCACGCATCAAGATGCCGCCATGCACCCGCGGATGGAGCGTCTTCACCCGTCCATCCATCACCTCGGGTGAACCCGTGTAATCCTCGACCGCCACCACGGGAATCTGGGCCGCGCTCAGCGCACGGTGGGTGCCGCCCGTGGAAAGGATCTCGACGCCGCGCGCGGCGAGCCGGGTAGCGAACGGGACGAGACCTGACTTGTCCGATACGGAGATGAGGGCGCGTTGGATCATGGCGCCAGGGCCGTAGCCCCGACAGGCCGTGGATGCCAGAGACGATCGTGTGACTACGCGCCAGGCGGGGGCGCCGCCGGCGTGGGATCACCCACCGGAGGTGCCAGAGGCTTCGCAGGTCCGTCCGGGCTCCACGGCTCGCCGTCCCTGTACTCCACGACGTTCGTCGCGGGCCCGAACACGGCCACGGGATCGGGAAGAATCAAGGCCTCACGAAGCACGTCATCCACATGCTCCACGAGCACGAGACGCAGCGCCTTCAGCACCCGCCGCGGCACATCCCGCAGATCCTTCCGGTTCTCCTTGGGCATGATCACGGTGGTGATCCCGCCGCGATGCGCCGCGAGCAGCTTCTCCTTCAAGCCCCCGATGGGCATCACCCGCCCGCGCAGGGTGATCTCCCCGGTCATCGCCAGATCGCGCCTCACAGGCACCTTCATCATCGCGCTCACGAGTGCCGTGACCATCGTCACACCAGCGCTCGGTCCATCCTTGCGCACGAAATCGGGGAAGTGAATATGGACATCCACCTTCTGATAGATGTCCGCATCGAGCCCCAGCCGGTCGAGTCGCGAGCGCACATAGCTCATCGCCGCGTGCCCGCTCTCTTCCATCCCCTTCTCAAGAAGCCCCGTGATGACCAGCTTGCCTTTGCCAGGGACGACCGTGGCTTCGGCCGGCAGCAGGTCTCCGCCGACGCTCGTCACCGCAAGGCCGTTGACGAGCCCGACCTCATCGCGTTCTTCACGACGACCTAGCCGGTACTTCGGCACGCCCAGGTACCCGGGAATGGCCTTGGCAAGCACCTGCACGGGCTTCTCCTTGCCCTCCGCCACCACCTTGCGCGCGATCTTCCGGCAAACGCTCGCGATCTCGCGCTCCAGGGAGCGAACCCCGCTCTCCTTCGTGTAGTGGTGGGTGATGGTCCGGATGGCGCCCTCGGTGAAGTCGAGCTGCACGTCCTCCAGCCCGCACTCCTTCCGCTGACGCGGGACCAGATACTTGACGGCGATGTTCAGCTTCTCGAATTCGGTGTACCCGGAGAGCTGAATGATCTCCATGCGGTCCTGGAGCGGCACCGGGATGCCCGACAGCGTATTGGCTGTCGTGATGAACATCACGTCCGACAGATCGTAGTCCAGGTCGAGGTAGTGATCGTTGAAGGTCGAGTTCTGCTCCGGATCGAGCACCTCGAGCAGCGCTGCCGCCGGGTCCCCGCGGAAATCGGTCGACATCTTGTCGATCTCGTCCAGCAGGAAGACCGGGTTGTTGGTGCCCACCTTCTTCAGCGACTGAATCAGCTTCCCCGGCAGGGCGCCGATGTACGTCCGGCGATGCCCTCGGATCTCGGCCTCATCACGGACGCCGCCCAGGGAGAGCCGCACGAACTTTCGACCCGTCGCCCGCGCAATCGACTTTGCCAGGCTGGTCTTGCCCACCCCCGGCGGCCCGACGAAGCAGAGCACCGGGCCCTTGAGCTTCTTGGTCAGCGCCTGCACCGCCAGATACTCGAGGATGCGCTCCTTGATCTTCTTCAGGCCATAGTGATCCTCGTCGAGGATCTTCTCTGCCTCCGCAAGATCGTGGCGTTCCTCGCTCTTGTCGTACCAGGGAAGCTCCAGGATCCAGTCGATGTAGTTGCGCACCACGGTCGCCTCGGCGCTCGTGGGGTGCATCATCTTGAGCTTCTTCAGCTCCTTCTTGACCTTGGCGGTGGCTTCCTTGCTCATCCGCTTGGTCTTGAGGGCCTCTTCGACCTCCTGGATCTCGTTCTTGAATTCGTCGCGCTCGCCGCCACCCAGCTCCTTCTGAATGGCCTGCATCTGCTCATTCAGATAGTATTCCTTCTGCGTCTTCTCCATCTGCTTCTTGACGCGGCTGCGAATCTTCTTCTCCACCTGGAGAATCTCGATTTCAGCCTGCATCAGCTCGATGAGACGCTCGAGCCGCTGGCGCGGATCCTCCATTTCAAGCAGCCCTTGCCGGTCGGCGAGCTTGATGGTCGGGAGGTTGGCAATGATGGTATCGGCGAGCCTGGAAGCCTCATCGATGCTCTGCACCGTCATGAGGACCTCAGGCTGGATCTTCTTGTTGAGCTTCACGTACATCTCGAACGTCGATTGCGCCGAGCGCATCAGCGCTTCGACCTCGACGCCCGAGGCAGCGGTCTCCGGCACCTCATCGTATTCGACGAGGAAGTAAGCATCCGTCTGAGCATAGCGACGGACGCGCGCCCGCCTCTTTCCCTCGACGATGACCTTCACCGTCCCATCGGGCAGGCGCAGGAGCTGCATGATGGCGCCCACGGACCCGATGGCGAAGATGTCATCGGGCGCCGGATCGTTCGTCTTCGCGTTGCGCTGCGCCGCGAGGAAGATCTCTTTTCCTCGCCCCATCGCCTCATCGAGGGCGGCAATGCTTCGCTCGCGCCCCACGAAGAGCTGCGAAACCATGTGGGGGAAGACGATGATATCGCGCAGAGGCAGCAGCGGGGCGACGCCACGCTCCGGCGTCCCCTTGCTACGCTCGCCATCATTCTTGAAGAACATCCGCCGCCTTTCTTTTCTGCGTCTGCTGAATCATGGGGCAGCGCCTCAAGCGAGTTCCGCCTCCTTCGTGTAGACGATGATCGGCGGCTCGTGCTTGAGGATGACGTCCTCGCTCACGACGACTTCCTTGATCCCGGTGCGCGAAGGGATGTCGTACATGATGTCCAGCATCGCGTTCTCCAGGATGGCCCGGAGACCACGAGCGCCGCTGGCCCGCTCCAGCGCCTGCTTGGCCACGGCAGTCAGCGCGCCCCGGGTGAACTTGAGCTTCACGCCGTCCATCTCGAAGAGCTTCTGATACTGCTTCACCAGGCTGTTCTTCGGCTTGGTGAGGATGTCGATGAGCGCATCCTCGTTCAGCTCGTGGAGGGTAGCCACCATCGGCAGACGGCCGATGAACTCGGGGATGAGGCCGAATTTCAGGAGGTCCTCAGGCTGCACCTCGCTGAGAAGCTCGCCCAGCTTGAACTCCTTCTTGGACTTGATGTCCGCCCCGAAGCCCAGTGACGCCTGGCCAATGCGCCGCTGAATGATCTGGTCGAGGCCCACGAACGCGCCGCCACAGATGAACAGGATGTTCGTGGTATCGACCTGCAGGAAATCCTGCTGCGGGTGCTTGCGGCCGCCCTTCGGGGGAACGTTGGCGATCGTGCCCTCGATGATCTTGAGCAGCGCTTGCTGTACCCCCTCACCCGACACGTCACGCGTGATGCTCGGGTTGTCGCTCTTGCGGCTGATCTTGTCGATCTCGTCGATGTAGACGATGCCGCGCTGGGCCCTCTCGACGTCGTGATCCGCGTTCTGCAAGAGCTGAACGATGATGTTCTCGACGTCCTCGCCCACGTACCCGGCCTCGGTCAGCGTCGTGGCGTCGGCGATGGCGAACGGCACGTTGATGATCTTGGCCAGCGTCTGCGCGAGGAGCGTCTTCCCCGAACCCGTGGGCCCCAGCAGCAGGATGTTCGACTTCTGCAGCTCGACGTCGTCTGCCGAGACACGGCTGTCGATGCGCTTGTAGTGGTTGTGCACGGCCACCGAGAGAATCTTCTTCGCTCGGTGCTGCCCGACCACGTACTCGTCGAGAATGACTTTGATGTCGGATGGCTTCGGAATCGGCGTCGAACCCGCGTAGGGCTCGTCTTTTTCCACCTCCTCCGCAATGATGTCGTTGCAGAGCCCGATGCATTCATCGCAGATGTAGACCGTAGGTCCTGCGATGAGCTTCTTGACCTCCTTCTGCGATTTTCCGCAGAAGGAGCAGCTCAGGTTGCCGTTCGAGTGATCGTCCCGCCTTCGCTCCACTTCGACCCTCAGCTCGTGTGATCGCCGCGTCCTGCGATGGGAATTCCGCTCAGGATCGGGAAACCACGCCCGGATTCTAGAACGGCGCACCTACCGTCGCAAGCGAACGGGGAGGAGCTCCTCCCTTCCCTTCATCGGTGAGTCCACCGCAACTGCTGCAAGAGGCACGCAGGGACGGACAAAATGCCGGAACGGTCCGTAACGGAACGACCGGCCCGGCATCACGCCCGATCCCCCTCCCCTGCTCCAGCTCAACTCCACGCTCTACCCAGATTCCGCCTTGGCGGGCTCCCGGGAGCGCCTCTACTTCTTGCGCGCGGGCAACACCTCATCGATGAGCCCGTACTCCTTGGCCTGCCCGGCGCTCAGGTAGAAGTCACGCTCGATGTCGCGAGCGATGTCCTCGCGTCCCTTGTTCGTCGCCTCCACGAGGATGTCGATCAGCGTCTCTTTGATCTTCTTGATCTCACGCGCCTGGATCTCGATGTCCGTGGCCTGCCCACGCGCACCGCCCAGAGGCTGATGGATCATCATGCGCGAGTGAGGCAGCGCATAGCGACGCCCCTTCTGGCCAGCGGCGAGCAGGATTGCCGCCATCGAAGCTGCCTGTCCCAGGCACATCGTCGACACCGAGCAGCGGACGTACTGCATCGTGTCGTACATGGCGAGGCCCGAGGTCACCACGCCGCCAGGGCTGTTGATGTAGACCTGGATCTCCTTGTCCGGATCCTCGCTCTCCAGGAACAGGAACTGCGCGATCACGAGGTTCGCCAGGAAGTCATCGATCTCGGCGCCGATGAAGACGATGCGATCCTTGAGGAGGCGGCTGAAGATGTTCCACTCGCGCTCTCCGCGGTGGGTCACCTCCGTCACCGTGGGGACGATGACGGCGCGCTCTCGCTCGACCTGTTCGAGGACGTGGTGCTCCCTCTCAAGGAGTTGCATCGCTTGCGTGCGGTTTTCGACTCGTCGGGTCATCCGGTGCTCCGAAGGTTGTTGCCGGTCGCCGGCAGGCCCCTAGGACTGGGCCAGGCGCCGCACGACTGCAAGGGGTTGCACTCTGTTCTGCGCGTACCTGGTGTCGGTGCTGATGGGCTCGGTTCGATCCAGCCGCTCTGATGGTCTGTCCGGAGAGACCATGGCCCGCTGGCTCCTGTCCAGAGGACACACGGTGCATACCCACAGGCCCATCCTCGATCCCGGTCTTTCGCTTGGTGATCGAGGGTTGGGCAGATGGGGAAGCGACGGGTAAGCGCGGGGGGCACAGGGGCTCCTGAGAGCCTGCTGGGGACCCTATGCAGCGTCCGTGATCTTCGCAGCGGCCTCGATCATGTCGAGGATCTTGTCCTCGAGGATCATGCCGATGAGAAGCTCACGCTTCTTCGGGTCCCTGTACTCGGCTTTCACCTTGGCCACGTTCTTGCCGGACTGCTCGGCCAGCTCCTCGTAGCCCTTCTCGATGTCCGCCTCGGTGACCTTGACCTCTTTTTCCTTGGCGATCTCGGCCATGAGGAGCCCAGCGCGCACCTTCATCTCGGAGTCGAGCCGCACGCGGGCACGCAGATCAGCATTGGAGTCGAGCCGCTGTCCCTGACGGCGTGCCGCCGCGAGAAGTTCCCGCTCTGCGAGCTGGGCCTGCTGATCCACCAGCGACGGAGGAACGGGGATCGGGTTCGCCTTGCAGATCTCCATCACGAGCTGCTCGGCGACCGCGTCGCTCGCCTTCTGCGTCAGCTCCTTCTCCACCTTCGCCCGCTGCGACGCGCGGAGTGCCTCCAGGCTCTCCTCGCCGCAATCCTTCGCGAACTCGTCATCCACCTCGGGATAGATGCGCTCGCGCAGGTCCTTGAGCGTCACGTGGAACACGCCTTCCTTGCTGCGCAGCTCAGGGTTCTGGTGCTGCGCCGGGAAGGTGAGGCGCACGTCCTTGTGCTCACCTGCATTCATGCCGATCAACGCTTCGTCGATCTCCTTGAAGAGGTGCCCCGACCCGAGCTCCGTCTCGACCTCTTGCTCCTTCTGGTCGAGGAACTCCCCGCCGATTTCCAGCTTGAAGGTGATGGTCGCGACGTCGCCAACCTTGGCCGGGCGCTCGGGATCGGGCGACTGCAGGGTGGCGTGCTTGCGGCGCAGCCCCGCGATCTCGGCGTCCACCATCTCGTCCGAGGCCTTCACGGAAGGCCGCTTCACCTCGAAGCCCTCCCACTTCACGCCGCTGATCTCCGGGCGCACCTCGAAGCGCGCCTTGTAGGAGAAGGAGGCATCGGGGCGGAGCTCTGCAGGGGCGATCGCGGGCTGCGACAGCGGCTGCACGGACTGCTCGGCAAGCGCCTTGTTCAGCGTGGCATCCACGAGCCGCTGCGCGACATCGGCATGGACCCGCCCACCGTACAGGTGCGAGAGAATGTTGCGCGGAGCCTTGCCCGGGCGGTAGCCGCGAACCCGAGCGGTCCGCTGCAGCACGGTGTAGGCCTTTTCGACCTCGCTCCGCACCTGCTCGGCAGGAACCTCCACGACGAACTCCAGGAGCACGGGGGACAGCTTTTCGACGGTGACTTGCATGGCGTATGAGGGCGGTCCTCGTGCCATGCGCCGCCGAAAGGGTCAAGAAGCCCGATGAAGCCGTGGAAAAAAAGGAGGGTGCGTCTCTGCTTCCGGGAAACCTGTCGGGACGCCGACCCGTGCGCCGGAAGCGCCGGAAGCGCCGGAAGCGCCGCGCCAGAAGCGCCAGGAGCGCGGCGCCCCCGTGCCGTGGTCAGTACTCGTCGTCGTCGGACCCGTCGAACAGGTCCCTGTCGAAATCGAGCTCGGCGTCGAACGAGCCCTCCTCCACGATGTCCTCCATCGAGAAACCCACGCGGGTCGGCAGGTACTCACGCTCGAACTCAGCGAAATTCCGGAAGGTCTTGGGCAGCGGCATTTCCATCCTCCTCACGACGGACCGAGACAGCGCTCCGATCGAATCGGGCGGCTCGGTGAAAGCAGGGCACACGTCCGACAAAGCTGGGGGAGTCAGAACCGAAGCTGGATCACGGGGGCCAGCGCATCGCTCCCGCCGGCCCCGCCGCGCTTCCAGAAGACGCCCGCGAGCACGCGGTCGACCGATCGGACGTCGTCCGATGGCGCCAGCACCCGATCGAGCCCCAGAAGCCGAGACGGTCGCAGGTGCTGGGAGCGGCACACCGCAGGCGTCCTCGCGGAACCCCTGCGCCTCCAGGCTGAAGGTGAGACGTCGATCACCCGACCGAACACGCTCGTTCCCGGCGCCGCGTTCACACCTACATCCAACGACATGTCGGTCACTGTAGATTCTCGATTGCGAACGGTGAAAATTCCTGCGTTGAAAAATCCTGTGGCGGTGCTCGGTGCGTGAGGCGCTCCTTCCGGCCAGGAGCCTCCTCGTGTATCTGCCTGGGCGGACGCGATCCCACGATGCCCGCACCCCGAGATGGAAACGCGCCGGCCAGGCAGGCTGCCGCCGCCCCCAAGCCCCCCACCCTCATCTTTGCCGTCGCCAACCAGAAGGGAGGCGTCGGAAAGACCACCACGGCGGTCAACCTCGCCGCCAGCCTGGCCACCGCCGAGCACCGCACCTTGCTCGTCGACTGCGACCCGCAGGGCAACGCCTCCAGCGGTGTCGGCGTCCGGCCCCGCAGCGTCGAGGTGTCCATCTACGACGTGCTCATCGGCCGCGTCACCTTGCCCCAGGCCACGATCCACACGGACGTCCCGCTCCTCGACGTGGTGCCTGCCACGCAGGACCTCGTTGCTGCGGAGCTCGAGCTCGTGGACGCCCCGGATCGCGCGACCCGGCTGCGAGACGCCATCCGCCCGCACGTCGGCGACTATGCCTTCGTGGTCCTCGACTGTCCGCCCTCGCTCGGGCTCCTCACCCTGAACGCGCTCACCGCCGCCACCCGGGTGGTGGTCCCTCTTCAGTGCGAGTACTACGCGCTGGAAGGCCTCACCCACCTCATGGCGACCATCGACCGCGTGCGCAACGTGTTCAACCCGGAGCTGACCATCGAGGGGATCGTGCTCACGATGTACGACGGCCGCACCTCGCTCACCCACCAGGTGGCCGACGAAGTGAAGGGGCACTTCCGCGTCTTCAACGCCATCATCCCCCGCAACGTTCGCCTCAGTGAGGCGCCTTCACACGGCAAGCCAGCCCTCCTCTACGACGTCCAGTCCAAGGGCGCGCAGGGCTACCTCAGCCTCGCCCGCGAGATCCTGGAGACGCACCACGGAGCTCCGAAGCGCGGGCGCACCAAGGCCACCAAGGCAGCCGCCGCGGCAGCCGTCATGGAAGCTCCAGCCCCCGAGCGCACACCTGCCAGGACCGCCGCAGCAGACGCGCCGGCTCTCGAAGCCCGGCCCGCGACGCCGCCTGCGTCATCTCCCAAGGACACCCGACCGCGAACATGAGCACTGACGTCAAGGGGCAGCGCCGCGCGCTGGGCCGAGGACTCGACGCACTCCTGCCCGGGCCAGTCGCCTCCGGCTCCGTCGAGCGGAGCGTCTTCCTGTGTGCGATCGAGAAGATCGTCCCCCAGAAGGGGCAGCCGCGGCAGTACTTCGACGAGACGGAACTCGAAGAGCTGACAGCCAGCATCCGCGAGCACGGCCTCATCGAGCCGCTCGTCGTTCGCCGCGGCTCCCCGGGCTCCGACCGCTTCGAGATCATCGCCGGAGAACGACGCTGGCGCGCCGCGCAGCGCGCTGGCCTCCACGACGTCGTCGTCGTCGTCAAGGACGTCTCTCCCAAGGAAGCCTTCGAACTCGCGCTCATCGAGAACGTCCAGCGCTCGGACCTCAACCCCATCGAGGTCGCCGAGGCACTCGATCGCCTCCTCCGCGAGCACGGCTATACGCAGGAGGTCCTCGCCGAGCGGGTCGGCAAGGACCGCTCGACCATCACCAACGTCCTCCGGCTCCTCAAGCTCCCCACGCGCATCCGGAGCAAGGTCATCTCCCGGGAGCTGAGCGAAGGCCACGCCCGCGCGCTCCTCGGCGCCCCCGACGAGAAGTCGATGGACGACATCGCGGAGCGCGCCATCCGCGGCAAGCTCCCGGTTCGCAAGGTGGAGTCCCTCGTCCGTGCGGCCAAGGAGCGCGCCACTGCCCCCGCCGAGGAGAAGCCCGCCGGCACCGACAAGCCCCCCGCCGGCAAGTCGGCCTCCGTACGCGACCTGGAGACGCGCCTCACCCGGCGCCTGGGGACCAAGGTCGAGGTCCGCGATCAGGGCGGCCGAGGAGAGCTGGGCATCGCCTACAGCTCCCTCGACGAGCTGGATCGGATCCTCGCCCTCCTCGACGGCTGAGTCTCCCCCCCTCCCCCCTCCGCCGCCTCACTTCTTCTTGCCGAGATCCTTCAGCTTCTCGCGCGCCCGCTTGCCGATCTCCGTCTCTCCGCCCACCTTCGACGCTTGCTCGAACGCGGCGCGCGCCTCCTGCGTCTTCTTGTCACCGAGCCACGACATCCCCAGGTAGTAGTGCGCAGGCGCGAAGCTCGGATCGGCCTTGATCGCTGCCTGGTAATCCGCGCGCGCCCCCGGCTCGTCCTTCAGCTCGTGCCGGCACGTCCCGCGCCGCACATGAAGCTCGGCGGCGTCGGGCTTGAGCTGGATGGCGCGATCGAACGCCTTCACGCAATCGCCGTAAGCTCCCGCCGGCCCCAGCGCCCGACCGATGCTCGCCACGAGCGCCACGTCGCTCCCTGCGAGTCCCAGCGCCTTGTTGAGCTGCGCCGCGGCCTTCTCCCCCTGCTTGGCCTCCACCAGCATCATCCCGTACGCGAAGTACAGGTCGGCGCTCTCACCCTTGCCGAGGGCCGCCTCGTACTGCTTCCCCGCCTTCTCGTAGTCCTTCTTCAGGCCGTAGGCATAGGCCAGGTTCTGGTGCAGGCGCGCCGGCTCCGTCGCCTTGGCCAGTGCCGGCGTCATCACCGCGATGGCCTCGTCGGGCCGGGCCGGGTCCTCCAGGTAGATCGCCCCCAGGTTCAGCGCAGCCTCCGCCAGCGTCGGATCGCTCTTCAGCGCCTGCTGGTAGGCCTTCTCGGCGCCCGCCCGATCCCCCGTCTTCTCGCTCGCGACGCCCAGGTAGTACGCAGCCTCGGCGCTGTCCGGCTTCTTCTGCAGCGCCTGCTGCAGGTGCGTCTTCGCGTCCTCGTAACGCTCGCTCTTGATGAACGCGATGCCGCGCTGCAGCTCGCCGTCGGCGGCCCCGGCGGCAGCGCCTTCCTCCGCGTCGACGGGCGGATCGGCGACGAGCGCCTCCTGCGCAGGGCTCTGCGGGGCGCCACACCCCGCCAGGAAGAACGCCCCGCTGGCGAGAGCCGCGACGAGCGCTCCGCCCCTGTTCCTCGACCACCGCCTCATGCGCTGTTCCCTTCCTCGTTCTCGAGCCGCCGCAGCGCCGACTCGATGTGCTCCCGGACCTCCGCCGTGCGGCGCCCGGGCGCGATCTTCTCGCCGCTCGCCTCTCTCACATAGAACACGTCGGCCACCCGTGTCCCCTCCGTGTTGATCTTCGCCACCGCGATCGACAGCCCCAGCCTGTACAGCGCGTCCGAGATTGCGAACAGGAGCCCCGGCTTGTCGCGGGTCAGCACCTCGATCACCGTGTGCCGCGGCGACACCCGATCGTCCACCGCCACCTGCGTCCGCACCTTCGGCGTCTTCCGCTCCCGCAGCGCCGCGCCCCGCTGCTGCACCAGCGCCGCCCCATCGAGCTGCCCCGAGAGGATCGCCTGCAGCTCCCGCACGAGCTTCGGGATGGACCGCGCCACCCCCTCCACCCCGTCGCCCCGGTCCCGCACCCAGAACAGATCCACGGCCTGCGTCTCCGCCTCCTCCGACGACCGCGAGTGAATCTGCGCCGCGTGCACCTCCAGCCGCGACGCCGCGATCGCCGCGGTGATCGCCGCGAGGAGCCCCGGGCGGTCCTGCGCCACCACGCACAGCTCCGCCGCCTCCGGGTGTCGCGACGGCACCAGCGCGACGCGCGCCGGCACCCTCGTCTTCTCCTGCTCCCACGCCAGCACCGCGTGCGCCGCGATCGCCGTGGGTGCGTTCGAGAGCAGGTAGCGCTCCGGCATCGAGGCGAGGTAGCGGTCCGCGAACGCCCCGAGCTCCAGCCGCTCCTCCGGGCGCTCCCCGTCCACCGCGTCCACCGCGTCCACCGCGTCCACCGCGCGCCGCGCCTCCGCCACCATCCGCCCGAGCCGCTCGTCGTCGACCACCTTGCCCGCGAGGAACGCGTCGGCGGCCAGGTACAGCTCGTCGAGCATCCGCGCTTTCCACGAGGTCATCGAGGTCGGGCTCGTCGTCGACAGGTCGGCCACCGTGAGCAGGTACAGATCGCGCAGCCCCTCGCGGCCGTGCACCTCCCGGCAGAACTCCGCGATCGTCGCCGGGTCGTCCAGATCCCGCCGCGTCGCCACGTGGTACATCACCAGGTGCTTCTGGATCAGGTGGCACGCCTCCCCCACGTCCTCCGGGGTGAGCCCGAGCCGCGCCAGGATCGCCTGCGCCATCTCCGCCCCGCGCTGGCTGTGGTCCGTCCCGCCGATCGCCTTGCCCACGTCGTGCAGCAGCGTCGCCACGAACAGCACCTCGGGCCGGCTCACCTCTGCCGCCAGGCGGCAGGGCAACCCGAACTCCCCCGCGAGCTCCCCCCGCACCAGCGCCGCCAGCCGATCCACCGCCGCCACCGAGTGAACGTCGACCGTGTACACGTGGTAGACGTCGTTGTGCACCCGCCCGACCACCGGTGAGAACTCCGGGATCATCGCCAGCAAGAGCCCGAGATCGTGCATCTCCCGGATGGGCGACCCCGCCTTGAGCAGCGTGTCCCTGCACGTCATCAGCAGCCCGAGGAAGCGCGCCGCGGCCTCCGGGCTCTCCCGCAACGCCGCGCAGAACGACGGCTCCGCCGCGACCTGGGCGATCGCCTCTCGCGTGTGCGCGAGCAGCGGCAGCCCCCGCTCCACGGCGGCGGACAGCACCCGCAAGGACAGCGCCGGGTCGGTGCGCAGATCCGCCGGGTTGCTCACCGTCACGCAGCCATCGAACACCCGCACGCCCCCGCCCAGATCCTCCTCGTGCTTGCGCCGCCGCGTCAGCACCGGCGTCGCCCGCGTCAGGATCATCTCCAGCCCCCGCGAGATGGTCCGCGCGCTGCGGTAGTACGCGCTCATCATCCGCTCCACGGCCTCGCCCCCCTCCCCGTACCCCAGCGCGGCCGCGCACATCTCCTGCTTGTCGAAGGTCAGCCTGTCGCTCCGCCGGTTCGCGCTCGCGTGCAAGAGGTTCCGGATCCGCCACAGCGTGTCCTCCGCCTCGCGCAGCTCCGCGGCCTCGCGCGCCACGAGCGCCCCGAACCGCACCAGCGCCTGCACCTCGCCCCCACCCCACCGCGCCTTGCCAGCCCACCGCGCGATGTCCAGATCCCGCAGCCCACCCGCGCCGTTCTTCACGTCCGGCTCCAGCAGGTACACCGAGCCCCCGAAGCGCGCGTGCCGCTGCTCCACCTCCTGCCGCAGCCGCTCCAGGAACAGCGGCAGCTCCGAGTGCGCCAGCAGCCCCGACACCGCCCGCTGCCAGAGCGACTCCGACAGGTCCCGCTCCCCGGCGAGGTGCCTCCAGTCGAGCAGGATGGTCGCCGACGGCAGATCATCCCGCGCGGACGCGATCAGATCCTCCACGCTCACCACCTGGTGACCGACCGACACCCCCATGTCCCAGAGCGGGTAGAGCAGCGCGTCGGCCACCACCCCGGCCTGCTGCGCGTCCCGCGCCAGGATGCGCAGATCCAGATCGCTGCGCAGCGCCACCGCCCCCCGCCCGTAGCTCCCCACGGCGGCCAGCGCCACCTCGCTCCACACGCCGCCCGCCGCCCCGCGCCCCCCGCCGTCGCGCTCCCGCACCACCTGGAACAGCCGCCCGAGCAGCTCGTCCAGCAGACGCGCCCTCCGTTGCCCCAGGGCCATCCCCAGCGCCTCGATCTCGGCCGCCGTCCCGCCCTGGGGTGCCTCCAGCACCACGGCCGCTTGCCGATCGAGCGCCGCCCGCCCCTCCGCGTACATCGCCCGCACCTCGGCCAGCGCCGTCGATGGACTCCCGCCTGGCCCCCCGCCCGGCTCGCCCAGCCCGCCCAGCTCGCCCAGCTCTACCGAGAGGCTCAACGCCCTCCCTCCATGCCCCCCGGGAACCCCGATCCGCTGGCGGCAGGCGCGGCGGGTGGAGGCGGCGGAGGCTCGCTCCCCGTCCGTGGCCCCAGCCGGAACGCCGTCACCCCCGACGAGATCCGCGCCGTCGCGATCCCCACCGAGCACAGGCGCGGCACCTCGCTCGCCGCCGTGATCAGGACCCCCCGCGCGTCCAGCTCCCCGAGCAGCCGCCGCGCCACCGCCTCCCCTGCGGGCGTCGCCAGGTAGAGCAGCACGTTCTTGAACAGGATGATCTGGAACCCACCCCGGGGCACCGCCGACACCAGATCGCAGACCTCGAACGACACCAGCGAGCGCAGCTCCTTGCGCACCCGCATCACCGATCCATCCACCTCGCAGAAGCGCCGCACGTACGCCGGAGGCAGGTGCCGCGCCGCCTCGGCCGAGTACGTCGCCTCCCGGGCCGCCTGCACCGCCTCGGAGGATCGATCCACCCCGAGCACGCTGAACCGCTTGCCCGCGATGGCGAGCATCATCGCCAGCGTGTACGCCTCCTCCCCGGTGCTGCACCCCGCGGAGAGCCCCGCGACGGGCCGCTGCGGGAGGGTCGGGATCACCGCGCTCGCGATCGCCTCCCACATCACCGGATCCCGGTAGAACCGCGTCTCCCCCACCCGCAGCGCCGCCACGATCTCCTCGACCGCCGACCTGTCGCGCTGCAGCCGCTCGGCCGCGCGCATCGCGGTGATCCCCAGCCGCGCCGCCTGCGCCTCCAGGATGGTCAGCACCCGGTCGCGCACCCACCCCGGCGCCGCCATGGCGCGCCCCACGCCGAGGTCCCGCTCCGCCGCAGCGAGGGCGAGGTCCACCGCGCGGTCGCCCGCCTGTGACGTCAGACTGCTGGGCATGCCATTCCCGAGCGCAGCCTACCACCGCCTCCCAGCGCGCGTACCCCGGTCCTGTGCCAGCTCATCTGCGAAGGAGCACGGGTGACAACCCGTGAGCCCACAAGAACGGAGGCTACGCTGAGTTCAGACACACTGTACGAACACCATGCCACTCACGAACTGAAGCGTTCATGGTTTTGAATCTTCCAGGACCGCGCTCTCAAGCCGCGAGGCTAGCGGCTTGACCTCCTTTATCCAGAACTTGCGCTCATCATGTGGAAAAACGCGACATGCGAAGGCGACCGCCCGCTTCAGCCACGGATCATATCGAGAATAATCAGCTTTTATCGTTCGCAGCCATGCGTCAGCTCTAGAGTTTGCAGCAGCCAAGACGATCTCACGCTGCGCACTCGGCACGCTGGATGCGTAGCGGCCTGTCAGGTGTGTAAAATGATTTAGTTCAGCAATTTTTGCAAATAGTCCAAGAATCACAATTTGGATGTACTCACTCTCCTTTGCGATCGGAGAATCAAGAATCTGCAAAAGTTGAGATCCGATCGCCGACCAAGACCCTTTATAATGTGGGGTAGCGGCATTCAGGTAGCTAGCTATCTCTGCAAAGGCGGGAAGAAGCTGTGAGAGATTTTTAACAAGGTGATCCACGGCACCGGGAACTCCGACCTGCGCTAGTCTCGACTTGGGCGCCCAATCCAGGCG
>NZ_ASRX01000097.1 GCF_000601485.1 Chondromyces apiculatus DSM 436
CCTCCCCACCTCCCCACCTCCCCACCCCATTGCATCCGCCGTACCGACCCGCCCCCTGAGCGCCTCCCCCGGACCACACGCCCAGGAGCCCACAGGGACCGTCACGGCGCCGTACCAGTGGCATGCGCGCGCGACGGTACGTGATGGCGGCGTGACAGATGCGAAAGGTGGGAAGACGTGCGAGGTGCGACGGAGCCTTCCTCCCCGACGCGGTGCGCCCTCCGGCCGAGAAGCCGATGAGGCCCTGGCGGCTGCCGTCTGCCGCTGTCGCCAGGTCGCGATCCGCGCCTCCGAGCGAGGCGATCGCCTTCAAGACGAACGCGAGGTCACCAGGTTGACGGCTGATGTCGGCCGCGGTCGGCCCCCCCGGCGCGTCACCGCGGCTGAGCGGGAACAGGGGCGCCGCCACGTTGTAGCCATGCGTGGCCAGGTGCTCTGCCACGTGCCGCGCCGGCTCTCCCCGGCTGGTGAAGCCATGCGCGTAAGCCAGGAGCGGGAACCGTGCCCCGCCCGCCACGGGTATGGGCTGTGCCGACGGCGGCGATGTCGAGAGAGAAACGGGGAACGCCGGGTAGTAGACCCTGGTGGGCAGGATCCGCACCGGCGAACCGGGGTAGCTGCGGTTGGGCGGCGTCGCGCGCGTCGTGTCCACCAGCATCAGATCCCGCGTCGCGAAGCCGTACGGCCCCTGCATCGACAGCGCCTCCAGCGAGGCGGGGGACCATGATGTGGTGGGAGCGGCGGACGAGGGATCGAGGCGCGCCTTGGCGGCAGAGAGAGGCAGTTCGTCCTCGATGCCCATACCCTCGTGGCAGGCTGCGACGAGCGTTGCCACGCCGGACGCAGCTACGACGGCCAGCATGGCTTGAGCGCAGCGCCACGGCGAAGGAGCCCGATGTTCCTGGTGCATGGTCCACCACCTGTTCACCACGTGCGGCACCCGACATGGCGTCGGTGCGGGACATGGATGCGCCATGGACATGGCGCCGTGTCTTGCGCATCGCAAGGGCACGGAACCGCGGGGGCGTGGCGGAGCGTGGCGGAGCGTGGCGGAGCGTGGCGGAGCGCGTCGCGGAGCGCGTCAACGTTTGCGTCAACGATCGCGCCGACGTGCGTGGACGCGCGCTACCCGCGCGGCGTGACCCACTCGACCAGCTCGATGGTGACCCCGTTGGGGTCCTGGACCTGGAACAGACGCTCTCCCCAGGGCTCCTCCCGCAGCGGCATGGTGATGGTGACCCCCTCGCTGCGCAGGCGGGCCTCTTCGGCGGCGAGATCGGTGACGACGAAGGCGACGATGACGCCCGCTGCGTGCTGATCGCGGAAGCCCTCGGGGAGCACCGCGATACCGCGCTGCATGAAGATGACGTTCATCGCGGCGTCGTCGCGTCCGAGGGAAGCAAAGCCCTCGGCAGCCATCTGCTCGCGAAAGCCGAAGTGCGCGACGAGGAACTTGCTGGACGCAGCGACGTCGTCGACGGTCAACGACACAGCGGAGGCGGTGATGCGCATGAAGACTCCGTAATTCGGGGTTGCGCCAGGCGACCCACGCGCCTAACGTACGGTGTACGCTATTTGGTACGGAGGTCGAAAGGCAATGGCAAGTGCGCGCGGCTGGTGAGGCATGCCGTCGGTCCTCGCCCGCGAGGCTTGCTCGATGTTCCATGACCTCGAACAGCCGGGCCGCTGCTCACCGCGGCGCCCACCGCACGTCATCCGTGGGGACCACGCCGAGTGCACGCCCTCCGTGCCGCACCACCACCCCCTTCGGGTCATCGTGCACCCAGAAGTCTCCGGGACCTGTGCGCAGCATCTCGATCTCCCGCACGGGGGCGCTCTGGCAAGCTTCCATCAGGTACAGACTCACCCGCACCACCTCGATGTAATCGCGGCTCACCCGCACCACGTAGCTCGTCGGGCTCTCGCCCACCCAGCCCCAGTCGAAGTCCACGCCGACGCCTTCCGTGGACTCTTCCAGCGCGGAGCGTGACGCTCCTCGGGTGCACTCCAGGGCGAGCGTCTTGCCATCCGCGGAGGGTCGCTCGGTCAGGTGCACGTCGTCGGGGCGCTGCCCGAGGGGCAGATCCCGCCCCTCTTCAGGGTCGCGAAACCCGGGAGGCTCCGCGGGGTCGACCTCCACCTTGAGCGATGGCCAGAGGCGCGCGTTGACCCATGCATGGCAGCCCCCCGCGTCGAAGGCGATCCAAAACGGGCACCTCGACAGCCACACGCCGTCCGCGCGCACGGACAGATGCACCTTGTCGCTGGGCACGAGGCCGTCCACGGGGTGACCCTGGGCATCGCGCGGCTCCGGTTGCTCCCAGGTGGACGGGGGCGGCTGGGACAGTTCCTGCCAGCGACCGTCGTGGAGCAGCGCCACCTCACCCGAGGCACGCAGGGCGACGAGGCGCTCCCGGTCCACCCAGGACCACTGGAGGATAGGCTCGCCATGGGCGATGCAGCGCGCCTCGGCAAGCCGATCGGGCCAGGCGTCCCGGATGCAGAGCGCCGCGCCGTCGTCGTAGGCCAGCCTCGCGCCTGGTTCGGGTGCTGCTCTCTGCGCGGAGGCCAGCGCCGGAGCGCGGGGCGAGGGGTCAGGAGAGAGGGGCGAAGGCGGAGACTTCACGACGGCGCCACTGCACGTCGCGGCCATCCAGGCGGCACCGCCGCACGCCGCGGCGACCAGCGCCACCGCGAAGGCCGTGAGGGCGGGTCTGGAATTGCGAGAGGAAGGACGCCGCATGGTTCCTCGTCCAGAAGGACTTTCGAGACATCGCAGGGCTTGGAGGCTGAGGGCGGTGGGTAGAAGTGGCTCCGCAGCGACCTCACCGGGACGCGGGGGAGGGGGCGAACGCGGCGAGCGCAGCGGAGAAGGCGTCGAGGTCTGCAGGTGAGAAGAGCACGAACACGATGTGCTTCACGGAGCGCATGGCGCCTGCGAGGTGGTCGATGGCTTCGCCGAGCGCGATGGGGGCGGCTTTGTGGATGGGGTAGCCGTACACGCCCGTGCTGATGGCGGGGAAGGAGACGCTCTGGATGGCGTGCTCCTCGCAGCGGCGGAGGCTCTCCTCGTGGGCGCTGCGGAGGAGCGCCGCGCACTCGGCGTCACGCGAGGCGCTGTAGCGGGGGCCAACGGCGTGGACGATGAAGCGCACCGGCGGCGGGATGCGGCCGGCGCCGGTGATGACCGCCTTGCCGGTCGGGCAGCCGCCGAGAGGGCGGGTCAGCTCGTAGAGTTCCGGCCCGGCAGCGCGGTGGATGGCGCCGTCGACACCGCCTCCGCCTGCCAGCGCCGCGTTTGCAGCGTTGACGATGGCCTCGGTGCTGGCCTTGACGATGTCGCCTTGGACCAACTGCACTCGCCCTGCGCCCACCTGGAGTTCTTTCATTGTGCGCCGCAGTGTAGGCGTTCTTGCGGGGAGGCGCCGGTAGTTCCTCAGGCAGCGCCGTGGGCCTCGACGAGGTGGGTGCGCAGGCGTCGCTCCGACCGGGGACCACTCGGCCAGGGCTCTCCTGGGCTCGACACCCGACGCTGACCGGGAGTGATCGCACCGCGCGCGCGGCCCACGATTCAGTCGAAGCGGCGCGCGAGGTCGTCCGATGAATCGGGCGGCTTCACCGGGCGGAGCGAATTCAAGAAGCGGCACCGCTGAATGAACCAGATCAGCACGAAGAAATTGCAGGTGACGATGCAGAGGCCGATTAACTAGGCGATGCTCATGTACGGCACGGCGATTGCCGGGGCACGTTTCTTCTTGCGGGTCTTGGCCATCGTCGGGAGTGTACCAGAGCGAGAGCGCCACCAGGCCCCCAGGCAGAAGCCTCCGCGCAGGTGAGGGCCCCGCGCGCGCCGTGTCGCCACCACGCTTTTGCGGGCGCTCGCTGCGGTCGGCAGTGGTATGGGGCCTGGATGAGCAGCAGCGGATTGTCGAAGGAGCGGCTGCGCCGCATGCACGAGGCCATGGAGGGTCACGTCGCGCGCGGGGCCATGCCCGGGCTCGTGACGCTGATCAGCCGGCGCGGTGAGGTGCACGTCGATGCGGTGGGCATGAAGGCGGTCGCCGGCAGCGACCCGATGCGCCGGGATACCCTCTTCCGCATCGCCTCGATGACCAAGCCCATGACGGCTGCGGCGGCGATGATCCTGGTGGAGGAGTGCACGCTGCGGCTGGACGATCCGGTGGACCGGCTGCTGCCCGAGCTGGCCGATCGGAGGGTGCTGAAGCGGCTCGACGGGGCGCTCGACGACACCGTGCCGGCGCGGAGGCCCATCACGCTGCGTGATCTGCTCACGCTCCGGATGGGGCTCGGCCACATCATGGCGCCGTCGAGCGATTACCCGATCCGGAAGGCGCTGAACGAGCAACAGCTTCTCCTGGGGCCCCCGCACCCGCAGGAGCTTCCGACGCCGGACGAGTGGATCCGGCGGGTCGCGGCGGTGCCGCTGATGCACCACCCCGGCGAGATGTGGATGTACGATCTGGGGCTGGACGTGCTGGGCGTGCTGATTGCGCGCGCTGCGGGGCGGCCGCTGGAGGCGTTCATGCGCGAGCGCCTCTTCGAGCCGCTCGGGATGAAGGACACCGGCTTCAGCGTGCCGGCCGAGGCGATTGACCGCCTCGCGACCAGCTACGCACCCAACCCGAAGACGGGCGCGCTCGATCTGTACGATGTGGCGAAAGGGGGTCAATGGAGCCGCCCTCCGGCCTTCGCCTCGGGCAGCGGCGGCCTGGTCTCCACCGCCGACGATTGCCTGGCCTTCGCGCAGATGATGCTGAACAAGGGGCGCCACGGGCGCGAGCGCATCCTCTCTCGGCCCTCTATCGAGCTGATGACGACCGACCACCTGACACCGGAGCAGAAGGCCGGGAACCGCATCTTCTTCGGAGAGAACTGCGGCTGGGGATTCGGGATGTCGGTGATCAACAGGCGCGGCGATCTCGCAGAGTCTCCCGGGACCTTCGGCTGGGATGGCGGCCTGGGCACCTCGTTCCGGTCGGATCCCAGGGAGGAGCTGGTCGGCGTCCTGCTGACCCAGAGCGCCTTCACGTCCCCGAGCCCCCCGGTGGTCTTGCTCGACTTCTGGACGTCGGTCTACCAGGCCATCGACGACTGAACCATGCAGCCGGGGACATTGCCCGCTTCCTGAGGCGACGGACGTCAGGCCCGAAGCGGCAAGGGGATGCCGTTCACTTCTCGGCGACGGTCTTCATGGCGGCGAGGCCTTTCTCGAAGTCCTTGCCGATGAAGCTGTCCATGCTCACGAAGATGCACATGATCTTGCTGATGAACGAGTTGGGTCCGTGCATGGCCCAGGTGACGTTCGTGGTGCTCCCCTTGGGCTCCAGCGTGAACTCGGCGGTGTTCTCGGCCTCGAAGGGCTTGATGAAATTGAGCTTGATCACGATCTTGGAGAGCGGCGTCGCGTCCGTGATCTCCATGCGGCCCTGGCCCACGTCGTCATTGCCTTCCCAGGCGTACACGGCGCCCTTGCCGCTCTCCGCGCCGCTGTAGGTCTGCTTCAGCGAAGGGTCGAGGCTCTCGTAGGGTGACCAGGACTTCCAGCCGTGGAAGTCGGCGATGAGCGGGTAGATCTTCTCCGGGGGCGCGTGGATGCTCGTCGTGCGCTCGACGTGGAAGGTGTCGGGCCTCGTCGCGGCAAAGATGAGGAACGCGGCGAGGAGGACGGCAACGACGATAGCGATTTTCTTGGCCATGGGACTTTCCGAGACGGTGAGTGAAGGCGTGGGGGCTGTCGTGCGAACGATCCGTGGATTGCGCGAGGCGCTGATTACCGCGTACCCCCGACCGAGGCGTACCACGTGGGCGCCACGTCCGCGATGCGCGCGACGAGCTCCGGCGGGATGTCCGACTCTGCCGTCAGCGGGCGCACTTCCATCACCTCGTCCGCAGCGCCGCTCGGGTAACGCAGGGCCCACGCAATCGCCTCTTCCCGGGACTTCACGTTGATCAGGTAGAAGCCGGCAATCAGTTCCTTGGTCTCGGCAAAGGGGCCGTCGACCACGGTGCCCTTCCCTCCCGAGAACCGCACATGAGCGCCCTTGGAGGCGACATTGAGCCCCTCGGAGGCGACCAGCACGCCGGCCCTGTGCAGCTCCTCGTTGTACTTCATCTGCGCGTCGAAGAGCTTCTCGTCGAACGGCATGTCCGCCTCGGCCTTGGTGTCGCTCGGGATCAGGCTCGGGATGAGCAGGAATCGCATCGTCGTCTCTCCTTCAGAGGTGAACAGGCATGGGTCAACGGAGTGGAGGGGGGCCCCGGACGGTGCTGGCCGGAGGGGAACCGTGCCTTCACCAGCACGTCGAACGACGCTCGGCTGGATCGACACCCCGACCCAACTTTTTGTGCATGAGCATCAAGTGCACGAAATCATGAGGGTCCTGGGGCCCGCCTCCGCCGATTGTACCCCGGAGGTGCAGTGGAGACGGTTCTTGGCGCCGCAGGTAGACCTTGAACAAGCGTTGGCTGCCTGGCGTGTGGGCCTTGAGCAGGCATTGCGTGCGCTCTGTCGGGATTGCCATGGGCCTACAGCACGACCTGAAGCGACGCTACGGCACGGCCCGATTTGCAGCGTGCGCCGTTGAACCGAAGGCAGCGCGACCCCCTGACTGATTAGGCTCGACCCGGGACGGGTTGCCAGCCTGCGAAGCCCCCTCGGAGCTTGGCGGAGAGGTACGCATGTCGGTGATCAGGCAGGCGAGGGCATGGCGGCGAGCGGCGTCGGAGGGCCGGGAGGGGTCCGGGCTGGAGCCGAACCCGACGGTGGCCTCGGATCCGCCACCGCGCTCCGGGGCGGGGTGCACCACGGTGCAGCAGACCCTCGATGGGGAACTCACCGTGGTGCACCAGCAGCAATATGCGGTGCTCGCCGAGGTGGCCCAGGGCGGCATCGGGCGGGTGCTGGCGGCGCAGGATGTGCGGCTCGGGAGGGCGGTGGCGCTGAAGGAGCTGCGCGGGGTTCCCGGCGGGGTGGCCGAGGAGCGGTTCCTGCGGGAGGTGCGGCTGACGGCGCGGCTGCAGCACCCGTCGATCGTGCCGGTCTACGAGGCGGGGCGGTGGCCGGACGGAAGGCCGTTCTACGCGATGAAGCTGGTGTCGGGGCGCTCCCTGGCGGAGGTGATCGACGAGCATGCGCTGCTCGACGAGCGGCTCCCGCTGCTGCCCCACGTGCTGGCCGTGGCCGAGGCCATGGCGTACGCGCACCAGGAGCGGATCATCCACCGCGATCTCAAGCCCGCCAACGTGCTGGTCGGGGCGTTCGGGGAGACGCTGGTGATCGACTGGGGTCTCGCCAAGGATCTCGCGCTCGAGCACGACGATCTCGACAGGCGGGTGATGGCGCGGCCGCCTTCCGTGCCAGACCAGGAGGCGCTGACGGTCGACGGGTCGGTGCTCGGCACGCCGGCGTACATGCCACCCGAGCAGGCGGCGGGAGAGTCCGTGGACGAGCGCGCGGATGTCTACGCGCTGGGAGCGATCCTCTACCACGTGCTCGCGGGCGAGCCGCCGTACCGCGGCAGCCCCCTCGACGTGATCGAGGCGGTGATCGCGGGGCCCCCACCGCCTCTGGAGCAGAAGCAGAAGGAGATCCCCTCGGACCTGCTCACGGTGGTCCGCAAGGCGATGGCCAGGAGCCCGCTCTCACGCTACCGGACGGCGCGCGAGCTGGCCGAGGACCTGCGGCGCTTCCAGACGGGCCAGATCGTCAGGGCGCACCGCTACTCTCGCGTGGAGCGGGTGCGGCGCTTCGCGCGGCAGTACCGGGCGGCGCTCTCGGTGGGCGTTGCCGCGCTCCTGCTGCTCGTGGTGCTCGGCACAGTGAGTGTGAGGCGGGTGGTCGTGGAGCGGGATCGGGCCGAGGCGCGGAAGTACGAGGCGGAGGCGGCGCAGCGGCAAGCGCTCGATCGCGCCGACGAGCTGACCCTGATGCAGGCGCGCGCCGCGATCCCGGTGGTTCCGAACCGCGCGCTGGGGTGGCTGCGCAGCCTGTCGCCGCAGTTCTCCCGGTGGGCGACGGTCCGGCTCCTCGCGGCGGACGCGCGTGAGCACGGTCTCGCGACCTTGCTGCGCGGGCACACGGGGGCCGTGAACGCCGTGGCCTTCGGGCCCGATCAGGCGACGATCGCGAGCGGCGCCGACGACGGCGCGGTGTGGGTGTGGAACCTCGGCGCAGGCGCAGGCGCAGGCGCAGGCGCAGGCGTGCGGCTCACAGGTCACACGGACGAGGTGTACCGGGTGGTGTTCTCAAGCGACGGCCGGAAGCTCGCCAGCGCGGGCAAAGATGGGACGGTGCGCCTCTGGGACCTGGCGACGCGGGCGGGGCAGGAGCTGGGGCGGTACGAGGCGCCGGTACGCGCCCTGGAGCGCTGCGGGGAGGGGCGGGTCGCCGCAGCCGGGCTGGATGGCGCCCTGCGGATCTGGAGCTTCGGCGGCGAGGAGGTGCGCGTGCTCGCCCGGGGTGGCGCGCAGGGAGGGCCGCCGGTGCGGGTTCTCTCGTGCTCGCCGGAGGGTCGCGTGCTCGCGGCCGGAGGGCTCGATGGATCGCTGCGGGTGTGGGACGTCGAGACGGGGAAGGTGACCGCGCTGTCGGAGCAAGGCGCTGCGGTGGTGGCGCTGGCCTACGCGCCCGGGGCAGACCAGCTCGCGGCGCGGGACGCGGAGGGGACGGTGAAGGTGTGGAGCCCGTCGCAGCGTACGGAGCGGACGCTCACGCCCCTCGGCGGCTCGGGGCGCGTGCCTTCGGCGGTGGTCGCGGTGGGGGAGCTGGTCTTCTCGCCCGATGGCCGCCGGCTCGCGTCCGTGGGCGAGGATGCGCGGGTCCGGCTCTGGGACGTGCACGCGGGGCTCGGGAGGACGCTGGAAGGGCACACGGGGCGCACGCTGGGCGCGGCGTTCTCGCCCGATGGCCGTCACCTGGCCTCGACGAGCTACGACCGGACGGTGCGCGTGTGGTCGCTCGATGGCGGCGAGGATCGGGCGCTGAACGGCTTCGAGGATGCGGTGATCGCGGTGGCCTACGCAGCCGATGGGATGACGCTCGCCGCCGGGGGCGCGGACCACACGGTGCGGACCTGGGAGGTGGGCGCGTTCGAGGGGCGCACCCTGGCAGGCCACGCGGCCGAGGTGACGGCAGTCGATGCGTCGTCCGCGGGGCCCGAGCTGTTGACGGGAGACGCGGCAGGAAAGCTCTGGCGCTGGGATCTGCGTGAGGGGGTGACGCGCTCGCCCTTGCCCGCGCACGAGGGCGCGGTGCGTCAGGTGGCGTTCTCGGCGGACGGGAGCAAGCTCGCCACCGCCGGAGAAGATGGGAGGGTGCGGGTCTTCGGCCGAGAGTTGGCCGGTGGGGTGCTCTTCGAGGTGGCAGGGACTCCGGTGCGCGCGATTGGCTTCTCGCCCTCGGGGGTGCGGCTCGCGGTGGCGCGGTCCGATGGAGCCGTGGAGGTGCACCGCCTCGACGGAGCGCGGGAAGCGCGCGCGAGGGCGGGCAACAAGGGACACGACGGCGCCGCGCTCGCGCTGGCGTTCTCGCCGGACGGGCGGTGGCTGGCCACGGGGGGGGTCGACGGGGAGATCCACCTGCGTGATCTGGAGGTGGGGGGCACCCGGGTGCTGCGCGGGCACGAAGACGCAGTGGGCGCGCTCGCCTTCGCCCCCGACAGCGCGACGCTCGCGTCCGGGAGCCAGGACCACACCCTGCGGCTCTGGCAGGTGGAGACGGGCGTGAGCATGCGGGTCGATGCGGGGGGCGCGGGGATCACCCAGATCGGGTTCGCCGAGGGCGGGCAGCGGCTGATCACCCTGAGCCGGGTGGAGACGGGAGTGCGGATCTGGGACGCGGCGACGGGGGGCAGGCTGGGATCGCTGCGTGGGCACGGGGGCGAGGTCGTGCGGTTCGCGGTGTCGCCGGACACGCGCAGGCTGGGCACGGTGAGCGCCGACGGTTCGCTGCGTCTCTGGGACCTGGCCAGCGGGGAGAGCCGGGCGCTGCGTGGCCATCGGGGGCCGGCGCTCGCGGTGGCGTTCTCGCCGAAGGGCCTGGTGTCTGGCGGTGAGGATCACTCCGTGCGGCTGTGGGCGGACGATCTGCCCGCCGATCCCGGGGAGCTGCGCGCGTGGATCGAGGGGCATGCCCCCGCGGCGCTCTCCCCGGGCGAGGGCCTCCTGCCGCAGTGAGCGCGAGGGGCGAGGCGTGGGCCAGGGGGTCACGTCCACGGCTCCCGTTCCCGACGAGAAGTGCTAGGACTGCGTCCCCCGAAACCGTGGGCCTGCCAGCCCCTGCTTCCGGTCACGCAGCCCCAGGTCTTCCCAGTGAAACGCCACACGCATTCCCCGGCAGGGCCCCCCCGGAGGCATCCTCCCACCCCCGAAGCCGTCGCGCAGTCGCCCGTCACCTTCCCCGAGGAGCTGCCCATCTCGGCCCGGGTGCGGGACATCGCCGAGGCCATCACCGCGCATCAGGTGGTGATCGTCGCCGGTGAGACCGGCTCGGGCAAGACGACGCAGCTCCCCAAGATCTGCCTCGCCATGGGGCGCGGCCTCGACGCACACATCGGGGTGACGCAGCCCCGCCGCATCGCCGCGACGAGCGTGGCCGCGCGCGTGGCCAAGGAGCTGGACGTCGAGCTGGGTCAGGAGGTCGGCTACAAGATCCGCTTCGCGGACCGGACGAGCCGGTCGACGTACGTCAAGTTCATGACCGACGGGATCCTCCTTGCGGAGCTGCAGGGTGACCCGTTGATGCGGGCTTACGACACCATCGTCCTCGACGAGGCCCACGAGCGGAGCCTCAACATCGATCTGCTCCTCGGCATGATGAAGCGGCTCCTCCCGCGGCGGCCGGATCTGCGGGTGATCATCAGCTCCGCGACGCTGGAGACCGAGCGCTACGCGTCCTTTTACGGGGGGGCGCCGGTCATCCAGGTCTCGGGCCGCACCTTCCCGGTGGAGGTACTCTACCGGCCCCAGAAGGACGGTGAGGGGGAGCTGAGCGAGGTGGTGGCCAACGCCGTCGAGGAGGTCACCTCGCTCGACCCGCGCGAGGACATCCTGATCTTCCTGCCGGGGGAGCGCGAGATCCACGAGGTGGAGAACGAGCTCGCCGGGCGCTCGCTGCGCCACACGACGGTGCTGCCGCTCTACGGGCGCCTGGCGCAGTCCGATCAGCAGCGGGTCTTCCAGACCCTGCCGGAGCGGCGGGTGGTCCTCGCCACGAACGTGGCCGAGACGTCGCTGACCATCCCCGGGATCGTCTACGTCATCGACGCGGGGCTCGCGCGCGTGAACCGGTACAGCGCCCGCACGGGCGTGACGCAGCTCCAGATCGAGCCCGTCTCCCGGGCGAGCGCCGACCAGCGGAAGGGGCGCGCGGGCCGGGTCCGGAGCGGGGTCTGCCTGCGGCTCTACGAGGAGCGGGACTACACCACGCGCTCGGCCTACACCGACCCGGAGATCCTGCGGGTCGGCCTCGCGGGCGCGATCCTCTCGATGAAGTCGATGGGGCTCGGCGCGCTCGAGGACTTCCCCTTCCTCGACCCGCCTCCGCGCAAGGCCGTGGAGGAGGGATACCGGGTGCTGGAGGAGCTGGGCGCCCTCGACGCCGAGGGCGCGCTGACCGACATCGGCCGGAAGCTCGCGCGCTTGCCCCTCGATCCACGGATCGGGCGGATGATCCTGGCCGGCGCGGAGGAGGGGGCGCTGCGAGAGATCCTGATCCTGGCCGCGGCGCTCGGGGCCCAGGATCCGCGGGAGCGGCCGCTGGCGGCCCAGAAACAGGCCGACGAGGCGCACCGGAAATTCCGCGACGAGGCGTCCGACTTCGCGGGGCTGCTCAAGCTCTGGCACTTCTACCAGGACGCGCAGGAGCGGCTGACCCGCGGGCAGCTCCGCAAGCTCTGCCGCGACAACTTCCTGTCACACCTGCGCCTGCGCGAGTGGAGCGACGTGCACCGGCAGCTCTCGGAGATCGCGCGCGAGATGGGCCTGCGGCCAGGGGACCAGGCCGCGGGCGACGAGGCCGTGCACCGCGCGATCTTGCCGGGCCTGCTGAGCCGCATCGGGATGTGGCAGCCCGAGAAGCGGGTCTACGCGGGCGCGCGGCAGACGCGCTTCGTGCTCCACCCTTCGTCGGGTCTCTCCCGGAAGCCTCCGGCCTGGATCATCGCCGCGGAGCTGGTGGAGACGTCGCAGCTCTTCGCCCGGATGGCGGCGCGCATCGATCCGGCATGGCTCGAGCCTGCCGCGGGGGCGCTCTGCAAGCGGAGCTACGGGGACCCGCACTGGGAGCAGCGGCCCGCGCAGGTGGTGGCGAAGGAGCAGGTGTCGCTCTACGGGCTGCCCATCGTGCGGGATCGGCGGGTGCACTACGGCCCCATCAACCCGGCGGTCGCCCGGCGGGTGTTCCTGCTGCATGCGCTGGTGCGGCAGGAGTATGCGGGGCGCGGCACGTACCAGGATCACAACCGCGCGGTGCTGGAGGAGGCGAAGCGGCTGCGCGACAAGGCGCGGCGGAGCGATCTGCTGGCAGACGAGGATACGCTGCTCCGTTTCTTCGAGGCCCGCATTCCGGAGGGGATCTACAGCGGCAAGACGTTCGAGGCGTGGCGCAAGGAGGCCGAGGAGAAGGATCCGGGCGTCCTGCACCTGTCGCTCGCCGACGTGCTGCTCGACGAGGCTGCCGACCTCGCGCCGGAGCGGTTCCCCGACGAGATCGAGATCTATGGCGCCACCCTGCCGCTGATCTACCGCTTCGAGCCGGGCGAGGACGATGACGGGATCACGGTGACCATCCCGCTGCCGCTCCTGCCCCAGGTGGATCCGGCCGTGATGGAGTGGACCATCCCGGGGTGGCACGAGGAGAAGGTCACCTTGCTCCTCGACTCTCTCCCGAAGGCGCTGCGCAAGGAGCTGGGGGGCATCCGGGAGGCGGGCAAGGATCTCGCCTCCGAGCACCGGCCGTTCGAGGGGCCCATGCTCGCGACGCTGGGGCACGCCGTTCAGGAGCGCACCGGCGCGCGCGTGCCGCCCGACGCCTGGGACCTGACGGACCTGCCGGCCCACCTGCGCTTTCACTTCCGGCTCGTTGACGCGGCAGGAAAGGTGGTGGGGGAAGGCCGGGACCTGCGCGAGCTGAAGGAGCGCTTCGGGGCGCGGGCGCGCGAGGCCTGGAGCCGGATCCCGGCGGAGGCGTGGACCAAGGAGGACCTGACCTCGTGGAGCTTCGACGCGCTCCCCGAGCGGGTGCCGATGCTGGTCGGTGGCGTGAAGCTGTGGGGGTATCCGGCGCTGGTGGACACGGGGACGAGCGCGGCGCTCCGGGTCATGCCGTCGCGCGAGGTGGCGGAGGAGGCCATGCGCGGGGGGCTGCGGCGCCTCCTCTTGCTCGGCGCCGGCAGCACGCCGCAGAAGCTGGAGCAGCAGCTCCCCGTGGCGCTCGACAAGGGGATGCTCGCCGAGCGCGTCGCGCTCCGCGCCTCGCCACTCGCCCGGGAGGGCACGCCGCTGGGACCGCGCGCGCAGATCGCACGCCGGGCGCTGGACGAGGCGTTCCGGCTCGATGATGCGCAGGCGTTTCCGCGCAACCGGGCGGCTTTCCAGGCCCGGCTCGCCGAGGGTCGGGCCGGCATCGGCGCGGCGCTGCCCCGCCTCGCGCGCCTCGCACAGGAGATCGCCACGGAGCTGGAGCGGGCGGAAGCGGCGCTGCGCGTGCTCTCCAGCAGGCCCGTGTCGCGGACGGCGCTCGACGACATGCGGACGCAGATCGCCCACCTCATGCCGCCGGGCATGTTCCTCTCCACGCCCCCCGAGCGGCTGGTGCACCTGCCCCGCTACCTGCGCGCGATCCAGGTCAGGCTGGAGCGGCTCCCCAACGGGCCGCAGAAAGACCAGGCCAAGGCCGACCAGGTGCTCCCCTTCTGGAACAACTGGCTCAAGCACCGCGAGGGGCTGCGCGCCCGCGGGGTGCCCGTCGAGGAGCTGGAGGCGTTCCGCTGGATGATCGAGGAACTCCGGGTATCCACGTTCGCACCCGAGCTGAAGACCGCGGTCCCCGTCTCGTCGCAGCGCATCACGGAGCAGTGGCGAACGCTCACGGGCTGACCTCCTGACCCTGAGATTCGGCGCGGAGTCGGCTTGACCTGACGCGGGGCCGCCACCATTCTTCGCCCCCCTCGCGCTCCGGCGCACGCGGCCATGCGCCCCAGGCTCTCTTCCGAACCATCCCTGTGCCTGCTCCGCGGCTGCCTCATCCTCGCGCTCGGGGCCGTGGCAAGGGTTGCCCAGGCGCAGCCAGCGCCGGCGCCCACGGAGCCCGTGGCCGCCCCGCCGATCGCGCCACCGCCCGAGCCGGAGCCGCCGTCGTCCGGCGCCGTCGAGGTCACCATCGAGGGCGAGCGGGTTCCGGACAATGCGACGACCCTGTCGCGCCGCGACATCCGCGAGATGCCGGGGGTGCTCGGGGATCCGTTCCGCGTCATCGAGATCGCCCCCAGCGTCACCCCGACGGTCAGCGGCTTTCCCTACTTCTTCATCCGCGGCGCTCCTCCCAGCAACGTCGGGTACTACTTCGATGGCATCCAGGTGCCGCTCCTCTTTCACGTGGGCGGCGGTCCCAGCGTCATCCCGCCTGCCCTGGTCCAGCGGGTCGACCTGCACCTGGGGCCCTACCCTGCCCGCTTCGGGCGGCTGGCCGGCGCGGTGGTCGAGGCCGAGATCACCCCACCCCCCTACGACTGGCGGGGCGAGGCCAGCGTGCGGCTCGGCGATCTCGCGGCCCACCTCGAGGGACCGGCCCGGGACGACCTCACCGTCTTCGTCGCGGGCCGCTGGGCAGCGGGGGTCGCGCTCATCACCGCGCTCGTGCCGAGCGTCGATCTCAACTACGGCGACTACCAGGCGCGCGCGACCTACGAGCCGCGCAAGGGTGACCGCCTCTCGATCTTCGCGTTCGGGGCCAAGGACTACCTCGCTGCGGCCATCGACGGCGACGAGCCCGAGGTCCTGCTGGACAGCGACTTCCACCGCCTCGACCTGCGCTACGGGCACGACATCGAGGGCGGGGTGGTGGACACCGCCGTCACCCTCGGCGTCGACCAGTCCCGCGGGCTCGGGGGCGTGGAGCGCGCGCGGGATTGGAAGCTCGGTGCGCGCGCCAGCGTCGTCCGGCAGGTGAGCCCGAGGGCGATCCTGCGCGGGGGTCTCGACGTCGCGCTCGACGCCTACGAGGTGGAGCACGGAGGAGAGGGCGGGACCGGCGGCATCTTCCCGGATGCCTCCGAGGGCCAGCTCGACGATGCCTTCTCCGATCTGTTCCAGAGCCGCCTCGACATGACAGTGGGCGCCTGGGCCGAGGCGACGCTGGCGCTCGATCAGCGCGCCACCCTCACGCCGGGGCTCCGGGTGGACCATCACCGGTCCATGGGCGAGACGGCGCTCGCGGTGGACCCCAAGCTCGTCGGCAGCTTCGGCATCGGCGAGCACCTCCGCCTCATCCCCGCCGTCGGCATGGCGTCCCAGCGGCCGGGGTTCCTTCCCGTGCCAGCGCTGCAGATCGCCGGCATCCCTGGCGGGCTGCAGCGCAGCCTGCAGACGAGCTTCGGGGCCGAGGTGAAGGTCGGTCCCCTGGAGCTCGGCGGCACCGTGTTCCGGCAGGCCACGTTCGGCCTCACCGACGCCCTCGGCACCGGTCGCGGCACGGAGCTGTCCTCGTCTCGCTTCCTCGCGCGCAGCCTCGGCGACGCTTATGGCGTGGAGATCGGCGCGCGGGGTGCCCTCCGGCGAGACCTGCTCTTCATGTTCTCGTACACCCTGTCGCGGACGACGCGGGAGCGCGACGGCTTCAAGATCCCCTCCGCCTTCGACAGGACCCACGTCCTGCACACGGCCCTGCTCTACGATCTCGGGCGCGGGTGGCGCGCCGGCGTGCGCCACATGTTCTACACGGGCTTCCCGGCCGACGAGGCGGCCGTCGGGCGGGTCACAAACGAGCACCCGGATCGGGTGCGCCCCTTCTACCGCTTCGACGTGCGGGTCTCCAAGCGGTGGCGCATCGGCGAGCACGGCTACCTGAGCCTCATCCTGGATCTGCAGAACGCCACGCTCAGCCGGGAGATCATCGACGTGACCTGCGACGCGGGGGGCTGCTCTCCGCGGGTATTCGGCCCGATCACCCTACCCGCGCTGGGCCTGGAGGCCGGGTTCTAGGTACCACGTACCCTGGATCAGGGGCCTCTCGGCCCCTGCGCTCCCGGTGATCGACCCCAGTCGCTTCGCTCGAACGCTGCGCTACGGACATGACGCCAGGTCGAACGAGAAAAGAGCCATGAGCAAGACGGGGGATGCCCCCCTGATCACGCCCGACGGCCGCTATCTGGTCGTGCGCGGTCGGTTGTGGCGCTGCGCCAACCCACATCTCGATCCGGAGACCCGGGAGGGTCTCGTTCGGGAGCTGATGGCCGCCCGGCGTTCGGTAGGCCAGGCGCGACGCTCGGGCGACCACGACGCCCTCCGCGAGGCAGGCGCCCGCGTCCATGCGGCCAAGGTGGCCCTCGGCGAGCGGGGGCCGGTGTGGTGGGACGACGGCGCGCCCGATCAGAACCGCCATCTCGTCCGGAACACGCTCTACGCCTCCTGGTACGAGGCCGTCACCGCGGCCCCGCGCAGCGCGCCGCGCACAGCCGATCCGTCTGCGCTACGCCCCCGACCCCGAAAGCGATAGTGGCTGTGCGAAGACGTGCCTCAAGCAGCGGCTGGCCAATGAAGTGCAGCACACCGGTCGTGAGGCTGCAGTGGACCGTGGCCATGCGCAGACTCTTCCGCCTCGCCGGGTGACGCCGTATCCTGAGAATCCTGTTCAATCCAAGACACGTCGCACCCAGCCAAGCGGCATGGATCACCGGCCGGCTGTCCTCGGCAGCCGGACCACAAGACCTCGTGAGGGATGAACGCAGGCGGTGGGGGATGTTTTCTGGAGAAGCGGGATGTTTACAGAGGAACCGAGCTACGACGTGTTGAAAACCGAGAACGCGTTCCTCCGCGCACGTGTCCAGGAGCTCGAGCGTGCCCTCGAAGCCTGTGTGCCGCGCGAATCCGCCGAGGAACAGCACCACGTCCCCTACCGCAAGATCTTCGACGCCCTGCCCGTGTCGCTCGGCGTGTACCGCCGTGATGGACTCTCCGTGGCGATGAACACCACCAGCCTGGAGCTGATCGGTGGAATCGGGGACGAGATCATCGGCAAGTTCAACATCCTCGAAGATCCCTCGTCGATATCTGCCGGCTTTGTCGAGAACTTCCAGCGGGCTGCGGCGCTCGGCAAGAACGTGACCATGCCCCCGTGCGCCTACGAGACCGCGGGCTCGACCCTGGCGACCATCGACGAACGCACGGTGTGGACCGAGACCACGTACGTACCCATCAAGGGTGACGCGGGAATCGAGTTCCTCGTGGAATGCAACATCGACGTAACCGAGCGGCAGAAGACCCAGAAGGCGCTCGAAGAGAAGCACGCCCTGCTGCAGGCGCTCATCGACAATGCCCCGATGAGCATCTTCGCCAACAATCTTGAGGACCGGACGATCCTCGTGAATCAGCGCTGTGCGGACGCGATGAGGCTCCCTCCCGAGGCCATTCTCGGCAAGACGCCGAGAGACCTTCTGCCCGAGGATAGGGCCGAGGAGTATCTCAGGGAGGACCGACAGGTCCTCGAAAAAGGGAGCGGCATCGAGTGGGAGAGTGAGCGCGTCCGGGATGGCAAGCCGTACCACATCCTGATGACCAAATTTCCGCTCCGCGAAACGAACGGCAAGGTCTATGGCGTGTGCGGGATCTCGATGGACATCACCCAGCGCCGGCGCGCGGAAGCGGACAACAGGCGCCTCCAGGAAGAGATCATCCGGATGCAGGAAGAGAGCCTGCGCGCCCTCTCGACGCCGCTCATTCCCATTGCCGAGGGCGTGGTGGTCATGCCCCTCATCGGGAGCGTGAACGGGACGCGCGCCCAGCAGGTCATGGAAGCACTGCTCGAAGGTGTCTCCAGGCATCGCGCCTCGATCGCCATTCTCGATGTGACGGGCGTGACCTTCGTGGACCGACAGGTGGCGGATGCGTTGATCAGGGCAGCGCAGGCGGTGAGCCTGCTGGGCTCCAACGTCGTGCTCACAGGGGTACGACCCGAGATGGCCAGGACCCTCGTGGAGATAGGGGCAGATCTCCACGGTATCGTGGTGCACAGCACACTTCAAAGTGCCATTCAGTACGCGCTGATGTATTGAGCGCTCGCTGCACGCCGCAGGCCCGTGACCGCCTGCGGCCCGAGGTTCGGTGGCGCTGTGAGGTGGCCCTCCTGCGCCGCCTGCGCCGCCTGCGCCGCGTGCCCGTGCGTGTCCCCGCGGCGTGTATGTGCATTCGCCGCATGTATGTGCATTCGCCGTATGTATGTACATACGCGGCTTGCATGAATGAAATGCAGGGCTTCGACGAACGTGCTGCAAAGCCGCTCCATGAATCCTCGTCGCGCGCGTCGCTTGACAGTCGCGCCGCGACCGGGTGAACCTGAGACGTTTCGGCATTCGCGCCTGGTGCCGGGATCTTGTGGACCCAAGCGCTATGGAGGGCCTCATGCTCGGGCTCCGACTTCGCCATTGCGTCTCAGCGCTCCTCGCCGCTGGTACGCTCTCCGTCACGACCCTCGATGCCTCTGCCAGCGAACCTCCTGCGTATACCCTCTTCGAGAGCGGCCATGTGCGCCCGCTCGCGCTTTCACCTGACGGAAAGCACCTGTTTGCCGTCAACACACCGGATGGTCGCCTCGAGATCTTCGCCGTCAACCAGGGCGGGCTCGTGCATGAAGGTTCGGTCCCGGTAGGGGTCGATCCCGTCGCCGTCGCCGCGCGGAGCAATGACGAGGTGTGGGTCGTCAATCACGTGTCGGACAGCGTGAGCATCGTCGATGTGAGCGATGCCCAAAGAGCGCGCGTCGTCCGGACGCTGCTCGTGGGCGATGAGCCACGAGACATCGTCTTCGCCGGGACCGGCCGCCGGCGCGCGTTCATCACCACGGCCCACCGCGGCCAGAACAGCCCCATCGATCCCCAGTTCACCACCCCTGGCGTCGGCCGCGCCGATGTCTGGGTGTTCGACGCGGCGGCGCTGGGCTCCACGCTGGCAGGGACGCCCCTCACCATCGTCACCCTGTTCAGCGACACGCCACGCGCCCTCGCCGTCTCCCCCGACGGGAACACCGTCTATGCCGCGGCATTCCACTCCGGCAACCGCACCACGGCCGTCAGTGACCTCCTCGTGCCGGACGGCGGCGAAGCTGCAGGGGGCGTCCCTGGACCCAACACGAACTTCCAGGGCTTCCCGCAGCCGGAAGCTGCCGTCATCGTCAAGCACGACGGCGCGCACTGGGTCGATGTCCTGGGACGCACCTGGGACAACTCGGTGATGTTCTCCCTGCCCGATCGGGACGTCTTCGCCATCAATGCGCGGGCCAACCCGCCCGCCCAGATCCCCGGCGCTGCGGGCTTCTACACCGGCGTCGGCACCATCCTTTACAACATGGCCGTCAACCCGGTGAACGGGAAGATCTACGTGAGCAACACCGACGCGCTGAACGACACGCGCTTCGAGGGCGCCGGGATCTTCGCCGGCGAGACCCTGCGCGGCCACCAGCACGAGAGCCGCATCACCGTGCTCTCTCCGGGCAACGTCCGGCCCAGGCACCTCAACAAGCACATCGATTACGGAAGCTGCTGCGCGCCCCTGCCCAATACCGAGAACGGCCGCAGCCTCGCCCTCCCCCAGGGCATGGCCGTCACCAGCGATGGAGCGACCCTCTACGTCGCTGCCCTGGGCTCGCAGAAGGTCGGCGTCTTCAGCACGGCCGCGCTCGAGAACGACACCTTCGTCCCCAGCGCAGCGAACCACATTCCCCTCTCCGGGGGAGGTCCCGGGGGCCTGGTCCTCGACGAGGCGCGCAAGCGGCTCTACGTGCTCACCCGCTTCGACAATGCCGTCTCCGTCATCGACACGGTGACGCGCACCGAGAAGGCCCACGTCCCCATGTTCAATCCCGAGCCCGCGCACATCGTGGAGGGCCGTCCCTTCCTCTACGACGCCGCGTTCACCTCGAGCCACGGCGACTCGGCCTGCGCGACCTGCCACGTCTTCGGCGATTTCGACAGCCTGGCCTGGGATCTCGGCAACCCGGACGCCATGACCATCAACAACCCCGGACCGTTCCTCGTCGACGACCCTGACGACCCCAACTACCGGCCGCTGAAGGGCCCGATGACCACCCAGAGCCTGCGGGGGATGGCCAACCATGGCCCGATGCACTGGCGTGGCGATCGCACGGGCGGCAACGATGAGCCCTCGCTCCAGCCAGACAGCGGCATCTTCGACGAGCGGGCAGCCTTCGAGAAGTTCAACGAAGCGTTCGTCGACCTGCTCGGGCGCCACACCACGCTCTCGACGAGCCAGATGGAGTCCCTCACCGATTTCGTCCTCGAGATGACCTACCCCCCCAACCCCGTCCGGGCGCTCGACAACGCTCTCACCCCGGATCAGCAGGCGGGGCTCGCGTTCTTCTCGGGTCCTCTCTCCGACGTCACCCACGAATGCAGGGGCTGTCACGAGCTGAATCCAGCGGGCAATCCTGGGAGCGCCAGGCCAGGGTTCTTCGGCACCTCGGGGCTGAGCACCTTCGAGGGAACTCCCCAGACCATGAAGGTCCCCCACCTGCGCAACATGTACCAGAAAATCGGCATGTTCGGCATGGCCGAGGCCCCCGGGATCGAGCCAGGCGACAATGGCTTTCAGGGCGATCAGGTTCGTGGCTTCGGATACCTCCACGACGGCGTGATCGATACCATCTTCCGTTTCATGAAGTTCGGCTTCGGCGAGAGCGCCCTCAACCCGGAAGGCTTCCCCACGGGCCCTGCGGGTACGCTCCTGCGCCGTCAGGTGGAGTCGTATCTCCTCGCCTTCGATTCCAACATGGCGCCCATCGTCGGCCAGCAGGTGACCCTCGCCCAGGGGAGCGGCGCCGACGTGCACGCGCGCATTCACTTGCTCCGGGGCCGCGCCGACGCGGGTGAGTGTGATCTCGTCGTCAAGGGCCGCTTCCTCCTGCAGGAGCGCGGCTTCCTCTACCGGGGTGGGGGCGTGTTCGAGACGGACCACGCCTTCGCCCCCTTCCTCCCCGACGCCGCATTGCGGTTGCTCGCCACCCTGCTGCCCATACCGCTCACCTACACCTGCGTGCCGCCCGGCTCCGGGAAGCGCTTCGGGATAGACCGAGATGGGGATGGCTTCCGGGACGGCGACGAGCGCCTCGCGGGAACAGACCCAGCCGACCCCTCGGACCCCTGAGCGGTTGCCCCGCGGCGCCCGGTCCTCGTGACCGGGCCGGCCCTCACTCCGGCAGGAGCAGAACCTTGCCCGTGGTGCCACGCCCGCCGAGCGCGCGGTGGGCGTCGGCAGCCTGGGACAGGGGGAACGTGGCGCCGATCCGCACAGAGAGCTCGCCGCGCTGGATCGCACCGAGCACGTCCCCGGCGCGCGCCAGCAGATCCTCCCGCGATGCGGTGTAGTCCTGCAGCTTGGGTCGGGTGAAGAACAGCGACCCGTGACGGGCCAGGAGCTGCGGATCGAAGGGTCCGACCGCGCCGCTCGACTGACCGTAGAGCACCAGCATCCCGAGCCGACGAAGGCACGTCAGGCTGCGCTCGAACGTGTCCTTCCCGACGGAGTCGTAGACGACGCTCACCCCCTTCCCAGCGGTGATCCGCTGGACCTCCTCCGCGAAGTCCTGGCTCGTGTAGAGGATGGTCTCGTGCGCCCCTGCCTCGCGCGCGAGCGCAGCCTTTTCCTCGGTGGATACGGTGCCGATCACCATCGCCCCCGCGCGCCGCGCCAGTTGACACAGCAGCAGCCCCACCCCGCCCGCGGCCGCATGAATCAGGCACACGTCCCCTGCCCGCAGGGGATAGGTGGTGGTGGCGAGGTACTGCGCCGTCATCCCTTGCAGCATGGCCGCCGCGGCAGCGCGCGCGTCGACGCCAGCCGGCACCGGGACCAGGCTGGAAGCGGCGACCACCACGTGCGTCGCGTACGACCCGGCTCCGGCGGCCCACGCAACCTGATCCCCTGCCCTCACCTCCGTGACGCCCTCGCCCACCGCCTCCACGACACCTGCCCCTTCGAGGCCGAGTGGCATGGGAAGGGCCATCGGGTACTGGCCAGTACGCTGATAGATGTCGATGAAGTTCACTCCCGCGGCCTCGATCCGGACGAGCACCTCACCCACCGCAGGCGAGGGCGTGGGGTGCTCTTCGACGACGAGGATCTCGGGACCACCTGGCTGCTGGGGTCGGATCGCGCGCATGACCCGCTCTGTCCGTCCTCCGGATCGCTGTCAACGCACGAGATGGGTAGTCACCGCGGCAAACGCCATGCATGCTCGGCGCGACACGCGGCCCCCCGCACGTGCCACAAGCCTTGACGGTACGGCACGTTTGTGTAGGCTGCGCACCCCTCGCCTGAAGAAGGTCGAAAAAAGCACATCATGGCCAACACCTCGAAGTGGAACGTCCGCCTGCGTCACGAATGGCTCTCCTCCCCGCTGAAGAAGAAGCGGGTGAAGCGGAGCGAGAAGGCCCGCATCGGCCTGCTCGACGCGGAGAACCGCAAGGCAGCCAAGGAAGAGAAGAAGCAGGGCGGGTCCGAGCAGCAGACCACGGGCTGACGCGCCTCTGTTTGCCCCAGGTGCCGGCGCCGCGCGCAGCATCGCTGCGTGCGTGACCCGACGTCCGGCACCGGCACGCTCTCGGATTCAACCGGTCAGAAACGACAGCAGCAGCGCGTTGACCTCTTCCGGGCGTTCCCGCTGCACGAAGTGCCCTGCGGCCACGATGGCGTGCACGTCGACGTGCCCCGTGTAGAAGCGCTCCTCATCCCCTCCTTGATGGCCTGCAGCTCCGCGCGGGTGGCGCGATATCCTGGAGACCAGTCACGCCAGAGCGCATCCACGAGCGCGAAATCGTCCCTCTGAAGGCGTTCCTCGGCGAGACCGGGACCTGGAACAGGCCCATGTACCAGGAGCGCTTGAGCTGCGCAGCCGAGGCCAGGTGGGCCTGGAACGCCCGGGGGTGCGGGATTGCCAGAGCTGCCAGGTGAGAGATGCGGTGTGGCGCCAGCGCTGCCGCGGCGAACCCAGCAACCGCCCCCCAGTCATGGCCGATGACCCGAAACCATGCACCGCGATGACCAGAGGACGCGCGCTCCTGGCGGCCCCGGAGGCATCGCGTGAAGACGCAGCCTCCCCGCTGACGTCAACCGCAAGCGTCACGTCGCCGAGATCGATCTGCACGCACCCCCTCGCAGGGACAGAGAAGATGGGTCCGACAGAGGGTGGCTGCGGCCGCGTCAGTGCTGCAGGTGGCGCTCACGCGCCGCGGACATTGCCCGCGGCGCCTTGGCCTGGAATTACTTCTTTCCCTTGGCGGAGCACTGCATGTTGCACATCAGGTCATCGGCGCGGCACCCGCAGTTGCCGCGTGCAGCCGGAGCCTTCGTGGTCGCCGTCGCTGCCGGCGCTGCGCCACTCCCCGACTTCGTGGTGGACCCGCCGCCGCTGGACTTCACGGTCCCTCCACCCGCAGGGCGCGAGCCGCCCGTCGGTGCCTTCGCGGCTGCCACGGCGCTCGCGCTGGCGCTCGCAGAGGCCGCAGCCGTCGCCCCTGGGTCCACGGCCGTGGGGATTGGCTCGGAAGGAGGCGGAGCCGCCGGCGCCGTCGTCTGCGTCACCGCTGGCGTATCGGAGGCGGTGGGCTGGGGCTGCGGATCGTCGCCCTTGGCCGCGAAGAACGCGATGGCGATCGCCACACCCGCGACGGCCACACCGATGCCCACGAACAGTGGACCGCGGTTCTTCGGCGGCAGGTCCGCGATGGGCGCCACGGAAGGCGCGGCCGACGCAGGCGCACCGATCGGAGCGCTGAGCTGGAACAGGCCGCCATCATCGGGCACGAGAGCCGCGGCCGGAGCGGGTGCTGGCGCTCCCGACGCCAGCGCCTTGAGATCGATGAGCCCCGAATCGTCACCGCGCGCCGTGGTCTTCGCCGTGGGCGCCGTCGGAGCCGCTGTGGACGACTTGGAGGTGAGCGCGGTGAGCGAGAACAGCACCGAGTTCTCTTCCCGACGACCGGCACCGCCTCCGGCACCGCCGGGGCCACCGCCACCGCTGAACAGCGGCGCGCTCGTGGCGACATCGTCCGAGGGCCGCTGCGACTCTCGACCGCCTGCACCGAACAGATCGTTGCTGGGCCGTGCCTGATCCCGGCGCGCTGCGCGGGGCGCCGACGCCACTGGCTCGGAGGCCGCGGCGGCACCGTAGCCCTGGGGCTGCCCAGCGCCGTAGCCTTGCGGCTGCGCGGCGCCGTACACCGGCTGCGCTGCGGCGGCAGCAGGCGCGGCGCCGTAACCGCCGACGGCGCCTTGCTGGGCAACGGGAGCTTGTGCAGGCACCGCGCCGTACGCCTCGGGAGCAGCCGCCGCGCCGCCGTTCAGCGCGGCCACGATCGACTCCACCTGGCCGAGCGGCTGCCAGTCCGCCATGCCCTCGGCCCACACGTACGTCTCCGCAGTGATCCCGCCGCTCTGGTAGAGCGACACCAGCTCCCCGAGGGACAGCGAGCGCTGATCGCCATCACCGACGTTGACCATGTACGTCGCGGCGTCGCCCGAGACGCCAGCCGCAGATACCGGATCTGCGACGCCGCCTGGTGCGGCGACCGCCCCGGAGCTGTTCACCAGGATCGTCGCGCCGCACTTCCGGCACTTGATCTTGACTGTTTTGCCTTGGACCTTCTCGTCCGAGACCGTGTACTTCGACTGGCAGGACTGACAGGTGATCTTCATGAGGGCTCGCTCGCAGGGGCTGGCTCCAGCGAGGCACAGACACGAGTGTAACCCGAGCGCTGGCCTCTTGCCTGATTCCTGACGGACGTCTTGCGCGGATGGTCTCGCGGCGCGCGAGTTCAGAATACTCAGGTCGATGCATGGACGTAAGCCCAAGCCGACGCGCCCCCCTCGTGTCTCAACTTTTTCGCTTTCTCAAGGCTCGGCGGTGGGCATCCCCCCTCCATCCACCCCGCCCTCCATATCCCTCATCGCCATCTTCCGGAGGTGCTTCCGGCGAGCGATGCAGATCACGAAGCGTCGCGCGGCGTCCCCTCGTCCCCGGCCTGCTCATCGGCGGCCCCCTGCGCCTCGTCCGACACTTCGGCAGCCTCGGCGTCGCTGGCTTCCTGAGGCTCCGCGGCCTCGCTGGTGCCCTGAGCCTCCTGCCCGCCCACGTGCTCGCCGTACGCCTGCAGCTTGGAATACAGGCCACGACGGCTGATCCCCAGCACCCGGGCAGCCCTCTGCTTGTTGCCGCGCACCGCCTCCAGGGTCAGCAGGATGAGCTGCCGTTCCGCGTCGGCCAGGCGCGTTCCCACCGGCAATCGAAGCACCAGCGGGTGCTCTCCTGCGTCGCTTGCTTCGCGCCCCCCTTCGTGCTCCCGCCCCGAACTCTCCGTGGGACGCGCCACCTGCCCTGGGGCTCCCGCAGGGGCGACCGGCGTGGGTATCGGCAGCCTCGCCTCGGTCTGCACCGTCAACGGAGCGGCCGTCAGCGGCCCGCCCGATGACAGCGTGGTGGGCTCACCGGCCGCATCGAGATGGGTGACCAGCGCGCCTGGCGCCCTGTTCCCCTCGAACACCGGCGCCACCCACGGCCCGGCGGCCCCCTCGGCCGTCAGCGCTCCGCCCCCCGACGTGATCGACGGCGGCGCCCCAGCCTCGGCTGCGCGCCCCTGCGGCCACGCCGCCGCCCCTTGGCTCCACGAGCCGGGCCCAGCCTCCGACCGCGGCGGCCCCTGCCCTTGCCAGCCCGCAGCATTCCCCGACGGCGTCCCTGCAACGCTCGCCGGCGGCGCCCCCCGGCCCTGCGCCTCCGATCGCGGCCCGTGCGGATGGCCGCCGCGGCGCTCGATGCGCCCCTGACCGATCTGCACATCGTCCCCGCCCACGACCTCCCCGGGCGCGAACAGCGCCGTCTGCTCCATCGCGTTGCGCAGCTCGCGCACGTTGCCCGGCCAGTCGTGCTCACCGAGCCGTTGCACGGCGCCCTCGCTCAGCCGACGCGCCGGCGTGCCGTACCTCCGCGCGAACTTCGCGAGGTAGCGCTCGGCGATCGGGTGCACGTCCTCACGACGCTCACGCAGCGGCGGCAGCGTGATGGTGAACACGTTGAGGCGGTAATACAGGTCCTCGCGGAAGACGTTCTCGTCCACCAGATCGAGCAGATCCCGGTTGGTCGCCGCGACCACCCGCACGTCTGCCTCGATCTCCTTCCGCCCGCCCACGCGCGTGAACCGGTAGGTCTCGAGCACCCGGAGCAGGCTCACCTGCACCGCCGAGTCCATCGTCCCCACCTCGTCGAGGAAGATCGTTCCCCCTGCGGCAGCCTCGAACTTGCCCTCGGCCGCCGAGAAGGCGCCCGTGAACGAGCCCTTCTCGTGACCGAACAGCTCGCTGCCGATCAGCTCACGCGGGATCGCGCCAGTGTGCACGGGCACGAACGGACCGTTCCGGCGGCGGCTGCGGTTGTGGATCGCCCGCGCGACCAGCTCCTTGCCCGTCCCGCTCTCTCCCACGATCAGCACCGGCGCCATGGTGGCGCCGACCCGCTCGATGCGCGCGAACACGTCGCGCATCTTCTGCGAACCACCGATCATCCCCTCGAAGACGAGCTGACCATCCTCCTCGTCGCCCAGCGCAACCGGCACCCCGTCCGAGCGCAGCAGCTCCCGCACCAGCGACACGAGCCGCGCCGGATCCAGCGGCTTCTGCAGATAGTCCGCAGCCCCCAGCTTGAGGGCCTCGACGGCGCTCGCAACCGAGCCGGAGCCGGTGACCATCACCACGGCCGGCGGCGGCACCTTCGGCTCGGGCGCCCCGGGGTCGCGCGTGTTCAGGCGCCGCATCAGGTCCACGCCCGTCATGCCGGGCAGGTTCAGGTCCGTGACCAGCACGTCGGCCGGCGTGCGCTGATGCACCTCGAGCGCTTGCTCGCCGCTCGACGCCACCACCACGTCCAGCCCCTCGTGACGAAGCACGGCTTCCAGGATCGCAGCCTGATCCGGTTCGTCCTCGACGAGGAGGACACGACCAGCGCTCTGCCCGCGATGCGAGGGCCTCTGCGGGCTACGAGGAGTCGCCAGGTAACCTTCGTTCGGACCCAACATCATCTCTCCTGATCCTGATCCTGCGAGGGGGGGAGCCGGAAAGGTTCCGGGCTCAAGAAACGTACCGCATAACTTGTAGCCTCCGTCCGCTCCCCATCAACTCAGGAGTTACCTCCTTCTAGGAGCAAGGGACCCCTCATCCAGGTGTCCTGAGGCTGCGTAGCGTCCCAGTCTGTCGGCGCAACGAGCACCGCGGCGCGCGGTGACGCCTGATGCTGATGCCTGGTGACGCGCAGTGAGGCGCAGTGACGCTCAGTGACGCTCAGTGACGCTCAGTGACGCTCAGTGACGCTCAGTGATGCGCATGGCACCCGGTGATGCTTGGGGAGATGTGGGGGCGCGCCATCCACGTGCAGCCCACGCACCCCTCCAAGTACTACCAGCGCGCCGCGATCCCGAGAGCAATTCTATCCGCGAGGGCCATGCAGGTCAGCATCGGATTCACTGCGGGACTCCCTGGAAAGATGCTGGTGTCAGCGACGTACACATTGTCCAGATCGTGGCAGCGCCCCCACTCGTCCACCACCCCGTCGGCCGGTCGGTGCGACATCCGCGCCGTCCCGAAGGCGTGGTTGCCGGCGGTGATGGTGTGGCGCGCCTTCAGCTCCATCCGCCGCAGCACCTCGGCATCCTCCCGCGACTTGAGGAGGTCGGGCACCCCATACAATCCGGGCATCACCGCCTCCGCTCCTGCCGCCCAGCAGATGTCCGAGAGATGCCCGAGCCCCCGCTGGAGGCGGTCCACGTCCCGCTGGTCGAGGTCGAAGCGGATGTCTGGCTCCAGGCTCCCCCGCCGCAGCCGCACCGACCCCCGCGACCGCTCCGCCGCGATGATCACATCGAACGGCGCCATCCGGTCGTAATCCCTGAAGTGCTGCTGCAGATCGTGCCCCATCCCCGGAAAGCGCGCCGCGAGCACGGCCGGGGGTGACCAGAGCACCTCGAGCTTCATCCCCTCCTCCAGGAAGTGCAGCGAATGGTACCCCTGCGTCGCGCCGGCCCACGGATCGATCCGCTCCGGGAACACCGCCATCACCGCCAGCCCCGGGTGGAGCTGCAGCTCCCGCCCCACGTACCCGCTCCCATTGCCGACGCCGCTCCGGAGCAGGAGCAGCGGCGTCGCCATGCACCCGGCTGCGAGCACCACCATCCCGGCCTGGAACACCGCCTCGTGCCCCTCCCGCCCGGTGAACGGCTCCACCACCCGCCCCCGCACCCCCACGGCCCGCCGCCCCTTCATCAGCAGCCGGTCTGCGCGCACGCTGGAGAACACCCGCGCCCCCGCCCGGATCGCCGCCGGCACGTACGACACGTCCATCGACTTCTTCGCCCCGTGCCGGCACCCCGTGAAGCACTCCCCCGACCCCTGACAGCCGCGCACGTTGCGGAACGTCGGCTCGCTCGACAGGCCGAGCGCATCGCACCCTTGCTTGAAGAGCAGGTTCCTCCGGCCCAGCACCGCCGTCGCTGTCGGCTCCACCCCCAGGAATGCCTCCACCCGATCGTAGTGCCGGTCCAGCGCTTCCCGCGTGAGCCCCGTCGTCCCCGTGTGCGCCGACCACTTCTCGAACACCCACCCCGGCGACCGCGCGCAGATCGCCGAGTTCATGACCGAGCCTCCGCCCAGCGCGATGGCCTGCATCGTCGGGATGAACGTGTGCCCGCGCGTCGTGCGCATCCCCCCCTCCCGGAGCATGCGCGACATCGACTCCCCCGCCTCCTGGCGGAAGTCCTTCTTCCCGAACGGCGGCCCCTCCTCCAGCAGGATCACATCCCGCCCCGCCTCCGCGAGCTCCTTCGCCACCACCGCGCCGCTCGGCCCCGAACCGATCACGAGCACCTCGCACTCGGCCCGCACCTCGCCGCGGTAGTCGGCGAACACCTTCACCCCCGCATGGGGGTCCACCGGAGCCCGCTCACGCTCGGCCCTCGGCCCGCGCACCTCTGCCATCGGCAGTCTCATGCTGCCTCCGCCGCCCGGAGCACCGGGATCCCGATCGCCCGCTGCACCCCCGCGTGCGCGAAGTATCCCATCGTGAGCATCAACCGCAGCGACACGAACGCCACCCGACGGAAGTAGATCGGGCTCGCCGCCATCCGCTCCAGCGCCACCCGCTGCTCCTCCGGCAGGAGCCGCGTGAACCGCACCCGGCGCGGCCCCCAGAGCCACGGACCGTGCTCCACGAGCTGAAACAGGAGCCGGATCAGGAGCCGCGACTCCGACGGCGCTCGCTGCAGGTACGCATCCATGTACGTCACCAGCCCCGCCTCCGTCCCCGAGACCGGGATCGGCCCTTCCGGCGGGAACAGCGCATCGGCGCACGCAGACACGATGGCCTGCTCCTTCGGCGTCAGCACCCTCAGCGAAACCCGGCTCCGCCGACGCCCGAGCGCCAGCCCACGCACCACGAACGCTGCCCCCATCACGGCCAGCAGCGCCGCCACCGCCGCCAAGACCCACGGAACATGCTCGACCAGGCTGCTCATGGTTCCCTCCCCTTCTGCGCCTTGTGTCCTTCGTGTCCCCCCGCCTTCTCTCTTTCCCCCTCCCGCGTGCCCTGCCCCTCCCGCGCGCTCTCCCCCTTCCCTGCGCCTTCATCCCCCAGCGCCCGCCCCATGGCGCCGAGGATCTCCACGTCGAGCCGGCCAATCCACGCTTCCAGGTGGCGCTCCGCGGCCTCCGCCTCCCGCGCCTCGATCAGATCCAGGAGCCGACGCATCACCGGTTCGAAATCCGAGGGCGGCAACCCTACCGAGGGTGCCAGCATCACCTGCAGTTCCCGCATCGGCGCCCAGAACGAGTTCGCCAGCCACACCGCCGGCCAGATCCCGCTCGCGCACACGATGGCCCGGAACAGATCGAGCTCCATCGACGCATGTCGCGCCGGATCCCGCTCCTCGGCCGCCGCCGCGAGGATGCCCCGCGCCTCCCGCAGCGCCCCGGGCGCCGCGTAGCAGGCCGCGAGGCGCACCGCTTCCCGGGCCAGCAGCGCCCGGAGCCGCAACAGCTCCTGCGTCAGCGTCTCCACGGGCCGCTCGAACCGACCCGAGAGCACGTAGGGCGCCAGCAGCGCCATCGTTCCTTCTCGGCGGAAATCCAGCACCATCGCACCTGAGCCCCGCCGGCTCTTCACCACCCCAAGCCCGGTCAGGTGCCTGAGCGCTTCCCGTACGGTGCTCCGACCGCACCCGAGTTCCACCGCCAGATCCACCTCTGACGGCAATCTCAGCCCGCTCGGGTAGATACCGCCCACGATCCTCGCCAGAATCGCGTCCGCTACCCGCTGCACTTCCCCGGAGGGCGCTCGTCCAGAAGTCACGTCTGATAGATTAGTCAGACAGGTGCACTGCGCAACCCGCTTCGCACTCCGGTTCTCCCTGAGCAAAAGCGGAACAGTGGGGTACTTTCGCGCCACCCCACCCTGTGAGCGCCCCCCTGGCCCCCCCCTCTTCCCTTCCTTCCCCGTCTTCCCCGGACGCAAACCCCGACGACGCAGCCCCGGACGACGCGGGCGCTCCCCCTGCACCATCTTCCTCGTCCCCCGACGCTCTTTCCCCGGACGCTCCTCCCCCGGACGCTCCTCCCCCGGACGCTTCCCTCCTCGACGCTCCCCCCCGCGCGCTCTCCCCGCGCGCCCATCTCCTCCTCGGCCTCCTCCTCCCCGCGCTCGTCGTCCTCATCGGCGCGGTGCGCGTCTGGCCCTTCACCATCGACGACGCCTACATCTCCTTCCGCTACGCGGAGAACCTCGCCCGCGGCCATGGCCTCGTCTACAACCCCGGCGAACGCGTCGAGGGCTACACCAACTTCCTCTGGACCCTCCTCCTCGCCGGCGCCGCCTTCCTCGGCGCCCCCACGGCCCTCGCCGCCAAGATCCTCGGCACCCTCAGCGCCCTCGCCGCGCTCGTCCCCACCTACTTCCTCTCGCAGCGCCTCCGGCCCTTCACGAACCTCCCCTCCATCGCCACCTGGCTCCTCGCCACGAGCTTCCTCGTCACGGGCTACGCCGTCTTCGGCCTGGAGACGCCGCTCTTTCTCCTCCTCACCCTGACCGGCGTCCTCCTCTTCCTGCGCGAGGAAGACGCCGCAGCCGCCGGCGCCCCCACCCGCTTCCCGGCCTCCGGCGCCGTCTTCGCCCTCGCCGCGCTCACCCGACCCGAGGCCCCGCTCTTCCTCGGGATGATGCTCCTCTGGCACCGCGACACCCTCTTCACCCGCCGCAGCGTCCTCCGCCTCCTCGCCTTCGCCCTCCCCGTCGCGGCCCACCTCGCCTTCCGCAAGACCTATTACGGCGCCTGGCTCCCCAACACGCTCGCCGCCAAGACCGGCGACTTCACCCAGCAGCTCCGCGGCGGCAGCGACTACCTCCGCAACTACCTCACCCACGCCGGCCCCGGCGTCTGGCTCGGCATCGCCTCCATCGCCAGCGCCCTCGTGCGGCCCCGCCGCGACGCGCTCGCCCTCGCCTCCATCGCCATCCTCTTCACCATCTACGTGCTCCTCGTCGGCGGCGACTGGATGCCCTTCTTCCGCTTCCTCGCCCCGGCCGAGCCCTTCGCCTTCCTCCTCGTCGACGACGCCGCGCGCACCCTCGCCGACCGCCACGAGCGCTCGGCCCGGCTCTCCATCTTCACGTTCCTCACCGTCGTCGCCTGCTGGCGCCTCGGCACCCTCAGCGCCGCCCAGAGCGCCATCCTCCGCAACGACAAGACCTTCTGGGACGACGCCGCCGGCCGCACCGCCCAGTGGTTCGTCGACAACACCGAGCCAGGCCCCATCGTCATCGCCGACATCGGCTACGTCGGCTACCGGACCGGCTACCCCGTGGTCGACATGCTCGGCCTGCTCCTGCCCGAGGTCTCCCACCTCCCCGGCGGCTACACGCGCAAGACCGGCGCCGGCTACACCGACATCATCTTCGGCAAGAACCCCCGCTACTTCGTGATCATCGCCTCGGCCCCCGACTGCAAGACCCCCACGGTCCCGTCCTCACGCGCCACCTACAACGACCCCCGCTTCCGCAAGAACTACCGCCTCCGCCACCCGCTCACCCTCCGCGGCGGCACCGCCTGGTGCATCTACGAAAAGACCACCTGGCCCTAAGGCACTGCGTACCCTGGTACTGCGTACCCTGGTACTGCGTACCCTGGTACTGCGTACCCTGGTACTGCGTACCCTGGATCAGGGGCCTGCGGCCCCTACGCTCCCGTTGGTCGCTACCCCCGTTGCGGTTCGGAGCGCCGCGCCAGGGAACCGCAAGGGTTCGAAGAAGAAGCGGGAGATCGCTACGCGATCGATACCTCGTCCCGCCCCGGCAGCATCGCTCCCGTCGCAGGATCCAGCGCCAGGATCATCTCCACCGCGTCCTCGCCGTTGTCGGAGTAGTACCCCTTCCGCACCGACAAGGTGTGGAAGCCGAGTCCGCGGTACAGGCCGATCGCGGGCACATTCGACCGCCGCACCTCCAGCAGCAGGATGCGCACCTGGTGCTCCCGCGCGTACGCCAGCACCTCCGTCATCAGCGCCCTCGCGCACCCCTGCCGCCGCGCCGCGGGCGCCGTCGCCACGTTCAGCACGTGCACCTCGTCCGCCACGTGCCAGGCGATCAGGAACGCCAGCGCCTCGCCCCCACGCCGCACCATCCAGCAGCGCGTCCACGGCCGCGACAGCTCCTCGCGGATGGAGAACTGCGGGTGCTCGAACGCCGCGAGCGCCACCCCATCCACCTCGTCGAGCCCCGCGGTCTCCGCCGACAGCCGCGTCACCTCCATCGACGACGCCCCTCGTCCGCCCGCCCCTCGTCCGCCCGCCCCTCGTCCGCCCGCCCCTCGTCCCCCACCCTCACTCCGCGACCTCGGTCGGGCACCCGGACACGATCTGCACCTCCTGCACCTGCCCCATCTTCCACCGCGTGCACGCCTCTCCCATCAGCTCCACCTCGGCCTCCGACAGCCACCGCCAGCCGTTCTCCTCGCTGTACGGCAGCACTTCCTTGTCGAAGTACACGTTGGTCTGCCCCGCCTCGGGCGGCGCGCTCTCCAGCGCGAACGTGCACGAGATCAGCCCGCCCGCGATCTCCGCGAGCACCCCGCCCAGCGCGTCCAGATCGTCGACCTTGTAGTAGTAAGGGCTCACGAACCGCGGCGCCCCTCCTGCGACCGCCATGTCATCGAGCACGTCCCCGTAGACCTCGCTCCCGGGGATGCCGATCACCACCACGTCCACGCCCATCGCCGACAGCGTCGCCACCGCCGCCACCGTGTCCGCCCGGTCCACGCACCCCGAAGGCCCCGACAGGCCCCCCGGCGCGCAGCATGAGGCATCGCAGCTCCCCTCGAGGTACGGGATGCACGCGCTCGCCCCGCACGACGCCTCGTAGTTGCAGTTCGGCCCGCCGTCCGTCGCCAGGACCACCACCGTCTTCCCCGCGATCGCCGCGAGCCCTGGCGTCAGCGCCTCCACGGTCGCCGCGGTCGGCGTCCCCCCGAACGGCTGGATCGTCAGCGCCTCCTCGAATGCCCGCGTCGTCGGCCCCTTCCCCTGTCCCTTCACGTACGGATCGCCTGGCGACACCTCCAGCACTTGCTCGCCGATCGCGCAGCCGTCGTCGCCTCCTCCGCCGACCGGGAACAGCGCAGCCCCCACGTTGATCAGCGCCCCCAGCCGCCGCACCAGATCCACGGCAGCGTCCTGCACCCGCGCGTACCGCGTCCCGCCGCCTTGCACCGGCGTCCCCATGCTCCCGGACGCATCGATCAGGAAGTACAGGTTCGGCACGTCCGTGATCACCGGCCGGTGCAGCTCGTTGCCGCACAGCCCCTCGGTGTCGAGCGGCGGCGGCCCCGTCGGCACATCGATCCCGAGCCCCGGATCCTGCCCCGGCACCCCGGTCCCTGGCCGTGGCGCACCGAGCTTCTCCTCGCTGCAGGACGACGCCATCGCCCCCAGCAAGAGCGCGGGGATCACCCCCAGCGCCGCGACCAGCCCCGCACGCGCCCCCGAACGACCCGGCGCCTTCATCCCCCGAGCGTACCACCACCTCACCCCCCCGGACAGCGCACCCCCACGCGCGCATCCCTGCTCTCCTCCCTCACGCGCTCTCGCCTCCCGCGCCCCCCCCCTCCGTATTCCCCGACCTCGCCTTCCAGAAGGCGCGCACGTCGTCCAGGCGCTCGGTGCGCGGCGCGGGCGGCAGGCTGTCGAGGAGCACCCGACCGTAGCCGCGCGTCCGCACCCGCCGGTCCAGGATGGCCACCACGCCGCGATCGGTGCGCGTCCGGATCAACCGACCGAACCCCTGCTTCAGGGTGATGGCCGCCTGGGGCACGCTGTACTCCAGGAACGGCTGCCGCCCCTGGGCCTCCAGCGCCGCGCAGCGCGCAGCCACCACCGGATCGCTCGGCACCGCGAAGGGCAGCTTCTCGATCACCACCAGCCGCAGCGCCTCCCCGGGGACGTCCACGCCTTCCCAGAAGCTCATCGTGGCCACCAGCACCGCGTCGCGCGCGGCCCGGAAGCGCCGCAGGAGCGCCCCCTTCGGCGCCTCGCCTTGCACGAGGGGCGCCTCGCCCAGCCTCTCCGAGAGCCCCCGCGCGAAGGCGGCGAGCGATCGGTTCGACGTGCACAGCACGAACGCCCCTCCGCCAGACATCTCCACCAGCTCTCGCGTCCGCTCCACGGCCCGCGCGATGAATGCCCCCTCCGACACCTCGGGCAGATCGCGCGGCGTGTAGAGCAGCGCCGAGGTCGCGTAGTCGAACGGCGAAGGCACCTCCAGCTCCTCCACGGGCACCGTCACCCGCGCATCGAGCCCCATCCGCGCCCGCAAGAACCGGAACCGGCTGCTCCCCGCCGTCGTCTCCAGAGCGCCCCCCGCGCCCAGCGCGCCCAGCGCGTCCACCGCGCCCAGCGCGCCCAGCGCGCCCCCCGACGCTGCCTCCTCCCCGCGCTCCCCGCCCCCGCTCTCGCTGCTCCGCGCCGCGCTGATCTGCGCGTAGCCCGACGGCTTCTTCTCGAACCCCCCGGTCGTCAGCGTCGCGCTCGTCAGCACCACCGAACCGATCCGCTCGAACACCTGATCCCGGAAGATCCACCCGAGATCCACCGGCGACGCGCCCACCGCGATGTCGGCCCGCGACAGCGCCGCCTCTCGCCCCGCCGCCCCCCGCCCGCGCGCCTCGGCCCACGTCACCTGGTTCGAGGCCGGGTCCACGATCTTCGCCGCGTCCTCGCGCATCTGCCCCGCCCGCTGCGACACGAGCCGCACCGCCTCGTCGGAGGACACGTTCGCCGCGTAGTTCACCAGCGCCTCCAGCCCGTCGTCGAGCCGGTGGTACGCCCCCAGCAGCTCCCCCGACCACACGTCGTGCGGCAGCGGGATCCTCCCCTCACCGCGCAGATCGGCCCCCGCCGCCACCCGCGACAGCTCCCCGAACAGCGCCTCCGACGACGACCGCAGCGCCTGCGTCAGCCCCGCCCCCTGCCCGCGCCCGAACACCGGATCCGTCAGCCCCGCCGCGAGGAAGGCCCGGTCTGCGTCCCGCAGCATCGCCTCCACGCGCGCCCGCGACAGCCGCACCCCGAAGAACGAGGTCGCGATCTCCTCGAGCTGGTGCGCCTCGTCGAAGATCACCGCGTCGTAGTTCGGCAGCGCCCGCGCCCCCGCGAACCCCCGCTTCGCCGCCGCCATCTTCACCGCCAGGTCCGCGAAGAACAGGTGGTGGTTCACCACGAGGAGCTGCGCCTCCTCCGCCTCGCGCCGCATCCCCGTCACGAAGCACTCCTCGTTGTACGGGCAGGACGATCCCAGCCGCGTCTCGCTCGACGACGACACCTCCCGCCAGATCGGATCCCCTTCCGGCAAGGACGCGAGCTCCGCCACGTCCCCCGTCTCCGTCTCCTTGGCCCACCGCTCGATCAGCGGCAGCGCCCGCCGCACCTCGGCCCTCCCGGCGTCAGGGCTCTTGCGCAGCTCGTTGTACCGCCGCAGGCACAGGTAATTGCCCAGCCCCTTCACCAGCGCCGCCCGCGGCCGGAGGCCCAGGTGCTCCGCGATCAGCGGCAGATCCTTGGTGTAGATCTGATCCTCCAGCGCCTTCGTCGCCGTCGACACCACCACCTTGCGACCGCTCAGGATCGCCGGCACCAGGTACGCGAGCGTCTTGCCGGTCCCCGTCCCCGCCTCGCAGAGCAGCACCCGGTCCCCGGCGAGCGTCCGCTCCACCGCGTTCGCCATCGCGAGCTGCCCCTCGCGCTCCTCGTAGCGATCCAGCGCTGCCGCGAGCGGACCCCCTGGCCCGAGCAAGCGCGCCGCGCGCCCCATGGCCATCATCGGCTCCCCTCCCATCGGCCCCGCTCCCATCGGCCCCGCTCACGCAGCGGGTGCCTCCAGCGGGCGCCTCTCGCGCGAGCGCCCCCCGCCCGGGCGTCCTTCACTTCCTTCACTACTGAGGCGCGGACGATCGATCCAGCGTCAGCGCGAACCGGATCTCGCTGATCGCTCCCTCGATCGAGTCGACCGCCTTCTCGAACTGCACCTCGCACCAGGTATCGATCGTCCTCTCCGCGTCCCCCGGATCCTGCACCTCGCGCAGCGCGCTGCCGCTCTCGCGGAACCCCCGCGGGAGCGCCGCCGCCCCGTACTTGCGCGCCCGCTCGAAGAGCTGGTCGTCGGGCACCCCGGGAAAGTCGGTGCGCTGTGCGCGCACCACAAATCCCACCTTGGGTCCGTGCGCTTCCACGAAAATGCCGGAGTCCATCAGCAGGTTCTCCCGCACCCGCTCCGCGATGTGCACCACATCGCCGCGAGTGCGGTAGATCTCCACTCCAGCGTCACGTAGGGCTGTCTTGATCTCCGCGGGCGTCGGCATCGTCCGTTCGGTTCGCGAAACCCCCCACCTTCACTGGTCGAGGGTTCCATCTCAGTTTTGCTGCCGCCTCGTCAAGCTTCCCGGCGCCGGAGCAAGCAACTCGTTTCCATCCTCGGTGGATTGCTCCAGATCGTCCCTCATTGCCGGGATCACACCCGACGCCACCACCTCGTCCGTGGCCACGTCCAGGTATGCGACGCCGACGATCGCCCCGTCTCTCTCTTCCTGGATCCAGACGATGCGTCCCGGCCGCGCCTGGCCGTCGCCCACGGAGACGTAGATCTCCTCTCCGAGCACCACCGGTTCCTCCACGATGGCCCGGAGCCCACCAAGGCTCAGGTTCAGGGTCCACCCCGTGACTTCCCTGTCGCGGATGATGAAGCGGGCCCGCTCGCTGCTCTCGCGGCGCGCGGCGCGACGCCGGGTGGCGTGCATGCCTGGAATTGCCTGGGACGACGGAGGTGTAAGCGTTCTGCGTCGAATCACAGCCAACCGAACGTAGCACCCCCCGTGCCGAACGCCCGCGTGGCCTGATGAACACGGCCGTCAGCAGCCATGGCCCCCGTGCCAGCCCATCTCAACGACGGGTTCACGGGGTGAAGTCGCTGACAAGGTAAGATTTCAGTGTTCGTGCGCGTGATCCGGCTGGTGCCCGGACCCATCGGCAGGCTCCTGGTAAACCGTCACGGCTTCCAGCATGGAGAACTGCTCACGCTTGATCCCGACGCCCTTGTCGGAGAAGTGCAAATCGTTCTCCTCCAGGTTCGCCCGCACCCGGGCCACGAAGAGGATGGGCATGCCTGCCTGGGTGTACCCGAGCTGGACCAGGGTGCCCTTCGGCCACTTTCCGCCGTCGAACGACAGCTCCTTGCGCAACGTGTAAAAACCCTCCGCCGGCAGCTTGGTCAGGGTCTCGGCCCAGGTCAGGCCCCGGAAGGTCACGGGAGGGCCATGAAAGTGCCAGCGGTTGTGGATGTTGTGATCCGGCGTGGTCACCGTCGGCAAGCCGCTGTCCGAGTGGTTGTGGAAGGAGATGAGGGTCCCGGCCGGGACCTTCTCCTCGTTCCCCGGGAGAGCCCGGGTGGTCAGGTACAGGCCGCATTCGGGAAGGAGTGACTTGGGTTGCGCCATGGCTGCCCCTCCTCCTAACCACGTTCCCCCGCGTCGTAAAGACACGCCGACGCCCTCGTGCTAGCAAGCGTCCCGTGAACCGGCTCAGTCAGCTCATCACCGGCCTGGTGGTCTTCGCCATTGCCGTGGTTTTCGTCTCCAGTTTCGGACCGAGCACCGGCGCCTCCCCGGCGAAGGGCGCCGAGATCACCTGCGCGGTCGAGGTCCAGGGAGACTGTGTCAAATCCACGGACTTCTGGGCAGCCTACCGCCTCATCGCCCCGCGCAACGCCGACGCCGAGCGCATCAAGCAGCTCGGCCTGCGTCAGCTCACCGCCGAGGGCCTCTACGAGCGCTGGCTGCTGCTCGAAGACGCGAAGCGCCTCGGTCTGGCCATCTCGGACGACGACCTCAACACCGAGATCCTCGCGGGCCGCGCCCACGTCACGGTGCCCGTCGACGCCGTCGGGAACGACCGCCGGAACCAGCTCACCAACATGCTCGGCCTCCCCGGCGACGGTGAACATTTCCGCGTCCTCGACGTCAACGACCGCAAGACCAAGAAGTTCGACAAGAAGCGCTACGAGCGCGACGTCCGCCTCCTCACCAAGATGAGCCCCTCGGACTTCCGCGAGTTCCAGCGGAAGGAGCTCCTCGCCGGCCGCGTGCGCGATCTGGTCCGCGCCCGGGTGCGCATCAGCGAGGACGAGGCCTACCAGCAGTTCGCCCGCGACAAGGGCACCCGCACCATCGACTACGTGCGCTTCGACCGCCGCTTCTTCGCCGATCTGGTGGTCGACATGTCCGACAAGGCCGTCCTCGCCTGGTCCGACCGCCACAAGGAGGAGCTCGACAAGGGCTGGGACGCGCGCAAGGCCCAGTACCAGCCCGAGTGCCGGGTGGCCCGCCACGTCCTCGCCCGGGTGAAGGAAGACGCCGACGACGCCGACAAGGCCAAGGCCAAGGCTAAGATCGCCCGCGCCGAGGCGCTGCTCAAGCAGGGCGTGAACTTCTCCGACGTCGCCCGCCGCCTGAGCGACGACACCAGCGCCGCCCGCGGCGGCGAGCTTGGCTGCATGGGCAAGGGCAAGACCGTGAAGCCCTTCGAGGACAAGCTCTTCTCGCTCAAGGCCGGCGAGGTCTCCGGGCCGGTGGAGACCGAGTACGGCTACCACCTCATCCTCGTGGATCAAATCGCCGCCGGCGACGACAACGAGAAGATCGCCCGGGGCCAGCTCGCCCGGGAGATGTACCTGATGCAGGAGGCCGATCGCCTCGCCGCCGACGCCGCGAAGCAGGTGCTCGCCGCCACGGGCGGGGGCAAGTCCCTGAAGGACGCCCTCGACACCTACCTCGCGGGCCTGACCGCCGCGCAGGACGAGGCGAACAAGGCCGCCGGCAAGGACAAGAAGAAGGCCGCCACCACCACGAAGCCCAAGGCGACGAAGCCCGAAAAGGCCGCCGCCAAGTCCGAGGGAGAGGGCGCCGACAAGGGGAGCGCCGACGCCGACAAGTCCGAGGGCGCCGACAAGCCGGAGGCCGCCGCAGGAGCGGTGGAGGAGAACGAGATCCTCACCTTCGCCACCCACCCGCACCGCCCCACCATCGAGACCAGCCTGCCCTTCAACCAGAGCGGCAGCCCGCTGCCCTCCGCGCAAGACGGCACCGGCGTGGCCCGCAACGTGTTCGAACTCGCCAAGGCCGGCGACACGCTGAAGGACGTGGTGCAGCTCGCGAACGGCTACGCCGCCGTGCAGCTCAAGGAGGTCACCGCCGTCACCGACGAGCAGTGGCAGAAGGACCGCGAGACGTACATGGGCAGCCTGCGCGGGGCGAAGCAGGACGACGCGGTGCTGAACTACGTGCGCCGGCTGAAGAGCACCCTGGGCAGCGAGGTGAAGTACGACAAGGCCCTCGTGACCGAGCCCAAGGCCGGCGAGTCCGACGGCGCCCCCATGAGCGACGAGGGCGAATGAGCGCAGCGCCGCCCTCGATGTCGATCGAGCCCGCCACCCTGCAGCACGTCGACGTGACGCTGCCCAACGGGCTGCCCGTGGTGCTGGTCCCGCAGCCGGGGGTGCACCGGGCCGTCGCCACGCTGTACCTGCGGGCGGGCTCCCGCTTCGAGACGGAGCACACCAACGGTCTCTCCCACTTCCTCGAACACATGGTCTTCCGCGGGACCACGACCCTGCCCACCGCCCACGCCCAGGCCCTCGCCTTCGAGCGCCTCGGGGGGACGCTCTACGCAGCGACCCACGTGGACCACGGGGTGATGAGCGTGTCGGTGCCCCCCGTGAGCCTGGGCGCGGTGCTCGATCTGCTCGGTGAGGTGACGACGTCCCCGCGCTTCACGTCCATCGAGGTGGAGCGGGGCATCGTGCGCGAGGAGATCCTGGAGGACCTCGACGAGGACGGCCGCGACATCGACGCCGACAACAACGTGCGGGCGCTGATGTACGAGCAGCACCCGCTCGGCTACACGATCACCGGGAAGAGCGAGGCCATCGATCGGTTCGACGAGGCGATGCTCCGCACCCACCACGCGCGCCACTACACGGCCGCGAACGCAGTCCTGTGCGTGGCCGGTCGGATCGGCGATCCCGAGGCGCTGATGAAGCGCATCGAGCAGAGCTTCGGGGCGATGCCGCGCGGCACCGCGGTGCCGGCTGCGCCGCCCCCCTTCTCCCAGAAGAAGGCGCGCTTCAAGTTCCTGGAGAACCAGTCGAGCCAGACCGATCTGCGGGTGGCCTTCCGGGGGGTGAGCGAGCGCGATGCGATCGAGCCTGCCGTGGAGATGCTGCTGCGGGTGCTCGACGACGGGATGTCGACGCGGCTCTACGAGCGGATCTGCGATCGGCTGGGTCTCTGCTACGACGTGTCGGGGATGTTCGAGGCCTACGAGGACGACGGGGTGGTCGACATCGCGGCCGGGGTGCAGCACGATCGGGCGACGCTGGTGGTGAAGGAGATCTTCGCGCTCCTGCACGAGCTGAGCGATCAGGGGCCCCGGGAAGAGGAGCTGGAGAAGGCGCGGGACCGGCACCTGTGGTCGGTGGAGGCGATGCGCGACGACGCGGAGTCGACGGCGGGCTTCTACGGGTTGACGAGGCTGGCGGGGGTGGCGCGGACGCCGGAGGCGCGGCACGCGCAGCTCGCGGCGGTGACGGTGGGCGATGTGCAGGCGGCAGCGCGGGCGATCTTCCGGCCGGAGCGGCTGAGCGTGGTGGCGGTGGGGCTGCTGCGGTCGTCGGAAGAGGCGCGGCTGGAGAAGGTGGTCCGGAATTTCGGGGGCTGACCTCCGGGGTAAGGCGGCGGGGGGCGGCGGGGGGCGGC